>NZ_WSZK01000001.1 GCF_009791395.1 Halomarina oriensis
CCGCGGTTCGCCCCTCGTACATGTGCAGGTCCGACCCACAGATGCACGACGTCGTGATGTCGATGACGACGTCGTTCGGGTGCTGTAGCTCCGGTTCCTCCACTTCCTCGACGGCGACCTCCTTGGGTCCCTGATACACTACTGCGTCCATTGACATTTGTTCACACCGGTCTATCTGAATGGTACGTTTCGTCTTACCGTTTTTGCAGGGGTTCTCTGTGGTCCGGTCTCCGTGACCGACTCCAGCGTGACACCTCCACGCCGACCGGAGAGACCCCCGGTGCCCGACGTGTTGGTTTCACGGACGACTGGTCGACCAGTCGTCCGTGAGGTGGCGGTCACTCACGTCGCTCGCTCGCCCCCCGTGGGTCCAGCACGTCCCGCAACGCGTCGCCCAGTAGCCCGAACGACAGCACCGTCACCGCCAGGAACAGCGCGGGGATCGTCGCAATCCACCACGCCTCCGTGAAGTTCGTCCAGCCGAGGACACGCCCGATGGTCCCGCCGGCGATGAGGTCGCCGAACGACGGGAGCGTCGTCTCGTTGAGGCGGAGGAACGCCAGCGCGGCCTCCGCGAGGACGATGGCCGGCACCTGGAGCGTCGTCGCCGTCACGACGGTTCCAGAGACGTTCGGCAGGAGGTGGCGGCGGACGACCTGGAGGTGGCTCGCACCGGCGCTCCGGGCGGCCATCGTGTACATCTCCTCCCGGCGGCTGAGTACCTCCGAGCGAATCATCCGGGCGACGCCGCCCCACGAGAACAGGCCGAAGACGACGACGATGAGGAAGAGCGACCGGCCGTAGAGGAAGATGCCGATGATGTAGACCAGGAACGCGGGAATCGCCTGCTGGAGGTCGACGTAGCGCATCAGCACGTCGTCGACCCACCCGCCGAGGTAGCCCGCCGTCGTCCCGACGACGGTGGCGACGGGGACGATGATGGCCGCCGCGATGACCGCCACCTGGAGCGTGATGCGCATCGCCATGATGACCATCAGGAGGACGTCCTTGCCCTCGAACGTCGTCCCGAGCGGGTGGGCCATCGTCCCGGTACACCGCGAGAGGACGCGTTCGCCGAGACAGGTCGTCGGGATGGTGCTACTGATGGAGAACAGGACCGGCGGCTGGAAGGCGATACCTTTCTGGATGGTCGGCGACCCGAGGACGACCGGACCGAACAGGCCGAGGACGAAGAAGACGGCGAGGTAGACGGCCGCCGCGCTCCCGAGGCGGTCGGCCCGCAGTCGTCGCCAGTACTGTCGCGTCCGGTCGGGGTTCCGTGCGAGCGGGAATCCGACGTTGACGGCGATGAGTGCCAGCGAGACGACGAACAGCCAGTCGACGTTCGAGACGGGCCACGCGAGGTCGATGCCGTCCCCGCGCGGCGGCACGAGGTCGGTGGCCGTCAGGTGCGTCTCGTAGACGTACCCCAGCACCGAGAGAACGACGACGGCGACGTTGGCGGTCGCCTGTGTGCTCGGTCGGCGGCCGGTCGCTTCGGCGTCCCAGTCGACTGCCTCGAACCGCTCGTCGGTGTCGGTCGCCATCCGTGTCTGTCACCCACCTGTTCGCTATCGGGCTAAGGCGTGTCGGTTCACTGAAATCGTCGTTTCAGCGATACGGTGGCTATTTGTCACACGGCCGTTCGCTCTGGGATATGACGAGAGGAGTCGTCGGATGGCGCGCTGGCTGACCGCGCTCCGTCGTGTCGCGTTCGCCGTCGTCGTCGTCTGGGTCGTCGTCTCGCTGGCCTGGGCGAGCATCGCGCTCACGCCGGACCCGAACGAGGCCGTCGAACGCCGCGCTATCAACACCAACGACCAACTCAGCGACGAGGAGAAAGCGGCCGCGCTGGAGCGACTGGAGGGCGACGCCGACCAACCGGCCGTCGACCGCTATCTCGACTGGGCGGGCGACTTCGCCACGTTCGACTGGGGTCTCTCGACGACCCAGCGACGGATGGGTCCGGACGGACAACCGGAACCGATGCCGGTCACGGCGGCGCTCGTGCGGGCGATTCCCAACACGCTCCGGTACGTCCTCCCGGCGCTGGTGTTGGCCATCGGCCTGGGAACGGCTCTCGGGACGTACGCCGCGCTGGTCCCCGACTCGCGGGTCGCTCGTGGCGCGTCGGTCGCGGCGTACTTCGGCGGCGGCCTCCCGAACTTCTACCTCGCGGTGCTCGTCCCCGTGGTCGTGGCGATACCGCTCGACCTCCTCGGGTCGGGCCTCCCGAGCACGCTCGGCCCCGTTCGCGTCCACGGGACGCTCCTCCCGGTCCTCGTCCTGACGCTGGCGCTCCTCGGCAGCCAGATTCGACACGCCCGGACGGCGGCCCT
Source organism: Halomarina oriensis (assembly GCF_009791395.1). Classification (GTDB taxonomy): domain Archaea; phylum Halobacteriota; class Halobacteria; order Halobacteriales; family Haloarculaceae; genus Halomarina; species Halomarina oriensis. Next base: position 2,340 of record NZ_WSZK01000001.1, read on the forward strand.
GGAGTACTCGCGGTCGGACTTCGTCCGCCTCGCCCGTGCGAAAGGTGCGGGCCCGTTCCGCCTCGCCCGCCACGTCCTGCGGAACGCCGCGCTACCGCTGGTCGCGCTGTTCGTCACGGAGGTGCTGGCGGTGCTGGTCGTCGACGTCTTCGTCATCGAGTACATCTTCCCCGTCCAGGGCATCGGGGCCATCGCGTACCGGGCCATCTTCGGCCGTGACCTCGCGCTGGTCGTCGGCATCACGGCCGTCGTCGTCGCAACGGGCGTTCTCGGGACGCTACTCCAGGACCTCTCGTACACCTATCTGGACCCACGGGTCGGTGACGACGGCTGACCGGACGGCGTCGCCTCCGAACGTGTCCGACGACTGACTGAACTGTGGTTCAGTCCGCCCGTCGACAGAAATGTCTTTCAGCTTATGCTTATTGCTCGGGGAGTCCTCGCTCCGACTATGAACGGAACCACGTTCGGACCTACCACTCGTTCCGGATTCGACCGCCTCGCGTTCGCCCTCGTGGCGTTCGTCGCACTGTTCGTTGCCGGCTGGCTCGTCGCCGCCGCGCTCGCGGCCGGCGTGGGGTCGCTGCTCGCGGGCGTCCTCTCGCTGGCCGTCGGCGTCGCCGTCCTCAGCGCGATGCCGTTCGCGTTCGTCCGGGCGATGAGTGTCGTGCCCGTCGAGTGAACGCCCCGCGAACTGCCCGTGGCCGCTTCAGACGTACAGCGCCTCGATGCGGTCGTCGAAGTGCTCACTGATGGTCCCGCGTCGTTTCTTCAGCGTCGGCGTCAACTCCTCCTCGTCGACGCTCAGCGCCCGCTCGATGACCGCGATGCGTTTGACGCGCTCGTACTCCGCGAGGTCCTCGTTGGCGGCGTCGACCTCCGCCTGTACGAGGTCGCGGACCTCCTCGTGGTCGAGCAGGTCGGTCGGGACGGCGACCACGGTGCCGTCGTGGTCGCGTTCGAGTTCGTCGGCGTCGTAGGGCAGGCCGTGTTCCTCGGCGAACGAGACCAGCAGGTCGAAGTTCGGCTGGACGAGCGCGGTGACGTACTTCCGACCCTCGCCGACGACCATCGCCTCGGCGACGTAGGGACTGCGACGGAGCGCCGTCTCGATGGGGCCGGGGTAGACGTTCTTGCCCGTGTCGAGCACCTGGAGGCGCTTCTTCCGGTCGACGATTCGCAGGTACTCGCCGTCGAACTCGCCGACGTCGCCGGTGTGGTACCAGCCCTCGTCGTCGATGGCCTCGGCGGTCGCCTCGGGCCTGTTCCAGTAGCCCCGCATCACCTGTGGGCCGCGAAGCAGCACCTCGCCGTCGTCGGCCAGCGCGACTTCGATCCCCGGAACGGGTTTCCCGACGGTACCCGCCCGCATCTCGCCGGGGCGGTTGAGCGTCCCGCCTGCGGTCGTCTCGGTCGCACCGTAGCCTTCGAGGACGGGGACGCCGATACCCCACAGGAAGTGGAGCAGTTCGGGGTCGATACTCGCCGCGCCCGTGATGGCGAACGAGACGTCGCTCAGACCGAGTCGTTCCCGGAGCTGGCCGTAGACGAGGCGGTCGGCGAGACGGTGACGGGCACGGAGCCTCGCCGAGGGGGTGCCGCCGCCGTCGACGGCCCGGCCGTACTCGCGGGCGACGTCGAGCGCCCAGCGAGCGATGCGCCCGCGTGCGCCCTCCGCCTCGGCGACCTGCTTTCTGACGCCGTCGTACATCCGACGGTAGACCCGCGGGACGGTGACGAAGCCGTTCGGTTGGGTCTCCCCGAGGTCCTCTAGCAGCGACGGGACGGCCATGAACACCGTCGAGACGCCCTGGTTCCAGTCGGCGTAGTTCGAGATGCGCTGGTAGACGTGGCTCAGCGGGAGGAAACACGTCGCAGTGTCGCCCGGCTTCGACTCGATGAACGAGGCGACCGCTGCCAGTTGCGCGAGGAAGTTCCGGTGCGTGAGTTCACACCCCTTCGGGAACCCCGTCGTCCCCGAGGTGTAGATGATGGTCGCCAGGTCGTCGTCGCTCACGTCGAACCCCGGCAGGTCGTCGGGGTCGACGTCCTCAACGTGCGGCAGGTCCTCGACGTCGACGACCCACTCGACGGCCCCGGCGACTTCGAGCGGTGGGTCGCGCTCGGTGACGAGCGTCCGTACCGCCGCGTCTTCGAGGACGTACCGGGCCTGCGAGGCGCTGAACGACGGGTAGACGGGGACGAGGACGAGTCCCGCGAGGATGCTCGCGAGGTCGACGAGCGACCACTCGTAGCGCGTCTCCGCGCGGACGCCGAGTCGGTCGCCCGGTTCCATCGTCTCCAGGAACCCGCCGGCGACGGCGGCCGCCTCGGCGTAGAACTCGGAGAACGTCGTCTCGACGAACGCGCCGTCCTCGTCGCGGTGTCTCGTCGCCGGCAGGTCGCCGTAGGCTCGGACCCGGTCGCGGAACCACCGCGCCAGCGGCCCCTCGGGGACGTCGAGCGGTTCGCCGGCGTGGACGGTCCGGACGGCCGATTCCGTTGCCGTAGTGTGGTCGACTGCCATGATTCTCGGAACTATCATGGACTTTTGCGAACATATAGCTGCGTTCACGGGTGCGTGACAGTTCCACGCGCGGTTCGGGAGAAAGAAGCAAGTGGTCGTCCGTTGGCGTTAGCGGTATGCGAGAACTCGCGGTCGTGGTGGGCACCCGACCGGAAATCATCAAGATGGCTCCCGTGATTCGGGCGGCCGAAGGGCGATTCGACCTGCATCTGGTCCACACCGGCCAGCACTACGACGACGAGATGAGCGGCGCGTTCTTCGAGTCGCTGGACCTCCCGAGGCCGGACGACAACCTCGAAATCGGCTCGGGGTCACAGGCCGAACAGACCGCCTCCGGGCTCGTCGGGGTCGAGGAGATGCTCGTCGAGCGCGAACCCGCGGCGGTGCTCGCGCTGGGGGACACGAACGCCGTCCTCTCGACGGCGCTCGCGGCGTCGAAGCTGTCGACGAAGTTCGGCCACGTCGAGGCGGGTCTGCGCAGTTTCGACCGGACGATGCCCGAGGAGGTCAACCGCGTCGTCGCCGACCACGTCGCGGACTTCTCGTTCGCGCCGACGGCGAAGGCCATCGAACACCTCGAAGACGAGGGCGTCACGGCGGGTGTCTACGAGACGGGCAACACCATCGTCGACGCCTGTCGGGACCACGCGCCGCTGGCCGCCGAACGGTCGTCGGTGCTCGCCGACCTCGGTATCGCCGGCCACGACTACGTCGCCGCCACCATCCACCGCGCGAGCAACACCGACGACCCCGAACGTCTCCGGGCCATCATGGACGCGCTCGACGACGCGAGCGCTCCCGTCGTCCTCCCCGCACACCCTCGGACGACGAACGTCCTCGACGAGATGGGGTACGAGCCGTCGGGGTCGCTCGAACTGGTCGAACCGCTCGACTACCTCGACTTCCTCCAGTTGCTGAACAACGCCCGCGTCGCCGTCACCGACTCCGGCGGCATCCAGGAGGAGGCCTCGATTCTGGAGGTGCCGTGTCTGACCGTCCGGCCGAACACCGAACGCCCCGAGACGGTCGACGCGGGCGTCAACGAACTCGTCGAACCCGACGAACTCGGGCGGCGGCTAGAGACGCTGCTCACCGACGACGCCGCCCGCGAGGCGATGACGGGCCACCCCGACCTCTACGGCGACGGGTCGGCGGGCGAGCACATCGTCGACGTACTCCACACCCGGACCGGTGGCGAGTAATCCCGAAGGAAACTTGGGAGGGCTGGCGGTAGGTGGCCCAATGCGAATCCTCTACCTCACCGAGGAGGCCATCGGCTTCTCCGGGACGATGGTCCGGGGTGGAGCGATTCACGTCCGGAACGTCGTCTCGGCGCTCCGCGAACGCGGCCACGACGTCTCGCTCGTCGACTGGAACCCGGCTCCGGAGCGACTGTTCCAGCACTCGGTGACGCCCCGGTTCGGCCCGCTCGAAGGCCCCGCGCGGACGCTCGCTCGGGCCGTCGCCGTGGGTCGCCGCCGCGGCGTCGACGTCGTCGTCTCGAAGACCCGCAAGACGTACCTCCCCGGCCTGCTCGCCGCCCGCACGCTCGGCGTCCCCCACGTCGTCCACGTCGGCTCGACCCTCGGATCGGTCGAGCGGTCGGTCCGTGACCGGCTGAACGCCACGTCGGTCGAGACACGCCTCCGTGCGCCCCACGACGGCTACCTCGTCGTCTGTCGGTACATCGTCGACCAGCTCCGCGAGCGCGGGGTTCCGGCCGGCCGACTCTTCGACGTGCGAAACGCGGTCGACGTCGAGCGGTTCACGCCCGAGGGTCCGACGCTCCCCGTGGAGTACGCCGAGCGCCTCCCCGACGAGGGGTTCCGCGTCGGGTTCGTCGGCGGTCTCCACCGCTATAAGGGCGTCTACGACCTGTTGACGTCGGTCGAACGCGCCGACCACGACGTTCGCGCCGTCGTCGCCGGCGACGGCCCGGCCCGCGAGCGCGTCGAGCGCATCGCCGACGACGCGACGACGCTCCTCGGAGCCGTCCCCTACGAACACGTCCCGGCGCTCTACCGTGCCGTCGACGCGTTCGTCCTTCCCTCTCACACCGAGGGGTTACCCCGTGTGATTCTGGAAGCACAGGCGACCGAGACGCCGGTCGTCGCCACCCGCGTGGGCGGCGTCCCGGAGGTGGTCGAGGACGGCGAGACGGGCCTCCTCTGTCCTCCACGGTCGCCCACCGACCTCGCCGCGGCGATCGACCGCCTCGCGGCGAGCGAGGAGGTGCGCCAGCGACTCGGGACGAACGGCCGCCGCGCCGTCGAGTCCGGATTCACCTGGGAGGAGCTGTACGACCGGTACGAACGAGCGCTGGGTCGCGTCGTGAGCCGATGAGCGAGACGGCTACGGACGACTCGTCGGCGTCCTCGTCCGGCTCGGATGGCGACCGGAACCAGCCCATCCGTGACCTGGCGAAGGGTGCGGGCGTCGTCTACGCCGGCCTCGTCATCGAGGTGCTCATCGCCTTCCTCGCACAGGTGCTGGCCGCTCGCTACCTCTCGACGGGCGGGTTCGGCGGCATCACGACGGGGACGGCGCTGCTCAACATCGGGGCCATCGTCGGCAGCCTCGGCCTCGGCCAGGGGCTCGCCCGCTACCTGCCGCGCCTCGAGGAGTCGGAGAAACGCTCGGTCGTCAGGACGGCGTTCCTGGTCAGCCTCCCGGTCGCGCTCCTCGTCGGTGGGGCGCTCTCGCTGGGTGCGGGATTCATCGCCACGAACGTCTTCGGCGACCCGACGGTCACCGTCAGCGTCCGAATCTTCGGCGCGGTCATCCCGTTCTCGACGGCGACGGTACTCTCGGTCGGTGTCATCCGTGGGCAGAAGCAGTCTCGCTACCGGGTCTACGTCGAGAACATCCTCCAGCCGGTCGTCCGGTTCAGCCTGGTCATCGTCGCCGTCGCCTACGGCCTCGAACAGACCGGCATCGCGTTCGCGTACGCCGTCCCCTACGCCGTCGGTGCGCTCGCCGCCGTCGTCTTCGCCTTCCGTATCCTGCCGCGTGACGGCGCGAAGGTCGACCTCTCGCTGTTCGGCGAGTTCGCCCGCTACTCCGCACCGTTCGTCGTCACTGGCGCGGCGAACTTCGTCTACCGGAGCGTCGACGTCTTCCTCGTCCTCTACTTCCTCGACAGTTCCGCGGTCGGGACCTACGGCGTCGCCTACGCCGGCGCGCAGTTGATGATCACGTTCTCCGCCGCCTACAGCTTCATCGGGACGCCCGTCGCCAGCGAGGTGGAGTCGACCGGCGACTACGACGAACTGCTGCGCGTCCAGAACACCGTCCTCCGGTGGCTCGTCGTCGTCAGCATCCCGGCGCTCGCACCGCTCGTCTTCTACCCCGCCGAGTTCATCGCCATCGTCTACCGCCCGGCGTACGCCGCCGGGGCGCTGTCGATGACCGTGCTGGCGTGTGGGTTCGCGGTCCACAACATCGTCAACGCCCAGACGACCCTGCTGGAGGCGCTCGGCCGCTCCCGGGTGCTCGCGGCCAACAACGTCGTCGCGGCCGTCGTCAACGTCGTCCTGAACGTCCTGCTCATCCCCGAGTTCGGCATCTTCGGGGCCGCCGCGGCGACGGTGGTCGCGTACCTCACGCTGGACGCGCTGACCGCGCTCGAACTCTACCACTTCCTCGGGCGCTGGTCGCTCACCCGGCGGGTGTTGAGTCCCATCGCCGTCGCGGTGCCGCTGTTCGCCGCGGTGTGGCTCCTCGCCCCCGGGACCACCTCGTCGTTCCTCTACCTGTTCGGGTTCGGTCTGACGCTCACCGTCGTCTTCGTCGGCCTCGTGCTGGCGGTGTTCGGCCTGAACGAGGAGGAGGTGATGCTCGCGCGCTCCGCCGAGGAGCGACTCGGGGTCTCACACCCCGCCGTCGACCGCCTCATCGACCGTCTCTCGTGAGCGTTCGGTGGCCGCGTGCGGTGTGCTGCTCCCTCGTCGCCCGTTCCGGCGGAATCGCCCGACGTGCTTTTGTAGGCCCCCGAGGTATCCGGGGAGTAATGGCTGGTCTCTCGGAGTTCAGTAGTCACGACGAAGTCGAGAACGTCGTCGTCTTCATCGCCGACAGTCTTCGACACGACTCGCTCCCGACGCGTATCGCCGACCGCGGCGTCACCGCCCGCACCATCTCGGCGAGCACCTACACCGCGACGAGCGTCCCGTCGATGATGACCGGCGTCTACCCCGCTCGCCACCGCGTCTGGAACTTCGAGGGCGTCCTCGACGAACCGCCCGAACTGCTCGCCGGGCCGAACGCCGGGATGGACCTCCGGAACGTCTGGGTCGACATCGACGACCCGGCCCAGAAACCGCCCAACCGCGTCCTCCGGCTGAAACACGAGTGTTACTACGAGACGGCCGACGAACCGTTCACGACGATCATCCACGAGAAGGGCGCACACGCCCCCTACGACTTCTTCAACGTCCCGTGGACGAACTCCCCGGAGTACTTCGAGCACTACGCCGACAGGCGCGAGGAGATCCCCGAACAGTACGAGACGGGCGCGGAGACAGCGGCCGACCGTTTCCTCGACGTCGTCGAGGACCTCGAAGACCGCGGTCTCTTCGAGAACACGCTCGTCGTGTTCACCAGCGACCACGGCGAACTACTCGGCGAAGCGGAGCGTGGCGGGGTCTACGCCCACGGCTCGCCCATCTGTCCCGAGTTGGTCGAGGTGCCGACGGTGTTCATGGGCGCGGGCCTCCCCGAAGGTGAGGAACTCGACGGTGTCGTCTCCGGGGTCGACCTCGCGCCGACGCTGATGGGTGCGCAGGGTCGCACGCCTTCCGAACACGTCGACGGCGTCGACCTGTGGACCGAGACCCCCGACGACGACCGTATCGTCCGCGCGGACTTCTGGGCGAACGCCGGGCGGGTCCGTTACGGCGGGAGTTCGGCGTGGGACCGGAACGGTGGCGTCGTCTACCACCACGAGAGCGCGCCCGAGCGCCTCCTGTTCGCGCTCCACCGCAAGTGGTTCAAGGGCGCGCAGGCCCCGGCCAACCGCCCACGGTCGCTCGCGCCGGTGCTCGGCCTGCTGCGGACCTACGGGCCACAGGAGGTGGTCTACGGTGACCCCGACGTCGAGCGGGCACGCAACCACCTCGTGGCGAAGTTCTCCTTCGGTGGCGACGACACGGACGTCGAGGCCGTCCCGAAAGACCAGTTGCGAGCGCTCGGCTACGTCGAATGAGCGACGCTGCCGACGGCGAATCCGTGAGCGGCGCTACTGACGATGAAGGTCCGGCCGTCCTCGTGCTCAGCGGCCACCGCACGGAGAAACTCGTCGACCCGCTGGAGACGACCGGCGAAGCCATCACGACGGTGACGAACACCGCGGACGGCCTCGCCGGCCGGTTCGTCGGCGTGCTCCGGGACGGCATCCGCCACGCTCGCAGCGAGGAGGTGGACGTCGTCGTGGGCGACCACGGCGGCGTCGTCGGCTTCGCCGCGGCCATCCTCGGGACGCTGTTCGGACTCCCCGTCGTGATCCGCATCGGCGGCGAAATCTGGCAGATCAACCGCGAGAAAGCCGCGGAGTTCCGTGCCGACGGCGAGTACGGCCAGTACGCCCTCATCAGCGCCTTCCGGGCGATGAACTGGTTCACCTTCCGCCGCGCCGAGGGCTTCCTCGTCCTCACCGACCACCTCGCCGTGCTGACCGTCCAGGAGACCGGCTGTGACCCACGAGCCGTGCGCGTCGTCGGCGTCCCCATCGACGTCGACGCCTACCAGGAGGCGTCGGGCGGGGACGCACGCGAGGCGCTGAGTATCGAGGAGTCCACCGTCGTCACGACGGTCACGAACCTCCGCTTCCGCGGGAAGTACGAGGGCGTTCGGCGGACGCTCCCGGCGGTCGAACGGCTCCTCGACGCACACCCCGACACCGCGTTCGTCGTCGCCGGTGACGGCCGCTACCGCGAGCAGTTGCTCGACGACATCGACGAGCGATTCGACGCGGAGACGCGCGAGCGAATCTACGTCCCGGGGTTCGTCGACGACGTGCGGAGCCTCTACGCGGCGAGTACGGTCGTCTGCTACGTCTCGTTCATCGACGGCTTCGGCAACGTCGTCCGCGAGGGACAGGCCGCGGGCAAACCCGTCGTCACGAACGACGGCTACGGGATGCGCGAACAGGTCGAGGACGGCGTCACGGGCGTGCTCGTCGACGCGGACGCCGACGCCGTCTTCACGGCCGTCGACGACCTGCTGACCGACCCCGACCGACGCGCGGCGCTCGGCGAGGCTGGCCTGGAGTCTGTCACCGAACGTGGCGACACCGAACGAGTCGGACGGGGGCTCTACGACGCCATCGTCGACCTGGTTCGTCGCGCACGCTGAGGGTCTGCGCTCGCTGAGCGTCGAGACGTACCTGACTCAACAGTCGCCGAGGTGTCGACAGTCTTCGTCGCTCAGTCGCTCGCACAGTTCCTCGAACGCCGCGAACTCGTCGGCCAGTTCCATGCACGCGGGGTGGGCGAGCACCGTCGCCGTCTCCACGTCGTCGACGCAGTCCAGCACCCACTCGACCCACTCGTCGGCGGTGACGGATTCGGTCCCGAACGGTCCCTCGAAGCCGTCCTCGGCGACGAACTCGGGGGTCCGGAAGGCGTGGTAGACGTGCTCGTGGTCGGGCGGCGTGTTGACGGGGACGACCCGGAGGCCGTCCTCGTCGCGCGGTTCGCCCGCCGGTTCGACGGCGTCCGAGAGGTGGGTGACGCCGTACGTGGCCAGCAGCGGCGCGGTGTTCGCGTCGTGGCGGTAGGCGTGGTCGCGCCACGAGCGCACGTCGACGCCGAACTGCTCGAACGCCGAGAGCGTCCGTCGAATCTCCCACGCCTGGAACGGGCGGGGGCCGTTCCACGACCCGGTGAGACCGCGCCAGAGTTTGTGGACCGGCGTGCCGAACGCGTAGTAGTCGTGTCCGCCGAGTTCGACACCCTCTATCGCGGCGAGCGTCCGCGCGTGGTCCGGTTCCTCGCGCATCGCCTTGCCCGTCACGAACAGCGTCACTGGGACGCCGTGGTCGGCGGCGATTTCCGCGTACTCGACGGCGGCTTCCATCTCCGTCCCGTCCATGTGGGCCTGGTCGCGGGTGTCCAGGGACATGTGGTGGACGTCGCCGGTCAGGTGGACCGTCATTCGAGGTAGCCGAGGTCGGCGAGTCGGTCCTGGACCGACTGGTCGGAGGCGCTGTCGACGGCCGAGGCGGGGATGGGGTCGCGCTCTCCGGGACTCTCGCCGCCGAACAGGTCCAGCGCCCGGCCGTCCACGTCCGTCGGGACGGCGCTGCCGACGCTGTGGAGGACCGTCGGGGCCACGTCGAGGATGGAGACGGTCTCCTCCAGCGTGCCCTCCACGTCGGGGCCGGCGGCGAGGAACAGGCCGGTCCGGACGTTCTCGGCGGCCCACTTCCCCGGTCTCTCGAAGACGGGGTTGTCGCCGATGGCCCCGCTGGTGTGGACGCCCGGTCGCTGGTCGAAGACGACGGTCGGTGCCTCGTCGACGTGCGACCCGCTGTAGGCATCCTCGCGGCGCAGTACCTCGCTGGCGACCGGCCGACCCTCGTGGTCGCGGAGGTTCCGCAGGTCGCCCAGCAACTGCTCCGTGACGGCCGCGTCGTCGCCCACGACGTAGACGAGGCCCTGCCCGCTGGCGATGGCCGTCGTCTCGTCCCAGTTCACGCGTTCGAGTTTCTGCTCGCGCTTGAACCCCTCCTCGTCGTCGGGGACGGAGTTCTTCAGCCGTTCGGGGGCGTGGCGGACGACGAGGTCGTGGACACCGAAGCGGTGGGCGAGTTGCGAGGCCCGTTTCTTGTTCAGCCCCAGTTTCACGAACGCATCGGTCCCCTTGCGGTCGGTGACGAGGTAGCCCATCGACTCCAGCCACGCGTTGGCGTTGAACACCGTGTCGATGTCCGTACAGCCGTGGTCTGACATGAGCAGCAGCGTCGCGTCGGGGTGTTCCTCGCGGAGGTCGCCGAGGTGGTCGTCGATGACCTCCCACGCGCGGCGAGTGGGTTCGCCGCGCCAGAAGAAGTGCTGGAGGACGTTGACGTAGAACACCGTACAGTGGGCGACGTCGACCGGGTTCTCGTCGATGAGGTCGCGGAACGTCGCCAGTCGGTCGTCGATGAGGTCGACCATCGCGTCGGCCGCCTCCCGGTCCTCGTCGGCCGTCACCGGCACGGTCGGGTGAAGCTGGTAGCCCCGCGAATCGAGGTCGTCGCCCAGTTCCGGCGGGTGGGTGTAGGCGTCCTGTTCGCTTCCGGGGCCGCCCGAGACGAGGAAGCCGTCGAGTTCGTCGGGCGGGTAGGTCATCGGGACGTTGAGGATGCCCGCCGTCAGGTCGTCCTCGTTCAGGTAGTCCCAGTAGTTCGCACTGTCGAACGAGCGGGAGGTTGGGGTGGTGAGGGTTCGGTTCGTGGTGTCTATCTTCTCCCACCAGAACACCCCGAGTTTGCCAGGGTTCTTCCCGGTCGTGTAACAGCGCCAGTTCGGGCAGGTGACCGGTGGCAGACAGCTCTCCATGTCCGAGGACACGCCGTCGTCGCGCAACGCGGCGATGTTCGGGAGTGTTCCGTCGTCGAGCCACGGGCGCAACAGCGCCCAGTTCGCGCCGTCGAGGCCGACGACGATGGTCTCGGTCATACTGTCTCGCGGTATGTCGGTCGGCTATAAACCAGTACTGGGCCTCCTCTGCCCGTCAGCGACCGAACCGCTCGACGAACGCCGCGTAGCGACTCGTCACCGTCTCGGCCAACTGCGTCTCGAAGGCGTCCTCCGAGAACGGGTCGGCCCGCGAGCGCTCGGCGTCGAACGGGTCGGCCTCGAAGCGCTCGACGGCCTCCCGAACGCCCCGGACGCTCCCGTCGTGACGCAGGCCCACCTCCCCGTCCACGAACAGGCTCGGAAAGCCCTCGTCGCGGGCGAGACAGGCGCTCCCGGCCGCGATAGCCTCGACGGGGACGATGCCGAAGTCCTCCGCGACACCGTTGAAGACGACCGCCCGCGACTCGGCGAGCAGGCGGTGTTTCTCGTCGACGGAGACGAACCCGAGGTTGCGCATGTTCGACGCGCGGTCGATACGGTCGAGGGTGTCGTCCGAGACGTCGCCACGCGGTCCCACGAAGTCGATGGGGTGGTCGAGGTGCTCGAACGCGTCGACGACCTCGGGGACACCCTTCTCACGGTCCAGACGGCCGAGGTGGAGGTAGCGCTCGCCACGTTCGCGGTCGAGTGCGGTCAGCGCCTCGACGGCGACCGGCGGGTACAGCACCTCCGCGTCCCGGTCGTGGAACTTCCACAGGCGGCGGGCGATGACCTCGCTGTTGGCGAGGTAGCCGTCGACACGGGCGTCGACGGCCGCGTCGCGGGTCCGGAGGTAGCGCAGGACCGGGCGGGTCAGGAGGCTCGGGAGGTCGCTCGTCCGGTCGTGATAGCGGTCGTAGAGCGTCCGTGCGGGGGAGTGACAGTAGTTCAGGTGGAGCGTCTCCTCGGGCGTGATGACCGCTCGCGTCGTCGCTCCCGACGTTACCAGCACGTCGGGCGGGCCGTACTCGCGCCAGTCGACGTCCTCCCAGAGGGCGTACTCGAAGACGCGGTCCAGGTCGGCCTGTACCCGTCGCAGAGGTTCCAGCGCGACGTCCTCGAGCACGTCGTAGAACTCGACGTCGGGGTACGCCTCGCGGGTGCCCGCGTCGGGGACGCCGAGCGTGTAGACCCGGTCGCAGTCGAGGGCGTCGGCGAGCGCCACGGCGACGGCCTCGGCCCCACCCGGCGAGTCGATGCCCCAGTGTGCGACCGCCACGTCGAGGTCCGCGAGCGAAACCATACGCCCGACTGTCGGCAGGGCGTGAAAAACACACCGAGTGGTGGCCGCGTTCGCTTTGTCCCTCGGGGTCGTATCCACCACCGTGACCCTCACCGCCAAACCGCTCCGACCGGCCGACGCCGACGAACTCGACGACGTGCTCGCCAGCCACGACCCACTCCTCGTGGAGTTCTACACCGCCGGCTGTGCGATGTGCCAGGCGATGGAACCCGTCCTCGGGACCGTGCAACGAGCGGCCGACGTCACCGTGGCGATGGTCAACCCCGGCGACGATATCGGCCTCGTCGACGCCTGGAACGTACGCTCGGTCCCCACGCTCGTCCTCGTCGAGGACGGCGAGGAGGTGGCGCGGATGGCCGACGGCTTCCAGGGCGCGGAGTCGGTCGTGGCGTTCCTGAACGAACACGCCGCCACCGGCCTGACAGTCTGAACGCCGCCGGGGCGCGATCGTACCAACGTACACCCGACCGGCCCAAACGATTAAGGATGTTTGTAGTAAAATTTTTTCACAGATGAGAGAGCTCTCACGACGGGACGCACTGACGCTACTGGGTGCGGGTGCGCTCGGGACGGCGTTCGCCGACTCGGCGAGTGCGGCCCCGCTCCCGACGGGCGGTATCGACGCGACGTGGACGACCGGCGAGCAGTACGGCATCGGCACCGTCGCCGACCACCGGAGCGAGGACCCATCGCGGGTCTGGTTCACGCTCTCGGAGGGGGCGCTCACCGGCGCGCGGTTCCCGCGTATCGACCTGATGAACCTCCGGACGCTCGACTTCCTCGTGACCGACGGCGAGGGCTACGCGAAGCGAACGCACGTCGTCGACCGGACGGCCGAGACGACGCTCGACCGGACGACGGTCCAGAGCGAGGACGAGGCGCTGGTCTTCGAGCAGACGACCCGCGAGACGGCGTCGGAGCGGGACTGGACGCTCACCGTCGAGTACGTCGCCGACCCGGACCACGACGCGGTGCTCGCGGACGTGCGCTTCGAGGCCGGCGACGGCGTGGAGTACGACGTCTACGCCGTCGCGGACCTCGCGCTGTCGAACTCGGGACGAAGCGACACGGCGACGGTCCGTGGCTCCGCACCGCCGTCGAAGGGAGGCGGGAAGGGGAAAGGTGAGGGCAACGGGAAGCGCTCGGGCTACGTCCTGACGGGCCGCGATACGGACGCGAACGACGACAGCGCGGCGTTCCGCGCCCCGGACGGGTCGGCGTACGATACGGCGCTGGCGCTGGCCGCCCGCGGCGGGTTCGACTGGGCGACCGTCGACGTGGTCGGCGGCGACGCGCTCTCGTCGCTACTGGTCGACGGCACTACCGCGACCACCTACGACGAGGCGTCGGGCAACGTCGCGATGGTCGGCCGACTCGGCTCGGGCAGTTCGCTCCGCGAGACGGTCGGACTCGGCTTCGCCGAGGGTGGCGACGAGGAGGCGGCGAGCGCCGAGGTACAGAGGGCGCTGCGACGGGCGTTCTCGGCGGCCCGTGCTCGCTACACGAAGACGTGGCGCGACTACCTCGCCGACCTGGACACGCCCGACGCCGTCGCCGGCGATTCGGAACTCCGCGCCCAGTACGACACCGCCACGATGGCGCTGAAGGCCGCCGACTCCAAGCAGTTCCCCGGTGCGGGCCTCGCCAGTCTGTCGGTGCCGTGGGGAGTCGGCGTCACCGCCAACGAACCCTCCGACTACGGCTACAACTTCACGTGGGCGCGGGACCTCTACCAGGCGTTCTCGGCACTGCTCGCCGCCGGTGATACGGAGAGCGCCCGCGAGGCGCTGGCGTACATCTACGAGTACCAGCAGGACGAGACCGGGTTCGTCCCGCAGAACACCTACGTCGACGGGCGGACGCGCTGGGGTGGCGAGCAGATGGACAACATCTCGTTCCCGGCCATCATGGCCTATCGGCTTCGAGAAGCGGGCATCGGCTTCGAGGAGGGCGGCTACGGCTACGAGCACCTGAAACGCTCCTCGGACTACGTCGCCGCGAACGGCCCCGAGACGGGCCAGGAACGCTGGGAGGAGGAGTCGGGTCTCTCGCCGTCGACGACCGCCGCCGAAATCGCCGGTCTCGCCTGTGCGGCCTCCATCGCCGCCGACGAAGGCGAACGGGCCGACGCGCTCGTCTGGCTGGCACTGGCCGACCGCTGGCAGCGCAACACCGAGAACTGGATGGCAACCTCGACGGGTGACCTCGCCGACGAGCAGTACTACTTCCGCATCAACGACGACCGCGACCCCGACGACGGGGCACCGCGGGCGATGAACAACGGCGGCCCGACGCTCGACGAGCGCAACGTCGCGGACGCGGGGTTCCTCGAACTCGTCCGACTGGGCGTCAAACCCGCGGACGACCCCGTGATTCGGACCTCCGTGGACATCGTCGACGACACCATCCGAGTCGACACGCCGAACGGTCCCGGCTGGTACCGCTACAACGGCGACGGCTACGGCGAACAGGACGGGTCGGACAACCCCGCCGGCGCGCCGTGGTCGCTCGACAACACCGGGCAGGGCCGACTCTGGCCCATCTTCTCCGGTGAGCGTGCCGAGTACGAACTGCTCGCGGGCGGAGGCGGGAGCGTCGCTCCCGACGCCCTGCTCCGGTCGATGCAGCGGTTCGCCAACTCCGGGCGGATGATTCCCGAACAGGTCTGGGACCGACCCGAACCCACCGCCTACAACTGGCGGTTCGGCGAGGGGACCGGAAGCGCGACGCCGCTGTCGTGGAGCATGGCGCAGTTCGTTCGCCTCGCGCACGGTATCGACGCGGGCGAACCGGTCGAGACGCCGGCGTTCGTCCGCGAGCGCTACGCCGACGGCGACCTGCCCGAGGGACCGACGCTCGACGTCCAGTTCCCGCCGAGCGTCGTCGGGTCGAAGGCGGTCACCGTCTCGGGGACCACGAGCGGGAGCGAGGTGGTCGTCTCGACGGGCGCGGAGACGGTCGAGGCGAACGTCACGGACGGCGCGTTCAGCACCGAGGTCGCCGTCGCGGACGGGGAGACCACCGTCACCGTCGTCGCCTCGACGGGCGGCGACATCGCGGCGGCCGGTACGACGGTCGCCCGTTCGACGGTCGCGTACGTCGAC
The DNA here is from genome assembly GCF_009791395.1 of Halomarina oriensis. GTDB lineage: Archaea > Halobacteriota > Halobacteria > Halobacteriales > Haloarculaceae > Halomarina > Halomarina oriensis. The sequence continues at coordinate 17,814 of NZ_WSZK01000001.1, forward strand.
GTGGGCGACCCGGTCGCGGAGTTCGGCGACCCCGAGGGCGACGACGCGGGGCCGGGAGGCTACACCTACCCCACCAACGGCGTGTTCGTCGACGGCGCGTTCGACCTCACGTCGTTCGGCGTCTACGAGGACGGCGACAGTTACCAGTTCGTCACGGGCCTCGGCACCCTGACGAACCCGTGGGGGGGCAACGGTCTCTCGCTCCAGACGATCCAGGTGTACGTCCGTGACCCGTCGGCGTCCGGTGGCACGACCACGGCACGGGCGGGCGTGAACGCGCAGTTCACCGACCCGTACCAGCGACGACTCGTCGTCGAGGGGTTCGCCCAACCCGTCGTCGAGGACGCCTCGGGCAGTGTCGTCTCCCGCGACGTCACGGTGACGGGCTACCAGTCGGTGAACGCGGTGAAGGTCGAGGTGCCCAAGGCGGCGCTCGGCGACCTCTCGGGGACCGAACTCGTCCCGCTGGTGCTCGGCCAGGACGGCTACAACACCGGTGGCATCCGTCCGGTGAACGCCGAGAACGGCGGCTACGTCTTTGGCGGTGGCCGTGACGACGACGCCAACCCGAACGTCGTCGACCTCGTGACGCCGGAGGGCGTCGACCAGGCCGACGCGCTGGCGTACACGGCGACGGAGCAGGCGACCATCCCGTACCTCCCGGTGGAGTAGTCGCGCCGTCGGCCGGGACGGACCGACGAACCCACACCGTTTTCACCCATCCCGCGACAGTCCCGTGCAATGACTGCGGAGGGTATCGTCGGGCAGTATCTCGCGCTCAAGGCGGAGACGGATGCGGACGTGCTGGCGATGCAGATGGGCGATTTCTACGAGTTCTTCCACGAGGACGCCGAACTGGTCGGCCGCGAGTTGGACCTCAAGGTCTCGGAGCGCTCCTCGGGGGGCGAAGCGTACAAGATGGCGGGCGTCCCGCTGGACGACCTGACGCCGTATCTGAGCGCGCTGGTCGAACGCGGCTACCGCGTGGCCGTCGCCGACCAGTACGAGACCGACGACGGCCACGCACGACGTATCGAGCGGGTCGTCACGCCCGGCACGCTCCTGGAGACGAGCGACGCCGACGCGCGATACCTCGCCAGCGTCGTCGCGGGCGACGGGAGCGACGAGTACGGCCTCGCGTTCGTCGACGTGACGACGGGGCGGTTCCACGTCACGGCCGTCGCGGACCGGGCGGCGGTCCTCACCGAACTGTACCGCTTCGCACCGACCGAAATCGTCCCGGGCCCCGCCGTTCGCACGGACGACGAGTTGCTCAACACGGTCCGCGAGCGGACGGAGGCGACACTGACGCTGCACGCGACGGACGCGTTCGCGCCCGGTCGCGCCCGCCACACGCTCCGCGAGCAGTTCGGCGACGTCGAGGACGCACTGGCCCTCGACTCGACGCTCGCGGTGCAGGCCGCCGGTGGCGCACTCGACTACCTCGCGGAGACCGGGACGGGAGCGCTGGCGTCGGTGACGCGTCTCGGGACGTACACGCCCGACGACCACGTCGCCGTCGACGCGACCACCCAGCGCAACCTCGAACTCACCGAGACGATGACGGGTGCGGGCCGGTCGCTGTTCGAGACGGTCGACCACACCGAGACGAGCGCGGGTCGACGCTTGCTCAAACAGTGGCTCGGCCGCCCCCGCCGAGCGAGAGGAGAACTCGAACGCCGGCAGGCCTGTGTCGGCGCGTTCTGTGAGGCGGCGCTCGCCCGCGAGGAACTGCGCGAGACGCTCGCGGACGCCTACGACCTCGAACGCCTCGCCAGCAGGACGGTGTCGGGGAGTGCCGACGCGCACGGCCTGCTTCGAGTGAAGGAGACGCTCGCGCTGCTCGACCCGCTCGGGGACCTGCTCGACTCGACGCCGCGACTCGCGGACTCGCCCGTCGCCGACGTGCTCGACGGCGTCGACCGGGAGGCGGCGGCCGACCTCCACGCGACGCTCGACGAGTCACTCGCCGAGGACCCGCCGAACACCGTCACGCAGGGTGGGCTGTTGCGACCCGCCTACGACGAGGAACTCGCGGACCTCGTCGCCCGTCACGAGGCGTGTCTGGAGTGGTTCGACACGCTCGCCGACCGCGAGAGCGAGGCGACGGGTATCGCACGGCTCTCCGTGGACCGCAACAAGACCGACGGCTACTACATCCAGGTGGCGAAGTCACAGGCCGACGCGGTGCCCGAACGCTACGAGGGCATCAAGACGCTGAAGAACTCGCAGCGATACGTCACCGACGAACTCCGCGAACGCGAACGCGAGGTCCTGCGTCTCGAAGAGCGACGCGGTGAACTGGAGTACGAACTGTTCGGCGAGTTGCGCGACGAGGTAGCCGCCCACGCCGAACTGCTCCAGGACGTGGGTCGGGTGCTCGCCGAACTCGACACGCTGGCGAGTCTCGCCACCCACGCCGTCCGGAACGACTGGACCCGTCCGGACCTGGTCGAGTCGGGTCCGCTGCACGTCGAGGCGGGCCGCCACCCCGTCGTCGAGACCGACGTGAACTTCGTCCCCAACGACCTGCATCTGGACGCCGAGCGACGCTTCCTCATCGTCACCGGCCCGAACATGAGCGGGAAGTCGACGTACATGCGGCAGGCGGCGCTCGTCACCCTGCTCGCACAGGTCGGGAGCTTCGTCCCCGCGCGGGCGGCGACGGTGGGAGTGGTCGACGGTATCTACACCCGCGTCGGGGCGCTCGACGAACTCGCACAGGGCCGCTCGACGTTCATGGTCGAGATGCAGGAGCTATCCAACATCCTCCACAGCGCCACCGACGAGTCGCTCGTGATTCTCGACGAGGTCGGTCGCGGGACGGCGACGTACGACGGTATCTCCATCGCGTGGGCCGCCACGGAGTACCTGCACAACACGGTCGGCGCGAAGACGCTGTTCGCCACCCACTACCACGAACTGACGGGGCTGGCCGAGCACCTCCCGCGTGTGGCGAACGTCCACGTGAGTGTGGACGAGTCGGACGGCGACGTGACGTTCCTGCGGACCGTCGAGGAGGGGGCGACGAACCGTTCCTACGGCGTCCACGTCGCGGACCTCGCCGGGGTTCCGGGTCCGGTCGTCGAGCGGGCGGGCGACGTACTGGACCGTCTGCGCGAGGAGAAGGCCATCGAGGCGAAGGGGGCGGAGTCGGGGGCTGGCGAGCCAGTACAGGCGGTGTTCGACCTCGGGTCTGGGTCGTTCCAGGGGCCGGCCAGCGCGGACGGCGGGAGGGAGACGGCGGAGAACGACCCAGCCCCGGCGCTCGACCCCGAGACGGAGGCCGTCCTCTCGGAACTCCGTGGGATGGACCTCACCGCCACGTCGCCCATCGACCTCGTCTCGGCCGTCCAGGAGTGGCAGCGACGGCTGGACGACCACGACTGACGTCCGGAGGGGAGGTTTTTGTCCCCGCGGGGAGACTGGTCGGCCGATGATACTCCAGTACGCCATCATCCCCATCGACCCGGACAGCCGCGAGGAAGCCATCGAGGCGCTGACCGAACTCGGCGAGCAGTCCCGCGCCGAAGAAGGGGTCGTCGACTACCGCGTCACGACCGACGTGGACGACGAGAATACGGTCAGAATCATCGAGCAGTACGAGGACGAGGCGGGCGTCGAGGCCCACATGACCAGCGAGCACTTCGAGGCGTTCCAGGGGAACGTCGGGGAGTTCGCGGGCGGACCGGTCGAACTCTACAAGTACGAGGTGTCGGACTCGACGCAGTTGATGTGAGGGCGGCCCGGCCGTCCCCGGTCGGAGGGTCACGGCGGCCGACCGCGTCAACGCCGGATTGATACGGCCTCGCACTGACGTGAGAGCATGATTTCCACGAGCCGAGGACGGACGGCCGTGCGTGCGGGCGGCCGACGGAGGGCTCGACCGTGAGCGAGACGACGGAGACGCACTTCCTGTGCAACGTCACGCAGAAGGCCGTGACCGTCGGCCCGACGGGCGACGTGCTGCTCGTCCAGCACCCCAGAGGGACGTGGGTGGTTCCCGGCGGTCGTATCAACGACGGCGAGACGGCCGAGGACGCACTTCGCCGCGAGATGCACGAGGAGACGGGTCTCGACGTACGCGTCGAGCGACCCGTTCTCACCGCGACGGATCTCTGGCGCAACGACGACGGCGACCCGATGTTCACCGTCGTCTACCGCTGCCGGGCCGACGAGCGGTCGGTGACGCTCAACGAGGAACACGAGGACTACGTCTGGCTCACGCCGGCGGCGGCGGCCGAACAGGTCCGCGGCCAGCGCCTCGGTCTCGCCATCGAACGCGCGGTGAGCGGGCGATGAGCGACGGCGGTGACGGTCCGACCGACGACGGAGCGACGGAGGACGCTCCGGACGGTTCCGACGCGCCCGAGATTCGGCAACTCGACGCGACCACCGTCGAGCGCATCGCCGCCGGCGAGGTGGTCGAACGGCCGGCCTCCGTCGTCAAGGAACTCGTCGAGAACGCCATCGACGCCGACGCCTCCCGCGTTCGTGTCAGCGTCGAGAACGGCGGCGTCGACGGTATCCACGTCGAGGACGACGGCCACGGGATGGACGAGGCCGCGGCCACCCGTGCCGTCGAGAAACACACCACCTCGAAGATCCGCGACATCGACGACCTGGAGGCGGGCGTCAGCACGCTCGGCTTCCGTGGCGAGGCGCTCTACGCCATCGGCGCGGTGTCGCGGCTGACCATCACGACGAGACCCCGGTCGGGTGATCGGGGCACCGAGGTTCGCGTCGAGGGCGGTGAGACGACCCACGTCGGCCCCGCTGGCTGTCCCACTGGGACGACCGTCGCCATCGAGGACCTGTTCTACAACGTCCCCGCCCGCCGGAAGTACCTCAAACAGCCGACCACCGAGACCGACCACGTCCAGCGGGTCGTGACGGGCTACGCCCTCGCCAACCCCGACGTCGCGGTCACCTTCGAGACCGACGGCCGCGAGCGGTTCGCCACGACCGGACTCGGTGACCTGCGCTCGGCGGTCATGGCGGTGTACGGCCGCGAGGTGGCGAGCGCGATGGAACCCGTCGAGGCCGACACCCCGGACGGTCCGCTCGACGCCGTCTCCGGTCTCGTCAGTCATCCCGAGACGACCCGCGCGAGTTCGGAGTACGTCGCCACGTTCGTCAACGGCCGGTGGGTGACCGCACGTGCGGTCCGCGAAGCGGTGGTGAACGCCTACGGCGGACAGCTCGCACCCGACCGCTACCCGTTCGCCGTCGTCTTCCTCGACGTGGACCCGTCGACCGTCGACGTCAACGTCCACCCGCGGAAACTGGAGGTTCGGTTCGCCGACGAGGCGGGCGTCCGCGAACAGGTCCGTGAGAGCGTGAAGCGGTCGTTGCTCGACGCGGGGCTGATTCGGAGTCGTGCCCCGCGGGGTCGCTCGGCCCCCGAGCAGACCGAAATCTCCCCCGAACGCGCCGACGAGGGGGACGAAACGGCCGACCGGTCGGGCTCGTCGACTCCTGACACCACGGCCCCGCCCGGCGACACCGCGCCGACCGACGCGAGGGCCGACGACGAGACACGGCGGTCGGACGGACCGCTCGGCGCGGACCCCCGTGGCGTCCCCGACACACCGACCACCCGGTCGGGTGGAGGGAGGGCCCGTCGTCGCCCCGCCGCGGGGGCCGGTCGTCGGGCGTCGTCGGACGCGTCGAACGCGTCGGGCGAGTCGCCGCCGGGTGTCGACGCCGATTCGTCCTCGTCGTCCGAGGACGGGAGCACGGCCGTCTCCGAGCGGGGCGACGACGAGCGGCGTGTCAGTCCGTCCCGAACCCCCTTCGCTTCCGGTGGAGACCGTGAGACGGGGCGCTCGTCGGACTCGGCCCGAAAGTTCCGGTCGCCGGTCGAGCAGACCCGACTCTCCGACCGTGACCCCGCCCCCGAGTACGACCGTCTCCCGCCGCTGCGCGTGCTCGGCCAGTACGACGAGACGTACCTCGTCGCCGAGTCCGACGACGGCCTCCTGCTCGTCGACCAGCACGCCGCCGACGAGCGCATCAACTACGAGCGCCTGCGTCGGGAGTTCGCCGACGGCGTGACGAGTCAGACGCTCGCCGAACCGGTCGAACTCGAACTCACGGCGCGGGAAGCGACGCTGTTCGACCCCCACCGCGAGGCGCTCGCGGAACTCGGGTTCGACGTCGAACTCGTCGACGACCGAACCGTCGCCGTCCGGTCGGTGCCCGCCCTGCTCACGGGCCACGAGGGCCTCGTCCCGGACCTGCTGACGGCGTTCGTCGCGGGCGACGGCGCGTCGACGGTGGCCGAGGCGGCCGACGAACTGCTCGCGGACCTGGCGTGTTACCCCTCGATCACGGGCAACACGTCGCTCCGGGAGGGCACCGTCGTCGAGTTGCTGTCGGCGCTCGACGACTGCGAGAACCCGTACGCCTGTCCCCACGGCCGGCCCACCGTCGTCGCGTTCGACCGCTCGGCTATCGAGGACCGCTTCGAGCGCGACTACCCCGGCCACGGCGGGCGGCGTGACGGCCTCTGACGGCGGCCGGGGTGGTCGAGCGCCGTACGGGGGGACGCTCCGTCGGTCGCCACACCGCCGCGGCGGAACGACTTTCTCCCCCCACTCCCTTGCCGCGACTATGATTCGTGTTTCCGACAGGTCGACCGACCGACCACACGAGGGGGCGGACGAGTGACGCTCGTCACGTTCGGCGAGGCGTCGCTGTGGCTCGCCCCACCGACCGGCGACCGACTGTCGAGCGCCGACCGACTCCGGGTCCGCGTCGACGGCGTCGAGAGCAACGCGGCCGTCGCCGCCGCGGCGCTCGGCACGGACGCGGTGTGGCTCTCGAAACTGCCGGACTCGTCGCTGGGCCGGCGTGTCGCCGGCGCACTCCGTGGCTACGGCGTCGACGTGGACGTGACGTGGGCCCACGAGGGGCGACAGGGTGTCCGATTCTTCGAGCGCGGGAGCGGCCCCCGTCCGGACGGAGCGGTCGACGACGCGGCCGACACCGCGGTGACGAGCGTCGACGCCGAGGACCTCGCCATCCGTCGCCTGAGCGGTGCGGCCGCGTTCTACACCTCGGCGGCGACGATGGCGCTGTCGGGTGACCTCGCCCGGACCTGCGCGACGCTGATGAAGACCGCCGCGAGCAACGACGTCCGGACGGCGTTCTCGCTGACCGACCGCGGCCGGTGGACCGAGGGGATGGCCCGCGAGGCCGCCGACCGTGTGCTGCCGGACGTCAACGTGCTCGTGGCCCGCGAGGCCGACGCGGAACGACTCGTCGAGCGCCCCGACCAGACCGTCCGGGAGATGGCGCACTCGCTGGCCTCCCGCTACGACGTCGAGCGGGTCGCCATCACGCGCGGCGAGCGTGGAGCCATCGTCTGGGAGGCGTCGACGGTCCACGAACGGCGGGCCGTGGAGACGCCCGTCACCGACCCCAGCGGGTCACACGACGCGTTCGCCGGGGCGTTCCTCTCGCGGTCGCTCGATGGAGGTAGCGTCGCGGATGCGCTCGACTACGGCGTCGCCGGGGCGACGCTCGCCCGGACCGTCGCGGGACCGACGCTCACCGCCACCGACACGGAGTACCGGTCGGTCCTCGACGCGATGGACGCCGCGGAGCGCTGAGACGGCGGCTCTCGGCCACGATAGCCGACCGACCGAGACGATGGTAATCATGTGAGACGATACTGATTAGTAACCAAACTCCCCAGCCGAAAGTATGCGAACCAAGTACGTCCTGTTGGTCGCCCTGTTGCTCCTCGTGTCGGTGGTCACTCCGGCCGCGGCTACCGCGCCACAAGAGCAGGTGACGCTGACGGTGTCCGTCGTCGACCAGCACGGCACCGGCGTCGGTGGTGCGACGCTGACCGCGAGCTGGGACGGCGGTGACGCGACGGAGACGACCCGCTCGAACGGCCAGGCACTCATCGACGTTCCGCGCGGCGCGAGCGTCGCCCTCACCATCGAGGACGACGACTACGTCCGCAACCTCCCCAAGATGGTCCCCTCCGCGGAGGGGGGTGACGTGACCGTCGACGTGGCGAAGAAAGGCTCCGCGACGGTCCGCGTCGAGTCGGCCGGGGGCGAGGCGCTCTCGGACGCTCGCGTCATCGTCAGCCAGAACGGAACGACCATCACCCACGGCGAGACCAACGAGAACGGCGGGTTCAACGCCGCATCCCTCGAACAGGGGGGCTACGACCTCCGGGTCGTCAAACCCGGCTACTACGCCACCGAACAGTCGCTGACCGTCCGGTCGTCGTTCTCGCTCCAGCCGGTCACCATCGAGCAGGGCGAGGTGACCGCCCGTTTCGGCGTCGTCGACGACCACTTCGAGGAGCCTCGTGCGCTCGAAGCGGCGACCGTCAAGGTGGGGTCGCTCGGCCAGTTCAACACCTCCGACGACGGCACGCGTGCGGTGAGCGTCCCCGTCAACACCGAGTTCGAGGTCCGGGTGTCGAAACCCGGCTACGAGACGGCCACCCGGACGGTCAGTATCGGCGAGGAGGACGAGACGACGACGCTCGCCATCCAGCGCACGCCCGCGCTGTCGGTCGTCCCGGCGAACACGCAGGTCGTGGTCGACCAGACCGTCGAGGTGCAGGTCACCGACGAGTACGGTGACGCCGTCGCGGACGCGACCCTCCGGGTCGACGGCGAGGCCGTCGGCACGACCGACTCGCAGGGAACCGCCCGTCTCCCCATCGACAGCGCCGGCGACCACGACGTCACCGCGGTCAAGGGTGAGGTGACCGCCGACGCCATCGTCGTCGAGGGCGTCTCCGGTGCCCAGCAGGCACAGGACCCTGCCACCGCGACGGCGACGGCCGAACCCACCGGTATCGACGACCCGACCACGACCACCGAGTCCTCCGGAACGGGGCCCGGCTTCGGCGTCGTCCTCGCGCTTCTCGCGCTCCTCGGGACGGTCGGTCTCCTCACCCGCCGTCGCTGACGGGGCACGGACTCCACGCCCCCCGCTCCTCCCCGTCGTGGCGCTCCACGTCGACCCCCGTGTCTCTATCTTTCACCGGACCACCGTCTGTCGAACAGAGGCGGCTTCTTGGTCCGGCCGTGTGTGTCGTGAGATATGGCAACCGGCACGGAGTCGGAGACGGACGCCGAGTCGGGCGTCCGTAGCGTGCTTCGACAGGTCGTCTCCTTCGAGCGTGACGTCCTCGTCCTCTCGCTGGCGATGTTCGCGTTCAGCCTCGCCTTCCAGATGACGAGTCGCTACGTTCCGGAGTACCTCCGTCTGTTCGGGGCGGGTCCGGTCGTCATCGGCCTGTTCGGGACGCTCGGCAACGTCGTCAGCTTCGCGTACCCGTACCCCGGCGGGGCGCTGTCGGACCGTCTCGGCTCCCGGCGGGCGCTGACGCTGTTCGGTCTCCTCTCGACGCTCGGGTTCGTCGTCTGGCTGTTCGCCGACCTGTTCGGCGTCGTCACCACCGCGCCGGTCACGCTGGGGCCGTACACGCTCGGGTCGGCCGCCCTCGGCCCCTACGCGCTCCCCGAACTGACGCTCCCCGTGGGGATCTTCCTCGGCCTCCTGCTCGCCCAGTGTTGGAAGTCGTTCGGCCTCGGGGCGACGTTCGCCGTCGTCAAACAGGCGACGACGCCCGAACGACTGGCGACGGGGTTCGCCTCCACCGAGACGGTCCGCAGGTTCGCTTTCCTGCTCGGCCCGCTCTTCGCGGCGGCCGTCCTCGCGGCGTACAGCTTCGAGGACGGGTTTCGGGTCGTCCTCGCCGTCGCAGCGACCGTCTCGCTGGTCGGGACCGTCGCCCAGCACGTCCTCTACGACGCCAGCGAGGACACGCTCGGGAAGTCGTTCGCGGGCGTGGGTGGGGTCGTCACGGACCTGCGCTCGCTCCCGTCGGAACTCCCGCCGTTGCTCGTCGGTGACACGCTGGTGCGCTTCGGGAACGGGATGGTCTACACCTTCGTCGTCGTCGTCGTCGTCGAGTTCCTCGAAGTGGGCGTGACGCTGCCCGTCGTCGGCCGTCTCGGCCCGGCGGCGTTCTTCGGCGTCCTGCTCGCCGTCGAGATGGCCGTCGCGTTGCTGACCATGGCTCCCGTCGCCGCGCTCTCCCGACGCGTCGGGCTGAAACCGGTCGTCGCGCTCGGGTTCGCCGTCTACGCCGTCTTCCCGGTGTTGCTCGTCTCGGTTCCGACCGCCGTCCCGGCGTCCGCCGAGGCCGCCGTCGTGACACTCCTGTTCGCGTTCTCGGGGTTGCGGTTCGCGGGTCTGCCCGCTCACAAGGCGCTCGTCGTCGGCCCCGCCGAGACGGACGCCGGCGGGCGCGTCACGGGGTCGTACTACCTCGTCCGGAACCTGCTGGTCGTCCCGAGTGCGGCGCTGGGGGGCGTGCTCTACGCCGTCTCGCCGGAACTGTCGTTCACCGTCGCCAGTGCGGTGGGTCTCCTCGGCGTCGTGCTGTTCCTCGTCTTCGGCGAGGAGTTCGAGGACGCCATCGCCGCGTGACGGGGTGGGCCGTCGCTCACGCCCGCCAGCGGAGGCCGGCGCGACTCCGCGAGACGTCGACGATACCGTCGTTCGCCGAGCAGTTGGGGCAGGCGAACACGCGACTGTTCGCGTCGCCGAAGACCGTAGTGAACCGCTGTGAGACGTGGCCGTCGCAGTGTGTGCAGTGTGGCATCGTTTCGTGGACCTACTGGTTCGACGTTGGGAGAGTATCCCGATAAGCCGTCCACGTAACGGGTTAGTGGTCGCTCGTTTCGGCTAGCTAACAGGCTAGCATCCCCCGCGAGCGACTCGCCAGCGGGCGGGGCTACGACGTCGAGAACCCGCCGTCGACGACGAGGCCGTGGCCGGTCACCCACGACGACTCGTCGCTGGCGAGAAAGAGGATACAGTCGGCTATCTCCTCGGCCTCGCCGAGTCGGCGCAGGTCGTAGCGCTGTTCCATCTGCTCGCGGGCGGCTTCCGGGTCCGACCGGGTGGCGAAGAACTGTTCGCCGAGGTCCGTCGTGACGAACCCCGGACAGACCGCGTTCGCGCGGACACCCATCGGCCCCGACTCCGCCGACACCGCCCGCGTGAAGTTGAGCACCGCTCCCTTCGTCAGCGAGTAGACGGCCTGTCGGGGCAGGCCGAAGTGTGCCGCCAGCGAGGCGACGTTGACGATGGCTCCCGACCCCTGTTCTTTCATGTGGGGCAACGCGGCGTGACAGCCGTTCCAGACGCCCCGCACGTTCACGTCGAGGACGTAGTCCAGCACGCTCTCGTCGGTGTCCTCGATCCACTGTGGCGGGTGGCCGATGCCGGCGTTGTTGACGACGACGTCGAGGCCCCGTTCGCTCGCCACCTCGTCGACCAACTCGTGGAACCGGTCGCCGTCGGTGACGTCGAGTTCGTGCGCCTCCGCCGAGCCACCCGCCTGTTCGATGGTCTCGGCCGTCTCGCCGACGGTCTCGGTGTTCACGTCGGTCGCCACGACGTGTGCACCCTCCTCGGCGAACCGCAGCGCCGTCGCCTCGCCGATACCCTGTCCCGCTCCGGTCACGAACGTCGTCTTACCGTCCAGTCGCATGGTCTGGGGTCGGGCGGCCCCGGCATAAAACCGGACTCCGGCGACGGGACGGTCCGGCCCGGACGGTACGTCGTCTGACGGGTGGGTGAACCGGGAGGGCTTTGCGCTCGCCGCCGAACCACGAGCTATGCTCTCAGTCGGCGACGATGCTCCGACGTTCGAACTGCGTGACCAGCACGGCGACAGCGTGGCGCTCCCCGAGGCGGGGACCGCGGTGGTCTACTTCTACCCCCGTGCGGACACGCCGGGGTGTACCACCGAGGCGTGTGGCTTCCGGGACTCCTGGGAGGCGTTCGCCGAGCGTGACGTGCCGGTGTTCGGTATCTCCGACGACCCCGTCGCGGACCTGACGGCCTTCGCCGAGAAGTACGACCTCCCGTTCACGCTCCTGTCGGACCCCGACGGTGCGGTCGCCGAGCAGTACGACTCCTACGGCGAGAAGAACATGTTCGGCAAGACGTTCGACGGCACGTTCCGGAACACGTTCGTCGTCCACGACGGCGAAGTCGTCGCGGTGTTCGACGGCGTCTCGCCGGACGGTCACGCCGAGGACGTCCTCACGGAACTGCCGTAGCGACGCGGGCGGCGGCGCGACCCGTCGACTCACGGTCGGCGTGTCGCCGGACACTCAGCGCAGTTCGACCGTCAGCGCCGCCGCCGGCGTCTCGGTGTGGCGGACCCACCTCCCGTCCCGTCGCTCGAACGCCGCGACGGTGACGACGAGTCGGCCCCGGTCGGGGAGGGTCGCCCGTGCGACCGGCCCCGCTCGCGTGACCACGACGTACGGCGGCGCGGCGACCGGTCGGGCCGGCAACCGTGTCTCCAGCGTCTCGGCCACACCGGTCAGCACGCCGGGGAGCGCGTCCACGACGCCCTGCGCTCGGAGCGCACGCTCGAAGGCGTCGGTCGTCACGGCGTCGGCTTCGGCGACGGCGTCCGCACAGTCCAGCGTCGTCTCGACGAGCGAGCGGTGCTCGCTCAGGAGGAACTCGCGGACGCGCTCGACGGCCGTGTCGTCGGGGTCGCTCATCCGGCCGCGCAGTTGTTCGGGCCGAGTTCGAGTTCGAACGCTTCCTCGTCGTCGACGTGTTCCTGTCCGAGGTTGACGGCGACGATGCGCTCGTAGTTCGCCGGTCGGTCGCCCATCCGGTCGGTGACGTACTCGACGAACTCGTCGGCGTCCATCCCGAACACCGGGAGCGTTCGGACCTGCCCGAGCGTGCTGAGGTGTCCCGGCGTCTCCTCCTCGGCGCGTTCGTGGTCGTCGGCCGTGGTGGGGTCGTAGTGTCCCGGCGCGATTCGGACCAGGTCCGGGAGGGTTCCCAGTCGCTCGGTCAGGGTCCGGTGGAGGTCACGGGCGTGCTCCGCCGCGCCCTCGTCGCCCGCTTCGAGGTCCGGTCTGGGGACCCGGTCGGCGAACACGCCGTCGCCGGTCAGGAACGTCTGGCCGACGCGGTAGGTCGTCATCTCGCTGGTGTGGCCGGGCGTGGCGACGGCTTCGAGTGCGACCGTGCCGACGCCGACGGCGTCCCCCGAGTCGAGGAAGCCGAACCGCTCCGGGTCGGCTACCCCCCGCTCGCGCGCCCCGCTCGGCAGAATCGGCTCGACGCCCCGTTCGGCGAGCGCTCGCAGTCCCGAGACGTGGTCGGCGTGGACGTGCGTGTCGATGGCGTAGCGGAGGGTCGCCCCCTCGGCTTCGGCGTCGGCGACGTAGCGGTCGGCGAACGTCCGGAGCGGGTCGACGACGGCCGCCTCGTCGCCGTCGACGACCAGGTACGCGAGACACCCCGAGGAGGGACGTTCGTACTGGACGATTCGGGGTGACTCGCCCACGACGGTCGACTCGTAGACCCGTGCCCACCCCTCCATGCCGTCGTCGAGGTTCACGGCGTCGACGCCCGCCTCGCGCAGGGAGTCGGCGACCTCCGCACTCGCTCGGCCCTCCGCACAGACGACGACCAGTTCGGTGCCGTCGTCGAGGCCGTTCTCGGCGGCGAGGTCGGCCACGGCGTCGGTCGCGCCGGCGGCGACGAACTTCATGTACGGCACCGTCACGAGGTCGTCGGCCGGGATGGACCACGCCTCGACCTCGTCGCGGTTCCGGACGTCGAGCACCCGGAGCGACTCGTCGGCGTCGAGTCGCTGGCGGAGCGCCGTCGCCGACAGCACCGGCTCGTCCGCGGCGTCGGTCTCTGTCATGCGTGCGAGGAAGATGCGGGGTCGGATAAGCCCCTCGGCGGTCGCTCCCGGAGGCCGCACCCGCCGCGAGATTGATACCCGTCGGTCGAGAGTGTCGGGCATGGACGCGTCCGAGTTCACCGACACACTCCGGACAGAGCGCGCGACGAAACTCGACCGTCTCGGGAGCGACAAGGCGCTCGTCGCCACCACGAACGCCCAGTTGGACACGACGCCGGTGCTCGCCGCCGCCGCCCGCTCGGAGGCACGTGCCGCCGAGACGTTCGAGGCGTGGGCCGCCGACACCGACGACGAGGCCGTCCGCGAGGCGTTCGAGGCCGTCGCCGAGACCGAACGCGAGCACTACGAGCGCGTCGCCGACCGACTGGACGAGGAGGTCGACGACGACGCCGACCCGCTCCACGACCACCTCCGAGGACTCGACGCTCCGGTCGAACGCGTCGCCGCCGGGATGGTCGCCCGTCCGCTGGTCGCCTCGCGGTCGCTCCTCCAGGCGGTCAACTTCTTCGTCAACGACGCCGACGAACCCACCGCGAACCTGTTCCGTGACCTCCGCTCGGAGACCGAGACGATGGCCGAGGAGGGTGCAGAACTGCTCGAAACGCTCTGTGCCTCCGAGGCGGAGTGGGACCGTGCGATGGACGCGGCGACCGAGACCGTCGACGTGGCCTACGAGGCGTACGCCGACGCCTTAGAGGAGTTGGGCGTCGACCCGAGACCCGTCTGCTGACTCCCGGTCCACTCGGGCCCACTCGGAGGACTGCTCTCCGTGAACGACGACGTCGCCGGTCGTCGGTGGGACCCCCGGTATCGTGCGGTCGCTCGCGGAGCGACCGACGGTGTGAGGCCGTGTCCGTCGCCGGCGTCGAGAGACGTCCCTCACGTGTCTCGGAACCGAACAGCGAACCCGACACCGGGGCGGTCCGGGTCAGTCGAGAACCACCCACCTGTGTGTCGTTCCGACTCGGCGTGGAACGTGCGTCGAGGGGACAGTCACGGACTGTCAGAGACCGTCTTCGGAACCGGCTGTCCCCCGTCGCGTGTCTACTTCTGGACGACGTCGGTCCCACCCTCCATCGGTCCCGATATAGACAGACCGTCATTCGTGGGGGGAGTGATAACCCGTTCCTTCGCTACCGAAACGAGTCGTCGTGTGACTGCCGGCCCGTTCGGTGGTCGGTGAGCCTCACGTCCAGGCCGTGTGAACCCGTCGGACCCGTCGCACCGGTTGATTTTAGCCTCGGGCTGGCGGACGATGCTACCATGATCGTTATCGCCGACGTCAGCGTCCCGGCGAGTCAGTTCCCACTGGGACGGGTCCTCGATGGGTTCCCCGACGTGGAGCTAGAACTCGAACGTATCGTCCCCCTGCGGGAGGCGGTCATCCCCCTGTTCTGGGTGAGAGACGGTGACACCGAGGCCGTCGAGGAGACGCTTAGAGCCGACCCGGTCACCAACTCGGTTACCCGACTGACGACGACCGGCGCTCGGGTGCTCTACCAGATCGAGTGGAGCCCCGAGGTGAACGGACTCGTCCAGTCGTTGCTCTCGTCGGACGCGAAGCTCCTCGCCGCGGCGGGGACGGCGGGGGTCTGGGACTTCCGCATCCAGTTCCAGACGCGTGCCGACCTGGGGAGGTTCCGGGAGTCCTGCGAGGAGGCCGGCATCTCGCTCACGCTTCGTCGGCTGTACAACCCGACGCTCCCCGAGCGGAGTGGGAACCTCTCGACGGAACAGTACGAGGCCCTCGTCGCCGCCTACCGGGCCGGCTACTTCGAGGTTCCCCGGGGGTCGAAGATGGGGGACCTCGCCGCCGAGTTCGACGTCAGCGACAGCGCGTTCTCCCAGCGCATCCGCCGGGGCATCTCCTCGTTCATCGCCGAGACGCTCATGCCCGAGTTCGGGCGGACCGGGGGCCGCACCGGCCCCGTCTCGTGGGACACCGACAGAGACACACAATAATACGAGTGTCGGAGAAACCTTCGCAACCGAAGTATATTCTTAGAAATGGTGCACCCTCGAAGGAAAGCTATGTACGGATCGCAACCAGAGGGACGCGTATGGAGGGAGACGGCCACTTCTCCGTCGACAGGATATTCGGGGTGTTGAGTCACGACCGCCGCCGTCTCGCCCTCCAGTACTTCAAACAGAACGGGACCCCGGTCGCCGTCGACGACCTGGCACGGCGAATCGCTCGCTGGGAGCAGACGTCGGCGGCCGTCCCGTCCGACGTCGAAGTGAAGCAGGTCCGGACGGCGCTCGAGAAGACCCATCTGCCGGAGTTCGAGGCCGTAGGCTTCGTCACGTACGACTCCGAGACCGAACTCGTCAGCTACGACGACGTGGCGATAGAAGGGGCGATGGAGAACGCCATCAACGTCATCGGCTTCCTGTTCGCCGGTTCGGTCGCCGGCGCGTAGCGACCGTCCGCGACCCGCTCGAACGGTCGCCGGAGAGCGACGACGGTGAGCGGAGTCCCGTGTACGCTCGGGAGCGGACCACTCGGCGGTCGTCTCGTGGACGAAGCCGTCGCCGAAGGTGGTAGCTTCCGCGTGACGTCACCATAGCCTCGGTCCGTCCATCCCGGCGAGCGACTCGTCGGTCCCGCTCGCGCCGGGTCGAGATAGCTCTGCTGTCCGGCTATCCGGCGTTCACGAAGACGTCTCCGTCGTTCGTCGTTCGTTTCGGGGGCCGAGAGTTATAGGGGTATCCGCGCCGGGCCCCCCACCGTGGCATGTCAGAGACACGTTTCTCACTGGTTCGCACGGCGTCCGGCGCGGTGACTCGCTCGGAGCACGTGGGAACGCACTCCCACGACCCATCCACCTTCCCAACGAGCGAGTAGACACATCGACACCTCTTCGACAGATAACCGCTGCCTTCGACACCGAGGGGCGGTTTGTACCGTCGGCTATCGAACCGAACTCCGTGACTGTCTCTCGATATTAACTATCACGATGTTCGCTCACGTACGACACTACTGTCGGTGCCTCGGATGAGACCCCTCGACGGTCCGCCTATCGGCCGATCCGAGCGGCTACCGACCGGGGCGAAGCGTTCGTTCCGCTAGCGGGGGAGGACTCTACGGCGGACCTCACTTGACTCGCCGACAGCCTCGTACGGCCGAACCGCCGCTCCTACCGAACCGGTCGGCGAATCGGACGGAGACGAATCGAGCGTCGGTCGTGTCTCGCCTGCCGCTCACCCCTCCGTCCGCGGCCCCCACGACCGGACGGCGTCGATGGCGAGCGCGGAGAACTCCTCGTCGGTCAGTTCGCCCGAGTCGAGGTCGTGGAGCCACCGTTCGTCGACGAACCACGTCCCGTGGACGACGCCGTCGGCGTTGGTCGCCGTCGCGGCGACGTCCCGTGGCTCCCAGTCGTCGAACTCCCGCAGGACGACGACGACGCTCCCGACCTGCCGGGGGTCCATCCCACCCTCGGGCATCACCGTCTCGTAGACGAGTTCGAGCGTGCCGTCGACGACGCCCGCCGCCGTGAGGTAGACGTTCCGACTCATCAGTTGGCTCTCCAGGTGGTGGTAGAGCGCCTCGTCGATGGGCCGGGGCATGGTCGTGGGGAGGGCGGGAGGGGTGAAAAGCGCCGCGGGCGGTGGCGCGTGTTCGATTGCCGTGGTCAGACTCGGCGGTAGGTGTCACGCATCGTCTCCGCGAACCGCCGGTCGGGGTCGAACGCGACGCAGACGACGACACAGCGGTGGTCTGCCGGGTCGAGGACGAACACCTCGTGTGGCGGGTCGGCGGTGACGCCGTCGAGCAGCGGGTCCAGCGGCTTCGTCCCGCCGGCGAACTCGCCGAACAGGTCGCGTGCGCCGGCCTGCTCGGCGAAGACGTAGACGACGCCGACCGGGTCCGAGTCCGTGTTCCTGAGCAGGCGACTGCCCATCGCCTCGCCGCTCGTCACCGTCTCCTGCCAGCAGTCGGCGGCGGCCTCGAACAGCGGCGTCGCGTCACGTCGGAAGTGAAACCGGGTCGCCTCGACGAGTTCGTGGTCCGTGACCCGAGGTTCGTCGCCGGTCCAGTCGAGCGTCGCTCGGATCCGGTTGCCCGGTTCGACGCCGTCGAGGGAGGCGGCGGGGACGTACGTCGGGTCGGCGGTGTCGGGGTCCAACAGCAGTCGCTCGTCGTCGGCCCGCGGACTCGTGAGGACGCGATACTCGTCCATCGGCGGCGCTACGCCGGGGAGGTGGGTAGGTCCGTCGGTTCGGCGCTCGGCCCGCCGATCAGACGGGGCCCACCCCCACGCGGCGAGGGCAGCGAGGACTCCCAGCGCGACGATAGCGAGGCCACCGACGACGGCGGCGTTCTCGCGGGCGACTGCGCGGTGCTCGGCGACCACGTCGACGGGGACGGTGCCGAGCACCGGTCGGCGGACGAGGAGGCCGAAGGTCAGGTCGTCGCCCCACCCGACACCGAGGCCGACGTCCGGGAACACGTCGACCGGTGCGAGCAGCTACGCCACGAGTCCCACGAGGAGCGCCGCGGCGCGGCGTCCGCTCGTCGAACGCGACGCGGAGGAGGGTGTACGCCTCGGGGAGGACGCCGAGGGGAGTCGAGCCATCGTAATCGGGCCTCGTAGGTACCCGGAGGGGTCGAACGCTCCGGCGAGTGAGGTGGCCGAACGGCGGATTCCGAGTGGGTGTTCAGGCGTCGTGTCGCCGGCGGCGAGCGGCGAGGTACGCCCGGACGCCGTCTTCGGCGGCGGCCCGGACTGCGGCGCGAGTTTCCGTGGTGTGGGGGGACTGCATACCCCGCCCTACTATTCACGACGATAAATACTTTCTCTCTGTGTGATACTCTCTAACCGAGACTATTCCGGACGGGTTTACGGTCGTGAAGCCCCAACCGCGGGCATGAACGTCGTCTCGTTGCTCCCGTCGGCGACGGAACTCGCCGACGCGCTCGACGTCGAACCGGTGGCCGTCTCACACGAGTGTGACTGGCCCCCGGCGGCGGCCGAGCGACCGACCGTCGTCCGTACGCGCATCGACGCCGAGGCGTCCAGCGGCGACATCGACGAGCAGGTACAGACCACCGAAGCGGCCGGCGACGGCGTCTACGCCATCGACCGGGAGGCGCTCGCCGCGGCAGACCCGGATCTCGTCGTCACCCAGGGGTTGTGTGACGTCTGTGCGGTCGACGAGGTGGTCGTCCACGACGCGCTCGACGACCTGGGGCTGGACTGCGAGGTGCTGACGGTCGACCCCCACTCGCTCGCGGACGTGTTCGAGGACCTCCGGCGCCTCGGCGAGGCGACGGGCCGCGAAGCGCGTGCCGAGGCGGTGGTCGCCGACCGCCGGGCACGGGTCGACGCGGTCCGCGAGCGCACTCGGGACGTTCCGGACGACGAACGCCCCCGGACCGCCGTCCTCGACTGGCTGAACCCGGTGATGACGGCGGGGCACTGGATGCCCGAACTGGTCGAGTACGCCGGCGGGGCGGTCCTGCTCGCCGCCGAGGCGTCGACGCCCCGCGAGTGGAAGACCGTCCGGGAGGCCGACCCGGACGTGCTCGTCGCCGCGCCCTGCGGCTTCGAACTGGACCAGACCCGCGAGAACCTCGCGGACCTCACCGACCGCGAGGGGTTCGACGGCCTCACCGCCGTCCGCGAGGGGCACGCGTTCGTGATGGACGGACACCACTACGTCAACCGTCCCGGTCCGCGACTCGTCGACACGCTCGAACATCTCGCGGGCCTGCTCCACCCCGAACGTTTCGAGTCACCGCCGGCGGACGTCGCTCGCCCGCTCGCCGAGTTACGACCGGAACGGGTCACCGGCGACTGATGGCGGAACTCGTCGTCGACACCGACGCTCGTGACGCGCTGGTCGCACACGCCCGCGAGGGCGCACCCGAGGAGGTCTGTGGCGTCCTCGGGGGACGCGAGGGAGGTGACGGCGGAGGACGACCGGGCCGTGTCACGCGCCACGAGCGCGTCCCGAACGTCGCCGAGACGCCCGAGACACGCTACGAACTCGACCCCGAGGCACAGTTCGCCGCGCTCCGGGCCATCGAGGACGCTGGCGACGACGTGGTGGGGTTCTACCACTCACATCCCGCTGGCCCCGACGACCCCAGCGCGACAGACGAGGCGCAGGCGACGTGGCCCGACGCGGTCTACTGTATCGTCTCGCTGGCCGCGACCGAACCGCGACTCGGCGCGTGGCGCTGGACGGGCGAGACGTTCGAGGAACTGAGCGTCCGCGTCGATTGACGTCCGCTCAGGGCTCGCTTCACTCGCCGGTCGCGTCTCCCGCGGTTCTCACTCACTGCGTTCGTCCCCTTCGCTCACTCGCTTCCAATCGCGCACGTATCGACGTACTCCACGTCGTGAACCGACGTGATGTCGGGGGCCTCGCCACAGACCGGGCAGTCCGGGTTCCTGGCGATTTCGGCGGTGTCGAACGTCATGTCGCCTGCGTCGTAGAGGATCAGTCGACCGTCGAGCGTCTCGCCGTAGTCCATGGCGAGTTTCACCGCCTCGGTGGCCTGGATACAGCCGACGGTGCCGGGGAGAACGCCGAGGACGCCCGCCTCCGCACACGACGGGACGCTCCCGGCGGGCGGCGCTTCGGGGAAGATACACCGATAGCACGGCGAGTCCGCCTCGGCGGCGAACGTCGTCACCTGGCCCTCGAACTTCAGAATCGCGCCGTGGGAGAACGGGACGCCTGCGAGCGTACAGGCGTCGTTGACGAGGTAGCGCGTCTCGAAGTTGTCCGAGCCGTCGACGACGACGTCGTAGCCCCCGACGAGCGATTCGACGTTCTCGGCGGTGAGTCGCGTCTCGTGGCGTTCGACGGTGACGTCGGGGTTCTGCTCGGCGACGAAGTCGGCAGCGGAGTCGACCTTCGGTCGTCCGACGTCGCTCTCGCCGTGGACGACCTGCCGCTGGAGGTTCGAGCGCTCGACCACGTCGTCGTCGACGATACCGAGCGTGCCGACGCCCGCCGCGGCGAGATACTGGATGACCGGCGAGCCGAGGCCGCCAGCGCCGATACAGAGGACACGCGAGTCGAGCAGTCGTCGCTGGCCGTCCGGGCCCACCTCGTCCATGATGATGTGCCGGGAGTACCGGTCTAACTGCTCGGTGTCGAGCGAGAGGCCGCTCATACTCCCGAGTGGGTGGCTGTGGGGTTAACTTCGTGGGTAGCGAGGTTCGGAGGGACCGAGGAGCGAACGGGCGAGAGCCACGCCGTAGCGACCGGTGGACGAAGTCAGCCGTGAGCCGCGAGATGGGTGGCTCTCGACGACTGCGGTGAGCGACGACGGGAGACGGGGACGAATCCGAGCTACGACCCGTCGTAGCGTCTGCCGCCGCTCCGGGTCGTCTCGTCGCCGTCCTGGGACCCGCCACGGCCACGGGCGAGCAACAGGAGGCCGAACACGACGGGGGAGAGGGCGGCCATGACGGCCGCGCCGAAGATGACGAGCAGGCCCTGCGTGTCGACGGTCGGTCCCTCGCCGGCACCGCCGCCGCCACCACCCCCGCCGCTGGCGTTCCCCCCGCCGGACTGGTTGCCCGTCCCGCCGCTCTCGCCGCCGGACTGGTTGCCGCTGCCGTTCTCCTGTGCCGCAGCGACGCCCGTCCCCGCCGTTCCGACGGCGGCGACGCCCGCGGCGCTGGCACGCACGAACGTCCGTCTGTCGCACTCCATTGTCGCCGCGTTCTCGGTGCGGGCATATCAATTCGCTGGACCTCGTCTCGTGGCCTGTCGGTGGCCCGAACAGTTACGTCCGCTCGTCGCCCACCGAACCGCATGCACAAGCTCGTGTTCGGCCTCTCGCGTGCGGAGGGGATGTCCGTCCAGGAGTTCCGGGAGTACTGGCTCGACGAACACGCGCCCGTCGCCAGCGAACTGCCGGGGCTGCGACGGTACACCGTCTCGTTCCCGACCGACCCCGACCGCTCGCAGTACGACGGGTTCGCACAGCTCTACTTCGACGACGAGGTGGCGCTCCAGGCGGCGATGGACTCCACCGAGGGTGGCGAGACGGCCCGCGACTTAGCGAACTTCACCGGCGACAGTATGCTCCAGATGGTCGTCGAGGAACACGTCGTGGTCGGTGAGAGCGAGGGCGACCGCGGGGAGCCCTCGAAAGGTCCGAACGGTGACCGGAGGGAACCGCGCGGGCCGACGTAGTTCGGGACGCCGGCGACCACCCTGTCGCTTGCCGGGAAATCCCGGTTCGCAAGCCCTTTTCGCACGCTGTTCGGAGCGGGTCTATGGACGAGGGGTCGGGTGTCGCCGGACGAGCACAGTTCGGAGCGCTGTATCTCACACGCTTCGCGGCCGGGTTCGGCTTCGCCACGCTGGCGACGCTCCTGCCGACGTACATCAACCTCTACGACCCCTCCGGACTCGTCCTCGGCCTGTTCTACACCGGTTTCACCGTCGCGCAGACCGCCGCCGTCGTTCCCGTGGCGTGGGCGGGCGACCGCTACGACAAACGCACCGTCCTCCTCGTGGGACTCGGCCTCTCGGTGCTGGCGTACGCGTCGTTCTCGCTGGCGGCGGGGAGTCTCGGTGTCGTCCTCGCTCGTGGCTTGCAGGGACTCGGGGCGACGACGACGGGTATCCTCTCGCTGGCGATGGTCGGCGAACTCGCACCCGACGACGAGCGTGCGAACCGCATCGGGAGAGCGAACGCCTTCCGTCTCGCGGCGGGCGTCGGTGGGGCGCTCTCGGCGGGGTATCTCTACCAGCAGTACAGCTTCGACGTGGTGTACGGCGTCCTCGTCGTCCTCCTGCTCGTCGCCATCGTCGGCGTCGCCGCGTTCGTCGAGCGTGATAGCACCCGCGTCCGTGGCAACCCGTTCGCCGGACTCGCACTCAACGAGCGACTGTTGACGCTCACCTCCTTTCGCGCGCAGTACTCGGTGGCGGTGACGCTCGTCCGTAGTTGGGTGCTGGTCTACGCCGGACTGGACGCACTCGACGGCGGGTTGGGCTACGCCGCGTTCGTCGTCGCCGTCCTCTACACCGCCGAACGGCTGACGAACATGCTCTGTCAGCCCTACAGCGGAGCGCTGTCCGACCGATACGGTCGGGCGCTGTTCGTCTTCCTCGGCGGCGGTGCGTACGGACTGGTCGCGCTCCTCGTCCCGTTCACACCCGCTATCGGGGCCACGGTCGGTGCGCCGACGGCGATTCCCTCGCTCGCCGGCGTCTCGTCGGCGTTCCTCGACCTCTCGCCGGCGTTCGTCCCGCTGGTCGTCTGTAACGGCCTGTTGGGTGTCGCAGACTCCGTCCGCGAACCGGCGAGCATGGCGCTGTTCGCCGACGAGGGCACCGACGACGGCGGCGTCGCCTCCAGTTTCGGCATCCGGGAACTCGTCTGGCGGCCGGGGAGCGTCCTCGCACCCATCGCGGCCGGTCTGCTCACTACCGGTCCCGGTATCGAGTACGTGTTCTACCTCGGCGGCGGGGCGGCGCTCACTGCCGTCGTCACGTTCCTCGGCGTCCTCTCGTGGAACCACGGCCGGGGGGCGCTCACCGAGTGGTGAGCGGTCGGTCCGGTCGACGGACGTTCTCGTGTGCTAGCAGACGGCACGGCTATCGTCACGGCTGACCTACCGCCGGCCATGACCGTTCACGAGGAGTTACGAGAGCCACTGGTCAGTGCCGCACGGGCGGCTATCGGTGACGACCTGCGGAGTCTCGTCTCGTTCACGCCCGACGACTACGAGCAGTTGTACCTCCGGTCGGACCTCGATTCGGGGGCCGACGTCCGGCGGTTCGTCGAGTACGAACGGCTCTGGTTCGGTGCCGCCGGCGAGTACGGGCCGTCGGAACTCGGTGACTACGCGTTCACGGTCCGGGCGTTCACCGACGGCTACGTCGTCCGTGTCGTCGAGGCCGACCGCGGCGCGTTCGCCACCACCGACCGCATGCCCATCGCGCAGTTCAGCGAGGTGGCGACGGCGATGCGTGGTGTCCTCCGCGAGAACTGACCGCGACGCGTCGGCCGGGTGTGGGCGCTTGCGTCCGCTCTGCGTAGGGGCGACCGATGGAGTACACCGCACTGGTCGCCGTCTCCCGGCGACTGGAGGCGACCGGTGACCTGGGTGACGCTGCGGATACACCCAGCACGGCTTCGCCGACGAGTTCGCGGACCGCTGCGTCTCGCTTGGCTCCGAGGCGCAGGCGCTGAGGCGGAATCAGACCTCGCTCGGCGACTTTTAGCGTTCAGTCGGACTCCTCCGCCGACCACCGCACGTCCGCGAGCGTCCGCTGGACCACCTCCTGCCCCACCGACGCCGCGAGCGTCTCGAAGCCCATCCGCTCGTTCGTGTCGCTGGCTTCCGCCACCAGCCGCGAGACGATGAACTCCGGCGTGGAGCGCCCGACGGTGCCGAACCGTGGCTGGTAGTCGACTTCGAGTTCGAGGTCCGGCGTCAGCCCTTCGGCGAAGATGCCGTCCACCCGAGCGACCTCGGGTAGCGGTTCGAGGTCCTCGGCGAGGTGGGTGACGTACGCCCCCAGCGCGTCGCGTTCGACCGTGAGCGTGACGAGACCGTGGAGGAGGTCCGCCGCAGACCCCGGTTCGGTGATGGCCTCGAACTCGTCGACGAGCATCAGCGTCCGGCCCTCCGTCGTCAGCGGCGGCACGACCGAGCGCAGCGTCGATTCGAGTACCCCTGCGTTGAACGAGGCGTGCCGTCGGTGGAAGACGAGCGAGTCGACGAGTCCCACCTCGCACTCCTCGGCGGGGACGGGCAGCCCCATGTGGGCGAGCAGTGCGACCTGAGAGAGCGTTTCGAGCAACGTGGTCTTCCCACCGGAGTTCGCCCCGGTGAGGACCGCGACGCGGTCGCCCGAGGGGGCCTCGCCGCCCAGCGAGTGGTCGCCGACGGCGTAGTCGACGGGTTGGACCGAGACGTCCGCCGCCACGAGGTCGAGGTTCCGTGCGCCGCGCATCGCCAGCGCGTCGCCCTCGACCAGCGTCGGCGGGTGGAGGTCGAACGCGACGGCGAACCGTGCGAGCGACACCTGCAACGCCACGTCGTCGACCGTCTCGACGGCGGCGTCGACGGCCTCCCGGCCCGCCTCGACGTCCGCTTCGAGGGACTCTCGGACCGCTCGCTCCCGGTCGTGGACCTGTTCGCGGAGGTCCGCCGACAGCGTCCGCAGGGTCTCGGTGACGAACGCGGTGGTGTCGATGGCCTCGTCGGGCATCGCGTCGCGGACGGCCTCGCGCTCGACGCTCGTGCCGGTCACCTCGCGCAACAGCGCGTCGCGGAAGTCGCTGGCGTCGCGGGCCGACGACTGGACGAACTCGGCGACGCTGCCCGCGTCGGCGGTCATGTCCTCGACCTCGCCGAGCGCCTCGCGGAGCCGGTCTAACTCCTCGTCGGCCCCCTCGCCGACGCCCTCCGCTTCCAGTGCACGGAGGGCGACCGCGGACTCGCGCAGGGTGTCCGCGTCGAGGTCCGCGAGCGGGGCGAAGACACCCGCTGCGACGCCCGTCTCGCGGAGCGCGAGTGCCGTCTCGACGGCCGCCGCCGTGCCCGCTCGGTCGTCGTGGGCCTCGAAGGCGGCGACGACGGCCTCGCGGGTCTCGTCGTCCAGCGCCTGCCACGAGTCGACCGCTTCGGTCACCTCCGAAAGACGCTCCTCGATGGCGTCGCGGTCACGGAGCGGTGTCAGGACGCGAATCCGGTCGGCGGCGTAGCCCGTCACCGCGTAGGACTTGGCCAGCGAGACGAGGTCACGATACACCGAGCGTGCGTCGCGCGTGGCGAGCAGGTCCATCCCGTCGCCGCCCTGGACGCGCCGGAGGATGCGCGTCGCGCGGCCGCTCGGGAGGCCCGCGGCGACGAGCGTCCGACCGTCCGCGGCTTCGATGGCCTCGATGGCCCGCTCTTCGCCCAGTTCCTCGCGTAGCAACGCGGCGGTCTTCGGTCCGACGCCCCAGTAGTCCTCCAGTCGCATTGTCGGGGATGGCGGGCGGCGTGGCTTAACGTCACGGACTTCGATTCGGTGTCAGGTCCGGATCCGCAGTTCAGTCCACGTAGTTCGGCCGCTCGGCGTACTCGATAGGGTCGTGTTCGCCCGCCCGCTGGAACGCCTGGAGTCGGTAGGCACAGGAGTCACACGTCCCGCAGGCCGGTTGCTCGTCGCGGTAACACGACCAGGTGTGCTCGAACGGGACGCCCAGTTCCGTCCCACGTTCGACGATGTCCGTCTTCGACCACTCGACGAACGGCGCTTCTATCGAGATGGTCGTCCCCGGGCGCGTCCCCACGTCGACGACCCGCTCGAACGCCTCGAAGAACTCGGGACGGCAGTCGGGGTAGCCGGCGTAGTCCTCGGAGTGTGCGCCGACGAACACGGCCTCGGCCTCCCGGGCCTCGGCGTAGGAGACGGCCATCGACAGCAGGTTCGCGTTCCGGAACGGGACGTAGGTGTTCGGGACCTCCTCCTCGCCGTCGCTCTCCCCGCCTCCGTCCTCCGCGCTCATCTCCGCGTCCGCTACGGCCATCGCGTCGTCGGTGAGCGACGACGCCCCGATGCGTGCGAGGTGGTCCGTCTCGACGTGGAGTGTGTCGAGGGTGTCGAAGGCCTCGGCGAGCACCGCGGCGCACTCGGCCTCTCGGGTCTCGGTCCGCTGGCCGTAGGAGGTGTGGAAGAACAGCGGGTCGTAGCCCCGGTCGATGGCTTCGGCGACGGCCGTGGCCGAGTCCATCCCGCCGGAGACGAGGACGACGGCACGGGGTCGCTCGCATCCATCCGTAGTGGTCTCTCGGTCGTTCGTCTCGGTGCGGTCGGTCGAATCGTGGTCGTCGGTCATCGGGTGTGTCGGTGGTCCGTGGTGGAGTCGTGCGGTGCTGTGGTCGGTTCAGGTGCCCGGCGCGTCGTTCCAGAGGTCGACGTGCAGTCGTGGCGTGTAGCGGTAGCCGTGTTCGAGCGCGAGGTCCGCCACCGTGTTGCGGGTCTCGTCGACCTGTTCGCGGGTGACGCCTTCGGGCATCAGCAACACGCGGTCGTTCGGAATCGGGACGCTGGCACGCTCACGTAGCTCCTCGACCAGCGCCTCGATTTCGGGCACGTCGTCGGGGCCGGTGACGACGAACTTCAGTTGCGTCTCGTAGTCCTCGACGAGACGAGTCAACGCGTCGTGGTCGATGCGACGGTCCTCGTGGCGCTGTTCCCAGACTCCCGGGTCGACCCCTTCGGGTGCGTTCTCCGGTGTGGGCGTGCTGGAGGCGAGTTTCGGGCTGACGCTGGCGAGGTCGATAGCGGCGTCGCGGTGAATCGTGCCGTTGGTCTCGACGGTGGTGTGGTAGCCCCGGTCGGCGAGGCGGTCGAGCAGGTCGACGCTCGCCTCGTGGACGAGCGGTTCGCCGCCCGTCAGGACGACGTGTCCGGCAGCGCCAGACCGCTCCGCGCTCTGGCTGGCTCCCGCGCCCCCGGTGGTCTCGGGAACGCCGAACTCTTCGACTCGCTCGACGACGTCGTCGACCGAGAGCCACGCTCCGGTGGGTTCCCACGAGGTGTGGTAGGAGTCACAGAACCAACAGCGGAGGTTACAGCCACTCGTACGAACGAAGACGCTCGGCGTGCCGACGAGCGTCCCCTCGCCCTGCAACGAGCAGAACAGTTCGTTGACGGGGAGGGCTTCGTCGGCGTCGACGTCCTCGGGAACCGTCTCGCCGGGCGTGTCTCCCTCGTTCGACTCGCCGGTCGGGTCGACCAGCGTGGCGTCGTCGTTGACGGGCACGGTCAGAACTCCGCGCGGAGTTCGCCCGTCTCGGCGACGGCCACCGAGACGTCGGTGACGGTGTCGGGCAGG
This sequence comes from Halomarina oriensis, assembly GCF_009791395.1. Lineage (GTDB taxonomy): Archaea > Halobacteriota > Halobacteria > Halobacteriales > Haloarculaceae > Halomarina > Halomarina oriensis. The sequence goes on from NZ_WSZK01000001.1 coordinate 45,374, forward strand.
CGGTCGGTCAGTTCGCGTTCGAGGACGACGGCCATCACCTCCGCGGTGGGTGGGTGGTCGAGCACGACCAGCGCGTCGGCGTCGCCGGAGGCCTCGAACGCTGCTTCGAGCGGGTCGCCCGCTTCGACGAGGAAACGGTGGTCCCACTCGTCGACGATGCTCGTCACGTCGCCCTTGTCGACCACCCAGCCCTCGTCGGTGAGCGTCCCGCGAACCTCGACGCGAACCTGGTAGTTGTGGCCGTGTGGGCGCGAACACTTCCCGTCGTGGTGGCGGATGCGGTGACCCGCGCTGATGCGGATGGGTCGGTCACCACCGACCGTCAACACCCGCTCGCCCGCCTCGGCGAGCGTGTCGGGTTCTCCCAGTGTTATCTCAGTCATACCTTGGTGTTCCTCTGGGACTACTTATCTACTCGGGTTCGGAACCGAGTGCACGGGGACCGGGCTGTAGTCGGTCGGTTCGCCCCCGGTGACCGTTCCGAGCACAACGGCGATCGCCGTAGCGACCGTACCGTTCGCGTACGACGAACGGACGGGTCGCCATGCGGCGGGCGTGGGACATCGTCGCCGCCGCTGCCAACCGCCGGGCCGACGGGGAGGATTCACGACTCGTCGACGAGTCGCTCGACGCGCTCGGTGCGGACCCGAAAGTGCTCGACGTGGAGTGTGGCGACGGCGCACGGACGCTCGTGAACCTCCCGCCCGGGGCGGTGGGGCTGGACTTCTCGCGTCGGCAACTCGAACTCGCCGCCGCCCCGACAACCGCGGTGTGGTGGTGAGGAGCCGTCTCACCCGCCGAGGTAGAGCCGCGACACCTCGGGGTTGTCGAGCAGGGCATCCGCGTCGTCCTCGAACCGGACCGTCCCCTGGTCGAGGACGTAGCCGCGGTCGGAGATGGCGAGGCCTTTCTTCGCGTTCTGTTCGACCATCAGGATGGCCGTCCCGAGGTCGTTGACCGCGAGCACGTCCTCGAACACCTCGTCTGCGGTGTTGGGTGCGAGTCCCGCCGACGGTTCGTCGATGAGTAACACGTCCGGTTCCATCACCAGCGCACGGGCGAACGCGAGGACCTGCCGCTGGCCCCCCGAGAGCGTGTTCGCGTTCGCCCGACGTTTCTCCGCCAGGATGGGAAAGCGGTCGTAGAGGTCGTCGATGACCGGCGTGAGGTCGTCGTCGCGGGCGACGCCGCCCATCCGGAGGTTCTCCTCGATGGTGAGCGACCCGAACACGTTCTCGGTCTGCGGGACGTAGCCGATGCCCTCCCTGACGATGTCCTCGGGGGCCATCCCGCCGATGTCCGCACCCCGAAAGCGGACGTGGCCGGTCCAGGGCTGGAGCATCCCGAACACCGTCTTGAGGACCGTCGACTTCCCCGCACCGTTGGGCCCGATGAGGCAGGCGACCTCGCCGTCGGCGAGCGCCAGCGACAGGTCGTCGAGGACTTGGGCGTCGCCGTAGCCGCTATCGACGTGCTCGACGGTGAGTACCGCGTCGTCGACTCCGTCGTTCGCCTCGGCCGACGACGTGGTGGTCGTCTCGTCGCTCATCGCACGCCCTCCGTGGGGTGGGTAGCTCCGTCGGACGTACACGCGAGCGACCTCACGCGCCACCACCGCCGAGGTAGGCGTCGATGACACGCTCGTCGGAGCGGACGCTCTCGGGTGTCCCCTCGGTGAGGACGTGGCCCTGGTCGAGGACGATGATGGGGTCGGCGAGGTTCATGATGAACTCCATGTCGTGTTCGATGACGAGGAACGTCGTCCCCGCCTCGTTGAGCCGTTCGATGTGCTCGGCGAGCGTGTTCGCCAGCGTCGGGTTGACGCCCGCGACCGGTTCGTCGAGCAGCAGAATCTCGGGGTCGGCGAGCATCGCTCGTGCCAACTCGACGAGCTTCATCTGCCCGCCCGAGAGGTCTGTCGCGGGTTGTCGAGCGAGGTCACCGATACCGAACTCTTCGAGCATCCGGTGGGCGTCTTCGAGGTTCGTTCGCTCTTCGCTGGTCACAGCGTCCGTCGCGGTGAACAGCGCGAAGAACGACTCGCCGGCCTGTCGCTGTGGGCCGACGAGCATCGCTTCGCGGACGGTCATCCCCTCCAGTTTACGCGGGGTCTGGAACGTCCGGACGAGGCCGTGCTCGGCCACCTCGTGGGGGGCCGCGCCGGTCACGTCCGTCCCGTTGACCTCGACGCGACCGGCCTCCGGTTCGTAGAAGCCGCTGACGAGGTTGAACAGCGTCGACTTCCCTGCGCCGTTCGGGCCGATGAGGCCCGTGATGGTCCCGCGTTCGACCTCGAAGCTGGCGTCGTCGGTGGCGACGAGGCCGCCGAACGTCTTGCGAAGCTCGTCGACCCGGAGGACGACGTCCTCTTTCGAGCGGTTCGCTCCGTCGAGGTCGCGGGTCGTCTCGTCGGTTGGGCTGCCCGACTCGCTGGCTCGCTCGTCGGAGTCGGTCTCGCTCATCGGTCCGCACCCCTGTCGCCGCCGTCGGCGGTGACCGTCGGTCCGTCTCCCGAGGTCGGCCCTTCGGTGGCCTCCTCGGTCGCACGCGGCCAGATGAGCTCCCGCTGAGGTGGCAACACACCTTCGGGGCGGAACCGCATCACGAGGATGATGATGAGGCCGACGGCGAGCAGTCGGGTCGAGGCGATGTTCGAGACGACCGTCGCGTAGGTCGTCTCCACGAGCGACAGTGCGTTCGGCAGTGCGACGGGGAACGACTCGGGGAGGACGTCGCCGAGGAACCGGGTCCCCTCGCGGATGGCGATGACGACGAACCCGCCGAACATCGCCCCCCGGTTCGACCCGCTCCCGCCGAGGATGACCGCGATCCAGACGTAGAACGTGTTGATGGGTTCGAGGTCGCCGGGGCTGACGAACAGGTTGAGGTGTGCGTAGAAGACGCCCGCCAGCGCCATGATGAGGCTGCCGAGGACGAACGACTGCATCTTGAACGCGTAGGTGTTCTTCCCGAGCGCCTCCGCGAGGTCCTCGTCCGACCGGACCGTCCGGAGGACGCGCCCCCACGGCGAGCGATGCACCCGTCGCAACAGCAGGTACGTCACCCCGACGAAGACGAGCACGAGGCCGACGTTGAGCACTCCCTGCCAGAACGAGGTGCCGAGCCTGATGCCGAGGAGTTCGAACTGGGTCACGAACGGGATCGTGACGAGAATCCGGTCGACGACAAGCGTCGGCATCTGCTCGGGGAACGACCCGAGCACGGGCCAGCCCTCGAAGAACGTCGGGATGGCTCTCAGACCGGCGCTGCCGTTCGTCCAGCCGTTCTGGTTCAGGACGACGAGCCTGACGACTTCGGCCAGGCCGAGCGAGGCGATGGCGAGGTAGTCCGCTCGCAGACGCAACGTCGGGATACCGATGACGACGGCGAGGACCCCCGCGAGCGCGAGTCCGGCGAACAGCCCGAGCAGTGGCGGCAAGCCGCCCGCGAGCGGCGAGTTGCCGGCCGACAGCAGTGCGGTTCCGTAGGCGCCGAGGCCGAAGAACGCGGCGACGCTGAAGTTGATGAGCCCGGCGTACCCCCACTGGACGTTGAGACCGAACGACAGCAGGACGTACATCCCGACCAGTCCGAGCAGGTAGAGGAAGTACGCGGGGCCGAGGCCGCCCGAGAGCAGGCCCCAGACCAGGAGCGCCGAGAGGACGACGACGACCCCGAGAACGCCCTGCTCGGCCCGCGAGCGGTTCGCCACCCACCGCGCCGGTGAACGGGTGGTCACGCTCACGACCCCACCTCGCTGGCGATGCCGTTCGGGCGGACGAGCAACACGGCCACCATGATGACGAACGCGATGGCGTAGGAGTACTCCGTCCCGATGGGAATGCCCACGTCGGTCAACAGCGGCGTCAACTGGTCGATCATACCGATGAGGAACCCGCCGAGCATCGCTCCGTAGATGGAGCCGATACCGCCGAGGATGACGGCGGCGAAGACGACCAGCAGGATGTTGAACCCCATCCGCGGGGAGACGGAGCTGTAGAGGCCGAGGAACCCCCCGCCAGCCCCCGCGAGACCGGCACCGATGAGCCAGGTCCAGAGCTTGATACGGTCGGTCCGGATGCCGCTGACCCGAGCGAGGTCGGGGTTGTCGGCGGTCGCCCGCATCTTCCGGCCGAGGTCGGTGTACTGCAACAGGACGTGGAGTGCCGTGACCAGCACCACCGCCGAGACGAGGATGGCCACGTCGTGGAGCGTCATCCGAACTCCCAGCGGGAGGAGCGCGTCGATGGGTCTGAGCACCTGGATGTCGAACTCCGTCACCTGCGCGCCGAAGCCGAGTTGGATGACCGCCCGGTAGACGAACGCCACCCCGATAGAGGTGATGAGCAGGCCGATGGAGTCGATATCGAGCGGTTCGTAGACGAGTTTGTGCGTGAGGATGGCGACGACGGCGGCGACGACGATGCCGACCGCGAGCGCGACGAAGAACCCGAGCGGCAAGCCCAGTATCTCCGCACCGAGGCCACCGATGACGCCGAACGCGACGAGTGCGGCGTAGGCCCCGACGGTCATCGTGTCGCCGTGGGCGAAGTTGGCGAAGTCGGCGATGCTGTAGACCAGCGAGAGGCCGACGCTCGCCAGCACGATGATGCTACTGAACACCAGTCCGTTGGCGATGTATTCGAGGAGTGCCATCGACCTACGACTCGACGAACCCGGTCGAGGTGTACTCGTGGTTCTCGACGGTGAATATCTGGAGGTAGCCGACCGGGTCACCGTTCTCGTCGAAGTCGATGGGGCCGCTGACCCCCTGGTAGTCGATGTCCGACGCCGACCCGTCCTCGCCGAGCGCCTCCATCGCCTGCTGGAACGTCGTCACCTGCTCGCCGTCCGGTCGCGTCACCTCCCGGACGGTCTCTTGGAGCGCCGCGCCGGTGAACTCCGCGGCGGTGGCGACGGCGAGTGCGGCGGTGATGACACAGTCGTACGCGTACGCCGACCACGCGGTCGGTGACTCGCCGTACTCCTCCTCGAAGGTCGAGGCGAACTCCTTGTAGTTGTCCTGGTCGACGGCGGCCGAGGGGGTGACGAGCTTCATCCCGTCGAGACTCCCCTCGGGCGTGTTCGAGAGCACGTCCGGGCCCTGGACGGAGTCCGCACCGTAGAACTGCGCCTCGTAGCCACTGGAGTACGCCTCCTGAGCCATCGTCGTGAACTCCGGCTGGTAGGTGATGAACAGCCAGGCGTCGGCCCCGGAGTTGGCCAGCTGGGAGACGGTGCTGGAGTACGAGGACTGGCCCTGGTCGTGGGAGTTGTTGAACGCCACCTCACCCTCCCACGCGTTGGTGAACGCGTCGGTGATACCCTGCCCGTAGTCGTTGTTGATCCAGGTGACCGCGACGGAGTCGTGGCCGTCCTCCGCGATGATGTCCGCCAGCGCCGCGGACTGGGTCTCGCCGGTCGGCGACATCCGGAGCAGTCCGGGGTAGTCGGTGAGGTCCGGACTCGTCGAGTTCTGACTCAACTGCACGACGTCGGTCCCTTCGACGACCGACTGGTAGATGGCCAGCGAGACGCCCGACCCGACCGCGCCGATGACGAACGGGACGCCGTCCTGGTTGACGAGTTTCTGGGCGGCCGAGACGCCCGCCTGCGACTGGCTCTCGGAGTCCTCGACGATAATTTCGAGATCACTGCCACCGATGCCGACCTCGTTGACCCGTGCCAGCGCGAGGTCCTTCCCCCGCTGATTGCGCTGGCCGAACGCCGAGAGCGACCCGGTCGAGGAGTCGACCATCCCGATGGTGTACGGTCCCGACCCGCTGCCACCGTTCCCGCCGCCGCTCTCGCTGTCGTTCCCCTCGCCACCGCCACTGTCGTTCCCGCTCCCGTCGCCACCGCTGCCGTTCTCGCCGTCCTCGGGAGTGCTGATACAGCCGGCAGTCAGTGCGACGCCCGCGATTCCCGCCCCCTTCAGCACCGCCCGTCGATTCGGACGGTTCGTGTCATCAGATACCATACGTAATCACCCGACTGTCTCGGCAGAACCGTGCTAAACCCCTTCCCGACCATGGTCGGGTCGGCACCGACTACCCCCGACGAGTCGGCGTCTTTTCTCGCCGAGCCACCGAACTCCACGAGGAGTACGGGACGGACTTCGAGATCCAGATGCTGATGGGGGTTCGGGAGGACGCGCAGGTCGACCTCGCACGGGAGTACGAGGTGTACCAGTACGTCCCCTACGGCGACCGGTGGGCGTCGTACTTCTACCGGCGGGTGCTCGAACGCAAGGAGAACGCGCTGTTCGCGCTTCGAGCGATTCTCTCTTAGGGGTCGAGCAGTTTCGACTCGGCGGTCCGCAGGTGTTCGAGGAGCGTCGTCTTCGAGATGTCGAGGTCGGCGGCGAGGGCCCGCGTCGACGTGCCGCGTGGCCACTGGTAGTAGCCCTTCTCGCGGGCGAACCGGAACACCTCCCGCTGGGTCGGTGTGAGCGTGTCGAGGCGACGCTGGCGTTCGTCGCCACCCGTCGTGGGCCCCGTCCTCGTGATGCTCTCGACGGTCACCTCCGCGGGGCCGTCCTCGCGGACTCGCTCCAAGTTCGGTTCGATGGCGTCGTCTTCGCCGGTGAAGACGACCTGCCACGTCTCCCGGCCCGCTTCGATACGAACGGGGGCGCTGTGGACGAACCCGTGTTCGAGGAGCGTGGGACAGATCATGTCTCTCGGGTGGTACTCCAGGAAGAACTCACGGACGACCCGGCCGGGAGTGTTGCCGTCACGCTGGCCGAACCGGGTCTGCAGCTCCAGCAGTGCCCCGGCGTGTGGCGAGGCCTCGATGGTGTCGAGGAGTCGCTCGACCTCCTCGGTGGTCTCGCCGTAGGCGGTGAACAGGCCGTTGACGTCCGAGTGAGCCTCGGTCGTCGGCGAGTCGTAGATGGCGTGTGCGAGGACGCCGCCACCGGCCTGTTCGGTCGACTCGATGGCCCAGCAGTTGGGGTGCCACAGGTCGAGCGTCAGTCGCGTGCCCACCCTGCTGGGCTGGTCTCTCATCACTGTAGGTGTCGACCCGAAACCCATGTACGTTACCATTCCCCACACCACCGTTGCGGTCTCACGACGACCGGTCTGCCGTTCCCTCTCGAAGGTCGTCGACGCGCGACCGGGCACGCTCGACGACCCCCGGCCGGGCCTCGAAGCCGAACCGAATCGTCTCGCCGGTGTACTCCCGGTCGGTCACGGTGCCGTGGTCGTGTGCCCACGCCAGGAACGACTCCGTCTCGCCGCCGTTCGGGAGTTCGGCCCGGAGCGTCTCGCCGGGGAGTGCGTCGCCGATACGGTCGCGCAACGTCTCGACGCCGGTCCCCTCGACGGCACTCACCGCGAGGACGTCGTCGACGCGGTCCAGTTCGGCGACGTCCTCGCGTCGTGCGGCCAGTTCCTCCTCCGTGAGCAGGTCGCACTTGTTGAGGACGACCAGCAGTTCGCAACGGGGGTCGTCCAGTTCCGCCAGCGAGACGCGGCGTTTCTCCCGCACCTCGTCGAGCGTGTCGCTCGCGTCGACGACGAGCAGGCCCACGTCGGCGTCCGCGACGGCGTCGAGCGTCGCGCTGAACGACGCCACGAGGTCGTGGGGCAGCGCGTCGACCAGGCCGACGGTGTCGGTCAGCAGGACGCGCCGACCGCCGATGGTCGCCCTGCGGGTGGTCGTCTCCAGCGTCTCGAACAGGCGGTCCTCGACGGCGGCGGTCTCGTCGAGGTCGGGGTGGCCCTCGTCGAGCGCCCCGACCGAGAGGTCGTCCGCGAGTCGGTGCAACAGGGTCGACTTCCCGGCGTTGGTGTAGCCCGCGATGGCGACGGGGTCGAACCCCCGTTCGCGGCGTTCCACACGGCGGCGTTCCGCGCGGTCGCTCACCGCCCGCAACTCGTCGTGGAGGCGGTCGATACGGTCCTCGACGTCGAGGACGACCGACCCCTTCTCGGTCGCCCGGTTCAACAGCGACTCTTCGGTGACCTGCCGGAGTCGTGGCAGGCGATACCGCAGCGTCGCCAACTCGACCTGCAACTGCGCGGCGCGGTCGGCCGCGCCCTCGGCGAAGATACCGAGGACGAGGCGGTAACGGTCGAGCAGGTCGGTCCCCGGCGGGAGGAGTTCCACCCAGTTGCTGTACTGACCGGGCGTCAGTCCGCCGTCGTAGACGACGGCGTCGGCGTCGTGGTCGGCAGCGGTCGCGGCGACCCGTTCGACCTTGCCCCGTCCCATCGCGTAGCCCGCGTCCTCGGGGGTTCGCTGGGTGTGCTCGGCGACCACTTCGTAGCCCGCCGCGTCGGCGAGGCGGCGAATCTCGGTCGTGTCCGGTTCGTCCGTGTGGCGGGCCGCGACGACCGCGGTTCCGCCCTGTGGTGAGTGTCTTGACTGCATCCGTCGTGTCGTGGGTCACCGGCCACGACCGGCCGCCCGCGGGGGCGGCGAGTCGGACCGTCGAACCCTGCGCACGCTCTGAACCCGATACCCGCCGACGGGACGGCCCGCGACGCCAGGCGGCGTCACCGCTCGTCGGCGGTCGGTGCTGTCCGGGACGCGCCCGCGCGTCGTCCCCTCAGCGGGACGAGGAAGAGGTCTCCATTCGTCTACGACGAGTGAGCAGTGACACTTCAGTGTTGCTCGTGGCTGGTGCGTGGTACCACGTCAGCGTGCGGCGTCGACGAGTCGGCCCTCGGCGTCGCGCCACGGGACCACGTCCAGCGAGTCGAACGCCCGGATGACCCGCTGGTCGGGGTGGAGGTCCGGCGGGTTGTTCAGGTGGGTCGCGGTGGCGTAGACGTGGTCGAGCAGGCGGAGGTGGAGCGCGTCGGTGACCGAGGAGGGGGAGTCGAGCAGGTGGTGGACGACGCGATAGACGCCGAAGGTGTCCTCGAACGCCTGCTCGCCGCGGGTCCCGGCGGCGACGAAGTGGATGGCCTCGTCGCGCCCGTCGAGCCACCGGGCGACCGCACCGGCGTTGACCGGCGAGGCGACCAGACAGTCGGCGTCCTCGCGGACCGCCCGGACCGCGTTCGCGCCGTTGATGGACTGGAGGCCGACGGCGGCGTCGAGCCAGGCGTGGTCGGACTCGGCGCAGTCGGTCGGCGAGTTCCGGACGAGGTGGTCGCCGCCGTCGAAGGCGTAGTCGCCGCCGACGAGTGCGTCGGGGTGCGCCTCGGCGTAGCCGTCGGCGGCCGTCTGGTCGCGCAGGGGGGTCACCGACGCGACGCCCCGGTCGAGCAGCCACGCGACGGTCGTCGAGAAGTTGATGGCGTCGACGACGACGTACGCGCCGTCGGCCTGCTCGCCGGGGTCGGGGAGCGCCTGATAGGTCTCGTAGAACGTCCAGTCGGCGGCGCGGCCGGCGTCCGTCGCCGGCAGCGAGACGACACCGGGGTCGAGCGGCTCGGTCGCCGTCCGATGGGTGATGGGCGGGTCGCGCTGTTGCACACTCGCTGTCGGGGTGCGGGGCGGTTAAGCGCCACTACGAATGTGACCGTCTCTCACGGTGGTTCTCGGCGGCCGTCACGGCCCCTCGGGGCACCGGCACGCTCTTGGCTCCGTCGCCCGGAGGAGTCGCCAAGCGATGGCGATAGAGCTCTCCGGCGAATACACGGACGCCCGCGTGCTGGTCGACGACGAGTCACTCGTCGAGGAGAGCGCGCTCGAACAGATCCGGGAACTCCTCGACCACCCGGCGTTCACCGAACCCGTCCGCGTCATGCCCGACACGCACTGGGGGGCGGGCGCACCTATCGGGTTCACGATGCCGCTGCCCGACCGCGTCGTCCCCAACGTCGTCGGCGTGGACGTCGGCTGTGGGATGTGCGCGACGAACCTCGGCGACACGCTCCCGCTGGCGGACGCCGACCGCGAGCGTGCGGTCCGCGAGGTGGTCCCGATGGGTCGGAACACCCACGACCACGACGATTCCGTCCACCTCGTCGACGAGTTCCCGTTCGAGCGGGCCAACGAGACGTTCGAGGCGTTCGACGCCGCCTACAAGGAGCGGTTCGGCCGTCCCATCGACCCGCTGGAGTTCGACTTCGACGGCTACGACGCCGCGTCCTTCGAGTCGCTGTGCGCGCGCGTGCTCGCGGGACGGAACCCCGGCATGGGGCACGTCATCCGCTCGGCGGGGACGCTCGGCGGCGGCAACCACTTCGTCGAGTTCGCCCGCGGACGCGAGTCGGGGGACTACTGGCTCGTCGTCCACAGCGGGTCGCGCTACCTGGGGCTGGCGACCGCACAGTTCTGGCAGAAGCGTGCCAGCGAGCGCCGGAACACGCAGGCGATTCGGGACGCCGTCCCGAGCGAGTACCGCGAGTACCTGCGGTTCGACCCCGACACCGTCTCCGACGAGAACCTCTACGCGTGGGTCACCGGCGGGATGGGCGAGTCCCACATCGACAAGGAGCGCCTGCGCAGCGAGTTGGACGGGAAGGACATCGAGCACGCGTTCGACGCGCTGGGTGCGCTCGCGCCCGAGGGCGACGTCGACGGGCGGAACACCGACCTCGACTGGCTGGACGGACGCGAGGCCCACGGCTACTACGTCGACATGCTGTTCGCCCAGCAGTACGCCCGCTGGAACCGCGAGTTGATGAGCGACGCCGTCTGTGACGTGCTCGGTGTCGACCCCGTAGACCGGTTCCAGTCGACGCACAACTACATCGACTTCAGGGACCTGACGGTTCGGAAGGGGGCGACGCCCGCCCGCGAGGGCCAGCGTCTCGTCATCCCGTTCAACATGGCCGACGGGTCGGTCATCGCACGCGGGAAGGGCAACGCAGAGTGGAACCGGACGGCTCCGCACGGCGCGGGCCGGACGATGAGCCGTCGGCAGGCCCACCGCGACGGGTCGCTCGAAGCGTTCGCCGCCGCGATGGACGGGATTTACTCCGAATCCGTCGTCGAGTCGGTGCTGGACGAAGCGCCGATGGCGTACAAGCCCGCCGCCGCCATCACGGCGGCTATCGGTCCGACGGCGACCGTCGAAGAACACCTCGACGTGGTCCACAACCTGAAGGCGACGGAGTAGTCACCCTCCCGTCGGCTCCGGCCCCGTCGCTCACTCCTCGCTGTCTTCGACGTCGACCGACTCGATACCCACTCCCTCCGTCGTCTCGTGTCCCGGAGCGTCGTGGTCCAACTCGGGGTGTCGACCGTCGCCGTAGCCGACGATGGTCGGTGACTGCCACTCCCCGCCGTGGCGCTCCATCCTGATTCGCCAGCCCTCGACGGTCCCCGCCTCGTCCACCTCCTCGGCGTCGTGATAGCCCGTGACTGTGGCGCGCACGTCGTGGTCCGAGGCCGGGTTCCTGACGGACTCGGGGTCGTGGACCGACGTGACGGTGAACGTCGCGTCCGTGTGGGTCGTCCCGTCGTACTCGATGGACTCGTCGAACGTGACGCGCAGTCGGTCGCCCTCCGCGACGCCGAGCAGTGTCTCGTGGAGTTCGTGGTCGCCCTCGCGTTCGTCACTGGCGCGTCTCGACTCGTCCATGGCGACCGAACGTCTCCCGCCGGGGTAAGGACGGGCGTTGCACGAGCGGGGTGGGGTCGCTCGGTCCGGCTCCACTCCCGTGCTACCGTGACGACTCCGCCGTCGGCACCCGCATCGTCGCCGTCGCCGCTGGAACGGGCACCGACTTGCCGCCGCTCCCGCCGCCGCTGGCCGACGAACTGGACGTCGACGCGCTCGGGCCCTCGGTGCGACCACGGGGACGATGGCCGTCTCGTTCACCGTTCGGGGCCACCGAACCACGGTCCGTCACGGTCGCGTCTCCGGCGCGCTCGGCTCACTCTCACCCCCAGCGGTAGTTTCTTCACACTCGGTGGAGTCCCCTGGCACAGGCTCGCCGGTGCATCGTGCACGTCGACACGTCGAGCACACTGACTCATCACGGTCAGTCGTCGGGATTTCCGACGGACACTCGGACGCGTGGGAATGTCGACCGAACTCCACGGACGAAAGGGCTTCACGTAAAACCGTCCGCGAACGGAGCGCATGCGGTATGTCGCGTCCGAGTGTCGGCTGCGGTCGGTCGGTGCGCGTCGACGGGACGCGATACTGACTGGGCCGCTTTCTCGACGACGCTCCGTGAGGAGCGCGACGTTCGTCCCAGAAGTACCCTCTCGGAGAGAGGGTGGGCTTCACGTGGGGCGATGACCGCCCCGGCGAGTGTCGAGGATTGCGACGATATGAAGCTACCGCGTTCTCGTCGCCCTGTCCCCTGTTCACACACTCGACTGTCGACCACCGTCCTCGTCGTCGGCCACCGCCGTCGTCTCGACCCCTCGACCGCTTCGAGCGCGGTTCGTAGCCGCTGGCTCCCGCGAATCGTCCGCTGACGACGGCGCTCGCCACGTCGACCTGAGCGGGCGTCCGCCGACCGGCGACCCGCGTCCCCCCGCGTTCCCGCCTCGCCACCCTGTCACCGGCCGCACCCCACACGCCACGACGCATCTGCCGAACGACACGTGTAGGGTTCACAGACGAACGTCCCGTCGACGCGCCCGAGCGGTAGGCCCCTCGAAACGGCACCAAAAACCACCGCCTAGCCGCTACGTTTATCCACTCCTGCCAACACGTTCTCGAACTCAGAGGTGTCTCAGAAGCCCCGTAACGGCAGATAACGTCGTATTAAGCGCCTCTCCCCGCTGTTTAACCTCGTGATATTCTCGTGGCAGTGAAAGTTTGGAATTTAGGATAGACTTATATTCCCCCAGTCGTGTAGGTGTAACTGAAGCGAACCCGACGCTCAGGACGAAAGTGAAAGGAAGGGGTCGTGGGTCACACCACGACGCCCGTAATCGCCGCGCTTTCGCGCACTATCAGGCCATTCTGTGCCTCGCGCCATAAGCGTAGCGGCTGGACTCCTGTCACGCGGGTCGCTACAGGAACGAAACAATGATTCAGCAACTCAAGACACGGTTCGACGCGGACGACAGAGCGGTCAGTCCTGTCATTGGTGTGATACTTATGGTGGCCATCACGGTCATCCTCGCGGCAGTTATCGCCTCGCTGACACTCGGTCTGGGCGACTCCGCACAGACCGCACCGACGGCGAAGTTCGACTTCGAGCAGACTGGTACTCTGTCTGATGGCACTGCTGAGGTTACGGTATCTCACGCAAGCGGTGCGACAATCGCAAATGAACGCGTTGACGTTGTCTACGGCACCGATGACGAAAAATTCGGTGAAGAAGTTAGTGCAGGAACCTCCACGGTCGTGGACTCGGGTGAAATATCCAGCGGAAGTGCTGAGGAGATTAAGGTCGTCTGGACGAGCGAAGACGGCTCCACCAGTACCGTGCTCGCCACCTACCAGATTCAGTAAATGATTCAGCAACTCAAGACACGGTTCGACGCGGACGACAGGGCGGTCAGTCCTGTCATTGGTGTGATACTTATGGTGGCCATCACGGTCATCCTCGCGGCAGTTATCGCCTCGCTGACGCTCGGTCTGGGCGACTCCGCACAGACTGCACCAACGGCGAAGTTCGACTTCGAGCAGGAAACTGTCTCGTACGACGATGGTTCGAATAGTTACGATCTCAAGACTGTATCTATTTCGCATCAGTCCGGTGCATCTATCGATGAAGGTCGGCTCAAGCTCGTCGTCAACGGTGACACGGCATACGATATCGACAGTAGCGGCAACGTTGCAGGCCTCTTGACCAACAGCGGTCAGGATGCCACTGCTGGTTCGTCGTACGAAATCCAGCTTAGCTCGTCTTCGAGTATCAGCGGTGCAGTTAGCGTCACTACGGACGGGAGCGGCGATCCGAACGGTGTTGACAAAGGCACTCCACTCTCATCGGACGACACAATCAAGCTTGTCTGGACGTCCGAGGACGGAGGTACGTCTTCGACGCTCGCCACCTACACGGTCCAGTAAACCAACCGAATCTTCACGATTCGTCTCGCAGTTCCACCCACGCGGGCAACCCCCCCACGATGCTGCCCTACCGTGGCTGTCTTCTTTCGAGCGCTCGACCGGCGAGCGCTCGCTACGCCCTGCGCTCCCGGTCGGAGTGACACGACCGACAGAGCGTGACGAGGTTCTCCAGCCGGTTCGCTCGCCTCGCCGAGTCGAACGCCCGGCGCTTCGTGACGTGGTGGACGTGTAGGCCACCGGAGTCCACGCGTCGGTGTTCCTCGTCGCTCGTCCCACAGTCCTGGCAGGCGTAGCCGTCGCGCTGTAGTGCCTTCTCGCGCTGTTCGGGCCAGTTCGGGCCGTACTCGACTGGTCCCTGTGCTTCCTCGGGACTCCGATACGGCGTGAACCCGGCCGCTTCGAGCGCCGCGCTCCACGACCCGAAGCGCTGGACGAACGGTTCGTGAGAGTACTGGCCCACCTCGTTCACGTCGTCGCGGGTCGGCGCTCGCTCGACCACCGCCGCGACACGTTCGAGTTCGGGCAGCAGGTCCTCACGCGAGAGTCGTCCGGCGAGCAGTCCGTCCCGTCGGTCCAACCCCGCTGCTTCCCACGCCCCCGTCCACGACCCGAACGCGCGGATGTAGGGGTCCGACCAGAACTCCCCACGCTCGTCCATCTGCTCGCGCGTCGGCGCGTAGCCCAGTTCCTCGGCCAACTCCTGGAGTGCTGCTACCAGTCGCTCCTCGTCGTAGTCGTTCTCGTGGTTCGGGTCGTATCCGGCCGCACGAAGCGCGTCGTTCCACGAGTTCCACACCCGGTAGTACGGGCGGTGTGAGTACGCGCCGAACTCCTTCATCTCCTCCTGTGTCGGGGCGTGGCCGAGTTCGTCGCTCGCGTCGTGTAGCGCCATTGCGAGCGCTTCGGCGTCGATTCGCTGCGTCGTCTCGGTCCGTTCCTGCAACCCTGCGGCCGCCCGTGCGTCCGGCCACGAGCCGAATCGGCGGTGGTACGCCGACGCGGAGAACGCACCGTGCTCGTCCATGTCGGCCATCCGTGGGACGCGCTCTACCGCCTCGGCCACTCGACGCAACTCGTCGCACAGTTCTCGCTCGCTCACCTCGTTCCGGTGGTTCGGACCCATCCCCGCCGCGGCGAGTGCGTCGTTCCAACTCCCGAACTCGGTGTAGTACGGCTGTGAGGAGTAGCGCCCCTGTTCGTCCATCTGCGTCCGAGTGGGCGTTCCGTCGACCGCTTCCGAGAGGTCGCGCAGTGCGTCGAGGAGGTCGTCGCGGGAGATACCGCCCATCAGTGGCCCTCCTCCCGTGTCGATACCTCGTCGCTCGGGCCGAGGCCGGCCCGACTCCCGTTTCGTGACCGATGCGAAACCGTTTGGTCGCTGGCTACGGTGGTGAGCATTGCTTTGGGTTGGCCAACGCGCGGTCGGGTGTCCGACCCCCGGCCACTTCTCTTCGGCCCCGTGGCAGACCGCGCTCCGTACTCGTCCGTACGAGTGCTAGCACCTCGTTACTTGCTCGACGAGACGACGTGTTCGACCGGCCGGACCGGACCACTCTTCGTCCGTGTGTCACACGCGCTGGTCGTGACGACTGGGCGCACACTCCCGACCGAGAGCGACCGCGAGTATCTCGAGGGAGAACACGGCGACCAGCGCGAGTACGAGGCTCGGTCGCGGGTGAAGGCGCGAATCACGGGGCCGTTGGCCGAGGAGGTGGCGTATCTCGCGGCCGAACGTCCGGACCTGCTCGAAGAGGTTCGGGACGTCGTCCGTGCAGTGGGGTAGCGACGGTCCCCTGGGGCGTTGGTTGGCTGCCGGTCGGCTACCCTGTCGGATGCCCGGTGAGCGCACGCCCTGTCGTGCCCGACGATAGACGAGGGGACGCGTCGACGCTGAGTCGGTGACTGGGCGGTCGGTCAGGTCACGGTGGGCGTGCGGTCACGCTCGGTCACTGAGCCACTTCGCCAGTCCGATAGCCGTCGACGCGCCGACGGCCCCGACGACGACGCCACGCCGCCACGCACGGGCGGCGGCCCGGTTCCGAGCGTCGATGGCGCTCTCCGTGTCGACGAACCGACTCTGTGGCCCGCCGTCTTCGTCGAGGAGTTCGATCGTGACTTTCTCTGTCATGGTTAGGCGGTGGACGCTGTCCGTGTACGTCTACCGACTATACTGATATACGTGTCGTCGGCCGTCCGGCGCCGTTCACCGCGACCAGCAGGTACGAGAACGCGCCAGGCGAGTCCACGACGGCAGTCGTGGGTGTCGTCACGGGTGTGACGCTCGGGAACTCGTCGGTGGCGTGGGTCACGCCGATGGCTCCTCTCGCACCCGAACGACGGGTGTCGAGGTGCGCGGGGTGGTCGCTCCCCGGTTCAGTTGGCGATGAACCGTGCGATCCAGACGATCGGGAGCACCGGGATGGCCAGGCCGGTGACGACGAGTGCGATGGCGATGATTATCTTCTCGGTACGACTCGACTCGTGCCAGATCGAGTGCCACATGTCGTCGATGGACTGTGCCGTTCGCTGAATCAAGCCTGCCATGGTCGGTGACGAGGGCGTAGAGACAGGTAATCGCAGTGCCTGCACTGCCTGTCGTCTCTCGCCGACGGACAAACCAACTCTTTACGGGCCGACCGAGTCACGTATCGATGTATGAGCGAGCGGAGAGCGACTGACGGCGCAGATGGACATCGCTCCATCCGACGGCCCGTGACACCCCCGTGGCGGCATCCCCGCCGTGGGTGGCCGGCAGTCGATGCCCGACCGAGCGTCGTCGGTGGTGTCGCGGCCGGCCTCCCGACCCCGTCGTGAACCGAATCGCGGCGGCGTCCCGGTTCCTGCCCGGAATCTGCGTCCTCGTCGTGATGGGCGTGCTCGCCAGGGGTGTCACCGCGCTCGTTCCGCTCGGTAGCGAACTCATCGTCGCCGTCGTGCTCGGGATGGTCGTCGGGAACACCGTCGGCGTCCCGTCGTGGGCCGCCCCCGGCGTCGAGACGAACACACGCTGGCTGGAGGCGGGTATCGTCCTCATGGGGGCGTCGGTCGCAGTCGACCAGGTAATCGCGGCCGGGCCGACCGTCGTCGTCCTCATCGTCGCCGCCGTCACGACGACGGTCCTCACGGTGGAACTCGTCGCACGAGTCTTCGTTCGCATCCCGGAGAAGGTCGGGTCGTTGCTCGCCGCGGGGTCCGGCATCTGCGGGGTCTCGGCGGTCGCTGCCGTCGCGGCGGGCATCCGTCCGACCGACCAGCAGGTCGCGTACGCGGCCGCGACGATTCTGCTGTTCGACGCGGTGACGCTGCTCGTCTACCCCGCCGTCGGGGCCGCGCTCGGCCTCTCTGACGTCGTCTTCGGCGTCTGGGCGGGGACGACGATGTTCAGCACGGGCCCCGTCACCGCCGCGGGGTTCGCCTACTCGGGGGCCGCCGGCCAGTGGGCCGTGCTGGTGAAACTGGCGCGGAACGCGCTCATCGGGGTCGTCGCCGTCGGCTACGCGCTGTTCTACAGTCGGCGCGAGTCGGGCGACACCGCGACGCTGCCGGACGGTGTGACGGCACAGAGCCTTCGGTTCTTCTGGTCGAACTTCCCGACGTTCGTCGTCGGGTTCGTCGTCGTGACGGCGCTGTCGAGTGCCGGAGCGTTCTCGGCGGCGCAGTTGGCGGCGCTCGACGACGCCTCGAACTGGCTGTTCCTGTTCGCGTTCGTCGGACTCGGTCTGACCGTCGAACTCGCCGAACTCCGTGAGACGGGCTTTCGACCGGTCCTCGTGGTACTGCTCGGCCTGCTCACGGTCAGTAGCGTGATGCTCGCCGTCCTCTCGGTCGTCTTCTGACCGGTCGCCCGTCGGAACTCGCTGGCGACCGACTCCGCCGATTCCCCCTTCGTCGACCACATCCGGAGTGAAGTCCCGGACGAGGGGTCTCCGGACGACAGTTCCGGGCCGTGACCGGCCCGGCCGGCCCGGTCGCGCTGACGGGTTGCTCCGCGACGTCGTCACTGTCCGCACGCGTGCCGACTCGCCGCCGAGAACACCGCGGTTCTATCGGCCCGCCCGTGGACGGGTCGTCCTCGCTCAGACGTCCGTGTCCTCGCCGACGACCTCGTCGGTCTCGCTCTCGGTGAACGGGACGAACGCGCCCGCGCCGTCGACCGGCCGGGCCGCGGCGGGACCGAACTCGTAGCTCCCGGTCGCCTCCGCGCCCGAGGGCGCTTCGAGGAAGTAGGTCAGCGAGTCGCCGCTGGTCGCGCTGGCGTCGAACTCGACGTATCTCGCACCGTCGTCGGTGTAGACCGTCGCGCTATCGCCACCGACGAGGGTCCAGTCGAACGGAATCCGGTCGCGGACGGTCGCCTCTTTCGTCGCCTCGCTGACGCCGATGGTGACCTGGTTGGTCTGGCCGCCGGTGAAGACGCTCCCGTCGTCGCTGCGGCTGCCCGAGACCGAGAACAGCGGGTCGGTCACCTCGCCGTCGACGGCGAGTTCGGCGTCCTTGAACTTCGGCTTCCCGTTCGATAAGGCCATCTCGATGGCGTCGTCGGCGTCGGCGAACCCGGAACCGACGTTCCAGGTGTTGTGTCCTTCTCGGGCGTCGTGGGCCGTCGCCTCGACGATCTTGATGACGTCGATGGGGTCGGGGAACTCGCCTTCTTCCTGTCTGATGGCGTCGTAGACGAGCGCACAGATGCCGGTGAGGACGGGACCGGACATCGACGTCCCCGAGAGCCGACCGTAGTAGATTTCGGTACCCTGCTCCTCGGGTGCGCCCGCGAACGCGGTCGTATACGCCTGGTGGCCGTCGTCGGGCGCGAGCGTGCTCATCACCAGTTCCCCGGGCGTCCCGGCCGACGGACGGTAGATGCCGTACGGTCCCGAGGGCTGCTGGCCCTTCGGGAGCGCCTCGTACATCGTCAGCTCCGCCGAGTACGTCGCCACGAGGTTGACGAACGGTCGAACCTCGACGAAGTACGTCTCCCCGCCCGTGAGACCGCCGCTCAGCTCTTCGGGGTTCTGCAGGGTCGCCCCGCTGGCGACGACCGGACCGTCTTTCGTCCCTTCGTGGACGTAGATATCGAGGTCCTCGCCGGGGGGCGTCCACGAGACGGTGAGGTCGAACGTCCCCGCGTCCTTCGGCGCGGTGAACTGCTCGTAAGCGCTCTCGCCCACCCCGGCGTCGCTCGACCCCGGTCCGACCGTCCCCGAGAACGACTGCTCGGCGACGACCGGTTGGTCGCCCCGGTCCGTGTCGAAGAAGTCGCTGAGGTTCCGGAACGCCTCACGGCGGTCGTAGTGTGCGCCCTCGCCGCCGCCCGAGTAACTCGGTTTCCGCCCCCGCGAGGAGAAGTCGGTGACGTTCATGTCGTCGTCCGTGGCGGCACTCGCCAGGACGTGTGGCCCCTTCGCGTAGTTGCCGAGCGTCTGCGTGCCCGGTCCGGAGTTGCCCGCCGAGAAGATCGGGAGGATTCCCTCCTCGACGGCGTACCACGTCGCCGTCTCCAGCGCACCGTTGGGATTGTAGTCGTCCCCGCCGCCCGCACCGTAGGAGTTGTTGACGACCTGCACGTCGTGTTTCCCCGCACGCTGGCGGTCGAGCAGGTCGTCGTACGCGCCGACGATGTTCAGCAGCGCGGCCGCGGCGTCCGTCGAATACACCGTCAGGTCGGCGTCCGGGGCCATCCCTCGGTACGTACCGTCTGACTCGGTGCCGTCGCCCGCGACGGTCCCCGAGACGTGGGTTCCGTGGCCGAGGCTCGCGGTGTCTACCGGCCCGGCGTCGACCCACATCGTCTCCTCGTCGAGCGGGTCGACGAACCGGAAGTTGTGCTGCAGGTTGCCCTTCAGGTCCGGGTGGTCGCCGTCGACGCCGGAGTCGATGACGACCGCGTGGACCGTCTCTCCCGTGTAGTGCCGTTTCTCCTGGACGGTCTTGACGCCCGTCACCTCGCGGGCGTCGTCGTTGTGGAACTCGACTTCGTGGTTCGCCTCGACGTAGCGCACGTCCGACCACGAGGCCACCTCCTCGACCTGTGTTCCCGTCAACAGCGTGTAACCCACGGGCAGCACGCTGAACGTGAAGTACCCCTCCGCGAGGTCGAGATGCCGGAGGTGGTCGACGTCGGCGTTCGAGTCGAACACCACGAGTACCTCCTGGAGCGTGTCGGTCGCGGTGTCGAGTGCGTCGTCGACGGTCGGCAGGTCGGTGCTCGTCGCTCCCGCCGTCCCGGCGAACGGGAGGACGGTCGCCGCGCCGAGCGCGCCCGCTCCCTTGAGTACGGTGCGTCGGTCGATGGTTCGTCCGTCGGTGTGTCGTGTGTCGTCGTCTGTCATTGGTCGGTGATGGATGTGGCCGGTGAAGTGTGGGTGTGGAAAACAAGGGTCGACGGGGGTCTGCGCCCGTCGACCGTTCGATTAGACGTTCGTGTTCTGTCCTTCGACGACGTTCGTGTCGCTGGTGCCCGCGACGCCGACCCAGCCGCTGCCGGGGTCGACCTCGGCGGGACCGAACGTGTACGCCCCGGAGAACGTGAGGCCGTCCGGTGCCTCCACGAAGTAGCTGTAGGTCGTGTCGGTATCGGCCTTCGCCTTCTTCCGGAAGTAGACGTACTGGACGCCGTCGGCCTCCTCGACGCGCTTGACGTCGTCGGACTGCTCGGCGAGGACGGTCCACTCCGAGGGGACGACGTCACGCGTGCGGCACTTCTCCGAGGGGTCGACGGTGATGTCGACCTGGTTGGTCTGCCCGCCGGTGAAGACGCTCCCGTCGTCCTCGCGTGTCCCGTCGACGAAGAAGCCGTCCTCGACGCTCGTCGTGAGGTCGAGTCGCGCCTGGACGTCCGTCCCGTTGACCGCGCCGGGGACGTTGACGAGTTTGGCGACGACGTAGAGCGTCTTCGTCTCGCTCTCACGACCGAGCGACACCTCGACGGTCGCGTTGCCGTCGAGACCCTGGGCGCGACCGAGGATGTTCGGTTCCCCGAACTGCGCCGGGGTCTCGGCGTCGTAGACGAACAGGTCGACGTGCGGGTTCTCGACGGCCTGTCCCTTCTCGCCGCCCGAATAGCCCGCAAAGGACACCTCGGCGGTGACCGTGCCGGGGCCGGCCTGGACGTAGCCCGCGACCGCACGCTCGTCCTCTGGCAGGTTCAGCCCGACCGTCTCCTCCGACGTCCCGGAGAGTTCGCGGGTCGTCGCGTCGACGGCGGCCGACGGATTGACGCGGCCGAAGCCCTCGTAGGGGTCACGGCCGCCGAAGTCGTACGTCGGCGCTTTCACGCGGTGGTACGGCGCGGCCGTGAACACCGTCTCGCTGGCCGTCGCCAGGATGGCCTGCTTCAGCCGGTAGACGTCTTCGAGACCGGCGTCGGCGGGTGCGGGCAGTGAGAGGCTCGACGGCGCGTCCTCCTCCATCGCCTGGGCGACGAGGCCGGCGACGCCCGTCGTGAACGGCGCGGCCATGGAGGTGCCTGCCTTCCGGGTGTACTCGCGGATGGGTGGCTGCTCGCTCTCGGGGGTGTCGGGCTGACCGGTCAGCGCCGCGATGATGGAGTCGGTGACGTAGCCCCCCGGCGCGGTGACGTCGGGTTTCATGTACGCGTCGTCGGGTTCCGGCGAGCGGAAGTCGGCGTCCTCGTCGAGACCACCGATACCCCCCGAGGAGTACGCCGAGATACCGTCGAGCGGGCCCGTCGCTACCACCGAGAGACACTCGTCGGCGATACCCGGTGCACCGTTCCCGTTCGCGGGCGTCGCGGCGTTGCCGGCCGCCGCACACGTCAGAACCCCTGCCTGTGCGATCTCCTTGATGCTCGCGGGGATGTCGCCGAGCGTCCCGCCGGCCGCACCGAGCGGGAGGCCGCCGACGTAGCCCCACGACATGTTGACCGCACGCATGTTGAATATCCGGGCGAACTCCTCGGCGTTCGCGCCGAGATCGTTCGTCGGAGTGCTCAGTCCCTGCAGACACACGAGACTGTGGTCGGGAGCGACGCCCGTGTGGAGTCCGGAGGCTTCGCCCGTCCGGTCGGCCGCGGTCGAGTCCGGGTCGAGGAACGCACCGACGGCGATGCGCTCCAGGAACGCCGCCGAGAGCGCGGTGTTGCCCGCGGCCTGCGCGTAGACGGTGTAGGTGCCGGTCTGCTCGGCGGGAGCCTCGACGACGACGTTGTCGGTCGTGCTGGCGTCGCTGTCGATGGCGGTGCTGTCGAGGGTCTCGCCGTCCGGCCCCTCGATGCGGAGTTCGATGGCCTCGCCGTACGCCGAGGCGAACACACCCGTCCCGGCCTCGGCCTCGACCTCGTAGCCGAGGACGTTCCCGACGACCGCGGCGAGCGCGGTCCGTGGCCGTTCTTGCTGGACGGTCGACTCGTCGACGGCGCTCGCACGACCGCTCCCGCCCATGATGGACGTACAGTGTGTGCCGTGGCCGTTGGGGTCGCGCGGCCGGTCGTAGTCGCCGTAGCGCGTGCCGGGGTCGTACCAGCCGACGGTCTTGGGGGTGTCGGCGGTCGGCGTCCCCTCGACGTCTGCGAACACCTCGCTCTCGTCGGCCGCCGTCCCCTCGTCGGGTCGGCGAAGCGTCACCTCGCCGTTCTCGACGAGCGCTTGGATACCGTTCCACGGGCCGAGGTCGGGGTGGCGCGCTTCGAGTCCCGAGTCCGTCAGCGCGATGGTCCGGTCGGTCCGCCCACGGTAGCCCCGGTCCCACACCTTCTGTGCTTCCTGGGCGCGGAAGTTCAGGAAGTCGTCGTCGAGCGCCGTCGTAGCGGCCCCCCGTCCGCTCGCTCCCGCCCCTAACACTCCAGCGCCCGCGAGGAGTCCGGTGGTTCGAACGAACGTTCGCCGTGTCAGTTCCGTCTGCGAGGAGTCCTCGTCCCTCCGAGTCATCATCTTTCCTGCAGGATGGAGCCGTATTCAGCTCGTCCCCTCAACACTCAGGTGTGGTACGTCTGTTCGTACCACGAGTCTACCGCACCCGATCAGAACCGACGACCAGCGGGGGTCCCCGAGAGATACGCCGCGACGAGCTTTCGCTCGGCGATGCGCAGGTGCTCGTGGAACGTCGCTGGTGCGATGTCGAGTTCGGCGGCCACGTCCGTCCCCGTGCTCACCCGAGGGGTCTCGAAGAATCCGAGGTGGTAGGCGGTCGCCAGGACGCTCCGCTGTCGGTCGGTCAGGGACTCCGCAGGGTCCGGCCCCTCGACGTCAGAGCGGGCGCGCTCGCGCCGGGCGAGCAGTTCGACGGAGGGGGCGTGCTCGTCGAGGGTGTCGAGCACCTGTCGGACGTCGACGTCGCGGGGGAACGTTGCGACGAGGCGTGCGCCGTCCTCGCCGACGTCGATACGACGGACGGTCCCCCCGAAGTCCGCGATGAGGGCGCTGACGCCGACCTCGTCGGTGACGCGGATGACGACACCCCCCTCGTCGCGCTTGACGACCGAGAACGTCGCCCCGCGGTCCCGGACCGTCGTGAGGACGTCCTCGACGTCCCCTTCGAGTCGGTAGAACTGGGCGGGACCGTCCTCGGTCACGACCGCCCCGCGGAAGGCGACGGTCGACGCGGCGGTCTCGAGGCCGGCGGCCGGGGCCGCCTCCCCGAGGGTGAACTCCAGTTCGACGAGCGTGTCGGCGAGCAGTGCCCGCCGACGCTCGGTCGCCCCGATGGCGTACGCGACAGTCTCGCCGAGTTCCGCGAGCACCGCCCGCTCGGTCTCGCCGAACGCCTCCTCCCGGTCGGCGTAGACACAGAGAACCCCGTAGGTCGCCTCGCGGTGGGCCAGCGGGACTGCGGCCGCGGAGGCGAAGCCGTACTCCCGTGCCGTCTTGCCCCACGACCCGAGCGGTTCGTCCGTGACGTGCTGTGCGACCCGCATCTCCCCGCTGCGAGCGACCGTCGTCGCCGTCACGTCGTCGGGCGCGAACTCGACGGCCTCGCGGTCCTCCAGGTAGCCGGCCCCCTCGCCCGCCCACGCCGTCGGGACGACACGGTCCTCGGTCGTCTCGTAGCGGCCGACCCACGCGAAGCGATACGTGTCCTCCGCGACGAGTCGCTCGACGACCGCCTCCTCGACGGCCTCGCGGGTGTCGGCGCGTACGAGGTCACCGTTGACGTTCCGGATGACCTCGTTGATGCGATTGAGCGTACCGAGCCACTCCGCCTGCTGTTCGAGTGCTCGCTCGCGGTGCTGCTGGTCGGTGATGTCACGACCGACGCCACAGATGCCGACGACCTCCCCCGCGTCGTCGGTGAGTGCCGCACCGGTGAACTCGTACGGGATGCGCTCGCCATCGTTCGTCAGGAAGTGCGCCCGCTTCGTCGCCCGGCCCTCCTCGGTGGCGTCCGCGATGGCAGCCGCGATGGCGCCGGCTTCGTCTTCGGGGACGAACTCGAGCGGGCTCATCCCCCGAACCGCTGCGTGGTCGTAGCCGGTCACTTCGACGAACCGCTCGTTCCACGAGAGGAACTGCAGGTCCGTATCGAAGACGAAGAACACGTCGGTCAGTTCGTCGATGGCCTTCCGGAGAAGCGCGTTCGACAGCGGGGGGCGGGCGTCCGTCCCCGCTCCGTCGAACGCCCCGTCGTCGCCCGACTGGCCCGGTCGCTCGGCGCGGACGGCCCGCACCGCGGCCGTGATGTTCGCGGCGTCGATGTCCCGGTCCCCGACGAGGTGGACCGTTCGGTCGACGCCGTGGTCGAGGAGGGTGGACGCTTCGGCGGGGTCCTCGTAGACGCCGACAGTCGGCTCTGTGCGGTCCCCCAGCCGTCTCGGCGTGACGAGCGTACAGTCGGCCGCGTCGTCCCCGCGGACGACGCGAACGTTCCGGTCCGCGAGTACGCCAGCGAGGTCGTCCCCCACGACTCCGTGAGGGACTCGAAGGGCGGCAGTGTGGGTCACGTTCACACAGTACCGCCGGTTACAGTCATGCTTTCCGTTCCGACGAGGACGGGACGCTCAGACCTCACCTCCGAGCGGACTCCGTATCGGTGGCGTCGGACGCTCGCGTGCGGTGAGACGGCCTGGCCGACCTCACCACGGACGAACGGAGACCCGTTCACGCCGGCGCAGGTCGGTGTTGGGCAATCCACGTCTACTGTCCTTCGCTGTCGACCGGTCGGCCGTGCAGGCGAGTGAGGACGTTCGTCGGTCGGCCTCCGGGTCGTCGCTACTCCGTTGCGACCGGCAGGAGCGTCAGTCGCGCGCCCAGTCGGTCGACGGTCTCGTCCTCGACAGTCGCCGGGTACGCGAGCACCGGAACGGTCCCGGCGTCGGCCGCCGCGAGCGCCCGACCGGCGGCCGCCGGGGCCGCCTCGGCCGTCGAGGCGAGAGCGACCACCATCGGAACCGGCCCCGCGACCCGGAACGCCACGTCCGACGCCGGACTCACGGTTCCAACACCGTAGGCGTCGACGAGTCGGCGTTCTACCGCCGCGCGAAGCGACGCGTCGCCGTCGCTCCCGTCGTCTCCAGCAGGGTCGTCGCCGCCCCCGCTCCCAGCACCGTCGTCGCCCCCACCGACCGGGGTGAGTTCGCCGTGTTCGGCCTCGACGGCGTCCATCGGCGCGGCGATGGTGGCGCGGTCGCTCCCGGCGAACAGGAGGTGTGTCGCGCGAAAGCCGCCGTCGACGACACCGATGAGACTGCCGCTGTCGCCCCCCGCGCTCATCGGGCCGAACAGGTCGACGCCGGTGAACAGCGTCGGTTCGTCGTGGTAGCCGTTGACGCGGATGCGAACGTCTCGGCCCCGGAGGTCGCCGGTCGTGACGCCCGTCGTCCGGCCGCTCTTCGTGTACGTCGCGTCCGTCCCGGCGTCGGTGAACCCGGCGAACGGCCCGACCCCGAGTACCGTGTCGCGTACGTCACCTGGGTCGACCTCGACCAGAGCGCTGTCGGTCGTGTTCGGTTCGTCGGAGCTGATCTCCGAGAACGCCGCGAGCGTACCGAGAGCGTCGTCCTCCCTGCCACCGTCGGCCGGTCCGGGCTGGAGGATGTCGTCACCCGTCTCGGCGACGCCGACGGGTGCGGCGACGTGGGCGTTCGTCAACACGACCGTCCGTCCGTCCTCGGTCTCCAGCGCAGGGCTGCCGAGCGTCCCGGCCGTGATCTCGGGATGGCCGAGCGAGACACCCGCCGGTGCGGGTCTGAACCGCCCCTTCCGGTCGGGGGCGGCCGGTCGACTCGCCGTCGCCTGGGTGCGCACGTCCCCGACCTCCTGCACGTCGGTCCTGACCCGCTGGCCGTCGATCTCTATCTCGGCGGGGATGCGGTCGGTCTCGGCCAGGTGGCTCTCGGGGAGCTTCCGCGAGACCAACACGACGATGACCTCTTCGCCGGTCGCCTGTCCGCGAACGCGCTTGGGACCCCGACACGTCCCAACGACGTTCGCCCGCGATTCGAGGTCGTCACGGATCTCTTCGGGGATGTCCATGCGTCTCGTTCGCACTGTCGTCTGTTAACGTTTAGTCCGGTCCAGACTTTTAGCTGAACGACACCAGACCGCACGCATGGACGACCGTCCGGACGACGACCCGCCGCTCGAACTCGCCCGCGAAGAGGCCCGCCTGACGCTCGACGCCCAGCTATCGACGCTGGACGACATCGACGCCAAGGCGCTGTCGGTGTTCCGGTTGAACGTGGCGCTCGCAACACTGCTGGTGTCGGCGTCGACGCTCGCCGCGACGAGCGACGTCACGACCGTGGCCACACTGGTCTCGCCGGTCGTCGTCGGCAGCGTCGGACTGTTCGCGCTCTCGGCGGCGACGGCTGGACTCACCTACACCGCCGCCGGCCGGTACGTCGGCGTCGGTCCGGCGACGCTCGACGCGGCCACGGACCGGTCGCGGACGGCGTTCCTGTCGTCGCTCGTCGGAGGCTACGCCGACTGGATACGCGCCAACGAGCGAACGAACGACCGCAAGGCGCTGCTCGTCACGCTGTCGGTGGTCGGAACGGTGGCCGGCACGCTCGCGCTCGGCGTCGGCGTCGTCGCCGCTGCGACCGGGGCGCTCGTCGTCCCAGGACTGAGTGCGCTCGTGGTGCTGGCAGTTCTGACGGCACTGAGCGGGCTACCTGACCAGGTCGGTCGGCTTCGTGACGACGACGATGGACTCGGAACCGTCGCTCCCGAATCACTCGACGGGCCGGCATCCGGCCAGCGAACGTTCACCGGACGCGACCGTGAGACGTGAACTGTCGGGCGGAGCGTATCTGGCCGACTCTCGGCGAATCCGACGTCACTCGGGAGAACTCGGGTGGAGTCCCCACGTGTCGCCTCTCGTGTGCGCGAGAGGGCCGTATCACGTCGAGTGCGTGTGAGGGTGGTCTGGACTCCCGATACTCACCACTCCTCCTTTCGCACTGACTCGGAGTGACGCGGGCGTTAGACGCGTGCCGCGAGTATATCGCGTCGAGAGACGTCCGGCAAAGAAGATATCACTCCTGTGGGAACGAAGGGTGGCTATGGATCTCGACCAGTTTCGATACTATACCACGTGGCATCACCACGTGAATCAGCGTTCTTACGACGCTCCGCCCTCCCCATGGAAACTTCTCTCTGTGAGTCCATCTGCAGTGAAATGGTACCATCCGAATATCCGGCTCAGCTGGGGCCTCAGCCGAGTGGAAGGCGGCGAGTGGGACGACACAAGCAACTGCTCACGTATTCGAGAGTCCGTCACCTATCGAGGGCTCAGAGAGCGTTTCGAAGAGGGGTACGCGTGGGAGGACACAGCGCTCTTCCGATACGTCGTCGAGCAGTTCGATGACCGTGGCGCAGTCCGTGGGTACGAATCCCCTGCGGAGTATCTAAAGATTCGCTGTACATATCTCGACGACCTCTTCGACTCGATTCGTGAGGATGGCTATCGACCCAATGCGGCCGCCTCTCACGAGAAAGCGACCGAGGATAACGCATTCGAGGACGCATATGCGAACCATCTGGATCCACTTGTCGCTATCTCTCGAACTGGCGATGTGTACTGGGCAGAGGGGTACCATCGGTTCGCTATTGCCTCGGTTCTCGGGGTGGAGACGATACCTGTGTTAGCCTTGTGCCGCCATCAAGCGTGGCAACAGGCACGTGACGACCTCTGTACTGAATTGTCCTTCTCTCGCCCCTCTGGGTTGGAGGAGCATTCTAACCATCCCGACATGCAGGATATCGGTCAGTGAGGCTCGTAGGTCGATGGCAACCGGCGTGCGTTACAGACACTCGTCGCTCCTACCGTTGGTTGTTGGACCCACGCTCTGTATCTATCATCCCCGGCAAGCGACGAAGTGGATACTCTCGTACGTCGAGTCGAACGTTGCCTCGTCGACTGCCACGGTCCATTCCTGACGGTTCTGCCGTTGCTACCGAGAACACCCGACTGGCGATTGATTGCCTCTCCGACGTGTTTCGCCCATCTACGAAGGCAACAGAACGACGGCCTGCAACCATACGACGAATCAGCCCTAATTGCCCCTCACTACTCGCGTGAGGGACGAGATGAGAATTCGGCCGTCAGAAGGCCGGTGGCTACTGAATCAATCGGCTCAGAAGCGCGCACGTTCTGGATGGGCCCTGCCGGCCCCCGACTCCAAGCTTCCCGCTCGGCGGGTGGGTCCGTGCAGGCTCATCGGTCACCCGCGAGGTAGTGGCGGCGCTGTTCGGCCTTCTGGCGCTCGTTGCGCCGGTCGTAGTGCTTGTCGAGGATTTCCTCCGAGGCGTTGAGACGGTCGCTGACGATGGGCCGTGGGACGTCGTCGAGTCGGTAGGCGGTCACCCGTCCGCTCCGGACGTCGTGGGGTGACCGTGACGACGGACACGAACTCGCGCTCGCGTAGTAGGTCGCGTCGCACTCGTCGAGGTCGCGGTCGTGCGGGCACGCCTCGCCGCGCCAGCATGGGCGGGTCACGCAGTAGAGCGTGTCTCTCAACGTCGACGTCACCGGTCGGCCGCTGCTCGTCGTGACGAGTGGGGCGCGGCCATGCTTGTCGAGGACGTCCTCGCGAGGGCCGTCGATGTAGTCCCGGAGGACGTCGGCCACGTGGGGCGAGATACCGTTCCACCGCTCGCTTTTCTCCTTGTTCTTCAGGGGCGTCCCCGTCGACGGTCGATGGACGAAGTGGACGGCTGGCTCGCTGCCCTCCAGGTCGCAGTCGTCGACGTCCAGCGCTCGGAGTGCTCCGGCCCGACACCCAGTGTGCCAGAGGAGCAGCAAGGTGACGTGTCGGCGTGAGGCCCACTCGTACCGTTCGAGGTAGTCGAGGATGGCGTCGGCCCGCCCGACTTCGAGCGTCGAGTCGGAGACGTCCTCACCTGCCGAGACGGTCGGCAGTGGGACCTGTTCGAACAACTCTGACGGGACGGCGTCGACGCTCCCACAGAATCGGAGGAACGCACGAAGGGTCGAGAGGTTCCCGCGCAGCGTGACGGGTGCGATTTCGGTGCCATCGTAGCCACCTTCGCGACGCCAGACACGGAACGCGTAGAGGTCGCGACCGCCGAGGTCGTTGAGGTTCGTGTGGTCGTGTTCCTCACACCACGCGACGAACGTCCGAAGGCGGTACTTCTGGCCCTTCAGTGTCTCGCTGGTGAGTTCGTCGCGACGGGCGTCGAGATAGAGGTCGACGCCGTCGGCAGGCGCGAGCGGTTCGAGGTCACTCATCCAGCATCGCCTCCCGAGCGTCGTTGACGCGCTGGAACGCATCGGGGTCGCCGCCACGGTCGGGGTGGACGTCCTTGGCGAGTTCCCGATACGCGCGCCGGACCTCGCGGTCGGTGGCGTCGGCGTCGACGCCGAGCACTTGGTGTGGTGGGGCCGCACCCGCGACGACGTCGTCGGCGCTCGGGAGTCGCGCCGTCGCGAACTCCGACTCCGCCGTGGCGACGCCGTACCGTTCCAGCGCGCGCTTCGCGTCGAGATAGAGTGCCGTCGCCTGCGCGTTGTCACGGATGTTGTTCCAGGCGTCACAGGCGGCTGCGAACTGCTCACCGTCGACGGTCCACCGAGCGACGACGCCAGGGTCGTCGGGTTTGTTCGGCGCACCTGCGTAGGGGATGTGCGGTTCATCGCTCCGGTGGTCGGTGCCGGAGTCGACGCGCCACTCGTCGACGTCCATCCGCTGGAGTTGCGTCACGATGTTCTCGAAGGCGGTGTGCATGTCGACGCGGAAGCCGTGGGGGTAGGCTCGGCGCTCGTCGACGGGCGTTCGCTCGAAACCGGGCGGCCAGTCGAGACTCATCAGTCGTAGCCTCGCTGGTCCATGTCGCGCTTTCCGAGAGCGATACGTGCGTCCATGACCGTCTCCCAGCCTATCTGGCAGTCGTCGTCACAGAACCGCTCGCTGGGGTCGTCGGTCGGCGCGTCGAGGCGGTCGTTACAGAAGCGACACTGGTCGGCAGCGACGTCGCGCGTCGCCCACGCTTCCATCAGCGACCCGAGCACCTGGTCGAGTTTCTGCTGGTTCATCGGAAGTCCCTCCCGAACCCGCCCAGTCCCGTCTCGTCGGCCTTCTCCTGGCGGGTGAAATCGTGGTCGTCCAGCGCCGTCTGGAGCGCCCTGTATGACCGACTCCCGCTGCGTGGTTCCTCGACGCCGATGTTCGCAAGACCGACGTGTTCGACCGTGGCGATGAGTTCGCACAGCGCGGCGTTCTGATAGCGCAGCTGCGCCTCGATGCCTTCGAGCGCGTCGACGCGGCGCTCCTCCAGGTCGCGCCCGCCGTCGGTCGCGACGTTCCGTGGTTCGTAGGTGACGAACGAGTGGCCGCACACCGACTTGCGAGTCGCGGTGCCGTTCAGACGGTCGGTCGCGAGGTCAAGCGACGGTTGGTCGTCGCTTTCGACGTGCATCCCGCAGGTCTCGCAGCGGGCGACGTACTTGGTGGGTGATACTGGCGTCTCGTCGGTGGTGTCTCGGGTCATGGTGAGTCCTCGTCGAGAATGGTGAGCAGGTTCCGGGCGACGGCACAGCCACAGGGACCGACGCGGTGGTCGGTCGGGCCGCGCGTCGTGAGGAACGCAATCGGGGTCGAGCAGCGCGGGCAGCGCGGCTCTGTGGTCTGGGACCGGTCCTCGAACAGTCGTACGCCGGAAGACCTAATTTCCGGCTTCTCGTTGGTCCGCATGGGTTACGCGCCCACTCGCGGCCCGGACTATGCCTCCGGGTCGCTTTTCCGAACGACCCTGACCGCGTAGCGGAGCGGCCGTGCCGCGAGTGGGTTGCTCGGCTAGAACTTTTGAACTAAGATATATCTTTGGTTGCAGGAGAGCGACCGCCAAATAAGACATATCCCATTTCCGACGGGTGGATTGCTCTCGTGAAGTATAGTGTGCCTAATGCGCTATTCCGGACGCTGGATGTCGATAGTCGACGACCGCGTTCTGGAGTACATCCGCGAAAACGGGTCTGGTTCGCCAACGAAGATGAAAACAGAAGCGCGAATCCGGTATACTCCAGAGTACGTCGCAGAGCGGTGTCGAAAACTTGCGAGTAGAGGTCTCCTCCAGCATCTCGGAAATGGCGTCTACGTCATCACTGAGGATGGAGAGCGGTATCTCGACGGTGAACTCGACACGGGAGAGACGGAGGACGATGAGGGGGGCGGTGAGCGACGAGCGTCAGCGTGACGCCGGGAGATTTATTGCTAGTCTATCCAACACGACGACGTGAGCGTCGAGCGACCAGCCGACGGCGGGCAGGTGTGTAGTCAGAGGACCACCGAGAGTTCGGGCAGAGTTCATGCAGGGGCGAGCGTACGGATCGTCGAGGCGGTCGCTCGGCGCGAGTCCTGCGACCCGCTCGACCTGCCCCCGCTCTACGACGTGATCGACCCGGACGCACTGAACCAGTTCTGTGCGACCGCGACCGGGTCCATCACGTTCCAGTGGGCGGGGTGCCGGGTGCGCGTCGACGTCGACGACCGACTCCTGGTGAGCGTCGAGTAGCGGCCGAAACACCGACAAGGACCGAGCAACAGGCTCCCGGTGGCGGGCCTGCCCATTGACAGCAGTTCGGCCCCTTCCCGCCGGGCCGATTTCCCCCGAAACGGCCCGCTTTCTTGCCGTTGTTAGTCTACTTTGGTTGCATAGAAGACAGGTTTATTTGTCTAGCATTTTGAGAATGTTTTGGCACACATGGCACGCGACGAACCGGGGGCTGACACCCCTGAGACCGACGATGAGCCGTCCCGACTCCAGTACGACCTGCTGGTTGCGGCGGCGGAGCTCGACCGACTGAACCAGTCGCTGACCGCTCGGGCCGTCTGGGACCGGGCACGGCGCTACGGCGTTCGCATCTCGCACGCGGCGCTGTACAACAACCTCTCGGCGCTCGTCGAGACGGGGCTGCTATCGAAGCGGACGAACCCGGCGGACGCACGCTCCTCGCTCTACGAACCGACTGAGACGGGCATCGAGACGCTTCGGAACCGGTCGACACGACTCTCTTCGGCACTTTCGGGGGCATTGGCATGAGCTACGTCCCGACGCCCGAGGAGTTCGAGGACGAGAAGTTCTACACCGGGGACCTCGGTGCTGAAACGAGCATCGAGGAGTGGTACGCCTACCAGCAGGCATCGGCAGCGGCCCAACAGACCCGTCACCTCCGACGGCAGGCCGACGCGGCTGAACAGAACGCGCGGCTGAACTCGCTCGCGACGGCGGTCATGGTGGGCGGGGCGGCCTACGCGGCGCTCCGGGCACTCTGATGCTCGCCCGCGTGAACGAGCTTCCGCTTCGGATGGGGCTGTATCCACAGTCCGACGCCGACGTGCGAGCGCTCGAACGACTCCGCGAGACGCTGGACCACCCGAGCGAGTGGACCACCGACGCCGACCGACTCGGCGTGCCCGCCGACGTCGTCGACGACATCCCCGGACTGGTGGTGCCGCTGCGATTCGACTGGACGGGGTTCGTCGACGGGGTGGCGTCGTGAGCACCACCGAGTCCGGGCTGTGGATACCGGGGTGTTTTCTCATGGGTATCGCCGTTGGTGTCGGACCCTTCAGCGTCCTCGACGGCTTCATCGTGCTCGGTATCGCTTGTTTCGTCCTGAGTTCTGCCGAGTTCGTCGGGTTGGTTGCGAACAGACTCGGTGGTGAGGGACCGTGAGCAAGACCCACGAGTTCGCGACGAAAGAGGCGGCCGACGCGGCCCGCGAGACCTTTTCAGACGTGGTCTGTCCCGTCGACGACGACCGGCGACTGAAGACCGTCGCGTTCGTCGAGGACGTCGGCGGGCGGACGTGGGCGGAAATCATCGACGAGGCGGCCGACGGCCACGCCGAGCGAGACCGCCAGACGGGTCAGGAACCACTCACGAGGGGCGAGCGGGACCGCTTCGACTTCTCGAACCCCGGTCTCAACGTCCCGAAACTGCGCTCTATCAAGGGAATAGCGGCTGCCGAGGGCGTCGACGACTGGACGTCGTTCATCGACCGACGACTCACCGTCGACGAACACCGCGAGGTGATGGCTCGCGCCGCTCGCGACGAATCGGGTGGCGCGGACCGTCGCGAGGAGACGGCCGTCGAGAAGCAAGCACGGGCAGCGCACACCGCCCGAGGGTCCGAGTGCGACCACGCCCGGGGCCACTGTGAGAACGGCAATGCGTCAGCCTGTGAGTTCCTTCAGGAGACGTGCGACGTTGAACAGTCGACGGTGGCGGGGTTCATCGTCGACGGTGGGGGCGCGGTCCCGTTTGAGGACCTCCCTGGGGAGGTGAAGGGCGCACTGTCGAGAAGTTGGACAGGCTACAAGACGGCCGTCCGGCGACTAAACCGGTTGCTGGCCGATGTCGACGACGAGTTGGCGAACGCCGAGCAGTCCGCGTCGGCCATCGTCGCCATCGAGGAGTCGGTGAGCGACGTCGAGACCTCCGAGTTCCGAGCACTGGCGGGTCACCACGGGCAACTCGCTGACCTCGCGGCCGACCACACTGGGAGACTCCACGGCCAGCCCGGCGCGGCGCTCGCTCGTCGAGAACCGACCCGACCGTCGGGGGACGTGGCGACCGACCAGGAGGTGCGCGAGCACGTCCGAGCGGTCGACCCACCGGAGGAGGCGAGCGACGCGGCGGTGGCGACCGCCGTCGACGGCGTCGACGCCGGCCACGAGTGGACTGACACACGCGAGGACCCGGAGACGGCGGGCACGCTGTTCGAGCACGCCGAGAACGACCCAGAACGAGCGACCGGTCCGAGTGAGGACCACCGTCGGGCACAGAACAGCGGATACCTCCGGAGCGGCACGCGCGGCCGGGCTGAGGGTGTGAGTAGCCGGGACGCGCTGGGACAGTTCACCGCCACGGGCGGTGAGCGAACGTTAGCGAATTTTGAGACTGATGAGTGAGCACATCAACTGCGACGTCGACGGGTGCGACTACGCCGGAACCCCGGCGGGTCTGCGCTCACACGTCGTCGCCAAGACGGATGCGGAGCACCGAGCAGCAGCCAACCAGCGGGCCTGGGAGCACTGGCACCCCGAGACCTACGAGGTCGGTAGCGAGAAAGACGGGTCCAACGACCTAACAAAGGGGTCTGAGGGGGACGAAACCCCTCAGAATAGCGAAATTGAGGGGGCAGACGACCCCCATTCGCCGTCGGTCAACGACGAAGACGGCCCGGACGACCCACCGGCAGGGGGGGTTTCGACATCCCCTTCCGGTGGGTCTGAGGGGGTTGAGCGTACAGAACCAGACGGCACCATGCGACCGACCGCGAAAGGGGATAGGGTCCCCCCTTCGGACCCCCCTCAAGCGGCCCCTGACGGAGGCTCGGAGTACGATGACCAATGGACGGCCGCAACGAGCGGTTCGACGGCACCCCCTTCCGAGGGGTCTGAGGGGGTTGAACGTACAGAATCAGACGACACTACACGACCGACGAACGAGGGGGGTCAGACCCCCCCTTCGACCTCCTCTGAAGGGGGGTCGTCGTCGCTCGGTACGTGGCTAGCAGTCGGCGGTGCCCTGCTCGGGGGGGTCGTCGCGCTGGGTCGGGCTGGGTCTCGACCGACCGTCGACGAGTCGACCGGAACCGGGGAGACCGCGACGGACCCGACCACGACCGGGACCGAGGCGGAGAACGATCTCGATGCGGCAATGGGTGGTGCGGTCGACGGAGGTGAGTGGGCGTGAGCGTGCTTCGCGTGTTCCGATTGCTTCGGACCAACCCGCACGACATCAAACTCCACGGTGCGGTGCTCGGCTGGGGCATCGAGTTCCCGAACTCGGGCTGTTACGTCGACTGGCGACTGACGGCCTTCCCGAAAGACGACCGGTTGGGCGGCCCCCACGTCAGTATCTACGACACCGTCGACGACGTGGTACAGGCGACCGGTGCGACGCTACGGACGCTGTTCGAGCGTGAGGTGGGTCGATGAGCGACGCCGAGGACGTCGACCAGAAGGTGACTCCCGAGGAGGGGGTCGACGTTGACGACGACGTCACTGACGACGCCGAGGACGAGACGCCCGAACTTGACGCCGACGAACGCGCGGAGATGGACGTCTCGGACCTCGCGGCGATGGCGAACGAGGAAGACGAAAGCGACGACGACACCGAAGAGACGGCCGGTGTCGACGCCGAGGGCGATGAGTCAGCCGACGCGGAAGCGACCGAGACGCCCGCCAGTGGATGCGAAGCGGCGTTCACGTACGGCGATATGTACGTGACGGCACTGTCGACGGTGTTGGCGGCCATCGTCCAGCAGCATGCCGATGACGCCGACGACGCCCCCACAAGCAACGACCTCGCCGAGCGGGCCCGGAGCGAACACGTGCGACTCGACGAAGCGACAAACCGACTCGCCGAGAAGCGACTCGGGGGAACGGCCGTCATGACGCCCGAACAGGCGTTCATCAGTGGAAACGTGATGTTCGCGGCCGGGGTGCTGATGGAGGAAACGAGCATCGTCGACGATGGGCTGGCCGAGGCCCTGGACGGCGTCGGCGCGGCCGACGGGGGTGCCGCTGCATGAGGGGTGGCGCGAAAGTGATAGCGAAGAAAATCATCGAGACACCGCTGTTCGACGACGTGATGGGCGTTGTTGGCGCAATCCTGTCCGAGCTTGAGCGGGACAACCGGGTGGCCGTCCGCGAGCACGTCGACGCGCTTGCCATGGAGGGCATCGATGTCGACGCGGAACTGTCTCCACTGCCCGAAGAAGACGAACGGGTGGCGACGATTCGAGAAACGGTCCGGGCACTCGTCGACGGCGAGGCGGCGGTCTGGGGGCTGTGGTGTGCAGCCGGTCCCGAGGAGTTCGACGGGGAGAAAGCGAGCGACTTCGTCGGTCTCGACACCGAGGAGTGGGAGGCGAAACAGACCCAGTGGGGCGACCTCTACCGCGAGAACGGCGGGGAGACGTTCTCGGGAGCGACCGACCGCGAGATTGCGGACGTCCACCTGCAGGAGACGTTCGGGATGGACGTCGACGAGTTCGAAGAGCGAGTCATCGGGTGGACGAAGGCTGACGCCCTGGACGATCTCGTGGCCGGCCCCTCCCGACAGACGACGGCCGTGCTCGAGCAGGCGACTGAGGAGGTGCGCCGTGGGGCGTAGAGTGGGCACCGGCCAGTCGTGGAACACCTACGCCCGACTCGGTCGGGACCAACCCGGATTCGACGAGGATGCCGACGTACCGCCTGCAGTTCGGGTGCTGGGGGTGTCGGAGTAGATGCACATGGCGGTGCTGGCGGCCTCGGGGCACGGTAAATCGTGGGTGACACAGGCGCTCATCGAAAAGAACCGCCCGAATTACGAGTACGGGCTGATTCTGGACTTCAAAGACGAGTTCCGAGGACTTGTGTCGAAGCAACACGGGCCGGGTCTCGCCAAGCACTGGATAGCTGGCGAGCGGGAGTTAGAGCACTTCACGCCGGACCACTACGACGAGTTGCTTCGACGCAACAAGTGGGTCGTGCTGGCGAAACACTCCCGTATCGACGACAACGAGGACTGGCGGAGCATCGCGGCGGACGCCATCACCGCTGCCCGTCGACGCGGGGACGTCCTGGTGGTCCTCGACGAGGCCCACCGACTCGCCCCTCAAGACTGTGGCTATCCTGACGCGATATCGGGTTTGGCAACGACTGGACGCGGCGAAGTCGTCTCGTCAATCTCGGCGACACAGCGCCCGGCGAGCTTCGATAACGACTTTCTGGGCAACCAGACCGCTCGATTCATCGGCGGGTTCACCTACCCTGCCGACATCAACGCCTTCAAACAGGCAGTTGAGTACCCTGTTGACGTCCACAAGGTCGTGGCCACCGACTCGACTACCTGCCCGACGACCTGCTGACGGCCGAGGGCGAGGCGCTGAGCGTCCGGAAGTTCAAAGACGCCGAGGACAACGTGACGTCGTCCGAATGGGTCTACAGTGACGACTCGGGCGATCTGGCACGCATCGACAGCGCCGACCACTTCTCTCCGGTCTGTGAGCACGTCAGTCCGCAGGGCAAATCCATCGACGTAGGGCTATGAGCGAGGCACACGTCACGCTGTACGGGTCGCACGCCGAACGGTTCGAGGAGATTCGAGAAGAGCTCGAACAACAGCGCGGGTTCGAGGTCGGCCACGCCGACACCGTCCGCGAGTTGATGGCCGCGTGGCCCGGTGAGTAGTCCGGAGAATCGGCTGCACATGTGGAGTAACATGTATCCATATGCGGCCAGTGTGTCCGTATATGGCGACTCACGAGTCTGAAGAGACGACGGTTAGTGATAGTGGGATGATTACGATTCCTGCGGATATCCGCCGCCGTCTCGATATCGGAGCGGGTGACAAGCTCCGGTGGGACGTCGACGAGAGTGGCCGACTCACCGTTGAGGTCGTTCATCAGCGGGAAGGCGTCTTCGACGACTTCGAACCCGTTGACGCGGGTGAGACGAACGCAGTTGAGGCCGAACGAGAGTTCGGGAGCGAGTAATCGTGGTCGCCCTGCTCGATACGAACGTCCTGTTCGCCGCCGCCAGCGCCCGTGACCAGTACCATGATCAGGCGCGGGCAATCGTCGGGGCGGTCGACCACGGCGAGCTTCCGACGGGAGTGGTGACAAACTACATCGTCGCGGAAGCGCTGAACCTCACCCGCGAGAAGCTCGGCTCAGAGGCGGCGAACGGACTGCTGGACCGACTCATCGAGGGTGCACACTTCGACGTGGCCCACGCCCCGCACACCGATTTCAACGCCGCGCAGGGGTTGTTCCGACGCTACCCGGCGCTGTCGTTCGTCGACGCCACTATCGCCGCGTTCATGCAGCGCGAGGGTATCGAGTATCTCTATTCGTTCGACGATGATTTCGACGCCGTAGAGGGGGTTGCGCGTATGGCGACGGCCGACAACCCCTATCGCTGACGTCAACAGGGGACCACGCGAGTCCCGCGGGGTATCCGCGTGACACCCCGGATGCAGAGTGATTCTTTGTCGGTTCTTGACGGTCTCGGACCTTTTGATGGGGTAGTGCAATGTCTGCAATGGACGCTTTTGAAACGCTGGCGGACCCCGATTTCGCAAAGCGCGTCGGGACCGTGTTCGGCGCGTTCTTCGCGCCGACCATCGCCAGTGGTCTCGTCAACGACTACTCACCCGTGGAGATGCTCAAGGAGATTCCCCAGGAGGGCTACGGCGTCGCCGAAATCGTCGCCGCGCAGTACGCCCTGTCGGGCGACCTCCGGACGGACGTTCAGATGGGTGGCGGTCTCTACACCGCCGACAAGCTTGCCGAACGCGCTGGCGTGAAGAGCACGATTCAGGGGGCACTGTAGATGACCGATCTGTTCATCATCAACGGCGAGTCTGCCGAGGGTGTCGAAGCCCTGCAGAACGTCCCGACGTCGCCGGACGCGACGGCCATCGCGGAGTTCTCTCCTGAGCGCGGCATGGCGTTCTTCTTCCGCAACCGGGTCGAGCGCGGCGAGCAGACGCTGGGTCTACCCATCTTTGGGTCGTTCGTCGACGCGAACGGTGACCCGCTGCCGGTCAACACCTCGCTGTACCTGGCGCTCAAACTCAAAGGCCGCGCACAGGCCGTGAAGGTCTCCGACCGCAAGGGGAACATCTCGTTCTACCAGAACTCCGTCGACACCCAGCAGGACGTCGACAACATCGACGGCGCGAAATTCGTCCTCCGACAGACGGAGGAACAGGGTGGTGCGCCGGTCGAACACATCCGTGTCCGCGACATCGACTCGTTCCGGCTGATGTGCGACTCGTCGGCCCAGATCGACTGGTCGCAGTCCGAGATGTACGTCGACGCGCAGGCCGTGACCGAGCGCGAACTGGGGAACTGAGATGGCCGGAGAGCCAGTGCAGCAGGCGCTCGCGGAGATGCCCCGGACGCCCGACGAACTCTCGCCGAGCGCGTTCGACAGCTTCGAGACGGGCATCCCGAACACGATGGCTGCCATCGCCAATCTCACCGCTGACGCGGTCCTCTCGCTGCGCGACGGTGCGGTGAAGGTGGCCGTCCCTGCCTACCAGCAGTACACGTCCAACGCGACCCAGAACGACACGGAGACTATCGACCTGGACCACTCCATCGCGGAGTGCCCGGATTCTCAGGACGTCGTCGTGTGGCGCTCGTCGAACAACGGCGTGGCCTACTACGGGTCGCCCGATGCAGTCGACTACCAGAACGGGACCGTCGACGTCACCGACCCCGGAGCGACCAATGACATTCACGTCTTCTACCTGAGCCGCGCGCCGGCGACGGTCGAACTCGTGAAGGTGTCGACGGACGGCCGGACGACGTCGCGGCCGCTCTACGAGTCGAACGTCGGTCTCCTGCACCGCCGGAACCAGAACGAGCAGCCCGACAGCATCGCGCTGGGGGACTCCTGGCGGCGGTTCGTCGCCACGGACATGGAGTTGCAGGTTCGCATCGACGCGCCGTACACGGCCGCGCTGGCGGTCACCGACGAAGCGAGCGGCGAGCAGGTCACGGCGACCAACGCGCTGCTGCAGTTCGACGTGACGAACGGCAGCGGCACGGTGCCCGGTCTGGCACAGGTCGTCAAAGACTCGATGTGAGGTAGCTCCGATGACTTCTTTCACACCAACGCAGACGACGGGGAGCGGCGCGTTCGGACCGACGGTGACGGCCGGCCGACAGCCGGCCACGCCGTCGATGTCGTCGACGACCGACCGCGCGCCCACAGCATCGACCGACAACGAGTCGCCACTCACGGCCTGGATTGAGGCATCGCGGTGGACGCGCGAAGACCTCGAACTCGTCTTAGAGGTGCTCTATACGCTCGCTCTCGTCGGGTCGACGGGACTGGCACTCTACCTCGGGGTGGCGGCGTGAGCGTCAACGACGTGCTCGCCGACTGGACCGGCTGGGACGACCTCGCTGACCACGAACAGGCGACACTCGAAGCCGCCCAGGCGAGTGTCGCACTCCAGAAGGCACTCCTCGCCGAACTCGGTGGCGACCCCGATGCACTCGGTATCGACCTCGAATCGACCGCGACGGTGACGCTTCCCGGCGACGGCGGGGCC
Source organism: Halomarina oriensis (assembly GCF_009791395.1). Taxonomy (GTDB): domain Archaea; phylum Halobacteriota; class Halobacteria; order Halobacteriales; family Haloarculaceae; genus Halomarina; species Halomarina oriensis. The sequence goes on from NZ_WSZK01000001.1 coordinate 85,739, forward strand.
GCACCGGACCCCCTTCCGCACGAAGTGGTTGACGTCCCCGCCGACGCCGACGCGTTGGCCCTGCCGGCCGGCGAGACGACGCTCGTCACCCGCACCGGAATGGTTCAGCATGATTCGGGTGTGCTCGGGTCGTTCACCGGCACGCAGACTCTCACCGAGGCCTCCTCGCGGACGTTCGAGGGGTTCCGATCGGTGGCCGTCTCGCCCGACGACGTGGTGACGGTTCAGGCCGGCGACCGAGAGCCGGTGCGGGTCCGGCCGGGCGACACGGTGACGCTCGCCGGGTGGGACATGGAGCGGGTCCGCATCGACGCCGAGCGGCCCTGCCGCGCCGTCGTGGCGCTGGGGACGCGGGCGGACTCCATCGACGGAGCGCTCGGGACGCTGTCGCTCGCTCGCTCGGGGACTGGCGGCGGGGCCGGCACGTACGGCGCGGTCTTGCTCGGTCCGGGCGACGTCGACGGTGCTCAGACGGTGCGCACGGCTGACTGTGAGCGCGTGAGCATCATCGCCAACAACGACAGTGGGTCGGCCGCCGACGTCCGCGTGACGGCGTGCGACGACGTCAACGGGGCCGGCACGTTCTACCCCATCGTGGAGGTGACGGGTCTCGCAGACGGCGACCACCATGTGTTTGAGTTGGCGACGGCGCACCGCTTCCTCAAGGTCGACGCCACGCAGGACGTCGACGTGACGCTCTCGGGGGTGACACGGTGAGCCTCAACGGCGTGACGAAGGTGCCCGACAGCGGGGGCGGCGGTGGTGAGCATCCAATCCCGTTTGGCGAGATGGCGGATGAAACGAACATCGCTCTCGGCCCGTCTTCGACGGCGACAGGGACGCAGGCGCTCGCTCAGGGGTACTTCTCCCAGTCGTCGGGCAACTACGGTGTCGCATACGGCGCTCGAAGCCGTGTCGACGGGCAGGACGGGACGGCGCTGGGCCGGCAGGCCAAGGTGTTCTCCGACTCGGGGACCGCGGTCGGCGGTGGCGCGTTCGTCAACGACCAGTGGGGCGTCGGTCTCGGGTTCGATACGAGCGTGTACGGCCGGCAGTCGATAGCTATCGGGGCGTTCGCCGAGACGAACAACACGACCCGAGCGACCGCAATCGGGACGGGAGCGACCGCGAACCTCTCGGACGTGCTGACGCTCGGAGACGGCGTCAACTACGTTCAGCAGGCCCAGATAGCGGCTCCGGCGGCGGCTGACTCGAAGACGGCGAACGGCGCGAACATGCAGAACGGCATGGTGACGTTTGAGATCACCGACGACGGTTCGGCCCTGAACGTCTACGTCAAACAGAACGACGGCGACGGGTTTAGCTCAGATGATGGCACCCTTCTGGCGGGTAGTATCGCGTTGACTCAACCATGAAATCAAACAAAACTACGCAGATGACGACGAGAGACACCAACGACGGAGGTAACGGCAGATGAGCACGTTCGAGAAGGACCTGAACGCGAACCGCGCAGACCTCGGAAGCCCACCTATCGACGCCGACGGTGACGGCACCGTCGAGACGTGGGGAGCGACCGACGAAGACACGCAAGCGGCCGTCCGTGAGGGCTACTACACTGCCGACGACGATGACGAGTCGTCGGGCACGTCGACAACGGCGACCTCGACGACGTCGACGACCCCCGACAGCCCGTACTCGGTCGAGAACGACCCTCGGCAGGACGTCCGCAACTGGGACGGTGACTCGTCGAACGCCGTCGACGAAGACCGCGAGGAGACGTACACGTTCGACGAGACCGCGCCAGGCTTCGGTGCGTTCGGCAACGGCTACGTCCCCGGCAACGGGACACACGAGAACTACAACGGCGAAGACGGTTACTGGTACGGGACCGACCCCGAAAACCAGCCAGCGGCGAATGCGCCGGTCTCGGCGGACTGGATCGAGGCGAACACCCACGCACCCGGTGAGGGTACCGGACAGTCGAACGGTGGTCTCGACGCCAGGACCGTCGCCATCGGCGCGGCAGCGCTCGGAATCGCTGCACTCGTCGGGGGGTCGAAGTGAGCCAGTCGAGCGCGTCGGTGCCGGGTGTCGGGTCGGCATCGATTTCTGATGACATCGTGAAAGTCGCGCTGGTGCTGCTGTTCGCACTGCTGGCGTACATCCTGTGGACCTCGGCGGACCTGCTGAACGATGCTACCGACGCCGCCGGAACCGCCTACGACGATGCGAGCGGCGCGGCGGGTGGATTCGCCGACTTCACGGGGGGCGTGGCCGACGGTGTGGCCGACGAAACGCAGGAGACGTATGACGGCTTTCAGTCGGCCGGGGACGACCTGTTCAATGGCACTCAGGATGTCGCTCGCGGAACGGGCGACGTCGTGAGTGACGGCCTGGACTGGTGGTTCGGTGGTGGAGCCGACCACCTCGAACGCGCAGCCGACGACGCGGGCAACGTCGCTCGGGGGACGGTCGACTGGTTCGACGGGCTTCAGGAGGGGCCGATATGGTGACCGCCCTGTTCCTCGAGAGCATCGGCGTGCAGGCCGCAGGTGCGGCGCTGGGGGCGCTTATCGTCGCCACGCTGACGATGGCCGGGACGACCGCGTGGCGGGTCCGCCAGCACGACGACACGCTTTACGGTCTCGGTCGGGACGAGGGCGACGACGGTCTCGCCGGCCGGGTCCGCGAGAACGCCGACCGGAGCGAGCGCAACGAGGACGTTCTCCGCTCGGAGGGAATGCTCGCCGTTCGGACGGACGGCGGCGAGGAGGTGAGTCGCCGTGAGTGACGGCTACGACGTGCTCGAGCGGTCGGGCAGTCGGGACGGGAACACGGCGATTCATCCGCGGCGGGTGGGGAGTGATGCCCGGCCGGTGCGCTCGCTGGCATTCGAGGACGATGCGGGCGACGTCGTGGACTTGGCGACGGCGCTCGCCTCGGCGGGCATCGACCTGACGCTTGGCGAGACGTCGGGGACCGACTCCCTCGCGCTCGGGCCATTCTCGCAGGCTCAGGGCAACCATGCGGTCGCTCTCGGTGAGAGCGCGTCGGCAACGGAGGTCGACGCGACGGCGCTCGGCGGCAGTTCGCAGGCGCTTGCTTCCGACACGACGGCGGTGGGCTTCGGGGCCTACGTGGACGGCATCGAGAGCGTGGCAGTCGGGCGAGGGAGCTACGCGCCGGGGTCGTCGGTCGCGGTCGGGAAGGACGCTTTCGGTTACGTTGATGGGACGGTCGCGCTCGGCCACAACGCCGAGGCGCAAGAAGCGGGGAGTCTCGCCCTCGGGACGGGGACGGTCGTCGCCACGGTGGGACTGGCCCGAATCGGAACCGACGCGCTGGCGTTCGGCGCGACCTCGGGGACGGTGCCCGACGCGGCCCTCTCGAACGGCGAGATGACCGTAGAGATGAACGAGACGGCCGGTGCGTTCGTGCTCCGGGGGAAGGACTCCACCGGCACGGTTCGCACCGCACAGGTGGCATGGCAGTGAGCGTCTCTGAGCGCGGTTCTGAGCGAGACTTTTTGGTGGTCGACGACCGCCCCGGCCTCTCGGCTTCGAGGCCGGACGGGGACCTCCTGCTCCACGAGGAGGGCGAGGCGGCCGCGTGGCTGATGGCCGGGAACCCGGTGGACGTCTATCATTGAGGATGACTCTTTTCGCGTTTCATCTCGGGGTTACGCCAGGAGATTTTCGCAACTCTGGTTCCGGCCGGTTTCGTCGACCGGTGGGCGTTCGACCCGCCCGATTGTCACTCCGGACACGGGGGGTGCCGCCACGATCTCGCCCGTCGACGATGACGGCTTTATATACTCACCATCACTCAGCGACTCGCGAGCGACAGCTACTCACCCCACCGGCCGGAATCGACCGACCGGGTATAAAAATGACAAGCTCGATGACGCTCGAACTCCCCGACGACCGGCATGACCGACTCCGCCGACTCGTCGAGGCGACTGGCGAGCGGACGAAGGCCGGCGCACTCGACGTCGCGGTCAAACACTACCTCGCGGACCTCCGGAACAAGGAGGCGGTCGTCGACGACCTCCCGGCCGACGTCGTCGACGACCTCTCGACACCGTTCCTCCCACTGGAGCGAGAAACGTCGGTCGGGCGGTCTCGACCCGAAAAGTAGGGTAAGCCGGTGCCGTGCTGCGGTTTCACACCTCTTGCTTCAGATTTCAGGTGGAATACAAACGCGGGGGTGGGGTACTCGACGGAGGGACTTCGATTCTACCTTGCTCTCTCAGGCCTTCTAACGCCATTCTTGCTTGTATTCTCTCCGTATGGGTATGAATATAATGCGGCAGTGAAAATCTCGATACCGGGTTTTTCGCACTAACCGTTATTCGATAAGAGAACGCCAGTAGAGCGGCTGATACGCCAAAATTTTCGCGCGCCGCGGGGCGGGAGGCCCGTCAGGGCCGTCCCCTTATTCTCTATCCTGCCGGGACCGCGCCGCCCCCACCCCCCAGAGACCCCCGCTCTGGCCCGGTCGAGGCCGGCGGCTCATGGCGCCACAAATCATACACGCTGGAGTTGGTAGAAAAGAAGGATGGAGGGGAGAGCAGTCGCTGGGAACCGGGCGAGCGTCGAGAGGCGAGGGCGGTCAGCCGCCGCGTCTATCTTCCCTGCCGGGGTCATCGAGGAGCCACTCCTCGTAGGCGTCGCGAAGGTCGTCCGCAAACTCGCCGTCCCACTCGGGGTCGTCGAGAACGCGATGGGCCGTCGAGATACGGCTCATGGTCCCGGTACACTCCCGGAGTTCGAACGCGGTGTCGTCCTGGTCGCTCCCCTCGAGGACGTCGTCGACGCCTACCTCCTGGTCGGCCGTCGACGTCGACGCAGCGGCGTCGAGATCGCGGTCGTCGTCACCCTTGCTCGCGAAGCCGGGGAGCGAGTCCATGTCGATGACTCGCGGACCGACTTCGCGCTCGACGCGGCAGTCGAAGTCGTTGTACGAGAGGCCGAGCGTGTCGACGCTGGCCCGGCGAACGAGCTTCGTGACGTAGGGGTCGTATTTGTCGAGAATCTGCGCCTCGCGGAGCGTGTCACCGATGTACTGGTACTCGTTGGAGTTGCGACCGTTGTCGTGATAGCCCATCCGAACGCCCGTGTGTGAGAGGCAGTAGGAGACGGCGCGAGCGAGCGCGTAGTCGTCCGGGATAGAGATGCTGGAGTTGTCGCGATGGATGCGGTGGAGAATCCAGTCAGTCTCCTCGTAGACCCGCTTTGTGACGTCGCTACCCTCGATGTGGTGGCCGACAACGATGACGTGAAAGTGGGGCGCGTACTCAAGTCGGTCTTTGACATCGTCCCAGTCGAGGCCCTTCCCGAGAATCTGCTTCCAGAACCCACGGTCGTCGAGTTCGCGCTCGGAGTCGTCGCCACGATACGGATGGTAGAACCAGACACCCTCGACGCCGTAGGCGCTGAGGATTTGCTTGATGACCTTCACGGTCCGCTTGAGGGGGTCGCTGTTTTCGAGCGTCCAATCGGCCGACGGCGAGAACATCAAATGATGGAACCGCTGGTGGGTCTCGCGACGGGCATCGAGCATCGAGCGGAGCGCGATGAGCTTCCCGGTGATGGTCTTCGCGGTGTTGCGCGCCCAGGCTGGAGCGCAGCGCGGACACTCCGACCGGCGGCACGTTCGCCCGAACGCGGAGGTGTGCCCACAGTCCTCGCAGAAGTGGACCATGTCGTCGCCACAGTCAGGATAGGCGTCGCCGAACCCAGGGAGGTCGCAGACCGGGAGGTAGCCCTTCGAGAACGACGGGGCCTGCTTCGGCCGCTCGATGGCTTCGATAATCTCCTCTGAGAGCTCGCGGTCGTCGTCGTCCATCGCGTCGACGTCGACGTCGTCGACGTCCTCTGGGAGCCACTCCTCGCTCGCGCCCGCTGGTTGCTGCTGGCCGAGGCCAGTGGTCCGGTGGAGGTTCGGCGACTCGGTTGCAGGGTCGGTGACGTTCCGGAGCGCCCGGCGCTCCTCGGCGCTGTAGTCGCTCACCGCGACCACCCGTCGGCCACGGTAACCGGCCGACGTCGAGGCAGTGCGCGTGCCCGGCGCTCGGACTCATTCTGACGATATTCGAGACGACACGAGGAACGGGCGTGACAGGTGCCAAGTCGCCGAGTATCGCGCGTTCGGCTTTCGGCCGAGAAACGGTAAGCTTCGCGATGGGCCCTGCCGGAGTTGAACCAGCGCTCACCCGGTTATGAGCCGGGCGCTTTAACCAGACTAAGCTAAGGGCCCTCTGTCGTATGGTTTTCCGCGTCGCTCTTTAGCCTACCGGGATTGCCCACAACTCCGGGCGTCGACGGGCCGAACAGCACGGAGAGGCCGACCAGCACCGCCAGCGGTCCCCGACTCGTCGGTGCGTCGGGGTGTGTGCCCGACGACGGCCGTCGGAGCTATCTCGACTCCTCGGTCGGTGACGCCGCCGTTCCGAACGGGGTGACCGACCCGCGAACGCGTAGCGACCGCTCTCGAAGGAGGCGTCGGGAGGAAGCGCCGTCACCAGGGCTCGAACCTGGGACAACCTGGGTAACAACCAGGTGCTCTACCAGCTGAGCTATGACGGCTCTACCACCGAGTAACGCGATTCCGACAATAGGGCTTTCGCTTCGCTCGCGCCACGGCGTGTGGATACATGCCACGTCACCGTGGGTCGTGGCTGGTGGCCGAGGCGTCGGAACGCGTGGACCGACACGCTTTCCGCTGGCGGCCGAAACGGGCGGGTATGAACGAGTTCGAGCGGGTCGTCGCGGCGGTCGACGAGCGTATCACGCCCGAGACCGCCGAACGCGAGCGTCTGGCCGAGGTCGCCGCGCTCGTCACCGAACGGGCCGAGACGGCCATCGACGCCCTCCCGGTCGACGCGGACGTGGTGCAGGTCGGGTCGACGGCCCGCGGGACGTGGCTCGCGGGTGACCGCGACATCGACCTCTTCGTCCGGTTTCCGCCGGCCCTCCCACGCGACGACCTCGAAGCGTACGGCCTGGAGGTGGGCCGTGCGGCCGTCCCCGAGGGCCGCGAGGAGTACGCCGAACACCCCTACATCAAAGGGGTGGTCGAGGGGTTCGACGTCGACTGCGTCCCCTGCTATCGCGTGCCGACCGCACCGGACATCCAGTCGGCGGTCGACCGGACGCCGTTCCACAACGCCTACCTCATCGAGCGTCTCGACGCGGCCCTCGCCCGCGAGGTTCGCCTCGCCAAGGCGTTCCTGAAGGGTATCGGTGCGTACGGTAGCGACCTGCGCACCGAGGGGTTCTCCGGGTATCTCACCGAACTCCTGGTCGTCGAGTCCGGGAGCTTTCGTGGGTTGCTCGACGCGGCCGCCGACTGGCACCCTCCCGTCGACCTCGACCCGGAGGACCACGGCACCCGCGAGCACGACGACCCGCTGGTCGTCGTCGACCCCACCGACCCCACACGCAACGTCGCCGCCGTCTGCTCGGCGACCAACGTCGCTCGGCTCACCCACTACGCTCGGCGGTTCCTCGCCGCCCCGGACGAGTCGTTCTTCGACCCGCACGACCCCGACCCGCTGGACGAGGCCGCGGTCCGCGAGCACGTCGAGCGTCGTGGGACTCGTCCGGTCGCGGTCCGCTTCGACCCGCCGGACGTGGTCGAGGACCAGCTCTACCCACAGCTAGCGAAGTCACTGACGGGCGTCGTCGGGGCGCTCGACCGGAACGGCTTCGACGTCCTCAGAGCCGACGCGTGGGCGGTGCCCGACGACACCCCCGAGACCGCCGGCGACGCGACGTGGCGTGACGCCGTGCTGTTCTGTGAGTGCGAGGTGGTCGAGCGTCCGCACGTCGAACGCCACGACGGGCCACCGGTCCACGTCGGGGAGCACGCCACCGGGTTCTACGACGCCTACGCCGACGACGGGGAGAGCTACGGCCCCTTCGTCGACGGCGGCCGGTACGTCGTCGAACGCGAGCGCCCACACCGAACCGCCCGCGGCCTGCTCGAATCGGCGCTGTTCGAGGTGTCGCTGGGTGTGCAGGTCGAACGGGCACTCCGGGAGGGCTACGACGTGCTGGTCGGCGAGGAGTGCGTGACGCTGGCCGACGCGTTCGGCGAGCAGTTGGCACGGTACTTCGACCCCCGACCCTGATTCGGGGCGACCGTCGCTCGGTCACGGCTGTGGCCGTTGTCCGTCGTCGTCGGTCGGCGGTTCAGAACTCGTAGCGGTCGCACAGGTCGTCGACGACCGACCGGGCGTCGTCGTTCGCGTCGCCGTCCGGTTTCACCGGTTCCTTTCCCATGTACACCTCCTGAATCGTGCCGATGGACTCGGCGAGACACTCCAGGCCGTAGCCACCCTCCAGCACGTAGCCCAGTGCGACGTCGTGGTCGTCGGCGAACGCCCGACAGCGCTGGGCGAGCAGGCCGTAGCCCTCCGTCGAGACGCGCATCCGCGAGATGGGGTCGCGCTCGTGGGCGTCGAAGCCCGCACTGACGAGGAAGAGGTCGGGGTCCTGCCGCTCGATGGCGGGGAAGACGGCCCGTTCGAGCGCGTCGACGTACTCGGCGTCGCCGCTCCCGGCAGGGTACGGCAGGTTCATCGTCGCCAGTTCGCCGTCGCCCTCGCCGGTCTCGTCGACTGCGCCGGTGCCCGGATAGAGGCCGTCTTCGTGGATGGAGGCGTAGAACACGTCGCCGCGGTCGTAGAAGATGTCCTGCGTGCCGTTGCCGTGGTGGACGTCCCAGTCGAGGATGGCGACGCCGTCCGCCCCGGCGTCGAGGGCGGCCTGGGCTGCGACGGCGACGTTGTTGAAGAAACAAAAGCCCATCGCGTCGTCGTAGACGGCGTGGTGGCCCGGCGGTCGGCCGAGCGAGAACGGCGCGTCGTTGCCGTCCGCCCCGTCGAGCGCTTCCTCGGCGACCCACTGGGCCGCACCCGCGCTTGCCAGGGCGGCGTCCCACGTCGCCTCGACGGCGACTGTGTCGGCGTCCCACGAGCCGCCACCGTCGGCACAGAACTCCTCGACAGAGGCGACGTAGTCGGCGTCGTGGACGGCTTCGACGGCCGCGACGCTGGCGTCGTCGGAGTCCGCGTACTCGACGCCGTGGAGGCGTGCCAGCGCGCGTCGAATCGCACGAAGGCGGTCCGGCCGCTCGGGGTGGCGCGGCCCGGTGTCGTGGTCCAGACAGACCTCCCGGTAGGCGAACCTCATCCGGGTGGGAAGTACGCGTCGAGTTCGAAGTACGCCTCGATGTCCTCGGCGATGACCGTCCGCCGGTCGGCGTGGCGTGCGAGCACCGCGGCGGCCGCCGCGACGTCCTCGGCGTAGGTTTCGAGGACGCCAGCCAGCGCGATTCGGGCGTCCATCGACACGCGATAGCGGTCGTCGATGTCGAGACGGGCGATACGGTCGATGGGGGCGATGGGCAGGTCCGGTCCGTCGGCCGCCGGGTCGACCGTCGCGTCCCCGTCGTCGTCGACGCTCCCGCCGTCGGCGCTCGGGCCCGCGAAGTCCTCGGCCATCAGCGTCTTGCGACCGTCGGCGGTCGCTCGCTGGGCGGCCTCGGTTGCGAGCGCTGCCCCGCGCTCCTGGATTCGTCGTGCGAGCGTTTCGGCAGCGTCCGCGCTCACCCGGAGTTCCCCCGCGTTCCGCCGGATTATCGCGTCCACCGGCGCGAACGGAAGCTCGACGCTCATACCGTGTGACGGGAGTGTTGCGGGCATAAGCGTTCCGCGTGCGTAGACGACGACCGCCACCCCCGTCGGCGACAGCGACCGTCGCCCTCGCCGCGTGAGTCGTTCACGAACCACCACAAGAGGCTTGAGCGACCGGCGGAACCCCCGTACATGGACGACCGTGTCGAGACGGCACTCTCCCGTGCCTTCCCCGACCGGGCGGTCACCGACGTCGGGACGACCGGCCCGTCGTGGAACCACCTGAACGAGACGGTCCGTGTCACGTTCGCCGCCGCCGACCCGGTCTACCTGAAGGTCACCAGCGACGACGCCGCTCGGATCGCCCGCGAACGAGCGGTCGTCGAGTACGTCGGTGCGAACCGTGCCCTCCCGGTTCCGACCGTCCTCGCCTGCGACACCGACGGGACGGTTCCGTACCTCGTCACCGAACCCGTCGACGGCCCGACGCTGGTCGAGCCGTGGTCCGAAGCGACCGACGACGAGCGTGCGACGCTCGCTCGACAGGTCGGGACCTCGCTCGCACGACTCCACGAGGGGCGCTTCGGGCAGGCGGGCCACGTCCTCGGTGGCGACGCCGACGGTCTCGACCTCGACACCGCGCCGTGGAGCGACGTGCTGACCGACTGGGTCGCGTGGTATCGCGGCTACAGCCCCTCCGAGCGCTTCGACCACCACTTCGACGCGGTGCTCGACGCCGTCGAAGCGACCCGCGAGGCGCTCGACGCCGCGCCCGCCGCGCTCCTCCACACGGACACCGCCACGCCGAACTGTTTCGTCGGCGCGGAGGGGGTCGGCTTCCTCGACTGGGAGATCGCCCTCGTCGGCGATCCCGCCTGGGACCTCACCCGTGGTCGTCACTACCTCGTCGGCGTCCGCGACGACGCCCCCGAGCGTGTCGTCGAAGCGTTCTTCGACGGGTACCGCGAGACGGCCGACGGGCTTCCGACGGGCTATCACGAGCGCGTCCCCGTCTACCGCGCGGTCTGGCTGCTCAGCTGGTCGGGGTTCTTCGAGAACTACCTCGACTTCGTCGAGGAGTCGCCGGCGGAACTCGCCAGGTGGGTCGAGACGACGATGGAGCACCGTCTGGCCGACCTCGCGTAGGGTCGCGTCGGGACCCCGTCGCCACCGCTCAGAAGACCTCGTCGGCGTCCAGTCTCCCGTCGACGAGTCGGCCGCGAACCGTTACCTCCTGCCCGAGTCGGACGTCCGCGTCCGTCTCGACGGTGAGCGTCTCCGAGCCGTCGTCGAGCATCACGGGGTCGCCCGTCTGGACGACCGTCCCGGTGAACTCCGTGGGGCCGTCGGTGGCGTCGGCCTCGGTCGCTGGTGTCTCACTCGCCTCCGCCGTCGCCCCCGTCTCGGCGTCCTCGGCCGCGTCCGACGTGTCCGACGCGAACGCCGAGAGGCCGGTCGACTGCTGGTCGCTGGCGCTACTCCCCGTTCCGTTGGTCGTCGCGCCGTCCGTGGCGTCGCCGGCGTCGGTCGCCCCGGCGTCGAGGACCGACACCGTCGACCGCCACCCGGCCGAGGCTTCGAGGTCGTCCTGCCAGCCGTCTTTGACCTCGACGTCGGCGAACAGCACCTCGTCGCCCGGCCCGATGTCGACGTCGGCCTTCTCGCCCCACATCGCCACCCGAATATCGCCGGTCTTGTCCTGGACGCGGACGTTCCGGACCTGCCCCTCGGAGCCGTCGTCACGGTCGAACGTCCGCTTGGGGTCCGCAGACCGGATGACGCCCGCGATGTCGACGGTGTCGCCCAGCTCCAGGTCGGCGACGTTCGTCGTCTCCGGGACGTAGCTGACCTCGTCGTTCGTCTCCTTGATGGCCCCGCGCTCCCCGACGTGGAGTTCGAGCGTCCCGTCGCGGTCACGGACGTAGCCGTCGACGATTTCGACCGAGATACCCTCCGAGAGCGCCTCGACGGTGTCGGCCTGTTCGTCCCACATCGTCACGCGGACGCGGCCCGTCTCGTCGCCCAACACGAGGTTCGACACCCTCCCCTCGGAGCCGTCGTTGCGGTCGAACGTCCGGACGGGTTCGACGCCGAGGACCTTCCCCCGGACGCTCACGTCGCTCTGCCCCAGTGAGAGCGACTCGATGGTCCCCTCCTCGGCGAGGTCGACGTCGATGTCGGCGTCCTGGTCGCCCTCGACGCGACTCGCCGACACCTCCAGTCCGCTGTAGCCCTCCTTCGGCCGGCCCTTGATGCGCAGGACGTCGCCCGCGTGGAGTTCCTCCTCGGCCGCGGCGGCGTCCTGGTCCCAGAGGGCGACCCGGACGCGACCGGTCTCGTCGGCGACCTCCAGGTTCAGCACCTGTCCCTCGCCGTCGTCACGCTCGAACGTCCGGATGTCGCCGACGCTGACGACCTTGGCGAGGAACTTCACCTCCTCCATCCCGGCGTCGATGTCGGCGATACCGTTGATCTCGTCCTCGCTCAGTTCGTGGGCGATGAGCATCGCCGCGGTCTCCTCGTCGGCCAGTCCGTCCATCTGTTCGACCTTCTCCAGCACCGCCTCGCGGAACTCCTCCTCCGAGACGTCGGTTTCGAGGTCGGCGTAGACATCCTCGATTGCTCCCATTGGTTCGGTCATGGCAAGTGGGCTGTTAATCGTTGTCGGTCCGTCGGACATGGCGGGGCTGGTCGCGGCTTCGGTCTTGAATCTACGTGCGCCGTGCGAACGCCGAGCACCCGCCGGACGAACCGTAACCGTCTTACGTACCTCGCCGGTAGCTGAAGATGAGTCCTGGTAGGGTAGTGGACTATCCTCTTGGCTTGCGGAGCCAGGGACCGGAGTTCAAATCTCCGTCAGGACGTTTCTGCGAGGCGCTACGTGACGAGCGAAGCGAGGAGCCAGCGCCTCGTGAAACGCCACCGAGGAGACTCTGAACAGCGAGCGACCAGCGGGAGCGAGTGAGTTCAAATCTCCGTCAGGGCGCGAACGATGAGGCGAGTCGCTCACCTCATCGTTCGCGCCCTGACGTGCCTCACGCTCGTTGTGTCACCGGAACGCGGAGCGTTCCGGTTTCCAGCGGGAGCGAAGCTCCCGCGCGGCTCGCGTGAGACTCCGTCAGGACGTACCGACAGTCGGAACGTCGCTACTGGGGTTCTCTCGTTCGCACACGCCGAGCGGTGAGCGTTCGCTACTCGCCGGTCATCGGGTAGAGCACCCGACCGACGTACGACTGGGCGACTTCGCCGTCGGTTTTGACGGTGTCGATACGGGTCCGGACGACGCCGATGCCTTCGCGCCACGGCTCCTTGCTCAGGATTTCGACGTCGATGGAGAGCACGTCGCCGGGGCGGACGGGGTTCGGCCAGCGCAGTTCGTCGACGCCGACCGCACCCATCGCGCCGGAGTCCTCGAGGATGCCGTCGACGACCAGTCGCATCGTGGCGCTCGCGGTGTGCCACCCGCTGGCGACGAGGCCGCCGAACAGCGAGCTTTCGGCCGCTTCCTCGTCGGTGTGGAACGGCTGTGGGTCGTACTGCTCGGCGAACGTCAGTATCTCCTCGCGGGTCATCTCGTACTCGCCGTGGGTCGTCGTCGCGCCGACTTCGACCGCCTCGTAGGTTGAGAACACACCTGTCTCTCCGGGCGGGCCACCGTAAGCGTTCGTGGGAGCACGCTCCCGGCCGCTCTCGTCGCTTCCGGTCGGGGGTGACGGGATACCTTTCCGTCTGGCTCCCCATGGCGGCGTATGGACCGCACCGAGCGCTACCTCCGTGCGGGACTCGCACTCTACACCGCGGGCGAGTACCACGCGGCCCACGACCCGTGGGAACATCGCTGGCTCGAACTCGGGGCGGACGACGCCGAGACGGGTGGGGCGGACTCCCCGGACCGTCGCCTGCTCCAGGGGCTCATCCAGACGGCGGCGGCCATCCACCACGCCCGAACGGGCAACTGGGAGGGGGCGAGCGGACTCGCCGAGAGCGCTCGGGGGTATCTCGGTGGTCTCGGCGCGACCCACCGCGACGTGTCGCTCGACCCCGTCCGGACGTTCCTCGCAACCGTCGCCGTCACGCCCGAGGCCGCCGAACGTGACGACCCGGTCGCCATCGACTTCGACGGGACGCCCGTCGACGCGGCCACCGAGGGGTTCGAGACGGTCGCACTCTGTGTCGAGGCACTCGTCGAGGAGTACGATCTCGACGAGGCGACGGTCGGGCGAGCCATCGAGTACGGGCGGGCGGACCTCGACGACGGGCGTGCGAGCAGTCCGTTCGTCTCGTTGCTCGTCGACCTGGTCGGTGGTGGGAACCGGGCGCTCGTCGTGAAACGCCTCGGTGACCACGTCGACCGACGCGAGCACCGCGAGTCGGGCGTCGAGGGTCTGTTCGACGTGGAGTGACGACAGGGCCCTGGACAGTCTCAGTCGTGCTCGGCGGAGTCGTCCTGTGGCTGGTAGCCGAGGATGTCGCGCGCCCGCTCGATGGAGTAGTACTTCCGGTCGTTGTCTGCCTCCGGGGGTGCCCCCTCCGGCAGACGGGTCGGTTCGGACCAATCAATGACGGACGCCACACCGAACCAGACTGCACCGACCCACCACCCAACCCTCGAACCCCTGTCCCCTGCAGAGGGGAGGTCACTCTACCTCGAATCCCGGAGCGACGAACTGGCCGACCGTTCTCTCGAACTCCACGAGAAACACATCACGTCGTTCGTCACATGGTGTCGGGAGAACGGTATCGAGAACATGAACGAGGTGACCGCCCGGAGTGTCCACGAGTACCGGCTCTCCATCCGGGAGGGGTTCGCACAATCCACCCTGAGCATCTACCTCAGTACTGTCCGCCAGTTCGTGCGATTCTGTGAGAGTATCGACGGGGTGGGGGGTGGGGTAGCGGAGAAAATCGTCCTCCCCGACCGGGACCGGACTGCCCGTTCAGAGACCCTCGAAGCGGACGACGCTACTGCCATCCTCTCGTACCTCCGGAAGTACCACTACGGGAGTCGCACACACGCTCTCATGGCCCTGTTATGGCATACAGGGATTCGGACGGGAACCGTCCAAGCCCTCGATGTGAGCGACCACCAGCACGAACGTGAACGTCTTCGGGTTCGACACCGACCCGAGACAGACACCCCCCTGAAGAATGGCGAGAACGCCGAACGGTACATCGCTCTCTCCGCAGAGGTGAGTGAGATACTCGCGGACTACGTGAGCGAGGTCCGTCACAGTGTGACCGACGAATATGACCGGGAACCCCTGTTCACGAGCAAGGGGGGTCGGCCCTCAAAGAACACCATCCGACGGAACATCTACGCGGCCACCCGTCCCTGTTCGACAGGTCGGGGGTGTCCTCACAACAGAGACCCCGATACGTGTGAAGCGGCGGGTCGGACGAACGCGGCCTCGAAGTGCCTCTCTACGGTATCCGGTCACCCTGTCCGCCGGGGGGCCATCACCCACCACCTCCGGCAAGACGTGCCTGAGAAGGTCGTGAGCGACCGGATGAACGTATCTCAGTCGATTCTCGAACGGCACTACGACCAACGCACGGAGGACGAGAAAACAGAACAGCGCCGTCAGTTCCTTTCCAACATTTGACCAAGAGGGGGCCTGACCCTCCGAGGGACCTGAAACGTGGGAACGCCGCCGCCACCCCTGGGGGTACCCTGGTGGTACCTGTGGGCCATATGGTCTGGTCTTTCTCTCATGTCGGGGATTGGTGGGGTGGGGGGTCAGACCATTTAGCAATTTCTTGGTGGTGGATTTCCCACTGGGCTTGAGAATTTGTCAGGGGGTACCCACCCAACACCCAACGAAAGGTCAAATTCTGTGGTAGTTGTTGGCCAACCTTGGCATTCCGCTAAAGGTGGTTTAGAGAGGCCGCACTTTCTACGAGGGTCATTGGTCAGCCACGCTAGATAAATCGATTTGCGGCGCTCTCAGATACTTTAGAGAGGATGCCAAGTTCCTCCAACACTCTCGCAATTCTCGTTTCGCACACTTCTGGCCCAACTCCAGGGGGTGCCCCCACCAGTCGGGGTCCGGTGGGTCCCCACCTGTCCGGGGAGCGTGGGAAGCGCCCCCGTCCCTCCGAGGGACGGTATGGGGGTACCCCCATCCAGTAAGATGGATTGTAATAGTACCACAATAGAGGACCTGAAGCGCCTTCTCACGTGTAAGGATTAGTTGTACGGTTAGCGGTTAGAATACCAACCCATCAATATAGCGCCCGCCCCCACACGCGCGAGGCCTTGCCTTGGATTGGGTGGGTGGGTAGGGGGAGGGGTGTCTGCCTACCACTCCCCCCACCCTACTGGTCCTTCATTCACTGTCGCTGGTGTCTGTAGCCCGACCAAGACGCCATCTAAAGTGTCTGAGTGCCTCGTAGAGCCATCGCCCACATCGTTCCGAAGAGACCCTCTGACACATGAGGGTGACGCTCAAAACGCCGCTCACGGAAACCCATCAACGGGGGGTCAAATCCAGAATAATAGCGCCGGGGGTAACTTTCCCTGCACCCCCTTGTGGTGGGTTTGGTCTCAAAACCGGGGGTAGGTGGGGATGAGGTTCTGTCTCAGAGATACCCCCCGATTGAAGATGGTGGGCAGTACTGAATTATCAATCAAATGTAATATTTCTAGGTCCTCACCCCTCGACTCACTCCGATACCAAAACCCACCGACTGCGCGGCACTCCTCGTATCCCGACCCCCCGACTTGGGGTATCGCGAGTGAACCCACCGTACCCGAAGTGGCCGACCACCGATAGAACAATAGTCACCGAATAATACAGGTCAAGATATCTGACCAAACGCCATGTCAGGTGAATTCGGAGAAGCAGTGGAAGCGATTGTAGCCATCGGGTTCGGCGGCCTCATCTTGGTGATGTTGGCCCCACACCTGGGGGGGTACGTGTCCGTGGACTTGGCGGCGTGGGGGGTACTCTACCTGCTCGCCGCCTTGTTCGGTGGTATCGCGTTCATCATGGTGGCGTTTCGTGCGCTGGTCGGGTGACCTGAGACCATGCAAAACACGCTAAGTTCGCTGTTCGACGCGACCGCCAGTAGCGACGACGGGGTTCCCGACGAGTCGATTCTCAACGTCTTGCGAAGGAGTGACGAAAAGGTCCTCAAAACGAGTGAGATTGCCGACCCCCTCCCAATCAAGCAGGGTTGGACCAGTGACCGACTGAAGACGCTGGAGGGGGAGGGGCGGGTTCATTCAAAGAAGGCCGGTTCGGGGAGAGTGTGGTGGTTGGATGATTCGGAGCCCACCCACCCTGTCGCTGAAGGCTTTGAGGACGTCCGTTGGTGGGTCTCGTTGCTGAGTAACGTGGGTACCAACGTCGCCAAGATGGGGGTGGGGGTATTGGTCCTCAGTGGGATGCTTCTGATTCCCATCTTCGCACTATTTGCCGCCCCCACCTGGGAATTCGGGATGCTCACCACTGAGAACCTTGTGACTGTCGCGTTGGTTGGCGCGATTGATGGGGGGTTGTTCCTGGTGGTGGGGGGTGGTTTCAAGCTCGGGGGTGCCCTCCTCCAGCGAAAGTTCTTGATAGAGTAGCTGGCCGCCTTCTCACCCGAAAGAACTAGGTTCTCGGGGCTACCACTACGAGTGAACCGACCGAAGACGGCGACTTCCCTACACGGTATGTAGGACTACGAAACACGACCATCGAAGACCAGGGTTGAATACGCTGACACGATTATCGTAAAATGGCCGTAACAGGTCAGTCGTGCTCGGCGGAGTCGTCCTGTGGCTGGTATCCGAGGACGTCGCGCGCCCGCTCGATGGAGTAGTACTTCCGGTCGTTGTCGGAGATGCCGTAGACGATCTCGTAGCGGTAGTCGGCGCGGATACAGCGGTCGAACAGGTGGGCACAGTCGCGGTAGGAGAGCCACATCGCCTGTCCGCGCTCGTAGTCGACGGGCGGGTGGCCTTTCGTCAGGTTGCCGATGCGGACGTTGACCACGGAGAGGCCGTGCATGTCGTGGTAGTAGCGGCCCAGCGTCTCGCCGGCGGCCTTCGAGACGCCGTAGACGTTCTTGGGGCGGGGGAGTTCGGAGCCGTCGAGGCGGTAGTCGCTCTCGGTGCGGTAGATGTGGGGTTTGCGGTCGGTCTCGTAGGCCCCGACGGCGTGGTTCGAGGAGGCGAACGCCACCTTCTCGACGCCCTGCTCGACGGCGGCCTCGTAGACGGCGTGGGTGCCGTCGATGTTGTTGGCGAGTACGGAGTCCCAGGGGGCTTCGGGTCGGGGGTCGCCCGCGAGGTGGACGACGACGTCGATGTCCTCCATCGCGGACTGGAGGGCTTCTTCGTCGGTGATGTCGGCGACGTAGTACTCGTAGTCGGCGAGGTCGCCCGTCGGTGGTTCGCGGTCGAGCAGTCGCCAGTCGTGGTCCGCGCCGATACCGCCGAGGATGGCAGTCCCGACCCGACCGGCCGCCCCCGTGAGTAAGACCCGCGCCATGTACTGGGAGAGTAGTGAGTGGGTGTGATGAAAGAAGCGATTCCCACGAGGGGGCGACCGCGAGTGAGCGAGTTCACCCGTCTCCCCCGCTCACTTCCCGTCGAGCAGTTCGAGGACCGTCTCCCGAAGCGCGTCCGAATCCTCGGCGACGGCGTCGGCACCGTCGATGGCCGTCGTCGCCTCGTCGCGCTGGAACCGGACGACGGTCGCTCCCGCGGCGTCGGCGGCCCGCACACCGCTGACCGAGTCCTCGACGACGACACACGCCTCGGGGGCGACGCCGACCTGCGCGGCCGCGTGTTCGTAGATGCCAGGTGCGGGCTTGCCGGGGCCGTCGATATCCTCGGCGCTGACGACGGTGTCGAGCGGTTCGAGGCCGAAGCGGTCGACGACGGTCCGAATCCAGTCGTGTGGGGCCGACGAGACGATACCCACCCGCAGGGCTCGGCGACGGCCCTCGGCGAACAGTTCGCCGACGCCGGGGGTCAGACTCACTCGTTCGCCGTAGACGCCGACGGCGTGCTCGTCGAACCGGGCAGCGTAGTGACCGACGCCGTTCGGGAGGTCGTAGGCCTCGACCAACTCGCCGAGACTCTCGTGGTAGTTTCGGCCCGTCACGTCGTCGAGCGTGGGCGTCCCGCGCCGGGCGTCGGCGAACACCTCCTCGCGCCAGAAGCGGTTCCAGTGGCGCTCGGAGTCGACGAGCACGCCGTCCATGTCGAACAGCACCGCACGAAATCGGCTCACTGGGGAGTGCTCGTCTCGAGAACGCAAGGTCGTTCCGGCGGCGGTGACCGGTGTGGAGAACCGTATCGAGCGGTCGGCGAGAGCGGCGACCGGTCTACTGCTTGGATTCGAGGCGGGCGAACGCGAGCGACCCGGAGACGTTGTCGATGTACGCCTCGACGATGTCGCCCTCCTGTGCGCCGGGAACGAAGACGGTGTACTCGCCGCGTTCGGCGACGCCGTCGCCCTTCCGGCCCGTCGAGGTGATCTCGAGCGTGTAGGTCTTCCCCTCCTCGATGGCGTCGTGTTGCTGTTGCTGCTGGCTGGAGCGACGCTGTTTGGAGACGGGGCGGAACGCACCGCAGGCGTCACAGCGGAGCATCGGCGTGCGGTCCTCGGTGACGAGGCGGGTGTCGGGGAGGCCACACTCGCCACAGATGACGTACGTCTCGACGTAGGACTCGATGGTGGCGTCGAAGTCAGACCCGCTGAAACTGCCGTTGTAGCGGCCGACACCCTCTTCGAGCTTCCCGTTGGTGCCGAGTTCGCGCTGGACGAACCGGTGGACGTGGTCGGTCTCACGCGAGAGCGTGTCGGCGACGTCGTCGAGGTTGGTCAGTCGGGTGAACGCGCCGTCTTTCTGCGCCTCGGCGTCGGGGACGGAGAGTCGCTCGCCGCTAGAATCGATGTCCGGAACGTTCTCTATCGCCCGGTCGAGGGATGATTCGTAGTCCATAGGGGCCGAAGGTGACTCGGCCGTAAACCGATTGCGTGTTGGACGTTGGCGTATCGACAGGTGTCTCGGGGCGTCTCGCGGCCGAATCGCTCCCGCCCGCCACGCTGGGGGACGTGACTCGTCGGTCTTTTAGGCGGAGCGACGAAACCGCCGAGTATGGACCCCACGGACGCCGAAGCCGCCTGCTTCGAGGCGGGTATCAAGTTCGGCACCCTGTACCACCAGTTCGCCGGCACCCCCGTCAGTCCCGGGAGCGCGGCGAGCCTCGAACGTGCGATGGCCGAAGCCATCGAGAACCAGCCGTTCTGTGCGGACTGTTCGGTCGACATCCTCGACGACGAACTCGATACGACCCACGACTACACCGAACTGACGGGCGAGTACATGGAGGTCAGCATGCGTATCGAGTACGGAGAGGAGGTCGTCCACACCGAGATGGCGATGGAAGACGGCTACCCGCTGATGCGCGTCGTCGACGTGGTCTCGCGGTAGCCGTCCCACCGCCGGCGTCACCGGCCGGCGTCGGCCGCTGTGGGTCTCCCGCGAACAGCCACGAGCGAGTTCGAGACACGACCGTTCACTTTCACTTTCGGGCGGGTACTTATACTCACAGCTAGCAAACCCCGTGCCATGAGCCAGTCCGCTCTCGACGACGACGAACTGTTCGGCGAGGCCGCCAGCGAGATGCGTGCCGACGTCGAGAAACACCTCGACGCCGCCCGCGAAGAACTCCCCGAACCGGCCGCCATCTGGGAGGTCGAGGCCGAGAACACGCTCGGCGTGCTCAACGCTCTCCGCGGGGCACTCGACGTGGGGGACGCCGAACAGCACCTCCGGGACGCTCGCAAGTGGTACACGATGGGCCAGCGGGCGGACGCGTTCGAGGACGCCGACGACCTCGAAGCGGAACTGGAGACGCTCAGCGAGACGATGGAGGACATCGTCGCCGCCCGCGAGCAGGTCGGCGAACTCGCCAGCACCGTCCCACAGCTCCGTGGACTGCTTGACGACCTCCACGAGGCCGAGGCGGCCGAGGCGGACGACGCCGAGGAGGAAGCGGCGGACGAAGGCGACGAGGACGAGGACGAGGAAACCGAGGAGTAGAACTGCCTCGCGGTCCTCGCCGCGGTTCGTCCACGGTCCCCGACTCGCGTCGTGTCCCGGTCAGCGTTCTTCGACGACGGTCACCAGTTCACGGAGCGCTGTCGCCGCCCCCGCCAGCAGCGCCTCGCCCGCCTCGGCGTCGCCGGCCGTTGGGTCGCCCACCACACCGTTCTCGGCGAACTCGTCGCTGTCGTACGCGAGGTCGACGCCCGCGACCCACTCCCCCCACCGCTCGGCGGCGTGCTCGCGGGCCTCCTCGAGTCGGCCCTCACGCACGAGGTCCGGAGCGACGTGGCGCAACAGCGCGGTCTCTCTCGCCCCGGCGTGGCCCATCGGGAGGTCGCTCGCCACGCTGTCGAACCACGTGAACGGGAGCGTGTAGGCCACCTCGTCGCGGCTGAGTCGCCCACAGACCTCCCGGAGGGCGGCGACGTTCCCGCCGTGGCCGTTGACCACGACCACCCGGTCGACGCCGTGGTGGGCGAGACTCGTCACGACGTCGTGGACGTACGCCCGGAAGGTGTCCTCGCGGACCCACAGCGTCCCGGCGAACGCGCGGTGCTCCTCGGAGACGCCGACCGGTATCGTCGGTGCGACGAGCACCTCACCGTCGTACGCCTCGGCGGCGGCGTCCGCGACGGCCGCCGCGGCGAGGTGGTCGGTCCCGAGCGGTGCGTGCGGGCCGTGCTGTTCGGTGCTGCCGACCGGGAGGAGCGCGACGTCCGCGTCGTACGCCTCGACGTCCGTCCAGGTGTGTGCGGCGAGGTCCATACGAACCGCTCCGTGCGCGCCGTCTTCAATCGGGCGGCCGGCCGTGACGGGCAGGCCACAGCGCTTTGTCGCGGCCGCGTCTCGGGGGCGACCATGAGCGACGACGACCGTACCCACGGCGTGACGTTCGAGGACTTCGACCCGGAGGACGTCGATTACCCCATCTCGACCGCCGACCTCCGCGAGGAACACGGCGACGTGACCCTCGACATGCAGGGCGAGGAGACGACCCTCGGCGAGGTGCTGGCGGGCTACGACGACGAGTTGCAGGACGTCGAAGCGCTCCGCGAAGCCGTGATGACGATGCTCCCCGACGACGCCGTCGGCCGCGAGGACTACTCCGACCGCGGCACCGAGGAGGGAAGCGGGCAGGAAGCGGACGAGGAGTCGCTGTAGGGCGTCCTCGACGCTCCACTCGGTGACAATCGGACGTCGTGTCTACGTGCGTCTCTCGGCCGCTAGCACGGCTTGCCGGTTTTGTTAGACCCGTGGCACGGGTCTAACGATTCGTCTCATTGAATCTATTCAAACAGTCCGGCTGCCAGAATGCATATGTTTGAGGAATCGATGGCTGATATAATGGGTAGAGAATCGATTATTTTGACGGTCATCGGGTTCCTTTTGAGCGTCATCGCCCTCGAACCAGCGACCAGTGTGGGCGGTGTTTTGGGCGCGTATGTGGCTTTTATGGTATTCACACTGACTATCGTACTCCCTCTGTACGTAGGCTATCAGATTTACGAGGCGCTCGAAGAAGGACGGTCTGAGTAGTAGGCAGTCAACGATTCCTGATGTGGTCGTTAGACTCACGCTCTCTGTCTAACGGCTGATTCGAGGATGTGAATCTCGACAATAACCACCATAGCGTCCGCGTGAGCGAAGCGAGCGCGGTTCACCGCGAGACGCGCGAAGCGCGTCGAGTGGCCTTTTTCGTCGAGGGTTTTGCGCCGAGCGGTGACGCGGAGCGTCACCCGAGGCGTAAAACGGTCGTTAGTCGTCGTCGCTACTCGTCCGTGCCTGCCGTTGCTGGGCACGTTCGATGAACTCCTCGGGCAGTTCGTCGATTTCGCCGGCCTGCACGCCCCAGAGGTGGGCGTAGAGGTCGTCGTTGCCGAGCAGTTCCTCGTGGCTGCCGCGTTCGGCGATCTTCCCGTCTTCGAGGACGACGATCTGGTCGGCGTCCTTGATGGTCGAGAGGCGGTGGGCGATGGAGAAGGTGGTGCGCTCTTCGGTCAGTTGGTCGAGCGAGCGCTGGATGAGCATCTCCGTCTCGGTGTCGACGTCGCTCGTGGCCTCGTCCAGCACGAGGATTTCGGGGTCTTTGAGGATGGCCCGTGCGATGGAGAGGCGCTGACGCTGGCCGCCCGAGAGTTTCACGCCGCGTTCGCCGACTTCGGTGTCGTAGCCCTCGGGCAGGTTCTCGATGAAGTCGTGGGCCTCGGCGGCCTTGGCGGCTTCGACGACCTCCTCGCGGGAGGCGTCGAACGTCCCGTAGGAGACGTTCTCCTCGACGGTGCCGTAGAAGAGGAACGTGTCCTGAGAGACGTAGCCGATGTTCTGCCGGAGACTCGGGATGGTGACGTCCCGCAGGTCCTGGCCGTCGATGGTGATGGCCCCCTCGTCGACGTCGTACATCCGGAGCAGGAGTTTGAGGACGGTCGACTTCCCCGCTCCCGTCGGGCCGACGAGTGCGAGCGTCTCGCCGCCGTCGACGTGGAACGAGACGTCCTCGACGATGGTCTCTTCCTCGTCGTAGCCGAACGTGACGTCGTCGTAGACGACTTCGCCGTCACCGACGACGAGTCCGTCGGCGTCGGGGTCCTCGACGATGCGCGAGGGTTCGTCCATCAGTCCGAAGATGCGTGAACTGGAGGCGTACGCCCGCTGGTACATGTTGATGATCTGCCCGAACTGCGCCATCGGCCAGATGAACCGCTGGGTGAACAGCACGAAGCCGACGAACTCACCGGAGCTGAGGGACCCGGTGAATATCCACGGGGCGGCACCGGTCTCCGCGTAGACGAGGACCCACCAGCCACCGACGAGAAACGTGCTGACGAAGCCGACGCCGGCCATCACACGCAGGCTGGGGAAGAACTTGATACGGGTGCCGATGGCGTCCCAGTTGGCGTCGAAGTAGTCCTGTGAGACGTCGTCGACGCGGTCGGACTCGAAGTTCTCGGTGTTCGACGTCTTGATGACCTGGACCCCACCGAGGTTGTTCTCCAGACGGGAGTTCATGTTCCCGACCGACGACCGGACGTCGGCGTACTTCGGCTGAATCGCCTGGATGAACTTGTAGGTGAAAAAGCCGATGAGCGGCACGACCGAGAGCGTGATGACGGCGAGCTGCCAGTTCCAGTAGAGCAGGATGCCGGCGATGCCGACGACCATCACACCCAGCCGAAAGGCCGAGTTCATCCCGTCGTTGAGGAACCGTTCGAGGCGGTTGACGTCGTTCGAGAGGATGGACATCATCTCGCCGGTCTGTTTCTCGGCGAAGAAGTCCATGTTCAACCGCTGCATCTTGTCGTAGGTGTCGGTCCGGATGTCGTGTTGGATGTTCTGTGCGAAGGAGTTCCACCCCCAGTTTCGGGTCCAGTGGAACGCCGCCCCGCCGAAGAAGGCGAGCGCGATGAGCCCGACCGAAAGTATCAGTTGATTGACTGGTTCGGTCGGGAGCCAGCTATCGGGGACGAACAGCAGCGAGAACGGCCGCTCATTCCTGAAGATGGCGTCGATAGCGACGGTCAGCAGGACGATGGGGAGCAGGTCGAGGACGCGGGCCGTGATACTGGAGAGGAGGCCCACGAGGAACGCGAAGCGGTTCTCCGCGCCGTACTCCGCGAACAGCCGGCGCATCGGGTTCTCCGCGTTCTCCCGTTGTTCCTCGAACGGGTCGTCGTCGTCAGCGGTGATGCCCATTAGAGACTGAATACTTGTTCAGGACTCAAAAGGGTTGGCAAACCGACTCACGGCACCGCTACTGAGGGGCGTCAACACGGCTCACACTGTCGGCTCGACGGTCGGTGTGTTCGCGTCCCGGTCGGGCCTCGCGGTTCAGGCCGCGCAGGTCGTCTCGTAGCCCGTCGCGTCCAGACAGTCGCCGACAGAGACGTCGTGGCGCGTCGTCCAGTCGGCGGGCAGTTCGAGGACGTACTTCCCCTCGCCGCTGTAGCGCAGCGACTCGCCGTCCTGCCCCTCGACGGGCGCTTCGGCGTGGTGGACGGTCGTGATCGTCCCGTTGGCGCTCACGAACACGATGTCGATGTCGAAGGACATCCCCCGCATGACGAACGTCCGCGAGTCGGCGTCCGCGTGGACGAACCACATCCCCTCGCCGTCGCTCAGGTTCTCGGTGTAGCTCAACCCGGCGTACCGCGAGACTCGGTCGTCGGCGACGCGAGCGTCGACGCTCCCGAGCCGCTCGCCGTCGTCGCCGTCGTACGCGGTGACGGTGGTCCGGTCGTACTCCGTCGGTGGGCCGAGGACACCGACCGCGAGCACCGGGTAGAGGGCGTAGCCGAGAAGCAGGACGGCGACGAGACCGACGACTGCGACGAGAATCGCCGAACTCCGCTGGCTCATACCGGGTGGAGGCGAGTGCGTGGCGTAAGCGTTCCGTCGTCCGGTGTCGGAGTCACTCGCGTTGTCGCCCCTCGAAGTCGGTGTTCAGGAGCTTCAGCCGCTCGATACGGTCGGCGGTCGAGGGGTGGGTCGCCGTCGCCGCCCCGCCGAACCCGTGGGGGAGGAGACAGAGTCCCGAGACGGCGAGCGAGCGGGCGTCCGCGGCGGGTTCGCCGTCCGTGTCGAGCGCCCGAAGCGCCCCGGCGAGCGCCGCGGGACTCCCGACGGCGAGCGCACCGGCCCGGTCGGCGGCGAACTCGCGGTCGTGCGCGAGGCGTTCGCCGAGGTAGACGACGGGGGCGGCGGCGAGGCCGAGGAGGACACCGCCGAAGAGGACGACGAACAGCGTGAGGACGACCGCGCCGGCGAGCGACCCACCGGGCGCACCCGTCGCGGCGGCGGCGAGCGCCCCGCCACCGAGCACCGCGACGATGGCGAGGAAGCTCACCGAGGTGGGGACGCCACGCGGCGTGACGGCGTCGAGCAGCGAGTACTCGCCGCGGGCGACGGCGGGGAGGAACGTCGCGAGCGTCATCACCGTCGCGTCGCGGTTCTTGACGTGTGCGAGTTCGTGGGCGAGCACCGCGTCGAGTTGGGCGTCGTCGAGTCGCTCCAGGAGGCCCGTCGAGACGACGACGGTCGCGTCGCGCGTGCCACCGACGGCGAAGCTGTTGGCCATCTCCGTCTCGGCGACGGCGACTGCCGGGACGGCGACGTCGGCCTGCGCCGCGAGGCGCGTGATACGGGCGTGGAGGTCCGGGTGCTCGCGGGGACCGACGACCTCGGCGTCGACCGCGTCGAGCGTCTCGCGGCGCGTGTAGCGGAGTTGGACCCAGAGGAACGCGGCGAGGGCGGGGAGACCGAACGCCAGCCACGCGACCGCTGGCGGGGCGCTGACACCGAGTGCGTCTCCGAGCATGCCGCCCAGCGGCGCGAGCCACGGCCGGACGAGGAGCGCCAACACGGCGACTGCGAGCGTGTCGACGACGAGAACGGCCGCGAGCGTGGCGACCATGCGACGGGTCAGGCTGGTGTCTCGTGTCGGGAGGGCATCCATAGTTTATTTGATGGACGCGAAACACATATATTTCCCGGAAAATAAGACTCGTTCCGTGTACGCACCCCGCCGCGCAGCCCTCCTCGCGCTGTGTGCGATCGCCGTGGTCCTGGCAGCGTCGCTGTTCCCTGCGACGGGACTCGGGACGTATCCGACCGACGTCTGGAGCGGTGCGCCCGGCGGCCCTCCACTGTTCGCCCCTGGCGAGCAACAACCGCTCCCGCAACCGGACCCACCAGCCAGCGAGGCGACCCCGACACCGACGCCGACCGAGACGCCCGAACCAGCCAACGACGCCGGTACCGACCCGCCAGCGTCGAGCGACGGCGGTGGTCTCGCCATCGTCCCCATCGCCGCCGTCGGTGGACTGCTCCTCGTGGTGGGTCTCCTCCTCAACCGCCTCGGCTACCGCCGCGAGGGGTTCTGGCTCGTCCACCCCTCCCTCCCCGACCTCCCGCCCGCGTTCGTCCAGCGGCTACTGAGTACCGTCCCCCGCGTGACGATGGGGTTCGTCGTCGGTCTCTCGGCGACGCTCCCACGACTCGTCGACGACACCGCGACCGTCCTCGGTGCGGCCGGTTCCGCCGCCTCGATGGTCGTCCGTGGCACCGCACGCGGCATGGCCGCGGCACTCGTGGCGCTCCCGACGCTGTTCACCAGCGGGTCGAGCGGTCTCGCGAGCGGCCTGGGGCGTGCGCTCGGCGCACTGCCGGGTGCGGTCTCCTCGCTCGGCGGCCAGACCAACCGCGACTGGTCCCGGACCCCGTCGACCGACGTGTCGGCCGCCGAGGCCGACCTGGTCCCGACCGACGACGACCGCGGCCCGCTCAGCGTCGAGGAGGCCTGGGCGGCCATGACCGACCGTGTCCCGATGCGTAACGGCGACGCCAAGACTCCCGGTCAGTACGCTCGCGCAGCGGTCCGTCGTGGCTTCCCCGCTCGCTCGGTGGGCACGCTCACCCGAGCGTTCGAGGAGATTCGGTACGGCGACCGGCCGAGCACCGACGACCGGGTCGACGCCGCCCGCGGTGCCTACGACGACATCGACGACGGGGGTGACGACGAGTGACCTCGCTCTCGCTCCCGCGACTGCCGCGACCCACGAGAGCGCACGTCCTCGTCTCGCTCGCCGTCGTCCTGCTCGTCGCGGTCGGCGTCGTCCTCGCCGCCCCGGACCGACTCGCCGACCTCTCCGTACTGGACGAGAGCGCCCAGGCCGTCGTCTCGCTCGCGGCACTGCTCGTCGGCGTGCTCGGACTGCTGTTCGTCCTCCGACTCCCGTCGCTCACCGAAGCGACCGACCCGCTCGATTTCGAGGACTCCGCGGCCGAGATCGGCCGTGGCGACCCGCTCGGTCACGACGTCGACGAGGCGCTCGACCGCTACAGCGAGGTCAACGAGTGGGAGCGAATCAAGGCCCGAAAGCTCGTTCAGGAACGCCTCATCCACGCTATCGTCCACGTCCTGGTCGAACGGGAGGGCGTCACCGAATCCGCGGCCTACCGTCAGATCTGGCGCGGGACGTGGACCGACGACCGGGTCGCCGCGGCGTTTCTCGCCAAAGACGACAACGTCGTCCTCCCGCTTCGGGTCCGACTGCAGGAGTGGCTCACCGGCGACCAGTTCGCACGCCACGCCCGTCGCGTCGTCGCAGTGCTCACCGAACGTCGAGCGGAACTCCGCGCCGAGGATGTCTCGGTCGCCCGCGAGTCCACGCGTGGCGGTGAGCGAACCGCCGCGGTTCGCATCACCGTCGACGGAGGCGAGCGATGAGCACGACGCTCGAGACCGACGCGTCGAGCGAGGCCGCCGAGTCGCTCCGAGACGCCTCCGTCGATGTCGGTGACGAGTCCGACGTCGAAACACCGGCCGACGAGCAGGTCACGACCTCCCGTGAGGTGACCGTCGACACCCGCGCCGTCGACCGGTGGTCCTCGGGCATCGTCCTCGCGCTGTTCGCCGGAGCGACCGGGGTCACACTGGAGAACCCGGTCGTCTTCCTCGGGGCCGTCGTCGGTCTGGCCTACGCCTGTTTCGGCTACGTCACGCGCCCACCACCGCTCGACCTCGCGGTCGAGCGGACGGTGTCGGCGGCCGCGCCGTTGCCCGGCGACCGGGTCGGCGTCACGCTCGCCGTGACGAACGAGGGTGACCGACCCATCGCCGACCTGCGCATCGTCGACGGCGTTCCGGGTGCGCTCCCGGTCGCCGACGGCGAGTCACGCGCCTGTGTGAGCCTCCGGGCCGGTGAGACGACGGTGCTGACCTACGAACTCCCGGCCCGCCGTGGCGAACATCGGTTCTCGGGGCCACGACTCGTCGCCCGGAACGCCAGTGGAACGGTCCGCCGGGCGGTGACGGCGACCGTCGAGTCGTCGATAACCGTCGACACGACGCTGGAGACGCCGACGCTCCACGGCCAGACGCTGCCGTACCCCGGTCAGACGGCGACCGACGACGGTGGCGAGGGCGTCGAGTTCTACAGTACGCGCCAGTACGCCCGTGGCGATCCGATGAACCGTATCGACTGGAAGCGCTACGCCCGGACGAACGAACTGTCGACGGTCTCGTTCCGCGAGGACGAGGCGACGAGCGTCACCGTCATCGTCGACGACCGCGAGGCGGCACAGGTCGCCCGCGAACCCGACGGCGAGACGGGTGCGGCGCTCGGTCGTCACGCCGCCGTCCGCATCGCGGTCGGCCTGCTCGACCGGAACGACCGTGTCGGGGTCGCCTCGCTCGGCGCGGGGAGCTACGTCACGCCGTCGACCGGCCGCGAGCAGCGCGCTCGCATCACTCGTTTCCTCGACGACCCTCGGGGCCTCCACGACCGACCGGGCGTGCTCACCGACGTCTGTAACGGCGAGGTCGACCGACTCTGTGGCCACCTCGACCGTCGCTCGCGGGTCGTCGTCTGTACACCGCTGGCCGACGACTCGCTGGTGGCGATGACGAAGACGCTGACGGCCCGTGGCCACGCGGTGACGGTCATCACCCCCGACATGACTCCCGACACGACTGGCGGCGACCTGGCACGTATCGAGCGGTCGAAACGCGTCGACGACCTTCGACGCGGCGGCGTCCGACTGGTCGAGTGGTCGCCCGACGACGCACTCGCGGTTGCGATGGCACGCGCCGAACGGCGGTGGTCCGCGTGAGCGACACCGCGGCCGCCCGGCCGAACCGCTTTGGCGCACGGGTGACGGTCGGTATCGCCGGTCTCCTGGCCCTCGCCATGAGCTACGCGGTCGGTGTCGGCGTGCAGGCGCTCGTCGCCCTCGTCGGTGCCCTGAGTCTCTCGTGGGCCGTCGGCACCCCCGACGGCGCGTCGGTCGGTCGCCGTACATTGGCGAGTGTCGCCACGCTCGGCGGCATCGGTGCGCTCGCGCTCGGTGTCGGCCACACGTACCCGCCCGTCCAGACGACGGTGGTCGGTGCGGGCAGCGCCGCAGTGCTCGCGCTCGGCGTCTCGCTCGGTGCGCGGTCGCTCTCGGAGTCGCGGTTCCCGGCGGTGCTCCAGTCGTGTGTGCTCGCGCTGGTCGCGCTCGTCGCCCTCTCGATTCTGTTCAACCCGGCGGCGCTCGCCGTCGCTGGCGTCGGCCTCGTCGTGCTGTGGAACGCCGCCACCGCGACGCCGTTTCTCGCGCTGGTCGCGCTTCAGGGTGCGGCCATCGCGCTGTTGGCGATGCTCCCGCCGACGACCCGGACGCTCGAACGCTGGCTTCCCGGCCGCGAGTCGGTGCCGCCGCGCCGCCTCGCCGAGTCCGGACTCTCGTTCGACGACATCCGCTCGGCCCCCCGGTGGCTCGTGGTCGCGTTCGTCGCCGAGGTGTACGTCGCGCTGTTCGTCCCGACGCTGCTCGACTGGGTGTTCGCACAGCTCTCCATCCTCGGGACCGTCCTGGCGGCGATTCTCGAATCGGGGGTCGTCCTCGCCGTTCTGCTGTTCGGCATCGTGCTCTGTGGCATCGTCCTCGTCGGCCGCCTGCTCCAGCGGGCCGCGGTCGCGGTCGGTGACCAGGACCCGGCGGGCGTCGCGGCCGACGCCGCCGGTGGCGTCGTCGCCCCGGTTCTCGGTGCGGTCTGGCTCACCACGCTCTCGCCGGCCACTCTCGAACCCATCGCCGTGCTCCTCGGTGGTTTCGGGAGCGTCGGTCTCGTCGCGCTCGTTCTGGTCGTCATCACGCTCGGCGTGTTCGTCGTCTGGGACTTCCTCACGCTCCGGCCGACCGACGCGGGTCTCGTCTCGCTGTCGGGCCACGGCTTCGCCGCGATGCTGTTCGGCGTCGTCGTGCTGGTCGTCGCCGAGCAGAGCGCCCCGGCACTGTTGGTGTTCGCCGGCTTCGCCGGCATCCTGCTGGTCCGTGACGGTGGTGAGTACGCGACGACACTCGGTCGGGAACTCCCCGGTGTCGACGGTCGACAGGGTGTGCTCGCGCACACGACGGCGAGCGTACTGGTCGGCGTCGGTGCCATCGTCGTCGCCATGCTGACCGTCTTCGTCGTCGGGCCGGCCACGTCGGTTCCCGCCGGTGTCGGGACCGTCGCGCTGGCGCTGGCGCTCCTCGCTATCGTCGCACTCGTCGCCGCCGAGGCCTGACCCGGCGAGTGTCGCAAGCGTTATTCACCGCCGTCGGAATGTGGGGACGAGGGCTCGTGGTCTAGCTGGTCATGACGCGGCCTTTACAAGGCTGAGGTCGGTGGTTCGAATCCGCCCGAGCCCACTTTTCTCCGTGAACCACTCGCCGGCGAGTTGATATCCTCGTGAGACCATCTATGCTGTATGCGCACAGGAACCACGACACTACTGAGCGACAGCCTCGTCAGCACCGCTCGGGCCGGTATCGGCGACACCCTCCGGAGTGTCATCTACTTCACGCCGGTGACGTTCGAGGTGCTCTACCTCCGGAAGGACCTCTACGACGACGAGGCGGCCGCCCGTGAGGTGAAGGGTCGTCTGGTGGACGTCGAGCGCTCGGGGTTCGTCGACGGCTCCGCGTACTCCTCGCTCGGGCCCGGTGGGACGGACGGGCCGACGTTCGGCGAGTACGAGTTCACCCTCCGGGTCTTCCGGGACGGGTTCGTCAGCCGTGTCATCGTCGGTGACCACGGTGTCCTCCTGACGACCGACGAGGTGGACGTCGGGGACTTCGAGGAGGTCGCGGTCACGCTCCGAAAGCTCCTCGCGTAGTCGGGTGGCCGCGCAGAGTCAGATACCGCCGACCGTGCTACGGTACTCGGTGACGTGTTCGAGCGCGGCTTCCACGTGTGGGGTCGCTTCGTCGTCGCTCCCGGCGAGTTCGCGCAGGACGTTCATGTGGCGGTCGAGTCGACCCTGGTCGGGGCCTCGCTCGCGGTCCGCGAGGGTCGTGAGCGCCTCGGCCTGTCCCTCGATTCGCTCGCGGCGTTCGCCGTCGGCGTGGCTGGCGGCTGTTTCGAGTTCCGCTGCTGCGTCGGTGAGTGCTGTGCGACTCATGGCGGCGCTACGACACCCGAGATAAAATCCCTGTGGCCGGGTGGCGGTCGACCCGTGGTCGCGCTACGGCGGCGAGAGGTCGGTGTCGGAGAGTCGGTTTCGCAGTCGTTCGCCGTCGACGACCGAGACCTTGGTCTTCGCCGTCGCGTCGTGGGTCCGCTCGTCCACGTCGTCCGGGTGGACCAGCGCGGCGCGGTCCGCGCCGCTCATCCCGCGTGCGTAGTCCAGTCTGTCGACGCTTCCGGGCGTGACCGACGTCCCGGCCGTCGTCACCGAGACGACCGTCGTCCGTGTCGACCGGAGGAGTCGGTCCTTCCGGGCGACCACCGCGACGTCCCCCTCGGCGTTCGGTGCGGCCCACTCGACGTCGTACCCTTCCGCGGCGTAGAGGTCGAACACCGTCTGTTCGAGCGCTGACCGGTCGAACGTACTCAGATCGACCGTCCACCAGGACGTCCCGCCGCCCCCGTCGTCGTCGCTCCCCGTTGACATGCGCTGATACATCGTGTACTGTGACATAAACGTTACTTCGTTCGTGAAAGTCGGCCCGGCGTCGACAGAACCGTGCGATGACGTGACAGACCTACACAATTATTAAGGGGGTCCCCTCGAATGCTGGTAGTACGCAACACCCCACGGTGCATTCCAGATGAAGTCCCACATCGCCCACGCACTCGCTGACCAGGTCAGCGACGCGTACGGCGAGGGCGGGATGGTCTGGAACCGTGGTTGCACTCGGTCCACCCCGTTCGCGTAACCCGGACGGCACTTCCCGTCCGGCCGTGCGTCGGAAGGGGGTGTGACCGAGTGTCCTTCTCTCTCCCGACTCCACGCCGGACGGAGTGTCACGTCTCTCCGACACTCCGGATACGTGAGTGGTGGACCGCGTCCGCGTGGACGTGGCCACACACCGGGTTCGACTCCCGGCGGACGTCTCCATGTCGATGGAACTCGCGGTCACGAGAGTGGCCGTCAGGCTCTGGGTGCCTCGCGGCGCTGCCGGTGACCTCGCCGGCGGTGCACAGCAGGTGCTCGACGACGCACAGGCGATAGACCGCATCGAGACGCTCGACGTGACGGGCTTTCGCCCCACGGCGACGGACATCCGTGTCGACCTCGACGCGCGTGTCGTGCTGGCCCCCGGCGACGACGCCGCGGCCATCGGCGACGCGTTCGGCATCCTCGAAGTCGAGGTGGACGCGTGACTCGCTCCCGACGGTCGGCGAACGCTCCTCGCGTCGTGGGGCCCGAACGGTCGGGTGTCGGTTCGACTCCGACCGGGGAGCCTGTGCATTCGGGAGCGACAGCGACCGTGATGCACAGGCGAGGGAGATGTCGAAGCAGGGAGTGGAGCGAGCGGAGCGAGCGAAACGACCGCGGTTCGACTCCGACCGGGGAGCCTACGAACCCGCGACCGCCCGTGAGCGTGGCTCGCCACGCGGGTCGGGGTCGGCGTAGTGAGGCGTGACGCGCGTCACACGGGTCTCCACCGACCGCTCTCTTCAACACGTCGCCGCCCCGAGAGGCGAGCGATGACCGTCTCGTTCGACCTGTTCGGTACGCTCGTCGACGCCGACCTGCCGGTGGACCCTGCCCGAGCGGTCGCCCGCGAACTCGCCGCCCGCGACGTGACCGTGCCCGACGACTGGGACGACGCCTACCACGAGGTCCACGTCGACGCCCCGAAGCACGCGGAGGTACCGCTCCCCGCGCACGTCGCGCGAGCACTCGCTTCGCGTGGCGTCGACGCGCCCGGCAACGCGCCGCGCCGGGCCGTCGTCGCCGCGTTCGACCCCGCAGTCGAGACCCGCGCGAGCGCCGTCGACGCAGTCGCGGCGGCGAGCGAACGCGGCCCGGTCGCGCTCTGTTCGAACTGCGCGGTCCCGGAACTCGTCGGGCGGACGCTCGTCCGTTCCGACCTCTCGCGCGACGACTTCGACACCGTCGTGACGAGCGTCGCCTGTGGCTGGCGGAAACCACACGCACGAATCTTCGAGACGACGGCCGACTTCCTCGACGCGGCCCCGAACGCCCTCGTCCACGTCGGCGACGACCCGGAGACGGACGGCGGTGTCGAGGCCGTCGGCGGCGAGTTCGTCGACGTCGGGGAGACGTCACTGGGGGCAGTGGCTCGTCGGTTCGAGTGACAGAAAAACCGCTGTTCGGACGTTAGAAGTCCATCTCGTCGTACGCCCCGCCGCCCTTCTTCAGGTCGCCCGCCGCGACGACGTCGTCGATGCGGAGCAGGAGTTCGACGGCTTCGGTCGCGCTCTCGACGGCCTGGAGTTTGACGCGGACCGGTTCGACGACGTGCTGAGCCATCATATCGGCGGTCGCGCCGGTGTAGACGTCGAGGCCGGCGGTCACGTCGCCCGTCTCGTGGCGGGCACGGAGGTCGACCAGCGAGTCGATGGGGTCGAGGCCGGCGTTCTCCGCGAGCGTGCGGGGGACGATTTCGAGTGCGCTGGCGAACGCCTCGACGGCGAGCTGTTCGCGCCCGGCGACGGAGTCGGCGTAGTCGCGCAGGCGGCGCGCGAGTTCGATTTCGGGTGCGCCGCCGCCGGCGACGACGCGGCCGTCGAGGGCGGTGACGCGGACGACGCCGAGAGCGTCCTCGACCGCGCGTTCGACCTCGCTGACGACGTGCTCGGTGCCACCGCGGAGGACGATGGTGACGGCCTTCGCGTCGGGGCACTCCTCGACGAAGAGGCGGGTCTCGTCGCCCAGTTCGCGCTGTTCGACGAGGCCGGCGTCGCCGAGGGCGGATTCGAGGTCGTCGAAGTCGCTGGTGACGGTCGCGCCGGTCGCGCGAGCGAGGGCGCGCACGTCGGACTTCTTCGCGCGCTTGACTGCCAGCACGCCCGCCTTCGACAGGTAGTGGACCGCGAGGTCGTCGATGGCCTTCTGGCAGACGACGACGGTCGCGCCGGAGTCGACGATGGCGTCGACCATGCGCCGAACCTCGCCTTCCTCGCGGGCGAGGAACTGTTCGAGCTGGTCGGGCGAGGTGATGTCGAGCTGTGAGTCGATTTCGGTCTCGCGGACCTCGATTGGCGCGTCGAACAGGAGCACCTTCGCGTCCGTGACGCGGCGGGGCATGTTCTCGTGGGTGCGCTCCTTGTCCATGACGACGCCGCGGACGAGGTGGGCGTCGGCGACCGCACCGCCGACGATGGGTTCGACGACGACGTCGTCGAGGTCGATGCCCTCTTCGGACTCCACGGCCCGAACCGCCTCGACGACGAGGTCGGCCAGCAGGTCACGCGAGGCCTCCGCGCCCTTGCCGGTCATCGCGGTGATGGCGATCTCGCGCAGGGACTCCTCGCCCTCGACGTCCGTGGCGATGGATTCGAGGATGGCGCGAGCCTCGGCCGCGGCGAACCGGTAGCCGTTGGCGACGACGGTGGGGTGGACGTCGTTCTCCAGTAAGTCCTCGGCGCGGGCGAGCAGTTCGCCCGCGAGGATGACCGCCGTCGTCGTGCCGTCGCCCGTCTCCTCGTCCTGGGTCTGGGCGACCTCGACGATCATCTGGGCGGCGGGGTGGTCGACGTCCATCTCGTCGAGGATGGTGACGCCGTCGTTGGTGATGACGACGTTGCCCATCGAGTCGACGAGCATCTTGTCCATGCCCTTCGGGCCGAGGGTCGTGCGTACCGCCTCGGCGACCGCTCGGCCGGCGACGACGTTCATCGACTGGGCGTCGCGCCCGGAGGTGCGTCGGCTTCCTTCACTCAGAATGTAGATGGGTTGGCTACCAACGTATGCCATAATCACCCCCGGTTAGGACGGCCGAGGAGATAAACATAGATTGAGTGACAGTCGTTCGCCTGCCACGGTGTGTCTCACCCCGTGCGACAGTCGTCGAGCGGTGCGTATTGATACCCCCGAGTCGCTACCTACTGGTGCGGTCCCCCGACCGCCGAGTCGGCCACCGGCACCGGTCCCCAACCCAGGTGCCGGTGGTCGTTTCTCCCGTATCCGACTCACGAGCGACGCGTCGGCGTGTCGGGTTGTTCCCGCCGCTGGGTCATCGCTCGATAGCCGCCCCCGGTGACTCGCGGGCGTCGACCAGTTCGTAGCCCACCGAGCCTTCGCGCAACCGGTCGGTGTGGGCGGCGAGGTCACGTGGTCCGACGAGCAACAGCACCGACAGCCCTCGCGTCGCGGCCTCCTCGACGGCCTGTGCGGTGCCGAACCGAACGTCCGGGTCGTGGCCCGCACGGCGGGCGGCCGCCAGCGCTTCGACGCCCGCGGTCGCCAGGAGGTCGTGTTGGGTCGTGAGTCTCGCTACCTCGTCGGCCGCCACCGCGCGACTCCCCCCGTCGCGCACGTCCGGGAGGACGACGACGGTGACGGTGCCCGTCTCGTAGTCGAGCAGCCCGTCGAACTCCGCGACGCCCACGTCCGCGCCGGCGTCGGCGGCGGTGAGCGTCCGGGCCGTCGCGCTCCCCTCCTCGCCCGCGTGCGCGTGGAGGACGCCGTCGTCCATCGTCAGCGTGACCGTCTCGCCGGCGTCGAGCGGTTCGCCGGCGATGGCGGTGTCGGCGTCGACCTGTCCGACCACCTCCTCGGTGACGAACTCGGTGAACGCCCGGAGGTCCTCGGTCCGGGAGATGAGCCAGTCGACACCCTCCTTGGTCACCTCGTAACGTCCCCGGCCGTGTTTCTCGACCGCGCCGGACTCGACCAGTTCGCGGACGTACTCGCTGACCGCCTGCGCGGTGACGCCGACGGCGTCGGCGATCTCCTGTTGGCTCACCGCCGGTTGCCGCGCGGCGATGGCGACGAGGATCTGGTACCGCGAGGCGTCGCGCTTGTTGCGTAACACGGCCACGTCGCGGCCGTCCTCACCGTTCATACCCGGCGTTGGGGGCCGACGTGCAAGAGCGTTGCCACCTGAGTTGTCTTGTGGAACAGTCGAGTTGTGCTCGGTCCGACCGGCCGGTGTTCAGTCGTCCGCCGGTGTGCACCGAACGGACACGTCCGCCCCGGCCGCTATCAGGGGGCCGCGTGTATCGCCGGGTGATGACACTCGAAGGAGAGCAGGCACCGGGGTTCAGTCTGGAGAGTACGACCGGCGACGAGACGTCGCTGGCCGATGCGGTCGAGGACGGACCAGCCGTCGTCCTCGTCAACCGTGGTCACTGGTGTTCGTTCTGCGCCGAGCAGCTACAGACGTTCAGCGAGGTCGAGTACGACCTCTGGTTCAACGACGACGTGACGATTCTCCCCATCGTCACCGACCCCGTCGGGGAACTCGTCGAGATGCGCGACCGCTACGACCTCTCGACCCAGTTGCTCGCCGACCCCGACGGCGAGGTGGCCGAGCAGTACAGCGGCACCGAACAGACCAGTCACGGCCTGACCGGTGTCGCCGCGACGTACGTCATCGACGAGGAGGGCGTGATTCAGTACGAGCAGGTCGCCGACCACCCCGGCGACCGAACGTACGGGAACTGGGTTCGCTACTACATCCGCAACGGCTTCGAGGGCCCGTTCTCCGGGTGAGCCACGCGCGTCGAGCGCTCCCTGACGGGTCCGGCAGTACCGCCCGACTGCTCGTCACCTGACCGACTCCCGCCCCGCCTCCTCGTGTGGCGCTCGATGGCCTCGGCGGCGGCGTGTTCTCGCTGTTCCACCCCTCGCAGACGGCGTGTTCCTCGCCATCTGGGCGCTGACGACCCAACGACTGTTCTTCGGGCCACCGTTCGACGGCGTGGGGTTCGTCCTCTCGGTGGCCGGCGTCGTCGCCTTCGGTGGGGTGGCGACTGGTCGGACCCGAACGAGGCCAACGGCCTCGACCGGGACACTCAGTAGTAGTAGAGGTCGATGCGGTGACCACAGTCTTCACAGGGGACGCTTCGACCGTGGAGGGTGTCGTCACCTCGTGGCTCGCCCGGTTGGGCCGTGACCGACGCCGAACAGCCGGGACACGCCACGCGGACTCTGACCGACATATCAGAAGCGACGACGGTACACGGCTTAGTTATCTCGTCCGTACCGTCGTCGAACCGCCTCGTCCGGGAAGTCGCCGTCCTCGCCCACCGAACCGCCGTGTCACGTGTCGAGTTAGCAGTTCGCATCCTCCGATTTGGGTCTCGCTACCGTACCCGTCGGTGGTGTGTCATCGTCCGATGACGGGCGCGTGACCACCGTCAGACAGGAGTGCAGAAGACTCATTACCGACGCGGAAGCCCACTCTGACGGGCGAGTGTCACACCGTCGCCCGTTCGTGCGGCCACCCGGCCGTTCTCCCCTTCGGTCACGACGACGGCGAGCGGTTGCGCCCGGTAGTCGACGGCTTCCGGTCGTCGCCGGCCCAACGGTTATCCTACAGAACGTGGTGACGAGCGTATGGCACGAACCGTACTGTTCGCCGGGACGACGCGGGAAGCGGGCGTCGAGTCGCTCGTCACGGCGCTCTGTCGTGGCTACGCCGACCGCGGTCGGTCGGTCACGCCGTTCGCCGCGCTCGCTCCGGCACCGGTCGGTGCCACCGTCGCTCCCGCC
Organism: Halomarina oriensis; assembly: GCF_009791395.1. Classification (GTDB taxonomy): domain Archaea; phylum Halobacteriota; class Halobacteria; order Halobacteriales; family Haloarculaceae; genus Halomarina; species Halomarina oriensis. The sequence continues at coordinate 123,824 of NZ_WSZK01000001.1, forward strand.
GTCCGGACGCAGGCGCTCGCGGCGGGTGTCGACCCCGACCCGACGCTCTCGCCGGTGTTGCGTGCCCCCGACGGTGGACTCACGGTCGACGGCGAGTCGGTCGGCGTCCCCGACGGCTACCACGACCCCCGCTGGGGACGGGCACGCGCCGCCGCCGAACGCGCCCACGACCGACTCCCGACGACCACCGACCTCGTGCTCGCCAGCACCCACGAACCGCTCTCGGAGGGACCGGTCGACGCCCCACCGCTCGGGTCGTCGGACCTCGCGCGGGTCGCCGACGCCGACGTCGTCCTCGTCGCCGACGCGAGTCGGGGCGGGGCGTTCGCCTCGCTCGCGGGGACGCTCGGACTCCTCTCGCCGGCCCTCCGCGAGCGTGTCCGTGCCTGCGTTCTGACCCGTGTCCCGAGTGCGGACCGCACCGCCCTCGAAGCGCGCGTCGAGCAGTTCGAGGCGGAGGTCGAACGCCCCGTCTGCGGCCTCCTCCCCGCGCTGACGGCGGGGACGGTCGACGAGGCCGCCCGGACCGTCGACGCGGACCTGACGCTCCCGTTCGCGCCGTAGTCCGACGACGCGACCCTCATCGATTCCGAGCACTTATCTGTCGGAAGGAACCAGACCCGGTGAATGGTCGAGGCGTTCGCCGTCGCCTCCGGGAAGGGAGGGACGGGCAAGACGACGAGCACCCTCGCACTCGGGATGGCGCTGGCCGAGGAGTACGACGTGACGGTGGTCGACGCCGACACGGGGATGGCGAACCTCCTGTTTCACGCCGGCCTCGCGGACGTCGACGTGACGCTCCACGACGTGCTGTCGGGGTCGGCCAGTACCCACGAGGCGGCGTACGACCGCTTCGGGATGCGCGTCGTCCCCTGCGGGACGAGTCTCGCCGGGTTCCGCGACGCCGACCCCGAGCGCCTGCGGTCGGTCGTCGCCGACCTCGCGGCGGACACGGACGTCCTCCTGCTCGACTCGCCGGCCGCGCTGGGGTCGAAGACGGCCGTCCTCCCCGTCGTCCTCGCCGACCGCGTCGTCGTCGTCCTCAACCCCACCGTGCCGTCGCTCTCCGACGCGCTGAAGGTCCAAGAGTACGCTCGCTCGTACGGCACCGAGACGGCGGGGGTGCTGTTCAACCGCGTCCGCGACGAGGACGCCGTCGACCGGGTCGGCGAGCAGGCAGAGCGCTACTTCGACGGGCCGACACTCGCGGCGGTGCCCGAGTCCGACGCGGTACGGGCGAGCAGACAGGCCGGCGAACCGCTGCTCGCGCACGCACCGGACAGTCCGGCGGCGGCGGCCTACCGCTCGGCGGCGACGAGTCTCGACGTCCGGTCGGGTGCGGCGGGGGCCGTGGCCGACCGGTTCCGGAGCGCGGTCATCCCCGACCCGCCATGAGCCTCGGCGACGGGTCCGTCGACATCCCGCACGGCCGTCTCGTCTACTCGCGGGTCGTCGACGACGTCGGCGTCGCCCTCGCCACCGCGTTCGAGCGTTCGCTGACCGGCTACGCCGTCCTCACCCCCCAGAGTGCGCTCCTCCTCGACGACGCCGAGTGCGTCCTCACCTTCGAGGCGGGCGTCCCGGTGCTCGCCTACGACGTGGCGAGCGACGTGGGCGGTACCGACGCGCTCACTGCCTTCTCCGCGGGCGGCCCCTGCCGAACCGAGTTGTACGACCTCCCCGCCGACGCGCTCACCGTCGCCCACGACACCCCCGAGTTGCGCGTCCCACCCGGTGCCCCCGCCGACCACCTCGCCGACGACGCTGCGCTCGCCGACCGCTGTCGGGCGCGGGCCCCCGACGACCGAACCGACGACCCCGAGACCGACCCGCTCGAAGCGTTCCTCGCCGACGAGGAGCGCATCGCCGCCATCCAGGAGGAGGCACGCGCGGACGCCGAACGCCGCGCGGCGGAGTGGGGTCTCGACGACCACCTCGACGGGTAGCCGGTCCCTCGTGGGGAGTCGTCCGGATTCGAGGAGACGCCGACGGCGCTGGCCGTCGTGGCCTCGCCGTCGGTTCCGTCGGACCGACCAGTTCAGTCGGTCCGGGTCGTGCCGCTCGACCCGACCGGAATCGGTGTCCGGTCGCTCACCGCCCGCTTGAGTGCGGGCACCGCCCGGTCGACGGTGTAACGCAGGCCGTGGCTCCGCAGCGAGATGAGGAGGCGCTCGACGAGGCCCTCGCCGCGCCAGGTGTGGACTCGGAGGTACTCGTCCTGCTGGATGAACACGCGATAGCGGTCGCTCGCGTTGACCTTCTCCAGAGCCGTCTCGAGGTCCTGCTGCTCGGAGATACCGGGGCCGTCCATGTCGAAGTACCGGCCGTGGAACACCTTCGCCGGCCCGGCGAGCGTCCCGAGCGTCCAGTAGATACAGTTGTAGTTGGCCGGCACCGTTGCGATGCGGACGTCGCCTTCGTAGCTCGCACGGCGGAACGAGTACTGGTCTTCGGTCTCGCCCTGTGCGGCGATGTCCTCGAACGCCGTCTTCCACTCCTCGAAGAACCGCCAGACGCGGTCGGACCGTTCGTAGGCGAGGACGCCCGTGCTGTACTCGGGGTAACACTCCGGAATGTCGTCGGTCCACTCGTCCCCAGGACTCCAACTCGGAAACTGGTTGGCCGCCACGTCGAACCCGTCGAGGACGTCGAACAGTTCGGAGATGTCGTGTGCGACGTAGGTGTCGGTGTCGAGGAAGACGGTCCGGTCGAACGGCGTCCGTTCGAGGTTGTACACCTTGTCGGCGAACCCGTACGCGGGGTCCGGAACGTCGAGGTACTCGTCGACGGACGGACTCTCGACGTCCTGGTCGGTGGCGAGCGCGACCGGAACGTCGGGCATCGCCGTCTTCACCGACTCGGCGGAGAGACAGGCCTCCCGTGCGTGGTCCGGCCCCGTCGCAATGTACAGCACGCCGCGTGACATGGCTACCGAGTGGGCGTCGGAGGGTATAGCTGTTGTCACGGAATCATGTCCGGGGTGGAGCGGGAGGTCCCGGCCGGAGGCGGGTCGGTCACCCCGAGAGCCGATAGCTCCCGCGGGGCTACTGCTCCGGTGACAGACTCTCGTCTCTCGACACCCGAAGGTCGACCATGCGATGTCGTGCCATCGTCCCCGACGGGGCCATCGAGCGTGAGTCGTACGAGTACACCGACTACGGCGTCGAGTGTGACCGCGACGACGGCGAGTTCGTCGCGGTCGTCCCGTACTCCTCGCTGGTCGCGTTCCTCGACGAGGAGCAGTTGGCCCGACGACCGCTCCGTCGCCCGAGTGGTCGGTCAGTGGACGACGAGGAACGTCCGCCCGGCCCGGCGTTCGAGGTGGACGACGTCGGTCCCGACGGCGTCTCGCGCGTACGCTGCGACCGTCGCGGCGCTCACGTCCGAGACGTCCACCGACACCCGTGACTGCGGTGTCGGCTCGTTCGTCTCCCGCGACGAACGCGTGGTGCGGTCGGGTTCCGTCCGAATCACGTCGATGGTCATGACTCGTCGGTGCCTCTCGGGGGGCTTAGTGCTCCGCCGTCCGCGCAGTGAAAGTGAAACTGACCGTGTCGTGATTATGCATTCGTCTCTGAACGTCAGGTACCGTTCGCTCGTCCACACGGGCACTCGCCGGGACGTCCTCGAACGGGGGCCGAACCCGATGTATCGGGTCGTGACGGGCCGAATGAATTTTTTTCTCTACTATCTAGAGCGTTTTTAACTAACGGTATCGTATCCGAAAGTCGAGTGACGGTCACGGTGACGCGTCCGGCGCGGATGACCCGTGACCACCACCCAGCAGTAGCTATGATAGGAATCGACGCGTTCTGTCCGAGAAGCGGTGCACCGCTCACCGACGACCGCCACTACGACGCCGACGGCCGTGGACTCCGAGCGGTCAGCGACGACGACGCGGCCCTGGCTGCCGGGACGGCGGGCGAACTCACCGGGGGGGCGATCCGGTCGTCTCGGCCGGCGCTCGTCGCGTACTTCCGGCGCTGTCACGCTCGCCACGAACCGGTCGACACCGATCTGTACGGGACCGCGGCGTTGCTGGTCTACCGACTGCTCCACGCCCGCGAGACCCAGCCACCGGACGTCGTCGTCTGGTACGCGCTACTGTGTCGTCTCGACGCGCTGGGCCACGACACCGAGTGGATGCACGCCCACGCCGCGTTGCGCTGTCCGGTGTGTCACGGCCGCCTGCGCTACGAGCGCATCGGCGACGACCTGACCGCTCGCTGTGCCGTCCGCTGCTCGCCCGAGGGCGACGCCGCCCTCGAAACGCTCCGTCACGACGTCGTCTCGCTGTACGACGACGCCTTCGACGACGCCGCGCCGCTCCCCGCCGACTCGGTCTTCCACCTCTGAGGTACGTAATGACCCGACGACACGACACTACCTTCCAGCCCCAGCAGACGCCATGACCGGCGCGCTCTCCCGCGAGGACATCCGCGTCGTCCAGGTGCTCGCGCTCTCGCCGTCGTCCTGCCGGCGCGTTCGTGAACTGCTCGACGACGATCACCTCGACTACGCCGTCGCGGGCGACCCGAAGGACCCCGAGGGTCCCGCTATCCTCTCGGTCCCCGTCCCCGCGCGCTCGGTCGAGCACCTCCAAGAACGCCTCACCGAGGTCGGTGACGACCTCTACACGGTGGTGCTCGCTCCCGAGGCGGTCCTCTCCTCGCGGTTCGAGGAGGACCCCTACGACGAGGTGGTCGGACGCAACTACCACGGCGTCTCCCGCGGCGAACTCCGGTCGACGGCCGACGACATGCTCCCGTCGTTCGGCATCCACACCCTGCTCACCGTGGTCTCCGCCGTCGTCGCCGTCGCGGGTGTCCTGCTCGACTCGCTGGCGGTGCTCGTCGGCGCGATGGTCATCGCTCCGCTCGTCGGCCCGCCGATGGTCGCCGGGGTCGCCACCGTCGTCGACGACACGTCGCTGTTCCGTCGGAGCCTCGCCCGGCAGGTCGGCGGCCTCGTCGTCGGTGCAGTCAGCGCGACGCTGGCCGCCTTCGTCTTCCGGTTCGTGGGCGTCGGCCCTCCGACACTCGTCCAACTGGAGGCCATCGCCAACCACGTCGAACCCGGTTTCCTGCTCGTCCTCGTCGCCCTCGGCGCGGGCATCGCGGGCGCGGTCAGCCTCTCGATGGACGACGCGCTCGACCTCATCGGCGTGATGATCGCGGCGGCGGTCGTCCCGCCGCTGGGCGTCGTCGGCGTCGGCGTGGCGTGGGGCTTCCCCGTCGCGGCGCTCGGCGCGGCGACGGTCGTCCTCGTCAACGTCGTCACGGTCAACATCGCCGCCATCCTGACGCTGTGGTGGCTCGGCTACCACCCCGCGGAGTGGGCCGCGTTGCGCCGTGCCCGCTCGACGCTCCTCGTCCGCGTCCTCGTCCTCGCGGTGGTCGGCCTGACGCTCGCGGTGGTCCTCGGTGGTCTCACCGACGGCACCATGCCAGGGTGGTGGCCGTGAACGAACGCGTCCTCGCCGTGCTCCGTCGTGCGTTCATGCTCAGTACCCGCATCCTCTGGGTCGTCAGTCGTGTGGCCGTCATGGCGCTCGTCTTCGTCGTGACCGTCGTCGTCGACCCGACCCGTCGGCGGACGTTCCAGCGCTGGTTCCTGCTCGAAGGCGGGCGGATGCGCATCGCCGGCTGGATGACCGGCGTCGTCGTCGTCTCGACGTTCACCCTCGGGATGCTCGGCGTCCTCGGCGTCGAGGACCGCGGGTTCGTCACCTCGATGTTCGGCGGCGTCATCTCGGGGCTGTTCTCGTTCGTCCCCATCGTCGTCGCGGTCAACCAGTTGACCGTCTCACAGCTGTTCGGCTCGCCCGAACAGCTCAGAGACGAGATTCGGAGCGTCCGGTCGTTCCGTTCGAGCATCGAGGGCCGCCTCCCGAACGAGACGGTCGCCCCGACCGAACCCGCCGCCTTCCTCTCGGACGTGCTCGGGCTCGTCCTCGACCGGGTCTACGAACTGCGTGCCGTCGTCGGCCGCGACGGGACGACCGACCAGCGCCGTCGTGACCTCCAGTCGGACGTCGATACGTACGTCCGGACCGTCGAGACCCAGTCCGAGGAGATAGAGCGCCAACTCGACGGCACCCACCAACGACTCATCGCCGTGCTGGTGCCGATGATGGGCGACAGCTACTCCCGGAACGTCACCGACGCCCGGCGACTCGCCGTCGAGTTCGAGGACGTCCTCTCCGCTCGTGCCGGGACGCTGCTGGCGGAGCTTCGAGAGCTGTTCGTCTCGATGGACGTCCTCCGCCAGTACTTCAAGGCGCTGTACGTCCAGCAGGAACTCGCCAACCTCTCGCGGCTCATCGCCTACAGCGGCATCGCGTCGTTCCTGACGAGCGTGTTCCTCATCTTGCTGTTCGCTCGTGGCGAACCGCTGGTCGGTCACGTGTTCCTGGAACTGCTCATCAGCGTCTCGCTGGGAATCGCGTTCTCGCCGTTCGCCATCCTCGTCTCGTACATGATCCGTATCGCCACCATCGTCAAGCGCACCACCGCCCCGGGCGCGTTCACGCCGGCTCGTGAGACCCCCGAGTACCGGGAGATAGACCGCTCGTACGACTGATGCTCACCACCAACCGACCCCTCGTCCCGAGTCGCATCGCTCACCGACCAGCCACCGCGTCGGCGGTCCTGTCCCGTCGCCTCCCCGACCCACGGCCACCGACGGTCGGCCCCGACGACCGGGAGGCCCGCCGGCGATGACCCGGACGCGACGCGCCGTCCTCGCCGGCTGTGGCGCGACGATGGCCGCACTCGCCGGCTGTTCGGTCGGCACCGACGACGCCCCCCAGCGTGGGTGGGTCACCGTCGACTCCCCGACGGGCGCGGCGCTCGCCGACGTCACCATGACCGAGTACGGGCCGGTCGCCGTCGGCGAGGGTGGTACGGTCGTCCACCGTGCCGACGGCGCGGACTGGTCGGTCGTCGACGAGGACGGCCCCGCGGACGCGACGAACGGTCTCACCGCGGTGGCGGCGACCGACGACGGTGCACACGTCTGGTACGTCGGCTCTTCGGGAGCCATCGGTCGACTCCGCGTCCAGACCGGCGACGTGCGGGACTACTCCGCACCCGCCGGCAAGACGTCGACGTGGGAGGCCGTCGCCGTCGTCGGCGCGTCGGGCAGCGAACGCGTCGCCGTCGCCAACGGCTCGGGCGAACTGCTCGTCGCCCAGTTCACCGGTGCGGAACCGACCTGGGAGGGTCCCTCCAAACCGACCGGCGGCGACAACGCCGTCGCCATGGACGACGCGAACGGGGTCGTCTTCCTCGCCAGTCAGAACCTCGTCGCCCGCCAAGCGGGCGGGGAGTGGACCCGCATCGAGGGCCCCAACGCTTCAATCACCGACGTCGCGGCCGTCTCCGGGTCGGTGCTCAACGCGACCACCGACGGCGGGACCATCGCGTCGTACAACGGCCACAACTGGCTCCGGGCCGCCAGGGTCGAACGGCCGCTGACCGCCATCGACCGCGTCGAGAGTCGTGGGCTCGCCGTCGGTGACGGTGAGGTCCGCGTCCTCTCGAACGGGGCGTGGCAGGACGACGACGGCCCCGACGCCTCGCTGCGGGGTGTCGCCCTCGGCACCGCCCGGTTCGCCGACGTCGCCGTCGGCACCGATGGCACCATCGCGGAGCGGTTTTAGATGCCCGTACTCGACTCGCTCGTCGACGCGCTCTCGCTGACCGCCGAGATGACCTGGGACACCTGGTGGGCGCTCGTCCTCGGGTTCACCGTCTCCGGGGCGGTCCACGCGTTCGTCTCCGAAGAACGCATGTCCGCCACGCTCGGCGACGACGGCTGGCGGGAGGTGGGCCTCGCCTCGCTGTTCGGCGCGGCCTCCTCCTCGTGTTCGTACTCCGCCGTCGCCACCGCCAAGACCGTCTTCTCGAAGGGCGCGTCGCTGGTCGCCACGCTCGCGTACACGTTCGCCGCGACGGACCTCGTCGTCGAACTCGGCCTCGTGATGTGGGTGCTGCTCGGCTGGCAGTTCGTCGTCGGCGAGTTCGTCGGCGGCCTCGTCGCCGTCTGCGTCGTCACCGTCCTGATTCGCCGGGTGCCCGACCGCCGGGTCGAGGACGCCCGCGAGCACGTCCGCGAGACCCGCGAGGCGACCTGTCCGACCTGTGGGATGAGCGTCGACGCGAGCGAGGCCACCGACGAGACGACCCTGGAGACGCCCGGCGGCACGGAGTTCTTCTGCTGTGGGGGCTGTCTCGGCTCCTACGCGGCCTCGACAGAGAACCCCAGAGGGGGCCTGACGACGCTCGCCGGCTGGACGCGTGCCGCGAGTTCGACGGTCGGCGACTGGGAGATGCTCTGGCGAGACATCGCGCTCGGGTTCGTCCTCGCGGGCCTCGTCGGCGGGTTCGTCCCGACCGAGTGGTGGACCGCGCTGTTCGGTGGGCACGCCGGCTTCGAGGGCGTCGTCTACACCACCGCCCTCGCCGTCGTGCTTGGGGCGCTCTCGTTCATGTGCTCGGTCGGGAACGTCCCGTTCGCGCTCGTGCTCTGGCAGAACGGCCTGCCGTTCGGTGCGGTGTTGTCGTTCGTCTACGCCGACCTGCTCATCCCGCCGCTCGTGCGCATCTACCGGCGGTCGTACGGGACGCTGATGGGCGTCGTCGTCGTGCTGACGCTGGCACTCGCGGCGGTCACCGCCGGCGTCGTCGTCCACTACGTCGCCTCGTTCGCGGGCATCGTCCCGCAGGCGGGGACGGGCGGCACCGTCGACCACGAGTACACGTTCGTCCTCAACGCCGTGCTCACGCCCGTCTTCCTCGTCCAGTTGGTGCTCGTCTACGGCGTCGACGGCGTCCGCGACGGCCTCGAATCGCGCTACACGCGTGGTCGTGACGCGGTCGTGATCACCCACGACACGGTCCGGACGATCCGCTCGACCCGGTCGCTCGCGCCGGTCACCACCGTCGTGAGCCGCCGCCTCCGCGGGGTCGCAGACCGCCTGCGAGGTGGCTCGTGAGCCGCTCCGCCGCCGTCGAGACGGCCCGGTCGACGGCCGAGCGGGTCGCGCCGCACCTCCCGCCCGAACGCGTCGTCGTCACCCGCGCGTTCGACTGCGCGCTCGGGGCGGCGGCGTGGTTCGTCCCGGCCCTACTGCTGGTCGTCGGGACGCCGCTGCCCATCGTCGGCCTGTTCGGCGGCCTCTGGCTCGCACTCGTCCGCCCGGAACACTACGTCCGACTCCTGCGAGCGCTCGGACTGGACTCGCCGTTCGCCCGACGGGCGCTGGGCGTCGCGGGCGTCACCCTCTGGACGCTCGGCCCGGTGGCCGGGCCACCGACCGGAACGCCCGTCTGGCTCTGGTTCTCCGTCGGACTGCTCGGCGTCGCCCCCTACGGCGGTGTCGGGGACCGCCCCGACGCGATCACCGTCGTCCTCGGCCGGGTGTTCGGCCCGGTGCTCGCACTGCTCGCTCTCACGCCGGTGCTCGCGGCGGGCGGCCTGGTCGCGGGCGTCCAGGTCGCGTTCGCGGTGACGGCGGCGCTGGGCGTCCTCGCGCTCGTCCTCGGCGTCCCGCTCGACGAGACGCCGACCGTCTCACCGTCGATGTCGGCGTTCGTCGAGTGGGCCGAACGCCTCCCGCCCGCCGAGCGCCGCCTCCTGCTGGCGGACACGTGGGCACGGACCGGTCTCGCCGTCGTCGGCCCGCTGTTCGTCGCGTTCAGCATCCAGCGTCTCGGCGACGGCTTCGCCGAGGGCGCGGAGGTCATCGCGCTCTCGCTCGTCGTCGCCACTGTCGCCGCCGGTGGGACCCACCGCGTCCTCTCGCGGATTCGGGAGTTGGGGTCGTGGACGACGCCGCTCCTCTCGGTGGGGGGGCTACTCGTGGCGACGACCGCGCCGCTCGCGGTCGTCCTCGTCCCCGCCTCGCCGCCGGCGTTCGCCGGGACGTTCGCCGCCGTCGGCGTCGCACAGGGTGGCTGGACGGTCCTCGAAGACGAAGTGACCGACACGCTCGGCGAGCACCGCGACACCTACCGGGCGGCACGGGCGCTCCTCCTGATTCCGCCCGCAGTCGTCGGCGGTCTGCTGTTCGCCGTCGCACCCCGGACCGCGTTCGTCCTCTCCAGCGTGCTGGCGGGCGTCGGGACGGTGTCGTACCTCCGACGGGTGGCCCGATGAGCGGGAGCGTGGTCGGTTGGCTCCGGTCGGCGTGGCGACGGCTCGTTGCCGTGGTCGTCCGCGCACTCGACCCGCTGGCTATCGACCACCTGACGGTCGCCCGTCTCTCCGTCGCGTTCGGTGCGTTCGCGGGACTGTGGGGGACGACCGACGCGATGGCCCTCCGCGCGGAGGCGTTGACCCCTGGGATGGGTGTCTGGCCCGCAGCGACCTACGACGCGTTCTTCACGACCCACGGCGTGACGATGCTGTTTTTCTTCGCCACGCCCGTCGCGTTCGGCCTGACGACGGCCGTCCTCCCGCGACTCGTCGGCGTCGAGGAACTCGCTTTCCCCCGCATCCACGCGCTGGCGTTCTGGCTGCTCCCGCCGGGCCTGTTCGTCGCCCGTGCACCCTCGCTGCTGGACCTGCTCGCCGACGTGGGTCTGCTCGGCTTCCGGGTCCGCCCGCCGGTCGTCGGCTGGACGCTCTACCCCCCGATGTCGCTCCAGCCACACGCCGGCATCGACCTGCTGCTCGTCGGCCTCTCGCTCGGGACGCTCTCGACGCTCCTGACCGCGCTGGTCGTCGTGGTGACGGTGGTCACCGAGCGCACTGTCCCGTGGGCGCGTCTCGACGTGTTCACGTGGACGATGCTCGTCGCCGCCGGCCTCGTGGTGTTCTCCTTCCCCGTGCTGGAGAGCGCCATCGCGCTGTTGCTGGCCGACCGCGTGCTCGGGACGACGTTCCTCGCACCGCCGGAGGGGCCGATGGTGTTCGTCAACCTGTTCTGGTTCTTCGGCCACCCCGAGGTGTACGTCCTCGTCCTCCCGGCGATGGGCGTGCTGAGCTACCTGATTCCGCGCTTCGCGGGCCGCGACCTGTTCGGGAAACGTTCGGTCGTCTACTCGACGCTCGCCATCGGCGTCCTGAGCTTCGGCGTCTGGGGCCACCACCTGTTCGCCTCGGGGGTGGACCCCCGCGTCCAGGCGTCGTTCATGGCCGTCACGCTCGCCGTCGCCCTGCCGTCGGCCATCAAGACGTTCGCCTGGACGACGACGCTCTGGAACGGGTCGCTCAGGCTGGAACCGCCGATGCTGTTCTGCCTCGGCGCGGTGGCGTGGTTCGTCGTCGGCGGCGTGACGGGCGTGTTGCTCGCCTCCATCCCCGTCGACTACGCCTACCACGGGACGTACTACGTCGTCGCCCACTTCCACTTCCTGCTCGTCGGGACCATCGTCTTCGGCCTCGTCGCAGGGGGCTACTACTGGTTCCCGCTGTTGACGGGTCGGCGCGTCGACGACCGGTACGCTCGGGCGCACTTCTGGCTCTCGATGGTCGGTGTGGCGGTGACGTTCGGCGCGCTTCTCGCCCTCGGTCTGGGCGGCCTCCCGCGCCGGATGGCGACCTACCCCGAGGTGTTCGCGCCGATGCAGACTCTCGCCACGCTCGGCGCGTTCGTCCTCGGCGTCGCTCAACTGCTGTTCGTCTGGGGCATCGTCCGCGCCCTGCTCGTCGGCGACCCGGCGGGCGACGACCCGTGGGGACTGGCCGAACGCGGCATCGAGGCGCGAGAGTGGTCGCGGTGACCGCGCCATCGCCTCCTCTCCCGTCCCTGCTCCGCTCGGCTGTTCCGAGGCCTCTCCGTGGTCGGCCTCGCTCCTCGCGTCCGGTTCAGGCCGGGACTCGGGTTCGACGCCCGAACGCGACGTCGGCGGGAAACCGCCACTCCTGTGATGTCCGTGAACCACTCTACCTCGACCGGAGAATCGCCCACCGAACCAGAACCGTCAGTCCTCGCCAGCCTCACCGGTTTCCAGCGCGACCTGCTGTTCGTCGTCGCCAGCCTGGAGGGGACCGTTCCGACCGGCGTCACCGTCCAAGAGGAACTCGCCGACCAGCGTGGTGACCGCGTCAACCACGGCCGTCTCTACGGCAACCTGCGGGACCTCGTCGACGCCGACCTCGTCGAGAAACGCCCCGTCGACGGCCGGACGAACACCTACCGCGTCACCGACACCGCCAGCGAAGCGCTCCGCGCACACTGCCAGTGGGAGGCGCTCTGTCTCGGCCGCGAGTGCGTCGAAGGCGAAGACGAGGAGGACGACGCGGCCGACGATGAGGACGACGGTCCCACCTACTCCCGCCGGTGGGACTACTGAGATGTCCGCGTGTCACACCGCCTGCCACTGCCGGGACTGCTCGTGTACCGACTGCACACCGACGGACTGTGCCTGCGTCGACGCGTCGTCGAGCGACGCGACGGCCGACGGGGCGTCCGACCCGCCCGAGTAGATGCTCCTCCTCGACCTGTTCGTCGGTCTCCTCGTGAGCACGTTGCTCACCGGTCCGGTCGTCTACGTCGGCCTCGCCGTCCGAACCGGGACGGCCGTCACCTACGGGTACGCGGTGGCCGTCGCGCTGCTCGCGCTGGTTCTCGGCGGCCTGACGACGGTGCTCCTCGGCTGGCTCCCCGTCGTCGGCGTCGTCCTCTCGCCGCTGGTCTGGGCGGGCACCGTCCGTTCGCTCACCCGCGCGGAGTGGCCGATGGCGCTGTTCGTCGGCTTCGTCGCCTGGGCGCTCGCCTCGACGGTGTTCTTCGTGACGTGACCCACCGCCGACCGCCCGGTCCGACCCCGCCGACCCGACCGGTCCCGACCAGCCGTCTCGCTCGCTCGACCACCCTGCACGGCCGCTCGGTGGCCGTGCTCGTCCCCGACCCCGTCTCACACCACACCGATGACACTCGAAACCGACATCGCCCTCGGTATGCTCCAACTCGTCGCACTGTCCGTCCCACCCATCGCCGTCCTCATCCGGATGCTCCGGGGGGCCGACGACCTGTCGTGGCGACTCCGCAAACTCAGCTTCGGCCTGGCGGTCACCAGCGTCCTCTCGTTCATCGGGGCGGGCGCGGCCGTCGTCGCCTTCCTGCTCTCGCAGGCCGCCCTCCCGACGACGCTCGTGGTGGGGATGACGCTCGCCATCCTCGGCCTCGTCCCGTTCGCCCTGTTCACCGGTGTGCTCTACGTCGAACACAAGCGGTCGTACGCCTGAACGGTCAGGAATCGTCGAACGCCGCCCGCGCGGCGTCGAGTCGCTCGCGGGCGACCCGCCGTCCCCGCTCGGTCGGCCGGTAGCGGTTCGTCCGGCCGTCGACCGGCCGCCGTTCGAGCGCGCCGCGTGCCTCCAGTCGGTGCAGGTTCTGGTAGACCCGGCCGTTGCTCACCCGCTCGTAGCCTCTCTCTTCGAGGTACCGCCGCAGTGTGGCCCCGCTCGTCGGTTCACCCTCCGCCTCCAGCGCGGCCGCCGCACACAGCAGGTCGCGCTCGAACCCGGTCAGTGCCGTCCACCGGAACGTCGTCTCTGACGTCATACCCGAGCGGTCGACGCGACGGGGGAAAACCGCGACCGGGTCCGTTCCGATTCTTCCGGTTCCGACCGGAATCGAGGCGCAGAGCCTCCGTGCTCTCGACTGGACGGCAGTCCGGAGCGTTTCCGATACCACCGTTCGGGGTCCGATACGACGGGCCCGGCTCCGCTACCACCGGCCCGAGTCGAGTGCCACGAACACCGGTCGCCTACCGACCGCCCCACGACACCGCCGTCCGCCGGACACCCGGTCCGGTCGGCGTCGACAGTCTCGCTGGGTCGGTCGAACAGCGTGGCGTCGAGGACGACTCCGACGCTACGCTCAGTCGTCTTCGCTGGCCGCGCCGCCGCTCGTCTCGTTCGTGCCCGCGGAGCGCAACCGGGCGGCGACCTGTTTCGAGGCCGTCCCGCCGAGTCGGCCACGGACGGTCCCCAGCAACCCACCGGGGACGAACAGGACGAACAGGACGAACAGCACGCCCAGGAAGAGGCTGGCGTGGCCGTTGAGGAACGTGTCGACGGCCTCGCCGACGGTCATCCCGTTGTAGATGACCGCCTCCAGCACGCCCTGCGGGAGATGGCTCTGGAGGTAGGGCAGCAGTCCGCCGCCGGTCCCCTCCTTCGAGAGGAACTCCCGGAACAGTTCGTCGAACAGCGTGCCGAACAGCGGGCCGGCGAGCGTGCCGAACCCGCCGATGATGCTCACGAGCAGGGCGTCGCCCGTCACGAGGAAGAAGAACGTCTCGTCGGGCGAGACGGCCCGCGAGTAGCCCGCGAACAGGCCGCCGGCGACGGCCGCGAAGAACGCCGAGACGGCGAACGCGACCAGTTTGTACCGGTCGGTGTCGTAGCCCACGGCGCGTGCGCGCTCTTCGTTCTCGCGGATGGCGAGCATCACCTTCCCGAACGGGGAGTGGATGATGCGCTGCATGGCGAAGTAACAGACCAGCACGACGAGACCGACGAGGTAGTACGACACCTCGACCGTCGAGAGGTCGACGACGCCGAGTGCGAGTTCGTCGCCGTTCAGCTTCCCGAGTCCGAGTCCCAGCGCGTCGACGAACGGGACGCCGACTTCGAACGCCTCGGGGTGGGTGTCGAACGACACCGAGACGCCGTCGCGGGGGTTCGACCCGACGTAGTCCCAGTCGCGCACGAAGACGTAGATGACCTGTGAGAAGCCCAGCGTTATCATGGCGAAGTACACCCCGGAGAGTCGGAACGACACCGACCCGATGGCGACGGCGAGGAGCACGGCGAGCAGGCCCGCGAGCACGAGCAACAGCACGAACGGCGTGTCCGTCGGCACGAGCGGGAGTTTCCCGTTCGCGGCGAGGATGACCGTGTACGCGCCGGTCCCGAAGAACACCGCGTGGCCAAAGGAGAGGTAGCCGGTGTACCCCGAGATGAAGTCGAAGCTCATGGCGAACAGACCGAAGTAGAGCACGACGATCATCGTCTCGACGCGCGGGAGCACCGTCACGAACTCCGCGCCGGCCGGCGAGTTCACCGCCAGCGTGTAGAAGCCGGGGTAGAGCGCCAGCGCCACGACGACCAGCAGGTGGGCGACGTGTTCACGGGCGTAGCGAGCGAGCCACGACTCTTCCGTCGCCGTCTCGCCGCTCCCGCCCGCACCGGTCGCCGTGTCCGTCGGTCCGTCGCCGCCGTCTCCACTACCGCCGGCCGACTCGGTGGGGGTGCTAATGGCCCCCCACCTCCGCTCGGCCGAAGATACCCTGCGGACGGATGACGAGCATCACCACGAGGATGAGGAAGACGGTCATCTCGGGGAGGCTGGGGAAGTCGACGACGTTGACGAACAGCCACTGGGTGAGGGCGTCGGCCAGTCCGACGACGAGGGCGGCGACGACGGTGCCCCGGAACGTCCCGAGGCCGCCGATGATGACGACGACGAACGCCGGGAGCAGCGTCTCCGTGGCGAGGGGGACCGACGCCCCCCAGTTGCCGTCCCACATCAGCAGCATGCCGGCCACGCCGGCGAGGCCGGCACCCAGCGCGAAGACGGTGGTGAACACGCGCCGGACGTCGATACCGAGCGCCTCGGTCATCTCGGCGTCCTCGCTGCCCGCCCGCACCACCAGCCCGTAGCGCGTCCGGGTGAGGAACGCCCAGACCGCACCGACCGCGAGCGCACCCAGCAGAATCTCGAACAGGTCCATCCCGGCGACCGAGACCGGGCCGAGCGTGAACGACCCCGAGAGGAACTCCGGTTTCGTCCCGAGGGCGGCCTGCCACTCGGTGATGGGCTGGAGGCCGTAGAACAGCACCACGATACGCACGAGTTCGTCGATGACGAGCGTGATGCCGAACGTCAGCAGGATCTGGTAGACCGGCGGCCGGTCGTAGAGCGGCCTGATGAGTCCGACCTCGAGCGCGCCGCCGAGCGCCGACAGCAGGCCGAAGACGACCACGAGGCCGACGAAGAAGACGGCCAGCCGCGCGAACGGGCCGGTCGTGGTGGTGACGAGCGTCACCATCACGAGACCGCCGAGGTACGCCCCGAGCATCGTCAGCGACCCGTGGGCGAAGTTGAGCACGCCCATCAGCCCGAAGATGAGCGTCAGGCCCATGGCGATGAGTGCGTAGAGCGCGGCCTTCGAGAGGCCGTCGAGCAGGATGGACGACAGCGCCTCGACGGTGAACAGGTCGCCCAGTTGCAGCGGGGCGAGCGTCGCCGTCGACGCGAACGCACCCGCGGAAGCGAGCACGCTCATGCGGTGAGGTACCTCCGGAGGTCGTCGTCCTCGGCGCTCACGTCGTCGGTGTCGCCCGAGGCGACGACCGTGCCGTTGTCGAGCACGTAGAACCGGTCCGCGAGGTCCAGCGCCAGCGGGAGGTTCTGTTCGACCAGCAGGACCGTCGCCGCCTCGCTCGCCGCCGAGATGGCCTCGGCTACGTCCGCGACGATCTGGGGTGCGAGGCCCTCGCTCGGTTCGTCTACCAGGAGCAGGTCGTTCTCGCCGACGAGGCCGCGAGCGATGGCGAGCATCTGCTGTTGACCACCGGAGAGCGCGCCCGCCTCGGCGGCCTTCCGCTCTTCGAGGGCGGGGAACGTCTCGTACACCTGCGCCAGCGCGGCGTCGACGTCGCTCCCCTTCGGGACGGCGATACGGACGTTCTCCGCGACCGTGAGCGCCGAGAAGACGCGCCGGTCCTCGGGTATCCAGCCGATGCCGCCCTGTGCGACGTCGCTGGTCCCCATCCCGACGAGGTCCGTGCCGCGATAGCGGACCCGGCCCTCGCGGGGCGGCGTCAACTGGAGGATGCTCCGGAGGGTGGTCGTCTTGCCGACGCCGTTACGACCGATGAGGGCGACGACCTCCCCTTCCTCGACCTCCAGTGAGACGCCTTCGAGGATGTGGCTCTCGCCGTAGTAGCTGTGGATATCTTCGACGGCGAGCAGCGGTGTGCCGGTCGACGCCGTCTCGGTATCCGGGGTCGTTTCCGCTCCCGAAGCGTCGTCGGTGGGCGTGTCGCTCGAACTCACGCCGACCCCTCCGCGGTGTCCGTGGACTCCTCGTCCGTCTCCGTCGCGTCGAGCGCACCGGGTTCGTAGCCGCCGAGGTACGCCTCCTGGACGGCCGGGTCGTCCCGGACGTCCTCGGGCGTCCCGTCGGCGATGACGCTGCCGCGATTGAGGACGACGATGCGGTCGGAGACGTTCATGACGATGTCCATGTTGTGTTCGACCAGCAGGACGGCGTGGTCGGTGGCGACGTCCTCGATGAGCGCGATGATGTCGTCGACGCTCTCGGAGGAGACGCCGGCGTTCGGTTCGTCGAGCAGGAGGACGTCGGGGTCGCCCGCCAGCGCGACGGCGACCTCCAACTGGCGTTTCGCGCCGTGACTGAGCGAGCGTGCGGGCCGGTCGGCCCGGTCGGCGAGACCTACTCGGTCGAGGATGGTGTCGGCCTCCCGGAGGTAGCGGTCGAACGCGCCGGCGTTGCGCCAGCCCGTGAACGAGTCGTCACCGGCGGCCTGCGCCGCGATACGGACGTTCTCGTGGACCGTGCTCTCGGGGAAGACGCTCGTGATCTGGTACGACCGGTGGACGCCACGGGCGGCCGTCTCGTGTGGCGGTGCGCCGGTCACGTCGTGCCACTCGCCGTCGCGGCGGTGTTCGACGGTTCCCTCGGTGGGTTCGAGGACGCCCGTCAGCAGGTCGAAGAACGTCGTCTTCCCCGCGCCGTTGGGGCCGATGAGCGAGCAGAGTTCGTCGCCCAACTCGACGTCGACGTCGTCGACCGCCGTGAGGCCGCCGAAGCGTTTGGTCAGTCCGTGCGTTCGGAGTCGGCTCATGGTTCAGAGACTGCAGTTCATCTCCGACGAGTCGGCGGGAATCGTCGTCCGGTCTTTCGAGATGGTCGCGACCGGTTCGGAGGGCATCACGGGGGCGTTCCAGCGGTCCTCCTCGTTCGGGACGACGTTCGCCACCGTCATCGGCGAGCGCGCCTGGTTGTTGTACTCCTGGAACGTGTACGCGCCCTCGCCCTTCGGGGTGTCCCGTACGGTCATCCCGCGCAGGGCGTCCGCGATCTCCGACCCGTCGGTGCTGCCGGCGGACTGGGCGGCCTGCACGATGGCGGAGGCGGCGGTGAACGTCCCCGAGGTGAAGAGGTCGGGGACCGCGCCGTAGGCGTTCGAGTAGAGTTCGACGAACCGGTCGTTGATGGGGTTGTCGTACTGGTTCCAGTGGTAGCGCGTGGTGAACGGGCCGAGGTTCGAGTTCTCGACGGCGTCGGCGGTCAGCGGGTCGCCGAGCACCTTCTGCATCGTCTGACCGACGATCTGGGTGGTGATCTGGGTGGCGAACCCACCGAACACGCGGAAGTCGTAGTCGCCGTTGAGGACGGTCGTGAACAGCGCGGGGAGCGTCGAGACGGTGAACCCGCCGACGATACCCTCCGCGCCCGCCTCGACGGCCTGGTCGAGCAACGGCGTCCACTCCGAGTAGCCCTGCGGGACGAACCGCTCGCCGACGATCTCGACGCCGTTGGCCTCCAGGACGGTCCGGTAGTTGTTGACGACCGCTCGGCCGAACGAGTAGTCCGCGCCGAAGAGGTAGACCGAGGAGACGTCGGAGTTCTCCGCCACGTACCGCCCACCGGAACGGGCGTCCATCGCCGTGTTCTCGCTCGCGCGGAAGACGAGGTCCGTACACGTCTCGCTGCTGGAGGTGATGTCGGCGCTCGCGGCGGGTCCGATCATCGTCGGGACGCCCGACTGCTTCGTGACCGAGTTGACGATACGCGTCGCGGCCGCCGAGGAGGTGCCGCCGAACAGCAGATCGACCTCCTCGCTCGTCACGAGGTCGGTGGCCACCTCCTGTGCGGTCTGGGAGTCCAGTTTGGTGTCCCGGACGTGCATCTCCACGTCGAGGTCACCGACGCTCATCGTCTTCGTCCCCGTTGAGGCGTCGGGGAGCGAGGACGCCTCGCCCTTGTAGCCGAGTCCGGAGTAGAACCCCCAGAGTGCTTGCTGGCCGTAGTACTGGAGGTCCCCCGAGACGGGCTGGACGACGCCGACTTTGAGCGTCCCGGAGACGCTCGCCCCGGCCGTCCCGGTCGTCGTCCCCCCGCCGGTGCCGTCGGTGGTGCCGCCGTCGGTCATACCGCCGTCGGTCCCGTCACCGCTTCCGTTCTCCGACCCGCTGTCGTCCGTACACCCGGCGAGCGCGGCGACCCCCGTCGCTCCGAGCGTCGCCAGTACCCGTCGTCGCGTCTGTCTGTTCGCGTCCATGACACGAGAGAGAATGTGGCTACTGGGGCAAGGGACCCGAGGTTAACATGTTAACCGGACCGTCCGCTCCGACAGCCGCCGATTCGACATGGTCCGCCAAGCGATTCACATGTTAACCCACCGACTTTCACCGCTACCGGCGCAGGTCGTGGTATGGACCTCCGCGCACGCCGGTTCGACGCCCGCGACGGACTCCGACTGAACTGCTGGGAGCACGCGCCCGACCGGGCGACCGAGGCCGTGGTGTTCGTCCACGGCTCCATCACCTGCTCGCGTGCGCTGTTCTCCCCGCCCGTCGAGCGCGACGGGCGTATCGACGAGTCGTACTCGTGGCTGGCCGCCACGGCCGAGACGGGGCGGGCGGCGTTCGGCCTCGACGTTCGGGGCTACGGCGACTCCGAGCGTCCGCCCGAACTGAACGAACCGCCCGAGGCGAACGGCCCGCCGGTGCGTGCGGACCTCGCCGCGAACGACATCGCCGACACCGTCGCCCACGTGCGTGAGGAGTACGACACCGTCCACCTCGTCGGCGTCTCGTGGGGGACGAACACCTGCGGCCGGTTCGTCGCCCGTGACGACCCCGAGGTGGCCTCGCTCACCCAGGTGGCCCCCGTCTACCGCGTCCCCTACGACGTGAGCGAGGGACTGGCGGCGCTCGGCCTGGACCCCGCCGGCGAGTTCGGCGCGTACCACCGCCAGGAGTACGAGACCGTCAAGGAACGGCAGGGCGAGACCGACGAGGCGCTGTTCGAGGCCATCTGGCGGACGCAGGTCGAGTCCAACCAGGGCGAGGGTGACGGCTACATCGCCCAGACGGGGTCGCTCGCGGACTACGCCGACTGCGGGGCCGACGACCCGCCGTACGACGCTGCCGATATCGCCGTCCCGACGCTCGTCGTCCGCGGGAGCGCGGACGCTATCTCGTGGCGTGAGGACGCGCTGGCGCTGTACGACGAACTCCCCCGCGAAGACGGGACCTACCTCGAACTCGCGGGCGCGGACCACTACGCGATGCACGGCGAGCGACGAGCGGACCTCTACGACGCCGTCTCGGGGTTCCACGACCGCGTCTGAAGACGGCCCTCCCCGTCGCCCTCCTCACTCCGTCTCTTCGTCGAGCGTCTCCAGCACCTCGGTGATACGGGCCATCGTCTTCGCCTGACCGCGTCGGAGCGTCTTCGAGACGGCGGGTTTCGACACGTCGAACTGGTCGGCGAGACTGCCGAGCGTCTCGCCGCGTGGACTGTCGAAGTAGCCGCCGCTGACGGCCGCTTCGAGCGTCTCACGTTCGCGCGTCGAGAGGTCACGACAGCCCTCGATGAGCGTCATCGCCGCGCCGACGTTCTGGACGAAGCCGCTGAGTTCGGTGAGGTCGACCGACTCCCGCGAGAGCACCTCGTACTCGTTGTCGTTGTCGAGAATCGACAGCGCGGTGTCGGCGTCGGCGTCCCGGTCGAAGCCGACGTGCCACAGTTCGCGGCCGCCCGCGATGTGGAACGGGCCGGTGATGTAGCCGTCGTACTCGCGGATGGTCGCCATCGCGGTGGTCTCGTCGATGGTCGTCCGGACGTGCGCGACCGGTCCCTTCCGGGAGACGAGGTCGTAGTCGCGCAACCCCTCGTGGTCGCGGAGGACGCGCAGTCCGGCGTCGAGGGCCGCGGGCGTCGACCCCTCGACGACCATGCGGGTGTCGAGGCGGTCGCCCGCGGGGTCGAACTCCCAGTGTGCCGCCGAGAAACTGACGTCGTGAGCGTCGCTGGCCGCGATGAACGGACAGTCGTACTGCTCCATATCGAGGGTGACGTCGAGCATAGCCCTTGGGTCGTTCACCCATGTTCGTTTCGGGAGATAAATCTTTTCGGACACTCCCGCCTGCCGGACCGTCACTGCTCGACGAAGCGGCCGGCGTGTGCGCGTGTTCTCCCCGTCCCTCCCGACACACAAACAAAACATTTAGTCGGGGGTCGGCTGTTGGAGCCTTCATATGGCAACCATCGCCACCTTCTCCGTTCCCGCTCGGTCGCTCGCGCTGTCGGGGGCGCTGACGGCGCTCCCGTCGGCGTCGTTCGTCTGTGAGTCGACCGTCGTCTCCGGCAGTGGGACCACGACGCCGTTGCTCCGGGTGACCGGCGCGTCACGGGAGGCCGTCGAGGACGCACTGGCCGCCGACGCGAGCGTCGAGGCCGTCACCTGTCTGGCCGACCACTCGACGGAGTTCCTCTACCGCGTCGAGTGGGGCCCGGAGTTCGACTTCTTCGCCCGCGTCCTGCCGGGGTCGACCGGGTCGGTGTTGAGCGCACGCGCGTCGGGGTCGGACTGGTCGATTCGCGTCCTCTACCCCGGACGCGACGCCCTCTCGACCGCCCACGAGACCTGTCTGGACCACGGAATCGACGTCGAGGTCGAGACCGTCCGTGACCTCGACCCCGACCGGCCCGAGCGATTCGGTATCACGAACGAACAGCGCGAGGCCCTGCTCGCCGCCTGCGAACACGGCTACTTCGACATCCCGCGTCGCACCGGTCTCCGCGAACTCGCCACCGACATCGGCATCTCCCACCAGGCGCTGTCCGAACGACTCCGGCGGGGGCACGACACCCTCATCACCGAGACGCTCGCCGACGGCGACAGCGCTCCGTTGTGACGGACAGGGTGTGTCACCGATAGGCACGACAACCTTTCACGGGGAAGCTGTCGGTGTACGGAGAATACCGCCGAATTCACGGTCCTATGTCCTTCTTACTGCCGTATAATCCTCAATTAAGGCGCTCCGTATCTCATGCCCGCCGAGAGCGCGCACCCGACCGCTGTCCGGGGGTTTAGCCACGTCCTATGGACTATCACTCGTCCGGGTCTGTTGTCCGACTGGGACTTACATGATTTGGACAAAGTTTAAGCACAAGTAAGTTTGAACTCCGGACATGTCGGGACCGCTCCGCTCGGTCGTGCCGGACTTCGTCCGCAAGAGCTACGCCCGCAAGTTCGGGATCGTCCTACTCATCCTAGGGATCTCCGTCGGACTTGTCGGTGTGGTGACGACCGCACAGATGCAACAGCAACTCAACGAGGGTGCTGACGAACAGTACGCAAGCTTCGCCGCCAGTGAGGCCCACAGCCTCGACGCGTGGCACCAACGGAACACGGGGTTCGCTCCCTCGATAGCACAGTCCGACGCCGTGCAGAGCGGTGAGGAGACGCGCGTGCAACTCTCCTTGTCCGGATGGATGGACCGACTCCCGAACGGGACGTACGGTATCCACTACGTCGACTACGCGAGCAACGAGGTCGCCGCGTCGACGAACAGCAACTACACGAACGAGAACCTGGGGAACATCGGGGAGCCGTGGACGGACGACGGCGAGGTCTACGCGGAGACCGCCTCCTTCGAGGGGTTCGGTGAGGAGCAGTACGTCTCCGACCCGTTTTTCGTGATGAACGGTGACCACGCGATTCCGATGGTCGCGTACGCGGCCCCCGTCGAGGGACAGCCCAACGAGTTCGTCGTGGTGACGGTTCGCTTCGACAGCTACCAGTCGGTGTCGATGAGCGGTGACCAGACGAACGCCGAGATTTCGCTCGTCGGTCCGAACGGCGAGGTCGTCATGCGCCACGCCCACCAGCTGGGTCACTCCTGGCTGCCGGGCAACCTCGACCGCGCGGCGCTCGAAGAGCGCTCGTCCGGGATGGACGGCATGCACTCGGGCGACATGGGAGGAATGGACATGTCCGAGATGGACCACTCCGGCGTCCCCGAAGCCTACCAGTCGGACTCGATGGAGTTCACGCAGTTCGACGACTCGACGGGCCTGCTGGAGACCGCCAACCGCGAAGGTGGCTCCGACACGGTCCGTGACGGTCAGGCACCCGGCGCGTTCGCCGGCCTGCTCGCCAGCGGTGGGCAGACGCTGAGCTACTCGACGGTCGGCGACACGGGTTGGGTCGTCGTCACCGAGACGCCGATGTCCGCCGCCTACTCGACGGGCATCACGCAGTTCAGTCTGCTCGGCTCGGGCCTCGCGGTCCTGTTCATCGGTGTGTTCGGTATCGCACTCGGAACCAGTTCCGCTCGGACCGTCAACCGCCTGCGCGGCAAGGCAGAGCAGATGGAGGAGGGGAACTTCGACGTCGACCTTCAGACCTCCCGTATCGACGAGTTCGGTCGGCTCTATCAGGGCTTCGCGTCGATGCGTGACCGCGTCCGCGGTCAGATCGAGGAGACGGAGTCCGCCCGTGCGGAGACCGAGGAACTGAACCGTCGACTGGAGACGCGTGCAGACGAGTACAGCCAGGTCATGCAGGCCTGTGCCGCGGGTGACCTCACCCGCCGGATGGACCCCGCCGACGAGAGCCGTGCGATGGCCGACGTCGCCACGGAGTTCAACGAGATGATCGAGGAGATCGAAGCCACCGTCGACCGCCTGAAGGCGTTCAGCGACGACGTGGCGACGTCGACCCAGCAGGTGGCGGCGAGCGCCGAGATGATCTCCGAGGAGTCCGCCGACACCTCCGAGTCGCTCGACGACATCAGCGAGGACGCGCGAAAGCAGAACGAGACGCTCCAGCGAGCGTCCGAGGACATGATCTCTCACCTGACGACCATCGAGGAGATCGCGGCGTCGTCCAACGACGTGGCGTCCATCGCACGTGAGACCGCAGAGACCGGTCGTGCCGGTCGTGACGCGGCCGCGGACGCGATCCAGTCGATGGAGGCCATCGAGGCCCAGTCCGGCGAGACGGTCGACGAGATCGAGCGCCTCGAACGGGAGGTCGCACAGGTCGACGAACTCATCGAGTTCATCTCCGACGTCGCAGAGCAGACCAACATGCTGGCGCTGAACGCGAACATCGAGGCGTCGCGTGCCGGCGAGTCCGGCGAAGGGTTCGCCGTGGTCGCAAACGAGATCAAGAACCTGGCAGAGGAGACCAAACAGACCGCGGGCGACATCGAGGACCGACTCGAACGCATCCGCGAACAGACCGAACAGACGGTGGCGGAGGTCCGTGAGAACAGCGACCGTATCTCCGAGAACACCGGGTCCGTCGAGAACGCGGTCGACGCACTCGACGAGATCGCGGGCTACGCACAGGAGACCAACACCGGGATTCAGGACATCTCCGAGTCGACCGAGGAGCAG
The DNA here is from genome assembly GCF_009791395.1 of Halomarina oriensis. Taxonomy (GTDB): domain Archaea; phylum Halobacteriota; class Halobacteria; order Halobacteriales; family Haloarculaceae; genus Halomarina; species Halomarina oriensis. Next base: position 148,231 of record NZ_WSZK01000001.1, read on the forward strand.
GCAGCGTCGACGGAGGCCATCGTGCGCACGGTGGACGACGCGGCCGCTATCTCCGAGGAGACGACCGTCGAGTCCGAGTTCGTCGCAACGGCGGCGGAGACCCAGACCGCCGCACTCCGCGAGATGTCCGGCGGTGCCGGTGACCTCGCCGAACAGGCGACCCGCCTGAGCGACGCACTGGACCGCTTCGAGACCACCGATTCGGAGGCCGCGGACCTCGACATCGGCGACGCCAGCGAGGCGGCCGCCGAGGCCGACGCGGACGAGGCCGACGAGGAGACGGCCGACGCTGACGACGCCGTCCCTGCCGAACGGAGCGACTGAGATGGCCGGCAGCGAGCACCATCACACGAACACGCCCGGAGGCCGAGCGTGAGCGAGGCCGAGTCCGGCGACACGACGGAGACGCGTGAACTCGTCGAGTTCATCACCGTCGTCGTCGGCGACGCCCGCTACGCCTTCGAGGTGGGCCGCGTCGCACAGGTGACCGACGTCCCCCGCATCACGCGGCTTCCACGGACGGCGGACCTGGTCGCGGGCCTCGCCAGCGTCAACGGCGAGATGGTCTGCGTGCTCGACACGCGGGCCGCCTTCGACCTCCCACCGAGCGACGACGACGGCAAACTCGTCGTCCTCGAACGGACGGACGACGAGGCACAGACCATCGGCGTCCTCGTCGACGACATCGGCGACGTGGAGCGCTACCCGGTCGACGCCATCGAGCGACCGGAGGAACGACCGAGCGCCGCGACGGGGCCGTGGGTCACGGCCGTCGTCGGTGCGAAGACGACTACGAACGGTGACGTTGCGGTCCTCGGCGTCGAGCGACTGGCAGCGAGCATCACCCCCGAACAGGAGACTACACAGCAATGAGCGACACTATCGGCATTCTCATCGTCGACGACTCCGACTACATGCGGAGCCGTCTCAAGAACGTCCTCGACGATACGCGGTACTACATCGTCGACGAAGCACCCAACGGCGCGTGGGCCGTCCAGAAGTACAAGGAACACGCCGCCGACGTCGACGTCGTCCTGATGGACATCGTCATGCGGAAGGCGAACGGCGTGAAGGCGACGGCCGCCATCAAGCACATCGACCCGGACGCACGCGTGTTGATGTGTACGTCGGTCGGCCAGCGCAAGAAGATGAAGCTCGCGGCCCGCGCGGGTGCGGACGGCTACGTGACGAAACCGTTCGACGACGACGACATCATCGAGGCAATCGACGGCGTCCTCGCATGAGCGACGCGACGAGTACCGCTGTCGACCAACGCGGACGGGAGGAGCGCCGCGGATGACGGTCAGCGATGAGTTCGTCCGTGAGAGCACGTCCCAACTCCGAGACCTGAGCGACGGGCTCATCGCCATCGAACAGGCACCCGGTGACGGGGCGACGCTCGACGAGGCGTTCCGTACCGCACACAGCCTGAAGGGTAACTGTGCGATGGCGGGCCTCACCGAGGCGAGTGCGGTCGCACACGCCGTCGAGGACGTGCTCGGTGCCGTCCGGACCGGCGAGGTCCTCCCCGAACCGGACCTCATCGACGCCGCGCTCGACGGGACCGACAGCATCGAGTCGCTCGTCGAAGCCGCCCGGACCGGCGACACCGAGACCGTCGAGTACGAGGCGTCTATCGAGACGCTCCGCGAGACGCTCGCCGCTCGCCGGGAGGCCGACGCCGACGCCGACCCGGTCGTCCGGACCGACGACTCGGCGGCCGAAGAGGAGCCGGAGGCTCCGCCGGACGACCTCGACGCCGACGTGCTCGACGCGCTCGACACCGCCGCTGAGTACGACGACCTCGACGAACTGCTGGCGGCGATGGACGACGACGAGGGCCTCGACGAGATGCCCGACCTCCCCGAAGCGAAGCAGTTGAACGAGGGGTCGGCGACCGACGAGACTGCGGACGAGACACCGGTCTCGTCCGGCGACGGACCGTTCGCGGCTCCCGACGAGGCGTCGACACCCGAACCGACCGGAGACGCCCCGGCCCCCACCGAGGACGACGCGGACCCGTTCGCGTCGGTGCAGGCGGAGGTGGCCGAGGAGGAGTCGAATCTCGCGGAACTGCAGGCGGAGATCGACGCGGTGTCGTTCGGGGAGTTCGACGAGGACGACGACCTCTCCATCGAGGAACTCGTCGAGGGGGTCGACGACGAAACCGTCGCTGCGAGCGACGAGACCGACGAGAACGGTGGCTTCCGGTTCGGTGAAGACCGGGAGGACGCTTCGGACGCTCCGAATGCCGCCGAGACCGACGCGGACGACGCGTTCGGCGAACCGTTCGGGGCGGACCCCGAGGGGGCCACCCCCGTGGAGGCCGACGCCGGCTTCGACGGGTCCGGCCCGTTCGCGGACGCACCGGCCGACGACGTCGCCGAGGCGACCGCGGCAGGCGGTCAGAGCGAGGACGGGTCCGACGACGGGTTCGACGGCTCCGGTCCGTTCGCGGCTCCCGACGAGGCGTCGACACCCGAACCGACCGGAGACGCCCCGGCCCCCACCGAGGACGACGCGGACCCGTTCGCGTCGGTGCAGGCGGAGGTGGCCGAGGAGGAGTCGAATCTCGCGGAACTGCAGGCGGAGATCGACGCGGTGTCGTTCGGGGAGTTCGACGAGGACGACGACCTCTCCATCGAGGAGCTCATCGAGGCCGACCCGGCCGCCGAGGCGGACGAGGCCGTCCCCGAGACGGGGACGCCCGAGGCGTCGACGACGCCGTCGGTTCCGACCGTCTCGAGCGACCTCACGCCGGCGGTCGTGGCGACCGACGAGCCAGCACCGACGGTTCCGTCGGTCGCTCCGAGGCCGCCCGAACACCCGGCGGACCTCACCCCCGCGGTCGGTGCCGCGAGCGGCGAGGCGGCGGTCCCGGAGCGACCGTCGGTGGCGACCGAGGCCGGTCCCGACGCCACGGACTCGGCCACGGGGGACGCACCGGCCGACTACGCGGCGATGGGCTGGGGGGAGCTCCAGTCACACGCCGCCGACCGGTCGGTGTACCGACCCGGCATGACCCGGACGGGCGTCGAGGCCGCGCTCGCGGCCCTCGACGACGGTGCGGACACGGAGACGGCCATCGCCGCCGGTCGACCCGACGAGTCGGACGAACCGGACGAGTCCGTGTCGGCGTCGACCGACACACCACCGGTTCCCGAGCACCCGGCGGACCTCACGCCCGCAATCGGTGCCGCGAACGGCGAGGTCGACGTGCCCGAGCGTCCCGCCGAGGCGACGGACGCACCCGCGGTGCCGGACGTACCGACGGACCTCACGCCCGCGGTCTCGGCTGCGGAGGGGGCGGTCGACGTGCCGGACCGGCCGGCCGAGGCCACCGCCGACCCGGAGCCGGAACCGGAACTCGACACGGACGTCGAGGACCTGCTGGCCGACACCGGCTTCGACGACCTCGCGGCGGCCGACGACGAGGAGTCGGCGGCGGAACCGGAACTCGACCCCGAGGTCGACGACCTGCTCGACTCCTCGTTCGAGGAGCGCGAGACGGACGTCGAGTTCGCGCGTGACACCGCGACCGAGGCGTTCGAAGACCGGTTCGGACAGCTGTTCGGCGCGGACGAGGCGGCGGTCACGCGGACCGTCACCTCGCTCGCGGAGAGTTCAGCGGCGGACCTGTTCGCGGACCCGGCCGACGAACGGGGCGGGGTCGAGCGTGACCGCGTCCAGTCCATCACCGTCGACGTGGAGAACGCCGAGGCGCTGCTGTCGATGGTCGAGGAGCTGACCGCGACCCGGTTCCGTCTGGAGGGGGCGCTCGAAGACGCCCGCTCCGAGGAGACCGTCGACGCGCTCTCGGGGCTCCAGTCGGTCACCGCGAACCTGCGGAAGACCGTCATGGACCTGCGGCTGATGCCGTTCGAGACGGCGACGCGGGACCTCCAGCGGCTGGTGCGCGACACCGCTCGCGCTCAGGACAAGCAGGTCGCGCTCGACGTGAGCGGCCGCGAGGTCGGTCTCGACCGGTCGGTCATCGACCGACTCAGTGCGCCGCTGGTCCACGTGGTCCGGAACGCCGTCGACCACGGTATCGAGACCCCCGAGAGCCGCGAGGCCATCGGGAAGGACGCACAGGGGACCGTCGAGGTACGCGCCGAGCGTGCCCGCGACGGTGTCGTCATCGAGATCGAGGACGACGGCCGCGGTATCGACGTCGACGCCGTCCGCCAGCGCGTCGTCGACAACGACCTGTTGAGCGCCGAGGAGGCGAGCGAACTCCCCTCCGAGGAGCTCTACCCCTACGTCTTCGAACCCGGCTTCTCGACGGCCGAAGAGGTGACGGACGTGAGCGGTCGTGGCGTCGGAATGGACGTCGTCGACCGCGTCACCGCCGACCTCGGTGGCAGCGTCGAGGTCGAGAGCACGCCCGGCGAGGGGACGACCGTCCGCCTGCGACTGCCCATCACGGTGGCCGTCGCGGAGGTCATGTTCGTCCAGTCGGGCGAGGAGCGCTACGGCATCCCGATGACCGCCATCGAGGAGGTCGACGAACTCGACGCCGTCGCGGGCGACCGGCCGCTGGTCCGTCTCGCGGAGGCGCTCGACACGCCCGGCACCCACGCGGAGACGGGCGTCGCGGTTCGACTGCGACCGGAGACGCGGGACGTGGCACTGCAGTGTGACCGGGTCGTCGAGACCCGAGAGGTCGTCATCCGCCCGTTCGAGGGCGCGCTCGGCGAGGTGCCGGGCGTCAGCGGCGCGACGCTGCTGGGTGACGGAGAGCTGGTGAACATCATCGACGTGGCAACGATATGAGCAAGACGAGCAATCAGAACCGAGGCGCGACGGGTCACCGCATCGACGTGGAGTCGTTGGCGGTGCTCAACCGACTCGGCGACATCGGCATCGGCGGTATCGAACAGCGCCTCCAGCGCTTGAAACAGGACGCGAACGTCACCTCCGAGCAGGTCGCACACGGCTACGCACGGCCGGACCTGCTCGACGTGACGTTCGAGAACAACGAACGCGTCGGCGTGAAGATGAAGCTCCCCGGCGCACCGTTCGGCTTCGCGCTCGTCTGGTTCCCGATGACGAGTGCGAACAACGCCGCACGGCTGATGCTTCAGGACGTGCTCAACGAGGGCCAGACACCCTCGCACAAGATGGCTCGGAGCGCCATCACCGAACTCGGCGGCATGGTCGCCGCCGGCTTCGTCGACGCGTGGGCCGACACGTTCGAGCAGGAGATCGACCTCGGCGCACCGACACCGGTCCAGGCGACCGAGCAGGCACTGGTCGGCAACGTGCTCGAAGAGGGCGAGGACCTGGGGCTGTACGTCTCCTCGGCGGTTCGACTGCCGAGCTACGACATCAGCCTCAACGTCCTGCTGTTCCCGCGCAACGCGGTGTTGCTCCAGATCCTCGACCGCATCGACGTCCAGCGAGTCCGCCGATGATGCTCGACGTGGAGGCGTTGGGCACCTTCTACGAGATGGCCCGCGAGGGGGCGGAACTCGCCGCTGGGCGACTGACGCCGATGACGGACATCCAGACGCGCGTCGGCGTGACGCGCCTGGATTTCACCACCGGTCCCGCCATCCGTGCGGAACTCGACGACGACGTCCGGAAGGTCGGCATCCGCGTCGAACTCACCGGCGGCGTCGAGGGGACCTCGCTGTTGCTGTTCGACGAGGACAGCGCCCGCGAGGTGGCCGCGACGCTCACCGAGGGGATGGACGACGGCCTCACGCAGAGCGCCGTCGCCGAGGTCAGCCAGATCATGAACAGCGGCTTCGTCGACGGCTGGGCGGACGTGCTCCAGACGGAAATCGACGTCACGACGCCGGAGTACGTCGACGGCACCTCGCCCGACGCGTTCCTCGACGAGGAGGACATCACGCCGGCCGACGAACTGGCGCTGGTCTTCCGGAGTCAGATCGAGGCCGTCGGCACGGAGTTCGCGTTCAAACACTACTTCATGCCCGAGCGCGACTCCATCGAGTCGCTGTTCGAGCGCCGGACCGCGGGCTACTCACTGGAGTACGAGAAGCTGGTCGGCTTCGACCGGATGGCCCACCGCGGTGCGGAGACGGTCGCCGAGAACCTGACGAAGATGACGGGTATCGACATGGACGTCGACATCCGGCGCATCAACTTCGTCTCGCTCGACGCCATCCCGGAGGACGTGCCCGCCGAACCGCAGGTCAGCGTGGCGTTCGGCTTCGACGGCCTGCCCTCGGGCTACCTCCTGTTCCTGTTCAGCGAGCGCTCGGCCAACCAGCTCGTGGAGGCGACCGTCGGCGAGTCCGCGAACGACGACGGCCTGAGCGCGATGGGTCAGGACGCGGTCCAGGAGCTGTCGAACATCATGGCGTCGGGGCTGCTCGACGGGTGGGCGAACCTGCTCGATACGACCATCGACCACACGACGCCCACCTTCGCCCACGACATGGGGCCAGCGGTGGTCGACCCGCTCATCGTGGGGCTGTCGGAGGGCCAGGAGTTCGCGTTCGTCTTCGACACCCGGCTGAAGGCCGTCGACACGGAGTTCGACCTCGACATCTACGCGATTCCCAACGAGACTGACCTCGAAGCCGCACTGGAGCGTCTCGACGTGACGGACGTCGAGGCCGTCCCGATGCAGGCGGAGTTCTCGGCCGCGACGGGCGGCCCGAACTCCGACGACCTCCAGGAGATCGGCGACATCGAGGGGGTGGACCTGTGAAGACGTTCACCTCGACGCCCGACGACGCGCCGGGTCCCGAACGGCTGCTCGTCGGCGTCTCGAACTACGTCGTCGGGACGGGCGAGCAGACGCTCGTCGCCTACGGGCTGGGCGCGTGTGTCTCGGTCGTCCTCTACGACGAGTCGGCGGGCGTCGGTGGGGTCACCCACGCGATGCTCCCGAAACAGCCACGGAGCGGCGGGATGCCCGGCAAGTACGTCGACACGTCCATCGAGTCGCTGCTGCGCGACTGCGTCGGCTCGGGGGCCGGCTTCGGCGACGTCGAGGCGACCATCGTCGGCGGGGCGACCATCTTCGAGCTGAAGGACCTCGCGGCCGGTGCGGGCGAGCGGAACGTCGAGGCGGCCCGCGAACAACTCGACGCGCTCGACGTGCCCGTCGTCGCCGAGGCGGTCGGCGGCGAGGCCGGTCGAACGGTCGAACTGGACGTCGCCACCGGGACGGTCACGGTGTCGACGGCGGACGGCGAGACGGAAGTTCTGTAGGGGGCGATGGGGGTGACGGTCGCGTCTCCACCGTCACGAGCGCGAAGGGGGTCTGGGGAACCGACGACGACGGCCCGACCCGTCACGGAACGGACCGGTCCGCCCGCGAGAAGGTGTCAATCGAGGGCACAATCGTTTTCCCCGTTCCTTGGTAACTACGTTCAACCAGCGCGCCGTCGGCGCGCGTGGACCAATACATGGCAGACAAACCGCACCAGAACCTGGCCGTCATCGGCCACGTCGACCACGGGAAGAGCACGCTCGTCGGGCGACTCCTGTTCGAGACGGGCAACGTCCCCGAGCACGTCATCGAACAGTACCGCGAGGAGGCCGAGGAGAAGGGGAAAGGCGGGTTCGAGTTCGCCTACGTCATGGACAACCTCGCCGAGGAGCGCGAGCGCGGGGTCACCATCGACATCGCCCACCAGCGCTTCGACACCGACGAGTACTACTTCACCATCGTCGACACGCCGGGCCACCGCGACTTCGTGAAGAACATGATTACGGGGGCGAGCCAGGCCGACCACGCGGTGCTGGTCGTCGCCGCCGACGACGGCGTCGCCCCCCAGACCCGCGAGCACGTCTTCCTCGCCCGCACCCTGGGCATCGGCGAACTCATCGTCGCCATCAACAAGATGGACCTCGTCGACTACAGCGAGGACACCTACAAGGAGGTCAGAGACGACGTCCAGAAACTGCTCCAGCAGGTCCGCTTCCGTTCGGAGGACGCGAGTTTCATCCCGTGTTCGGCGTTCGAGGGCGACAACATCGCCGAGCGCACGGGCAACATGAACTGGTACGACGGCCCCATCATCTTGGAGGCGCTCAACGACCTGCCCGAGCCACAACCGCCGACGGACGCACCGCTCCGCCTGCCGATTCAGGACGTCTACACCATCTCGGGTATCGGGACGGTTCCCGTGGGGCGGGTCGAGACGGGGATGCTCGAAATCGGTGACGACGTCTCGTTCCAGCCCTCGGACGTCTCGGGGGAGGTCAAGACCATCGAGATGCACCACGAGGAGGTGCCAGAAGCCGGCCCCGGTGACAACGTCGGGTTCAACGTCCGCGGCATCGGCAAGGACGACATCCGCCGCGGTGACGTCTGCGGTCCCGCAGACGACCCGCCCAGCGTGGCCGAGACGTTCCAGGCCCAGATCGTCGTGATGCAACACCCCAGCGTCATCACCGCGGGGTACACCCCCGTCATCCACGCCCACACCGCGCAGGTGGCCTGCACGTTCGAGTCCCTCGATCAGAAGATAGACCCCGCCTCGGGCGAGGTCGACGAGGAGAACCCGGATTTCATCCAGTCCGGCGACGCCGCTATCGTGACCCTGCGCCCGCAGAAGCCGCTCAGCATCGAGCCGTCGGGCGACATCGCCGAACTGGGAAGTTTCGCCATCCGCGACATGGGCCAGACCATCGCCGCCGGCAAGGTCCTGAGCGTCGAGGGACGCTGAGGAGCCTCCACCTCCTCGAGTCGAACGTCGGTCGAGAGCGCCGTCGCTCTCTCGACCGAGGGTGACGACGTTGCCTCCGCCGGGTGTTCTTGCCCGCGTCGCGGGGGCAAGCGAGGTGGCTTCGTCCGGTTCGCGTCTCTCGAGAACCGGACGTCGAGGAGATGCTGGAGGAGATGCACAACGAGGTCGACTGACAGCCGTCGGCCGTCGTGACCTCAGAGGACGCGCCGCGAGAGCAACAGGACGCCGACGACGAGCAGTCCGATACCCCAGTACAGCGAGTCGTAGGGGAGCCAGAGGAGGAGGAGCGTGACGATGCCGGAGGTGAGTAGCGACCAGCCGAGCGTGTCGGTGAGTCCAGCCATAGGAGAGTGCTGGAGCGCCCGACAGGTGAGTCTGTGGCCTGCCGATGCGTCAGCGACGCGGGGCAGACGACGGGCGGGCGGTCGTGGACGAACGGTTCGTGGCGTTCTCGGTCGCATCGAGCGTGACGCTCAGCGTGTAGCTTCCTGGGCCGAACGTCCCGGTCTCGTAGTCCACCAGTCGCTGCTCGCTGGCGGTCGCTCGGTCGAACCCACGGTCCGGCGTCTCGTAGACGGCCCACGTGAGTTCGAGTTCACAGCCGTCTGCGACGGTGAACTGAACCCTCACGCTGCCGCTCGACGCCCCGGAGGTCGACCGGACCGTGACACACCTGTCGACGTCGGCGGCGAGTTCGTCGGGACGCATCGTCTTCTCTTTCTGATAGTGGCCGTCGACGGTGGCGGCGTGGAAGTACTGGACGAGCCGCGACTGGTCGTTGTAGAACCGGTCGCTGTCGGGCGGCCCGAACCGCTCGATGACGGGACCGGAGACGAAGTCGAACTGGTAGTACGTGGCGTTCGGTTCCGGTTCGGGCTCAGGCTCCGGTTCAGGCTCCGGTTCCGGTTCAGGCTCCGGCTCCGGTTCAGGCGGTCGGTCGTCGCCGCCCAAGAAGGGGTCGAAGCGGACGTTCGAGACGCCGGGGGTGTCTCCCTCCGAGACGCTGTCACCGCCACCATCGGCGAGTGCTCCCGTCACGGGGTCGGCGAACGGCGCGTCGGGGTCGTCGGGCACACTCGACGGACCGTCGGCCGCCCCCCAGAAGTTCTCGCGTGCGTCGACCGGGGTCGGACCGTCGTTGCGCAGTCCGACGTCGTTCCCCTCGAAGACGTTGTCACGGACGAGGAGGGCCTCGTTCGTACCGAACTCCGAGACGAGGATGCCCACGCGGTTGTCCGCGATGCGGTTGTCGAGGACCCGGACGTCCCCGAACCCCTCGACGGCGACGAGTTCGATGCCGACGTCGTTGTCGCTGACGTCGTTGCCGCTGATGGTCCCGACGGAGCCGAGATACTCGATACCGGTCGCCGCGCCACGGACGACGTTGTCGACGACGTCGACGCCCGCGCTCCCTTCGACGACGTTGATACCCTCGTTCCCGTCGGTGAAGATGGTGTTCCGGGCGACGAGTACGTCGCTGGTCGTCCCGCTGGTGCTGGAGATGGAGACGGCCCGACTCGTGACGCCGGACCCGATGTCGAACTCGTTGTCGACGATGCGTGCCCCCTGCACGCGTTCGTTCAGGTAGACCCCCTGAGTCCCGTCGAACGTGTTGTTCTCGACGACGATGTCCACGCCCTGTTCGCCGAACAGGATTCCCGACCCACCGAGTCGGCTGTCGTGGACGAGGACGTCCCGGAAGAACAGCGCGTCGATGCCGTCCGCGAGGTCGCTGTCGGTGACGGTGAGTCCGAACAGCGAGTCGGCGACGAGTTCGTCGGCCGTCACGTCGCGGAGCGTGAGTCCCTCGTAGACCGTCGAGGTGTCCTCACCGACGAGCACGGAGCCGTCGACGACGAAGCCGTTCCCGTCGACGGTGACGTTGTCGGCGAGTATCCGGAGACAGGGGTCGTTCCCGTCCGCCGGTCCGACGTCGTTCCCGAGACGGTACTCTCCCGGTTCGGTGACGACGGTACACTCGGTGAGCGTCGTCACGTCGCCCTGCACGGTGGGCGAGGCGTTCGATCCGGCACCGACGGTGCCGACGAGGCCACCGGTGACGACGACGACGGCGACGAGACAGACGAGCAGCGCGCTTCGCGTGGGCATAGTTCACACGCACCACGTTCGTCGGTTTGGTTATTCACCGACGGTTGGAACGAAATCCTCTCCTACCCGTGAGTGTCGGGGAACTGACCCGTTGACCGCTCAACACCGCCAGTCGCGGTCGGTGTGGTTGAGTCGTTCACACCCGTCGGCGGTGACGACGACGAGGTCCTCGATGCGGACGCCGAACTCGTCGGGCAGGTAGACGCCGGGTTCGACGGAGAACACCATCCCCGGTTCGAGTTCGCGGTCGTTGCCCGCGACGATGTACGGTTCCTCGTGGACGTCGAGGCCGACGCCGTGGCCGGTGCGGTGGACGAACTGCTCGCCGTAGCCCGCGTCCGCGACGACTTCGCGGGCCGCGGCGTCGACGGCCTCGCAGGTGACGCCGGGTTCGACGGCGTCGACGGCCGCCTGCTGTGCCTCCCGGACCACCTCGTGGACCGTCTCGAACTCGGCCGGTGGGTCGCCCGCGAACACGAGCGTCCGGGTCTGGTCGCTCGGATACTGGTCGACGACCGTCCCGAAGTCCAGCACGACCGGGTCGCCCGCTTCGATGGTCCGGTCGCCGTGGGTGTGGTGTGGCATCGCACCGTTCGGTCCCGACCCGGCGATGACCGCGAAGGAGACGCCCGACCCGCCCGCCGCGTCGAGTTCGCGTTCGATACGGCGCGCGAGGTCCGTCTCGGTCCACCCGACGACCTCCTCGCCGAGCGCACGAACGGCCGTGAGAGCCTCGTCGGCGGCCTCGCCCGCTCGTCGGAGAGCGTCGAGTTCGGCGTCGTCCTTCCGGGTCCGGAGCGGCCCGAGCACCTCGCTCGCCAGGCCCATCTCGGCGTCGTGGACCGCCGCGAGGTCCTGGGTGAACCGGGCGTGCATCGTGTCGTCGACGAGTACGCGATCCCCGAGGCCGAGGTCGGCCACGACCGTCGAGAGCGCCTCGCGGGGGTCCTCGTCGTCGTCCCACGTCCGGACGTCTTCGACCCACGACGTCTCGCGAACCTGCTCGCCGTAGAGCGCCGGAACGAGGAACGTCGGGTCGCCGGTCTGCGGGACGAACAGGAGGAGGTGGCGCTCGCCGGGGTGTTCGTCGAACCCGCTCAGGTAGTAGAGGTTGTGGCTCGGGAAGCAGACGAGGTCGGCGTCGGCCTCGCGGAGTCGGTCCTGGGCCGCTCGCGTCCGTCGCTCGAAGACACTCGACATGCCGGTGGGTCGTCGCGTGGCGGATTAAACGGTCCGACTCCGCCGCAGTCGGGCGGCGTGTCCCCTGATTTACCGGGTATATTCTCTGGGATGTCACTTTCACCCATGGCACTCTATGTGTGTATCCAGTGGCTTTATATGCGTCTTGTCCTGCTGGTGGAATATGTCTCAGGGGACCGGACAGCTTCCACCGAGTGTGGCCGTCATCGAACAGGTGGCTGCGAGAGAGGACACCGACCCGATGCGGCTCGAACCGCCACTGAACGACGTCGTCGACCCGGACGCACTCGACGCGCTCTGTAAGGGGGCGTCGATGAACGGCTTCGTCGTCTTCTCGTACTGTGGCTACACGGTCACCGTCGACGCCGACGGCGTCGTCACCGTCGAGGAGAAACCGTTCGACGCCACGGCGACACGACAGTCCGCGCCGACGGCCGTCTCCGAGTAACCCGTTCGACACTGTTCTGCGGAAACGCCGGAGCCGACAGCGTGCGGTGCGGCGCGGAGGTGCGCCGCGCGGGGGGAGGGCCGAACCGTCGTTCGGTCAGGGGGGTCGCGGCGTCCACACGGTGACCGAACGTGGTTCGGCTCCGCGGCCGCCGCGCGGCGTGTGAGTCGCCTCACACGGACCGGTGATGCCTTCACGCCATCACCGGAGGTCGGTTGCCGGGAGACGCGGGCCGCCCCGCCGACACCGACGGCCGCCTCGTGGCGGGGCACCCGGCTGCCGGGCACCGTGTGAACGGTCTCCGTGTCGTGTATTCAGTACTGTGTCGTGAGTACACTGACTGTAGATAGTATCGATACAATCCATACTATCTGTTCTCACGACACCCATCCCGGTCGGTGGCGGTGGCGTGTCGAATCAGAGTTTGTGGCGGAACGCGCGGAGGGCGTCGCGGCCCGTCTCGGTGAGCGTCACCTGCTTGCGCCGGCCGACGCGTTCGACGTCGATGTAGCCGTCCTCGACCAGCGGGTCGACGACGTTGGCGTTCAACAGCGCGAACTTCGCCTTGTCGTTGGCCGGTTGGTTCTCGGCGATGTACGAGAGGCCCTCGGCCTCGGCGTACTCGATGAGGTGTTTCTTCTTCGCCGTCCGGTGGGCGGAGTTGGTCTCCTCGAGGTAGGCCATCGTCGCCACCTGGTCGCGGGTCGGTGATTCGATGGGGTAGGCGGGGAGCACCTCGTCGCCCGCGTAGCCGTAGCTCTGTCGTTCGCCCCGGTCGGCGTGGGCGTAGCCCTCGGGGTGGACGTAGTAGGGCGTCGCGTCCGTGCACATGCAGGCGATGGTCGCACCGACCGCCGACAGCTTCGACCCGCTGGAGACGTTGACCCGGACGATGTCGTCGGGGTGGTCGGCGGCCAGCGTCGTCACCGCACCGAGGACGTCGTAGATGTCCATGAGGTCTGCTGTGTGAGTCCGAACCGTACACTCCTCGTCGAGTTCGGCCTTCAGTTCCTCGTGGTAGTCGGCGCGTTCGTCGGCCGGGCCGTCGTGTTCGAGGAGATAGACCACGTCCACGCCGTACGCGCGAACCGGCCCGACGATACGGTCGTACTCGTAGCCCAGCGGAGCGATGTGGACCTCGTTGATGACGTGCACGGGGGGTCGTTCGACTCCACTCGCTTAGCGGTTTGCACCGACGGGTGTGGCGACCGGACGACGAGAGTGACAGTCCGACCGCACGCTCGTCGGGGTTCATCGGCCTCGCGTCCCTCCCGTCGAGCATGTGGGAGTTCGACGGTCCGGACCCCGGTGTGTGGGAGCGGGCGTCGGTGCCCGTCTCCGAAACGCTCTACGACGTCTGTGACAGCGCGAACGGTCCCGTCGTCGTCGGGAGCGACGGCGTCGTCCTCGGCCGCAACCGCGAGCAGTGGGGCGTCGTCCTCGAAGACGGCCCGGCCGCCCGTGGGCGGACGCTCCACACCGTCGCCGCCACTGCCGACGGCCGGCGCGTCTGGTTCGCCGGTGCGGACGGCGCACTCGGGTCGGTCGACCTGGCGACCGGCGACCGAAACGACTGCTCCCGACCACAGGATGCCGAGGGGACGTTCGACGCCCTCTGTGTCGCGGGCGCACGCGGCGAGGAGAAACTGCTGGTCGCCGACGGGTCGGGCAACGTCCACGCCGGCGTCGTCACCGACGACGAGGTGGACTGGGACCGGCCGACGACGCCGAGCGGTGGCACCGCCGTCGCCGCCCTCGCCGCGGACGGACCGTTCGGCTACGGCGTCGACGGCGACGGCGACGTCTGGCGGACCACCGCCGACGGCTGGGAGCGCATCGGTATCGACGACACCGACGGCACGCTGACCAGCGTCGCCGCCCGCGCCGACCGCCTGCTGGTCGGTGGGTCGGACGGCCGGGTCTACGCCCACGACGACGAGGGTTGGGTGCCGTTCGACCTCGGCGGAGCGACCGTCCGGTCGGTCGACTTCCGTGGTCCCGAGTCGCTCGCCGGTGGGGACAGCGCCCTGCTCTCGGTGGGCCGGGACGGCGACTGGGCGAGCGTCGAGGTGGGCGGCGACGCCGCCGTCCGTGGCGTCGCGCTCACCGAACCGGCGGTGGCGGTGGGGTCGGGTGGCGTCCTCCTCGAACGGACGTCGAGCGGGCCGAAAGGCCCGGACTAACAATACCCGGTGGGCGTGTTCGCCCGGTGATGACCGGGTCGCGGCAGTCTCGCCGAGCACGTAGCGCACCGCGCAGTCACGACGGCCGAGACGCCTCACGCCGCCCGGTTCCTCACACCGTCCCCACCTCGCGGGCGGGTCTGGTCGGATGAGCGTCTCGCGCTCCTCGCTCCGGTTGTTCGCCGCGCGAGTGGGGACGACGGCGCTGTCGTTCCTCGCGTTAGCCTACTTCGCACGGGTGTTGGGGAGCGGCCAGTTGGGGGTCTTCTTCCTGTTCCAGGCCGCGCTGGCGATGCTCGTGATGCTCTCGGACGTCGGCATCTCGACGGCCATCGAGAAACGTATGAGCGCGGGCGGCGGCCCCAGCGTCTTCTGGACGGGGGCGTCCGTCGTCGGCGGCGTCGCCGGCGTCCTCTCGGCCGTCGTCGTCGGTTTCCGGGGCGTCGTCTCGGGGTATCTCGGTGCGGACCTCGCGCTGTTGCTCGCGCTCGCCCTCCTGTTGACGACGGCTCAGTTGGTACTCAACGCGGGGCTTCGAGGCACGTTGCGGACCGGAGAGACCGGGGACCTGATGGTGCTCAAACTCGGTCTCCAGTGGGGTCTCGCCGCCGTCCTCGTCTGGAGCGGGATGGACGTGTTCGCACTCGTCGTCGGCTTCCTCGTCGGTGTCACGGCGTCGAACTGCTGGGCGGCGGTGAAGCTCCGGCCGTCCCCGGCGACGCCCACCGAGGCGGACGCCCGCTCGTTGCTCGGCTACGCGAAGTACAACGCCATCCCCAGCGTCGGCCGGGAGGTCCACAGCTGGATGGACGTGCTCGTCGTCGGCCTCCTGCTCACCGCGGCGGACGTGGCCGCCTACGAGATCGCGTGGCGCGTCGCCAGCGTGACGACGCTGCTCGCGGGGGCCATCGGCGTCGCCATCATGCCACAGACGAGCGCGTGGGACGCCGACGGCGGCAGCGAACGTATCGGACGGCTGGTGAGTGCGGCGTTCCTCCCCGCGCTCGTCTTCGTCCTCCCGGCGGTCGCCGGGGCGGTCGTGGTCGGCGAGGACCTCCTTCGCATCGCGTTCGGCCCGGAGTTCACGACCGCCAGTCTCGTCCTCGTCGTCCTCGTCGCGGGGAAGGCCTCCGAGGCGATCCAGTTGGTCGTCGGCCGGACGCTCCTCGGCCTCGATCGGCCCGACCTGGTCGCGCGTGCGACGGCCCTCTCGCTCGGGCTGAACCTCGTGTTGAACGTCACGCTCGTCCTCGCGTTCGGACTGGTCGGCGCGGCCGTCGCCACGACGCTCTCGTTCGCCCTCGGGACGGCGCTCCGGATGCGGTATCTCGGGCGGTTCGTCCCGCTGTCGGTTCCGCTCGCCGACCTCGCGTGGTGTGTGGGTGCGTCGCTGGTGATGGGTGGTGTCCTCGTCGCGCTCGGTCGCTCGGTGGCGCTCGACTCCGCGGTCGCACTGCTGGGCTACCTTCTCTCGGGAGCGCTCGTCTACGGCGTGGTCCTCCTGGTGAAACCGAGCCTCCGCGAGACGCTCGTGGGCTACGCCGAGACGGTACTGCCCGAGACGGTGTTTCGCGCGTGACCGGTCACACGGTGGGTCCGACCGTCGGCGGCGAGGAAGCGGACCGCCGTCGAACCGGTCGGAAGTGTCGTGTGCTACTCGTCCGACGGGGACGCCGCGTCGCCGTCGTGGTCCTCCCCGCGACCCTCGAACTGGTCGCCGTCCTCGCTCGTCCCGGCCTGTCGTGGTTCCTGTCGGGGGCGTTCGAGGACGGTCGCGTCCGCGCCGACGGCCACGTCGGGGTCGCCGAGCGCCACGTCGAACAGGTCCTCCTCGGTCGGGGCGTGGACGGCCTCCCAGCGGTCGCCCTCGACGCGCTCGTAGATTTCGCCGCCGTTGCCGAGCACGACGAGTTCGTCCTCGTGGGCGCTGAACGCCCGGAGCGAGGCGGTGTCGGTGACGCCGATGGGCGTCCAGTTCCTGTAGGAGTCGTCGTAGCGGTAGATACGCCCGTCGCCCGCCGCGACGTAGACCCGGCCCTGCTCGCCCGCGTAGATGTCGTAGAACGTCACCTGCGCGTCCCGGATGCCGATGCGCTCCCAGCCGTCCTTGGCCGTCGTCTCGAACACGTTCCCGCTGGTGTCGACGGCGTAGCCGATACCCTCCGGGGACGCGCCGAGTGCGGCCATCGTCGAGCCAGCGCCCGAGGGTTTGTCGGCGACGCCCCAGTCGGCGTCGAAGCCGTCCATCGTGAACGGGAGCACCTCCCCGGAGCCGTTCGAGACGAGCGCCTTCTCGCTTCCGCGGGGCCCGGCGACGGTGATGGCCTCCCACGTGGAGGTCATCCCCTCGGGCATCGAGTAGTCGAACTTCCGGCGACTCGTCACGTCGTAACAGCCCAGCGCACCCGAGGACCCGGAGAACCAGACGCGTTCGCCGTCGTCGGTGACGGCGAGCGCCCGTAGCTGGTTGTCCCGCGTGTGTGGTCCGCTCTCGAAGACCACCGCCCAGCCCTCGCCGCGGTCGGCGAGCATCGTCCCGCCGTCACCGATGGCGAACGGCCCCGCCGAGGTGCTCACCACGGCGAACAGCGTCTTCTCGAACGGCACGTCGTCGACGACACGCCACTCCGGTTCGTCTGACTCCGCTCCGAGTTCCCACATGGCCTGCGGTACGCCGAGCGCGGCCATCAATGTCGGAGAACGGACCGTTCGATGGACTGTCTCGCGGGGGACTCTCCGCGTACCGAGGGTGAGACATATGAGGGTGGCAACCCGAGGTCCGGTATGACCGACGAGACGGCGAGGAGGCCCGACGCGCCGTCCTGGCTCGACGTGATGGAGGACGTGCTCGACGAGAGCATCGAGGGCGAAGACGAGATATCGGCGTCGCTCTCCGAGTTCGCGGTGGACGTCCCGACGTCGCTGGGCGAGGAGTCGACCCACTACCGGTGGGAGTTCGACGGTGCCGTCACCGTCCGGACCAAGGGCGTTCGCGCGACGCTCGCCGAGTGGCTTCGCTACTGGGACGGCCGGGACGACTGAACGAGCGACCGCTCGCGGTCGGGTGGCGCGAGGCAGGTTTGGGCACCGGCCGTTGGCGGCGACCGGTGCCGAGGATCCTATCACAAGGGAATGACAGACGGTAGCGACGGATCCGTTCACTCCTATACGGGGGCTAATAATGTGGTCTTGTATTGTGGCAACTGTTGACACATCCACGGCTCTGTGACTGTTCGCGGCCGGTGGACTCTCCGCCCGGCCGAACGCGTTCGGTCGCGTCGCTCGCGGCTCGGTGACGTCGAAGGAGTGTCGAGGAGTTCCGTCCGGTCGGCCCGCCGTGTCGGCGGGACTACGCGAACAGCGGGGGTACCGGGAGACCGACCGAGGAGTCGCTCTCCTCGGTCGTGGTCTCCTCCTCGGTGGTCGTCTCGTCGCCGCCGGTCGCCGAGTCGTCCATCGTCGTCGCTTCGGGGTCGTCGACGGCGAGGAACACCTCGAACGGCGTGTCCGCGGGTGCGTCTTCCGTCACGTAGCCCGCGGCGAACGCGGTGTACGGCGTGTCGGCTTCGACGTTCACGCTGACCGTCGTCACGACCGTCTCGGTGTCGTTGGCCGGAACGATTTCGAGCGTGTAGGTGCCGGCGGGCACGTCGACGTACTCGGTCGCGGTGCCGAACGTCACGTTCTCGGCGAGCGTGGTGTCGGTCCCGGCGACCTGGACGGCCACGGGGCCGGCGTCGGGCGAGGCGTGGACGACACGGACCGACGCGTTACCGGAGACGTTCGTCCCGGCGTCCGTCGCGTTGGTGCCGTTCTCGGTGGCCGTGCCGTTCTCGGTGGTCGTCTCGTCGCCCACCGTCGCCTCCATCGGGCCGTCCTGCAGGACGAGCACGCTGAACGGTTCGGTGGCGTTCTCGCCGACCTCACCGAGGGCGGTCACGGTGTAGTTCTGCGCTTCGACGGTCAGGTTCTCCGCGAAGACGACGTTGCTCTGGTTGCCCGCCTCGGTGATGGAGACGTTGTACTCGCCGGGGGCGACTTCGGTGTACTCCGAGACGTTGCCGAACGTCACGTTGGTGAGGAACGTCTCGTCGTTGACGTAGACGTCGACGGCGGGTGCGTCGGGCGACATGTGCGCGACACGGACGTTCGCCGTGCCGGTGTCGTTCGTCGTCCCGTTGCCGGCCGTCTCGTTACCGGCGTCGGTCGTCTCATCGTCGGTTCCCGCGTCGGTGGTCGTCTCGCCGTCGGTGGTCTCGGTGCCGGTGTCGACGCCACCGTCGGTCGTCTCCGTGCCGTCGAGGCCGTCGTCGGTTCCTGTCGTGTTGTTCGAGGGGCCCGCGCCACCACAGCCAGCTATCGTGACCATCAGGGCGACGAGCGCGACGAAGGCGATGCGGCGTGAGCGCCCGCCTGGCAGCAGGCGAGCGAGTGTATCAGCTACCATACGGTCGGCTCAGACGCCAGTTCAGGAGATAACCCCCGAAGGTCGTCCCACTCTCCCACCGCGTCGAACGTCGACGTTTGCACGCAGCAACAGTCGCCGCTACTCAGCAAGCCGACATTTACGTCGCGGCCGAACGGCCCCGGCCGGTCCGGCCGCCGTGCCGCACCGTCGGGTAGCGTCGACCCCCGCGTCCTGTCGGTCTTCGGGGCGTTCGGTGGCCAGTAACCACTCACCACCCCGGAATCACGACCGTCGGCCTCCGTCGTCGACGACGACCCCTCGCCGGTCGGCGGTCGTGTCGACCGTCCGTGACGACCCGGGTCGGGTGTACGTCCACGCGCCGTGTGGCAGACTCACACGCGTACTCGCACGCGGGTCGGACTGTCCCCCGTGACGTCCTGTCCTCGTCCGTGTCTCTCTCGGTGAGCGAGCGGTGGCGGTTCGTCACCGTCACCGTGACGCGTGACAACAGTTACCCACCCTGGGGCCGTCGCCCCGCTATGACAGTCGCACGTGACCTCGTCGTCCGGGCCAGCGCCCACGACACGCTCGACTCCATCGCCGAGCAGGCGCGACTGGCCGAAGAACTGGGGTTCGACCGGGTCTCGGCCGGTGAGACCACCGGCCGCGACATGGTGACGACGTTCGCCGTCGTCGGCGAGCGAACCGAGCGCATCGGCATCTCGACGGACGTCCTCTCGCCGTTCGGTCGCGCCCCGACCGCCCTCGCCCAGACCGCACTGACGATGCACGAGGCGACCGGCGGCCGATTCCGTCTGGGACTCGGGACGAGTTCGCCCGCCATCGCCGAACGCTGGCACGGCGCGGCGTTCGACCGCCCGCTCCGCCGCCTGCGCGAGACCATCGACATCGTCCACGAGGTGTACGAGGGCGGACGCGTCAGCTACGACGGGGACGTGTTCGACATCGGCGGTCTCGCCTACGACCGGCCGGTACCCGACGACCCGCCGCCCATCGACGTCGCCGCCCTCGGCCCGAAGGCGGTCGAACTCGCGGGCCGGTTCGCCGACGGCTGGGTGCCACAGCTGTTCACTCCCGACGGCCTCGCCGACCGCCTCGGGGACCTCGACCGTGGCGCGGGTCTCGGCGACCGCTCGACCGACGAGGTGCGCGTGGCCCCGCTGATTCGATGCTGTGCCAGCGTCGAGGACCCGGCGGGTGCACGCGAGGCGACCCGCTCGACGGTCGCGTTCCTCGTCGGCGCGTACGGCCCGTTCTACGGCCAGTCGGTCGCCGAACAGGGCTACTCCGACGTGGTCGACGAGGTCCGTGCGGCGTGGGACGACCGGGACACCGCGGCGATGGCCGCCGCGCTCCCCGACGACCTGCTGGACGAACTGGCCGCCTGTGGAACGCCCGAGACGGTCCGCGAGCGCCTCGACACGTTCGCGACCGTCGACGGCGTGGACGCCGTCCGCGTCGGCTTCGTCGAGGGGATGGACCGCGAGGACGAACGCGAGACGCTGGAAGCGGTCGTCGGCTGAGGCTCGCTACCGCTCCGTCGCCCGTCGACTGCGCCGC
The DNA here is from genome assembly GCF_009791395.1 of Halomarina oriensis. Lineage (GTDB taxonomy): Archaea > Halobacteriota > Halobacteria > Halobacteriales > Haloarculaceae > Halomarina > Halomarina oriensis. The sequence goes on from NZ_WSZK01000001.1 coordinate 168,835, forward strand.
CGAACGGCCAGGACGTCGAACACGACGACCGCGAGTCCGACCCCGAGGACGCCGGTGATGGCGTCGCCGACCAGTTCCCCGAGGGCGACGAGATACGGCACGACGTGACGGTTCGCGCCGACCTCGATTCGCGGGCCGTCCGTCTCAGTCGTCGACGAGCGTCTCCAGGAGCTTTCGCTGGGCGGCCCGGAGGTGTTCGTGGAACGTCGGTGCGGAGATGTCGAGGGAGTCCGCCACCTCCTCGCCGGTCGACCCGCGGGGCCACTCGAAGAACCCGGCGAGGTGGGCGGCCTTGAGCGCGCGCCACTGCTGGTCGGTGAGACGACTGCGGAACGACTCCCAGATCTCTTGTTGTGAGGTGAACTCCCGTTCGGTCTCGCGCTGAGCGAGCAGCGTGGCCGACCCGTAGGCCGTCGCCAGCGAGTCGACGACGGTGTGACGGTCGGCGTCGCGTGGGAACTCCGCGGTGACGCGGTAGCCGGTCGAGTCGGCCTGTAGCGCGGTCGCTCGGCCGCCGAGCGCCCCGATAGTCTGGACGACGTGCTGGTCGAACCGAAGCTCGAACAGCGACTCGCCGCCGTGGTCGCCGACGTGGCGAATCCGCTCGACGTCGTCGACCCCGTCGGCCGCCTCGACGAGTGTCTCGGGGTCGTCGACCGACGCCGAGTAGTACTCCAGATACGACCCGTCGGTCGCCGAGACGATACCGCGGAACTCGAACGAGCAGTTCGCCGCCGTCGCAAGCCCGCGAAGCGGAGCGTCGGGGGCGTCGATACCGAACTCGAACTGTGTGACGCGGTCGGTGAGCAGTGCCCGCCTGCTGTCGGCGGCGTTGATAGCGTGACCGATGGTCTCACCGAGTTCACACAGCACGGCGACCTCCTCCTCGTCGCCGAACGCCTCGGGGTCGTCCGCGTAGACGGTCAACACACCGTAGGTCGTCGCCTCGTAGACGATGGGGATCGCGATCGCGGCGGTGACGTCGACGTCGCTGGCGGCGTCGTGCCACTCGTCTTCGCCCTCGTGGACGGACCGAACGACCGTCCGCTCGCCCGTCTCGACCGTCCGGGTGGTCGGTCCACCCTCCTCGTCGGGAAGCGTCCCGACGACTCCGGCGGTCGCACGCGAGACGACCGTCCGGGTCGTCGCTCGGTCGTTGCCGATCCACGCCCCGACGTACCGGTCGACGTCGACGAGGCGCTCACACACCGCCTGCTCGATCTCCTCGCGGGTCGACGCCTGGACGAGCGACTGGTCGATACTACGGATGACGACGTTCAGTCGGTCGAGGGTCCGCAGCGCGTCTCGCTGCTCGCGCAACTCCACGGAGAGCGCCCGTGACTGGAGCAGGTTCTCCAGTCGTGCCTTGAGTTCGGCCTGCTTGATGGGGGCGGTGATGAGTTCGTCGACACGGTCACGGACGACGGCGTCGATTCGTCTCCAGAGGTCCGGCCCCATCCGGTCGCGTTCGCGTTTGGAGACGACGAACAGGTACGGAAGCATGACGGGCCGCTCCCGTCGCTTGCGCTCCATCAGCGCGTCCTCGTGACGACCGAGCATCGTCCGGTCGACCAGACAGCAGTCGAACTCGTCGTCGAGTGCCGAGGCGTCGTCGCCTTCGACGACGTCGTACTGGGTCGCCAGCCACTCCGCGAGGAGCCGTTGGTTCCGTCCGGACTCCGTGAGCAGGAGGATACGACTCACCGCGTCGTCCCCCGCGGGTCCGACACGGGCCGGGGACGACCCACGCCCCGACCGGGACGTGCCGTCGTCACGGCCAGTCGGTCCCGTGGTCGTCTCCAGCGTGGTGCTGTCTCGGGGGCCCTCGCTTCCCCGCCCGGTCGTCGTCGTCCCCGAACACGTTTCGGGTCTTCTCGCGTGCCCGCTCGCGTGAGCGACTCCCGACGCCGGGGTCGGCGTTCTCGTACGTCGGGTTGCCGGTCAGGATGCCCGTGAGTCCGTCGAGCGGTTCGCCGATCTCGACGCCGTACTCCGTGATACGGAACTGCCTGACGTTGCGCTCGAAGTCGCTCGTTCGCTTCTTGAGCACGCCGATGACCTTCCGCATGCGGGAGTTCATCTCGATGTGCTGGATGAACACGATGCTGTCCGAGAGGTACGACAGGCCGGCCTGGGTCAACTGGAACTCACCGACGACGGTCGGAATCTCGTTCATCAGGATGACGGTGACGCCCATGTTCTTCAGGTAGCGACAGACCGAGTGGAGTTCGCGGGCGAGTTCCTCGTCCGCGTCACGCAACGCCTGCTTGTACCCCTCGACACCGTCGATCATGACGATGCTCGTGTCGTTGGCCTCGACCTCCTCCCGGACCATGTGGGCGAACTCCGTCGCCGACAGGCGCAGGGCTTCGACCTCCTCGATGGCGAGGGTCCCTTTCTCCATCATCGTCTCGACGGGCATGTTGATGGACTCACAGCGGTGGACGAGCGTGTTCTTCGCCTCCTCGAACGAGTAGACGACCGAACGCTCGCCCCGCCCGGCGGCCTCCTTCATGAACTGGACGCCCGTCGTCGTCTTCCCGACACCGGGCGACCCGGTGACGATGGTCACCGTCCCGCGTTCGATGCCGCCGTTGAGCAGTTTGTCGAGTTCGGGGACGCCCGACGGGAGCGTCTCGTTGGGGAACGCCTTCTGGTGGTGTCGCGGGAGGAGTCGGGGGTAGACCTCGATTCCACCCTCGCGGATGCGAAGCGCGTGCTCGCCGTCGAGCGTTCCCGACCCACGGAACTTCGGGACCGTCACCGTCCGGCCCTTCTCGGTACGGTCGAGTTCGACGACGCCGTCACACATGAACTGGAGGTCGTCGTCGGGTGTGGTGGCCGTCGCCTGGGAGGTGAACAGCACCGTCGCGCCCTGCTCTTTGAGGAACTGCATGAACGAGAGCACCTCCTTGCGGAACTGGTACTCGTCGGGGGAGAGCTGTCTGAGCTGACTGATGGGGTCGACGAAGATACGGTCGGGGGCGAGCGTCTCGACGCGCTCGGTGATTCGGTCGGTGAGTTCGCCCCCCTCGACCTCGTCCGACGCGAAGATGTCGTAGCTCATGTCCGCGGCGAAGAACTCCGAGTCCGGACTCAGGTCCAGAAACGCGACGTCCTCCAGGTCGATGCCGAGCGACGCGGCGTTCTGTCGGATCTCGCGTTCGGGTTCCTCCATGTTGACGTACAGAACGTCCTCGCCGGCGTCGACACCGGCGACGAGGAACTCCAGTCCGAGGATGCTCTTGCCGGCCCCCGGCTGTCCGCGAATCATGTACGTTCTGTCGGCGACCAGCCCGCCGTCGAGTACCTCGTCGAGTCCGCCGACACCGGTCGAGACCCGGTCGAGTGCCTCCTTCATATCTCCACGAATCTTCGACTGGAATATAGGTGTTCCGTCACGGCTCCATCCTGTCGTCCGCCACCGGTCCCGTTTCCGACTGCTCTTCTCGGTCGCCTCTCGACGTGACCGGTGATGGGTGTCTCCGGACCTCTGACAGCCGCTGACCGGTTTCCCGCACCGCCGCCCAAACTGTTTAGGCCGAGGTGCTATCACCGAACGCGTGAATGGCGTACTGGGAACGAAGAATGTCATCGCAGATTGCCGCCTCGTCGGTCTTCGCCGAATCGAGCACGCCGTCGTCGGAACTCGTCGGTCGCGTCCTCAGCGACGCCCGTCGCCGTGCCCTGCTCCGTGTACTGGACGGGCGGACCCACGTCCTCGAACTCGACCGGGTCGCGGAACTGGTCGTCGCCGAGGAACTGGACGGCGACTGGTCGCGGTTCGACGAGGAGCGCTTCGACTGCGTCCTCGTCTCGCTGTACCGCGAGCACCTGCCGCTGCTCGACGAGGCGGGGTTCGTCGACCTCGACCGGACCGAGAACGGGGTCTTCGTCCACCCCGACGCCGACCTGCTCGACCGAGTGCTCTGAACCGGGCGTCCAGTTCTCGGGCCGTCGACGACCGCCGAGCGACCGCCGTCTCGCGGTTCGAGGCGTCGGCTCACACACGTTCGCCGACCGCAACCTTCAGACGGGAGGCCACCGTATCTCCCCCAATGGGTACGTATCGCGGGGGAAGAGCGCGCGGCCGACGGGTCGGGGGGAAGCGGGGGAGACACGACCCGACACGAGCACGTTCCGGGACCGACCGCCGTCGACCGCTCCGTGTATAGATGGAGGTGAGTCTCCTCCGGAGCGTCGTCGACCGGCCGTTGGCGGTCAGACTGCGACGGTTCGTCCTCGTGGGGGCCGTCGCCGCGGGTATCCAGACCGTCCTCCTCGCGGCGTTCGTCGCGCTCGGTCTCAACTACCTCGTCGGCGCGACCGTCGCTATCGAGATTACCATCGTCTTCCAGTACTTCCTGAACAACGCTTGGACGTTCGGCGAACGGAGCAACGACAGTCGCCGTGCCTTCCTCCGAGGCCTCGTGACGACGAACGTCGTCCGCGGGAGCGCGATTCCGCTCCAGTTGGGCGTCCTCTACGCCCTCGTGGAGTGGGTCGGTCCGCTCTCACCCCTCGCCGAGTGGGCCGGTCCGCTGTGGGTGCTCGTCGCCAACGGCGTCGCCATCCTCGTCAGCGGCGTCTACCGCTACGTGCTCGACTCGCGGTTCACGTGGGGGGCCTGAGCGGCGGGTCGCCCCTCGTCTCGCCGACCGGGCCTCCGACACGCTCGCTGCTCGACCACGCACACGCCGTGGCAAGCGGTATCCCCACCCACCGACTCCCGGAGGCATGCAACTCGGGGTGGAGATGGAGTTCTGGGTGGTCGACGAGAACGGAGCCCTCTGTGCCGGTCACGACCTGATCGAGCACCACGACCTCGCGGTGCCGGAGTTCGTCGAGTCGCTCGTCGAGGTGGTCACGCCACCGCGCGGGTCGCCGGCGGGTATCGCCGAGAGCCTCGTCGACGTCCTCGACACGCTGCTCACGCACGCCCGCGAGACCGACCGACACCTCGTGCCGCTCGGGACGCCGTTGACCGTCTGTGATTCGCCGGTCGCTTCCGACCGGGGCGACCTGCTCGAACGCATCTACGGCGACGGCCTCGCGGTGGCGAGGAACTGCGCGGGCACGCACGTCCACTTCGAGCAGGGCAACGTCGCCCGGCAGTTGAACCTGCTGACGGCGCTCGACCCGGCGCTCGCGCTCGTCGCCTCTTCGCCGTTCTACGAGGGTGAGCGACTGGCGAACTCCTCGCGGGCGTACGCCTATCGCTATCGCGCGGGCCACGAGTTCGGCGAGTACCGTGACCTCTGGGCGTACACCGACGACCCCGAGGAGTGGGAGCGCCGTCTCCAGTGGTGCTACGAGGACCTGCGGACGATGGCGAGCAACCGCGGCGTGAGCGCCGAGGAGTTCGCCGCCCACTTCGACCCCGAGGACGTGGTGACGACGCCCGTCCGACTGCGCCGCGAGACGCCGACCGTCGAGTGGCGCTCGCCCGATACGACCCTGCCGAGTCACGTCGTCGCCCTGCTGGAGGACCTCGCACCGCTGGTCGCCAGGACCGCCGACCTGCCCGTCACGGTCGGTGCCCCCGGCGTCACGAACGACGAGATTCGGGTCCCCGAGTACGCGGAACTCCAGCAACTCAGTTCGACGGCCATCGAACGCGGTCTGGACTCGCCGTTCGTCTGGAAGTACCTCGAAGCGTTCGACGTCGACACGACCCGCTACCACCCGCTCTCGGGGCAGTTCTACGCCGGCGACACCATCGCCGCCGACCGGGCACGCCGGGTCAGACTGGAGGCCGCTCGACTGCTCGAACGCGACGTGGACGCGCTCCACACCGCCCTCGACCGGCGGGCAGCATTCGACTCGGCGTGACTCACTCCCTCCCGGTAGTGTCGGCCGGCTCCCGTGTGACGGCGACGGTGGTCGCCGTCACCTCCTGGTCCGTCGGCAGTCCTCCTCGTGGAGCGTGAGGACCGTCACCGTTCGAATTCCTCCAGAGCTGTGAACGAATCGACCGTACGCTTTCGACAGCGGGTTCGACGGCCTATCGAAGGACATATACCTGACTGAACGATTAGTCAGTACGTCGGAGCGGCGGAACGTCGACGACGGCCACTCCCCGACACGGTTCAAGCACGGTTTCGCTCCCTCGGCCGTCGACCGACCCCTGAGACTCCGCCGCCCCGACACGGCCCATCCTCCCCACGATACCCGCCGAGACCCTCGTCTCCTCTCGTCGTCTCAGTTCACGAGAGCCGTCGCGGAAGGTTTATACTGAACGAACGTTCAGTCAGTACATGAACGACTCACGGACGACCGGGCGGCCGTGGCTGGCGGCGGCCCTCAGTCCCGCGGTGACCGGCCTTGGCCACCTCTACCTCCGCCGGTGGGTTCGTGCGGCGCTGTGGTTCGCCGTCGTCGCGGCGACGACGGTGGTCGTCCCACAGACTGCGGTGGACGCTGCTGCCGCCGGCGAACGCGTCGACGTCGTCGCGCTGGCACCGCTCCTGCTCGCCACGGCGACCTGTGCGCTCGACGCGTCCGTCGTCGCGGCCCGCGACACCCGGCGTGCGCGGGACCCGTCCGTCGACACCGACCGCTGCCCGCACTGTGGCGGCGAACTGCGCACCGACCTCGAGTTCTGTCACTGGTGTTCGACCGACGTCGACGCGGCGCGGTCCGTCGAGGGGGGTGAGTCGCGGTGAACGCCGAACCCGCCGACGACGCGCCCAGTACCGAGGAGCGCATCATGGATGCGACGTTCCGAGCGATGCTCGAACACGGCTACAACGACCTCTCGATCGCCGACATCGCCGACGAGTTCGAGATGAGCAAGTCCTCGCTCTACTACCACTACGACTCGAAGGACGACCTGCTGGTGTCGTTTCTCTCGTTCGCCAGCGACCGCTTCGAGGAGGACGTGCTGACCGCCCCGACGGGCGACCCGATGACCGACCTCGAACACGTCGTCGAGAAACTCCTCCCGCTGGAACTCGACGAAGAACGACGGGCCATCCAGACGGTGATGAGCGAACTCCGGTCGCAGGCGGTGACGAACGCCGCGTTCCGCGAGCAGTTCACCGACATCGACGACCTGCTGGTCGCCCACCTCCGTGTCGTCGTCGAACGCGGCATCGAAGACGGGTCGTTCCGGGAGGTGGACTCGACGCGGGTCGCGGAACACGTCGTCGCGACGCTCAACGGGGCACGGGTCGCCCGCGCGACGACCAACCGGACGGGTGCGCCGGCGGCGGTCCGCGTCTCGCTCGCCTCCTACCTCGATACGGTCCTGCGGGGGCGGCGGTGAGCGGGCGCGACGTCGACGTCACCGACGGCGCGTTGCTGAAACCGCTGGTCGTCCTCGCGCTTCCCATCGTCCTCGCCCAACTGCTCCAGGTGGGGTACAACCTCGCGGACACGTTCTGGGTCGGCCGCCTCGGC
>NZ_WSZK01000010.1 GCF_009791395.1 Halomarina oriensis
CGACGGACTCGTTCATGGGCCGACGCACCGGCGGACTTCGTCGGGCAAGGACTCAGTAGTAACCCCTGCGTATTTCGCGCCCACGAGCGGCCGACGGGCGCACCCTGCGTGCCTTCGGTACTCCATGGCCTAGTAACCACACCAGCGACCAGCAGCGACGGCAGAGCCACTCGAACCCGTTCGAGAGCGAGGCAGGCCCACGAGTGGGTCGGGAGAGGCGACAGACGAGCCGCTGAACGCGCAAGCGTCGAGCGAATCGAGTGCGGACGGTTACGAGGACACACTGGGGGGAGACGAGCAACAGCCCCTTGGATATACTCGGTGTCCCGAGTGTAACGCCCGGCAGTTCGTGGCGAGACAGCTCGTCTACGAGACACGCACGTTCGACGAGCACGGAACAATCGAGTCGATTGAGTCCGACCTGCGCGGCGAACTTGAATTCGTTTGTGCGGACTGTGGGACCTGCCTGCGGGAGATGCCCGCCGCTCGGCGGACGTTCTACGAGGAGGTTGGCGTCCTCCAGCAGGACCTCGCACACGCCGTTCGTCGGCACCTTCGGCTGTGGGGACGGCGGCTTCGGGGCTGGCTCCCGCTGGTGTGAGTCCGACTCGCAGCGGTCCACGCTGGGTTCGGTGAGGAGCCAGGAGGAAGGTCGTCGCCCTCAACCCCCCGCCGAACGGCAACGGAGACAGATTGATACGGCTCCTCCGTCGACTAGCGCTCATGGCTACTGACCGTCGCAGTCCCGTCGACGACACCGAAGCGTTCGCGACGACGGTCGGCCTCTACGTCCTCGGCGAGATCTCACTCGGGAAGGCCGCCGAACGCGTTGGCGTCACCCGCTGGGAGATGGAGGAGTTGTTACAGGAAGCCGGAGTGGAAATCCGGCTTGGCCCGCAGTCGCGGGAGGACCTCGACGACGAAGTCGACGCAGCGCTCGATATCGAATGAGCGAACGGGTCGCACGGCCGGTCGTCCTCGACGCGACCGTTCTCAGCAATTATGCGAGCACTGACTCGGTATCGTGGCTCACGACTACACTCGACGAGCTGTGGACCGTTCCTGCGGTTCAGGGAGAACTGGAACGCGGAGTGGCGCGTGACTACCGCTATCTGAGTCACGCACTCGACGCCCTCGCGTCGGGGGCTATCACCGTCGACGAGACCGCTGAAAAACGACTCGAGCAGGACCATCCATCGGTTCGAGCGAAACTCGACCGTGGCGAGGCTGAAGCCTTCGTCGCCGCACAGGCGGCTGGCGGAACCCTCGCCACTGACGATGCCGCCGCCCGGAGACTCGCTGGCGAGTTCGAGGTTCCAGTGACCGGGTCGATCGGGCTGCTCATCCGCGGAATCGCCCACGGTGAACTCTCGGTTGAGACGGCCGACGCGTGGTTGCAGACGTGGATTACCGAGCGAAACTACTACTCGCCAGTCGACAGCATCGGTGCTGCACTTCCTGACGACCTCGAAGAGTAAGCGAACGGATCTGTGAGGTGATCCCTTCGATGGCAACCGGTCGGTGTCCAACGCGGGTGACGAGTTTCGCCACCAGCATCGGGGTGCGTCGGCATCCGCTATCGCTCACTAGGGCGTCAGCGTGCCGGTCGGCTGCTCGACTGCATGGAATCTGCCAGGGAGCTACTGTCCAGTGGCACGGGTCGCGGCGTTCGCTGGCCGTCGACTATCCGTCGCGTGCAGTCGTGCGCTCCTGAGGACCCCCAGAGGCCTGTTGGCAGCGACACTCGTTGTGGCTGTGTTTCTGTTACCCCACGCGTTGAAACGATTGGTCCGTGTGGGGTAACGTCTCGGTGACTCGTCAGCTGCATTCGCGCGTGGTGTTGGTCGGCCCCTGATAGGGTGCAGGGCGCACGACAGAACAATCGAGTAGGTGTGCCCGTGATTCCAATGACGACTCGACAACACTCGACAGCCGACAGCACCGCCCGTGTTTCGTTCACCGACACTGAGGACCGCGCCGACCAGATGAGTGGCGCTATCGACGACTGGCTCGACCAGTTGCGCGAGGGCGTTGCGGACGCAGAGACGAACGAACAGTTCCAGCAGTGGCTGGACGTGGTGAGCCGGTTTCACGAGTACTCTACACAGAACCAGCTGCTCATCGCGCTCCAGCAGCCCGATGCGACCCGCGTGGCCGGATTCAACACGTGGCGTGAGGAGTTCGGTCGTACGGTCCAAAAGGGCGAGCAGGCCATCTGGATCTGGGCTCCGATCATGGCCAAACAGTGTCCCGCGTGTGGGAACAGCCCCTCGTACTGCGAACGCTCGGTGTGCGAGGGAACCGAGATTCCGACTGACGAGTGGGAGCGCGGTGTGGTCGCGTTCAAACCCGTCCCTGTGTTCGACGTCTCTCAAACGGAGGGCGAGCCCCTTCCCGAGGTCGACATGGCCGCGTCTGGGGACGCGTCGGCGCTCTATCCCGCGTTAGAAGCTGTCGCGCAGGAGAGAGGGTACGACTACTCGCTCGTTCCCGAGGCCGAGTGGTCCCACGGGTCGGCCAGGGGTGTCTGTGCCCCGCGCGCTGACCCACCAGTCATCGAGGTTCTAAAACGCGAGAACACCGCCGACCTGGCTCGGACGGCCATCCACGAGTTCGCGCATGCCGAACTGCACGCTGAGCGCTCGGACGACGAGCCCTCGACGACGGAAGTCGAAGCCGAGGCGGTCGCATACGTCGTCGCCCAGCACTTCGGCCTCGACGCCAGCACGTCGGCGTTGTACGTCACCGCGTGGAGTGGTGAGGCCGTCGAGACCATCGACGAGCGACTCGGGCGGATTCAGCGGACCGCTCGTGAGCTCATCGACGCGGTCCGATCGCACGTGAATATCGACGAGGGGAAGGAGGAATCGGCCAGTCGTCGGTAGTCGGTGGTGCTGGTGTGTCGTTCTGGCCCACCCCGCTCGGCGCGTGCCGCCCTCCGCTGCGGTCCCTCGCTATGCTCGGGCCCGCGATTCGCTCGCGACCGACCAGTCCGGGCGTGCGGGCGCTCTCCGCACTGCGAGCGCCCGGTCCGGGCGTGTGCCCTCGACGCCAGCGGGTATCCGCCGGAGGTTCACTGTGTTCACCCCGCGACGCATACTCCGCTGGCCGCTCGCTCCGGGCGGATCGCCGGGTCGCTCACTCCGTTCGCGCCCCGTGCCTCACCTCGCTGCGCTCGGTGAGACGCCGCGCGGGGCTCTGTGGTGCGGGTCACCTCGGAGCGCGCTCGCTCGCGCCCGGGGGCGCTCGCGAAGGCGCGAGCGAGCGCGCAGTCGTGACTGGTCGGGTCGTTGTGTGGAAAGCTGCGGTGTTGGAGCACCGCAGTGTCGGACGCTCAGTGAGCGCCTTCGGACTCTGCAATGGCAACTAGGAACGTATTCGGTAATGAGGTTTCGGTCGATGAACAGCGCGTCGAACAGGCGGACGAGCAGGTCGGTGATGGCGTTGAGGCTGTCGATGAAACGCCAGAGCTGCGGCCCTCCGTCGAACAGGAGATCCAGGCGAAGGTGGACGCGAACCACCCGGACGGGATGGTCGACACGGGCGAGGAGCGGATCTACGGCGTGACCCTCGAACAGGAAGAGTGCATTCGCGCACGAGAAGAAGAGTTAGCGCACATCAGTGCGCAGGCGACGTTCGGCAGCCAGGAAGGACGGGCGGAGCGGACACGGGCGGTGGCCGAGGAGACGTGCGGCCGAGTGAAAGAGGACCGTGTGCATCCCCAGGAAGCCCTGACGAGCGCGGAGCTCGGCAAGGTGAACCGGCAGGCGAGTCGGGTGCACCAGCGGGTGCGCGGCGGTGAGAGTCGAGCGGTCGTGGCACGGCGGATCGCAGAGCGAGTCGTGAGCGGCGAGGATGTGGAGAGTGCGGTGCTGAAGACGGTCGAGGATGAGAAGCGCATCTCGGGGGTCGTTGTGCCCATCGCGGAGGTGCCCGAGGTCCCAGTGGGCGAGGTGACGGTGGAAGGCGAAATCGTCGAACTATGGGAGCCCTCGACGCCGAACATCCAGCAGGTCGGGCTGATCGCCGATGAGAGTGCGGTGACGAAGTTCACGGTGTGGGAGCGCTCGAATCAGCCCGTCGTGGCGGAGGGCGAGGTGGTGCGATTCTGTAACGTCAAAAAGAGCTGGCACCGTGGTCGGTGTTCGCTCGTCGCGACGGGGTGGAGTCGAGTTGTTTTCCCCGAGCGCGGGCGCTGGTGGACGTAGGCCGGTCGCGGGCTTTTTTCGCGAGCCACCGCCCCACCCACCTCCACGGTCCGGGCGGCCACGGCCGCCGGGCTTTCGCACTGGCCAGTACCGGCGTGCATAGCTTGCCGGTTTTGTTAGACAGAGAGCGTGCGTGTATCAGCCGACACCCACCGTTTGACGGTTTACAGGATAGTGGTTTGAAGCAGATAATTGAGTTGTAACACACCCAGCAGCGTTCCGAACAGGAAGAACCAGATGCCACGTCGTCTCCAGTGCTTCTTCTGGGAACTCAGGTCGTCGTATTTCTGCGTATCCAGAATGAATAGTTTCGGGCGTTTGCGCATAGCCCACGCGCTTAGGTAGAACAGAACGACTGCTGGCCACAGTCCGATTCGGGGCGACGGCTCAGACTGTATCAAGAGGCTGTTTGCCGTTACCAGCCACGTACTACCTATCATTCCTCGTAATCGGAGTTCGGGTAGTAGATGTTCGTCAGTATCAAGAAGGCAAAAATAAGCGCCCCCACTCCGACGACCCATGAGAATGCTATCGGCAAATCATACCGTCCTGCTTCTTCCCAGAGAGTAATCCGCCCGTCGGGGTTTGACAACTCGATAGCAACAAGTGTACCGGTAAATGCGACACCGATTCCGGTCATGATGAGTCCGTCCTTGTGCCGTTGATTCATTGTATCTCATGACTACAACTCATCGGATAGTCTTTACTCCGGGAAAGATGTGACCTCCTGATACACACGCGGCACAAGTCTAACAGTTGAATCAGTCGAGTTACGGTGAAAGAAAGGTGGCACTCAGGTGATGCAGCGTCCACCCCCGTCCAGTCGACGCACTAGCCCCGCCCGTAATTGGCGCCCCGACCGCCACCGCGAGTCCCCGCGTACCACCGGCTCCCAACACGGTTTCTGGCGTGACCAGCTCGTCGATGACGGGTCGGTCGCGAACTCCAAGGAGGACGCACTCTCAGATCGGCAGTTCCAGTTACTCCTGGAGGGAGCCCGCCGACTCGACGCGCCGTACGCGAATCAGGCGCGGTTCATCATCTTCGCGACCGGCCGGCTGGGCATGCGGGCCGGTGAGGTCGCCCACATGAGCGAGCAGTGGATCGACTGGCGCGAACGAACGATCCACATTCCACCGTTCGACCCGTGTACGAAGGGCCGGGGTGATGGCCAGCCGTGTGGCTACTGCACGAAACGCGCCGAGTCCATCGCCGACCACAACCAGAACGTCACCGTCGAGCAGGCACTGTCGACGCGCTGGGCACCGAAGACAGCCGCTGGTGCACGCGCCATCCCATTCGATTTCGAGACGCGCGTCGAGATGGCCGTCGAGCGGTTCTTTCAGACCCACGCTGAGTATCCCCACTCGCGGGTGAGCATCAATCGGCGCGTCAACCGCGCGGCCGAGGCCGCCGAGGGGCTCGACAGCACGCGTGTCTATCCACACGGTCTCCGCGCGACCGCGAGCACCTTCCACGCCGCTCGCGGGTTGACTGGCCTGCCCCTCCAGGCGTTCATAGGCTGGGAGAAGCTCGCGACTGCCGAGACCTACCTCAATGGGACGACCGAGGCGACCCGTCGAGCACTGCGGTCGGTCCACTCCTCGCGATAGCACGCCGACTTTCTTTCACGCCGATTCGGTGTGACGCAGCTGTTAGACACGTGCCGCGAGTGTTTCATTTCCCACAGAAGACATTTATTATTCGTTGACTGATACTCGGTATGCACCGTCGTGCCCTCCTCGCCCTTTCAGGGACCGCTCTCACCGCTCTCGCAGGCTGCTCCCGCACCCGAGAGTATAAGGCGGGAGGAACTACCCCTGAAGCAGCCAGCGACCAGCCCTCCCCACAGGGTGCTTCCGACCAGACAGACGAGGCAACTTCAAAACCGGTAGTCACGGGCCCTGATGGTGGTGCCTGTCCATCCAATCAACGTACGCCAAGCCAATATCCAGATGTTCCCCCGACTCTCTCGGAGGAACGGGTCGTTGAGTTCGTGAAACAATTCGAGCGGGTGAAGGTTATCGACCAATACGCGCGAGACCGTTCGAACCTCACCATTCGAGTCACGGTGGAATCAGTGACCCAGACAGACGATGGCTGGCTGATTCAGCTCGGTGGTGGGTTTTCCCAGCGAGGATGTAGTGACGGTAACACCTACGTCAGTGACGGGGTAATCTCCGCTGCCTACTTTGTAAACGAAACTGGTGTCTACCGGGAGGATGCGTTCCTAAAAACCGCTGTCGCACCGCGGGAGAACGGAACGAGAGTGGCATAGTACCCATACGTTGTGGGTTCTGAGCTCCATGAACTGATACACGCACGCTCTGTGTCTAACAAAACCGGCAAACAGTGCAACGGGTTCACCCTTGTCGATTCAGAGCGACTTACCCATAGGAAGCGTGCCATGGCAGTCTCCCGAACTGTTATTGAGGTGAATATAGTATCTCACGTCATGTCCTCGCAGTTCCTTCCCCGAATTCATCGCCCACAGTCCGCCTCCAAGGGATTCCAGCTCACCGTCATCGGGGGTGTCCTCCATGCCCTCCTCGCGGTTGGCGTTCGTATCGTAGCTGGTGCCCCGACTGCACTCTGGGACCCCTATATGCTGTGGGCGCTCCTCGGGGGGTTCGTCGTCGGAGCGTGTTTCACCGGGTTGTACGTGCGAGCGGGGCTACTACTTCCCGGCGTGGTGACGCTCAGTCTACTGGCGATAGGCGGCGTCCTCACGTCCAACGCATACGCATCACTCAACGGGGCGTCCCCATCGTTCGCATGGACCCCGATGACAGTCTACGTGACGTTCTGGCCATTCATCCTTGCCGTCGCCCTGCTCGTTGGGGGCGGCGAGTGGCTTGGCCGACGGTTGTTGCATCGAGCAGTCTGACCGGTACTGGACGGTTAGAGGCACACTCTGTGTTCCCTCGATGCGTGTGGAACATCCCCTGCGGTGGCCAACGATGGTAGCGTGGAACCGGGTGGCTGACCCGCTACTCGGTCGGTGCTGCAAGCCCGCGGCTGTTTCCGGTCGAACCGTTCGCACACTGCCGAAACATATCTCCCTCCTGCCACGGAGTACCACTGTATGTTCACCGTCGACGCCATCCTCACCACCGACGCGTCGGGCGTGGAACTCACCGCTGAGGAGTTCCAAGCGGCGTCCGCAGAGCACCCACCGCTGTTCGACCTCTGGGTTCGGAACGTGGGCGAGGACACCATCTACTTCTATGGAGGGTACACTTCACCACTGAGCCAGTTCGTCGCGGAGGACCCTGAACAGTCCCGTCAGCTCATCGTCTTCCCGACCGGGCTGAACAGCCAACTCCCCGTGATTCCCCCAACCCCGACGGATGAGGTGTGGGTCGCAGACCATCGGCTGTTCTACTACGAGACGAGACTCCAGACTAGACTCCGTCCCGGTGAGTCGTTCAGTCGCGAGTATGCGATACTCGTCGAGGAACCCACGGATGGTGGGTACCCACCGGGCCGATACACCGTCACAGATGACGGTATCGAGGTCGACGATGCCCCGGCAACTGTTACGGTCACGATTACCGTCTCCTGACCACTCGCCCCCGATTCAGGCAATTATCGAACTCATCCACGAGTGTATCAACGAGCGAGTTGACCAATGAGAACGATATTGGTGGGACGCCTTCAATAACGGAATATGAATCGCCGCCAGTTTCTCGGGGTCACTGTAGGACTCCTCGTACCAGTCACGGGGTGTCTCATTGGCGAGTCGAGTCCGCCGTCAAATGGGACGACCCCGGGCCGCACGAGCGGCGATACACACATGACCGACTCTGAGCTAGCACCTGCCATCGCTGCCCACCAATTCCGGGTCTTGGACTCTGCCGACGGGTACTCCGGGCCGACGTTCTCGTCGGTCGATACGGCCAACCATGCGGCGAAGGTACGCTTTCAACCGGCGTCGAATCGAATCGTGGTCGAAGGGTGGATGCACAGCGGGTCACGGTCGTGTCGAACGACAATACTGGACACCGTGGAGTACGATGCCGAGTCACGCTCTCTTCAATTGACCATCCTTGACACGTTCGAGGAAGGCTCTGGTGGCTGTACGACCGAGATTGACCCCGTTATCTACGAAGCAATCATCACCTTCGAATCTGACTATCCGAAGACCGTCCATATCACGCATCGCGACGAGTTGCAAGACGACGAGACCTACAACGGAACGTTCCATAACGAAGCGGCCACCGCGACAGCCAATACGGACTGAAAGCCCCACGCTCGCGTTATTCAACCCGTCACCTCACTCGCCCTCAGCAGCCTCGACGAGCAGCGAGAACGTCCAGTCTGGAGCACCCGATAGGAGTCGGTCACCCGTGAACACGTACTCGCCATCGGGGAGGCATGGGTCGTTGTCGGGAGCCGCAAGCACCGTGTAGTGTTCGCTCACCGTCTCACCGGGCGCGAGTTCTCGGATGTGTTCGGGGAGGTGCCACCCCGGGTCATGTGACGCTCGCCAGCAGCCGTCGGTAGGCTCGGCTGGCACGAGCGGCGGGGCCTTCCCCGATTCCATGATATTGTGGCGGTCGTCCGGTATCGCGTACAGCCACGCGTCGCTCGCGGTATGAAGACCTAGTGGCTTGCTGAACGGTGGCGACCCGCCGAAGTGGAACTGCCGCGTGGACTCAGCCCGGTTCGTACAGCGAATGTGGAGGCGGGCGGGACTCGTCTGTGTGAACTGCTGGTCGACGTCGACCGTGAACGCAACGGCTGGTGGAAGCGCCGACGTGTCGACGACCGCACGAACCGCGGGGAATCCATCGCTCATCTCCTGTCTCGCGCTACGCGGCCAGCACGTAAGTCCATCATCCCCGTGACCAGACCGGCCTGCCCCAACTGGTATCGCCCGTCAACCCATACCCCGACCATCATGTTCGACGTCGCCGCGACACTCGCCCCCGAGCCCTCCACGGTCGAACTCGTGGTGAGGGACCAGACGCCTGCGACCGCGGCTCACCCACCGCTGGTCACGCTCTGCGTGCGCAATACGAGCGACGCGTCGATGACGCTCAGCGGCGGTCAGATGCTCCCGCTCTCGCAGTACTCCGCACACGATGCCTCCCAGCCACGGCGCATCATCGTCTTCCCCACGGTGCTGAACGCCAAGCAGCAGGTCATCCCTGATGAGCCAACTGACGCGACATGGGCGATGGCGAACGCGTTCCACGAATCGGAGGCCGGACTGGACGTCCGACTTGACCCCGACGAGGAGCACTGTCGAGAGTACGCGATTCTCACCTATCGCCCGTATGTCGATGGGTATCCCCCGGGGCAGTACGTGGCGACGGACGAGCTGACCATCGACGGTGCGGCGTCGACCGTCGAGGTAACGGTCACGGTTCCCGAACGGCAGGACCGTGCGGTGGAGGCGTAGCGGTCGGTCGCCTCACTCCTGCGCGAGCTTCCGATACGCCGCAAGCAGGGCCAGTAGACCGAGCGAGATGAATCCAGAGAAGCCGAGCAGCGGCCCGACAAAGAACTCGACGAACGAACTATCGGTGCTTCGGTAGATGACCTGATAGTACGCACCGTCGTGTTCGACGAAGTCCAGTTCCGTGTACGTCGACGACGGAGCGGGACTCTCCCACGACTGGGGCTCACCCATCGCATCCAGCAACCGGTCGTGCGTGTCCGCAGACAGGGAGGCAAGCGGCGTGATGGCCGTGTTGGCGGGGGCTGCCGAGAGGTTCGGCTGGGCGGTTCCGGCGAGGCGGAGGTCGTTGGTTGTCTGACTGGTGTGGTAGACCTGTCCCGCGAGGGGCAGACTGAGAACGAAGGCGAGTATCGCGACGACCAGCAGAGGAGTGCGCACGGAGCTGAGTGTCGGGCGGTTCATGTGCTGTGCTTGGCATACTGAGTTACGTATTTAGTCTCTCGGGGGAGCCAAACACCCGAATTCACCGTTTCGAGTAGTGGAGGCAGACTCGAATTGGCGGAGCGTTTAATCTACTGAGTATCCTCGATGCAGCTACCGAATGGTTCCCCGCTCCACCGCTCACGTCCCCGGGACGGTCGTTCTCCGCGTTGGTGACCCGAGCAGCGCACACACGAGCCCAACTCCGACGACTCGCTCGCAAGGTCGCCGAGTAACATGAGTCGCTACGAACGCCACACCGTCACTCTCGACGTGTATCCTGTGGAGCGCCTGCGCGACCACGGAGTCGGACCACCGTTGCTCGATACCGACCACCCGTTCGAGGGGGCCGTGTATGCGACGACCGGACTCGCGTACAGCACGCTCGGCCCCCATCACGCTGGCCAACCAGTCCCCCTGACCGGTGGAGAGTGGGCTGCACTGCTCGATAGTGACGTCGAGCCGACGACTGCAGAGACGGTCGAGGTCGTCACGGGGGCAGGCGGCGTATTCCTCCCGCGGGAGTCGCGGGTGGTCGACACGATGGCGTGGTACTGGGACGTCGAACAGGACCTGCTGTACGAACCGGCGCGCGTCTTACTGCGACCGCCATCGGACGACCGGGACAGTGCGTACGCGTTCTCGGTCCATGGGCAGCCCGAGCGCCCGGCCACCGTGCTATCGAAGAGCGAAGCGACCGAGCGACTCGCGGATGGTCGGCTGGTCGAATTGTGTCGAGTTGGTTGACCAGCCGTGGTCGCCGACCAGACCGTCAGTTGAGAAACGACTGGAAGTAGTCGCCGCCCGGCCCAGTGATATCGACCGAGAGAGGACGGCCAACGGGTTGGTTGATGGTGGTTAGTCGATGCGTCGACGGGCAGCGAGACGCAACTTGATGGGCAAAGAACGTCTCTGGAGAGGCGAACGTTGTGGCGCACGAGCAGGTGAAGGACATCCCCGACACGACACGACCTTCGTACCCGTGTTCGTCGCCGACGTGCTGGTGGGTAGTCCACCGTGTTCGCCATACCGGATACGGGACGATATCGCCACACGAACACTGGACGGGCCGAGCCTCATGCATCGCGTGATTCTCACGTCGTTGACGCTGGATTTCTAGCATCTCTTCGGGGTGGTCCGCAGCATACTCCAACGCAGCCCGGACGTGTTCGACGGTCCAATCAGATTTGCTTTGTAACAGATTTAGCGGATTGCTGCCAAGGTGGGCGGCTCGGTGATGGACAAAGTAAACTGCAATGCCCGTCTCTCCAACGCTCGGACCGTTCAGCCCGCCCGCCCAGATATTGATTCCGCGGTACGTACCCCGACAGTCAGACATAGGCGCATAGCACGGTGTATCGAATAAGAACGTTCTCCGAATCGGTCTGAACGCACGTCGGGGTGAGGCGACACAGGCTAAAGAGCTGTGTCGACGTGTCAGTTTTCTCGACGTGAGAGTGCGCGGAGATAGTCTTTCCTGTGTCAGCGTTCGTGTTGCTGTCCATTCAGTGACTTCTGACGCCGTCTTCACAGTAGCAATCCAAGCAATTATTCGCTACATCGCCATCTTCAGTCATACGAAGTCAGCCCTGACTTCGGAGGGTAGATTTCTGCAAATGGATGGTTGCGGACTATTCGATTCAGTTTGTGGGGATAAGCGGCTTCCATATCCCCGTAGACGGCATGCTACCCTACTCACAGCAAACACTATGTGGAGTATCTATCACGTTCCGATCGGTCAATCTATCTGCAGTCTCTCGAGTTTGACCGACACCGGCTGCCGGTCTGCTCGGGGGGTTGTGTTAACTTAAGCGCTAATCGTATCGCAGCCCGTCGGTTTTCGATTCCAACTAATCGCAGACCGAAGGTACGACTGATCAGCTGAATCGCCGGCTCTGGCTGGATTCCGTGGATGTGTTTCAATAGCAATAGACAATGGGTGAATACGGTGCTTCGCCCTTGGCGCTCAATCCTGCCGCTATCCACCGATTTCTACTTAACTTAACACCACCAGACAAGCAATGCATAAGTCTTTGAGTAGTGGTGTTGATTACTTGAAAGACCCATTTGACACTTCCCATAGAATATTACTATACGGATGTTAGGCCTGAGTATGAAACGTAGGGGACTGTTGTGTTGGATTGGAATTACAGCTGCGACAAGTATGTCAGGGTGCGTCAGCCTGTCAGGAAACGCTGAGCAGAATCGCTCACAGGAAGAAACGAGCAACAACTCAACAGAGATTGTGTCGTGTGGTGACTATGCTTATCAGCCGAAAGACACGAGTGATGATGACAGGTTACCTTGGCATGTCGCGATTAAAAATGTCGACCTCGAAAGCATTCCCGTTTCGATATCAATCATTGAGATTTCAGATGAGACCGAAAAAGAAGTTATTTCTTGTTTGGCTAAATCTAAAAGCCATTCTAAACTCATCTTCGACTTGTCACCAAATGTGGGGTATCGAGTGGACGTCACTCTTGAACGCCCTACCAGCTCAGAGAAAGCATCTACTACTGTAACTGGTTGGAATCGAGTAACTGGTGGAAATGAAGCTCTGGAAGCCACTGTCGAGGACGGTCAATTCGAAATAATGCATGTGCATTACGACGCTGGATTGACTGCTGATAACAAGTCGTAATTGACTGAAACGTCGTCACTCTCTCGTAGCCAATAGCGACGGTCCGATCATTAGGATAGCTGGGATTGGCAAAAAATCCGATAATCAGTAGTTCGACTCCAGTAGACTGCGCCGTCGGTTGCAGGTATTGTCTCTCTCATTCTGAAGTCTAATCGAATAATTGTTTCGGGGAAACATTTAATGCATAGAATTCATTTATGCTAATTGGTTGGGGCAGGAATCAACCATACACCATGTCACATCTAAGAGTAGGCGTATGGATATCGCAGGAGCTGTACAATGACTCAGGTTACACGGTTCGCGACAAAGCCGTAAGTTTCATTCAAAATAGTGACCGCAACGTAAGCTATGATTACAATGCGATTGCAAAACCAGAGACTATATCAGCCCCCACTGAAGTTCCAAATCCAGACGATCCATTTGACGCAAGGTATCCTTGTGACCAGACGTTCACCATCAGCTACGAGAATCTGTATGAATGGTGGAAGGACTACACCAGCTGTGAACTAAATAACCTAGAGCCTGATTGTAACCTTCTTATCACCAGAAACTCAGGCATCTGTGGAGGAGGTAGAGGAGGTGGAACACACGCTGTCGCTAATGGATACGCCATAGAGAACCTGACGGAAGGTCAAACCTATAATGAAGGTTGTGGTGCATTCAGCCTTGGGATTGTTCTTCAGGAGGTGGGCCACTGCACAATCAACGTGAGTGACTCTGATGGAGATGGTCACGGGGATCATGATACGTGCGACAACGTTTCGCACAATTCGAAGCAGTACATTACCCCGATGGGCGTTAGTTATGACGACGAGTTGAATTCGCAAAATGAATGCGGTGAGTACTTCCTGAAGCCAGAAACCTCGAAACATGTCCACTTCGAGTTTGACGGCTGCGCGGAGTGATTTGATATGAAGGACAAACGAACACGACGGAAGATCCTGAGTACGGTAGCAGTTGGTGGCGCAAGTACAGTGTTCCTTTCCGCAAGAGGACTAGCGTCGGCATCAGAGCCATCTGATGAGCGCGGTAAGTCTAGCAGAAGACTCTTTAGAGTTCTCAACAACAGCACCGAAGACGGTGAAACTACTGTCCGAATCAGGCGGAAAGACAGTGGCAAACACGTCCAAGAATTTAGTTTGAAGACCGCTGGTGGAAACCATCCAGATCTTAGGTCGAAGCCCAGCAAAGCCAAAATCCCTGAAATTGCCGCCGAAATGAGTTCTTTCGGTGGTTTGGCTCGTGGAAAATGGGTGATGGAAATCCTGCACGGGAGCAATTCTGAAGAGGTTGAGTTTGAGATGGGCCCATTCGGTTTGGTGGACGGGAATGTTGTTCAGGCCCGCATCCTACCGGGTGGGGAACTCCGTGTATCTCAAAACCACGAAGACTCCGGAATAGAGGCATAGTTGGCCAGTTTAAAACGCGTTGTATATTATAAATTTTGCATTTCTAGTTGAGGATAGGGATTGCAGACAGATGTTGACGCATAACATCCGTTTGAATAGTAAGGAACTTGTTAATTGGTTGTTCAGGCAAGCTGGCCCTGAGGGTCTATTGCTCAATTTGACCCGATCTGTTCCCACATTATCACCCTCTGCAAGTGATTGTGTATATTGCCGAACTGATACTATTACCCTTTCAACCCCTTCGATGGCAATAGTTGGCGAATCACGAGTGTCCACATACTGGTAATGCGACGACCGATGCCAACGACCCCTGAGTGTGGAACGTCGCTGCCGTCGTAGAGCGTCGCGTCGTTCGGCCCCTGCTCGGGAACGCTGATGACATCGTCATGGTCGACGAGACGGTCGAAGACATCGAGAGTGGGGGCGCTTCGAGATGCCGGTGTCGTCGTCAACCACCCGGGCAGCCACCTGGCCCGGTGTGCTGCGGACGGCCTCAACGGTGCGGCGTTCCTTCTCGGTCCAGACCCCCTCGACACCGGCACCTGGACGTCCGCGAAGCCGACGGGTATCTCGTTGATTCGGACGAAGACGGTCGCCGTCGATAAGGGACCGTCAGGGTTGCGAACCCATCGACCCGTTGCTTGAGCCGAATGATTCTCTTGGACGAGGATGAGGATGGCAGCGGCGATGTCGGCATCGTCACCGATGAGCCTCCGGACATGGGCGCGTTTGCGACCCCTACCGTCGCAGCGGGGACAGCTATCGCCCTCGCAGTGGTCGCACTCCGTTTTAGAGCGCTCGGGAGTAGCTTCGAGGTCGAATTCGGGGAGCAGGTCAACGACGAAGTCGCCGCCGGGGTCCGTGCAGCCGTTGACGAACCTGACCACCTCGTCACCGAAGTCGTTCCTCGATTTCTCATCACCGTAGTGCATCGTACGGGGCTCGTTGACGCCGACCTCCACCATGATGTCCATCTAGGTCGGACTCGACGCTGGAGGCCGTGGTGGCCGTCGAGAGCGCCTCGCCGTACTCGTGGTGGAGTTATCCGACGAGCGCGGGGGTCGCGTCTCACGAGCAGTACCCGCAATTGGCAATTGGTTGCTAGTCTCCAATCTCTCCCTGTAGTAAGCGGTTGCCACCCTCGCTGGATATCCCACCTACGTACAATATTTCGTATGTCTCTTGAGCAAAAGTCAAAGGAATCATATCTCCATCAAGAGTAGCCTGCATTAATCGACCGTCCTACATCCTAAGGTGTAGAAACCACTGCCGGTCTGCCGAGTTTCGGCCATCATTCTACCAATGTAGGGATTCAAATCCTGGTTCGGCCGATTTATGCCATTTCGGACGCTGTACCGTTCTGATTCACCAGGATGGGTGTGGTCGAAGACGCCAGTTCAACTTCTAGGGGTGTTGGTGACTGGTGAGAACTACTTGGCTTCGCGATGCATCACTCGCCGACCACTGTCGACTGCTCGAAACAGCTTCGGACCACATCGAACTGGTCCGTCGACTGCCGCTGGCTGAGCTGGTTGGTTACGACGACCGCCACCGGTTTGCCGCTCGCACGTACTGTCCGCTTCCAATGGTTCGGGCACATCTCTGTCGTGACCTGCTTGGACTGTCGGGGAAGGGGTTCTACGAGTATCTCTCGTTAGACAACCGAGCAGAGCGCCTCGGCTTCGACGCGACGAGATTTGGGAAGTACAACACCGCGCCAACGCGCCAGACGCTCACGACCGTCTGGGACGAAGTACTCACCGACACCACCAAGCGAACTATCCTCTCGCTCAGTCAGCGGCTCGTGGAGCACGCACACGAGAACGACCACGCACTCGACTGTCGACCACCACGGCGCGTCGACGACGACCACAGCAAGTCAGACCTGCGGGAGCGAGAGACCGGCGAGTTCTCCACCGACCAGATTCGTCAGACCGTTCGACTCGCTCGGGACACCGTCTTCGGTGCGTTCGACTCTGGACGAGCTGACAACGCCGTCTACCCGGATAGCCGATTCGCCGAACTGCAGGCGTTCATGTCGCTCAAAAACTGCGGCACGCCGCAAGGATCGCGACGGATGGCGCAGTTCCGCGGCGACGATGTCACCCCGCACGGCGATACCCACCTCCGAACGGTCGCGAAGTTCGACAAAGAGCGCATCCTCGACGGATTCACTCAGTCGGTGGTGAACCTCTTGGAGCGGGTCAACCACATCCAGATTCTGCAGTCGCCGGTCACCGTCGCCATCGACATCACGACGTGGCAGTTCCACGCTGATAGTGACTTCCCACCGGAGGTGAGCGGGACCGAGCACAGCAGTTCGTCAATGTCGACCTCGTGCTGGCGGACCGAGGATTCGAGTCTCACAAGGTCTACCAGACGCTCGACAACCTCGGTGTCTACTACCTCCTGCCAAAGATTTCGCGGTCGCCGGAGTTCGAGGTCACCGAAGAGATGGCCGACGCGGGCGTCGATACGCGAGTGAACTGCGGCCAACTGGAGACGACACTGGGGTGCCACGAGTGCCGTGTGCTGTACGTCCCAGAGCGAGACGGCAGCACACACGCATTCATTACCAATCGGTCGATCGGCCCGGAGCACGCCGCGGCGTGGGTCGAACGCTACGCGAACCGCTGGTGTATCGAGAACGAGTATCGCGCCATCAAACAGGAGTTCCTCGCGACGACCTCCTCGACGAGTCACGCCCTCCGGACGTTCTACTTCGTGTTCGGCATTCTCATGTACAACGTCTGGCGGCTCACCGACGTCCTATTGAAGGCCTCGGTGACTCGCGAGCTGACGACGTACACGCCCGTGTTGACGGCGGGTGAGTTGGCTGACTGGGTTGCGCTCCATCTGCACGCCGAACCGGACTGAAGGAGAGTAACGCGCCGAACATCCCGAGTGGAATAGCGACTGCTCTCTCCTTCTTGCGGCAGATCGGTACTCAGGGAGTGTTCTCTTGGTACTAGCCGGAGGAATCACATTTCGGGCGGCACTGATTGACCGATTCGACGCCAGCTGGTCGAGCATCAGGGGCAGAAGTCCGGTCGTTAGCGTTTACACTCCGAAGTCAGGGTCACCTGAGCTCGGAGGGTGGATTTCTGTAAACAGGTCGTTTCGGGTCAATAATTTCTCTGTGTGCAGCTGAGAGCCCACTGAATACCCGTAGATGGTATGCTATCCAGCTCACAGAATTGGTGTACAATACAGCCCGTGTACGACAGGGAACCTTCACAGGAGGATTGGGGTCCCCGCTGGTCATCAGGGTCTGGGCCGAGGCACGCCGCGTCGAGTCGACGACGTCCTCGGCGTTGGCGAAGGAGGTGATGTCGTCCTCGTGGACGCCGAGGTGGATGTCGTCGACAGTGATGTAGAAGATGCGCTCGATGCCGGCGATGGTCGCTTTGGTCGTGGTGTCGACGAGATCGGCCAGTCGAACCTCTCCAGAGGGGGTGGTGATTGGAATCATGAACTGTGAGTATCATACTTCGATTGTAATGTCCCTGCAGGCCATGCGACGAGTATCGCAATTTACTCGAATACCTACGCCTCACAGGTATACTACAACGCTCTTCTGAATCCCAGCAACCCGCTTTCGGGCATCAACAACGTTGTTGAGAATTGTGTTGAACGAACTGAGATGTTCGTCATGGGTGTCATTGAGTACATCTACGACTACGACAACAAGAGTAACTGGTAGACTAGAAATCTAGCAGCGAACTACCTCTATCCTTAGATTCGCTCTACTACAAACGATAGCTCGTCCGCTATCGAACCGGACTCCTTGTACGCTCTAAGCAGATATCTGGCCCGTTCTGAAGGAGCTTCCACATCGAACTCAAAGGTTTCTTTTCCCTCATTCGGGGGGAAATCTGACTCCAAGAAGACCTTGAGTTCGTTTTCGCTACTACCGGTTGTCTTCCGCTCAGTCGGGAAACGGCGAGCAACGAACGAGGAGATACGAACTATCCTGACGCGGTTCGCCAAACACATTGATCAGAGTATCGACGACTGGTTTACGATTCACCAGTTGGGAGGAGCGTGGGTCGGACGAGGTCTCGAAAATTATGCTCGGACTCTCACATCTCTGCCCGACCGTTGGCAGGGTGCAGACTTCAGCATCTATAAAACAGAATTCGGATTGTACGTCGCAGAGTTATCTGACAGCGAACTCGTATTCGTGCGGACAGAAGCCGACGACCGTGATGAAGGCGTCTCTGAACTTGAAATTGGCTTTGTAACAGACGGGCATCCGGTGCAGTCTCGGCGCTACACACAAATCGCCGCTCAGTTCGGGTTCGACGAACTGACTCCAGGCACTGACCGTGCGCTCCCTTCGCTGCGAGCAGGCTTCTCTGAGTCAATCCCATTGAACGTCACCGAGCGGGTTATGAAATCGGATCAGCTCGGCTCAGGCGATGAACCGTGGGTTGCTGGCGCGTTTGTCGAGAACCCGTTCCGTGACGATGCAGTGAAGCAAGAACTCTTGGACGGCACTCCCGAGGCAGTGCTTGATGACATCGGTGACCACCACCTGTTTGATTTTGAGATGTTGGAATCATACGACGAGTTGTACTGCGAGTTCAAATCGCACCATCCCGCAAGCGAAGACCACGACTATGAGATGCAGGCGGCATCGATTTCTGCACTCGAACGAGTGTTCGGCTGGCAGAGCTCTGCTAACGTCAGTATCAGTGCCCGGTATCTCTGAGGGCCTCAACTCGGTGAAAGAGGGATACGCCAATACAGAGCAACGTGTGTGCTGGAATTCGCTGAAGAGGTCCTTCAGGTGGTTGTGTAGCGGCTCAGATTTGGTATAACAATCGCGCCTATGGTGAACCCCAAGAGAGGTTTACGTCTTCGATGGAAATCGTTGACAGCCCATACTCTGCAGGACTCACCTGTGCGAAATCGGAATCATCGGTGAGAATGTGTGGTTTTTCGAATCGGTTGTTGTATGCCTGCAGGAAGATCGGGACGTCCTTCGGCTGGATCCCAAGCAGCTTTCCGAGTAGTACTGTCGAAGGCTCCGTCCGAGTCTCGTGGAGCGACAGTTCACGGACATCGCTAGGCGAAAACTCTGCTCGAATCGATTTGCAGTGAGCCATCACCGCATAGAGTTCTTCAAGCACGCCATCGACATCACGATTGTCTACTCGTTTTGACCGGTGGAGTCCCTGCGTGATTTCTTCGACAACATATGGGGTGACCTCAGTCTGGTAATCACCAGTGAGAATCCCCTCATTGAATATAAGCCGTTCACCGAGCGCCTCAGAATAGATCTCGACAGGGTACTCGGATGCTGTTGCTATGTATATCCAGACGTTGCTATCTAGGACAAGAAACATCCGCCGTCAGTCGTCGGCAAGAAGGGGAGATTCTGTAGAGGTGTCGTCCTCTCGAAGCGCCGCCCGGTCCCAGTCGAGGTCCGAATTGCGTTCTTCGAGACGAGCCTGAGCAGCGACTGCGTCTTCGTCGCTGAGGGCACGTTCCCAGAGGGTGGCTGCTTTGTCGCTCATAGTCGGTCTCTGTTAGTACAGTGGAGGGTAGTTGTCCGTATAAGAGTACTGGTCAGGAGGACAGCTCCGTACTCGCCCCGAGCTGTTGGGGGACTGGCTAACGGAGTATTGCCCACCGGTTGTGGGGCGGTCAACACCCCACGTTTCCGCTGTAGGTGTGCCGTATCTGGGCTCTATTTCCACCTCTGGGGTACTCTCGCCGCGACAACCACTTTCCCGACTTGCACTTCCAGAGCAGGAAGTGAACTTTAGCTCGCCCAGGGGGTTTAGCGTCAGAACCAAGCGCAGTTTTTCAAATGCATACTACCTACTCGCTCCCCGTACTCGCTCGTTGAGGTGGGAGGCTTTGCGCCTATATTCAGCTAATATCGAGAAGCACCGTATGAACGCGTCACAAGGTATTTACCCCGATGTACGCTCGCTGACGTATGCCTTCCGTCTTGAATACGGTTGTCGCACTTGCAGGTGTCCTCGTCGTGGTTGGCGCTCTCACCGCAGGGTTCGGACTGTACGAGCAGGCAACCAACACGTGCACGCCTGGAAGTAGCCTCCACATCACCCATCTCCAGCCGAACGAAACAGTCGAAGACACGCATCAGCAGGACTTTGAGAACCTCTCAGCGGACCAGCAAACCGCCCTTCGTGACGAACTTCCGGTCAACGACTCTGTCCGCGTTGAAGAGACTGGGTCGTACGATGGCATCATCAATACCGTAGTGACGTACCAAGATGAGCGATACTACATTGGCCGCATCGAGCACTCGGACTGCTCACCAGACAACCGATCGTATCTCGTCATTGGAGGTGGGGCGATGCTGGTCGGTAGTTTTGGAGCGGCTTTCGTTATTGCCATACGAGCAAGTCGGTGGTGAAATACTGTCACGACCGAGACAAGTGTGCCGATGAGGAGGTATTTCCAACACTCTGCGAGCAGTGTGTATGACCGTTTCATCAATTCAGTAATAACAGCTGATATGCTCTCCTCCTGTGTTGGGAGGGTCACTCAATGAGAGCGCTCACGAACGAAAAGGCATCTGGCCTGCCTGCAGGTAGAATTCTCAAGTACTACCTGTACAAGGCCACGAAGGGGGTCGAGTTCTATCGGCCGATTATGTATCTCTTCTTTCTCGCGCAGGGACTCTCGTTTACGGAAATCGCAATTCTCGAAGTCATCTACAATCTCACGACCTTACTCGGTGAGATACCGACTGGGTACATCGGAGACCGAATCGGTCGTCGACAAAGCTTGCTCGTCGGAACGACGCTGATCACTGTCACGCTCGTCGGTATCGGATTTGCCGATTCGTTTCTCCCGCTAGCAGGGCTGTACGTGTTGTGGTCGATGGGCTATAACTTCCGCTCGGGAAGTGAGGACGCATGGCTGTACGATACGCTCTCTGATGAGGATTCGACCGACAACTTCGCCCATATCCGTGGTCGTGGCGAAGCCGTGTCGATGGCGGTCGGGGTCGGTGCAGCAGTTCTAGGTGGGTATCTAGGGAGTATCGACCTCTCGTATCCGTGGTTCGTCGCCGCTGGTGTTACTGGGATGGGTATCATCGTTCTACTGACGCTCGACGAACCAGAGTCGTTCGAACAGGAGGAATCCGATGAACTGAGTCTTCGTCAGACGGTCGGTATCGTCAGTGACGTCCTCGGGCACCCTACGCTCCGGGCGTTTCTCCTGTACTACTACGTCCTCTATGCGGCCGTTTCGTACCTCGTGTTCATCTTCTTCCAGCCGGTGTTTCAGACGGTCGTCCTCGATTTCGGCGTCAGTCAGTCGCTGGTTGAGTCGCTGCTCGGGTGGTTCTACGCTGCCTACAGTCTCGTCGGTGCGCTCCTCAGTTACTACACCGGAGCGATCAAGCGGGTGGTCGGCCTGCAGACGTGGTTCGTGGTCTTACCCTTCGCTGTCGGTACGACGCTCGTCGCGATGTATTTCGTCCCGATTCTGGCGTTACCGACGTTCTTGTTGATTCGAGGACTCTCTGATGTCACTCGATCACTCGCTGGACAGTACATCAACGACCGAATCGACTCGCTCGGCAGAGCAACCGTTCTGAGTGCGATGGCGATGGTCAGCGGTCTCGCGGTCATCCCATTCCAACTCGGGAGTGGCCTCATCTCAGATACTGTCTCGCCACTGTTCGCGCTGGGTGTCGGTGGAATCGTTCTCCTGATCGGGTCGACCGTCATCCTCCTCTGGGAAACCCCCGTCACCGATGAACAGCCAGATACTCGTTCCGGGGGACGACATCAAGAAGAGCAAGTGTGAGCCCTGAAACCTGGATTTGAGAGATGCCGTACATCGAGTGTCGGCTGCTTCCTCAAGTGGAGTCACAAGGCATCACGCGTTTTCGAACCTGATTCATCGAGTGAGTCTATGTGTCTGATTGCGCTCGATCAGGCCATCATCGTCCGACAGCTCTCGGCGCATTCTCGAAGGACTTCCGCGCAGGTCTGGCAGTGGTCGGCGTCGTGCTGCTCGCACTCTTCAGCACAGGCCTCACACGCGCCTGCACAAGCCTCGGCGATGCCATGATTGTAGTCGGACTGCCGGAGACAGGTCCGGGCACAAAGTGCGGCGATGTCAGCGACGTCCCGACAGAGCCGGACGCACTCGGCCATCTCCTCGCCTTCGCCCGCACACTCGTCAGCGCACCACTCACAGGCCTGGACGGCCTCGAAACAGTCGTCGATGCAGTTCTGGGTGTTCTCGTCGAGGTGACTGAGGTCTTGCAGTACCATTGCCTTTCGATAAACGAGTGACTGCTTCAAGCGGTTTTTCGCTAACAGAATGAACCACCGTGTGCCAGCACTACGTTGATACGGTATGAGCAGACCTCCCACTCAGCGGTCGTGAGCCGTCCGTCGGACGAATCATCCTCCCGCAACTGGTTTAGGAATCGAAAGTGAGCGACGTCTGGACTCGCCCTTCGAAAAACAGTGTCCGCGTGGTCGGCGCTCATCGGAGAACCATCAATCGTGGGTGGGCACCAAACCGTCCCACGGGCAGGATCGGAGGTATCGCAGTATCGAACGTTGGCTTTGGAAGCTAAGGGGTAAATGCGTTAAAAAAGGCGTTCGAACACTGTGACGAGCAATGGTTGAAGATGTCGAGGTGACAGCGGCCCCACTGGC
Organism: Halomarina oriensis; assembly: GCF_009791395.1. Classification (GTDB taxonomy): domain Archaea; phylum Halobacteriota; class Halobacteria; order Halobacteriales; family Haloarculaceae; genus Halomarina; species Halomarina oriensis. Next base: position 22,812 of record NZ_WSZK01000010.1, read on the forward strand.
ACAGTCGCCCGAAGGGATTGGCGGTCTCGTAAAACAAATCGAGCACACGCTGAAGCCGGCCCGGGAGGTCCTCGTGCCCATTCTCTCGGACCCGGTCATCGTCGGTACGTGGGCGCTCGTCGTCCTCGCGTGTGTCGGCGTGTTGTGGTGGGACCTCCGGTCGAACAACGAGCCGCTCGGGTCGATGATGAAGGGCGTCTGGACACTCGTCGTGCTGTATTCCGGGCCGTTCGGACTCGCCGTCTACTGGTACACCGGTCGAACGCAGATCGCACATGACTCGTTGTGGCGACGGGGGTTTCGCTCGACCGCGCACTGTTACTCGGGGTGTGGCGCGGGCGAGGTCGTCGGTATCACGCTCGCACAGGGGATCCTCGCACTTACTGTCGGGTGGGTCGCCGCCGTCACGTTCGGCTTCGCGTATCTCTTTGGCTACGCGCTGACCATCGGCCCGCTGATGCAGGATGGCGTCGGGTTCAAAGAGGCGACCTGGGACGCACTGTTGAGTGAGACGCCGTCCATCACCGTCATGGAGATCTTCGCCATCGGGACCGACCTCCTGTTGGCCGCCGACGCGCACATGGGTGAGATTCTGTTCTGGTCGGCACTCGCGTTCTCGCTGTCGATCGGCTTCCTCGTCGCGTGGCCGGTCAACGTCCTGCTCGTGGAGTTCGGGGTCAAAGAAGGAATGAGCAACCCTGCTGAGATGCGCGAGAGCGCATCGTCGGCTGATTAGATTCTCATGGCACAGTTCGATGACATCGACCGGCGAATCCTCGCGTTCTTGATGGAAGACGCACGGCGGTCGTTCCGTGAGATTGCCGACGAGGTCGACCGCTCCGCACCGACCGTCTCGAACCGGGTCGAACGGCTGGAAGAACTGGGTGTTATCCGACGGTTCACCGTCGATATCGACCGTTCGGCGCTCTCTGGGACCAACCGATCGTTGCTTACCGTCTCGACAGCACCGCGCACAGCATCCGCTCTCGGAAGCGAACTTGCTGACCACGATGCTGTCGAACACGTCTTCCGGGGAGTCGGTGGGAAGGTCGTGGCGACAGTCCTGATGAGCTCTTCAGACCTTGAGTACCTCCTCAGCGACCTTTCGGAAGAGTTCGACACTGCTGACTGGTCGGTCGAACCGCTCGCCGAATCCAAGTGGCATCCGCAACTCGGTGGAGAAGATGCGTTCGGCCTGGTCTGCACTATCTGTGGGAACACGATTTCCGAAGGAGGGGAGACCGTCGAGGTCGACAGCGGTGACCGCCATGCTGTCTGCTGTTCGTCGTGTGCGACGGCAATCTCCGAGCAGTACGAACGACTGGCTGCCGAAGAAGAGACACCGTAGGTGTAGACGCCACACCGCAAAACGACAGGAATTCATAACAGACAATCATGGTCCCCAACTCACCACAGAATCCGCGCACCATTGGTGGGATCGAGACGGCCCATCGTGAACTGCCACTCGTGTTGGCACAGTCTGCCCGTACCGGCGGATATGCGTTCGTGATGGGAGCGGTTCTGATGGGGCTCGCCTTCATCACGAACCCGGTGCCGGACCCTTCGTTTCCATGGGCGACCCTCCCCGACTCCATGCGCATCGGATTTGCTCAGCCACGAATCGAACACTGGCCAGTATCGTACACGGTCGGGCTCTGGCTCATCGTCTTTTCACTCCCGTTGGCCATCATCGATGCATATCGGCGTACTGGGCGACAGCGCTTCCCAACTCCGCGGTTATGGTTCACTGCGGTTCCCGTCGCGTTGATGTTCACACTGACGACGTACTGTCGGTTTTTCTGGCCCAAACTCCATCCAGCGACGTGGAACGCCCCCTCGTATACGCTCGTCTGCTGGGGGTACTGTTCGACGTACATCCCGCTCTGGAGTAACCTTGCGTACGCAGTTGCATTGCTTGGCGTCGGAGCGACGCTCCTCATATATCGGAACGCGAAATTCGCTACACACTCGCTTGCAATCTTCGGCGTCCTCGCGTTCCCACTCGGTATACCAGCTCTGTACGAAGCATACCAGCAGCATACCTCACTCTAGATGAAACGGAGTCGTGTTGTCAACGTGTCGTCCTTCTACAACCAGATTCGATTAGGACGAATCTGCAGTCGTGAGTTGACCGAACGTTCTGGCTTCGAGTTTCCGAAGGTGTTCTGAGGCAGTACTGGGTGCACAGCCAACACGGTTCGCAACGTCCTCAGCGGTCGCCGTACGGGGCGTTGCATAGTACCCCGTCGCCACTGCTGCGTCTAGCACCTCACGCTGTCGTTCTGTCAGGACCGACCGGATACCCAATCGAGCCGGGGTGTACTCACCGATGTGTTCGATACTAGTTCGGCGCTTCATCTCGGGCGAGAACGTGTCATATGCGGATTTGAGCGCGTCAAACGTCCCCAATACGTCGACAGTGGCCTCTGTCGTACTGTCGAACCGAATCGGGAGGGCGATCATGAGTCGGTGTTTTTCGAGTAGATTGATTAGTGCCCGTACTTCAGCATGGGGACGCCCATATTGGAAGATGTAATGGCGAGCACCGCTTGTACCGAGATGGTCAAATGCCTCCGTCTCTTGAGCGTCTTCCAACTGACTCAGAATCGCTTCGAGGTCGCCCTCCACCGCGGAGAGTTCCATGACGGTCCCATCCGGGAGGTACTGAACGTTCAGTACTACTCCCTGTGACGCTGCAGTGCTCGGCGAGAGGAGTGCCGAATCGAGCACGAGGCGGAGGAGTCGCATCGTATCCCCAATATCAACGGGTTCTGTGAGGAACCTATCGAAGCAAGATTGTCAACCCCACCTGGTCAGCACGAAGGGTCGATTCCTCACAGTATCAATCTATGTCCGAAGCCCCATTAGAAGCCAACGGGCGACAAGCGGCAGGTCGAGTGGATGGTCACCGAGAGGTTTGAACGAGACTCCGAAGAATTGTCTCGAAGTGGCGATAGACGAGCAGGTGTCCCTCGTCGGGATAAGCTCGAAGCTCACTCTGTGGGATATGTCGGGCAAGTCGCTCCGCCATCGAGAACGGTGCGTTTCGGTCTTTCCCACCGTGCCACAATCGGACAGGAACGTCGATATCGCCGACATCGAACCCCCAGTCCTGACTAAGTGCGACTAGATCGTCAACGTGGCCCCGGACCCCTTGCTGATACGCTGCCGTGAGTTCGCTCGTCATGCAACGGCGAATCGTCGCATCGTCCAAGAGGCTCTGGTCAGGTTCTGCGTACCGAGAACGGGCGGCGTCGATGACTAACGTGGGATCCGATTGGGATCTTCGAGCCATCGGACGTAGCACAAACGGTAGCAGTGCTGGAAGATACCGAGCTACCAGGAACCCAAATCGGTTAAATGTGGACATCCCTCTCGTCGTTCCCCATCTCACTGGCGCCATCCCACTGATGACCCCGACACTTTGGACCCGAGACGACAGTGAAGCACCGCAGGCGAGAGCATGTGGCCCACCGCCAGAGAGCCCGACGACAGCGAACTCATCGATCCCCAGCGTATCAGTTAGCTCCGATATATCCGCAGCCCAGTCAGAGAGCGCTCGATCGCGATGTTCTGTTGACTGTCCATATCCGGGCCGGTCAACTGTGATGAGGTGAACGTCTGTGTTCGAAGTGGTGTCGATAGTTGGGATACAGACGCGCGATCCAGGTGTTCCATGGAAGAACAAGACTGTTGTATCATCGCGGGACCCGTGCTCACGGTACTGAAGAGATCGACCATCTTCGAGTTCGAGAGCTGAATCGTCACGCAGCTGTCTCTCCGAGCGGGCCAAAGGAGAATCTGTGGGTGGCGTCATAGCTTCGAGATGGCTGAGCTACTCGAAAGGTCGCCTGCGCCGTATCTCTGGTCGTTTTTATACCGACCACTCAGGAATTGGTACTCAGGTATCGCTGGCAGTCAATGCCCATTCGGTCACCGCCCCCTACTCTTGGTTAGCACCCCGATATAAGACGAGCGTAGTGATGGAAGGTACCGACTCAGTCTACGGTCTGTGGATGCTCACTCTGGCCGGCCTCTGTGACCGACTCCGAGCGGTGGAACCAGCACAGTACTGCGAAGAGTACTGTCGGGAGCGCGATGAGTGTCTGTATTGCGTACTCGGATCGGTCCATACACATCGGTTCGAATGCCTCTCTCACTGAAATTGTTCTTAGCGGTGGTTGTGGTGACCTAAAGGTGGTCTACGAATGCGAACTCACCTCCGTATCGTGAACCACTGTCCAAAGTCGAACTATGTTCGCTCAATCGCTCACTGGTCTATGTCGACGTCGAAGGGCGCTGTGATGAGGTGACTGTCCGGTTTCGTCTGTAAGAACACTCGATAGTCGCCGGGCGTCGGAAACGTCACGTCGAACTCGACGACCCCTTCGCGCTGTGTCTCAGCGCGAGGGTGGACGTGGAGGTATGCGAGGTCACCACGCCGCAGTGCGACGAGATGGCCACGGGCCCCGAGATACGGATCCAAGTCGGGAATGGTACCATCGGCTCGACGGACGGTGAAGGAGAGTAAAGCCGACTCATCCGCGTCAATTCGGTCGACTTGCCGTTCGATTTCGTAGCCATCGGTCTTGACGCGAGTTGTCGAGTCCCACGTCTCGTCAACGGCGAACTCGCCTGCAGCGAACAGATCGAGACCGAGCGTCGTCGCTCGGCCATCGATAACGACGTCGACGAACGCACGATAGACGCCAGGGGATGGGAGCACCAGGCGCTCAGCGTACCACGTTCCGTCGTCGCCCAGCCTGGGGTGGAGATGCTGAAATTCGATGAGGTCCCGACGGACGATGATGAGATGACTCAGTTGACCGTGGGAGTCGTCGAACGTATCGATAGGTGTGCCGTCCGCATCGAGGATTCGGAACGCCCAGTCGACAAGCGTCCCTGGTTCGAACGTCGTGTCGTCGGTGACGAGTTGCAGACCATCCGCGGCGAGTGACAGGCCAGTGGCCGACGAGTGCGGTGGCGACGTAGGCCGAGCATCTGGTCCATCTGCTGCGTGGTCGTGAGGTGACGAGTGATGATTTCGCATACCATAGAGATAGGCCCGGAGCTATATCTCCAATCTGCGAGGTCGCCGAGACCACCTTGGCGGTCGATACGTTCGGGCCACTCAAACGGTGTCGTCGGGGGCGTGCTTCGATTGCATCCGTTTGACCTCCTCGGCGAAGCGTTGCTGAGTCTCAGCTGTATCGACCGACGAGAGGTCATCCTCAGAGACATCTTTCGCCGCAGTCACCGTCGACGTATCGACAGCGTGGACTGAGAGCTCCTTTCGGTACACGCGCTCTCCCGCAGGAGTGGCGTACTTCAAGATGATGAGGTCCCGGTTGTTGTACCCGCGTTCGACCAGCCAGACCCGAACGGTGTCCGATTCTTCTGCCATAGAGTGGTCCACGGTCAGAGGGCAGTTAGGAACTAGCCCCAACTCTCTCACAATCGATTACTCGACGTACTCTATCACACGAGCCATCCCTGCATCGAGGTGGTACAGGTTGTGGCAGTGGAACAGCCATCGACCAGGGTTGTCCGCACGGAAGTCCAGCGTCACCTCCCCCATGTGGCCAGGGACCATCACGGTATCCTTGATAGCGTCCCCGACCCGGAAGAAGTGACCGTGGAGGTGCATCGGATGGACCACCGGGCTTTGGTTCTCCATGTGAATCCGTACGTGCTCGTCGGGATGGATTCGGAGCGGGTCAGCGTCCGGGTAAGCCTGACCGTCGATGGTCCACGTGTACGATTGGCCCCTCCCACGCGAGAGCGTCAGATCGAACGTCCGGTCGGGAGTTCCATCGACGCCATCGAGTGGGGTAACCGCTCGAAGGTCTTCGTAGCGCAACCGAGTACCCGAAGAAGACGGCGTCTCTGGGTTGCGAACGCCATCCAACTGGTCATAGGTCAGGACGGCTCTGGCAGGTGGTTCGTCCCCGTCAAGCGCGTCCGCTTGCACGAACCATGAACCCGGATTCGTCGCTTCCACCACGGCGTCGTACCGTTCGCCAGCACCGAAGGCAAACGAGTCCACGGCGACCGGATCGACCGGCCGACCATCGGCGTGCGTGACGTTCAGCTCGTGACCGGTGATACGGACGCCGAAGACCGTCGCACTGGACGCGTTCACGAACCGGAATCGAACGCGGTCACCTTCGGTGACATCGAAGGTCGGTGGGTCTTCCGGAAGTTGACCGTTGACGAGCAACCCCTCGTAGGGAGGGCGAACGTCGCCCATCATCCCCCCACCCATTCCACCTCCTCCCATCCCTCCGCCGCCCGCACCCTCATCCGACGGTAGCGTCGGTTCTCCGGGAAGGTAGTCGTCAAAGACGACGACGTAGTCGTAGTCGTACTCGACGTGGGGATCGCGTTCTTCGACGACGAGCGGACCGAGCAACCCACGATCGAGTTGGAGGCCGACGTGACTGTGATAGAAGTACGTTCCTGCGGGTTCTGCGCGGAACGTGTAGGTGAACGAGTCGCTGGAAGCAACCGGCTCCTGCGTTACCTCAGGAACACCGTCGACGGAGTTCGGCACGGGAACGCCGTGCCAGTGAATCGTCGTCTCCGCGTCGAGGTCGTTGTTCAGTTCGACGCTCAGTACGTCGCCTTCCTGAACCCGTAGCTCGGGGCCGGGGAACTGGCCCTCGTACAGCCACGTCGTCGTGGACTGGTCGGTAGCTGGCCGAATGGCCCCATCACTCGCAGTGAGGCTGACAGTAGTGTCTGCATCACCCGTGACAGTCGGGCGTGGTGTGACCGCACTCCCATCGGCATCATCGCCGAATCCCGGTAGTTGGCTGGCACAGCCAGCCAGCCCACCGAGGGTGCTCGCTCCCACCCACTGGAGGAGTCTGCGACGAGAGAGCGACCGCGGTTCGTCAGGCTGCACAGTTGTTCGGTCCGAGTTCGAGCTCTGTCGCCTCACCTTCGTCGTCGACCGTCTCGTTACCGGTGTTGATGGCGATGACTGTCTCGTAGTTCGGCGGCTTTTCGGGCGTGTCACTGGAGAGTCGCTCAACGAACGACTCACGGTCGAGTCCGAGGAGGTCCAACTCGTCGCGCAAGTCTCCGAGCCGTGCCAGCAGTGGCTCGCCGGGAGCGCCATTCTCGTAGCGCCCGTCGTTGGTAACGGTGAGGTGTCCGGGGAGTATCTTTGTGTCTTCTGGGAGGTCGAGAATGGTGTCGTGCAAGGAGTCGTAGAGGAGTCCGGCCCCTCGCGACGCATCGTCCTCACCGAACTGGAGTTCCGTCCGCCCGACCGAGTCGACGAACAGCGTGTCGCCGGTCAACAGGAGTTCGCCGTCGACGAGGTAGTTCACCATCTCCGACGTGTGGCCGGGGGTGTGGAGTGTTTCGATCTCGATGTCACCGAGTTCGATAACGTCGCCGTCGGACAGCGCTTCGTACTCGTATTCGACGCCACGCTCAGTGGCCTTTTGTCCGAGGTGATACGGAACACCGACCTCGTTGGCGAGCGCCGCACCGCCGGAGATGTGGTCGGCGTGGACATGTGTATCCAGAACCTGCTCGATCGAGAGGCCGGCATCCTGAGCGGCAACTTTGAACTGGTCGGTCTGTCTGGTCGCGTCGACGACGACGGCCTCGCCCGTCCGTTTTGACCCGACGACGTACCCGAGACAGCCCTTTGCGCGGCGCTGGACCTGCCGGACGACGAGGTCGTCGTTCGTCGTTTCGATAGGGGCCACCTCGTAGAGTTTGCTCCAGTCTTCCATGCCACCTGTGACGACAGCTACGTCCTCGTAGCCACGTTCGTCGAGATCGAACGCGAACGGTGTCGAGGTTAGCGCCTTCCCGCACATCGCGACGATGGGTCGGCTCTCGACCATCGCATCCACCTCCTCGAGTTGGTCCTCGCTCAGGCCCTCGCGGGGATCGTACGGGACATTATTTGCGTCGGGCACGTGCCACGCCTCGAAGCTCTCCTCGGGGCGGGTGTCGATGAGCGTGAACGGTTCGTCGGTGTCAATCTTCTCTGCGAGTTGGCGGGCGGTGATTTTGTTGACCATCGTTGTTCTTTCGTTTTCGTCGTTCGTCGTCCGATTCCTCGGCGGCTCTCATCGCTGGCTACCGTTTCCGGTTTCGGCCCTCCTCTGGGAAGACATTCCCTCGGGGAATCATCGCCGTCTCGCAGTACGCGTCGCCAGACCGGTAGTCGACGCCCGGTTGGATGAACGGGTACGGTCCGTCTGCTGGCGTGTTCTGGACGTGACCACCGTCATCGGCGGACTCGACAAGCCCCGTTACCTCGTAATCGACGGGTGAGTGCGCATCGAGATACTCGGCGACGATGTCGACCGGTATCGTTCCCTCGTCAATCTCAACGTCTTGGAACGGGAATCCACAGTTACCGAGGTCTCGCTCGGGGTCGCCAGGTCGACGGTACGTCGCCACCGAGTATGTCTCCTCGGGGTCAACGGGGTCGCCGTTGACGCGCATCTCGACGAGTCGACGACCGCGCTTTGCTGTTGGGTCGACGGTCACTTCGACGTTCGAGGAGAAGTTCCTAACGCGACCGTCCTCCTGATTGTATGGATATGGCGTGAAGTTGTCTTCGAGAAACTCTTCCATGTGACTCGTTAATTGCTGGCCGTACGCGACGCCACGGGCGACGGGGGTCGTCATCGGGAAGAACGTGTACAACTGCTCCAGCGTGATGTCACCGGCCGGAATCGCCGTCCCGTACCGAAACCCGTGACAGACTGCCAGGTCGGTGTTGAAGTGTGCCTGGAGTGCATCGTTGAACAGCGTGTTCCACGCGCTCTCGAGGAACGACTGCCGGTAGAGCGGTGTCTTCGTCTGCCCGACGACCGTATCGAGCGGCTGGTCGAGCGTTCCTGCTCCTTGTTCGAACTCAGGATCGTCCTCGAAAAACGGTGCTCGGACTGACTCGACCGTCTCCGTCGCCGCCGGGTCGGGGTCGGGGGTGTACTCACCGTCTTCGGTCAGACAGTAGAGGTGATGACGGAACTGCACGCTCCCGTCACGGACACGGACGTCGACGCGACCGAGTGCCTCACCCATCCCAGACTCGACGACGACCGTCTCGGTCTCTTCTATGAGGATGGGGACGTACGTGTACTCGTGCGTATGAGCACTGAACATCACGTCGATACTACTGCAGTCCTTGGCGGCCTGGACCATCCAGGGAAGCCCTATCTCCGTGACCGCGACGACGACGTCCGCTCCGTCCTCGCGCGCTGCCTGTGCGGACTCCTCCAGGAGTGCAGGATGCTTCCCGAATCGGTATTTCCCCTCGTAGAACGCGGGCGCCATCCGATCGACGTAGATATTCGTCATCCCGACGACGCCGACGGAGAGACCACCGATGTCGAGGAGCCGATACGCATCGTACAATCGGCTGTCGGTCTCGTAGTCGTAGAGATTGTTCGCGAGCACAGGCGCGTCGAGGCCGTCCATCAGCTCTAGAAGCTTGCCGTCTTCGGCGGCGTCGTTCGAGTAATCCCAGTTGCCGGGGACGTAGACGTCGGGTTCGACGTGGTCGTTAATCGGATCGAGCATCGCCCGACCATCGGTGTACGTCGTGGCGGCCGCACCGTGGAACGTATCGCCGCTCATCACCGTGCACACCTCGTGGTCGGCACGAAGCTGATCGAGTTTGGCAGCCAGCAACGGGATGCCCCCACCGCGTTTTATCACACGGTCGTCGTCACCGAACTCGAAGTCCGGCGTGGAGGTCGGATTGTCGTAGTAAACCTGGTAGCGGGGCGTCAACTGGCCGTGAAGGTCGCTGACGTGTGCAAAGACGATATCGGGCTCGTCCCCGTTGTTGTCGACGGATTCGCCACCCAAAGTCCTCCACTCGTCAATAGCTCTCTCACTCCCGCTCATGCTCTAGCTACGGGTAGTACGACGCCACCCCATTCATGTGTTGTGGTTGCAATTCCAAACTCACTGTAAAATGACCATTGGCGCCTAAAACGGATTTATAACGTCTGTGCATTGCCGGACTCAACAATCACGGCTTGATTTAGTTGGGTAAGAATGCGCGATAGATGCAATTCCAAAGAGTAGGGATGATGTTGAGACACCTCTGTTAAGCACAAATCGCGTGAATCAGGGAGTCGAACTTCACAGCGTATCGATGTGTGTACTACTCGGGGGACGAGGACCGCACCGATGACGAGCAACTGGGTGACGACGGGACTGTCTACGTTGGTCATTCTCGTGGCCTCTCTCGTTCACGGTATCGCCGGGTTCGGCTTTGCGCAGGTGTCGATGGGACTGATGCCGCTGTTCCGGTCGCCATCGAGTGCGTCGATCATCTTCACGGCGACCGCGGTGGTGAGCAACGCGCGTGTCTGGTGGAGCGTGCGTGGGGCGTTCGACTGGCGAAAGTGGGCCGTCCCCGTCGGTGGCCTCGTCGTCGGGATGCCGTTGGGTATCTACGTCTTCAGCCAGTTCGATGGGGATCAGATGCGCGTCGCTATCGGTGCCGTCCTCGTTTTGGCGGTCATCGTCGTCGGTGCGACCCAGCAGTCCGAGTTCGTCACGGACTGGATCGAGGCTAAAGACTACCGCCCGGGGAACGCCATCGGCGCAACGGCCGGTCTTCTCGCCGGCGTCTTCGGCGGGGCCGTCGCCGTCCCAGGCCCACCGATGATCGTCTACGGCGCGTTCATGTCAGCCAGCGGGTTCTGGAGCGACGAGGAGATGAAGGCGACGTTCACGGCCTTCTTCGGGACCCTCATGCTGTATCGGTTGGGCAGTCTTTCCTACACTGGGGCCGTGACGACCCCGCTGCTGGTCGAAGCAACGGTCGCAATTCCGATGGTATTCGTCGGTGCCTGGGCAGGCGTCTACATCTTCGACAACATTCCCGAGCGCGTGTTTCAGTGGCTCGTCCTCGCACTGCTGACTGTGAACGCGTTCGTCCTACTCTTCACCGCAGTGCCGGAGCTGTGAGCTCAGCCAGGTCGTCTTCCGCTCGTTATCCGATGATGAGCATCGCTCTGGCCAAGTCACGGACGCTCACTGGAATCCCGTCCGCTCCGACGAAGAAGGTAGAGCGCCGCCACGCTTGTCCTAAGTCGACGGTCGCTCGGCCATCTATTGGACGAGGATTCCTGCGACGGCGAGTCAAAGTATGAAAGTCGAACTCGAGAATCCGAAGAGCGGTCAGCTCCTCGTCTGTATCGCCTTCGATGTGCTCGCATTACCTCGTCACTCGTCTGGAGTCGCTTCTGCCCTCAGTATCTCTGCGATTGGAGTTCCAGTCGCAGGGCGAAAATGCGGTGACACTCCTCGAGTCAAACCTAACGAGTCGGGAGGGTTGGGACGAGTGTCGACCGACTCCTGAGCCAGATTTCGCACCGCTGTAGGTAAAGCGAGAGTACGACTCGTCGTCAGCGCATGGCGCTGACAAGATATCCACACGGACGGTGTGGGCTGACTTTCCCTCGCGCGACCAAGCCCACGAGTTGTTCGTGATAGCTGAAGAACTGTGGAGGAGAGTCGGTGGACGTTGGTAGTAGAAAGCCGACTATCGGCGGAACCACCCGAGGAGCTTGTAGTCGTGGTCGGGGGTGTACGTCCGGAACAGTAGGCTGTTCGAGAGCACCGAAACGCTGGAGAACGCCATCGCACCCGCCGCGAGCACCGGCTGGAGCAGGCCGAGCGAGGCGAGCGGAATCATCGCCGTATTGTAGCCGAGTGCCCAGACGAGGTTCTGTTTGACCTTCGAGAGTGTCGCATCGGAGATACGAATCGCCTTCACGACGTCCACCGGGTCGTTCCGCATCAACGTGACGTCCGCCGCCTCGATTGCGACGTCCGTCCCCGACCCGATGGCGGTTCCGACGTACGCAACAGCGAGAGCCGGAGCGTCGTTGACACCGTCACCGACCATCATCGCCCGACGCCCGTCGTCCTGAATCGACTCGACGGCGTCGGACTTGTCTTCGGGAAGCACCTCTGCCCGGACGTTCTCACGGGGGATGCCGACCTGCTCGGCAACGGCGTGAGCTGTCCGCTTGTTGTCGCCGGTGATCATCATCACGTCGACACCCCGTTCGTGGAGTTGGGTGATGGCGTCTTTCGCGCTCTCTTTGACCGTGTCCGCGTTGGCGACCACACCGACGAGTTCCTGCTCGTAGGCGACGAGCATCGCCGTCTTCCCCTCGTTTTCGAGACGCTCCATCGTCTCTGACGCGGGAGTGGGATCGATATCGTTGTCACGCAGGAGCTTCCGGTTGCCAACGAGCACCTTGCTGTCGCCGACTGTCGCCTTGATTCCGTGGCCCGGAACGTTCTCGAAGTCATCCGGGTCGGTGATGTTGATACCGCGCTCTTCGGCCCCCTCGACGATGGCCTGTGCGAGCGGGTGTTCACTGCCACTCTCTGCAGTGGCGGCGAGTCGGAGGACGTCTTCTTCTGAAAGCCGGTCCTGAGCGGTGAGTTGGCCGCCATCCGTTGCCGCCTCGCCACCGTCTGTGACGGGGCCACCATCACCGTCGAACACGACCACGTCGGTCAGTTCCATCGCACCCTCGGTGAGCGTCCCCGTCTTGTCGAAGACGACGGTGTCGACGTCCTTGGCGCGTTCGAGGATGTCACCGCCTTTGAACAGCACACCGTTCTGCGCACCGATAGTGGTGCCGACCATCGTCGCGGCTGGGGTCGCCAGCCCCAACGCGCAGGGACAAGCGATGAGTACCGCACTCGCGAAGACGACGACTGCGAATTCGAAGACTGAAATCGATCCTCCTGCAACTTCGGGGCCACCGGCGACCAGTCCCCAGAGTGGAAGCGACTGGATGAATCCCGCCAATGCCTCTGGGAACAGATACCAGACGACGCCCCACAGCAGCGCGTTGAAAATGACCGCGGGAACGAAGTACGCCGAAATTCGGTCGGCGAGGTTCTGAATCTCTGGCTGACGCGACTGAGCGTCCTTGACCGTCTGGACGATCTGTTGGAGCGCCGTATCGGACCCGACCTTCGTCGCTTCGATGAGGAGCACGCCGTTCTCGTTGATGGTCGAGCCGACGACTTCGTCGCCCTCACCCTTCTCGACGGGGACGGATTCGCCGGTCACCATCGACTCGTCGACCGCCGATTGGCCGTCGACGACTCGGCCGTCGGTGGGGACCTTCTCACCGGGTCGGACCTTTATCCGGTCCCCGACCTCGACGTCTTCGAGTGGAATCTCCTGTTCGTTTCCGTCGTCGTCGACGACGGTGGCCGTCTCGGCTTCCATCTCCAGAAGTTTTCGGAGTGCCTCACCAGCCTGTCCCTTCGAACGAGCTTCGAGGTAGTTCCCGAGCGTGATGAACACGAGGATGAGCGCCGCCGTGTCGAAGTACATCCCGCCAGCGATGAGTCCTGCGAGGACGGCGACAGAGTAGACGTACGCCGTACTCGACCCGAGTGCGATGAGTACGTCCATGTTGGCGCGGCCGTTCTTCACGAGTGCCTTGTAGGAGTTCTTGTAGAACGGCCATCCCAGGATGAGTTGGACGGGCGTTGCGAGGGCGAACTCGACCCACCCAAACTCGACACCGAAGACCGTCTCGGGGACGATTCCGCCACCGAGTAGGAACTTCTCGACGAGGAAGAAGAGCATAGGCGCCGACAGGGCGGCACCGAACAGTGTCAATCGACGTTGCCGTCGAATCTCCTCTCGCCGAGCGGCATCGCGGGCGTCCTCGTCCGGACCTCCGTCAGCCGACTCCTCACGTACGGGTGAGTACCCAGCGGCCTCGATGGCGTCGTACAGCGCCTCGATAGACGTGTCTGCAGGATTGTAGACGACCTGTGCCTCATCCGTGGCGTAGTTGACGGTCGCCTCGACGACGCCCGGTGTCCCTTCGAGTGCAGTCTCGTTCGTCTCGGCACAGTTCGAACACGTCATATCGGTGATTCCGATGCTCACCGACTCTGAGACCACGCCATACCCGGCGTCGTCGATCGCGTCGTAGATTGCACCGAGCGATACCTGATCGGGGTCGTACTCGACCGACCCTTCGTCAGTGGCGAAGTTGACGTTCGCCGTGGAGACACCATCGAGAGATTCGACAGCGTCCTGGACAGAACCTGAACAATTCGCACAGGACATCCCCGTGATGGTGAGGTGAGCTGTTCGCTGACTCATTGATACCTAGTACGGGTTCCTCCTTTTCACGAATTGCTACTTCGAGACTGTCGTTCTGCGCGTCGTATTCTTACGAGAACTAAGCGAACAGGGCGAAACCCCTCACGCCTCGGCGTCGAACCGTTCGTAGCGCTCTTCGAACCGAGAGCGACACGACGGACAGCAGAAGTGATAGACGCTCTCGTCGAGCCGTATCGATTCACCCTCGCTATCGACGGTATTCCCACACTCAGCACACGACAGTGCGAACTCCGTCCCGTCGATCGACGGTGTCCACTCGACATCATCGACGAGCGTGACCGAGTAGTCAGTCGTCGAGATATCTTTGAGGAGTCCATTGACCCAATTTCTGACGTTCTGGGCTTCTGACCTGCCGTAGAACCACACCTCACCGTTGACCGTGACGAAGAGGTGTTCGACTCCCTCGGCGTCGGCGAGACGCTCGCGAAGCTGTTCGATTTCCTCACCCTGTGGCTTCACGCGAACGAACACAGGCACACCAGCACGCAGGATTCCGCGGTTGACGTCGATCGTGAATCGGTTGATGACCTCGGCTTCCTCTAAGCGCTTGACTCGATCGGAGACGGCAGGTCCAGAGAGGCCGACTGTTTCTCCAATATCACTGTACGGCCGTCGACCATCCTCAGCCAACAGCGAGAGTATCTCTAAGTCGGTGTCGTCTAACTCGCGCATGTTACTGCGAATTTGAGCCGCCCACCCATTACTGTTGTCCGTAGGTGGCTTACGAATACAAAGTTTCGATAGTTCACTACACTAGCCTCGAAGCAACAAACCACAAAGATGACCCTCCCGTACTTGAGTATGGAATGACTCAGACCATCACCGTCGAAGGAATGACGTGTGGACATTGCGAGCAGACTGTCGAAGATGCCCTCAACGAAGTCGCTGGCGTTACCGATGTCAGCGCCGATCGCGAAGCCGAACAGGTGAGCATTGAAGGCGACGCCGATACCGATGAACTCGTACGCGCCGCGGAAGATGCTGGGTACACAAGCCACGCCTAATCACGACACCTCTATTCGGGCGTGAACTGCTTTCTCTCCCATCTTTTGACCAGCTACCCTCTATCAGTGTTTAGTACCAAACCGGATGGTTGAGATTCGTCGCGGCTCCTGACAACCACAGAGGTCCCTGTACTGGTGAATGGGGCGGACGCTACTTCTGGCAAGAGTCCTGAGTATGTTTTATTTGGGTGGAATTATCCTCTCCCGTATGTATGAGGCGACATTCGAATTCCAAGCAGATGGACTAGTCGCTGCACTCTCTCGAGAGTACGACGCTGCTATCCAGTTGTGGTGCAATGAGCACTGTGACTTGCTGTATGTCCGGTCAGAACGGATGGATGATTTGCGCTCGGAGTTGGAGGAACAAGTTGGGTTACAGGAATCTATTCAGGAGGGTAATCAACTTGTCACAGTGACCGACCAGTGTCTGCGTCAAGAAGAACAGACACTCGTAGAGACTCATTTGGCGAATGAGGGCTGTCTCTCACTGCCTCCCTTAATCTACGAAAGCGGACGAAAGCAGAGCAAGGTTCTCGCGCTTGACCCGGCAGCGCTCACTGCTGTGTATAATGGCCTCAGACAAGAAACACGGGTCAATGTATTGGCCAAGCGAGAAATCAACGGTCTCCATCCAGAGGTTCCCATTCTCGGTCTGGACGATGTCCTTCCACGACTTTCGGCCCGACAACTCGAGACGTTCCGAATCGCACATACGAGGGGCTACTACGAACTTCCGCGTGAGACGACCACAGCAAAGTTAGGCGATGAATTGGGGGTGAACAGGCGAACTGTAGAAGAGCATCTCAGACGAGCAGAAAATAAAATCGCCGCCGCGCTTGCAAACCACCTCACACTGTTGCAGTGATTACATTATGGGGGTGAATATAAAGAATTGCGCGTTTGGAAGGGGTATCTTTATCTACAACCTATGGTAGATATGAGTCATACCCATGGAAGATAGTATCACCCGCAGGACATTACTGGGGGCAGTTGGGGCAGGGGGATTCGTGAGTATCGCAGGATGTGCGGGAGATTCGGGCGACGGGGGTGGCAACGATGACCCATACAGTAGTGAGACCAAAACTGGTGACGGGTCGTCGACAGACAACAACAGTAGTTCCGGCAACAACTCGACGGCTACCGGCGGATCAGCAAACGTCGCCTTGTCGATGGACCCGACTGAAGGGGTCTGGCAGGTGTACGGTGGGGTGAGTCCGTACTACACGAACATCCTCGAGCCACTCATCTGGGTGAGCGAGGAAATGAAGTTGGAACCGTGGCTCGCGACCGACTGGGAAGCGACCAGCGACACGACGTGGGAGTTCACGCTCCGAGACAGCGTGAAGTTCCACAATGGGGAGGATCTCGTCGCAGAACACGTGGTCTGGTCGTTCGAGCAGGTGCTCAACGAGTGGTCATACGCCCCCGGATGGCTCCACGTCGAATCAGGTAGCGTGACAGCAATCGATGAGACGACTGTCGAATTCGAGACGTCCGATCCGTTCCCGACGTTCCCCGGAACGATTGCTCACAATATGATCGCAATCCAGCACCCAGACCGGAGTCGGGAGAACACCGAACCAATCGGGACTGGCCCGTATCAAGTCGAACAGCGGACACAGGGACAACACGTTCGGACGTCGGGTTTCGACGACTACTGGAACGGGACGCCGTCGTTGGACGAGTTGACGTTTAGTGTCATCACGGACCCGAACACGCGCGCACTCTCCCTCCAGAACGGGGACGTGGATGTCGCGTTCGACCCCCCGAAGAGTCGGGTCGAGAAACTCGACAGCAATGGTGGGACGAACGTCACCACACAACTGTCGCCAGGTGCTGTGTACGTTGGCTGTAACATCTACAAAGCGCCGATGGACGACCCGAAGCTCCGTCAGGCACTCAACTACGCGACCTCTCAGTCGGACCTAGTCGAGACCATCCTCTCGAATATTGGCGTCCCCGCGAAGGGTCCGGTCGCCGAGAGCATCTTCTGGTCGGCCCACGAGAAGCTCCCAGCATACGAGCAGGATACGGAGAAGGCCAAGCAGTTGGTCGAGGAGTCCAGTTACGACGGAGAGGCTCTCCAATTCCATCTCTCGAACCAGCAAGTTGACGGGGAACTCCTCGCACAGGCACTCCAGCAGTGGTACGACGAAATCGGCGTCAACGTCGATATACAGGTGACAGAGGAGGCGAGTTTCGAGGATACGGTCCGCTCGGGAGAACCGCACCTCATCTTGGAGTCCTCGGGTACCAACAGCGGTGCAGCGGACTACCTGATCTACGAGACGTTCCACTCGGAAGGTGACGTGAACGAACGTCTCTACAACGAGGAGGGGACTGGCATCTACAATCTCGGTGAAGAGGTCGACCAACTCATCCAGGCCGGCTTCCAGACCGGCGACCAAGCCGAAAAGGAACAGAAGTACGAACAGGCGCTACAGCGCATCATGGAAGAGGCGGTCGTCGTTCCCATCAACTACTCGGAGTACATCGTCGCTGCGTCAGACGGGGTCTCTTCGATGGACCTCAGACCTATCCCAGAGATGACTCGCTGGACGGGGCTGCAAACCGGCCAGTAACACCGAACACTACAACACTTCCCAATGTACCAATTTGTCGCGCGTCGCACGGCGACGATGTTGCTCGTTCTGGTGGGGGTGTCGATTCTCACGTTTCTCCTGTTGTTCCTCACACCTGGAGACCCCGCAGAGACGATTCTCCGTCAGCAGATGGGAGGGCGAACGCCGTCGCTCGAAGCAATCGAGCAGTTCCGCCAGAGCGAGGGACTGAACCGGCCGATACCGATTCAATACGTGGACTGGGTGACCGATGTCCTCCAAGGTAACCTTCGGGAGTCTTACTACCAGGAGACGCCAGTGAGTACGCTCATCATCAATCGGATTCCTGCCACGCTCGAACTCGCTGTCGCTGGGATGGCGGTTGCACTGACGATTGCGATTCCGACCGGAATCATCAGTGCCGTCCACAAAGGAAAGGCCCCTGACTACCTCAGTCAGTTCGCTGCGCTAGTTGGCGTCTCGATGCCGAACTTCTGGCTCGGGTACATCCTAATCATCGTCTTCTCGCTCCAGTTGGGACTGTTCCCGGTGGCGGGAGTCGGCGGTCTGGAGTCCCTCGTCCTGCCAGCGATAACGCTCGGGTCGGGGATGGCTGCAATCGTCACTCGGTTAGTCCGCTCCTCGATGCTCGAAGTACTCGACGAGGAGTACATCGACACGGCCCGGTCGAAGGGCCTGAGAGAACGCATCGTCATCTACAAACACGCACTCAGAAACGCGCTTATCCCAGTCGTGACCATCGTCGGACTCCAGTTCGGCTACCTGTTGAACGGAGCTGTCATCGTCGAGATCGTGTTCCAGCGACCGGGGTTGGGGGCACTCCTCATCGATGCGATTTTCGCACGCGACTACCCAGTCGTTCAGGGCCTCGTCCTCGTCATCGCTGTCATCTTCGTGTTGACGAACTTCGCCGTGGACCTGACCTATCGGTACATCGACCCACGAATCTCGTTCGGAGGTGAGAGTGCGTGAGCAATCAAGACTCTACTTCGAACCAGTCGGTCATCACGACGACCCGTCGTCGCTACCGTTCGGTGAAGAACTCGCGGCGACTCGGCCGCTTCCTCAGCAACCGTCTCAACGTGGTCGGCTTGCTGTTTGTCAGTGTGGTCGTTCTCTCGGCAATCTTCGCGCCGGTAATCGCACCGGAAGGCCCCAACGAGCAGGACCTGTTCAACCGTCTCGATTCGCCGTCGGCTGAGCATCCGATGGGGACCGACCAACTCGGCCGAGACGTCCTCTCACGGTTGCTCTACGGCGCCCGTATCTCGCTGCAGATTTCGCTCGCTGTCGTGGCGATTACACTCGCCATCGGAACGGCGGTCGGACTCGTCGCCGGCTACGCTGGAGGGTGGGTCGACGAGGCCTTGATGCGGTTCGTCGATGTCTTGCTGGCGTTCCCTGGGATACTACTGGCACTCGTCATCGCAGGGATACTCGGCCCGAACTTAACGAACATCATGATCGCCCTCGCAGTAGTCGGGTGGACGCAGTACGCCCGTATCATTCGGGGAAGCGTGCTGAGTGTCAAGCAAGAAGAGTTCGTGAAGGCAGCACAGTTGATGGGGGTCCCTCGGAGGCGTATTGTCCTTCGCCACATCCTCCCGAACGTGGTGACGCCGGTCATCGTCCTCGCGACGATGGACATGGCGTACGTCATTCTGGGCACGGCGGGACTGTCGTTCTTGGGCCTCGGTGCGCAGCCACCGACACCAGAGTGGGGAACGATGCTCTCTCAAGGGCGAAACTTCGTCGACACCGCGTGGTGGGTCGTCAACTTCCCCGGACTCGCCATCATGATCACCGTCCTCGGGTTCAACCTGCTGGGCGATGGACTACGCGATGTCCTCGACCCGCGTGACATGGGTGACGTCGAAAACAAGGGTATGTGAAATGAGTGAGACACTACTGGAGGTCGAAGATCTCCACACACGGTTCGCAACGAGAGAAGGAACAGTCCACGCTGTCGAAGGCGTGTCGTTCAGTGTCGATAGGGGTGAAATCGTCGGGGTCGTCGGCGAGAGTGGTTCGGGGAAATCCGTAACGGCTCGTTCGCTCATCCGCCTCGAAGACCCCGGCTACATCGAGCGTGGGTCGGTTCGATTCGATGGCATCGAGATGACTGACGCCGATGACCGCACGATTCGTCGTGTTCGTGGCGATGGGATGGCGATGGTGTTCCAAGACCCGATGGAGACGCTGAATCCAGTGTTCTCCATCGGGGAGCAGATCGTCGAATCGATCAAGGTTCACGAATCGCCCGAGAAACAGGGGTTGCTCGACTACCTCAATGTCCCCCTGTTCAGTAGCAGGGGGAAACGGAGTCAGATGCGACAGCGAGCAATCGATCTGATGAGCGAGGTTGGAATCCCGCATCCCGAGACCCGTGTCTCTGCGTACCCCCACGAGTTCTCGGGAGGGATGCGCCAGCGAGCGATGCTGGCCATCGCACTCGCCAGAGAACCCGACCTCTTGGTCGCCGACGAGCCGACGACAGCGCTCGACGTGACGATTCAGGCGGAAATCCTCCAGCGCATCCGGGACCTCAACGAGGAGTTGGACATGGCCGTCCTGATGATTACACACGACCTCGGTGTGGTCGCTGAACTCTGCGACAAGGTTGTGGTCATGTACGGTGGTCAGGTCATGGAAGAGGGGCCCGTCGAAGACGTGCTGACGAACCCGAAACACCCGTATACAGAATCACTGCTCGGGTGTATGCCCCAGACGTGTGCCCGGGGGGAACCATTGAACGTCATCGAAGGTCGGGTCCCGTCGATGGTCGGTGAACCCACAGGGTGTCCCTTTGCCAGTCGGTGTTGGTGTTCGTCTGAGAGCTGTACCTCCGGGGAGTTACCGACGGAACAGGTAGGGGACGACCATACATCGCGCTGTCATCACGTCGAGGAACTTAGTGAATCGATGGAGGCCGAGCAGTGACAAAACCCATCGTCGAAATCGACGACGTCGTCAAACGGTTCCCCGTCGATGACTCATTCTTCGCCAAGCTCCTCGGAAACGAGACGTACGTCACTGCAGTCGACGGTGTGTCGCTCTCAATAGAACCCGGCGAGACACTCGCGCTGGTCGGTGAGTCCGGTTCTGGAAAGTCGACGCTCGCGAACATGGTCACTGGCCTTCACTCACCGACGAGTGGAACAGTGAAGTTCGACGGAGAGGTCGTCGGGGAAGCAACCAGCCGAAACAAAGAGACCCTCGCGGCCATCGGAATGGTATTCCAGAACCCACGCGGGAGTCTCGACTCTCGGTTGACGATCAAGCAGATTATCGCTGAACCACTCAAGGCCCGTGGGTGGTCCGCAGCAGAGCGTGAGCAGAAAGTCGAGTCCCTCATCGAACGGGTCAACCTCTCCCAGGCTTACCTCCCGAGACATCCACACGAACTTTCGGGGGGTGAAGCCCAGCGGGTTGCGATCGCTCGAGCTATCGCACTCAATCCGCGGTTGATCGTCCTCGACGAACCAGTGAGTGCGCTCGACGTGAGCGTCCAAGCGAAGATCGTTAACCTGCTGATGGAACTCCAAGACGAGTTGAACCTGACGTATCTGTTCATCGCCCACGACCTCAACGTCGTCGAGCACATCGCAGACCGCATCGCGGTTATGTACCTCGGACAACTCATGGAAATCGCCCCGACAGAGGTACTCTTCACAGAGACGAGTCATCCCTACACGGAGACACTCCTCTCTGCGATTCCGAGTGTCGACCCAACGAAACAGAAAGAGCGGGTGATTCTCGATGGAGATATCCCGAGTCCAATCAACACGCCTAGCGGCTGTGTGTTCCATACCCGTTGCCCACTCGCAGACGAGCACTGTGCGACCCAAACGCCCGCGGCCGAGCATATTGGGGAGTCCACCTCATGGTGTCACTATGCCGCCGAGTTCGCCGATGATGAGAAACGGATTGCAGGAGTGATGAGTGATGACTGACGATAGTTCAGAGGCCGCTGAAGGCGCGATAGAGCCTGCAGAAAACGCACTACCGCCAGAGAAACTCAACTACCCCGAATTCGTCTTCGAGGAAGGGAGCATCGATGCCGACGGTGGGTTCGACCTCACGGAGGGGATGAAGAGAGACGAGATCGTCTCGTGGCTTCGTGAGCTCGCAGACGGACTCGAGAGCCACGACATCGCAGTCGAATCTCCAGATGGCCACGTGACGTTCGGTGTCGGGACTGGCGACGTCCGAATGCAGTTCGATCCCGACGAGAACCATCAAGGAACGCTCTCTGTAGAGTTTGGATTGAAAGCCAAAGCGATGTTCGTCTCGGACGACCCGACTCGTCGGAAAACGGGTGCGCGTGGGAAGACGGGGTTCATCCCACTGTCGATGCTCACAGACGACAAACCACCCGAATCCTACCGGTGTTATAGTTGGATTCGGGACCCAACAGACCCGTAGCCGGGGACATTGAGGTGTCGAGGTCTTCGAGGGCTACAATCGCTCAATGCACGCTTCATCAGGCAGCAACAGGCGGATAGGGTGGCCCCCGACGACCCAAAAGAAGCCTTATCGATTAGACGAGTGACCTGCAGCGTCGTTGCTCACGTCGATGGAGTTTCGAGTAGCGTTTTCCCACCACGAAAGAGGATGAGGCTCCCAACGAGCAGTGCCGTCCCGAACAACAACGCGATGCTGAAGTCATGGAGCACACCGATATCGTACGCGTGGCTGATGGTTTTGCTCGCCATCGCTACACTATCGAGCAGCAGCATCAGGGCGAAGTAACCCATCAACGACGACTCGTCGAGAATCTCCGTCATCCGTGCGCCGATATAGGCCCCAGAGACGCTTCCACCGAGTAGTGGTAGGACGACCGAGAAATGAACGGCATCTTGCTGCAGGTAACGAGCGGACCCAAAGGCACTGGAGCCAGCAATTTGGAAAATATCGGTTCCAACAGCGACTGAGTTGGAGAGGCCAACGCCGTAAACGAGTGATGGAACCATCAGAAACCCACCACCAACCCCGAGAAAGCCAGAGAGAGTACCAATCGCGACGCCGATTCCGATGAGTAGCCAAAGCGAGACGATTCCACCTGATTTCAACCTCAGCCGAGGCGGTAATTGATTGAAAACAGACCGTTCAACCAGGGGTTGTACATGCCTGTCATCAACGGTTGGCATCTCATCAGCATGGATTTGTCGGAGGAGAAGAACACCAACTACTGCCAGCAATAGCACGTAACAGACACTAACGACGATATCACCCAAGCCACGCGCGACGAGCCAAAAGAGTACCCGTTTACCGGTCTCAATACCAACAGACATTCCAATGACAAGAACGGCACCAAGACGGTAATCGATGTGACCAGCAGACCGGTGAGTAATCGCGGCGGTAATGGCGGTTCCGAAAACAAACACCAGGCCAGAACCGACTGCTGCTTCAGCGGGATGTCCAAGCACGAGTAACGCAGGGGTGACGAAGAAGCTCCCACCCAGACCAAAAAAAGCCGAACAGGATCCCGATGAGAAATCCGAAACCCACAAAAAACGCAATCTCGGATTCTATGAATACCACCAGAATCATCTTGGCTCTGCTCCGATATCGTTTCCAGACACGTGCGTTGGGCTGCGACAAAGAGTGTGATGGCCCCGGTGAACATCGATGACCACCTTCGGGTCGTTCCTGTTCTCAGTGTGTCTCTGCCTTCGCTCACCAACCAGAGACTGACGAGGGGCCCAAGTTACCTCGTGGGCCCATCGACTAGTTGTGAGCTGGTATCCGTTCTCGTGTACGACGTCAAGAATCAGGTTTGCATCGGATAGACAGTGTACGTGATTGCCACCGTTGAGGGCCTGTGCATCTCGAATAGTCTTCGAGACAGCTACGGCAGCGACGCCTGTTGCTCGACACTGTTTGAGTCCATCGGCACCAATCATCATGGCAAGCCCGTCTCCACCGACAACCAACGTCGTCATGTTGAGAGGTCGATTCCTTTGAGCCGCCGAGCGTTGATGGCGACGATGATGGTCGAGAGCGACATGAACACCGCCCCGATGGCCGGTGAAAGGAGGATGCCGACGGGGGCGAGCAGACCCGCTGCGAGCGGGAGTGCGACGACGTTGTAGCCCGTCGCCCAGACGAGGTTCTCCTGCATCTTCCGGTAGCTCGCCGCCGAGAGGCGGACGAGCCGAACGACGTCTCTCGGGTCGTTGTCGACGAGGACGATGTCGCCGGACTCGATAGCGACATCGGTTCCGGACCCGATGGCGATGCCGACGTCCGCCCTCGCGAGCGCTGGCGCGTCGTTGACGCCGTCGCCGACCATCGCGACGAGTTTTCCCTCCGACTGGAGCTGGGCGACCGTCGTGTCCTTCTCGTCGGGGAGGACCTCGGCGAAGTACTGGTCGATGCCCAACTCCTCGGCGACCGCGCGGGCGACGTCCTCGGAGTCCCCCGTCAGCATCGCCACCTCGATACCCATCGCGTGGAGGGCGTCGATCGCCTGCCTGCTCTCTGCACGAATCACGTCCGCGAGTGCGAACGCCGCCACGACGCTCGACTCCTCGTGAACGAGGTAGATGACCGTCTGGGCGTTCTTCCCGGCCTCGTCGGCGAAGGCGACAATGGAGTGCGGCCGCTCGACACCGAGTCGGTCGAGGAGATTCGGTCCGCCCAGGTGGATCGTCTCGCCCTTGCTCGGGTTACTCGACGAATTGCTCGGCCGAGTCGAGGCAGGAACCATTTCAGGAGCTACTGTCGCCCGAACACCGAGTCCGCGGAGGTTCTCGAACGTCGAGACGGAGACCCGTTCGACCTCACGTTCGCTTGCAGCGGTGCGAATCGCGCGGGCGATCATGTGCTCGGAGTCGCCTTCGACACCGGCGGCGATGGCGAGTGCTCGCTGTTCGTCGTACCCCTCGACGGTCTCAATGCCGACGACACCTTGCTCGCCCTTGGTCAGCGTCCCGGTCTTGTCGAACATCACGGTATCGAGGTTTCGAGCCTCTTCCATGGCGATACGGTCGCGAATCAACATCCCGTTCTGGGCGGCCGTCGAGGTGTTGATGGCGACGACGAGGGGGACCGCGAGCCCCAGTGCGTGCGGGCAGGCGATGACTAGGACGGTAACGACCCGTTCGAGAACAGCAATCTCGAAGCCAGTTGCCAGTGTCCACGCGACGGCGGTGACGGCGGCGACGCCGAGCGCGACGTAGAACAGCCACCCGGCGGCGCGGTCGGCGAGCACCTGGGTCCGGGACTTCGACTGCTGGGCTTCGTCGACGAGCCGCATGATACCTGCGAGCGCCGTCTCGTTGCCGGTCTTCGTCACTTGGACGCGGAGACTGCCGTCCTGGTTGACGGTCCCGGCGACTACCTCGTCGCCCGGTTCCTTTCCGACTGATCTGGACTCACCCGTAATCATCGACTCGTCTACCGATGATTCTCCCTCAACCACATCACCATCTGCTGGCACCGACGCACCTGGCCGAACGAGGACGACGTCACCCTCCGAAAGGTCGGAGACGGCCACCTCCTCGACATCGCCGCTCTCGGTGACACGCTCGGCGGTGTCGGGCATGAGTTTGGCCAGTTCGTCGAGTGCGCCGGATGCTTGGCGGACCGAGCGCATCTCCATCCAGTGGCCCAGCAGCATGATGTCGATGAGCGTGACGAGCTCCCAGAAGAACGGCGTCGTCCCCGGCAAAAACAGACTCGCGATGGAGTAGACGAACGCGACGGTGATTGCGAGCGAGATGAGCATCATCATCCCCGGTTCGCGATTGGTGAGTTCTGTCCGGGCCATCGAGAGAAACGGCACGCCACCGTACGCGAAGACGACGACCGAGAGTACCGGTGTAATCCAGACACTCCCCGGGAACGTCGGCGCGGTGTAACCGACCACCTCCTGGATGAACTCACTGAAGTAGATAACCGGAATCGAGAGGACTAGTGACACCCAGAAGCGACGACGGAACATCCGTTCGTGGCCGCTGTGGTCCGTATGTGCGTGGTGGTCTTCGTCCCTCATCCCATGCTTATGGGAGTCGCCTCCACCCTCACTGGTTCCATCGTGGTTTTGGTGTGTCGTCATGATGTCGTTCGATTGTTGTCGTTCGGTATGCTGTCCTATCGATTGGCCCTCATGGAGGGGGACTGTTCCTCTCCTCCTCTATCTTCGATTGGTTCCCCGGCACCCTACATCGGAGGCACTCTGAGGACCATCCTCGGTAGTGGCGGCCCTATTCATTCCATTATTCGCGCATTGGTGGCTGTCTTTATCCTTGCCTGTCACTTACGTCTTGGCTGCTTATGCTGGTTCTTCTTTCGTGACTTCTGCCAAGGGTGCCCTCTACCGATGAAACCAAAGCGAGACCGGGACCGGGACAGGTGTTCTGAGTCTGTCTAACCGGAGATAAAGCATTCGTCAACTGATTAGCCCGAAGAGTTCCAAATTCCGGTGATCGATAGGTGATAATCGATCGAGACCTCCGTTTCGGCCCGTTGGTGTCCTGTGCATCTCTGTCTGAGTCTGTTAAGCAACACTGGCATAGCCCACGGTTGTCAATCTCTAGGTATGCAAGTGGCACTCCTCGACGGCGTCTTTGAATCGCTGCGAATTGGCGTGGGGTTCCTCTGGACGGCCGCGTGGGCCATCATCATGGGGCTCGTCATCACGAGCTTCGTCCAGGTCTACGTCTCAAAAGAACGGATGGCGAAGGTTCTCGGAACCGAAGACATCGGAAGCCTCGCGAAAGCGACCGTGTTCGGTGCAGCGAGTAGTGGGTGTAGCTTCGGGGCGGTCGCTATCGGCAAGGGGTTGTTCAAGAAAGGAGCACACGCGGTGAACGTGCTGGCGTTCATGTTCGCCTCGACGAACCTCATCGTCGAACTCGGATTGATGATTCTCATCTTGCTGGGGTGGGAGTTTCTGGTCGCCGAACTTCTGGGGGGACTCATTCTCATCGCGGTGATGGCGCTCATCGTCCACGTGACCCTCCCTGAGAATCGCTTCGAGGAAGTCCGCACAGCATTGAACCAGCGCGATGCCGAGGCGGGCGTCACCGAAGACCCGACCTGCGGGATGGAAGGCTCAAAAGAACACTCGGTCGTGACCGACGGTGGGGAGACCCTCGAGTTCTGTTCGGCCGGGTGTCTGGAGACCTACCAGCAGGAAATTGCCAGTGCCGGTGGCTGGCGTGACGAACTGCTCTCGTGGGGCGGGTGGTACAAACTCGGCAACCAGTACCGCAAGGAGTGGTCGATGATCTGGAGAGACGTCGTCGCGGGCTTTCTCATTTCGGGGTTCGTCATCGTTTTCGTCCCACAGTCGGTGTGGAACGCGCTGTTCCTGCGTGGGGATGGACTGCTCGTGAGCGCGGAGAACGCCGTGATGGGTGTCACGATCGCCGTTGTGAGCTTCGTCGGCAGTATCGGTAACGTCCCGTTTGCAGTCGCCTTGTGGGGTGGCGGCGTCAGTTTCGCAGGCGTCATCGCGTTCGTCTACGCCGACCTCATCACGATCCCTGTGCTGAACGTCTACCGGAAGTACTACGGCTGGCAGGTGATGGCATACATCTTCGTCGTGTTCTTTGTGACGATGGCGTTCACGGGCTTCCTGATGGAAGAGCTGTTCGACGCGTTGGGCATTGTCCCCAATCTCGCCGGCGGACAGACCGCCTCCGAGCAGATGTACTTCGAACTGAACTACACGTTCTACCTCAATCTGTTCGCCTTCGCCCTCTCAGGGTTCCTCTTCTACGTCTATCGTCGGGGGCTCGGGGCACCGGGCCAGCACCGTGATCCAGTCTGTGGGATGCGCACCGACGAGAGCGGCCCCAGTCTCACCCACTACGGTGAGACCTACTACTTCTGCTCGAATCGGTGTAAAGAGACGTTCCAGCAACACCCAACCAAGTACTCTCGTGAGCATCCCACTGCACACCCCGATAGGATGGATCATTCCACTCACTGAGTAGCACACCGACACCTGAAGTCGTGGGCTTTCTCCTAATGCTTCTACAACGTATAATTTCAATAACTCTTTTGAGATGGCGGTTGAACTGCGACAAGCGATGTCCACTGAACGTACTGATCTCGATCTTCGAGTGGGAGGCATTGCACGACCGGACGTCGTGAGCGTCTCGAAAACGACGCCGGTCGGTGAGATTGCTCAGCTAATGGCTGACGAGAGAGTGGGCGATGCCATCGTCACAGACGATGGCGATATCGTCGGAATCGTCACCGACCGAGATCTTACAATCCATCTCCTGACAGACGAATTCGATACGAACGTCCTCAGAGGGGATGTAGCAGCAGACCTCACTGCCACCGACGTGATGACTGCAGATCCGTTGACTATCGATGCCCAAGCACGCGTCCCCCGGCTACTCCATCATATGACTCAATCGGGCGTCCGGCGAGTGCCGGTTGTTGATGAGGGTGCCATGGCCGGAATCATCACGTTTGACGACCTCATCGTCCACTTAACTGGCGAGAGTGCACACGTTACGGCGCAACTCAAAAGCCTCGCTGAAGTCGTCCACGCAGCCTCGCCAACTCTTGAGTCGTGATTCGAGTAGTTTGAACGAGGGCGGGCACGTTCAGGTGAGTTTCCGGACTGACAAAACGGGAATGGAGGTCTCTCGAAGAACACGACTCGTCGTGCTGCCAATGAGTGCCCGGTTGATTCCCGAGCGACCATGTGTTCCCATCGCGACCATGTCGATATCGAATTCGTCGATGTATTCCAGGATTCTTCTATGGGGGATGCCATGTCGGAGAGCTTGCACGGTTTTGAGGTCCGCTGATTCCGCCTGAGAGGCAACACGAACGAGTTCGCTTCTCCCAGCTTGTTCGAGCGTCTCCTCTATGTCAGACCACGTTCTGCCAGGTTTCGTCGAGTATGCACGAGAATCGGCGACATACAGGAGATGGATAGTGGTATCAAACGCCCTCACAATCGCCATCGCATGGTCCAGCGCTGCGTGACTTAGCTTGCTCCCATCGACGGGGACGAGCACGTTCTCGAATGGCTCCCCTTTGGCGTGTTTCCGGGGTGTCTCCGGTGTGTTCAAGTTAAGGCAAAGAACAGGGACGTCGACGCTCCGGATGATGGTCGACGAAACGCTGCCTAAGAGATACCTTTGAAGACCTGTTGTACCGCGTGTCCCCATACTCACGAGGTCAATGTCGTGGTCGTCGATAAATGTACGAATCTCCCGAGCAGGGATGCCAAATCGGACTTCCGTCACCACATCGAGGTGCTGGTCAGAAACTCGGAGAGCGAGTTGCTCCGTTATCTGGTCTCCTCTTGAGACCCAATTATCTGGTGGCGACTGCTCCTCAACGTCTACCTCTGTGAGTGCAAGTTTCCGCTCTATCGGTGTACTATCAACGACGTGCAGTATGTGGATCGTTGCATCGTTCGCTCGAGCGATTTCAGTTGTGGGCTCTGCCACACACTCCGCGTGGTCACTCCCATTGGTCGGGATCAGTATCGCGTTGTACATCATCTGGATACTCTTACAACGATTTAGTCGTCGGAGCCATGGAAAACGGGCCGTAGCCTGTGTCAGGGGTCATCGAGCGAAGAGATTGTACAACCCGATGAGTGCATACGTGAGAACGAAGCTAATCACTGCGGCTTCGACCATCCCTCCAGCAGTCCCGAGTATCGTTGGTTCGAAGAACAGATGCCACTGTTCCATCATCCTCACTGCGCCTTCGTAAATCCCGATCGTGCCGAAGATTCCGAGGAGAAGCATCACCCCAGCCGAAACGACTGCCGCTGCTTCAGCGAACGCAAGGCTATTCAGTCGAATCTGTTCAGTTCTCGATGCAGCATCGTACGATTCACGTTCAGCTGTTGTCACGCCCATAGTTGACACTAGCCAATCATCGTTCAATGCTGTTTCCCCTACGAATCCAAAGCTAATGAGCGCTCAGTCTGTCTACTAACTCCAAACGTGTCCGTGAGAGATTCAGAACCGTCGCCTTCGACAGTCGTGATTCTAAGCCAACACGAATAAAAACGAACGAGTAGTATTGCACACTATGGGCTATACAAACTCGGTGCGACTCAGGGGCAACTTCGATGAGGTCGTATCGGCCACGATAGACGCACTTGACCAAGAGGGATTCGGTGTTCTCTGTGACATCGACGTTCAAGAGACGTTCGCGAGGAAACTCGACGCCGAGTTTCAACGCTATCGGATTCTGGGTGCATGCAACCCAGAACTCGCCCACGAAGGGATGACCGAAGAGCCCGAACTTGGCGCGTTGCTTCCATGTAATGTCGTCGTCTACGAGATGGACGAGGAAGTCGTCGTACGGGCGGTGGACCCCGAACAACTCGTCGGGGTTGCTGACACCCCGGCGCTCGATGTTATTGCATCGGAGGTCCACGACCGATTCGCGCGTGTTCTCAGGACGGTTGGGCAAAAGTTCGAATCGGTGGAGGCCTGATCATGGCGACTACGAACCGTTTTTGGTACGTCAACGCTTCTCGTACTGCTTCTCATCGTGCTAGTTGGCCTGCCACTGCTCTGGATGGGGGTGATGGGGATCGGAGGGATGATGGGATTCGGTGGGATGATGTACGGCAGTAGAGCGGGGTCGGGGTGGTGGATAGTTGGTGCAGTTCTACAGTTCCTCTTCCTGCTGCTCGTCTTGGGTGGAGGCTACCTCGCCGTCCGACGCCTATTGAATGCCACTGAGTCGAGCGATCCTGCTATAGAGGAGCTTCGACGCGCGTACGCACGTGGCGACATCTCTGATGAAGAGTTCGAGACCCGTAGAGAGCGACTTGAGTGAAGTAGTATACCTCTCTGGCCATTTACCTGAATTGAGGCGAAAGCCTCTTTCTCAACGAGTGAGCGGTGGGGTGGGTAGTTCACGAATCTCCCACCCACCTCTGTCTCGAGATTGAGGACTTCAACGAGAGTCGACTCTACGAGTACCTCATTGAGAACGTCACTATGTTCCAGCGTATCTTCGGCGAAGACGAACGGAGCGACTACGTCCCCGTCATTGAACGGTGTGTCTGAGGAAACTCCTCAGAGACTCACAGTTAGATTCCCCTTCCTCGTACAGTCTCGGATTCCGTAGACGCTCTCGTCTTCGTAGCCATTTGATTCGAAAGTTCAGGAGTACATTATATTGTATATGCTAACAATGGACATGGTGAAGCACAATCGCCTATTCCCAACTATGCCCACTCAAACCGACTATCGAGGCGGAGGTTCTAGGCCGCGGATTCTCGAACGGTTTTTGAGAAGTGGGCCGATAGCGTGTAAACGGTGGTGAGCAGACCCCTGTGGCCCCGACTTCTCACCACGTTGGGCAATTACCCCCTTCGTAGCGGCCGGGGCAGTGTACTGGTTTAGATTGTAAGCCAGAGGTGCAAAGAGCGATGCCCGACAATGGTGTGGTAGAGATGGGTCTCAGTCGTTCGGTCGTCGAGAGGTGGCGACGAGAATATCATCCGTTCTCAAGGCCCCGTCGTGATAAATCGACCCATGGTTGAGGCAGGCCAATCCGAGTTCTCAGTACAGGACGGTCTGCCGAACAACCGTCTGCTCAGGTGGGGAATGGTGAGTGGCAGTCGACTTGTCTTACTTGGACTGTCGTTGGCTGCAATCGCGGGGGTGACCGCGCTGCTAGTCGGTGTTGGCGTCCTAACGGGTGATTCGTCAAGCCCCATGTCATTCCTCCTGAGCGGGTTTCTCGGTGGGAATCTCACGTTGATTACGGTCGTTATTTCCATCAATCAACTCGTCCTCTCACGCGAGCTTGGAGCACCTGGCGAACTGCACCAGCGGCTCGATGAGGCGCTCACGTACCGAGAGACAGTGGATGAGGTCGTCGACGATGTTCCCCCAGTGACACCGGGGCGGTTCCTGGTGAAACTCCACGAGACACTTGCTCGCGACGCGGAAGCACTCGGTCAAGCAAGTGACGAGATAGTTCGACCTTCCGAACAGTCGACCGTTGAACGGTTGGCTGCATCACTGCAGACGGATGCGGAAACAGTAATGGATGCGCTCGAACCTGCTGAGCCCGGCGTCTACTCCGTAATCTTGGCAACACTCGGGACGAACCACGCGAAACAGCTACACGAGATCGATAGACTTCGAGCGGGTCTAGATGATTCGCTGTCTACTACCTCAGATGAGGTGTTGGGCCGCCTCCACGACACTCTCGTATACATCGACGTCGCGCGAAAGTACTTCAGGACAATCTACATTCAGAAGGAACTCGCATACGTCTCACGCCTCATCCTGTACGTAGGCATCCCGGGGCAACTCATCCTGGCAGCGGGCCTTCTCGGGTACCATGCTGTCTCGACAGGAACGCTCACACCAGATGTGATGGCGCTCGCGCTCCCGTTCGTTCTCGCAGCGGGATTCGCCCCACTGCTCGTCATCGGTGTCTATATGCCCAGGCTCGCTTGGGTCGCTCAGAAAAACGCGGCAGTTGCCCCTTTCGCGGCGTCCGATGGGGGAGAGTACGTATGAGAATATCACAGGAGATACAACAGCACAGCGTCCTCTCGAACCTCAAACTCTCCAATGCGTCGAGTATCGTTCGCTTCGAGTCACGGTCGGCCATCGCGTTCGGCTGCCCGATTACTGAGTGTCCCGCACTCTCGTGGGTACTCGGTGTCATCGGGGCGTCGCTCCTTCTGACCGTAGGTATCTGGTGGGTGTTCGAGATGTTCGTTCCCCTGATTCCACAGCGGACTGGCCTCTTCGGGGCGTCAGCGGTGTTCGCACAGGTATTTGATGGAGTATCGACGATCGTCGGCGTTGACCTTCTTTCGTTCACAGAGCAGGTCTTTGTCTCTCGTCAGATTCTCTCGGTTGCCAGTGAGCTCCCCACGGCGCCGTCCATCGGCGTCGGCTGGGCGCTGCTCGTCGTCAAGATCGGTGTCCTTACAGGTGCGTTGTATCTATTTTCGAACGAGTCCGAAGCCGATTCTCCCTACGGTCGCTGGTTGTTGGTGATCGTCGTAATCGTCGGCGTCATTCCAGGCTTGAACAACCTCGCTTTGATTTGGGAGACGGTTGCCGCGGGCTGACCGATGTATTGGGTGGTCTTGAGATGACAGCAGCCTCGTCTGAGCGCAAGAAGATGTGGTATTTACTCAGCACACTCATCTTAGTCGGCGGTTGGATGGTCAGCAGTCAGTGGTTCTCTGGTTGGCAGTTTACGGTGATCACCGTTGGCTTTCTCCTCGTTCAAGTTCTCATCGCAAAGTATTGGTTCTGGGGAGAATGAGAAGCACCACCAACGACACACGTAAGCCATCGGAGAGGGCCATAGCGTGAGCGTCACCGCCCAGCAGGTTCGATGTTTCGATCTGGACGCTCAGAAAGCACTACGATCCCCGGACCAAGCAGAGCTGGAAAGAGAACCAACCGACCCATGTGGATACGCGTGGCCGAGACAAGCTGTCAGAGCAGCTCGGAAGTCTCACTAGCTGTTCGATACCACTCGACAGTACACCCCACGTTTCCGCTGTAGATGTTTCGAACTCAGCCGACAGAGGCTCCGAGCGCCAATTTTCTGAATTCTGAATAGAGGTATTACCGCGATAGCTTTGTATTACTTGAGCTCGTAGCTACTACCAGAGATGGCAGCCAGCTGGCGGCGACCAATGGTCGTTCGAGTCAGCCAAAAGGGGCAGGCGACAATCCCGAAGATGCTGCGTGAGGAGTTCGGTATCGAGGCCCCCGGAGAGGTGTTCGTCTACACGGAAGATGGCCGACTCATCATCGAGCCAGTGCCAACGTTCGAGGAACTCCACGGCATCCACGCGGGCGACCACGAGTCCGGCGACGTGCTCGCGAAGGTTCGAGCAGAGAGAGAACGGGAGCGCCAGCGCGAGACAGAGCGCGTCGAGCGACTGCGACCCAGCGGTGAGGACGAGGCTGAATGACCGAGTCGTACGTCTTCGACACGGAGGCGATTATCGCCTTCCTGTACGACGAACCGGGGCACGATGTCGTCGCAGACCTGTTGAAAGCGGTCTTCGACGGAGACACGACTGGCTATCTCGCCGAGACGAATGCGTGTGAAGTCCTGTATCTCGTCGCGCGGTTCGAGGGAGCAGAAGACGATACCCCAACGACCGAGTCGCTGCGGCTCGCCGACCGTGATCTCCGGTCGCTCGAACGGAGAGGCTTGACCCTCGCACGCGCTGACTGGCGATTGGCGGCCGAGGTCAAAGCGGATGGACACATTTCACTTGCCGATGCACACGCGGTTGCACTCGCCGATGAACACGATGCGACGCTCCTCGTCGGTGGTGACGACGACTTCGACGACCTTCCTGTAGACGTTGACGTCAGCCGATTCCGAACTGGCAGTGGATAATCGGCGTACTCTGAGAGTACCATCGGAGATGTGACCAAGTTGGGGCACGATCCCAGTGGTTTGAATTGCGTTGGTAGCTCGTTTCACTTTCACCGAAGGCCAGTTGGACGTTTATGTACTGTCGGTCAAACGGTGGGCCTACGATGCCCTACCGCGCGATTCGCACTGCGACCACCCCGCCGACAACGATTCCCCCAGCTGACGACGTCCCCCGTGTGCTGCCAGTGACCGTTGACGCCGACGACGACCTGTGGTGTCCTGTCTGTGGCGACCCGCTGACCGTTCGCCGAGCATACCACCGCCAGGAGACCGCCGTCGCTCGCCACTTCGTCCACCTGCGCGAAACCGACTGCCCCGGTGAGTCCGACGTCCACTCTCGACTCAAATCGCTCGCCGCGGATACGCTCGCTCGTCGGTTCACCGACGCGACCGTGACGGTCGAGGAGACCATTCCTGTTCCACGGTTCCGACCCACCCCCGACACCGAGGCCACTGGACACACCGCACGAACCGTACACACCGCAGACACCGAACAAACCGAACCAACCGGGGCCACCGAGCAAACCACGCTCACCGCCAGCACCGGAGCCACCAGCGACACCGAGCGAACCGCAGCCCCCGTGGGCACCGACCGAATACGCCGGGCCGACATCTGCGTGACGTTCGAAGAGCCACACCCCGAGTGGGGGCGAGGGCTGGTCGTCGAGGTCCAGTACCGGAATCACGCGAAGGATATCGAACGTGTCACCCGCGATTTCACCGCCGCCGAGTTCAGTGTGTTGTGGGTCGGTCCTGACGATTTCGATGGGACCTCGCTGGTCATCGACGAGGCCCAGATTCACACCGTCTGGCCGAGCGCCGTCCCTCCGGTCACCGCCTGGAGTGGAACGCCGGCATTCGTCGACGACCTCCGCGAGCCGCCCGAGTCGGTCGAGGTCGAGGTGCTGTTCCCCGCCGAGGTCCTCAAGACGATCCACTCAGACTGGCTCTGGGACCAGATGGAGACCGTTGAACTGCCCTACGAGTGGGAGACGGTGACGAACGCCTCGATTCGTGGAGGCACCAAACGGTGGCAGAAAGACACGCGCATCCACAGCTGGCTCTATCTCAAACGCGAGAGCAACGGCGACCTGCACCTCGAACTGTGGCGCAAGGACACGAAGGAAGGGGAGTCGGAGTGCGTCCGTTCGTTCGTCACCGAGGAGGATCTGGACCGACTCGTCGCCATCGACAAGGCGGCGATGCAGTACACCTACGAGGACCGCGTCGGCCACGACGACATCGTGTACCCCGACGAGTGGACGGTGCTCGAAGATGTGCAGTTCGACAGCGCCGAGGACCACCGAGCGCGCGTCCGGTTGTACGAGCCACCGGACGGCGGCCTCGCCATCAAGATGGAGCGCGTCGACCAGCAGGACGGCCACTCCGAACTCATCGTAAAAGCGAGGCACGAGACGCCGTTCAAGTGGCTCAGAAACGACTACCACCGGATACGGCGTGAAGAAGCCGAGGAGTGACGCCGCACACCTTGCCGGTAATGTTAGATACAGAGCGTGAGTCTAACGCCTCAGCAAAACAGCTAATTGCTCAAGTATTCTTCAGACTTATATGGACCAACGCTTCGCCCTCCTCGGAGCTATCGTCTCCGGAAGCTTCCTCTTCGCCGTCTTCGCGGAGAGTAGTGGAAATCCACTCGTCGCCGCTATCAGTGTCAGCGCACTCACCGTGCTGACTCTACTCTTCGCTCGGAGCAAGTGACCAATCGATACACACGCGGCACGTGTCTAACAGCTGAATCACCACAAGCTGTTGTGAAAGAAACGTAGCGGAGGCGCGGCAGCCCGTTCACGACCGAACCCACCGAGGCCGGGGGTACTGCGGAGACAACCCAGTCTGTACGGCTGGCGACCGACGGCCGCTCAGTTCGGAGTGGTGGTCGTCTCGGGAACGCGATGCTTCCCGATCTCCCACGCGCCGTGCTTCGATTTCCACCAGACCGAGACAGTGGTGCCTTCTCTCACGGGCTCACGCGTTCGGGTGGCCATCCCCTCACGGAGTGGCTTTCCCGACCCCGCCCACCGCTCGGTATGCCCTCGCGCGTCTCGGTCGGAGTACTTCACCCTCAGGCGGTGGTCCTTGACCTCGTCGCCACCGTCGTAGCCCACCTGAACCGTTCCGGCGCTCATTCGCCGAAACGAGAATCGCACCGTCGGTGGGTCGTCGACCCACGGCGGACTCCGATTCGGGGCCGTGACTTCTGCCGACACCGGCTCTTCACCACCCGTCCACGTCGCCCGCACCTTCGTCCCCGGATAGGCGTTGAGTATTCGCCCGGCACTGTCCTGCGGTCCGACGACCGTCCGGGGCGTCTGCCACGAGTGGGTGGCGAGCTTCTTCATCGACGTGTGATACCGGAGGTGCAGCTCATCACTGTAGAAGGGGTCCGACCCGGTGTACTCCAGCCGAAACTGCTCAAAGTCGACCTTATCGAGGTCGAACGATAGGTCCGGCTGCTCGCCGGTCGGCGTGCCAATCGGCGTCGTCGGTGTTGGCTCGCGGTCGTGGTTCGTCAACGCGCTACAGCCGCTCAACCCAGTGAGCGCGCCGACGACCGACCCCAAGAGCGTTCGTCGAGAGGGCATCAGTCAGTCGGAGATATGCATACGGAAAACAGTCACGGTGCGATGAACTAACGGGCGGGTCGCGGGGTAGATTGACTCACTCCGTGTCGGGGATATCGAGTTCGACCGACCTCTCGAAGACGGTGGGGTCGGTGGCGGCGAGGAACACCTCCGAGAATCGGGTGTCCGCCTCGTAGCCGTGGCCTCGACCCGGGAACGAGCCCTGAATGTCGAGATGCGCGCGGGTGCCGTCGTGACTGGCGAGCGCGCGGGTGACGCGGCGCTCGGGACCACTCGCCCGCTCGATGACCGTTCGTAGGTCTGTGACGATGGTGGTGGCCAGCTCCTCGTCCTCGGCAGCGGGCTTGCCCTCGATGGCGAACACGCGTTCGTCGAACGACTCGGACGCCGGAAGGATGGTGACTGCCCCCGGTGCCTCATCGGGTTCGGCTGTCTCGTGGCCCGACATGGCTCAGGCACTCGCCTCCGGCTGGTCGGCTTCGACGTCGAGTGCGCGAACGGCGATGTGGTAGGTGTTCACGACGAGATACGCGTCCTGGCCGGCGACTTCGATGAAGACCACCGTCTCGGAGTCGCTGGCCCAGTCGGGGAGTTGACGCGCGCTGATGACGCCGAACGCCTTCTCCTCGACGAAGATGCTGAGAGCACTCGCACAGCCGTCGCACTCGTGGGGTGCGGTTCGTCGGCCTTCGCGTCGCCAGAACACGTCGCGGTCCTCGACGATGGCGTCGGTGACGTCCGGGTCGATATCGGCGTCGCACTCCGGGCACGTCGCGAACTGTCGGACGATGATGGAGGCCGTCGACGGTTCGATGCCCTCGGTCGGTCGGGAGCGGGCCATCGCTCGTGTGTTCCACTCGACGTCGTCGTGACTCAAGATCATGGGTCTCTCACCACTCTCGGAGGCTAGAAACACCCCTGCGAGAGCGAGGCGACTGGTTAGCTGTCCTCCCAGAGTGAGTCGCCCGGTGCGGGGCCGGCGGCATCCATCGGCACGACTTGGTAGGCGTTCGCTTTGATGATGGCCCGCAGCGCCGCTTCGGTGAGCGAGTCCCGACCCGACGCGTCGGCGCGTTCCCAGCCCGACCCGGTCGCACGAATCCACTCGGTGCCGGAGGCTCGGTCGACGGCCAGACAGACATCGTGGGCGCGAAGATACGCCATGAGGTCGGCGACGATCTCGGCCTCGGTCTTCTGGCTCATCGCTGGGTCCTCCATTCCGAGCAGGGCGTGGAAGACGCGAATCCAGACGGGAGCGGGTGTCTCGCGACCATATTCACGCCGCATCGGTGGGCTTAAACGTTCCGGTGGTCGGGATGGGCTCGCCGTCGTAGGTGGTGAGATGGGTGTATAGCGCGTCGTGAACGTCGAGTTCGCTCGCGAGCAGGAGGATGTGGCGGTTGGGCTGGGTGTCGTGGGGGTCACCGCCCGTCGCGTGCCAGTTCTCGAGCGTCCACTCGTGGGCGCGGCGCTGGCCTCGTTCGTTTTCGTAGATGGCGGCGATGACGGGCGTCCCGTGAACGACTGCGGTGTAGGCCAACAGCACGTCGTCGTGGTCGACGTCGGTCTTGGTCCAGCCGTCGACGTGGTCGGGGGGGTCCTCGGCGAAGTCGTCGATGAATGCGTCGTACTCCACGTCCTCCGCTGCGGCCTCCCAGAGGCCCACCACGCGCTCGGCGTAGTCGGTCTCGATCTCCTGCAGGACGTCGTCGTCGATGGCGGTGCTGGCCCAGGCGAGGATGACGTCGGCCTTCTCGACGCGCTCGGCAGTTTCCCCGGAGAACACACCGGTTCGGAGCGCGCCGATACGAATCGACCGGACGGCCTCGTCGGTCACGTCGGGATGCTCACAGCGGCGCAGGGAGACCTGGACGTCGGTGTGGTGGCTGAACCCCGTTCGATTCCCGCCCGCGAGGATGAGCTCGCGAGCGAGTCCGATGCGGCGCTCCGGTTCGGTTCGTGGGGCATCGCGGGGGTATTCAACTTCCTCGGGTGTGCGGTCGAAGCGCTCAGCGAGGAACGCCGAAAAGCCGACATCGAGTGCGGACTCCTCGACGAACGTCGTTTCGAAGGACTCTCCGTAGGTGTCAGACATCGCACTCCCGGTGGGAAGCTACAAACAGACCCCTACGACACTCCCTCTGGTCCGGGTGGCGACTTTGTTTCAGTCTGATTCGGCGTGACTCAGCTGTTAGACACGTGCCGCGAGTCTAACAGCGGTCCGATAATGTCTGAGTCACAGAAAGTACTTACCACAAGTGAGAATATTTTCATCATGGTCCACCCCAACCGAAAATCGCTCTGTTGCCTCCTGCTCGTGTGCCTCTCGGTGTCGCTCGCAGGTTGTGGAGCGTTCAACGCATCGCCTTCTGGAACGCCTATTACCGAAACCACCCCGACACCGGACCCAACAGCATCACCGACGCAGACGACAGGGGGCGTCCACGGTACCACGTACCCGGTTGACATTGAAGTAACTGTCAGCGTGGTCAGCAACGTATCGGCGCTTGATGTCGAGGCCCCAACACTCGCAGATGCAAATCTCACAGAGGAGCAACGAACGGCGGTGATAACTGCAATCGAAGCAGACGAACCCGTTACGTGGAGCGGCCAGAGTGATGAAACGGCTCCAGCAGACATTCGGACACTCGTTGCCGCCTCCGACCGCCTCCCACCGACCAACGCCGACCGCGACCCAGCAGAGGCGTGGCAGGTCGCCCGTGAGACGACCGGGTACGTCACCTATCAGAACACGACGTACAAACTCCAAATGGTGAAAATCGCACCGTAACAAAACTCGCTCGTGATAGACCCACGCTCTGTGTCTAACAATTCCGGCAAACCATGCACGCCCCCAGTGACAAGTATCAACCACCATCTCGATCTGCATCGCTCACCGCGCCAGCCGGTGGTGTTTTTCGCCCCCTGAGGGGTGCGGGGTGTTCTGAACAATGCCTCGCGACACCAGCAATGTCGACTCGAGACATCTACCAGACGGGCTTCGATGAGCATCGAGAAGCGACCAACCAGTACACGAAGAGTTGTCCGGAGTGCGATGGCGTGGTGCGGACGACCAGCCAAGAGACCGTGTGCGAGGACTGTGGGCTCATCCTCGACGAGCAGCACATCGACCGGGGGCCGGAGTGGCGGCCGTTCGACTCCGCGGAGCGCGAACGGACGGGTGCCCCACTCACCGAACGGCGTCACGACCGGGGACTGTCGACGGAGATCGGGTGGAAACGCGACGGGCGCGGGAAGACGCTCTCTGGACGGAAACGGCGGCAGCTCTCACGGCTGCGACGTCAGCAGTCTCGGGCGACGTGGCAGTCGACGGCTGACCGGAATCTCGCACACGGTCTGGGTGAAGTGCGGCGAATCGCGGGCGAGATGGACCTTGCGGATTCCATTATTGAACAGGCGTGTGCGCTGTTCCGACGGGCTCAGAGCGAGTCCCTCCTGTTAGGTCGGTCAGTCGAAGCGATGGCGGGGGCGGCTGTCTACGCGATCTGCCGGACGAACGGTCTTCCTCGCACCTGTGGTGACGTTGCGGCACTCACTCGGGTTGCTGACGGACGGGTCGAACACGCCTACTCAGTGCTGAATCGTGAGCTCTCCTTGCCTTCGGTGCCCGTCCCACCGGGCGCGTACGTGCCCGGACTCGCCTCGACGGTCGGGCTCTCAGATGGGACACGGCGACAGGGGGCGCATGTCACCGAGCAGGCCCAAGAGCGCGGCCTGACCAACGGGAAGCATCCCGCGGGGGTGGCCGCCGCGGCGCTGTATCTGGTCGCCGAGGCACGCGTCGAGAGCGTCACGCAGGCGGAGTTGGCGGAGGCAGCGGACATCTCGACGGTCACTCTCAGAGCGCGCTGGGCGGAGTTGCGCGAGCATATCGAGGTCGAGATCGTCTGAG
This sequence comes from Halomarina oriensis, assembly GCF_009791395.1. GTDB lineage: Archaea > Halobacteriota > Halobacteria > Halobacteriales > Haloarculaceae > Halomarina > Halomarina oriensis. Next base: position 63,470 of record NZ_WSZK01000010.1, read on the forward strand.
CGCGACCTTGCAGTCTCTTCTTTCCGGGGTCGTCTGTTAGACGGCTGCCATAGGTTGATACCCACAGAGGCGCAATCGTACGTTATCCGGCGTATGCCTCGAAACGACCGCACGCAGTTGAGTGCCGCCGCGACCGATGCCCTCGAGACTCTCGACGAGCCGATCGATCGAGCTGAGGGACTCTCTCGTGAGGAGGCCGCGACGGTGCTCACCGACGATGGGTTTGACGCAGTCGACGCTGACGTCTTCCTCGATGAACTCCTCTCGAAGGGGTATCTCTACGCCGTCAATGACGAACTGCACGTAACGCCAACCTGAGCCAGGGCGAGAAGCGGGGGACCATCGGGGCCTCTGACACCCGATACGTTCCATTCGTTGGGCTGTCATTTTAAGAATTCTCCAATCGCCCTGCCCGCCACACTCGTGGATTCGTTACCCCACAGTCCCAAACGAGTTCTCCAGTGGGGTAACGGAGTCGCGTGGTGTCTGTCGTCGCCAGCAGGGGTGCTGGCTTCGGAGTAGTTGGAGCCAGCGGAGTCTTGGAATGCACCAACTCATCTACGCGCTCGTGAGCGCACCGACCCCAGAGCAGGCACTGAGCGAGGCGAAGAGCGTCTTCGACGGACTGACCGGCGGTGATCTGTCGCAGGCGGCGGTGTTCGACTACTACGTGACGTTCGACGACTCGTCGTCGCGGGTGGCCGGACCAGCACGGTGGGGCGACCGGCCGACGGTGGCTCGGGTCGACTCGCCTGCTGGACAGCGGCTCCTCGACAGCGGGTGGGAGGCAACGGAACGAGAGTTCATCCGGACGCTCGGGCGTGTCCGCGAGGCGCTGGCCGCGTGTTCTGATGAGGAACTGATGGGCGACGAGATGGCCCGTCACGCCTGCCGAGCGCTCGGCGCGTATCGCGGGCCCTCAGTCTACCTCTACGACGAGCACGGCCAGGGGATCCGTCATCGCGAGGCGCTCGACCGGGTTCTCGACGCGGATGACGAAAACCCGCTTTGGGTCGTCCCCGCCGACGTCCACTTCTGAGCAGGTGGCGACCAGGTGGTCGAGACACGGGTGTGATTGCGCGGTGGTGTCTGTCGCACCCTGGAGGGGCGAGGGTGCTGGAAGGCACCCTCGAATCATGACTAGCGAACCAACGCAGCCGGACGCACAGTTGACCGACCGCATCGAACGAACCGACGTGGGCGTCTCGCTCACCGTGAAGCTGAAGCGTGGGACTGGAACGCGCGACCAGGACACCATTACGGCGAAGGTAAAGGCGACAACGCTCGAGGAGGCACGCGAGGACATGGACGACCTGCGAGCATACGTCCGTGCGCTCGCCGACGAGGTTCGGGCCATCCAACCCGTCGAGGAGTAATCGGTCTTCGCGACTCCAGTGGCGTGTATCTCCCCCTGAGGGGTGCGGGGGTGCTCGTGAGCATTCTCGCGTGTGATGTACGACACAGAGAACTACGGAGAGTCGAATCGCGAGGCAACGATCACCGGCCCAATCCCGGAGTACGACCGCTACGGGCGGTCGACCGGGGTGTGCTACTACCGGTGTTCGGGGTGTGGGGTCGAGGCCCTGCGTCGAGTGGACGTCCGGACGCACTGTCGGTGTGGTGAGGGGCGATGAGCGTCGACAACTCGGAGTCGCCGCTGGCGATGACCGCCCCGCGAGACGTCCGAGCGCTGAGCGAGTTACTGGCGGTCTACGAGTTCGCGCCAGGGCTGTACTGGGTGTACAGCGAGGAAGGACGAGAGTACACCGTCGACGCCGAGACAAGGGCATGCACGTGCCCAGACGCGCAGTACAACGACCCCACGGGTGGGTGTAAACATGCGCGTCGCGTGGCGCTGTGGCGTGGTGACGACCAGATCCCTGCGTGGGTGAATCTAGAGGCGGTCGACCCGCTGCTCGTCGACCATCTGGGGCTCGAGGACCCGAGTGGAAACAGCGGACACAATGGTGTCCTCCGGCACGACAACAGCGAGGTGACCGCCGGTGACTGAGCCCCTCGTGACTGAGTCGAGCGGGCTGACCCCCGAACAGCGACTCGGCCCCGCTGACCCGGCGCTCATCACCGCCGGTATCGTGACGATCCACGATTTGGAGACGCTCCGGGCGTGCGTGGCCTACGAAAACCAGCATCGACAGCGTGTCCCCGTGTTGCGGCGACTCGCTCAGCGAGCATCCGAACTCCGCGCGGAGTGACCGCCCGTGGTGTCTGTCGACGCCTCAGGGGTGAGGCGTTCCAATGAGTAATACGAAACCAGACATCGAGTTTCAGACGGCCTTTGGCGAGGCCGGAGCGTTGGAGATCACCGAGACGAGCGTCGAGACTTCCCTCGAGGACTTCGGGGCGACTGTCGACCATCGCGAGCGTGAGCGACGACTCGCTCAACCAGTGGCCAGTGAGTTCGGTGTCGACGACCGACCGTCGGTGAACCAACGACCGGAGAGCGACCAGTCCAAATTGGTCGCTCGGGAAGACAGAGTCCAGCGAACGCTACACGGGAGCGCAGCGCGTGAACCCTGCCGCTACGAGGAGTGATCGAGACCCGAGGCCAACACGCTGGCTGAGTCAGTCGGTGGTCGAGCAGAGTTCCTCGACGTCGGAGAGGAATCGACGGGTACGCGCGAGCAGCGCGTCGACGTTCTCGTCGATCGTTCCGTAGCCGTAGTCCGCCCGCTGGCGCAGTTCCCCGAGGTCGTTCAGAAACCGACCGTCTTCCCGGGCGGCCTCGCCGCTAGCGACCAGTTCGGATCCGAACAGCGAGAGGACGCCGCCGTGCGTCGTCGGGTCGAGCCCACGGTCGTACAGTGCGGCTTGGGCGGCGTGGAAGCAGGTGTAGTACAACCGGTTGATAACGACCGCGTCGGAAAGGCCGGCGTCGCGTGCGCCGCTGGCATCTGAGAACGCTTCGCGAGCTTGTCGGAGTTGGTCCTCGACCTCGGCCGACCCGGGGCCGTCCTCAGGCATACGACTGCCCTTCGGTGAGGACGCGTCGAACGAACGGGTGGCCCTCCCGCCGATACGCGTCGAAGGTCGATTCGTCCAAGATGTGAAGCTCGACGACGGGCCCGTACTCCAGCATCACGTCGTACGCCAGGTCCCGGAGTGACTCGGCGACGGTGTCGCCAGCGCCCCGTGAGAGGACGACGAGGACGTCGACGTCGCTCGATCGACCGGCCGCCTCACCACGCACGGTCGAGCCGAAGACGTACAACTCAGCGATTTCGTTGGTATGTCGAGACAGCGCCCGGTCGGCGAACGCGGCCGCAGCGTCGCGATGCGCGCCAGCGGGGAGCGGTTTGGGTGCGGTCTCGGTGCCCATGTCACCCCGTATGTGGGCGGCGTGCATTACACTTCTCGTGGGGGGCCTCACTCCTGCCGCGGTCGACCAACGAATTCGGTGCCAGCGACTGCTCGGCTCGGTCGGCACTCACAGACGAGCGCGAGGGCCTCGCGAGAGAGCCACCCTCCTGCATCGCTGTCGAGCACCGGGGTCAGGGATGGCCGCGAGGACGTCGGACTGAAAAGACAGCGAAACAATATTGTCTAAGGGTGATTGATAGGAAATGATGTCTGAATCATCTCCCCAACCGGATCGAGAAAACTCAACGAGTGACGGGGAGGAGTTCGCTCTGGAGGAATTCTTTGTTGCTCCTTGGGGGTTAGCAAATGAGGAAAGACCTCTACACCTTCTTTGGGAAGGTGAAATACAGGAGTTGGAACTACGCCTCGCTGAACCAGTTGAACTGGTGGACGGCTACAACATCAGTGGGGATATTGCAGATTTTACTGTGGAATCTCCAGAAGATGGGGGAAATCACAAACTGATTCGAATTCATCAGTCTGATTTCTTAGTTCCAGGATATTTCAACACGAAGTTCAAAATTCCAGAGATATTCGAAAATGCTATGAGTGGTCAACCTATCCAGGCCAGATTCATATTAGGAAACGGTGAGACAAGAGAATTAAACTCGCAAACATTTACGATCCGACCCCAGCTGAAGCTACTTGACAGTCCTCAGGAAATTATATTAAACGATGATGATGAGTCGGTTATTCTGCCAATTCATATGCAGTACATCGGGTTTGGGATGGCAGAGGTTGAGATGGATATAGAAGGTGAGGGGGACTTAATTTCAGAAGGGGAGAGTATCCACCATGATATACTCCGAGCTATGGCCGAATCAGGTATTGCTACCAAAGAGAGCGAAAAGTTGGGACCCATCCCTGAAGATTGGAAACAGGACCACGGCGTTGAAATACCTGATAAAGAGTTGAGAGAGCTTGGCGACGAAATACGGGAATTAGCATTTGAGGACAAGCTCCGAGAAGAATTTGATGATGCCACATTAGAATGGATTGCAGAAGCCTTGGAAAAAGGCGATGATCATGAGGCAGATATTTATGAACACATTGAAGTCATGCTCCTTGACTCAATTCTAAATGCCGTTGACCGCCATCCCGCAGAGAATGTGAGAATAACAAACCCTAATGCTCATTTGGAAATCGAGAGTCGGGTTCGTGAGTTTGTACTCAGTTATGAACTAAAAGACAAGGTTGGAAACGAGTACCAGTCAATTAGGGTGCCAATCGATATCAAAGACGAGCGTTCGGATGGTGGAATACTCGAGGTAGAAGTTGAAACGAAATGGGATCATCATAAATTGAATCCTGATGAGATATTAGGGCAACTAGAGGACGAGATATGAGTGAGCCAGGTGCTAGCGCTACGGCAGGAATCTCTGGAGTAATTGAGGCACTTGACCGTTTGAAAAGCTATCTGAGCGGTTATAAGCCGGATACACGATCTGTTACCTACGATTATCGGAGCGGGACCAGCGAGATGACTTTGAAAATCACAGTGCCGGATAATCGTGGGCGGAAAGTCGGAAATATAAAAATCCCGAGGGAAGAAGGGTATGAAATTCGAGAGATGTTCTCTTCTGGTGATTTCAGACCTGTTGGTGCGAAGTGGGAGCAGAACGCGGACTATTGGATTTTAGATCCTGAGAAACTGCCTACAGGTGAGAACTTCATGCTTCGGCTGAATAATGAGAATGTCAATCAGGATGTGTTCAAGGAAATCATTGACCTCAACGTTCCTGAAGACCCAATGAGCAAAAGTGGTGTAGACCAGTATTGGGTCCAATCATCAATCCGAGACCCAAAAACATTGCAGGATATTTATCAAGACTTCAAAATCAATAACGTTGATTTGAATATTCGGGTCGGTGTTCAGCCTTGCTTCTCGACAGGCATTCCTGACGATGTTACCGATCGTATCGAGCGCACTCGTGAATTGATCGAAGCCAGCAACGAGGGCGATCGGAACGCCCTCAGTAGCGCACATGTGCGCCGTCGTGAAGCGAGAAAACAAGGAAGTGTGACGGAGCAGGAAATTGCAAACCTGATTCGCAGCTTAGCTAGGCCGAGCAAATTCGGAGAGTTCCTATCCATTGAATCCCCATATCGACGAGAAAATATTGACTCCAAAACATTTGGAAACGAGGTATTTCCAGAGGAAATCAGCGTTGAAATCGCCACGAATCTAAATCTTGAGCAGCAGGCTGCAAAAGGAACTCTGAAATTTCAGAAAGAGGACTACACTGATCACATACAAGAGGAGACGTCAGACCTAATCTAACCAAACCGAACTACTCTTGACGAAGATGCTCATCAAATATCAGAGATAGGATCAGACCCCATACTTAGTATGCGTTCCCGGAACAGCAGATTCAGGAGCTATAGGAACTGGTCTAAAACATAAGACAGCAGAATAACTGGACACGGGTGAAGATGGTAATGGGCTTTCTCACAACTTAATAACTGGCTCCGGTGAGGACGTCTATAATCAAGCGCCAACCAATGTTTCAAGTCCGACATCTGAATCACTACGAGCGGAGTCGAAACTACCCACAAAGACTGTGCTCACGTCACCAAGCAGACCGTTGTAACTCACCCAATGTCTCTGCACAGATGTCACAGGTCCAGTCTTCAACTACTATGTGGCAATCCTACTTGAGCCAACAGTTCGCACTATGATAACTATGGAGAGTATCTCGAACGCCCTAGGGCGATTATCATAGTCGGTTCTGATGAATCACTAGGCAGCGCCCGAATTGGGTGCTGAAATTTGAGGAGATGGTGGCGAAATTTAGTGTGGTCTCGGTCTCGGCGGTCGCCCGCATGGTCGCGACCGCTCTCTGCCCGCGTACAGGCCGCCTTCAGCACCCACGTGATGACCTTATCCCGACGTCCGATGGCGATTCAGCATAGCGCCATAGTCCTAAACTACAGATACGCGGGGCCGCGGATGACTCGCCCCGGATCTACGTAGCCCTCTCGAACGTACTTCGCTGCCATATCTGCATACTTGATCGGGACTGGGAGCCGGGTACTCCGAGCGGGGCTCCCGTAGTGGACCTCCGAGAGCCAGTACGCCTGTCGAGTGATCGTCTCGATGTCCGTAGGTCCAGAATTCTTGATGAGACGGAAGGTACGTGGCGTCCCGACGCTGTTGGCATCATTCGTTTCGGGTTTCCCGAAGGCGTGGAGAATCCCCTGTTCACGCTCACGGTCGACGAATCCGACACCTTTCTGCGCGATATTGAATCTCGTTCCGTTGAAGTTGGCAATGCGAGTCTGGTCTCGCTTCCGTACGCTCACGATGTCGAATTCTGCGTCGAGGCCGCTGAGTCCATCTCGAATCTCATCGATATCCTCGTGGACCTTGCCATCGCGGAAGATGGTCAGGCGGTCGAGCGGTTCGTCCTGCTCGTCTGCGAAGTCGTAGATGAGGTCACGGACGAACTGCTCGACCTGGTCTGCGACGAACTTCTCACCGGCTTGTTGTGTAGTGGACTCTGCTGCGAACGTCGATCCATCCCGCATCACGATGCTCGCACTCGCCCCCGAGTGCTGCCCTGTTTGTGAGTCGCGGGTGACGTCCAACCCCATGAACGCTTGCGTCTCCCCGGGCATATCCTCGATTTGCCATGGTGTCCCCCCAGCTTTCGCGACCACAGCGCTCACGATGTTCGTGAATGAGTCGCTCGGGATCTTCTGGGAAGCCATGTTGATCTCCTCGGCGGTCGACTTTTGGAGCATCTGGGTCGGGATGCCCTGTCGCATCAACGTCCGCTTGAGTTCGCTGTATGGATCCTCGTATCCATCAAAGTCGTCTACTGCTCCCTCGTCGGGGACCATCGCGACGACTACGTCCGTTTCCTCACGTAACTGCTGGTAGACGTCGGTGTACTCAGAAATGCGACCTAGTTCGTAGGGGTAGCCCGATGTTCCTGCTGGTGCCCCCCACTGTGAGAGCGTCTTCGCGAGGAGCCCGATGAACTGCTTGTAGGTGTCTTCGTAGTGCGTCGGGTAGAGGACGCCCACCCAGTAGTCCCCCGGTGATTTGAACACACCGTGGTCCTTGAGACCGGTACTCGGCTTTGAAGCATGCGCACCACCACCGTAGACAAGCCGCGATTGGTTCTCTCGTATATCGAGGTAGTCGAACCCGTGGTTTGTCGGTCCCGGTTCAAACTGCAGGTCGAACCCTGGCAAAGGAGGAAGATCCTCGACGAATGTCTTCAGGTAGTCAAACCGGGTATCGGGCTTCATGGCCCGACGTGAGGTGAATAGGTTGTGGAAGTCGTAGTCTTGCTCTTCGACCTGCTCCGTCCGAGGACTCAGTTTCAACGCTCGGGGGACCTGATCACCGGTGAACCCACCGTAGTCGACTTTCACTAATCGTGGATTCGTTTCGATGAGTCGCTGTCGGACGTCTTCATCAAGCAGCCCCTCGTGATACTCCGAGATTACTTCTCCGAGCGCATCGGAGCGGTCGTTGTATCGGAGGTCACTCCATCCACGGAGGAATCCGGTCGAAGCGTTACCGTAGACTTCTGTATCGTGTTCGACCCGCCACGACGGGAGGTCATCCCCCTCCGAGACCATTTTCTCCAGCGACTTCATCGTCACGAGGTTGTGGCTCGCCTCGACTTGGAGAAGAACCGTTCCATCAGCGGTGATGTGTACTTTCGCGGTGTGTTTCCGCTGCGCTCCAAAGTCGAAGCCATCGCCTCCGAACTCGATTTCGCGGCGGACGATTCCTTGGAGGAACTGGAAGGAGTAGAGCGAGTCGGGGATTGCCCGCCGAAGCGAGGACTGAACCAGCCCCTTGATCTGTTGGCGGCCACGCTCAGTGTCTGGGGTGAGCGTAATCTCGTCGACTTTCTCAGGTTTGACGGTGTGCCCTTTCGCCTGCACTGATCGAGACAACTCGGTCAACGAGATGACGTGCATCGTCCCCGAGCTGCCCACGGGCGTTCCGTGTTCTTGGTCAAGCCAGTAGGCTGCGGACTGAGTGAGCGTCTGCGGGTCTGTCGACTGGTCGCGACCACCGGGGACCGATAGCCGGTAGCGGTTCACCGAGACTTCGGTGAGACGTGAGTCGGCCTTCGAGTGAAAGAGATAGACGCCCGAATCGACTGAGGCCTGCGCTTCGACGGGGAGTTCGTTGGAGTCCGTGGCCATCTACCGATTGACAGAAGTGGTTGAATAAGTCGTTTTTCATACTGTACAAGCCACCGTCACAACAGACTCCGCTATACTCCTGATTGCGTCTGCTGGAGAATTTCCACGTGGGTCTCGTCTGCCTCTACTCAGCACCGATACGTTTTGCAGTACGATCCCCCAGCAGTGGGTGTACAGCGATCGGCTCCAATCAAGAGTCGCACCGATGTCCAGACTGAGATTACGAGGAAGGGAGCACCTCTGTCCGGGCCGAAATCGCAGTCGCAATTTCGGCTTCGATGGCCTCGACCTCTTCGGGCGTCCACTCGCGATGCCACGCGTCCCCCAGCGCGGTGAACACGAGCGAGACTTCGACTGCCCGGCCCGTCCCCTGTTGATGGAGTGCGGCGGCGTACGCCTTCATCTGATTCGCGTAGTACGCGGCATCAGTGTCGAGTTCGTCAGGGGAGACCTCGCCGGTCTTGTAATCGATGATATGGTAGGCGTCTGGGGTGACGATCAGGTGGTCGATGTATCCAGAGATCTCCCCGTAGTCAAACTCCGCGGTGACGTAGAGTTCGTCGTACTGGTACTCAACCTCATCAGACGTGTGCTCATCGACGTATGCCATCCCTCGTCGGGCGTGGGCACGAACTCGCTCTTCCGTTGCTGGAGTAAGTGATTCATCGATTCCCGCATCTGCTAGCGACTGGTCGATAAGACTCGACCAGTGCGCTTCCGGTGGGCGGAGCTCGCAGAGCCGATGGACTAACTCGCCAAAGTGGAGCGCGTCAAGGTCTCCCTCCTCTGCCCGTGAGTCTGTCTGGTTCTGAGGATCGGAGGCTACTGCATCAGCGGCTGGCGTGTCTTCGGCGTGCCGATACTCAGGGGTATCAGCTTGCTCATCAGGTGCGGTGACGTGGAGTGTCCCCGTCTCATCGTCGAATTCGAGCACGCCGTAGTCAGCGAGGAGCGAGGCAAGATCGGTCGCAGAAAGTCGGAATTGTGCCTCGGAGGCTGGGGGGCTCGGCGAGAGCTCGACGACAGGGTCAACATCAGGGTCAGAGGGTGTCTGCTCAGCCGGGGGCGTCGGTAGCGAGACAGTGTACTCACCGTCACCGTACGACCGCTGAACGTGGGTTTCCGTACTGAGAGTGGTACAAACATCGTCCGGAAGCAACTCCGGCTGAACCCAGTCACGCCAACTGGAAGCCGACTCTGGGTCAGGCTCTTCGAGGTTCGTCATCGTGGGGCCCTCATCCGCATCGGCCAGGTCGTGTAACCCACTCAGGAGGAGGTGATCCCTCGCACGAGTACACGCGACATACAGGACACGCTTCTCCTCGGCCCGCTCCTCGGCGCGGCGTTGCTCGCGAATCGTCTCGCGAGCGATCGTGTCGACCATGTCGAACGGATCGTTCGGACTAGGCGCTTTCATGCCGACAGCGTACTGCTCACCGATTCGCTCGAATTCGACTTTTCCCCCACCGAGACTGGCGTCGTCCTTGAACTCTCGTCCGATGCCGGGGACGGCCACGAACGGGAACTCCATCCCTTTCGCGTCGTGGATAGTCAAAATCTGGACGCCATCGCCGGTAGTGTCGGCCTCGCTTTCGCGGCCACCAAGCTCGATACGACGTTCGATACGATTCACGAGCGTCGTCAGGCTACGGACGCCATCATCACTCCACCCGCGGAGTTGCTCGCGGAACTTCTCGACGTTTGCCCTCGCCTGCTGTGGTCGTTCGTCAGCGCTCACACTCACCAGATAGCCCGTGTCTTCGAGGATTCGCGTCAGAAACGCTGCCCACGAGTCATCGGCTCCCGTGGAGTCGTCAGCAAGGCCAGCCAGCTGTCGCCACTCGCTGAGAAGGTCGAATGCAGCCTCTAGTTCGTCGTATTCACTTGCCGCGAGCGCGCCCCACAGCGGGTCGCCCTGGCGTTTCAGCTGTGCCAAGGTGTCGTCAGTACATCCGAACAACGGAGAGCGGAGCGTGGCGTACAGTGCCCGCTCGTCCGATGGGTCAACAAGCGCTCGAAAGAGGTTCAACAGCGACGTTATCTCCGGCGCCTCATAGAATCCGGTCCCCGAAGCGACCGAGTATGGGACACCGGCAGCCTCCAGCGCCCGCTCGTATTTTTTGAGATGTGTCCGGCTCCGGATGAGGATGGCAATATCACTTGGTTCGATATCGCGGGGTATCGGCCCCTCGTCGGTTGCTTCAGCGTCAGAATCACCATCGGCTTCGGCGTCGTCATTTGTCGCATAGACTTCCAATGGTTTGGCCAACACCTGTGAGAGCCGAGCGGCAAGTGCTGTCGCCTCGAGTTCGGCGTCGTGTGCTGGCGTTGCTGTTGCGAACGCCTCGTAGTGGCCACACCGTGTCGCTCGGAGATCAGAGTCCGTTGGCACGGCGAGGTACTCAACCGACCCCAATCCATCGGGATCATCGCGAGCGGGCGTCAGTGACTGTGGAACTGCTTCGTAGGGCTCACCGTCCTCATCGAACATAGACTCGAACAGCTGGTTGATTGACTCTAGTACACTCGGGAGCGTTCGGAAATTCGTCGAGAGCTGATCGTCGTCACCAGCATCCGCTGCTCGCTGGGTTACCTGGTCGAGGGTAGCCGCTGTTTCGCGGAACTGCGTCACGTCGGCGTTCCGGAAGCGATAGATGCTCTGTTTGACGTCACCGACAACGAACACGTTCCGCGCATCGAACGTGTCGCCGTCACTTGCCGTCAACAGGGTGATGAGGTCCCACTGTCGCGGGTCGGTGTCCTGGAACTCGTCGACCATCACGTAGGCGAACTGCTCCCGCAACTCATTGCGGATGGCGGCGTTCGCCGGGTTCTCGAGAAACGCGACCGTCAGTGAGATGAGGTCAGTGAAATCGACCGCATTCTGGCGGTCTTTGCGCTCTTCGTACTCTTCAGACGCAATCTGAGTCAGTGTGGCAAGCGCATGGACGAACGGGAAGCTGTTGGCTTCGGTGTCCAAGTCGACATTGACTGCATGGTCTTCGGGGCGAAGGGTCTCGACCAGCGTCTCGAAGGCACGGTCGAACTCCGGCTTCTGGGGATGGTCGCCCCAGCGAGATTTCGCCCCGCTGTAGCCCGCATAGCGCTCGCCATCGCCAGTGGTGAGATACATACTGAGTTCCGCGATTGTCGATTGCTTGGCCCGTGATGGAACGCCATCGTCGAACCCGGAAGTAAGCCGGTCGACAGCACCCACTGCACGCCCCCAGGTCTGTCCACCCGTGTCGATATCGGGGGGTTTCTCGACGAGTTCAGTCAGTGTGGTCGCGGCGGTGACGAACTCGGGATCAGCGAGTCGATCTGCAGCGACCTCTGGGTCGATAGGGTGGAGCGCCGATTCAACGAACCCGATGTACTCCTCTTCGGTGGCATCGACCCAGCGGTCTGCCCACTCGAGACTCTCCGGTCGCTCCATCAAGAGGTCGGTGAGGACGTCGTGGAGCTGGCTTCGTGTGAACCGCTGAGCCAGCGTCCGAGTCGCCTCGTGGGATTCGTACTTTTCGAGGACACCGCCAACGGTGTCGTGGATGAGCGCCGTTGATTCGTTCTCATCTAACGTCTCGAATCCCGGGTCGACCGCGTCGATAGTCAGGGCGTGTTCACGCAGGAGTCGCGCGCAGAATCCGTGGACGGTGTGGATGTACCCCTGTTCGAGTTCGTCGGCAACGGTACGCCACGCGTCGAACTCTTCGGCGTCAAGCGTGCCGACGCGGTCGGTGATTTCTTCGCGGACGCTTTCTTCCAGCTCGTTTGCGGCTCGTTCGGTGAACGTTGTCGTGAGGATGTGTTCTGGGAGGAGTCGCTCATCCCCGCTCCCCCCATCGGTCTGTTCTGCGAGCGAGCGCTCTATCATCGCCAGATACCGCGCCGTCAGCGTCGTGGTCTTGCCCGTCCCAGCACCGGCAGTCAGCGTGACGTTCCGGTCGAGGCCGTCGACAGCCTGTTGCTGTTCTTCGGTCAGGTCGTCGTATGAGACCATTTCACTCCACCTCCACGGCGTCTTCGAAATCGGTGTGTCTGGCCTTCAGTGGGATATACGCCGAGAGTCCTGCGTCGTCGATCGACTCGATAGTGTCTTGACGCTGGTGGGTGCGGACATCGCAAACGTGGGCGTAATCGCAGTACCGACACCCGGCGTCTTGTGGGTCAAGGACCGTCGGGTGATACCGGCCATCTGCAATGCCCGTCGCGAGCTCGCCGAGCCGTTCGGGCGTCGTCTCGTCGATGAACCGCCGGAATGTTTGGTGCGTCTCGAAGTAGGGATACGAACGACGTAGTAGCGGCGTCTCGACATCGTCGCTGCGATAGTACACCGCCATCTCTTGGGACGTGAGCAGGCCGCTTCGTGAGTTGACCGATCTCGGTGGGGAAACTTGGTAGTACGCTCCACCGACGACCTCAATCCCATCGAGTGCGGTTTCGGCCATCAGCGCGTACAGCTGGAGCTGGAACTTCACTCCACTCAGTGCTTCACTCTCGCCCGGAATCGAGTTGCCAGTCTTGTAGTCTCGGACCACCACCTGTGTAGGATCAGTTCCCGGGACTGTCTCGACGCGGTCGATGAGTCCGTGAATCGGGACTGTGCCCTGTGGCGTTTCTATACGGGCAGGGGCGTCACTGATGGGTGTTCCGGCATCGTAGGGTTCTCCAATGCGAGCTTCAAACCACGCAGGGCGGGCGGTCGCTTTGGCCAGCTCGTCGAACTCGTGTTCCAGAAACCGGTAGAACAGTCCACGAGGGGGTTCTGGCCCACTCTGACCCTCGGCAGCCTGATAGTACGGGTTGGTCGCTGGTGTTCCCAGTCCGGCCAGCACCGTTCGCAGCCAGTGCTCGTGGAACGCCGTCTCTGAGTAGCCGTCGAACGCTTCTGCCAGGCGGTCGAGTGCAGTCTTCAACAGCCGTTCTGCTCGGTCCTCGAACTCGCCAGCGGGTTCGACCGGGTCACCCAGAGTGGTCTGTAGTGAGCGATAGTAGTGTTCGAGCACGTCGTGAATGTACGAACCGCGTCGCCCAGCATCAGGTTCTCGCGTGAGCGGATCCGGGGCTGTGATCCCCAATACACGCCGCTGGTAGTATTTGAAGCCACAGGTAGCGTACGTTTCGAGCCGACTCGGACTATACGGCTCGCGAGTCGCTGTGTCATGGACGCTAGCGACCGTCTCGGCTGTGAGTTGGCCGTCGTATGGTGTTAGCTCAGGACTCGCACGTGCGGCGGCGCATTCGACACCCGCGTTGATGCGGGCGGACTGCATGGTCTCGAACGCCCCCACCTCGACAGCCCGCGAAACGAGCCCCTCACTCTGCTCTTCGGATGTCTCACCGAGGACACCACCGATTGTTCGTTGGATGTCTTCCTGAGTTCCTGGTTCATTAGCTCGCATATCGTCAGTAATCGCTGAGAGATTCACTACCCGACCGAGTTCGGTCAGAAGGTCTGCGTCGACGTACTGCTCTCCGCTCGTGCTTCGCTGGGGAACCGAGAGTCGAATCGACCCCTCACTCCCTAAGAGTGTACCCAGACGATAGCGGGCCTCAGCGGTTACGTCTGTCTGCTCAAAGTCGGGATGGGCATCGTAGATCGGTTGGGTGAACGCCGTCCGGTCGGCGTTCGATGGGATATGTGTCGCCGCAAGACCCAGAATGTACATCTGGTCAAACTCATGGACCGCCGCATCAGCGAGCCCACAGACGATGATGGTGTTCTCGGCAGGTTGCCCAGACGCTGGAATCGAGACGTCGTGAAGCGCGCGATCGAGGCGGTCCAGAGAGTCACCGAGCGCTAGGTCGGCTTTCGTTGCGGTGAGTGCGAGCGTTTCGAGCACCCGGTCGAGACGCTCTTGAGCACTTGCTTCTCGTCGGGAAAACCGTCGAGAGTGATTCTCTAAACAATCCTCCGAGACGCCAAGACGCTCAAACACCGATTCGAGTGCACCAGGGAGGTTGTCGAGCGGTTCGTCCCTGAGCCTATCGAGCATCTGAATGAGCGAATCGACCGCTGACGCAACGTCGTCGTCGACGTGCTGGAGCGTCGAGTCTAATCGAGCGGTCTCGACACGCGCGGCGACACGGCTGAGGTGCTGGTAGTCGAGCGCACTGTTGAACACGTCAGGTTCGACCAACGGGTTCGTAAGCAGGTCGAGAATCGAATCGAGGGACCGTGGTTCACCTGCAAGTTCGCACACGGTTTCGACGAGATGGCCGGTCGCCGTCTCTGAAAGGGGGATATCGGTGCGAAGGCTGAACGGAAGCTCGTAGGCATCGAACACCTCGCGCACTCGCTGAGCATACTGGACTGAGCTTGGAAGCACCACGCCGATTTCCTCCGGGGGCGTCCCGTCAGAAAGCCGGGTCCGTATGTCGCGGGCGACTGCTCGAGTCTCCTCTGGGACGGTCTCGGGTCGGACGATGGAGAGATCCAGTGCGGCAGAGTCGATATCATCCGTTGCTGGCGAGTGGCTGGGGTGACGAAAGAGCGAGCGGACGACTTTCCGTCGAGCGGTGGTCACAGAGTTGGTCTCGGAATGATGCTCACGCTCGAAGTCCAACTCTTGATACACCTCAATGATACGCTCGATGCCACTGTCAATGCCCGTCGGGGAATTGGTATCGACCTGCATTGGGAGTAAGGCCACTATCGGCCAGCACTCGGCCAGCGATCGGATGAGCTCCGTTTCTAAGACGGTAAGATTCGTGAAGCCACCAAGGACGACGGCATCGACGGCTGGGAACACTTCCTCAGGGGTTGTCTCGCCGGTCACGACCTCGTGCATCCGCTCGGAGCGGTACGTCTCCCGAAGTGTACCCGCGAGAATGTCGCTTCGAGCGGCTTCGATAGCGCTCGCGAGCTCTCCGACATGCGGTGCCTGCGTGGCTAGCCCTTCCTCAGCGAGCCGGGTCTGCATCGCATCCGCCGAGAGTAGTCCTGCGAACTCAAGTTCGGTGAACAGCGCTTTCGCTTCGTCGACGAGCCCAGGGCCGGGAAACCGGTCGCCAGTCGAGAGCGGATTGTCGGGAGACGTGATTCCTTCGACCCCTAGTTCGGCTAAGCGAGACAGGAGGGGCTGGTCGATGTTGGTCACTGGCCCCTTGTACTGCGTCTGTTCGTACCACGCCGAGACGAGGCCATCGAGGGTTTCGGTCCGTATCGATGCTGGTGGTCCGACGTCCTGCCAGCGATCTTCCGTCGCCACTACCGGATGGTCAGGCGGCCCGAGATACAGAAGACTCTCCGGGTGTGTCCCCACTTCCGCACCGAGAAACTCGAACGCTTCAGCTTCGAGGGCAGAAAAATCAGGACCAGTAATCAACAGACGGTGAGACATACCCCTTCGGATACACGAGTGCGGTATCAAGCTTCGGGATGATGAGCGACGGAGCGACGGCGTATCTGCAGTCGATTACGAGCACTTGACGTAAGAGGGGTAACCGGAGTGAAAGCTACGTATGGCGGCTCAGTGACGCCAACGTGTCCAGCAAAGGCTGCTTCGACCTCCAGCCTATTGCACGACGGCATTCCCGAGCAAGTGGTCAAGAAGCCGGATAGCAAGCCGTTTGTCAAGCGTCCGGTTTGCGTTCCCGCACTGTGGGGAGTGAACACAGGAAGGGCAGCCATCATCACAGGGGCAGCCCTGGAGCATTTCGAGTGTCCGCATCAGCATCGCATCAAGCGAATCGAACGCTTCGCGAGCGAGGCCGACGCCGCCTGGGTGGCCGTCGTGGACGAATACCGTACTCAGGCCCGTCTCCTCGTGGTAGTTCGTCGAAAGTCCGCCGACGTCACGGCGTGCACAGAGAATTTCGAGGGGAAACAGCGAGATGAGTGCGTGCTCCAGCGCGTGGATGCTCGCGATGAGCCCGTCCTCGCGGTCGCTCGCGAGCCTGAGGTCTTGCTCGATGGCTGGGGGGATGGTGAAGTAAAGTCCACGTGTGTGGATGGAGCGTTCGGGGAGTGGCTCGTCGAACATTTGCTCGATCCCCTCCTCGTCGGTCAGATGGTCGTAGAGCATGTACCCCGTCGTCTCCTCGGAAACAGTCAGTTCGGCGAATCCCACCGAGACGTCGTTGTTCGTCGCGAGGGCTTTGGTCGTGAGCTCCTCATCAATCGCGATTCGTTTCTCGGTGAGTGGCCGGGTGTATCCCATCGTTCGGACGGATTCGAGATCCGCCCGGTCAGCGTCGTAGTCAACCTCAGTGACTCGGTACGTCCGCTTCTGGTGGTGATAGATGGCCCCCGGATGCGCATCGCGGAGTGCATCGCCGAACGAGAGCGTGGTGAGCGTCGTCTCACGTAGCGGATCATAGAGATCGATCTGGCGGTCGTCAATAGACCGGATGTCCATCTGGTGCTGTGGGCTCTGCTCCTCGCCGTAACGCCAGCGTAGTCCCCTCTTAGTACTGAACCGCTCTAACCGCCCCTCGTCGGTGAGCGACGTAACTGCTGATGGATACCGGTCACCGAAGTACTCGTCATCATCTGTATCCAAGAACAGTTCGTGGGCGGCACAGCAGACGTGGTCGTCCAGAATCTGCTGGTTCGACGGATTGACCGCTGCCTGTTCTGGCTCTCCTTCGAATAGTTGGTCGGGATTCGCCATACAGTACTGATCTAACGGATTGGGGCTCGCCACGAGAATAACGAGACTCGGATTCTGCCCTCGGCCCGCACGGCCGGCCCGCTGGAACGTGCTCATACTGGTGCCGGGATGGCCATCGAGGAGGACGACGTCAAGACTTCCAACGTCGATCCCCAGTTCGAGGGCGTTCGTACTCCAGATGCCACGAATCATGCCCTCTCGAAGGTCACTCTCGATGGTCGTCCGTCGATCGTCGTCGAGCGCCGAGTGGTAGGCGGTGACCTGTTCGGCCAGATCGCCCGCCCCTCGGGAGCGGAGTTGTTCGTCACACCAGTTGGCATACTGCTCAGCACCCTGGCGTGCGCGAGTGAATACCAGCGTCTGGTAGCCCTGCTGGACGAGGTCGCAGAACAACCGCACCGTCTCAGGGTGGTGTGACCGGCGCTCCCCACCGATGATTTCGTTGTGGTGTGGGACCTCAACAGGAGGCTGGAAGTCCGCGGTCGCGTCAGGTACTGACTGCGATTCATCCTCCACCTCCGCATCCTCTCGCAGTGGCGGATTCCAGAACAACCACTGGCGGGGGCCGGTCGCACTTGCATCCTCGTCGATGAGCGTGAAGTCGCTGGCCGACTGCCCCGTGACCGCCGCAGCATGCTCGATTGGGTTGCCAATCGTCGCAGAGCAGCAGATGTACTGGGGCGTCGACCCACAGAACTCGGCCAACCGAGAGAGTCGCCGAAACACGAGGGCGATATGGCTCCCGAAGATGCCTCGGAACTCGTGAACCTCGTCGACAACCACTGTCTCGAGTTGTTGGAACAGCCACCGCCAGTGGTGCGGGGACGTCCCATACGGAAGGAAGCTCTGGTGGAGCATATCGGGGGTGGTCAACACGATATCCGGTTGTCGCGCTCGGATGTTCTCGCGTTCCTTCGTGGACGTATCGCCCGTATACGTAGCGACATCGACAGATTCCCCAAAACCGAGGTCAGCGGCAATATCTCGGAGCGTTGCCGCCTGGTCGTTGATGAGCGCCTTCATCGGAGCAACGTACAGGGTTGTCCCGTTGCTTTCTAGCGCGCGTTCGAAGGCGGGAACTGTGTATGCGAGACTCTTTCCACTAGCCGTTGGCGTCGCCAGTATCACGTGATCGCCAGCACGAACCGCTTCAATAGCTGCCGTCTGATGGCGAAACGGCTCGTCGATGTCGCGTCGCGACAGCGCGCCTGCCACCCGATGGTCGAGGTCGATCGCAGCCGTTGCGGCCGCACTCCCCGGCGTTCGTCGCTGGTAGGCCAACTGACCGTCGTAGTACGGTCGGTCCTTCAGCCACTCGGTGATCTGTTCCACGGCTGTCCCTCCAGTTTGGCTGTTGTGTATTGTGGTTATCTATTCTGTAGTACTCAGTCGTACCCGTACGAGTGAACGGCAGGTTGCTGAGCACTGTACTGGGTCGTCTGATTGCCCCTCTCGATTGACCAAATCGGCTCTCCGACTGGTAGCTACACCGTCTGCTTTCTCCTCCCTGAACCTATTTTATTTCAAATACTTCGTATCAGGTCGACTGATTCGTTTATACGTTCATCAGCTATTCTGCAACATCACGTCGAGTAAGGGCCAGCTCCGAGTGCTCGGAGTGGGGTTCGATAGTCAGCCTGTGAGAACCCTCGCCGGGTCGACAACTGTGTTGTTCCAGCAGGAGACGGAGCGCTGCTAATATCGCTCGCTTCCTAGACGGAGTCGGGAAATGAAACAGCGTACTCCCGCTCAACGATATCTCGAATTCCAGAGGCTGTGAACAGGTCGATGGGTTGGGAAGAGACGAGCGTTCGTACTGAATGTGGGTCGTATGATTCGTTCTCGATGAGCCGTTTCCGGAGTTCACGGAACACTGGCTCAAGATCGAGCGTCGGATACTCGGCGTAGCTACCAGAGAGCACGAGTTCCCACTCGAATCCGTCTGTGAGCACCATCAGCGCATTCAGATCCATGTCGCGGCTCATGTACTCGCGAGCGTCTTCGCGAGCGTAGGCGATCTTATTCGGGGTTTTTACCTCGCCAAACAGCCGGATGTCCTTTGCTTGAGCTTCGGGGATTGGGACCGTGGTAAGCGCGAAATCCGGAACGCCGCTCCGTTTTAGCCATCGCGGTGCGTACTGAATCGGCCGTGGCCGAACGCTATGGCCGAGCGATTCGAGCACGGGGAACACGAGGTGGTCTTCGACGAACCGTTCGGGGCGCTGGAGCAACTCACGCCCTTTCAAATAGCGGCCATCGAACAAGCTGGTGAAGTGGGCCGTGGCGTTACGCCGCCCGATCTCGTCGATGAACCGCTCGAGCTGTCGAACGACGGTATATGCAGTGGGCGAGTGGTCATCGAACGTCATTGTACTCGTTTGGACTCGAAGTCGCTCAGTCGTCGAGTGGCTGTAGACACACGGCCAGTCGTGGAACCGGAGTCGCGACCACGGTCATGGAACCGCTTGCGAATCCGCTTCGAGACATCACGGGTCAACGTAACACCGCCTCGTTATGCCCGAATCTGGGAGGAACCGACATGACTGACCGTCGTAATCAAGAACACATTATACTTACGCTGTAGAGAATTTCCCACCTTGGTACAAAGAGACGCTCGTCCGCTTGTCTGCGCCGAGCAAACATGTGCACATTTCACGACCGGCATGGCAGGAACACGAGACCGCCGTAACAAACCGGACAGCTCAGCGTACGGAGCTTGATTCAACCGTCGGAACCGAACAGATTAACGAAAGGTAAAGTGGGTCGATTCAGTTCACCAAGATATGTCTCTCGTGTCGGACGGTGGTGGGTCTGCACTCCCGTCGCTCTCTCGACGACTTTCCTCTGGTGAGGTGAACATGGATCTCACCATGTGTGGGCTCCTCATCGAGCGAGCTGAGGAACTCGCCCGTCTCTACGCGGAGTACGGAAACTGGAATGACGTCAAAGACGTGTGGTTCGACGAACGACGCTCGAATCGGAGCACACGAGGAAGTGCACAGAAGATCTACCGTGTCCTGACTGCGCGGTTCAAGAACGCTCCTGGTGCGCTTCCGAACCCGAGCATCCTCCCGTCGATTCTCGATACCTGCCAGACGACTCGCGATAAGGCGCAGGTGCTCTATCTCTATCTCATTGCGGATGATTCGCTTGTGCAGTACGTCGTCCACGAATACGTTGCTCGCATGGCTGAGGGTTCCCCCGAGTCGCTCGATTTCTCGAACGAAACACTCCGTGACCTCCTTGGCCACCTCGAATACGCCGATGGTGGCTCGTTCGACTATGCCGACTCAACGGTAGACCGATGGTGTGAGGGGTTTCGGTCAGTGATGCGTGACATCGGCGTCCTCGATGGACAGCGATCAGTTGCTGGGACGCCCCCTTCGATAGGCGACATCCCACTGCTCGTCGCGATGGACTACTCGTACGAAGACAGCGACAACGGGTGGCTTACGGCGCCACGTGGACTGCTCTACCTCTTTCAGCCCGAAGATCGATGGGAAGAGCAGTTCGATCGGGCTGCGAAGACCGATGCGTGGGAGTACCTCGATGTCCGTGGCGGACTCACCCTTCGACCCAGCGGTGACCCGGGCTCGTGGGCGACCGATGGAGGGACTCGGTGATGGTCGAGGTAGAGTGGTTCGAGGACCTTCCAGAAGACTTCGAGGAGTCCGTTCGAATCGACCGCAACGAGGACGACCACCGCCAGCGGGCGATTCGATCCTATCACATGACGGCCGACTCTCGCCGGTTCGTCGAGGACTTCGTCGACCGAATGCTTGGCCGAGCAGACGACATGCGAACCGGCTCGAACTACTGGCTCTACGGCTACTACGGGAGCGGGAAGAGCCACCTGCTGACGGTTCTTGACGGGCTCTTGGACACCAAATGGCTCGATGGGCAGGGCGATGAAGTGTGGTCGGCCCTCTCACAAGGAGCTGACGGGGGGGGATACCGGCCGGCTCGAGGACCACTGGCAGACACTTCACGACGAGTACTACGTCATCCCGATCTCAGTCAACCTGCTCAAATACCAGGGACAGAAGCGGCGAAGCTTCAGCGAAATCGTCCTCAGACACGCTCATCAGGACCCCGACCTGACCGGTGTCGACGACGACACCTCGAAAGGGCTGTCGTCACAACTCGACGTCGCGTTCTTCGAAAAGTGGTTCCGAACGACCGACGCGTGGGAGGACCGGCAGGCCCGTGCTGAGGCAGTCCTCGAAGACATCGACACCGCAGGCGATGGAGACGTGTGGCAGTCGAAGACGCTCTGGCGTGACATCCAGAAATATGGTGCACTGGCGGACGTCGTCCTGCCTCGACTTTTCGAGGAGGTCAACGGAACACGCGACGGCTACACAGACCTGCAACCATCTGACATCGACCCAGAGGAGGTAGTGAGTCGGCTCGAAGAGCTTCGCGCCGAGCGAGCGGCCGAACTGGGACGACCAGTGAAACTCGTCGTGTTGCTCGACGAGGTGAGCCTCTTCATCGGGACGGATTTCGAACGGCTGACCGAGCTGCAGACACTCGCCGAGAACGTCGACGACATCGGCGACGGCGACATCCAGTTGGTCGCGACCGCACAGGCGAAGATCGAAGACGTCCAGCCGAAGTTCGCAGCCCACGGTGCAGATTTCAGTATTGTCAAGGACCGCTTCCCCCATCGCTATCAACTCCCCAGTAAACACGTCGGCGAGATTGCAAAGCGCCGGCTCTTCGAGAAATCGGACCACGGCGAGCAAGCCATTCGGGAGCTGCTCGAAGAGGCGTCGGTCAAGCCGACCGAATCGCTCGTCTACAACAACATCAAGCAGAACACGAATCCGCCGCTCGACAGCATCGACGAAGAAGAGCTAGTCAGGTACTACCCGTTCCTGCCGTATCACGCCCCGTTGTTCCTCGAAATCCTGTTCAACCTTCGCCAGGAAGCGAGCGACCCGGCAAAATCGATTTTTTCGGGGACCGCACGGGCGATCCTCGCGCTCATGCACAACCTCCTGCAGTCGTGGGTCGACGACGGGGAGGCCGATCACGTCGTTACGCTCGTCGAATTCTACGAACTGATCAAGCCAGAGCTACGTGAGATACTCATCGCGGATATGCGAGTCATCGAGGGTTCGGCGCGGACGCCTGGAATCGCCGACGAGGTCGACGATGGAAATCTCGAACCGTTCGATCTCAAAGTTGCGAAGGCCGTGTTGTTGCTGCAGCACGTCCACGACATCGTCCCACTCAACGAGGGGAACATCGCAGTCGCGGTGATGTCGGACCTCGATGGCCGCTCCTGGATTAGCACACAAAACAGGGTTGAGGAATCGTTGGGCCGTCTTCAGAAGTTCATCCGCCCAACGGGCGATGAGACGGGCGCTCGATACCGGTTTGCGACCCAAGAAGAGCGTGAGATCTACGACGACACCGAGGAAAACGAAGCGAACCCAGACTGGAACGCAGTTCTGACGGCCCTCGACGAACACCTCTGGGACCACATCGTACAGGACCTCTCACTCCCCGAGTCGGTTCCGTACAAAGAATCGACTGATGAGTATCCTGTCGCGTACGGGTTCGACCTCGACGGAACTGCCTTCGAGACGACTATCGATGCCGAGGGTGGGCTGGACGTCTCGGTCGCCGTGCGTGGTGTTCGACCCGATCACACGGCCAAAGACGGTGAGGGCGACCCGCTATACTGGTCGATCGATACGGACGGACTGGACGACCTTCGGACTCACCTCGTCGAATGGTGGGCGCTTCGTGATGCGATTTCCTCGCACACCGTCCCCCCTGCCGTGGAACGAGACCTCGATCAGCGGGCAAGCGCAGTGCAGAGCAAGCTCGTCAGTGCGTTGGGGCGTGGCTCATACACAGTGAAGGACCGGACGGACATCAGCAGCCTCTCTGCAGCGGTCGAGACGGCTGTCGACGTGGGGTACCCCGATGATTTCCACCCGGTGATGTTGCAGGTGACCGAGGACCACCTCCACGCGTTAGTGGGACTCTCAGCCGACGACCCACTTCCGGCGTGGGCACGGGCGATACAGGTCCCGTCGGCCACATCCAATGATGGGAAGAAACAGTCGATTCAGCGAAACGTGATGGCACTGACGGGTCAACAACTGAAGGACCGCGACGATGGTCTCAACGTGCACACAGTGCTTGATGGCGTCGTTTCAGCGCTGAACGAGCGGGCGTCCGACGATGCCGGCCCTACAGTCGACCTCTATGAGAAGACACGGCCCGCACTTCGGGCGATCATCTGGGGGTTCTGCCAGAAGGGAACCCTCGTCGCAATCGACGAAGACGGAAACACCCTCGAGAACGCCGTGCTGCTCGATGACAGCCGTCTGTCGACGGTGCGCCTCAAACTGCTTCCCCGCGAGCCGATTGGAAAACTCCTCGAAGAAGGCGGGTTCAAGAAGACGATAGAAACGGATGCAGACGGGCTCATCAATCTGCAAGAAGCGAATCAACAGCTCCGGTCGTCCATCGCAGGCCTCCGCGAAGACGTCCAGCTGGTTCGTGACGAAGACATCCAGACAGACACTGTCTCTGGACTGCTCGACGCGTTTGTCGAGGAGCTGGCTGACCGTGAAACCGCGACGGCCGACCGACTAGCTGTCGTCCGATCACAGGACGAGGGGCTCGGTACTGCCATCGAGCAGACCAACGAGACGCAGGAGTGGCTCGATGACGTGCAGGACGTCTGGAACCGTCGGCTTGGCTCGCTCTATCGGTACGACGCACAGCTCACCGCTGGCCAGGACCGCTTCGAGTGGCTAGA
>NZ_WSZK01000011.1 GCF_009791395.1 Halomarina oriensis
TACCGGCTCGATCGGCAGTCGTCGGCAACACACGGGGACAGATCCAACGAGGGCCAACTCCTTCTCCCGTCGACACCGTCTGTCCACGGTTGGCGGTGCTCAAAAAGGTCGACTCGTTGAAACCCGACTCGTTCCGAAAAAGGCTTCCCCGAGACGTTACCCCACAATCTGATATCGGTTTGGGACGTGTGGGGTAACGATGGCGGACCAGCCAGCCGACCCCCCTGCCCCATCAGACCTGCCAGCATACGTGCTCGATCCACTGGAGCGCCAGTCGCCCGACCGCCTCGAACGCGTCGCGAGCTACGCGCAGACACTCGCCGCCTGGAAGCGCGCCCAGAATGAGCGCGACACCGCTCAGCGCCAGGCTGCGGAAGCGATCTCCGATGACGAACGCGCCGGACTCGACGACCGAGGCATCTCGACGAATCCCGAGGACTACGAGGCCGTGCCGAGCGGAGCGTACATCACGATCAAAACGACCAAACGAACGAGCGAGCGCGCCTACCAGTATTACTACTGGCAGTGGCGGGAGGGCGACATCTGGAAGAACGAGTACATCGCGCCGGTCGGGTCGACAGAATGATCGACCCGTGGCTGGAATGCGACTCCTTCCGTATTCAACCAGACGGCGACGCCCAACCCCGGAGCCAGTCGGCCACACAGCCGACAGGCATACGTCGTGCCGATTAGTATCAAGCGTCGCCGACACAAAGCCGTCACGCGGGCACCGGTTAGTGGCGGCGTGAGACCGAACACGGTCATCGTCACCCCACCCCCCGTCTGCGAGATGATATCCTGAGCGCTGTGCGGCGTTCCTACTCGCTGGGCGCGGGTTCCTTACGACGATGGCGGGCGAGCATCTACTCATGTTACCGGCAGTCCGAGACTGGAGAGACGCGTCCGTCAGCGGGAGAGCTCTGTTCGAACCAGCAGACATCGTGGCCGCTCTAGCGAGCAGTGCCGACCCGTCATCGAGTGTCGGGGGCGTGCGGTCGTGACTCCTGAGACTCGCATCTGCTCTCGTCTCAGCCACCCGAATGGAGTACAGACACCCCGTGTGCGAGATGAATTACACAGAGTTCAATGAATGTCAGACAAGCCAATCCAAACAGGGACACACCCCGTGTGCAAGATGAATTCGACGGATCCGGACAACCCGATTGTCCTACACAGACGGCACCGAAGACGAGCACACGGCAGAGGCCAGCCCCGCCACCCGAATTAGGAACTCACTCTGTCTGGAAGAAGTCGTCGAGCTGAGCGTTGACGACGGACCGGAGCAAGTCGATGTCGGTGTCCGCGGCTTCCAGATGCACGTCCTCGAGAAGCGTGTCAGCGACCACCTCGGGATCGTCGACGAACGTGTACTCCTTGTGAACACCACTGCCGTATCCTCGGCCACGTTTCTCGGAGGTAACGAAGTTGTACGTCTCCGCTTCGTTCATATATCGCAGGTACGAGTCGCGTGACTTCGTATCGGCGTCCAGTCGTTCGGTGAGGAACTGGTAGACCCGATAGGCGACCGTCGACGGCACGGCATTGATCGCATGGTCGGCAAACACTGGCACGATGGCGGTCGCGTACAGTGAGAGCTTCTTTTGTGTCGAGAGGCCCTGCATCTGTGTGAGCGTCCGGTCGCGCTCGGCCTCGGCCTGTGCGTCGCGGACGTGGTCCTCACAGACCATGGTCTCGTTGCGTCGGTCAGCGATCTCACCGGCCTTGCGAAACAGATCGATCGCCTTGCGCGCATCGCCGTGGTCCTGAGCGGCGAACGCAGCACTGAGTGGGATGATCTCCTTCTCAAGAACGCCGTCACGGTACGCATCCTGTCGGCGTTCGAGGATTGCCTGCAACTGATCCGCATCGTAGTCGGAGAACACCACGTCTTGGGGGTTGAACGAGCTCTCGGCTCGGCCGTCAAGGTCCTCCATGAACCGTGGGTCGTTCGTGAGAGCGGCGACTGAGACGTGGCCTTCAATTCGACCGAGTTGCGAGGCTCGCGAAAGCTGATAGAGCAACTTCGAGTACGCCGGTTCAGCGTTCGGGTCGCGTTGACGACCGGCTAGCAAGTCGACCTCGTCAAGGATGATGATGACTGAATCGTGGTGGTCGCTGAGGATGTCGTAGAACCGTCGAAGCTTGCGGTCAGTCGAGATGCCGCTCTGAGGGACGTCTGCGGGAACGCCCGCAGCAGCGGCGGCACTTTCGACGAGACGGTACACTGCACGATCGTGAGACTTGATTGTCTGGCAGTTGATGCTGATAACGCCGAATCGGTCGTCCTGTGCCGCCGCGAGTTCGACAACCTGTTCGCAGACGGCGTTGATGATGAGCGACTTGCCAGTGCCGGACGGCCCGTACAGGAGCATGTTCGGCGGGCGGTTGCCCTCCAGCGTCGGGCGAAGGTAGGTGATGATGTCATCAAGTTGGCTATCACGACCGACGATTCTGTCTTCGTCAATGACGGTATCGGGGTCGAGCAGCTGTTTGGCCTGGAACACAGAGTGTTCCGCCCCTGCTTGGAGTCGGCTTTTGATTGATTCCGAGAGGGGCTGGTCGTCGGCACCGTCAGGCATAGTCGGGACGTTTCACCGGCAGCATATATATCCACGGGCTACCGTGTGCGCGAATAATGGCCCGTGATATTGGACTCTAAGCACCTCTACAGTAGCCCGGCCGAAAATTTGGAAACACCGTGGTCAAAGTCAATTGAAGGAGCGGACACCCCGTGTGCGAGATGAAATTCCGGTCGGTCGGGTCTTGAACTCGCTACCCCGGTGTTAGATCAGTTATCATGACGGTACGGTCGCCTTCGTAGGAATCACGTTGACCGAGTTCCACTGTCCAGTGTCTCGTTCCATTGAACCCCCCCTCCCCGTGTGCCAGATGAATTCGACTGTGAGGCAGGGGGTGGGATGCCTCGAATCACATCGCTAAGCGGGACTCGTAGCGGCGAGCGAGATGGTGGCATGCACAGTGAACATAGACGGAGAGGTATATGACCCAAACATTGAATACAATCGCTAGGCTACTAGTCCGTAGCATCTCGTTATAGCGTCAAGAGAGATAGATGTTTAGTACGACTAAGTCGGGTCGCTAGTACTCCGATTTACTCTCAACTGATTTCATCTCGCACACGGGGTGGGGGTGTCTGTTTGCCAGGCGACCCTGCCTCACACACTCGGTCCACTGCAGAGCACCACGCAGTCTGAGTCAAAACGGGTCACTGCGGCCGATTCCGCACTCCGCTTCCAACTCTCAGCGACTGTGTCGCCCCACATACCACGATATCCGCTGTTCTTCGCGCAGGGACCACTATCCATGATGGAACAGCGGACATCGCGGGGTATCCGCGCAATCACATACAAGCATTCGCCTGTCCATCGTCACTGAAATCCGACGACGACTGAGCACCGACGACCAATCAATAGTTTCAGGACACTGATGGCCCAACTGAGGAAACGACAGACACGTGAGATGGTCCGGAGCGAGCTTCCAGAACCGGTACACCGTCGGGATGAGCACGCACTCAGCATGGTGTCCCATTGGCAGTATGTCGGCCTCTCTGTTCAGACGACACCCGCTCCAAACCGAATGTACGATGGGTTGTAAGCCAGGGAAAGAGGGACCCCCAGACCTCCAAGAGATCCTTGACGCACTCGACGACCCTGCGTGCAGAGAGATCGTTGAGTGCCTCGAGGAACCGATGACTGCTAGCGAGCTCTCGGAGCGATGTGAGATTCCGCAGTCGGCGATGTATCGGAAGCTCGACCTCCTCAGTGACGCCTCACTCGTCGAGGAACGTGTCGAGGTTCGAACTGACGGACATCACACAACCCGCTATGTCCTCGCGTTCAACGAGGTCCGTCTCTCTCTAGATGAGAACCGTGTCCTCGATGTAGAGATTGACCGTCCCGCCCGGACTCCCGAGCAACGGTTGTCCGAGATGTGGTCGGAGGTGCGAAAAGAAACATGAATACGAACATCACAACCACAGTAATCGTTCTCAAGACACTCACACTCCTCCTGGGGGGGTCGATCACGTTCTTCGCGTTCAAGGCGTATCGACGAACCGCCGCTCCGGCACTCCGTGCGCTCGCACTCGGGTTCGGTGCAGTGACAATCGGTGCGTTGCTCGCCGGAATCGCCGACCAGTTCCTCCCAGTCGACCCGAGTATCGCACTGGTCCTCGAAAGTCTGTTTACGACCGTCGGGTTCGGCGTCATTTTGTACTCACTCTATGTGGATTGAGAAGACGGTCGAGAGTAGAGAGCCTGCCAAACCGAGACACAACCAATCGGTTTCGACCGACTGAGAGGGGTTTCAGCGGGTCGAACGAACGTGTTCGCGAAGTCCGTAGAGGAAGGGTGCACCGAGCACAAGCGCACCACCACCAGTGACCGCGTAGCTGAGTGTCGAGAGTTGACGGGTTGGCCCCTCGCCGACGAGGATGACACCACGCATGCCCTCATCGCTGTACTCGGAACACTCGTACGTGCTCAGTCCGTCACCGTCGAACTCGACGGCGAATCGGTGACCCGCTCCGGCGACCTGGTCACTGTGGTAGCCGAGTTCGGCGTCGACCACGTCGTACGATTCGTCTCCCACCCACTCCCAGACGACGGTCGTTCCGGGGTCGATACGCATCGCTGGTGGGGCGAACGCGTAGGGGCCACCGTTGCCCTCCACACCGACCTCGACGGTCACTTCGGACTCGCCACGACGGTCGACGAGCTCGTGGTAGTTCCCGGTGTTCGCCAGCCAGCCGTCGTAGGTCTCCTCGGGCTGTTCGGGTGTCTGCTCTCCCCCACTGGGCCCGCTCAGCGTGACCCCCGCATCACCGACGACGACAGCGCCTTTCATGCCCATCGCTTCGTGGGGTGCACAGGCATACCGTGTGACGCCTGGGGCGTCGAGCATCGTCTCGAACGTGTCACCGCTCGCTCCGTAGTACTCCGACTCGAACGAGCCGTCCTTCGCGACGACGTTGTGCGTCCCGCCGTTGCCGGTCCACGTCCAGACGACAGTCGTTCCAGGGTCGATGCGAACTGCGGCAGGGGCGAACGCGAACGCGCCGCCATTCCCCTCCGCACCCACGGTGACCTCGACACGGGACTGGCCGCGGGCGTCGGTGACCTTCGAGACGCCCTCAGTGTTCGCGAACCACTTCGAGAGATCGACCGCTGAACCCCCCGCCTGTGCGGTGGCTGGTCCAACGAACAGACCGGCACCGAGCGTCGCACCAGCCGTCGCCGCGAGGAACCGTCGGCGAGTCGTTCCCGTCATCGCCATCAGGCCTCGTACCCCGCGTAGTCCATCAGCGTCCGGAAGATGTCCGTGTCCATCGCCTCCTTGTAGACGATGGCGTTGAGCATCCCACCCGGATACGACGAGCCGTTACGGATGTGGTCGACCTTGTGACAGTGCATGAGGTAGATGCCAGGGTCGGCGTCAGCCTCGAACTCGACGGTGTAGCGCTCAGCAGGAGCGACGTTCAACACGTCCTGTTTGAACTGGAGTACCTCGGGCATCGGACTGCCGTCTTTCTCGACGACGTGGAAGCGATGGTTGTGGGTGTGCAACGGGTGACTCATGAACCCCGCGTTGACCCAGTGGATACGAACTGTGTCGCCCGACTCGACGATGATGGGCGAGCCGGTCTCTGGGTGGAGCGTCGCGGGCGCGGACTTCCCGTTGAGCGTGAACGCGTCAGCCTTGCGGTTCGTGAGGTCGTAGCTGACGTCCTCGCCACCGTGCTGGCGGGAGAGGCTAGTATCCCACTCCTTGGCGGTCATGAAGTACTCCTTGTCGGCTTCCTCGTAGCCCTCGGGGTCGACTCTGAGGATGCCGTACATCCCCATGTCCATGTGCATCGGCGTCTGGTAGTGACAGTGGTACAGATGCGTCCCCGGAACGTTCGCGGGGATGTCATAAGTGTGACTCTCGCCGGGCATCACCGTGATGCCGGTCGTCGTCGGCACGCCGTCGTTCTCCCACGTTTTGCGAACGCCGTGGAAGTGCAGCGTGTGGGGTACCTGCATCTCCGTGTTGTCGAGGGTGATCTTCAGGTCGTTGCCCTCGGTCGTTCGAAGGATGGGGCCGGGCACGCTTGGCGTGCCGTCGTCAGCCTGGAACGCCCAGACCACGGGGAGGTTGACCGGCCCACCCATCGACTCGCCGGGGTGAATCGCGTGACGCGCCATCACCGACTTGATCGTCACTTCATGGTTTCGTTCGTCGAGGTCGACCACTTCCGGGCGACCGGTCGGGGGAAGGTCGGAGGGAGCCGCCGAATTGTTCGGGACCGAGTCGACGACGCGTGCGGACGGTGACGATGTCGTGGTGCAACCCGCCAACGCGACCAGTCCGGTCGAGCCGGTCGCGGCGAGGAACTGTCGTCGGGAGATACCCCGTCCAGGAGCGCCAATCTCGGACATACATGTAGTCGTTGGAAAGTACGAGAGATAAGCAGGTTATCCGATTCTCAGGTCGTAGGAATCGACACCTATTGGAAAGAGGGTAGAGTCCCGAATTCGAGGAAACGAGTTCTTGCACTGATAAACGATACCTGTCTGAGTGCGACCTACACGGAGGTACTGGAAAACGTTTCAGTCGATCGAACCATACAGCAGACACAAAACATCCCTCTCTGGACGTCATCTGGCTGGTTCTGGTGCCAGCCAGCCGAGGCCTACTCCAACGACAGCGAGAACGCCTGCGAGAAGAAACGCGGTCTCGAACCCAGCGGAATCGACGACTGCTCCACCGACAATCGGTGCGAGAAACGCCCCGGCCAGTCCAACACTCGTCTGAAACGCCACTGCAGTCGCAGCTACTCGTGTGTTGACGAGTTCGCGAACGTACGTGAACGAGAGTCCCAGTGTCAATTGAATCGCGAACCCAGTGACGAGTAACACGGCCACCAAGACTGGAATCGATCGGAGCCGCGTGAACCCGAAGACAAGCGGCGTCGCGACGACGAAGGAGCCGAACACGATTGGCTGTCGTCGGCCGCTGAACACGCGATCAGAGAGCAGACCGCTACTGGTACGAGACAGGACACCAACGGCAGGAAACACAGAGAGCAAGAGGCCACTCGCCGCCACAGAGAGACCCATCTCTTGAGAGAGGTACGGCCCACCCCAACTGTTGACGAAGAGGTATAGGGAGTACCCGAGAAAGCCGAGTCCTCCGACGAGCCAGACGTGCCGATTGCGGAGAACAGCCCCGAATTCAGCGAGAGATGGGGTAGCTCCAGAGGTGCGGCCGAGTCCTCGGCTCGTCGGCCAGAACAACACGAGGCCGAGCAGGGCGATGCCATTGAACGCGAGGAAGATAGCTGGCCACCCGAAGCGGGCTGCGATGAGTGGACCGGTCGCCTGGCCGAGGGCAAACCCGATCGGCCCACTCGCTGTGAAAATCCCGACCGCCGTTGCCCGGCGGTCAGTATCGACCGCTCGACTGACGATGTCGATACCAGCGTTCCAGACGGCAACGTACGCGACACCGCCCACTGCGCGAGACGCGATGACGGACCAGAAGTCGCCGCGACGGCCTGCCATCCAGCCCCATGTCCCTGCGACGAACAGGGTGAGAACCGCTACGGCCATCGCAGTTCGTGTGTTCGCTCTGTCGAGACCGATACCGATTGGAATACTCGCGATGACTGCCGTCCCGAACATCGTCCCGACAAGCAGTCCTGCCGCGGTTGCACTGATGCCCAGCGACTCCTGAACGAGTGGCGTAACGCTTGCCGGGGCGATTTCGTACGCGGCGAGACCTGTCGATATGAGACTCGCTCCGATGACGAGGCTCCAGAGCCGTCGTGGGCTTCGGTCAGGAGAATTCCCGTTTGTCTGAGAGACGTTCGCCGCTGTCGATGGTTCGGTCATCTGCCACGGTTCCACAGCGTCCGAACGAGTTCACGATCGCTCTCACCGCTGCACGTGAACTGCCGTCTCTCGCTGGGGACTGAAGCTGGCAACACTTGCACAGATGGCTTCCTCCCCAGCGAGGGAGCGCTACCGAGACGTGGACGTTTCCTTCTGCGTACGTCATCCGTAGCAATCGGACCTCGCGTATTGAAACGACGGCCAGTATACAGTGGGGTAGACCATGGGACCATTGTGGTTGTACTGCTGTTCCTCGTCAGTTGTCCTGCTCTCACTGAGTGATGCTTGATTCGTCCTCGACTTATTGGTACACATTGAACATCGAATGGGCAAGGTGGGTTCAGTTCGCCCCCAACCGTCGTCGATTGTCACCAGGTCACGAAGTCTCCAGACGGAATCGATCTCGGAACCGCCATCAATGCACCAATACTGCTAGCTCAGAGGGTAATCTAATTATGGTAAGCGTAGGTGAGTGACTGCTCGGATTGAAAGCCGGTACGTTCAATCGTCGCGATATTCAATATCCAACAATGGAAACTCCACCGCACGCTCTCGATGCAACGCACGTCGCGCTGGTTGGAGAGGCAGGATGGGTTGACGTGTTCAGAGACTGGGTGGGAACGAGAACGGATGCGACGGTGCTCGGAGTTTCGACCGCCACGGCTGCGCTCGACATCGTTCGGGAATCCGCCGTCGACTGCGTCATCTGTGAGTACACGCTCGACGGTGGGACTGGCATCGAACTCGTGGAGTCGATTCGTGAAGAGACGGCGACACTACCCATCGTGATGTGTACTGCCAGCGGGGACGAGACAGTAGCGAGCGCCGCCATCGGGGCTGGTGTCTCCGACTACATCGCGTTGGACGAGCCACATAGCGACGAGTTCGACGACGTTCTCGCTCGCGTAGACCGATGCGTTCGGGACGGGAAGCGATCGATGACACGGCAGGACAGAGCCTGCCAGTTCGACGCGATTTTCCACGACTCCCGGACCGCGACGTGGGTGCTCGACGCCGTCGGTGCGCTGACTCGCGTCAACGAGACCGCTCGTGATCAGATACCCTATACCGTCGAAGACATCATTGGCGAGCCGTTCTGGACCCTCCCATGGTGGACGCACGACGAGACAATCCAGACGGACGTACGGCGGGTCGTCGAAACCGCCCTTCAGGGAGAGTTCGGTCATGCCGTCGTCACTCACTCACCGGTCACAGAATCGGCGAACGTTGTCGAACTCTCCGCCCGCCCCGTCCACGATGGATTCGGCAATCTCGTCTCAGTGGTCGTCCAGGGAGTGGACATCACCGAGCGCGTCACGCTCGAACGCGACCTCCGCCAGTCCGAGGAGCTCCATCGGGTGACGCTCAACAACATGACCGACACGGTCCTCATGACCGACGACACCGGTGAGTACACCTATGTCTGCCCGAACGTTCACTTCATCTTCGGCTACACGGACGAGGAGATTCACCAGCACCACCCCATCGACGACCTGCTCGGCGAGGACCTGTTCGACCGTGACGAACTCGCCGCAAAGGGGGTCCTCAAGAACATCGAGTGTACCGCGACGGACAAGGCGGGCCGGGAACACACGCTGCTCGTCAACGTCCGCGAGGTGTCGATCCAAGACGGCTCACTCCTCTACAGCTGTCGTGACATCACGAAGCGGAAACAGCGTGAAGAAGCCTTGGCCACCCTCCACGGGACGGCCCGAGACTTCCTCTACGCCGAGACGCCGTACGAAATCGCCCAGCACGTCGTCGACGACGCCTCCGGTGTCGTGAACCTCGATGCGAGCGCCGTCTACCTGTTCGACGCCGACGAAAACGAACTCCAGCCGGTCGCGCAGTCCGCCGCAATGCGGGAGTTGAACGGGCCGCTTCCAGCAGTCCGAACTGACGACCCCGGACTCGTCAGCCACAGCTTCCTGCACGACGAACCACAGTTCTTCGACGACGTTCACGATTCGGAGCGGCTCGACAACCGTGCGACCGACCTCCGCAGTGTCGCGTACATCCCGCTCGGTGACCACGGGGTGTTCATCGTCGGTTCGGCAGTCGTTGGACAGTTCGATTCGGTGAGCCGGGAGCTGGCTGACCTCTTGGCGGCGACCGGTGAGGCCGCACTCGACCGTGTCCGACGTGAAGGACGACTTCGCCGACAGGAACGCGAGCTTCAACAGCGTAACACCGAACTCACCGCGCTCAATCGCATCAACGAAATCATCCGCGAGATCGATCAGGCACTCGTCGGGGCCGAAACGCGAACGGAGATCGACCACGCCGTCTGCGAACGGTTGACCGACGACGACCGATTCGCGTTCGCGTGGATCGGCGTCGTCGACACCGTGGGCGACGTCGTCGAACCGCGCTCGTGGGCCGGTGAGGAGCGGGGGTACCTCGACGAGATTTCCTTCACCGTCGCGGAGTCAGGAGTCGAACCGGCTGGCCGGACCGCGGCGACGCAGTCCGTGACGACTGTCGACAACGTCGCCGAGCAGCTTCGGGAGGAAGCGTGGCGAACAAACGCCCTCTCGCGTGATTTCCTCTCCGTCCTGAGTGTTCCGCTCGCGTACGACGAGTTCACGTACGGTGTCCTGACGGTGTACGCCGACGCCCAGGACGCGTTCGACGATACCGCACGGGAGGTCGTCGCAGAACTCGGTGAGACGGTCGCGTCGGCGACCAGTGCCATCGAGCGGAAGAACGCACTGTTGACGACGTCGGTTACCCGCGTCGAGTTCGCCGTTGACGACCCGTCGTTCGTTCTCACGCGCCTCGCGCGGGAAGCGGACTGCCAACTCTCCTATCGGGGTGGCGTCCAGCAGACCGAGCACGGGAGTGACGTGTTCGTGACGGTTGACGGTGCTTCCGTTGAGGCAGTTCAGGAGGCTGCGAACGCTCTCGTGGCTATCGAGCGTGTCCAGCCGATCAGTTCAGACGCGTCTGGTGGCGTCGTCCGATTACGAATCGCACAGCCGTTCTTGGCACTCGAACTGGCGGGCCACGGTGCAGTGCTTCAGCAAATCGTCGCCTCGGACGCAGAGACAACGCTCCGAATCGACATCCCGGAGTCAGTCGACGTCCGCCACATCACGCGGCTGGTGTCGAATTCGGTCGACGGGGTTGACCTCCGGTCGAAGCGGACGCTCGACGGGTCGTCGACGCGGGACCTCTACTCGCGATTCCTCGAACGGGTCACCGACCGGCAACTCGAGGTGATCCAGACTGCCTACTACAGCGGCTTCTTCGAAGCACCACGTGAGAGCACGGGTGAAGATGTCGCGGCTGCGCTCGATATCTCACCAGCAGCGTTCTACCGGCACGCACGGACAGTGCAACGGAAGCTCTTCTCGACGTTGTTCGATGAGGTCGGTGTCGCCGCGTTCCCAGCCACCGAAAGCTGATGTCGGGGCATCGCATCTGAATTCGCCGCATGCGACTACGGACGCGCTGTCCAGCATTACTCGCCACGCCGGTTTAAGGGGTTGAATAACGAATGTCTGCCACACACACTAGCGTGATGTTGAACTAGTGCGCCGATACGCTGATACCGTGTAGATTCTCGTGACGATGAGAGATGTCGAATACGACCCTCAAGAGGAATCGGCGTACGAGTGCTTCGACTGCGGTACCATCGTGGTCGAGGAATCCTGTCCGCGTTCGTGCCCCGACTGTGGTGGCTCGATGCGTAACCGACTGACGACGTTCGAGTAGGCCATGGCAACCGATTCACAGCAGACGACGCAATCTGAGTCGCCCGAAGACGACGAACCCGCTATCGAGACGGCCCGGCGCCAACTCGACCACGCGGCCGAGCAGTTCGACATCGACCGGAGTATCGTCGAACGCCTCAAACATCCGGCGAAGGTGACGGAAGTCGCCGTTCCCATCGAGCGTGACGACGGCACCGTCGAGGTATTCACTGGGTTTCGTGCCCAACACGACAGCGTTCGTGGACCGTTCAAAGGTGGGCTCCGGTACCATCCCGACGTTACCCGCGACGAGTGTGTTGGGCTGTCGATGTGGATGACCTGGAAGTGCGCCGTCATGGATATCCCGTTCGGTGGCGCAAAGGGCGGCGTCGTCGTCAACCCCAAGCGCCTGAGCGACGGGGAGACCGAACGCCTCACTCGCCGGTTCGCACAGGAGATTCGAGACGTTATCGGGCCGAACCGAGACATTCCCGCCCCCGATATGGGGACGAACGCACAGACAATGGCCTGGATGATGGACGCCTACAGCATGCAGGTCGGAGAGACGACGCCCGGTGTCGTCACTGGCAAACCTCCGATAGTGGGCGGGAGTTACGGTCGTGAGGAAGCCCCCGGCCGAAGTGTGGCGATTGTCACTCGCGAGACGTGTGAACACTACGGGATGTCGCTGGACCACGCGACGGTTGCTGTCCAAGGATTCGGCAGCGTCGGTGCGAACGCCGCTCGGTTGCTCGACGAATGGGATGCAGACGTCGTCGCGGTCAGTGACGTCAACGGTGCCGTCTACGACCCAGATGGACTCGATATCGCGTCGATTCCGACCCACGACGAGGAACCGGAGGCCGTGACGAAGAACGCGACTGACGTACTGCCCAACGAGGAACTGCTCGAACTCGATGTCGACGTCCTGATTCCCGCTGCTGTTGGGAACGTCATCACCGAGCAGAACGCAGACGCGATTCAGGCATCACTCGTCATCGAGGGGGCGAATGGTCCGACGACATCGAGTGCAGACGCGATGCTCCACGAGCGAGAGATACCAGTGGTCCCCGACATCCTCGCCAACGCGGGCGGCGTGACCGTCTCGTACTTCGAGTGGCTACAGGACATCAATCGCCGTGCCTGGTCGCTCGACCGCGTCAACGACGAACTCGAAGAGGAGATGCAGACTGCCTGGGGTGAGGTTCGGGACGTCGTCGAAGAACAGGACGTTTCGTGGCGAGATGCGGCCTACGCGGTTGCCCTTTCGCGAATCGCCGATGCTCACGGCTCGCGAGGGCTCTGGCCGTAGCGACGAGGCGCTCCATATTCGCTCACCGACGGTGTTCAGCAGCGATTCATCGAACTTTCTCGTATGAGGAGTTCACACACAGTAATGGTGTGAGAGACGAGCCCAGCACGTCAATGCTTTTCGCTCCAGACGTCGTACCGGGTTCCGTTGTGACCCATTCTGTCCTCACGATGTATGCAGACTACGCCTGTCCGTTCTGTTACCTCCAACATCAGGTGCTGAAAGACGGCCACGACGAGGCGCTACACGACGTCGAGATAGAGTGGCACCCGTACGATCTTCGTCACGAACATGAACCGAAAACGGGGGCCTGGGTGACGACTGGACCGGCGGCTATCCTGACCGGGTCCAACAGTCCATCCAGCAGTTGAAGACGGAGTACGGTGAACGAGATATGCTCAGCCCACACGACGTTCCCCGTGTCGACTCGCTACTGGCACAGTCGACCAGCCTGCACGTCCGACGACAGCACCCCAAATGGTGGTCCGAATTCGACGATGCTGTCTTTCGAGCACGCTGGGTGAACGGTCGCGATATCGGCAGTGTCGACACGCTCAGGAGTATCGCCGAAGAGACGGGAGTTCCCGGCGATACCGTTCGAGAGGTGACTCTGGACGGGCGAGACCGCTCAGCACTGTTCGAGTGTTTTGAGGAGGCCCGACGTCGTGGTGTTACCGACGTACCCACGTTCGTACACCAAGACGACAGCCTAACTGGCGTACACACGACCGAGAGGCTGCAGCAGCTCGTTGCTGAGTCCAGCTCCGAGTAACACCGAACTGAGCGATTCGGGTGTCGTACACCAATACCGTGACCTCGTGGTTCGCTCCCGCAGTGAGTGGTCGTCTCGCTGACGTCGTCACCGACAGACCCGTTCTGTGAGGATTGGCAACGCTCCATTGGATGCAGCGTGTCGCACTCGGACGATTCTACGCAGAAAACTGACCACTGTGGAGTACAATTGCCTCGAAACCAACGGGGACCGAAGAACCAGAACAGGGCTGTTAGCGTGCGAGAAGCTCACCCTCGACCGGCAGCGGGTGGCCGTTGACGAACGACGCGTCCGAAGACGCCAACCACACGACTGACGACGGGGTCTGCCATGCCTTCGACTGCGACGCTATAGAGGCAACAGGAAGTCGGCTGTGAAGGAAGCATTGTAGCAGTAGACGCGAGACGGGGGTGTATGGAGGTCGATGAACACGCCACTACCGACGACACCTTCGACCTGCTCAGCCACAACCGGCGTCGGCTTGCCCTCCAGCATTTCAAGCAGAACGACAACCCCGGCGACGTCGACACGCTCGCTCGTCGGGTCGCGCGGTGGGAACAGTCCCTGGCGACCGCCCCGGCGGACGTTGAGGTTGAGCAGGTCGGAATGGCGCTCGAATGCACCCACCTCCCGAAGTTCGAGGAGATCGGGCTCATCGAGAGCCATCCTGAGGAGGGTATCGTCACGATGGAGAGTGCGGCCATCGCCGCCGCCATGGCGAACGCCATCGCCGTCATCGAATTCTTCTTCGACGGCGCGGCCACCGACGGCGACTGACCCACGTCGGCAACCGTTATCGAGCGCCGACGACTTCACTCGCCATCGCTGAACATCATCTTGAGCGTAAAAAGATAGAATACCAGTAACTTCGTGGTCGAAGGTGACGACGGCCCCTCTGCCTTCGGGAGTGTGTCAGAGGCGCCCGAAGTACGACCGTCGTCAGGGGCGGCCGGTATCGGGCGACAGTGTTCCCACCTGCTGTCCGCCCGCCGGTCGACCGCCGGGTCACGTGGGTTCCTTCCCACGGAACGCCCCTCTTTCGTTTCGGAGGCTGCGAGGTGTCGATGCGCCGCCACGGAGACGAACCGAGACGTCACTCGTCCGGGCGACCCCAGCACGGAGAATCGAGCCAGCGTCGTCCAGCAACTCGTGACTGTCCGGGGCATCGTCCCCGAGCGTTTTTATCAGGGACTGTCGGACCGGACTAGCATGATTGTTATCGCCGACATCAGCGTCCCGGCGAGCCAATTTCCGCTCGGACGGGTGCTCGAAGCGTTCCCGGAGGTGGAGATCGAGCTCGAGCGACTCATCCCGCTCACCGAGGGAGTCATTCCGCTGATCTGGGTCCGTGATGCGGACGCCGACGCCATCGAAGCGACACTCGGGGACGACCCCGTGACGGAGTCGGTGCGGCGACTCACCCGGGTCGGACAACGAGTGCTCTATCAGGTCGAGTGGACGCTGGGCGTCGACGGCCTTGTGCAGTCGTTCATCGACTCGGAGGCACAGGTCGTCATCGGGGAGGGGACGGCGACCGTCTGGGACTTCCGACTGCAGTTCCAGTCGCGAGGAGACTTGGAGACGTTCCGTGCGTCCTGCGAGGAGAAAGACATCTCGCTCAGCCTCCGTCGTCTCTACAACCCAGCGCTCCCCGAGAACTCCCAGAGTCTCTCGGAGAGACAGTCCGAGGCGCTCATGACCGCCTACCGGGCCGGGTACTTCGAGGTGCCACGCGAGGTGAAACTGAGCGACATCGCCGCCGAGTTCGACATCAGCGACAGTGCGTTCTCCCAACGAATCCGCCGGGGCTCCTCGGCGCTCATCGCCGAGACACTCATCCCCGAGTTCGGGCGACGCGGAGGGCGCTCGGACTCGATCCCGTGGGGCTGAACGAGAGGGGCCACTTGTGGGGCCAATACCGCACGACGACAAAACATGTGGGACTCACGCGCTTTATTTACCAAAACCCGCAATCGACGTGTGACAGGTGACTGCCATCCCAATGAGCCTGCTGAGAGACGACTCGGGTGGACAGAACAGCGCCGTCGACTATCAACCGCTCACTGGATAACGAATGGT
The DNA here is from genome assembly GCF_009791395.1 of Halomarina oriensis. Classification (GTDB taxonomy): domain Archaea; phylum Halobacteriota; class Halobacteria; order Halobacteriales; family Haloarculaceae; genus Halomarina; species Halomarina oriensis. The sequence continues at coordinate 15,754 of NZ_WSZK01000011.1, forward strand.
ACTGTCTACCGGCCATGTGGTTTGTAGAAATCCACCCTCCGAAGTCAGGGCTTCCATCTCTCAAAAGATCGTATATCAATATGTGGTTTACTTGCTTCGATATCGCCACTCAAACGCCGAAGGTTTGGTTCTGAGTCCGCCTACCGAAGGAATACGCTCTCGGGCAAACTCACTTTGTTATAATGAAGTACAACAAAGTGATTTTGAGGCGCCCATCCCGTATAGGGACCGTTGACTCTTCTCTCAGAGCGACGGGCACTTCCTTACGACACAGAGTCGAGAGTAGTTTCGGCCTCGTTACCACTGTACCATTCGTTCGAGTACAGTCGATATCGCCTACCGCTCACCGATGGTTGGTATTCATTTACAACCAAATTCGCCACGCTCAGGATCTCTGGGCGGCGATTCACTGCCCATGGCCCTCGGCGGGCCTAGCTGGGCTTTCCCATCTCGCCGCACCATTCACCGAAGCTATCCTATCCATTCGTCTTTTTCAGCACAAGGAGCCCGTGTTCCAATTGGGTAGCTGAACTCTGGCTCCAGTCTTCCCCGATGTTTCAGCCTTTGTGCCACTTCTCTACGGCAGCGTAATCGAGGGCAGCACAAATCCCGCCAGTACAAGCGTCTCGAAGTGTCGGAAACTCTACTCGCAGATGGCCCCCTCTTCACTACCCATGTCGGTGGTCGTCTGTCACCGGATCGACTGGCCTCTGGATGAATCGATTGGTCCGGTTGGCAACTGACGATAGGCGTTGTACGGCGGCGTCTGCCGACCGGATCCTGTGGGCATGTGTGTTTTGGAAACGACCTGCCCCAGTCGTTCAATCGATCTTCACTGCAAACACTCATTAGTTGTGTTCAGTAGTGTTGTTCATTGGTTGTGTTCATACTCCTGCGGCCGTTGCTCTTCGTCGGGTACATGCGGTGGTTACATGGGCTGTTATCATTCATTGTTTGCACTCCTGAGTATTGTTCATTAGTTGTGTTCACCGGTTGTGTTCATTAACTGCACTCAGCAAATACATTCAGTTGTTGCACCAACAGTTTTTGTTCATGAATGCGTCTGACGTGGTTTGATAATGGATGCCTCTAATCAACGGTTATGTTGTCGTACTCGACGTACAGCGAGGCTGGTGGGGTGGGAAAAACCACGACGGCCGCAAATCTAGCGGTCGCGCACGCTCGTGGAGGACTCAAGCCACTGGTGGTCCCGCTCGACCCGCAGGACGGTGACCTCTCCCGGTTGTTCGGTGTCGACGACCAACGAACAGAATCGATCGACAATCTGGTCAGACACATGATTCGACGACCGAAGGGTGACTTCAATAACCTCGTCCGGACGGTCGAAGGGGTCGATATCCTCCCCGAACACAACATGCTCTCGGACCTCGCGACGTTTCTCCAACGGGAGAAAGAACAAGCCGAGGCGATGGGAGAAGCGTACGGAATCCATTCCCAGTTGCTTCGGGTCCTCCGCGAGGCCGGAATCCCAGACGAGTACGATGTCCTCATCTGTGATCCCCCTGCCACGGAGGGGCCGCATCTCTACAACGCGATCCATGCGACTCGGTCGCTCGTCATCCCTGTCGAGCCGAGTGCGAAAGGCCGTGCCGCCGTAGAAGGACTCGAATCACTCGTCGCTGGGTTCGAGGACCAACTCGAAGTCGACGTCGGTGTCCTGGCAGCGGTCCCTATCGGGTTCAAGAACACCCGAGACCAGCGAACGATTCTCGACGACATCGAGTATGCGATCCCCGAGATCATCGGCGAACGCGCCTCACTCATGGAAGGCTGTTGGATGCAACAGTGTTCCGCGTTCAGGTACGTCAGAGAGTTTCGCGACAGGCAACGTGAATACGAACGCGAGACGCTCGCGCAGTTCGACCGGCTCGCTCGCTACCTCGAGCGCGAGGTGGGGATTGAGGCACCGAACCCACCGAGGCCGGGCGACGTCGACCACGAGGTGATAATCGCATGACGGGGATGAAGGAGGGGGCTGGCGAGGACCCGTTCGCAGAGGACCCGGAGTCGAAAGCCGAGTCGCATGAAACCGAAGAACTGGGAGAACGCGAAGTCGGTGGCTCCTCGACGGAATCCAAAGAGGGGAGCCGACAGGAGGCAGGGAGCCGGCAGTCGATGCGGATTCCGTACAAGTTCCGTCGTGATGGCGTTCAGGACGGTCGTGACCGAGTCCCACTGTTCTTACATCCGAAGACGAAGAGTGCCGAGCGAGACGCGCTCCACGAACTCGAAGACCGCTTCGACGACAGCGTTTCGTTAACCGACCTGCGGGAGGCGCTCGTGATGGTCGGGTTGGACCATCTCGACGAAGTCGAACTCCACCTCGAAGAGTGGGGGTACGGACTGACGTTCGACTGATAGCTACGTTCACCTCGTCGCGAACCATCGAGCGGTTCCCGCTCCACTGACCTCGACACCCGGCGAGCAACGACGGTCGGCCAGGGTCCCTTGTTCCGGCGAACGGGAGTCGGGAAACGTGACGCGAGAAGCGAGCGAGTCGAACTCCCGGGGCAACACGTGTAGCTCCCACTGGTCGGTCGGAGCCGACAGTCGGTTCCACGGCCGACAGTTCGTCTCGTCGACACGTCACAGCGGCCCCGTCCACGCGCCTCCTCCTCGGAGACGGACGCCGACCAGTTCGCCCCTACGCTCTCGTCTATCTACCACTCTGTATTTCGTGAACAACGTTCTTATATGAGGCGCTTGCTAGCACAACCCAAGAGTGGTTTCACTGGTCAGCACTACCCGAACCGGTCGCAGCTCCGTTCGTCATGCATACGCACACACTTGCCCCGATCGACACCGCGCTCGAACGCGTCGCCACCGAACGTCGTGCGCTCGACACCGAACGAGCGGCCTACGAGACGTTCGCCAACCGCGTGGCCCCCCTCGACGTGGCCGTGCCTGCTCACCAGTCGACCGCCTCACAGACGCTTCCGTCCGCGGTCGGTGTCGACCGTCGACCCTGCGGTACCGACCCGATCCGCGAGGCGTTCCGCGACACCGTCATGAGCGTCCCGCACTACGACGCCGACTACGGTGAATCGCTGTTGGCACACGCGAGCGGGGAACTCAGTCCCGAACTCGCCCGCGGGTTGCAGTCCGATGCTCCACCACCGGGGTTCAAGCGAACGTTGCTCGACGAAGTCGAAGACGCCATCAAGCGCCGACGAAGCTTGCTCGACCACCTGGTGACCGAGGCCGACTCGCTCGCTGCCGCCCGCTCAGCACTCCGGGACGTCGTCGCAGGCCTCGACAGCGTGTGGGGTCGTCGCGAGGGAGGGGCTTCCGCCGGGCCGACTCCCGACAAGCTCACCGAGCAGTGTCGGGCGGTCATCGAGGACCGACAGTCGCTGGTTCAGAACCGGCTGTTCTCGTCGATCCACGACGGTCACGACTTCTGCACGTACCTCTACGGGGACGTCGATGGCTGGACGTATCCCGTTCTCTCGGTGGCCGCCTCGCTCCGTCGGGATATTGACGCACTCGATAGCTCGCTCTGACACCGTCGTACCACCGGCGTACCACGTAGAGCCTGTCTGTTGTGACGACCCGAGCCAGCGACGAGCGACCGGCAGACACCTCGTGCCGTCTATCGACGGTTCGCCGTTCACCGCTCGCTCCGGCTCGCGACAGTGGCTCCTTCTCGTGTCGACTCTCGACGCGCAACGCGGGTTGGCGTGTGAACGTCGGTGTCCCGACGGGGAGTGGAACTCTCCGAGGACGTGTCCTGTGGGTCGCTGAGCCGACATCCGACACGCCGGTCGAACGATGAATCAGGAGGATAAATAACGTTTGGCATGGTGCGGTGTGGTATGACAGCTGGCCGGTCGGTCGGGAGGTGCTCCGAGTCGGGTCACCGGACGTGAGGTGTACACTTATGCCTCGCCCTACCGTCGGCCGTCGTATGCGACGCGCACTCGTCGTCGTCGACCCGACGGATTCGAGCCGTGACCTCCTTCGCGAAGCGGGCGAACTGGCCGCCGGTGTCGGTGCGAACCTCATCGTCCTTTCGCTGCTCACCGAGGAGGCGTACGAACGGGACCGCGAGATGCTCGACACGATCGCTCGCGAGGAACGAACCGACTACCCCGACGAGTCGATCGCCGACTACGCCGACCGGGCCGCTGCGGGCCTCGCTGACGACGTGCTCGCGGGCATCGATGTCGAGTACGATCCACGCGGTGTCGTGCTCGACGGTGACGACCGTGGCGCGACCGTCGTCCGGGTCGCCGAGGAGGCCGGCTGTGACCACGTCTTCCTCGTCGGGAAACGCCGCTCGCCGACCGGAAAGGCGGTGTTCGGCGACACTGCGCAGTCGGTCATTCTCAACTTCGGCGGGCGGACGACCGTTGCGATGGCCGACGAGTGACCCCGGTCACAGTCACACGCGTTCGTCGTCGGGTGTCCGCTCCGTCGACTCGCCGACCCGTCACTCCCCGGCGTCGACGACACACCGGAACCCGATGTTACCGGTCGAGGAGTCGGGGGTGTTCTGTGAGCGGGCCGCAACGCGATAGCGATTGCAGTACGAGTCGTGACAGAGGTACGACCCGCCGCGCATCACGCGAGCGTCGCCGCTCTCGGGGCCACTCGGATTCTCGCGGGAGTAATCGTCGGTGGTGTGGTAGTCGGCGCTGAACCAGTCGGCACACCACTCCCAGACGTTCCCCGAGACGTTGAACAGGCCGTAGTCGTTGGGTTCGTAGGCGTCGACCGGTGCGGTGCCGTGGTAGCCGTCGGCGGCGGTGTCCTCGTCGGGGAACGCCCCCTGCCAGACGTTGCAGCGGTGCTCGCCGTTCGGCGTCAGTTCCTCACCCCACGCGTACCGCTTTCTCGCGAGCCCACCGCGCGCGGCGAACTCCCACTCGGCTTCGGTTGGCAGGCGTTTCCCCGCCCAGTCCGCGTAAGCGACGGCGTCGCGGTGGGAGACGTGCGTGACCGGGTGGTCGAGCCGGTCGTCGAGGGCGTTCGACGACGGCCCCTCGGGGCGGAACCAGCGGGCACCTTCGACGGCCAGCCACCACGGTGTGGCCGCGACCGAGTCCAGCACCCCTGATTCGTCTTCCGGAGCCACGAAATCCTGAAACACGAACGACCAGCCGAAGCGCTCGGCGTCGGTCGTGTAGTCCGTGTCGCGGACGAATCGAAGGAACTCCCGAACGGTCACCGCGTGTCGGTCGACGAGAAACGGGTCAAGGGTGACTTCGCGGGGAGGCCCTTCGCCGTCCTGTGGGAAGCCGACGCCGTCGTCGGTCCCCATCGTGAACGTGCCGCCGTCGAGTCGGACCATCCCGGTCGTGCGAACCTTGCCGACCGACGTCGGTTCGGCCGTCACACTCGCGTCCCGCGTCGCGTCAGTCTCGCCCGTGTCACGGCTCGCCGAACAGCAGGGTGGGTCGCCGGCCGTTGGCCCGTCGTCGCTCATGGTCGACGTCTCCCGGCGGAGCAGGATAAACGTTCAGCCTGTGCCGGCAGCGACGAGTAAAGAGCTAATAGCTCGTCGCCGATTGTCCCTGACACGCAATGGTGACTATCGTCGACTACGACCTCTACCAGGTGCCGCCACGGTGGTTGTTCCTCCGCCTCGAAACGAGCGACGGCCGGGTCGGCTGGGGTGAACCCGTCGTCGAGGGACGCGCCCGGACGGTCAAGACGGCCGTCGAGGAACTGCTCGACACCTACCTGCTCGGGTCGGACCCCGACCCCATCGAGGACCACTGGCAGACGATGTACCGTGGCGGGTTCTACCGCGGTGGCCCGGTGCTCATGTCGGCCATCGCCGGTATCGACCAGGCGCTGTGGGACCTCAAGGGCAAGCAGTTCGGCGCGCCCGTCTACGAACTGCTCGGCGGGAAGGCACGGAACCGCGTGCAGGTCTACCAGTGGGTCGGCGGGGACCGGCCCAGCGAGGTAGCCGATGCCGCCCGTCGACAGGTCGACTCGGGGCTCACCGCCGTGAAAATGAACGGGACGCCGGAGTTCCGGGCCATCGACACGCCTGCAGCGGTCGAAGCGGCCGCTGATCGCCTTCGCGAGGTTCGTGAGACGGTCGGTCCCGAGGTCGGTGTCGGCGTCGACTTCCACGGCCGCGTCTCGAAGTCGATGGCCAAGCGCCTCGCCCGTGCGCTCGACCCGCACGACCCGATGTTCCTCGAAGAGCCGGTCACGCCCGGTCACGACGAAGCGCTCACAGCGCTCGCGGCACACACGACGACACCCATCGCCACGGGCGAACGCCACTACTCGCGGTGGGATTTCAAACCGCTACTCGAATCGGGTGCGGTCGACGTGGTTCAGCCGGACCTCTCACACGCCGGCGGTATCACCGAGGTACGGAAGATCGCCGCGATGGCCGAGGCCTACGACGTGGCGCTCGCCCCCCACTGCCCGCTCGGTCCCATCGCCTTCGCCGCGTGTCTACAGGTTGATGCCGTCGCGCACAACGCGCTCATCCAAGAACAGAGCCTCAACATCCACTACAACGAGACGGCCGACGTGCTCGACTATCTCGCCGACCCGTCGGTGTTCGACTACGGCGATGGGTTCGTCGATCTCCCGGAGGAACCGGGGCTGGGTATCGCCATCGACGACGCCGCCGTCCGTGAGCGGGCCGGCGACGTCGACTGGCACAACCCCGTCTGGCGTCACGACGACGGCAGCGTCGCGGAGTGGTGACGGTGGTGGACGACGACCGCTCCACCCAGAACACCTTCGATACCGTCGCCACGCCTCGCTTCGACGACCCGACCACGAACGCCGTTCCCGGCCGGTTCGACGGGAAGACCGCACTCGTCACGGGCAGCACGCGCGGCATGGGCGCGGGGATGGCCCGACGGTTCGCGGCGGAGGGTGCGAGCGTCGTCGTGACCGACCGTTCCGCGGAGTCCGGCGAAACTGTCGCGACTGACATCCGCGGGGTCGGTGGCGAGGCTCGGTTCGTCCGGGCGGACATGCGCGACCCCGACGACATCGAGGCACTCGTCAAGGCGACTGTCGAGACGTCTGGCTCGTTGGACGTACTCGTCAACAACACCGGCGTCCAGACCGAGACGACCGCAGAGGAAGCGACGGCCGAGGACTGGGCGTTCGTCGTCGAGACGGACGTCCGCTCGTTCTAGCGCTGTACGAAACACGCCGCTCCACATCTCTCCCGAGGAGCGAGCGTCGTCAACACCTCCGCGAACCACGCGTCTCTGACCCGGCTGGGTCGAAATCGCCCGCACCCGCGAAGAGTTGGTCGACGCCGACCGCCAGCGCGTCGAGGCGATGTATCCAGTCGGCCGCATCGGAACGCCCGCCGACGACGCGGGCATCGTGGCCTTCCTCGCCAGCGACGACGCGGCGTTCGTCACCGGGGCGAGTCTCCTCGTCGACGGCGGGCGTGGTGCCGTCACGGAAAACAAGGCGTTCCTCGACTTTCGCGAGCGAGGGTAGTTCGGCGGGCGCGGAGTCGACGGTCGATGAACTACCGTCGTCCTGTCAGGCGTCGCCGTAGCGGTGTTTCCAGTTGTCGATGGGCTGTTGACCGCCATCGACACGCAGTTCGTGGCCGTTGACGTAGTCGCTCGCGGGCGCACAGAGGAACTGGACGGCGTCGGCGATCTCCGCCGAGCGGGCGAACCGTCCGAGCGGGTTGAGGTCGAGGATCTGCTCGCGGGTCGCGGCCTCGAAATCGGCGGTCATCCGCGTATCCGTCCACCCCGGCGCGACGGCGTTCACCCTGATACCGTCCCGGCCGAGTTCGAGCGCCAGCGTCTTCGTCAACCCGAGTAGCGCGAACTTCGCCACGTCGTACTGTGGCGACATCCCCACACCGTTTTTCGTGTGAATCGAGGTGATGTTGACGACCTTCCCGTAGCCCTGCTCGACCATCCCGTCGAGCGCGTGCTTAGTGCAGTAGATGGCCCCGCGGAGATGGGTGTCGAGGTTGAGGTTCCAGAACGTGTCGTCCGGTTCGTTACGGAAGCGGTCGCCCTGCCCGACGCCGGCATTGTTGACGACGATGTCGATGGTCCCGAACTGGTCGGTTCCACGTTCGACCATCGCCTGCACTGCTGACTCGTCGCTCACGTCACACGCTATCCCGATTGCCTCGCCACTCCGTTCATCGATACGCTCGACCGTCTCCTCGGCCGGCCCCGAATCGAGGTCGTTGACGACGACGCTCGCACCGTTCGTGGCGAGTCGCTCGGCGATAGCTCGCCCGTTTCCTCGTCCCGCACCCGTCACGAGTGCGACGCTGTCACTGAGGTCGGTCTGCATACGCGTCGCTGTCGGCGAAAGCACTAACGCGTTCAGGTTCCGGCAGCGACGACTCACCGACGGCCGAGCGGGACGCGGGTGGTGGCTCGCCCGGCAATTAAGTAGTGACCCAACCATCCGTCAGCAATGCGCGTGTTGCTCGTCGACATCGACTCGCTGCGCCCGGACCATCTCGGCTGTTACGGCTACTCTCGTGACACCTCGCCGACTATCGACCGTGTCGCCGCCGACGGCGTCCGCTTCGAGAACTGCTTCGTCTCGGACTCGCCATGTCTCCCCTCGCGGACGGCGCTGGCGACCGGTCGCCACGGCATCGACACCGGCGTCGTCACCCACTTCGGCGAGGGACAGTGGTACGATAACCCCGGGAGTGGTCACGACCCGGACCCCGACCGGCCGCTCGCGTTTCAACACCTCGCACAGCACGGGGTCCGTACGGCGTCGGTGAGCAGTTTCACGCAGCGCCACATGGCGTATCACTTCGCTGCGGGGTTTCAAGAGTCGATCCAACCGACCGCCGAGACCGGGCTGCTGGCGGTCGAGGACGCGAGCGACGTGACCGACGCGGCGCTGACGTGGCTCGGCAGTCACGCGACCGAGGACGACTGGCTCCTCCACGTCAACTACTGGGACGTCCACCACCCGTATCAGGGCGTTACCGAGCACGTCGACGCCGTTCGCGACTCGGGGCCGGCTCCGGACTGGCCGGACGAAGCGGCGCTCGCGGCTCAGGAGGGAATGACAGGGACGCGTACTCGCGAACTGTGGCCCAACCCGGCGGAACTCGACGCCGACTGGTACGACGAGAAGTACGGCGAGCGGCCGATGCCGGAGGCGTTCGACTCACGCGAGGACGTCAAGCAGGTTGTCGACGGCTACGACGCCGCGATCCGAAAGGTCGACGCGGCGGTTGCGGACCTCCTCGACGCGCTCGATGCCCACGGCGTCCGTGAGGAGACAGTAGTGATCGTGACGGCCGACCACGGCGAGGCGCTCGGCGAACACGGTATCTACGCCGAACACGCTCTGCCGCATCCGGCCTGTCAGCGCGTCCCGCTCGTGGTGTCGTGGCCCGGTCCGACTGCCGAGTCATCGACCGAGTCAGATGCCGACGACGAGAGTGTGGGACCGTCGGTCGACGGCTACGTCTACCAGTTCGACCTCGTCGCGACGCTCTGTGACCTGCTCGACGTTCCCGTTCCGTCCGGGTGGGCCGCCGAGTCCTTCCGCGAAGCGCTCACGCCGAACGATCGCCCGTTCGCTGGCCGGGAGCAGGTGGTGTGTGGACACGGCATCTACACGTTCGGCCGGGCGCTGTACGCCGACGGCTGGATGTACGCCCGTCTGCTCCATCCCGGCGTGTTCTCGCTGCCGGGCCAGTACAACGACCCTGCGCTCCCGAACGACGGTCTCGAACTGCTGCACGACCTCGACGCCGACCCCCACGGGAGCGAGAACCTCGTCGCCGAGCGGCCGGAGCGGGCCGCCGAGATGCGCGCCCGGATGGACCGGTGGCTCGCCGACCGACTCGGGGAGCGGTGGCCCGACCATCGGCCGGTCGAGACGGTCGGCCGGGACCCGCTAGCGGCGATGTGCCCTGCCGGTCCGTACCTCTACGTCGACCCTGACGACCTGCTGGCGCTCTACCACGAGCGTGACGACGACCAGCGCGCGGACCGACTGCGTGCGACGCTATCGCGCCACGAGTGACGACCCGACCTGTCGCCCCTCGGCTCTGCTGCGCCGACCGACCGACGCTAGCGGCCACCGTTGCCGCCCGATGGCCAATACTTAAATCGGTGCTCGTCGAAGCGAGTTCTGAGAACGTCCGAACTGCGAGCGAACCACACCACCAGTTCGCGCGAACTACCCACTGTCAGGAGCACTCACCACATGACTCAACCCGACCTCGGAGCGATCGAGACTGAAGCACAGCTAACTGACGCACTGACCGCGCCGTACCCGGAGGACGTCGAATTCGCAAAACGGCTCGACGGCGACGTCATGATTCTCGGGGCGGCCGGAAAGATGGGGCCGTCGCTGGCCGGGCGTATCTTACGGGCGAGCGACCGGGCGGACGTCGATAGAACGGTCTACGCGGTCTCCCGGTTCTCCGACTCCGAGACGAGAGAGGTACTCGACTCGCACGGTGCCGAGACGATCGCGGCGGACCTCCTCTCGGAGGAGTCGCTGGCCGCGCTGCCGGACTGTAAGAACGTCATCTACATGGTCGGAACGAAGTTCGGCACCGGAGGGCGCGAACCGCAGACGTGGGCGATCAACGCCTACCTGCCGGGGGACATCGCTCGCCGGTTCGAGAACTCGCGGATCGTCGCGTTCTCGACCGGCAACGTATACCCCCCGGTTCTCGTCGAGTCGGGGGGGCCGACGGAGGACGACGAGACGGGACCGGTCGGGGAGTACGCACAGTCGTGTCTGGGCAGGGAGCGTGTCTTCCAGTACTTCAGTGAGGAGAACGACACGCCCGTCTGCCTCTTCCGGCTGAACTACGCCGTCGAAGCGCGGTACGGGGTGCTGACCGACATCGCGAAGTGGGTGCGTGACGGCGACCCCGTCCCCTTGGACATGGGATACGTCAACGTCGTCTGGCAGGGGGACGCGAACTCCGTCTGTTTCCGCTCGCTGGAGTTCGCCGACTCCCCCGCGAAACCGCTCAACGTGACCGGTCCCGAGATACTCTCTGTACGTGACATCGCCGAGCGGTTCGCGGACCGGTTCGACACCGACGTCAGGTTCGACGGGGAGGAACACGAGACGGCACTCCTCAGCGACGCCAGTCGATGTCACGAGCGCTACGGCGAGCCGAAGGTCTCCGTCGACGAGGTCGTCGACCTGGTCGCGTCGTGGGTCGAAGCCGACCGGCCGATGATGGACAAACCCACGAAGTTCCACGTTCGGAGCGGGGAGTTCTGAACGGCCGGCCGCGGCTACTGGCTGGGAGTCTCGAACGCGATGCCTGTCGAACACCGTCGAAATGCCGCTCTCACAGCGGTCGAACCCAGATGTTCCGAAACCGGACGCGGTCGCCGTGGTCCTGAAGCGCGAGTGGAGCCTCAGTCGGGTGGTTTTCGTACTGTGCGACCGCCCGGTGTACCGTTTCCCCGAGGAGTGTCGTTCGATGCTGGACGAGGACGCCGTTGTGAAACACGGTCACGACGGCCGGCCGTTCCACGCGCTCCTCACGAAAGTGTGGCCCGTTCCAGACGATGTCGAAGCACTGCCACTCGCCGGGTGGCCGTGACGCGTTGACCAGGGGTGGAGACTGACCGTACACCGCCCCGGCGTATCCGTCCGCATACGTCGGATTGTCGTAGTTGTCGAGAACCTGGATCTCGTAGCGATCCATGAGAAACACCCCGCTGTTGCCGCGTCCCTGCCCGTCGTCGGTCGTCGCCGGCGGCGATGCCCATTCGAGGTGAAGCTGACAGTCGCCAAACACGCGCTCGGTTCGAACGTTCCCGGTTCCCGGCGCGACCTCGGCGTAGTCGGCTTCGACGTGCCACTCGACATCACGACCGTCTTCGTGTTCCCACTCAGCCATCGCATTGCCGTCGAAGAGAACCGTCGCGTCCGAGGGCGGCTCGCCGGTCGCCAGAGCTCCCCCGGGATCGACCGGTTCGGGATGCGGTCGGTCGGGGTCGTGGACGCGGTAGCCACACTGTGGCAGTGTTGGCGTGTCGGTGTATCCGGGGTTTTCCATGGCTGGGATTACGTCCAGGCTCCTGTGTAGCTGTCGCTCGGTGGCTACTCCCGGACGTCGATCCACTCTCCGGTCTCGGCGGATTCGTACGCGGCGTCGAGCACTCGGAGCAACTGGACCGCGTCGTCGACCGTCGCTGGGACGTCGCCCGTCTCGTACCCCGCGAAGTACGCCTCGAAGTAGTCCTGGACGAAGTCGCCCCACGCGGGGAACCGGTCGTAGGTCGGCTCGAACTCGACGGTCCGGCGCGGCGCGGCCGACCAGTCGGGGGCCGACGAGGTGAGTTCGAGTGGCACCGTCGGTTCGTGCTGGAGCGAGTCGTGGTGCAACGGCGTCTGCGCCTGCGCGTCGGTCCCGTACAGCCCGAGATGAGTGTCCTTGCCACGGTCGCTGAGGTAGTAGCCGGTGTGGTACGTGCCGAGCGTCCCGCCTGCGGTTTCGAACTGGAGGACGGCCCCCGCGTCGACGTCGGCGTGGGGGTCGTCGGCGTCGTGGAACCGGGCGTTGACGCGGACGATGGGGTCGTCGAGGATCCACGGCATGGCGTCGAGCCAGTGAGGGCCGATCCACTGGAGTGCCCCGCCACGGCTCGTCTCGCGGTCGTAGATGTAGTGGGTGGTGTCCCGATACGAGAGTTGGCTGGCGTTGAACCGTCCCTCGACGGTCCAGACGTCGCCGAAGAATCCCTCTCGAACCCGCTCGCGGAGGTCCATCGCGACGGGGTTTCGTCGGTAGTAGAGCGTGGGTGAGACGGTGACGTCAGCCTCGGTGGCCCGCCGAGCGATCGGTTCGAGGTCGGTGGCGGTCCGGGCGATGGGTTTCTCGCTGATGACGTGGACGCCGTTCTCAACGGCTGCCTCAACGACGGCGGGCGTCTCGTCGCTCCGGTAGGTGATCCAGACGACGTCGATGTCGGCGTCCGCGACGAGTCGCGTCGGGTCCTCGTAGACGGCCGCATCCTCGACGAGGCTCGCGACCTCCTGACCCTCCGTGGTCACCTCGTCGGGGCGCTCGTCCATCGCCGTGAGCGCGGCGGTGTCGACACGCTTGCCGGGTTCACAGACCGCCGTGACGGTCACGTCGAGGCCGCTCGCGACGGTGAAATACGGGTCGCGGTGGTGGTGCTCGACGCCGACGTAGCCGATTCGGACTGTCATGTCGACCGTTCGTGAAACGAACACAAGAAACTACCCCCTCCGCCGAGGCTTGGAGCCGATATCGGCGGCTACGACGGTCGACTGACGGTCGCCTGTCCACCGGAAACTATTATCAGCGCGCGGGAGGTGATGAGAACGAAACAGATGAAAGAGCTAGGTATCATCATGAACGGCGTGACCGGACGGATGGGAACCAACCAGCATCTCGTCCGGTCCATCCTCGCGTTGCGCGAGGAAGGTGGCGTGGAACTCCCCGACGGCGAGCGTGTCCTGCCCGACCCGGTGCTCGTCGGGCGGGACGAACGGAAGCTGCGACGGTTGAGCGAGGAGTACGGCGTTGAGCGCTGGACCGCCGACCCCGATCTGGAGTCGTGTCTCGACGGCGACGACACGGTCTACTTCGACTCCCAGATAACCAACCGTCGTGCGCCCGCCCTGCTACGAGCCATCGAGGCCGGCAAGCACGTCTACTGCGAGAAGCCCCTCGCATCGGACCTCGACACGGCCGTCGAGGTGGCGCGCACGGCCGAGGCGAGCGGTGTGAAACACGGCATCGTCCAGGACAAGCTCTGGCTCCCCGGCATCCAGAAGCTCCAGCGCCTGCTCGACATGGACTTCTTCGGCGAGGTGCTCTCGGTCCGCGTCGAGTTCGGCTACTGGGTGTTCACGGGGCACGGCCAACCCGCCCAGCGACCGTCGTGGAACTACCGGGCGGAGGACGGCGGCGGCATCATCGACGACATGTTCTCCCACTGGAGCTACGTGCTGGAGACCCTCTTCGGTCGGGTGGAGTCGGTGGCCTGTCTCGGGAGGACACACGTCCCGCGTCGCGTCGACGAGGCCGGCGAGGAGTACGAGGCGACGGCCGACGACGCCGCCTACGCCATCATGGAACTGGACGGTGGGACGGTCGCGCAGGTGAACTCGTCGTGGACGACCCGCGTCAACCGGGACGACCTGCTGGAGATCCAGGTCGACGGCACCGACGGGAGCGCCGTCGCCGGACTCCGCGACTGCAAGACACAGTCACACGCGAACACACCGAAACCGGTCTGGAACCCCGACACGCCGACAAACCACGATTTCACTGACGACTGGAGCGATGTCCCGAACAACCGTGAGTTCGAGAACGCGTTCAAACAGCAGTGGGCCGCGTTCCTCCGCCACGTCGCCGCCGACGAGCCGTTCCCCTACGACTTCCGGGAGGGGGTCAAGGGCATCCAGCTGACGGAGGCGAGTCACCGGTCGTGGGACGAACGGCGCACCGTCGACATTGACGAGCCGCCGGTCTGAGCGGCCGACCGCGGTCTGTGAATCGTCGCTGTCACTCTCCACTCGGGTCGTCCTCGTCGCTCCGGGCGGCCGGTGCCGCCTCGTGTGGCGTCGGTGCGACGAAGTCACCGCCCTCGAAGGCGATAGGTTCGGGTTCGGCGACGACGCGGAGGTCGTCGCGTTCGCGTGCCGTCTCGACGAGCGCGGTCGACGCGTAGAGCTGGCCGAGGCGCATCGTGTCGGTCGCACGGACGACTCGGACGGTGTCGGGGTCGACGACCCCGATGGTCGAGAGCGCACAGACCAGCCCCGCACGGTCGGTTTCGGCGACCGGCGGGAGGCGGACTCCTCGTGTCGTGCTCGCCGTCAGTGCGTTGACGAGCGTGGTCGGCATATCGACGGCGGCGAGCAGGTCGGCGTGGACGACGTCGGCCGACCCCATCCCCATCGCGTTGCCGTGGGCCGCCTCCGTGAGCGACCGGGTGTAGATGCGCTTGATGTCCGGGTGGTCGGGTTCCGGCTCTTGAATCGCGAACGGGCGGCGGCCGATGACGTTCGTGTCCATGCCTTGTCCGCTGACGTCCTTGCCTTGCCGGTCGATGATGAGGACGTCAATGTCGTCGAACGGGAGCGTCGGCATGCGCTCGTAGGCCGTCTCCAGCAGTTCCGCCTCGCGGTTGAGGAAGCCACTCGGTGGGACCCCTTCGATGAGCGTCGTATCGTCGTGCTGGTCCTCGACGATAGCGACGCCGCCCACGACGGGCAGCGCGTCGAGGAGCTGTTCGGTAATCGCTGGAAGCATCTCCCGGAGTGACCAGTCGACCGCCCAGTCGTGGGCGATTTTCGCGCCGCGCTGCTTCCCGAGACCGATGACGAGCATCTTCGAGAGGCCGCTCTCGACGGTCCCGTCGAAGTCGGTGTGCGGTTTCACACGGTTGATGGGGAGGATGGCGTCGGCGTCGGCCGCATGCGCGTCCGTGACGACCGGAACGTCCCGATCGGCGGTGCGCCCGACCTCGACGACATCCATGCTCGACCGAATCGCACAGCCGACCGACGCCTCGGTGACGCCGAGTTCGGCGAGCATCTCGCGTTGCCCCTCGGCGGTCGCTCCGCCGTGGCTGCCCATCGCGGGAACGACGAACGGGTCGAACCCCCGCCCGTCGAGCGCGTCAACGACGCCGGCGACGATGGCGGGCAGATTGGCGATGCCCCGACTCCCCACGCCGAGCGCGACCTCTCCGCCGTCGGGCACGCCGTCGAACGACATCCCGTCTACCGCACGGGCAGCGTGCGCACGGACCTCCCCGTGCGGGATCGGGTCGGTGTCCCACATCTGCTCGATGAGTCCCAGCTCCGGCAGCGGCGTCTCGCCGCAAGCGTCGAGAACGGTCGCTTCCGGAACGGCGAGCGACGACTGGGGCGTGTTCGAGTCCATGCGTGCTGGGCCGCGGTGCTGGGGCATAAACCTGGCCCACCGTCCGTCCCGGATCAGTGGTCGGTCCGTCGGGACCGTCACGAAGGACAGTATGTCGGCGCGGCATGGACTGCCTGTCTCATTTCTGTTCACTAAGGGTAAACATAGGCCGGAATAGTGGTGTGTTAACAGCCGACGATTTTCAAGAGACTAACAGTACTAGTCTTGTTATGGGCTCCGCAAAGCGGCCCATTTTGGTTGAACAGCTGTTTTTCTGTAGTGAACAAACTAATCTGCCCCTCGTCACGCGACCGTCACTGCCTCCGGTCCACACCTCCGCCGTGGGGCAGAAGAGCGACTCTCCGGGATCGCCCCGGTGTGCTACGTGTTCACTAACGTCGAACGTCGTCGGGTCGTACCGTGGTCTTGATTGTGTGTGGTGCCCGCAGAGCTGGTCGAATCGCTCACGACTCCGTCAGCGGCGGCCGAGCGACGGCGCCTCGATGTGACCGAGATTCACGTAACTGCCGACAGGCTTACTATGGTCGTCCGACGAGACGGACGTGAGTGTACCATGCTCCAATCAGGTGATCCGATATGAGTGAGCCGAGCGATGCTTCGAGCCCCGTCCGGATCGGTGGTGCCGAACTGACGGTCGAGCCGCTGTGGGACGCCGACTTCGACTCGTCGGCGGAGTGGGTGGTCGAACAGCAGAAGCCGGGTAGCACGGTCCGCTTCGAGGGTGGGCAGCTCCACGTCGACTGCGTCGACGAGCGAGGGGTCACCGTCTGGACGCCCCAGGAGTTCCCCAGTGACCTGCTCGTGGAGTACGAGGCGACCGTCAGCGAACCCGCCGACCGCACGACTAGCCGAAACCTGAACTGCTTCGTCTGTGCCTCGGACGACCCGCCGCTCGCCGAGACCGAACGGAGCGGCGGGTACAACGAGTACCACGAGTTCCCGAACTACATCTTCACGCTGACGAACACCCACACGCGGCTGCGCCGCGACCCCGGTTTCGAACTGACGAGCGAGCTCATGATGGGGGTCCAGCCCGACGAGCCGTACACCGTCCAGCTCTACAAGACCGGCGGCCGCCTCCGCACCGCGGTCAACGGTCGGCTGCTCCACGACTGGACCGACGACGACCCGCACGGAGCGGGGTGGGTCGGCCTTCGAACCTACGACACCGACGTCACCTACGACCGCTGGACGGTCTACGACGTCCTCGACGGCGACCGATAGCCCACGAACCGGCTCTCGGAGCCGTCTTCGGTGTCCTCAGAACCGGGCGTCCGTCACCGCCTCGATGAGCCGCTCGACCCGCTCCGGCCCCGGCAGGTAGGCGTCCTCGGTCTGATTCCCGGGGAAGTGTACGTCGAACCCGGTCGCCCGCTTGATCGGCGCTTCGAGGTACTCCAGCGCGTGTTCGTTGACGAGCGCCGACAGCTCAGCGCCGAGTCCGAGCGTCCGCCGCGCCTCGTGGAGGATCGCACATCGACCCGTCTTCCGAACGGACGCGAGCACCGTCTCGACGTCCAGCGGCGCGAGGGTCCGTAGGTCAACGAGTTCGACGCTCGCATCGACGCGCTCGGCCGCCGTGACCGCGTGTGGGATCATCGCCCCGTACGTGAGGAGCGTCACGTCCGTCCCCTCGGTGACGAGTCGCGCGTCGTCGAGTGGCCGCGTGTACTCCTCGACCGGGACCGGCTCGGTCGCCGTCCGGTAGCACCGCTTCGGCTCCATCACGACGACGGGGTCGGGGTGGCGAATACTCGCCGCCAGTAGCCCCTTCGCCTCGGCTGGCGTGCTCGGGCAGACGACGCGGACGCCGGGGGTGTGGACGAGGAACGACTCGGTCGACTCGGAATGGTACTCGCTGGCTTTGATACCGCCGCCGTAGGGCACTCGAACTGTCAACGGTACCTCGGTGTTCCCGCCGGTTCGTTCGTAGGTCTTCGCGAGGGCGTACATGAACTGGCCGAACGCGGGGTAGAGAAAGCCCATGAACTGTATCTCCGCGACGACCCGCTCGCCGCGCATTGCCATCCCGACCGCGGTCCCGAGGATGCCGTTCTCCGAAAGCGGTGTGTCGACGACCCGCTCCCGCCCGAAGCGCTCGACCAGCCCCTCGGTCGCCCTGAAGACGCCGCCGATGGGGCCGACGTCGTAGCCGAGGAGCCGAACCCGGTCGTCCCGCGCGAGCTCCTGGTGGAGCGTCCGATTGACCGCCGTCACGAGGTTCATCGGCTCGGTCTCGCCCGTCGGTGTGGGCCGCTCGCTCGGTCGTTCACTGTCGGCGTGTATAGAGTCACCCGCACCGCCGCCCAGTTCGACCCCGGCGTCGAGAAACGGGTTCTCGCCGTTCAGTTCGGCGCGAAGCTCTGCACGTTGGCGACGTTCCCGCCACGAGGTGCCGTGGAGGTGGTTGTCGAACATCGTCGAGGGGTCGGACCGGGGCACCGACCGGGCGCGGTCGACGGCCGACGCAACGGTCGATTCGGCCTCGCGTTCGATCGCCGCGATGCGGTCGTCGTCGAGAACCCCTTCGTCGACGAGGTACGTCTCCAGGCGGTCGAGCGGGTCGCGGTCCGCCCAGTAGGCGGCCTCCCGGTCGCTCCGGTAGACGCTTTCCTCGTCGGCGGTGTTGTGTTCACCCCTCCGATAGGTAACGCACTCGACGAAGGTCGGCCCGTCGCCGCGACGTGCCCGCTCGACGGCGTCGCGGGTGGCGTCATACACCGCGAACACGTCGTTCCCGTCGACGCGGTCGTGTGGAACGCCGTACGCGTCGGCCTTCTGAGCGAACGTCTCGGCGGCCGTCTGCCGGTGAGCCGGCACCGAGATCGCCCACTGGTTGTTCTGACAAACGATGACCGCCGGCGCGTCGAACACGCCGGCGAAGTTGAGCGCGTCGTGGAAGTCACCCTGACTCGTCGACCCGTCGCCGATGTACGCCATCGTGACGACGTCCCGGTCGCGAAAGCGGTCGGCCATCGCTGACCCGACCGCGTTGGTCACGTTCGCCCCGAGCGGGATGTACGCGGGGGTGACGTTCACCGCAGGCGAATCGGAGATAGAGAGGTGTTCGTCGATAGTTTCGGGCTCTTTGCCCATGAGCCCCGCGACGAGACGGTCGATGGGTGCGTCCCAGTAGAGCGACGCCGGGGTCTGGCGGTAGGTGGGAAAGAGCCAATCGGCCGGGCGAAGCGCCGCACTCGACCCGAGTGACACCGCCTCCTCGCCAAGCGTCCGGGAGACGATGCTGACCTCACCACGTCGCTGCATGGCGAACAGTCGGGATTCGAGGGTGCGCGTCAGGACGATGGTCCGATAGAACGCGAGGAGTTCCGCCTCGTCGCGAATCGGTGCCGGCCGTTCGAGGTCACCGCTTGGCGTCAGTATTCGATCGAACGCTTCGGCGGGTCGCCGCTCGTCCCAGACGTCCATGGCGTGATGAATCCGACCGACCGCTTAACACTGTGGGTGTCGGTGGCACGAACCGGGCGACCGCCGCGATTGCAGCACAGAGAGCGCAAGCATGGTGTGGGTCCGCGGTGGTCGTCCTCCAGTGGGTCGGTACCCGCTCGACGGGCGGTCGTCCGGGTACCCGGTGTGGTCGAGACAGCTATTTGCTCCCGTCGTCCGACTGCACCGGTATGACCGACGAGCTACCGTTCGAATCGGCGCGAGAACTGGCCGCACGGATGCGAGCGGGCGACCACTCCCCCGTCGAAGTGACCGAGGCGTATCTCGACCGCATCGCCGACCGGAACGACGACCTGAACGCGTATCTGACGGTCATCGACGACGAGGCTCGGGCGGCAGCGGTCGACGCGGAGCGGGCGGTTGAGCGCGGTGACGACCTCGGCCCGCTCCACGGCGTTCCGGTCGCGATTAAGGACCTCACCGCATTCAAGTCGGGCGTCCGGCACACCTTCGGCTGTCGAGCGTTCGGCGACAACGTCGCGGACCACACGACCACGTTCGTCCGCCGGTTGGAGGCTGCCGGAGCCATCGTTCTCGGGAAGACGAACACGCCGGAGTTCGGCCACCGCACGACGACCGACAACCTCCTCGCCGGACCGACGTGCAACCCGTTTGACCCGACGTGCAACGCCGGCGGCTCCTCGGGAGGGAGCGCGGCGGCCGTCGCCGCCGGGTTGACCGCGCTAGGCCAGGGGGGCGATGCCGGCGGCTCGGTTCGCACGCCGGCCGCGCTCTGTGGCGTCTACGGGTTGAAACCGACGGCCGGGCGGGTTCCACAGCCGACCCGCCCCGATGCGTTCCAGAACCATACCCCGTTTATCGACAAGGGCCCCATCACGCGGACGGTCGCCGACGCGGCACTCATGCTCGACGTGATGGCCGGACCGGACCCGCGCGACCCGTTCAGCCTCCCGGCGGCTGACGGGTCGTTCCTCGCGGCGACCGACCGGTCGGTCGAGGGTCTCGACGTGGCGTACTCCCCCGACCTAGGCGTCTTTCCCGTCTCGGCGGCGATCGAGCGGTGCGTCGAGCGGGCGACCGACGCGTTCGTGGACGCTGGGGCGACCGTCGAGTGCGTCGACGTTGAGTTCGGCCACGACCTCGGAACGCTTCGTGACGGTGTTCGACTCCCACAGATGCATCTGCTCGCCGCGAAGGTCGCGCGGAACCTCGCCCCCTCGGGGGCCGACTTCCTTGACGCCTACGGCGAGGACGTCCCCGACACGTTCCGAGAGCGGGTCGAACGAGGGCGCGAGTACAGTGCGATGGACATGGCCAACGGCGAACTGCTCCGGACGGACGTGCTCGACGCGGTCCTTGACGTGTTCGAGACGCACGACCTGCTGGTGACGCCGACGACCGCGGTGGCGTCGGTCCCGAACGGCGCGCTCGGTGCGACGTCCGTCGATGGCGAACCCGTCGACCCGACCTCGGACTGGGTGCTGACGTGGCCGTTCAACCTGACCGGCCACCCCGCGGCCTCGGTGCCCGCCGGAACCGTCGACGGGATGCCGGTCGGTATGCAGGTGGTCGCCCCACGATACGACGAGGCGACGGTCCTCGCCGCGAGCGCGGCGGTCGAACGCGAGCGGCCGTGGTCAGACCTGTACGGCTAACCGAGTTCGAACCCCGCCGCGGCGACCACCGTCTCGCCCATCAGCACCTCGGCCGGGTTGCCGTGGACCATCCGCGTCAGGTCGCGTTCGGGGCGGAGTCCATGTCCTCGAAAGGTTCCATCCATCGCTCCGTCGGCGAGGCTGTCGACGATGAGCGCGCCGAAGCGACTCGCGGCGGCGCTCAGCAGCGCCGCGCACGTCTCGCGGTCGGTCGCGACGAGCGGACCGAGTTGAGCGCGCTCGCGCCCCGGCCGGAGGACGGCGTAGCCGTTGAGCTCCGACCCCTGTCCGCGAACGAGACCGACGGCCCCCTCCTCCGCGAGTAACCGTGCGAGCAGGTCGCGCCGGTCGGTGCCGCACGCACGACGGTCGAACGCGGCGATCCGGTCGGAATCGTCGACCGGTTCGACGTCACCGGTTTCGGCGGTCGGTTCGACGGCACCACTCCACCGCACGATCGGAGCGACGTTCTCGAAGCCGTACTGTCGGTAGACGGTCCGGCCGTCGGCCGTCGCGTCCAGTCCGACTCGGAGTCCGTCGTCGAGGGCGTCGTCGAGCGCGCGTTCGAACATCGCGCTCCCGTACCCCCGCCGACGGTGAGCCTCGTCGACGAGCACCATCCCGACCCAGCCGACCGCTCCGGCGTAGCTCACGACGGTCGCCGTCGCGACGAGATCGCCGTCAACCCACCCGCCGTAACAGGCGTCGGGAGCGAGCGCGATGAGCCGTCGCCAGTCGGTCGCGGTCTGGTTCCAGTTCGCCTGCGTCGAGAGCCGGAGCGCCCCGTCGACGTCGGCGTCGGTGAGCAGTCGGATGTCCATGGGTCACGTGGTACGCCGGGCGAAAAGAGGATTACGAGTACCCAGGGAGGGCGATTACTTCGGCGGCTTGATGTCGACGTCGCTGTTGGCGGAGACCGTCCACGCCCCGTCGACGCGCCGGACCTGCACCGAACTTGGCAGGGTCGCGGTGTCACCGGCCTTCACGTCTAGCACGCGGAAGGTGTCACCCTTCGAAAGGCCGGTCGTATCGGTCACCGTCAGGTCAGTGTAGGACGGCTCGGTGTTCTCGATGGTCGTCACGTCGCCGTCGCTCGTCGCCAGCTGCTTCCCGTCGAAGTACTCGTTGGCGTCGTCTTCCTCCTGTGGTCCCTCGGTGTGGGTGAACGGGAACTCCGTCGGCCCCATCGCCGTGTTCCCCTCGACGCTCGTGATGCTGCCCCGCGAGAGCGCGATGGTGAGTTCCTCAAGGACGACCCGGGACCCACCGTCGATGGATTCGACGCGCTCGATGCGGTACGGCGAGTTGTGCGAGTAGTCGGGGTGGTCGAGCAGCAGGTACTGACCCGCGAGCGCGTCGCCGGTTGGCAGGTCGGCGTCGATATGGAGGCTCTCGCCTTCCTCGTCGACCGCGACGACCGACCCCTCGTGGGCTGCACTCGATCCCTCCACCATCATCGGCCGGCCGCCGCCGAACTTCACCATGAGGCGGGTCCCGCCCTCCATGCGGGCGGTCCGTACCTCGCCGCTCCCGTCCGTGCGGACCATCGCGAAGGCGGCGTCGGTCTGCAGGAGGTCGCCGCCCCCGATGTTTGCCGTGAACTCCTCGCCGTTCGCCGACGAGAGGAAGTAGTCGACGCGCCCGTCGTCGAGCGTCACCTTCGCCGCCACCGGGTCGAACTGGCCGTCGGTGTCGCTCGTCTCGATGGACTCGACGGACGCGACCGGGAACGAGTCACCGACCGGCTCGATGACGCTCACGAACTGGGCGTCCCCGCCGTCGCGGGCGAGCAGATACTTGACCGACGTCTCGCTCGGGTCCTTCCCGACGAGTTCGACGAGCTTGTCCGGTCCGTTCGAGACGAGGATCTTACGGTCGTCGTCGGGGAGCATCGTCAGCCGCAGCGCGGCGGGTGGGCCGTCGTCCTCGACCGCCCAGGTCGCGCTCCAGGTCTCGTCGCCCGGGGCGCTCTGCGGTTGGCCAAGGAAGCCGTAGCCGTTGCCCGGCGGGACGACCGCCCGACTCTCGTCCTCATACCCCTCGACGTTGCCGTTGTCGCCGACCTTGTCGCCCCAGAAGTAGTCCGGGCTCGCCACGGAGCCCTCGGCGGGCTCGGAGAGGCCGAGACTCGTCGAGAAGTCGGTTCCCTTCCCGTGGAACGAGAAATCCGCCGACTCACCGCCCGCGACGCGGAACACGTCGAACAGGTACGAGGGGCCGTCGGCCACGTCGGCGCTGCTCTCATCGCTCCCCGACGATGCCGCGCCGGGCAGCGCGACGCTCATCGAGTGGTCGCCGGGACCGACCGTGACGGTGACCGCGTCAACCAGCTCCTGTTCGCTGGCACGCTCGCGGTCGAAGCCCGATCCCGGCTTCGCGTAGCTCACCAGTGACAGCGTCTCCTCACAGCTCTCCCCGACACTGAGGCTGACCGAGGCGGTACCGCCGTCGACGGTGATGGCGTCGCTGTCGACGCAGTCCGTCACACCGTTCCCGCCGTGGGCCGTGACCGAGTCGCCGTGGCCGTGAACGTACCGGACGAGCCGACCCTGGTCGCTGTAGAAGTCGTCTGGAGTCTCCCCCAACTGCTCTTCTGGTTCGCCGGTGACGAGGTCGACCTGGTAGTGGCTGCTCGGGTCCCCGCCATCGCTGCCGCCGCCGCTAACCGCCCCGCTGTCGACGAGCGCGGTCAGCCGCCTGTACTCGTCGACGCCCTCGTCGCCATATGCGTCGGGATTCGACACCTCGCTGACGGTGTAGCCCTCCCGACTGGCGAACAGCTTGACGCTCCCGCCATCGTCCTCGTTGGGCACCGAGGAAGTCTCGTTGACCACGGTCGTATGGTGGGCGACCGTCTGCAGCTGGAAGCTCTGTCGGAAGTCGTCTTTCGGCTTCTGGCCGGGGTCGAACGTGAGGTCGCGCCCCGCGCCGTATATCCACAGGCCGAGTTCGTCGTAATGGCCGTGGCTGAGCGTCGCGCCGTACCGCAGCATCGCCCCACGGTCCGTTCCCGCGTCCGAGCGGTACATCGTCATCCCCTTGCCTTCGAGCAGTTCGGAGTCGCGCTGCTCGACGGTCAGGTCCGAGAGGTCGTACCCCTCGATGGAGCCATCGATGTTGAACAGTGGCCACATGTGTTCCTCGGTTCGGTACGCGCTGACGGGGAGGTCCAGCAGTTGGTCGTTGGGGTCGCCGCCGGCGATCTCGGCGAGCGTCTGGGCGTACTCGTTGCGGGTCGCTTCGTCGGCGGCCCGCGCATAGAATCGGAGGGTCGAACTGAAGTCGCCCCGAAGCGGTTCGGTGTCGACGCCGAGGTCGACCTGTGAGACGTCGCCGTAGTGCGGAATCCGACCGGCGACGCTCTGGCGACGCGGTCCTCTCACGTTCAGGTTGACGAATCGCGGTTCGTCGTAGAGGTTCACGCCATCGGGGTAGGCATCGTTGCTGAGGTAGTACGCGAGCCGTGCCCACTCCGCGAGCGACACGGAGTACAGCGACGACGTCTCGAAGTACGAGCCGTCGCGGAACACCGTGTTTGCGAGGAAGTTCTGCAGCGACACCTGCCCGTCGAGCGCCCACTTGGCGTATCCCGCGTCAAGGCTCAACAGCGACGACGCGGCGACGAACCCCTTGTTGAAGTCGGCCGTCCCGTTGTGGTAGATGGCGGCGTAGTTCGCGTGTTCGAGGTTCTTCTCCGGCAGCCCGCCGTGCATGTCGCGCCACATCCAGTCGACCGACTCGACGACGACGTTCTCCGTGGCGTTCTTCTTGATCGTCACGTCGTCGTGGAGCTGCGAGGGTCGTTCGAGTTCGCCGCTGCCCCAGACGAGGTCCATCGCATTGACGAACTTCTGGACGATTCGGGAGTAGCTGTACATGTTCCGGTAGAGCACCGCCGGTTTCTGCTTCGGCTCGGTCTCGAACCACGGGTACGGTCCCCGGTCGACGACATAGTCGAACGAGGTGGGGACCGACTCGCCCAGTGCGTCGAGGATGGTCGCCACCACCTCGGCGTACTTCTGCTCCCGAGTGAGGACGTATGAGTACGCGTAGGCGTTGATCCAGCGTGCCCACGCCTTCGCGACGAGGCCGTTGTACTTGGCGATGAACCAGAACGTCTGGGGTTCGTCGAGCTCCTCGGCGGCCGCCCAGTCGTCGGGCACCTCCTCGGGGTCGACCTCGACGCCGCTCCCGTCGTCGTTCAGGTCGACGCCGTCGACCGTCCCCGGAAAGACGTTCCCGCTGTCGTCGACGACCTCTCCCGGTCGGTCCCAGCCTGCGAGTTTCAGCTCGGAGCCGTCGACGGGGCTCATCGACCCCTTCAGGAGGTTACCGCCGAACGGCATCGTGTAGTAGGACTGTCCATCGGGCGCGACGACGGGCCGTGCCGCGAACAGCTCCTCGCGGGACATCTCCTTGAACGGGTAGTCGGTGGTGAGGGCGACGACCTGTTCTTTCAGCCGCGCGCCCCATTCGGTGTTTTCGGCGTTGTCGCGGGCGACGGACACTTCGTCGGCCGCGTGGTAGACGCGCGGGTGTTCGAGCCCGTATTCGACCGAGTCGAGTGCCTGCTGTTTGGTGATGTCGGACTCCTCGACCGGAACGCCCGCCGACTGGGCGGCCACCGGTGTGTTCCACGAGCCGACGGCCCCGGCGGCACCCGCCGCGCCGAGGAACTTGGTGAACCGTCGTCGTGTCAGGTCCGGCAGGACCGACCGCGATACCCCTCGCTGCCCGTGCGAATCGCTGTCTTGTGACATGGGCTGTCGACTCGTTGATTGCTATGCCGGGTTATAAATTTACCCCACAGTACGGCAAACTGTTAGTGATGTTGGCGTACAACGAAACCCTCGTCAACGGGTAATTCACAAGTTTCGTCGTTTTGGAGGCAACATTTATCAGGCGATAATCCATGAGAGTATCCGTCATGGCAGATAGCCAGTCACCGGACGGCACAGCCGACGGCGTATCGGGTGAGAGTGACAGGATGTTTCGGCGGGGGTACCTGAAGACGGCCGCCGGGATGGCGGCGGTCTCGGCCGGGGTCGCCGGGTTCTCCGGGACGGCAACAGCCAATCCCGTCACCGCGGAGAACGGAAAGGACGGCGACGACGACTGGTTCCCGTCGCTGCCGGTTCGGTCGCGTCCGGAACGCATCACCCACCGGATCGACGGCTACACCTCGCAGACGAGCGTCGCGCCCGATGAGTCCGTCGAGTTCCACGTCAGCACCGACCCGGCTGCCCCCTACCGCATCGATATCTACCGGTTGGGCTGGTACGACGGCGACGGTGGGCGACTTGTGGCGAGTACCGACGAATCCCAGGGCGAGGCCCGTCCGATTCCCGACCCGGGACCGCTCGGGAAAGTGGCGTGTGACTGGACTATCACGGACACTGTCGAGACGACGAAACGGTGGACGACGGGGCTGTACTTCGCGAAGTTCGTCCTCACGGGTGGGGAGTTCGCAGGCGACTCGACGGCACAGGCGTTCGCGGTTCGCCCCCGCGAGGACCGCGGTCGGACCTCGAAGCTGCTCGTCCAGTTGCCCAACGCCACGTCAGAGGCGTACAACGGCTGGGGTGGCAAGAGTCTCTACGGCTTCACGAGCACCGACGAGGAGACCGCTAGCGGGACTGACTCGGCGGATGTCGTCTCGTTCGACCGGCCGCGACAGACGCCCGACCTCCACATGAGCTATGCCATCCACATGCTCCGGTTCCTCGAACGCGAGGGGTACGACGTCTCCTACGTCATGGACGACGACGTACACGAGAACCCGGGGATGCTGCAGGACCACGAACTCGTAATCAGTTCGGGCCACGACGAGTACTGGAGCATGGCACAGCGTGACGGGTTCGAGGCCGCCCGCGATGCCGGGACGAACGTCGCGTTCCTCGCGGCCAACACCGCGCTCTGGCAGATTCGATTCGAAGACGACGGACGAACCATCGTCGGCTACAAGGAGAACGTCGAGGACGACTCCTTAGCGGGCACGCAGGACGAAACTGACCTGTTTCGCGACCTGCCCGACCCGCGTCCCGAGTGTGAGTTGCTCGGCGTGATGGGGACCGGCGCGGGGCTGTACGCCGCGCCGAACTACACCGTCGTCGACGAGGCGCTTGACCACCCCTGGATGCGTGACACGGGCTTCGAGGCCGGCGACGAGGTCGTCGGCTGCATCGGCCACGAGTGGGACTTCGTCCACGACGGGTGTGATGTCCCCGGTGAGCTCACCACGTTCTTCCACTACGAGGCGGGGACGAGCGACACCGACCTCCTGCCGTTCGCTCCCGTCATCGACACCGACGCCGACGCCGTCTCCTATCAGGCACCCGGTGGCGGGTACGTGTTTTCGACCGGGTCGCTGGGCTACACCTGGCGGCTCGATCCCGACCCGACGTGGGCCAGCGAAATCTGGCCGCTCGTCCGTATCAAGGAGTACAAACCCGAGGTACTCACGCCCGACGAGCGACTCCAGGCGTTCACGAAGAACGTCCTCGACGACCTCCGGAAGCCCAACACGACAGTGAAGTGAGGGCGGTCGAACCGGAGGGCCGCCGTCGACTCCCCTCCTCCCGAACGTTCTTTTTGGCGACAGTCGAAAGTGTTAGCATCATCCATGCCGAGCGGATACACGACCCACGATGACACATGACAATCAGGGTTCGACAGCGGGACGCATCGCCTCCAGACGGTCGGTCCTCCGGACGCTCGGTGCGGCGGGCGTCGCGGGCGTTGCGGTCGCGACGCGTTCGGGGTCGGCGACGGCTGCCCCCCGCGGCGGGTTCCAGTTCGACCGTGTGGTGAACATGCACGAGGCCGGCGCGGACCCGACCGGCGGCGAACCGGTCGACCCCATCGTCGACCGCTACACCGAGAGCGGGACGCTGCTCCTGTTCCCGCCGGGTGAGTACCGGCTGAACCAGTTCAACCCCGGCTTCGACACCGACCTGGAGAACTTCGGCATCAGAGGCGTCAACTCGAAGCAGGTGACGTTCGTTCCCCGCGAGGGACAGGGCTCGGACCGCTACGGAACGGGCTACGCCGACAAGCTGTTCATCAACCTCTGGGGGGTCAGGAACCTCCTGTTGGGCGGGTTCACCGTCGACTGTACGGCGGAGAACACCGGCGGACGCACCCAACTGCTGGCCGACGACGGACTCGTCTTCCGTGACGTGACGTTCCGTGGCCGCCACGACGTCGACCGCGGGCCGTTGCTGTTCTGCGTCTTCGATGAGGACGGCGAGGGCGTCGTCGACCGGGCGCGTCTCCCCGATGGATCGGTCGGTCCCGACCCGAACCCGGTCGGCGTCTTCGTGTTCCGTCCCCACGCGGGGACGCTGACGTTCCGAAACTGCCACGTCGAGGGGTTTCAGGACAACGGCATCTACGCCTCCGCGCCCGACGACCCCGGCGTCATCGGCGTCGAGGGTGGGTACTACGCGAACAACAACGTCGCGGGCGTCCGCCTCGGCCAGTCCGAGAGCTACGTGAAGAACGCGACCATCGTCGTTGACGAGGTGCCCGACTTCTGGAACCGCGCGTTCAAGAACGTCAACATGCGTGGTATCTGGCAGAACGACGGTGAAGGAATGTCGGTGAAGAACTGCGAGGTGGTGATGGCGACCGACGTCACCTCGCAGGGCGGCATCGTCAGCAGCAAACGCTCGGGCGGGTTCACCGTCGAGAACACCACCGTCCGCACCGAGGCTCCCTACCGCTCGTTCGGTATCAGCGCCCGCCGCTCGCAGGGCGAGGACGGCTTCGGCAACCAGTTCGAGGACCTCTCGGTCACGCTCCGGAACGTCTCGACGACTGGCGATGCTCCCGACGCGGCGGCGGTCGACCTGCGCGGCCGCGACGGGAGTCTCGTCGAGAACGCCCGCATCCGACACTCGGGGACCGGTCGGGACGGGATTCGGTTGCTCGATTCGGACGCGACGGTCCGCAACGCGGTCATCGACGTGGCTGGCGAACCCATCGTCGCCGAGGGAAGCGACGTCACCACACGGAACGTCCGCTACGACGACAACGGTCGGGGGCGCGGTCGAAGCGACCGGTAGTCGGTCGCCCCTCCCGGTCGCCTCCCGTCGACGAGTCCGGTTTCGCGACTGCCATCGCACACGTACAGCTATCCGTCTCGCGGTTGAGCATCGGGGTGATGTCCGAACATATACGACTCGGCGTCATCGGCGCGGGCGGCATCTTCCGGCGACGACACTTCCCGGCGTTCGCCGGGATGGACAACGTCTCCGTCGAGATTATCGCCAACCGAAGCGTCGAGAGCGCACACGACATCGCACAGGAGTTCGACTTCGACGCCACGGCCTCCGACGACCCCGATGCGGTCGTCGCCCACGAGAACGTCGACGCGGTGATGGTCGGCACGTGGCCGTACAAACACCACGAGTACGCGCTGGCCGCGCTCGATGCGGGCAAGCACGTCTTCGTACAGGCACGGATGGCCCGCACCTACCAGGAAGCGAAGGAGATGCACGACGCGGCCCGCGAGTCGGACCTCGTGACCCAGATCTGCCCGTCACCGATGGCGATGGAGGGCGACCGAACGATGCGGCGACTGCTGGAGGAGGGCTACGTCGGCGACGTCCACCTGATTCGTGGCCACGTCCTGAGCGGGAACGGTATCGACCCGGAGACGCCGTTACACTGGCGTGACGTCGAACACTACCAAGGTGTCAACGCCTTGCAGGTCGGCATCCTCGCCGAGCGGCTCCATCGCTGGTTCGGCCACGCCGACACCGTCTCGGCGCGCGCGGAGACCCGGATTCCGGAGCGCCCGCTCCCCGACGGTGAGGGCGGGGGTACCGACGACGCCGGTGGCGACACCGAGACGGCCTCCGTCGAGCGTCCCGACCTCGTTTCCATCGACTGTGAGCTGGACAGCGGCGCGTTCATGACGCTCGATTTCTGCAGCGTCGCCGAGCACTCGCCGGCCAACCAGGTCGAGGTGTACGGGAGCGAGGGGACGCTCGTCTACGAGTTCGCCGACGACACCATCCGCGGGGCGGCCGTCGAGGACGACGAGTTGCTGGAGATGCCCATCCCGGACGAGGAGCGTGTCGACTGGACCGTCGAACAAAACTTTGTCGACGCCATCCGTGAGGGTGGGTCGCCCCGGACGACGTTCCGTGAAGGAATGAAGTACATGGAGTTCACCGAGGCGGTGTTCCGCTCGGTCGAGCGTGGCGAGGCGGTGACCCTGCCGCTGGTCCGCTGAGGGCGACGGGGAACGGCCCGGTAGTCGCCTCATGCGGTCCGGCCAGTTCCTGACCCGTCGCCACGGTAGTTTCTTGTAACGGGGTACCGAGCGTTCGTTTGACCCATGCGCATCTCGCTGTCGACGCTTGGCTGTCCCGACTGGGACCTCGACACCATTTGTACGACCGCCGCCGACAACGGGTTCGACGGCGTCGACTTCCGTGGCTACCGGGAGGAGATCGACGTCACCCAGCACCCACAGTTCACCGACCGACTCGTCGAGACGATGGCACGACTCGCCGACGCGGGACTCACCGTGAGCGGCCTCAGCACGAGCATCAGAATCTGTTTCGCGGACAAACGCGAGGAGAATCTCGCCGAGGCACGGCGCTACATCCCGCTCGCCCACGAGTTAGGGGTCGACACGATTCGGGTGTTCGGCGTCGGCGACGCCGAGGAACACTCACTGGAGGAACTTGCCCGCGTCGGTGGTGAGACGGTTCGTGACATCCTCGCGCTCGACGGCGCGGCGGACCTCCGATGGCTCGTGGAGACCCACGACAACTGGACCTCGTCGGCGGACTGCCGACTGCTGCTGGACGAACTCCCTGACGACAACACGGGTATCCTCTGGGATGTCGGGCACACGACGCGCCTCGGTGGCGAGTCGCCCGCCGAGACGCTCGACGCTATCGGCGACCGCATCGAGTACGTCCACGTCAAAGACGCCGTCTACGCCCCCGACGACGAGAACGCCAAGGACGACGGCTGGGTGTTCGTCCTTCCTGGCGAGGGCGAACTCCCCATCGACGACGCCCTCCGCGAACTCGACGACCGTGGCTACGACGGCTGGGTCGTCCACGAACACGAGAAACGCTGGCAGCCATACGTCGCCGACCCCGAGGTGGCGTACCCCGCGTTTGCGGAGTGGTACCGGACGGTGCTGGAGTGAAGCGTCGGCCTCCCCTCGCTCGGCGGAACGACTAACCCGGTCGCTCCCGACTCCGCTGACGATGCGCGAGATAACGACCGACGACGCACCGGCCAGTATCGGCCCGTACTCACAGGGCGTCCGCGACGGCGACCGCGTGTTCGTCTCCGGGCAGGGCGGGGTCGACCCCGAGAGTGGCGACGTGGTGAGCGACGACATCCACGAGCAAACCGAGCGAACACTGCGGAACGTCGACGCCGTGCTCCGAGCGGCGGGCGGGTCGCTCGACGACGTGGTGAAGGCGACGGTGTTCGTCACGGACATGGCCGACTACGAGGCCGTCAACGAGGTGTACGGCGACCACATGTCGCCGCCGTATCCTGCCCGGAGCGCGGTCGAGGTACGTGACCTCCCGGTCGACATCGGCGTCGAGATAGAGGTCGTCGCGTCGATACCGGAGTAGTCAGTCCTCGGCCGGGGTCGGGGAGAGCTCCTCGGCGTCGACGAGCGCCTCCAGCGGGTTGTCCTCGGCGTCGAGCGGGAGGTCGATGCGGCCTCGCTGGCGCACCGATTCGTACACTGCGAAGATGAGTTCGGTCGCGACGAGCGCCCGACTCGCGGCGGTCTCGGGTTCCTCGCCGGCCGCGAACGAGTCGACGACGTGCGCGATACTGTCGACGACACGGTCGCCGTCGGCGTCGATATCGATTCCCGTCCACTCGGTCTCACCCTCCCGGCGATAGCGGTTCTCCTCGCCGCCCTCGTGGAGTTCGACGACACCGTTGGACCCGCACAACCGGAGCGACGCGTCGACGAGCCACGCGCCATCACCAACGGCAGCGAACCCACCGAGACGACCGTCGGCCGCGTTCTCGCCGTCCGCTGCCGTCCCTACACCCGCGTTCTCCTCCGGTTCGTACGCCCACTGGATGACCGCCTGGTTCACGTTGTGGGTTCCGTAGCGGACGTTCTCGGTCCGGTAGTCGACCTGCCCGAGGACCCAGTCGACCGGTCGGGCGTCGGTGAAGAACGTACACATGTCGAACAGGTGGGTGCCGTGGTCGAGGACGTTCCGCGGTGCGACCTCGACGCGTTCGAGGTCGCCGATTCCCCCGTCGTCAAGGACGCGTTTGGCTTCTCGCCACGCCGGGTCGAACCGCCGCTGATGGTTGAACGTCAACTGAACGCCATAGTCGTCGGCCGTCTCGGCCATCCGTCGGGCGTCGCCCCACGTGTCGGCCATCGGCTTCTCGCAGTGGATCGCGTTCACGTGGCCGCTCTCGATACAGTCGACGACGATGTCGGCGTGGGTCGGGACGGGTGTACAGACGCTGACGAAGTCGGGGTCGTGAGCGGCGAGCATCTCGCCGTAGTCCTCGTAGACGCTCTCAGGGGAGATGTCGAACTCCTCGGCGAACGCACGAGCGTTCTCGGGAACGAGGTCCGCACATGCGACGAGGTCACACTGGTCGTGCTGACGATAGCCGGCGGCGTGTCGGTACGCCATCGCCGCGCTCTCGCCCCAGACGGGCGTCTCCGGGTTCGGGCCGGTGCCCACGAAGGCCACCGTGAATCGTGAGTCGGACATTGCCTGCCGTGAACCGTGTGCCCGACTCGCATAACTGTGGGGGTACCGCCGGGTCGACGACCCGCTCGCGGCCCCGTCCGCCAGCAGCGTTATGTGCTCCGTCGTCCTCCCCCGGACCGATGCGAGCGTTCGTACTGACCGACATCGAGGGTGTCGCGGGTGTCGACTCGTTCGACCGGACGCGAACGACCGACGAGGCCCTAAAAGGCCCGGCGATGGACCAACTCGCCCGTGAGGTGCAGGCGTGTGTCGAGGGTATTCGGTCGGTCCACCCGAACGCCCGCTGCACGGTGTGGGACGGCCACGGGTCCGGCGGCCTCCGTGAGGAGGACGTCGCGGCCGTCGAAGGGGCGAGGTACGTCTCCGCGGGGCAGCCGTACTGGGACCTCGACGGCTACGACGCCGTCTACTTCGTCGGCCAGCACGCGATGGCCGGGACGGCGTTCGCGCCGCTCGCACACACCTACAGTTCCCGGCACGTCGCGTACTACCGGCTGAACCGGTTCTTCGTCGGTGAGTTCGGCGCGCGGGCGCTCGTCGCCGGACAGCAGGGCGTCCCCACCGTATGCCTCGCGGGCGACGACAAGGCCGCCCGCGAGGCCGAGAACGTCGTCCCCGACATCGAAACTGCCGTCGTCAAGGAAGGGACGGGCCTGGAGAGTGCCGACCACCTCGCGTCCGACGCCGCGTGCGAGCGGGTCCGCGAGGTCGCCGCCCGAGCGACGCGACGGGTCGACGACGTCGCGCCGTTCGACCGCATCGAGCCGCCGTACTCGCTCGAAATTCGATACGTCGACCCACACGACGACGAGGACCTCCCGGACCGGATCGACCGCAGCCTCGTGACCAGAATCGACGCGCGAACCGTCCGGATCGAGAGCGGCGACCTCGCCGATATGCCGTTCTGACCGATCACCTGCTATGAGACGGCCGAAAACGGACGCGTTGACGACGCTCAGTCCCCGTCGCCGTCCGGAGCAACGCGCCTCGACCGTCCGGTGAGGTCGAGGCTCGTCCCGCCGGCGTCGACGGCCGCGCGTCCGGTCCGGTCGAGCCAGTCGCGGTAGCGTTCCAGTCCGTACTCGTCGACGACGTCGGCGACGGTGGCGTCCCGCTCCCGGGACTCCAGCGCGAAGGTCTCGTCGTCGCTGAAGTCGTGGTAGACGACCGCCCGGCCGTCGGCCTGGAGCGCCTCGACCGCCTGTCGATTGGCCGGGGTCCGACCGAACACCCCCCAGTCGGCGTTCAGTTCGGCGAACGCGTACCGGGCCTCCCCGCCAGCGTCGAGGGACTCCAGCGGTTCCTGCCCGGCCCACTCGCCCGCGTTGCGGGCGACGGTCTCGCCGGTCGGTCGCACCACCTCGGCGGTCGACTGGTGGGCCTTCACGACGTGGAGGCCGTGTTCGCGCGCCCAGTGGGCCATCAGCGCGCGGCCCTGCAGGTGCGTCGAAAAGAAGAGGAGGTCGACGCCCTGCCGGGCGAGTTCGACGCCGAGTTCGGGGTACTTCAGGTCGAAACAGACGAGGCCGGCGACGCGGCCGAACGGCGTCTCCCACGTCGGGAGCGACGTGCCGGGGCTGGTCCCGCCCTCTATCTCGCCGACCGTCGGCCGGAGTTTCCGGTAGGTGCCGACCACGCTTCCGTCGGGACCGAGCAACGCGAGCGCGTTGTACCGTCGCTCGCCGTCGCACTCGGGCATCGGCAGCCAGACGTACGTGTCGTGGGCGGCCGCCAGTTCGCCCACGCGGTCAGTCGCGGGACCAGGAATCGGCTGGGCGCACTCCTCTTTCTGGTCGGCTGTACACCACCGCCGAAGCATCGCTTCGGGGAAGACGACGAAGTCCGGGTTCCACCGGGCGGCACGGTCGACGGCCTCGCAGACGTTGTCGAGGTTGTACTCGAACCGGTCGGCCTCGGGCGGTAGTTCCTCGGTCTTCGGGACTTCGAGCGAGACGGGGACGACACGAGTCTGTCGCATAGGTGGGGCTCGGATGCCGAACGGAAAGAACGTTTCTCCAATCGCACGCCATCGGGCGGAGAGACACGATTCGAACGGCAGCCGTTCGACCGACCGACCCGTCGCCGGGTAGTGAGCTCGTTCAGATGGAGAACCGAACCGAGCCGAGTTTTCAATCCGACACCGAGGTGGTTGAAACAATTGACATCACTACCAATCTTTTAGTCGGTTCGATTCGTCGGTGGTGCTCGGTCTATGCTACCAGACGACAAACCCGACCGAGAAGCGGAGGCGACCGATCTCGAAACGACCAAACGAGCGTTCATGAAGCTCCTCGGCGCGGCCAGTGCTGGTGCCGGCCTGAGTGGTGCGAGCGCGGCCACCGGTGATGGCGTGATCGCAGCGCTCGACGCCGCTGACTCCGGCACGGTACGGAACGTCTACGCTCAACCGACGCGAGACCAACTCCCCGACCTGTCGGCCGAGCAGACGCCTGCCGTAGGAATCACGGATCAGGGAGTGTACGGTTACGACTCGTCGGCTGACCGGTGGGAGCAGTTCACCGACGAGCCGATCCAGAACCTGCGGGACACCGACGCAGCACTCGGCCGCGTCGATCGCCCGCTCCAGACGACGGGACCGCGAACCATCCACGTCGCTCCGGACGGAAGCGACGACGCCGCCGGGACGGAGGCCGACCCGCTCGCGACCGTTCAGGAGGCGTTCAACCGGACGCCGGTGTTCATCCACCACGACTGGACCATCGACCTCGCCGACGGCGAGTACCTGACCGGGAAGGACGACTTCGCCACGCGAACGGGGCTGCACCTGGTGTGGTCGAAGGACAACTTCACGCTGCTCGGAAACCCGGACAACCCCGAGAACGTCACGATCAACGCGCTGAACGCGAAGTTCGCGGGCGGGAAGCACAACAACTGCAAGTTCAGGGGGTTCTCAGTCAGGTATCTCACACAGTTCGCCGGCCGGGCGTGGGTGCGGGACTGTCGGTTTCTGGGGAAGTCGTACCGAGAGAGCGGTGTCTCGGCGTTGAGCGGGAAGAACGGTTCAGTCGATATCGGGCGCTCCCAGATCGGGAACCGCGAGGACCCGCCGGAGTACGCCATCACGCACAGCCTGTACGACAACTACCTCCTGAAGGCCTGCGAGGTGTACGCGAAGAACTACGTCGTGAACAACTCCTACAGCAAGCAGGCCCGCGTCCAAATCGCGGGGAACACGACGTGGGAGTCGAGCTACGGGCTCGGTGACCCTGGCTCGGCGACGCTGATGGTCTACGACGAGACCATCTACGTCGGCGGGTTCACCACGGTCGCGGACGACTTCAACGACGACCTGTTGACCGGTCGCATCACGATGAACGGCGGTGGGCACGGCGGCTACCGACCGGAGTGGTCGTCGTCGGAGTCGGCACACGCACGTGGCGGGGAACTCGTGTTGCCAGCCGGGGACGACGCGAGTGCGGCCGTCCCGTCGCCGGTCGGCATCGGAACGTGGGCGTTCGATGTCGCAGTCGGCTCCGAGACTGGTCGTGGCCCTCCCGACCACGCGAATCCGGACGGGCAGAAAGGGAAGGGCAAGAAGGGTAATCCCACGACCGGGAGCGCCCAGGTCTACTTCCAGTACACCGCGGAGGGGGCCGACTACTATCGGCTCCGTGTCGATCACGACGGGACGCTCGCGCTCCAGAAGAGCGAGGCAGGCGCGCCGCCCACGACCGTCGCGTCCGGGGCCATACCCGACGGTCGAATGGCGGGTCGGGTCGTCATTGGGCGTACGGCGGAGGGGAAGACGACGGTGAGCGTCGACGGCGAGGAGGTGCTGTCGGGGACGGACACGTTCCAGCCGATGGCCAGCGACGAGCAGGCCGTGAAGTTCGAAAACGGGTTCGACGCGACGGTTCGGGTGGACAACCTGCGAGTCGAACAGGGGTGATCGACGCAGAGAGCTCGGGAGGTGCCCTCTCTCCGGTGGGGTAGCTGCGGGTGCGTCCGCTCGGTCCGATGTCGAGAGGCAGCGGTGACCGTGCTACACTCTCGTGCTGTCGTGGCTCCCGAACGTTTAACCCGCTCTGCGACGCCGTTCAGCCAACCGTGATAGACTGCCACTTCCACCTGTGGACGACCGACGAGTCCACCCCCGAGAAGCGCGCCGAACGAGCCGAACAGTTGCGTGAAGAGATGGAGCGTCAAGGCGTCGACCGCCTCTGTCTCATCGGCGAGGTCGGCGACACTATCGAGGAGTGTCGCGAGGCGAACCGCACCGTCGCGAAGTACGTCGCGGAGTACCCGGAGTCGTTCTACGGCTGGGCGCGCGTCGACCCGCGGCTGGGTGACGACGCCGTCGCGGAGTTCCGCCGCGCCGTCGAGGAGGACGGACTCGTCGGTCTGAAACACCACTTCATACCCACGCCGATCAACATCTCCGACCCCGAGTTCTTCCCGCTGGCCGAGGCCGCCGTCGACATGGACGTGCCGGTCATCGCGCACGTCATGCAACGGCTCCCGGCGGACCAGGAACGATGGGACGATAGCGAGGCCCACACGGAGGACGTCCTCGAACTCGCACAGCGATACCCCGAGTTGAAACTCGTCTCGGCGCACATCGTCGCGGGCGGGGACGCCGAGTACCGCATCAAGACCGTCGCCGACCAAGAGAACGTCATCCTCGACATCTCGGGGAGCAACTGCGAACGCGGCTACGTCGAGAGAGCCGCCGAGCGTCTGGGCACCGACCGACTGGTGTTCGGGACGGACACCTGGTTCGCCCCCGGCGTCGGGAAGCTGTCGGGGCTAAACCTCTCGTCCGAGGCGCGCGCCGACATCGCCTACGGGATACACGACCTGTTCCGCGACGACCAACCCGGCCGCTTCACCGACGGAGAGCTGGCCGAACGGAAAGCGGCCGCGGCCGAGCGGTTCGCCGCGAGCGACGAGTCGCGTCGCGAGGGGGCCGTCGACGTCAACGCCTTCGTGGGCCACTGGCCGTTTCGCGACCTCGATGCGAGCGCCGACGCGCTTCTCTCGTTGATGGACGAGGCGGGCGTCGATGCGGCGCTGGTCTCCTCGCTGGAGAGCGTCTTCTACCGCAACGTCCACGCGGGGAACCGTGACCTCCGCGACCGGGTCGCGGGTCACGAGGAGCGACTGTTCCCGCTCGCGACGATCAACCCGACGTATCCTGAGTGGGAAACCGACCTGCGAGAGTGCGTCGAGGAGTGGGGGTGGTCGGGCGTCAAGCTCCTGCCGGCGTACCACGACTACGACCTCGATGCCCCCGAGACGACGGCGCTGTTCGACGTCTGTGCCGACCTCGACGTGCCCGTGGTCGTCTGTGCGACGCTCGAAGACCAGCGCCAGCGCCACCCCCGTGTGACGCTCCGGGGGTTCGAAGACGGCGGCACACGAGCGTTCACCGACGGCCATGTCGACGCCCTCGTCGACCTCCTCACCGAGTGCCCGGAGACGGACGTGGTGCTGGCCGATCTGTGGACACACGCACCGCGCATCGTCGAGGAGTGCTGTCGGGTCCGCCGAAACGGGGTCCGGCTCGACAACCGGGTGCGCTCGGGGGAGACGCTGTTCGTCCTCGACGACCTGTTCGTCTACTTCTCACACCAGGGCGAGCGGCTCGTCGAGGAGGTCGGCGTCGACCGGCTGGTCAGAGGGCCACAGCTCCCGTTCAAGATCGCCGAAGCGTACGACGGCTACGTCGACCTGCTGCCGGCGAGCGACGACGACCGGGCGCGGGTAGGAGGCGACACCCTCCGCTCGGTGTTCGGTCTCGACGGGTGACGGTGGGGCCGCCGCCGTCGTCGTCCACTCAGTCGGGGCCGCCGAGTTCCGCCAGTCGCTCGCGCTGGTCGCGGCGGGCCCGCTCGTCGACGGCGTCCGGGTCCTCGTCGAGATGCACGCGCAGACGACGCTCGAACCGTTCGCGAACGTCGGTGTACTCGGGAGTCCCGGCGAGGTTCGTCAGTTCGTCGGGGTCCGATTCGAGGTCGAACAGCTGGTCGGGGTTGTCGGGGTAGTAGACGTACTTGTACCGTCCCTGCCGGAGCATGAACATCCCGCGACTGACGCCGTGAGCGTGGTACTCGGAGAACACTGCGCGGTCGTCGTCGGGCGCGTCGCCACAGGCCACGTCGAGCAGCGAGCGCCCGCGCCACGCCGAGTCGTGCGGAACACCGACCGCGTCGGCCATCGTCGGGACGAGGTCGAGCAGCGAGACGGGTGCGTCGACCGTCCGACCAGCGACGCCCGGCCCCCGCATCGCCAGCGGGACACCCACCGACGGTTCGTACATGCAGCACTTCCACCAGACACCGTGGTCACCGAGCGGTTCGCCGTGGTCGCTGGCGTAGACCACTAGCGTGTCCTCGGCGAGGCCGAGACGGTCGAGCGCGTCGAGCAGCTGTCCGACGTGGTCGTCGAGCGCCGTACACAGCGCGTAGTACGCGGCTCGCGTGCGCCGAAGTGTCGCCTCGTCGAGGTCGGCCCCGTCGAAGTGCGACCGGAGTTCGTCGAGGATGGGGTGGTCGTCGCCCGGTGGGTAGTCGGTCGGCAGATCCACCTCGGTTTCAGGATAGCGTTCGTAGTACGACGGTTCGGCGACCAGCGGGAAGTGCGGTAGGATGTAGTTCGTCCAGCAGACCCACGGCTCAGCGGTTCCGGAGCCCTTCCCCTCGCCGTCGCCGGCCGCCTCCTCCGCCCGCGCTTCGAGGAACGCGACGGTCTCGTCGGTGACGCGGTCCTCGCGCTCGCAGTACCACGCCTCGCCGTCGGCGGCGGCGGAACCGGCGGCTTCGATACGGTCCCGTGCCCCGTCGCGGACGATGGGAGGGTCACGGTGGAGGCCGTTCACGTCCGGCGTCTCGCGGTGGAAGGCGACGCGCTGGTCGTCGAAGCCGTCGTCACAGTCGGGCTCGAAGTCGAGCTTTCCGACCGTCGTCACGTCGACGCCGTGGTCGACGAAGTGGTGACCCCAGCTTCGGGGCGTACCGTCGTACGGTGTCGCGTTGTCCCAATGGCCGGTGTCGTGGACGTACCGGCCGGTGGCGAAGCTGGCGCGACTCGGCGCACAGAGCGGACTCGAACAGTACGCCGACGTGAACCGGATGCCGGTGGCGGCGAAACGGTCGAACGTCGGCGTCTCGACGAGCGGGTGACCCGCCGCCCCAAGCGCGTCGGGACGGTGTTCGTCGGACGTGATGAGCAGGACGTTGAGCGGAGTGGTCGGTTCGGTCACGGCCGACCGGTCTCACCTGGCGCGCATAAATTGGTGGGAGGAGGCCGCCGTCCAACCCACCCGGTCCGACGAACCGGACGAGTTTCGTGATTGTACTTCGATTTGCAAACAAGACTAATGTGTGATGAAAATTACGTTCAGACGGGGCACGGGCGGACAAACCGACGACGAGTCGTTGGGAGAGCGACGGGTCTGTCGGCCCTGTCAGTGGGACCGTCGGAGCCGTGCGACGTGACCGCCTTCAACCCCGGAGACGAGCGAACACGATGACACGAGACGACCGACACGTGGCGCGTGGCACAGAGCGAGAATCGAACGACACCGACGACGAACGGTCGCCGATGCCCGTCGACCGCCGATCGTATCTCCGGCTGGCGGGGGCGGCGGTCGCTGGGGCCGGACTGCTGACCGCTCCCGACGTCGCGGCGGCAGCGACCGAGTATCACGGCTTCACCTTCTCGACGACGGTCGATATGGTCGAGGACGCAGGCTGTGACCCGACCGGCGGCACCGACTGCAGCACCATCATCGAGGACGCGGCGGCCGACGACACCCTCCTGGTCTTCCCGGAAGGAGAGTACCGTATCGCGAACCCGGTGGTGCTCGACGGATACACGACCGTCGGCGTCCGCGGCGAGGGCGAGGCGACGTTCGCGTGGGACAGCGGGTTCGACCGGAACAAGTCGTTCGCCGTCGAGGCCACCGACGAGTTCTACTATGAGGGTATCGACTGGGACATCACCGCCAAGAACTGCGCGCCGGGGCTGTACTTCGAGGTCGACTCGCGGGCCCACGTCGAGGACCTCGAAGTGGTCGGTCGGGGCGACGGGACGGCGAACGCGCTCAACCCGTTCGTCAGGGACCCCGACGGGACGGCCGTCATCCGGAACTTCGTCGCCAAGCAGGGGTCGGACTGGGACGAGACCGGGCGGGTCGGCGCGCTCGTCTTCCGGGAGTCCGAGAACGTCCCGCGGAACGTTGGGACGATTCGCTTCGAGGACTGCCACATGGAGGAGTTCGAGAACAACGGCATCTACGCCGCCGCCTCCGGCGGCCCCATCCAGGTCGTCGGCGGGACCTACCGCAACAACAATCGCGCCTCGCTCCGGTTCTCGGGGCCCGAGTCGTTCGTCGAGGACGCGGTCGTCGAGGCCGACCTCTCGACGGTCGATCCCGACTCGAACGCCACGACGACGGACAACCCGGTGAACCTTCGACCTATCTGGTGGCAGAACTCCTTCGGGCGCAACGGCGGCGAGATTCGGGACACGGAGGTCGTCGTCGCCGAGGGGACGAACTCCGCGGGTGGTGTTGTCTTCCGCCGCCAGTCGGGGGCGTGTACCGTCAGGGACACCAGCATCGAGATCCGGGCGGACGAGACGCCCGCCGTCCTGGGTCAGCGCCCCGACCGGGACGTGTTCGACCCACCGTTCGGCATCACGCTCGACGACGTCCGAATCACTCACACGGGCGACGCCGGGGGGTTCACGCTCGTCGAGACGGTCGGGTTCTTCGTCAACCGTGATGGGACCGAGATCACCGACTCCTGTCTCCACGCGACCGAGTCGGGCATGAACGGGCTCACCTACCGTGATTCGACGGACTGCTCGATAACGGACACGACCATCGACGTCCCTGGCGAGCAGGTCGTCGAGGAGGACGCCCCCGTCACGACGACCGACGTCAATGATGACGGCCCCTGTCCGGGCGGTCGCGGCGGGAAGTCCGGCGAACGGCCCGGAAAGGGGCCTGGAGGGAACTGACGCCGCCGGCCGGTCCGCGGTCGCGTTGGCCCCCTGTTGCTGGGCGCGCCCGACCGGGCCGTCACCGTCCGGCGGCGCATTGATATGGCTCGTCGACGAGCGAGCGCGTATGAATCGCAACCGTCCGACGGGCGACTGGGACGTCGGGGCGCTCTCGACGGTGGCCGGCACGGGACCGCGCTGCTCGCTCCCCTCGTACGACGACCAGCAGGCGTGGGATCGACTCTGCGGGTCGGCCGCCCTCGCCCCGCTGGTCGAGCGTGTGGTCGACCGAGCGGACGCCGTCCGGTCGTCGGAGGCCCTCAGAACGACGACGGCGAGCCAGTACCTCGACTACGATCGGACCGGCGACCTCAACGCCTACCACAGCACCTACGCTGCACAGCGAACGGCACTGTCGGCGCTCGCGGTCGCCGAGTGTCTCGACCGCGAGGGACGATACCTCGACGCCGTCCTCGACCACGCGTGGACGGTCTGTGAGGCGACGACGTGGGTCCTCCCCGCCCACCGCTCCGAGGGGAGTCTGTGCGAGGGACTGCCCGCCGTCGACGCCGCGCCCACGGTCGATCTGAACGCGGCGACGACGGCGCTTCTCCTCGCCGAACTCGACGACCTCCTCGGCGACCGGCTCCACCCCGCGCTGCGCGGGCGTATCCGCGCCGAGGTCGAGCGGCGTGTCCTCATGCCCTACGAGACCGAGAACCACTGGTGGACCGACGCCGAGAACAACTGGAATGCGGTCTGCACCGCCGGCTGCGTCGGCGCGGCGATTCACCTCCTCGACGACGAGGAGCGAGTCGCTCGGTTCGTTGCGCGGGCCGCCGACAGCACCGAACGGTACCTCGCGGGGTTCGGCGCGGACGGTTGCACCCAGGAGGGGATGGGCTACTGGAACTTCGGCGTCGGCCACTTCGTCGTCCTCGCAGACCTCGTCGAGTCGTGGACGGGCGGCGAGCGCTCGCTGGTCTCCGCGCCGATCACCCGAGAGATCGCGGCGTACCCGCGGCGCGTCGAGTTGAGTCCCGGACGATACGTCCCGTTCTCGGACGCCGCCGAGACCGACGGGCTACTCCCGTACGCGGCCTGTTGGCTCGGTCGACGGTTCGACCGGCCCGCGCTGGCCGCCCGCGGCCGCTACGAACTGGCGACCGCACCGGCGCTCGCGGCGCTCCATCGGCTGCGTCGCAACCTGTTCTGGCCGCTCGACGCGCCGAGAGCACCCGTCGCCGCCCCGCCCGAACGAACGTACTTCGCGGACAATCAGTGGTGGCTCGTCCGCGACGATGCGGAAGCCCATGACACGTTCGTCGTGGCGGCGAAAGGCGGGCATAACGGCGAGTCACACAACCACCTCGACTGCGGCAGCTTCGTCACGCACGTCCGCGGCGAATCGCTCCTCACCGACCTCGGGAAACCCGTCTACGACGCGGGCTACTTCGGCGAGGAGCGCTACGAGTACCTCACGACGCAGTCGCTGGGCCACTCCGTGCCCCACGTCAACGGCCACGAACAGGCCGTCGGCCGCGAGCACGCCGCGCGGATGCTCAACCGAACCGAATCGGCCGAGCGCGAGACGTTCGCCCTCGACCTCACCACCTGTTACCCCGACGCGGCGGGTATCGGCGAGCTCCACCGTCGGTTTATGTTCGACCGCGGAGCGCCGATGGGTCGACTCCGTGTGACCGATACGGTCTGGTTCGCCCCCGACGCCGGTCGCGAGTTCGTCTCCGTCCTCGTCTCGTACTGCCCTTTGAGCGTCGAGGACGGGACGCTGTGGGTCGACGGCGAGCGTGCTACACTTCGCGTCGACGCCGGACCGGGCGACGTCGGCGTCGCGGTCGAACGTCTGCCGGCGGCCCTCGACCGCGACCGCTGGCGGATGAACGACGACGGCGGGGAGACCGGGGCGAGCGACGTCTGGCGCGCACGGCTCAGTCCCGACCCGGACGCGACCGTCGACGTGGACGGCGAGGGTGGTGAGGGCACGCGCCGTCTCCGTCTCGACGTGACCCCCTCGACCGCCTGGGAACGGTTCGGGGGCGCGTGGAACACTACCGGATGACGAGTGCGATCGATCCATCCGGGTTCGGGCGACGGGTCGGCTACGGCCCTAACCCATCGAGCAGTCGTCGACAGCCGCCCGCGTTGGAGAGCACGCTCAGCGTGACGCCGTCGACTCGGGGCAGCAGGTGCGGGTCGGAGTCGGTCGAGAGGGGGTCGGCGGGACCGACGGCCGGGTGCCCCGGCGGCCCGGCGACTGCCGTCTCGTGGGAGTCGCGCACGACCGTGAGGCTTCGTTCGTCGAACCGATAGAACGGGTAGGCGAAGTGGTCGGGGGCGACACCGAACCGGCGTTCGAACGTCGTCCGTGCGCCGACGATCTCGTCGACGAGCGTTCCGTGGTCGTCGACCCGGTCGAGATACGGATGCGAGCGGGTGTGGTTGCCGACCGTGACGAGGTCGTGGTCGAACAGGTCCCGCAGTTGTGTCTCGGTCAGGTGGTTCGAGGAACCGATCGCGTCGGTGTGGACGTACACCGTCGCCGGGACGTCGAACCGTTCGAGCAGCGGGACGACACGCGTGGCGAACGACTCGTAGCCGTCGTCGAACGTGAGCGCCAGTCGCCCGCCACCGCCGCCGGTCTCGACGGCGGTCGTCAGGTCGACGATCCGGTAGCCACGGTCGAGCCACGCTTCGATGTCGAGCGCGAGGCGGTGTTCGGAGATGGTCCGCCCGTAGCTGTCGCCGTGGTCGGTGCCGACTGAGTGGTAGAACAGAACGGCTCCGTGTCCGGGTTCTCGTCTCCGGTCGTGCCCATCGCCGGTCGCGTGCGGTCGCTCGTCGTGCCGGTCCATGCGGTATCGTGCGTCGCGGGAACGGTATATCTGCGCCTCACACCAGAGCCCGACGCCGATAGTTAAGACGGACCACCGAGTAGTGCCGGCCATGAACCGACGTGCGACGCGCATCGAGGATGAGGTCGTCGTGGTCGAAACGGGCGACGGCTGGCTCCGGGTCGGTACCGTCGGGGACGTGGTCGCGCTCGCCGGCGGGGA
The DNA here is from genome assembly GCF_009791395.1 of Halomarina oriensis. Taxonomy (GTDB): domain Archaea; phylum Halobacteriota; class Halobacteria; order Halobacteriales; family Haloarculaceae; genus Halomarina; species Halomarina oriensis. The sequence goes on from NZ_WSZK01000011.1 coordinate 60,494, forward strand.
GACGTACGAACTCCAGTACGACGATGCCGACCTGTACGACTGGCTCGACACTGACGAGGCGGGCGTCCTCCGGTTCGACGTGCTGGAGACCGTCGCGTCGCTGACCCATCCCCCCGAGTTCGTCGAAACGGTGGGCGATACGCCGCTCGACGAGACGAACGCCGACGGCTACCCGAAGCGGACCGCCGTGTTCATGGACGTGCTCACGACGGCGTGGGACGGCAAGGGAGCCGTCGAGGACGAGGGCCGGGGCCAGGGGGTCAGTCGAGCGGACCGGGGGTGACGACGATCCCGACCGACGACCGGTCGCCGGTCGGCGGTTCGACGCGCGCCCGCCAGACGTCGCGAGCGGTCGCGTCACCCTCCGCGTTCGTCGGGACGGGAACCGCCTCGGGAAGGCGCTCGACGTCGACGCTCGCCCCCTGCGGGTCAGTCGTCACCGCGACCCTCCCCTGACTGTGCTCGCCTATCGTCAGCCCCTCATCGGTCCGCTCCATCGGATGGTACGAGACGAACACCGACTGCCACGACCGATCACCGGTGCTCCCGTCGTCGAAGGTTGCGTCGTCGACGACACGGACACCCCCGGCGGCGCGGTCGAGCGCGACGGTCCGCCGGAGCGCGTCGAGCCCGGCCGCCTCGGGGTAGCACGCCGTCAGGTCGAACGTGACGTACTCGCGGTCGGGGGCCGTGTCGGACCCGTTCTCGCCGCCCGAGTCGCCGGTGTCGCCGGTGTCGCCGCTCGAAGTCCCACCGTTCCGGCTGCCGCCGCGTTTGAGGACGCGGGCGGCGTGCTCGCGGCCGACGGCCTGCTCGTGGCCGTTGACGTATGGGACCGAGTGGCCCAGCGACCGCGCGGTCAGGTAGTCGTAGCGCTCCTCGCCGAAGTAGCCCGCGTCGTAGGCGGGGGCGCCCAGATCGGCGAGCAGCGACTCGCCTCGACAGTGGACGACGAAACTCCCACAGTCGTTGTGGTTGTGCGGCTCGCCGTTGTGGCCACCTTTCGCCGCCACGACCAGCCCCTCCGGGTGCGTCGGGTCGGCCCGCGCGACCCACCACACGTGGCCGGGGAAGAACGTCGCGTGGGGCGGCGTCCCCTCCTTCCGGGGCGTCCCGTCGGCGCGGTCGCCGGCCCGTCGGGCCCAGGCGAGCGTCCGCCAGCACTCCGAGAGCGTCTCGGTCCCGCCCCGAAACGGCGTGTTCCGGTCGGCGGCCGCCACCCCTCTCGCCACGAGTCCCTGCCGGTCGAAGGCGAGCCCGGCGTAGCAGGCGGCCTCGGGTGCGAGGCCCTCACGTTCGGGCGTATCGGAGAAGGGGACGAAACGGCCGGGGCTCAGTTCGACGCGGCGCGGGAACCGGGCGGCTTCTCGGACCACTGGCGGGGAGCGCAGTGACAGCGCGCCGTCGGTCCGCGCGTCGAGGTGCTGGTCGAGGTAGAGGTAGTGGCCGAACCCGAAGTTCCAGTACGCGATCCCCTCCGGGGTACAGCCGTCGGGATCGAAGTTCGCGAGGTAGTGTTCGAGACTGTGCACGGCCCTCGTCACGATACGTGCGAGGCGGTCGACGTCCGTCTCGAACCGGAGGGCGGCGACGGCGATGCTCGCGTTACAGACCGCGTTCCAGTTGCCCGTCGGCGGTCGCCCCCAGTGCTCGTCGACGGTCGCCTCGAACGGCGTCAGCACGCGCCGGTCGACCTCCTCGTGCATCCGTTCGCGCAGGGTGGGATGGAGCCGCTTGCCGAGCAGTCGGTCGAGGTCGGACAGTAGCAGGGCCGTTCGAGCCGAAAACAGCGCGACCCGGTGGTCCTCGCCGGCGGCGGGACGGGGAAGCCCGTCGTGACGCTCGTCGGCGGGCAGGTGTGCGGGGAGCAGCCACGTCGTCCACTCACAGAGCCGCCACGCGTCGTCTAGAACGAGGTCGAGATACCGGTCGTCGCGGTCGAAACACGCCGCCAACGCGAACGTCGAGAGCCGCCGCTGGAACGCGTAGTACGGCAACTGGTAGGCCTTGCGGTCGCCGGTTCGCCCGTAGACGAGGAACTCCGACGCCGTCGGGTTCGGCGGGGGGTCGTCGCGGGCTCTCGCCGCGTGCTCCCGGATGGCGGCGACGAGCGACCGCGTCGGTGGGTCGTGGGCCAGTGTCGCCCACGTCGACTCGTCCTCGTAGGTCGGCAGGGGGCAGCCGACTCCGCCGGTCGGTGCGTCCAGCGCCCTCGCCACTTCGTCGACCGTCCACTCAGCAGGCGGGTACTCGTGATCGTAGTCCCGTATTACGTCGGGAGGCATGGTAGCCTGTCACGGCCGCCGGAGAAAAGCGTGTCCGTCGGAGCGGTCCGAGTTGGAGAGGGTCGACCGGCAACTCGATTATAAACGAGCGGAGGCGTTGTTAGCCGAACCGAGTCGCCCGACGTGGGCCGGGTCGAGCGAGTGGTACCCGTGTCGTGCGCCCGGTCCGGTACGGTGGCACCGAGAGACTGGACGCATCGAGCGACGCGGGTGGCTCTGTGTCGGCGGCGTCACGAACGGTAACACCGAGACGTACAGCCACGTGGGCGAGCCCGACAGCATCGATTATCCAGGCGATCCAGCGTTCGTCGGGACATTAGGCTGTCCCGACGACTATGATCGGCTTACAGTACGACACCCCCGGTCGAGCGTCGTGAGCTACCTCGGCGGTTCGTTCGGGACGCTTCGCGTGGCGTCGATGACCGTAATCGTCGGGCGACCGGGTTTCTGAACACGCTCGGCGACCAGGATTTCCTCAGGGCCGGCAACACGGACGACTTCGAATTCGACAGAATCGTCCCGTGGCAGACGGCGATTGAGACCGGGAAGGGTGTCGCAATCGATTCGGCCCCGATAGATGTCGGCGAGTTCACCACGGAGTTCACGCTCCACACTGACACGGAGCGTGGCATGGTAGAAGTACGCGTACTTCCCGAGATCGGTCGGAACTTCGCGGTCCTCGACCCGTTCGACGAGAACGGCAACGAGGCGTCGGTCTTCGAGACCGACGACGGCATGGTCAAGCGCCCAGTCGTTTCCGACGTAACCTGTTCGACGGTGCCGTTGGAACGAACGGCTCGTCCTGCAGGACACAGAAGACGTGTGTTGACGGTGGACGCTGTAACACTGGGATTACTGGACACCAAATCCGGCACTGTCGGGGCGGGGACTGCACACGTAATCCAGGTTCGCCTGCTGTCTCGGGCCGAGCTGTTTCGACTCCCCGTGTAACTGTTGAGTACGTCATCTCCCCTGGTTCATCCACGCGAGTGAGCGACGTTCAGGTATGGAGTTCGATGGGAGAGACCGCGACGCTCACCTCACGTGCGGCTATCCGTGAAACGCCGACCCGTCAGCGAACGGTGGCTGCCGTCGCGAGCGCCGTCGCCGGCTCCCGATACTGCCGGTACTGCTCGCGTCCCCATTCGACGCTTCGTTCCGTCGTGTTCTCGATGAGCCCGCAGCAGCCGTGACTCGTGTGGACGACGAGGACGACTCGTTGTTCGTCGGTGTCACAGTCGCAGACGGCGAGTCCAAACGGGAGCGTCCGGTCGGTCTCGCGAACGTCGAGACGCCCGGTATGGAGCATCTCGCCGAACTGCTCGGCGTAGTTTGAGGCGAGCCGTTCGAGGACGTCCGGAGAGAGAACGAGTTCAGCCGTCATCGTGCCGTCGGTAAGCCGTTCGTGGAACACGTCGACATACTGCTGGACGACGACGGGCGTGAACCCGACGACGTGGCTGGCCTCACGAACCAGTCCGACGAACCGGCGGAACGGCCGGTCGGGGGCCGAGGGGTCGGGGGTGACGACTGCCGCGTCACGGAACGGGGCCGAGTCGTCAACCGTCCCGGCAGGAAGTTCGTCCAACAGTTCGATGGTTGCTCGGGTGTCGTCGACCGTCGACCGATATCGCTCGTACGCTTGTCGTGTGAGTTCGCCGAACGTCGTCAGGTGGTATCCGTCGGCCGAGCGCTTGACGAGCCGCGCAGATAGGAGATCGCGGATGGCGTAGTCGACGGTCGAGCGTGGCATCTCCAACTCCGACACGATTCGCGGTTTCTCTGCGGACGTGTCGCTCAGGTAGTCGAGTAGCGATGCCCGGCAGGAGACCGTCGTGAGTACCTCGTCCGTCGAACAGGGCATATCTGTAACAATCCCGAACGAGATTTAAAATTTTTTACTGAATGGAATGAATTTATCGAACGGCAGCACTCGTGATAAACGAGCGAAACGTTGATACGCACTCACCGTTCGTCCGGCGACTCACGAGGGGGTTGAGTGAATGGCAATGCGACTGTCCGACTCAACGACGGGTGTCGAGTGCTCCGACCCGTGTTGCGGGCCGGGGACGACGCCCGACGAACCATGACACGAGACGACACAGACGACGGACGACACGAGGCCACGACCGCCGAGCGCACGGACACCAACGGGACCACGGGATCGAGCGGGATGAGCCGCCGTGAGTCGCTGAAGCTCGGTGGTGCCGCGCTCGCCGCGACGACCGGTCTCGGAGCGTTCTCCAAGGGTGCCGACGCGCAGTCGTCGTACACCACGCGGACGCTCGATGCGGGCGAGACGGTCACCATCGACCTCGCCGACGAGCCGAACAACACGTACGAGAACGTCCTCGTCGACGCGAGCGCCGACGGTGCGGAGTTCAGTATCCAGGCCATCGGCTCGAACTGGACCGTTCGGAACGTCGGTATCCTCGGGCCGCTGCCGAGCGGGGTCAACCACGTCATCCGAATGAACGTCACCGACCCCGGTGGGGTCGGGACCGTCGAGAACGTCTACATCGAGGACGTGACGAACAATTTCATGTTCTGTCAGGCCCAGCACGAGGGGCACATCGACATCACGAACTCGACGTTTATCAACAACAGCCGCGACGAAGAGGACACCCTGTACGGCAGTCCGCCGGGGAATCCGGACGCCGACTGGGGGAAGGACACGGGCCAAGGCGGCACCATCCACGTCGAGGGCTGTTACTGCGAGCGTATCGCCGGCTACGGCTGGCGGATGGGGAGCGACGGGTCGGTGGTCGAGAACTGCACGCTCGTCGATATGGAACGGGTCGCGCTGGCGAACCTCTACGGCCGGACGGTCTACTTCCGCGACGTCGACGTGGTGAACGCGAGCCTCGGCCTTCGACTGGGCGACCACGTCAACGGCGACGACACGCCAGGGTTGACCAAGGCACCCCGGACGGTCGTCGAGAACGTCCGTATCGACGCCGCCACCGATGTCAGCTTCAACGACCACAACGGCAACGAACCCGAACTCGTCGGCTCCATCGAGGGCAATCCCGATCCGACCCCGCCAGCGGGCGCACCGATGAGTGCGGAAGAGGCCGCTAGCGGTTCGAGTGGCGGCGGTGGTGGCGGGTCGACGACCGGCCCCGACGACCGTATCGTGTTCTCGGGGAGCGGCACGCAGAACTACTCCTTCGCGACGAGCGGCAGCGTCGACCCGGCCGCCAGCATCGAGTCGAGTGACGACGCCGGCGACTCATCGGCCAGCGGTATCGTCGGCAACGACTACACCGACGAGTGGACGTTCGATGGCGACCTCACCGACCTCTCGATGGACCTCGGTGACGGTCGGATCACGGCGACGCTCGACCGCTCGGCCGGCGAAGTGACGCTCCAGGCGGGCAGCAACACGGACTACATCCGCTACACCATCGCGGTCACGGGTGACATCGAGGGCGTGAGTGGCATCGACGGCGGCGACAATATCAACGACGCGGGTGATTCCGTGTCGGGTGGGCTCGCCGACGGGGCGACCGAAACCTACAGCTACACCGGTGAACTCCTCACAGTCGACCTCGACGAGGGCGGGGCGACCGTCGACGTCACTCACCACCATGTGCTCAGCATCGAGGACGTGAGCGACGGGGCGACCGCCAGCTACGACCTCTCCGTGACGGGCACACTGGAGAAATCCGACGCGATGGGCGCAACCATCGACGACAACGACACCATCTCGGGAGGCTCGGCGTCGGGCCGGGTCAACGGCGGCACCGACAGCTACCAGTTCAGCGGCGAACTCACCGCCTTCTCGGTCGACAACGCAGTGAGGACGTACGTCGACGGCGAGGAGGTCGTCACCGGCTCGCTTGGTGGCAACGTCGCCGACGTGACCGGGACCGCCGACGCACAGGAGTATGGCTTCACCGTCGTCGGCGGGGCGGGAGCGTACGACGGCATCGCCGGCAGCGACACGGTCGCCGGCCGCGACGTCAGCGGTACAGTGTGGGACGGGTCGACCGACAGCTACGACTACCGCGTCGGCGTGTTCGTCGCCGGCTTCGACGACGGCGGTACCGAGGTCTCCTACCGACGGGTCTGACGACCTCGTCGGTCGAAGCGCGAACGAACGTGGTCGAGAACCGCCGACGGGACCGGATGGCTCACACCGTCAGTTGATCCGTTCGATTCGGTAGCCACACTCCTCGACGGCTGCGGCGATGTCGGCCGCTTGGGACGCGCCGCTGGTCTCGACGAGGAAGACGAGGAACGCCTCCCCGACGTCGAGCGCGTCGTCGGACCGGTGGTGGTGGACGGTGCGGATGTTCGCGCCACGGTCGGCGATAACCCCCGACAGTTCGTGCATCCTTCCCGGCTCGTCGTCGATGCGCACGCGGAGTCGGATGTTCTGACTGCGCGCCGTGAGTTCGTGGGTGAGGATGGTCCGGAGCATCGTCATATCGAGGTTCCCGCCCGAGAGAACGGGGACGACCGTCTCGCCGGAGACGTCGAGCGCCTCCGAGAGCACCGCGGCGGCCGTCGCCGCGCCAGCCCCTTCGACGAGCTGTTTCGCCCGTTCGAGCAACAGGAGGATGCCGTGAGCGATTTCGGCGTCGCTCACCGTCACCACCTCGTCGACGTGTTCGCGGATGAGCCCCAGGGTGAGTTCCGAGACGTTTCCGGTCGCGATACCGTCGGCGATGGTGTCGACGTCCTCGCGATCGCAGGGGTGACCCTTGTCGAGACTCGTCGGAACCGTCGCGGCGTCGTCGGCTTGGACGCCGATGACCCGAATCGACGGGTCGGCGTGTTTCAACGCGAGCGCAGTCCCGCCGACGAGTCCACCCCCGCCAATGGGCAGGACGACGGTGTCGACCTTCGGAACGTCGTCGAGGAGGTCGAACGCGAGCGTCCCCTGCCCGGCGACGATGTCGGGGTCGTCGTACGCGGGGACGAACGCGGTCCGGTCGCCATCGGCGAGCGTGCGGGCGTGGGCAACGGCTCCCTGAAAGTCGGTGCCTTCGAGGACGACCGCCGCGCCGTAGCCCTCCGTCGCCTCGACCTTCGCCTGCGGCGCGGTGCGGGGCATGACGATGGTCGCATCGAGGCCGAGCGTCGTCGCCGCCAGCGCGACCCCTTGAGCGTGGTTGCCGGCACTGGCAGCGACGACCGTGTCCGCGGCATCTGCCTCGACAAGTCGCGAGAGCTTGTTGTACGCCCCTCGGGTCTTGAACGAACCGGTACGCTGGAGATGTTCGAACTTCAGGTACACCTCGGCGTCGGCACGGCGGCCGAGCGACCGACTGTAGTCGACGGGTGTCGACTGAACGATGTCGGTACTCGCGAGACGCTCGCGAGCTGCCTCGATGTCGTCGATCGTTACGCGTCGGTGGCCAGGGTCGTCGGCTGTCATGGGTCGGGTCGGTGGACGTCGCGCTCCACGCGGTCGGCCAGCGCCGGGTGGCCCTGCTCTCGGAGGTGGGCGGCATAGGCGGCGGCACGACCGCGAACGTGGAACGGTTCGCCTTCTGCCAACAGTTCCCACAGCGGGTCAATTACGTCTTTCGGTGACTGCGTCTCGTCGCGCCCGGTCGCGCGCTGTGCGTGGTGCTCGGTCCAGCGCTGGAGGCGAGCCAACCCCGCCTCGACCACCTCGGGACGCTCGTCGCTCAGGTCGGTCGTCTCGTGTGGGTCCGCCGCGAGGTCGAACAGCATCGTCCCGTCGAGCGCCTCCTTGTAGCCGTCATGGTACGTGCGGAGCAGGAGCCAGTCGTTCCAGCGCACCCCGCGCTGGGCGGCCCACGCACCCTGTGTCAGAACGAGGAAGTCGCGGCCCGTGCCCGCCTCGCTTTCCGTCTCCTCTCCGTCACCCGTGGCTTCCCGACCGGTCAGCGAATCGGCGAACGACGCTCCGTTCCAGCCGTCGGGCACGTCGCCGCCGACCAACTCGGTCACGGTCGGTGCGAGGTCGACGTGGTAGCGCAGACCGTCGTCGACGCCCTGCTCGACACCGGGGCCGCGTAGGATTAGCGGCAGGCGACAGGTGTGCTCGTCGGCGGTCTGGTGGTCGCCGTAGACGTTCAGTTCGCCGAGGTTCTCGCCGTGGTCGGCGGAGACGACGACGAGCGTCTCCTCGTAGACGCCCGCGTCCTCCAGCACGTCGAGCAACTCCCCGAGGTGGTCGTCCATGTACCGGACGCCGACGTCGTAGCCGTCGACCCACCGCTCGGCGTCGGCGAGCGTCTCGATCTCGTCGGGCATCCGCGGGACGTCGTGCGTCCCGCCCCAGTCGTGGCCCACGCCGTGGGGGTCCAGCGCGTTGTGCGGGCCGTACTGCTCGCGCTGGTCGGCGAGTCGCTCCTCGGTCAGCCACTCTAGCGACGCGTCGGTCGTGAACGGCGCGTCGTACGACTTCGGCACGTTGTACGGCGCGTGGGGGTCCCAGAAGTTGACGTGACAGAACCAATCGTCCTCGGCCGCGTGAGTCGAGAGCCACTCCTCGGCGACGGCGGCGACCTCGCTCCCCAGTTCGTGCCCGTTCTTCCCGGTGTTGTAGTACTCGTCGACACCCTCCAGTACGTGCCACGCGTCGTGACGGTGTGGAAACGGGCTAATGGAGACGGTGTGGAGCCCCGCCTCCCCGAGTGCGGACGGCCACGAGACGAGGTCGTCAGGGTATCGGAAGCCGCGCCGTTGGCCGGTTCGACGGCGGTCGGCGACCCGCCCGCCGTGGTTGTCGACCCCGGTGTGATAGCCCAATCGACCGCCGAACAGCGCGGTTCGCGACGGAAGACACGGTACGTCGGAGGCGTAGTAGTTCGTGAACCGGTGTCCCTCGCTCGCCAGTCGGTCGACGGTCGGCGAGGTGTCGCGGTCGTAGCCGTAACAGCCGAGATGATCCGGACGGAGCGAGTCGACGTCGACGTACAGGACGCGCATGTCGAATCGCTCGTGAGACGGAGGAATAGTCCTTCGGTCGGGCCGTCGGTCCAACGGGCCGACTGTTCGTCCTTCGGTGTCTCGTCAACTGGGATATCTTTAGGTGAGTGCGCACGCAGTGTGTGGCACGGATGGTCCGAACGGGATTCCAACTCACGACCCTTCGTGGTATCGACGAGTCACTCCTCCGGAAACTCGACCGGGTCGCCGCGACCACGTTCGACGGCGTCGAGTTCGCCGGTCTCGAAGGAATTCCTCCGGACCGAATCGCCGAGCGACTCGATACGCTCGGGCTATGCGCCATCGGCGCGCACGTCGAGGTCGACGACATCGAAGAGGCGACCGACGAGGTCATCGAGACGTACGCCCACCTCGGCTGTGACCGCCTCGTCGTGCGCACAGCCGACGGCGTCGGAGTGGCGACCGACGATGCGGTCGACCGCACCGCCGGACGGCTCTCGGCGCTCGGCGGCCGCGTCGCGGCCGCCGACATGGGCCTGCTGTATCACACCGGCTCGGCGGAGTTCGCCAGTCCGGCCGCGTTCGACCGGTTCGTCGACGCGCTCGACCCGGCCGTCGGACTGGAGATCGACACCGGCCAAGCACAGCATGCGGGGGCCGATCCCGTCGCGCTGCTCCGACGGTACGCCGGCCGGACGCCGCTCGTCCACCTGACGGACAGCCGGTCGAACTCCGACCGGACGCCCCACGTCGAACTGGGTGGCGGTGAAGTGGACCTGGCGGCGTGCATCGCGACCGCCCGCGCGACCGGCGTCGAGTGGCTCATCTACGAACACGGTCGCACCGCGGACCCCATCGCCTCGCTCGACCACAGCGACGCCGCGCTGTCCGCACTCATCGGTGCCTGACCCCACACTCGACCAAGGTCACCTCGCCCCTCGTGGTTCTCATCCGACCGTCGACGGGACAGTTCGCCTGTGCCCTCGTCGCTGGTGGGCGTCGCCGGTGGCTCGGCGCGCGGTCCCCGCCACCGAAGGTTTACGAAGCCGACCCCACTTGTAGTCGTATGCGAAACGCGTTCTGGGAGAAACTCGGCGGTCTCGTGCCACTGTTCGCCGTACTGTTCGCGATGAACGTCGTCCTCCTCGTGCTGCTGCTCATCTCGGTGCCGTTTCAGACGCGACCGGCCGCTCGGACGGTGAGCATCATCGCGTTCGGTGTCCTCTCCGTCTCGCTCGTCGGCACGTTCGTCGTCATTCGGAAGTCGCGAGCCTACGAACGCCGCGAGCCGTCGAAGTAACTCGCCCTTGGACGCGCCGGCGAGTCGACGCTCGTCCGCTCGGGCACCCAACACTTATCACCGGTCCCCGACCCCCGTCGAGCGATGGAAACTCTCGTCACGCTCCCCGACTCGCTTCGCCGTCGACTCCTCTCGCCGGACGTCGAGCGTCGCCTCGAAGCGCTCGGGACGGTCACGTGGAACGGTAGCGACGAGCAGTTCAGGCCGGCCGACCTCCGCGAGGCGCTCGCCGGGGTCGACGTCTGCGTGACCGGGTGGGGAACCCCGCGGCTCACCGAGGCGGTCATCGCCGACGCCGATGCGCTCGAACTGATGGCGCACGTCGGCGGGAGCGTCGGCGCGCTCGCCTCACACGCGCTCTACGACCGCGACGTGACGGTCTGTAGCGCCATCGGGACGATGGCCCCGTTCGTCGCCGAGGGCGTGCTGGCACACCTGCTAGCCACGCTTCGGGACCTGCCGGCGTTCGACCGGGACCTTCGAGCCGGGGAGTGGCCGAAAGTCCCCGACCGATCCGACTCGTTGTTCGGACGAACGGTCGGGTTCGTCGGGCTCGGTGCCGTCGGCGGGGAGCTGCTCGACCTGCTCGCACCGTTCGACGTCGAGGTGCTCGTCTACGACCCGTACGTCGGGACCGATCGACTGTCGAACCACTCGAACGCCCGCATCGCGGCCCTCGACGAGACGCTTCGTTCGGCGGACGCAGTGAGCGTCCACGCCGCGAAGACGCCCGAGACCGTCGGGCTGCTCGACGCCGAGCGGTTGGCACTGCTTCGCGACGGTACGGTGCTGGTCAACGCTGCCCGGGGGGCCGTCGTCGACGAGGACGCGCTCGTCGCGGAGCTCGAGTCCGGTCGGATCCGCGCCGCACTCGACGTGTTCGAGCGCGAGCCGCTGCCAGCGGACAGCCCGCTTCGCTCGCTGGATGCCGTCTCACTCACGCCCCACGTCGCGGGTGCGCCCGCTGAACGGCACCTCGCAGGGACGGTCGTCGCGGAGGTGGAACGGTTCGCGGCGGGCGACCCGCTCCGACACACGATCTCACGCGAGCGCTTCGAGACGATGACCGACGACTCGCTGTGAGCCTTCCCGATGGGAACGACCCGTCACTTGACAGGGGTGCTGCGGGAACCGAGGGGAGAACGGGGGCGGCGACGCGACGTCGCCGGACAGCTGGGTCGAGGGCTATTCGAGGAAGACGAGCAGCTTGAGGACGAGCGCCGCGAGTATCCCGATGACGATGAAGAAGATCGCCGTCGCGGCCGCGATTCCCGCCGAGGTAGCGAACCCGAGGACGCTGAGCAGGACACCAAGGAGCAGGATTCCGACCCCCAACCCCAGCAACAGGAGGACGGCCATCGGAACCTGGAGCCGTCTGCTGAGTCGCTGCTGGTCGACCCGTTGTCGGTGGGTTGCCATACCACTCACGTCTGAGTCCAGTGTGAAAACCGTTTCGCCGCTCCGTCGCCACGCCACTGATCGACCGATCCGCCGTCGACGATGTCGGACCGGGTCCGACCCAAAGCTATACGGTCGTGTGCGACCCTTTCTCACCAGACTCGACATGCGACGTGTTATCAGTCAGTGCTGTCGTTCGAACGGCGCAGCGACCACGGTCTCGTCACGGAGTCGTTCTGACCGGCTCGGGAGGAAGCCATGGCGGTAGACGATAGTTCGACGGACCCGGACGGGGGGTCCGAGTCCGAGTCGAGCGCATCCGGCCCGTCGCGCTCGCCGAGCGACTCCGTCTCAGCGGTGGCCCGCTCGGTCGCCGACCCCATCCTCGAGATTCGCGACACGACAGTGGCGTTCAACATGGACCGTGGCGAGTCGCGGGTCCTTGACGACGTCACGCTCGACATCGAGCGCAAGGAGATCATCGGTATCGTCGGGGAGAGCGGGTCTGGAAAGTCGATGTTCGCCTCCGCACTGTTGGACGCCGTCGTCGAACCGGGTGTACTCACCGGCGACATCACCTACCATCCGACGCCCGACGAGTCGATCGACCTGCTGAACCTCTCGAAGCGCGAGCTTCGGGACCTCCGGTGGGAGGAGATCTCGATGGTGTTCCAGGGGGCGATGAGTTCGTGGAACCCGACGATGACTATCCGTGGGCACTTCGAGGAGACGCTCGACGCCCACGACGCCGACTACGTGGCTGGGATGGAGCGTGCCCACGAACTGCTATCGGACCTGTATCTCGACCCCGAGCGCGTCCTCTCGTCGTACCCACACGAACTCTCTGGGGGAATGAAACAGCGTGCACTCATCGCGCTGTCGATGGTCCTCGAACCGCGCGTGCTCGTGATGGACGAACCGACCGCGGCGCTCGACCTGCTGATGCAGCGGTCCATTCTGAAGCTGCTGAAGGAGGTCCAGTCGAAATACGAGATCACGATGGTGTTCATCACCCACGACCTCCCGCTGGTCGCCGAACTCGCCGACAGACTGGCCGTGATGTACGCGTTCCAGTTCGCGGAGGTCGGGCCAACGGAGACCATCCTCCGGGACGCGGCTCATCCGTACACCCGGTCGTTGCTCAACGCGACACCGAACCTCGACGCGGACGTCGACGAGATGAAACCGATTCCAGGGTCGAGTCCGGACCCGGTCAATGCCCCGGTGGGCTGTTCGTACCATCCCCGCTGTCCGCTGGCGACCGAGCAGTGTGTCGAGCAGGACCCGCCGTTTTTCGACGCCGGCCCGAACCACCAGACTGCCTGCTTTCACTGGGAGGAGGCCGCCGAGGAGATCCCGTTCAGTCTCCCCGAACAGACCGACCGTGAGGCGTCCCGATGAGCGGCTCCGACGAGGCCGTCCTCTCATTGGAGGACGTCGAGGTTCATTTCGAGAGCAACGGCGGCGGGCTGTTCGGGCTGTTCAGCGAGGCGGAGACGGTCCGGGCTGTCGACGGCGTCTCGCTCGACATCTCCTCGAACCAGGTCGTCGCGCTCGTCGGCGAATCGGGCTGTGGGAAGACCACGCTCGGGAAGACCGCCATCGGCCTCCAGGAGCCGACCGGCGGGTCGGTGAAGTACCGCGGCCAGGACATCCGGGAGGCCAGAGAGGGGCGCGGGGATGTGACGATTCCATACGACGAGATCCGCCGTGCCCTCCAGATCATCCACCAGGACCCCGGCTCGTCGCTGAACCCGAACACCAAGGTGATGGCCGTCCTCGAAACGCCGTTGAAGCGCTGGCAGACGGACCTCTCGCGTGAGGATCGTCGGGCACGTATTCTCGGCATGCTCGAACGCGTCGGTATGTCGCCGCCCCAGGACTACGCGGGACGGTACCCCCACCAGCTGAGCGGCGGCGAGAAACAGCGCGTCGCGCTCGTTCGAGCTCTCCTGATGAACCCGGACGTCATCCTCGCCGACGAGGCCATCAGCGCACTGGACGTCTCACTGCGCATCGAGATGATGGACCTCTTCCTCGAACTGCAAGACGAGTTCGGAACCTCGTTTCTCGCCATCTCACACGACCTCTCGAACGCCAACTACCTCGCCGAGAAGGCCGACGGGCTCATCGGGGTGATGTATCTCGGTAAGCTCGTTGAGATCGGCCCCGCCAAGCGCATCATCCACGACCCGAAACACCCGTATACGAAGGCGTTACGCTGGGCGACCCCCGACCTGCATCCCGAGGAGGCGGCGACCGAGATGCCGATGCGGAAGATCGACATTCCGGACCCGAAGAACCCGCCGTCGGGTTGTCGGTTCCACACCCGCTGTCCCGAGGTCATCGCTCCCGACGATGTCGACATCGCACAGGAGACGTTCATCGAGGTGATGACCTACCGTGAACAGCTCGCCGATGGGGAGATCGACCCAGAGGAGGTGTGGGCAGAGGTCGACCCCGAGGCGGGAACCGAGGCGTTCGTCGCCCACCTGTTCGACGCCCTGTTTGAGACGTCGCTGTCGGGAGCGAACCGAGCGACGGTCCGCGAGTCGTTCGAGGCGCTCGCCGAGGAGGACCACGACCACGCCCGCGCGGTGTTGCGCGAGCGCTTCGAGAGCGTCTGCGAAACGACTATTCCCGAACCGCGGGAGACAGCCGACGACCACCCGGTCGCCTGCCATCTATACGACGAGGGCGCGGCGTTCGACGCGCCGGACCGAACGGCGGGCGACGCGGCCGCGGACGACTGAATCCGATTCTTCGACTTGCCTTCATTCCCGGCGGTCGTCAAGTGTCTCGGCGACCGCCATCGCGTGCCGGCCATCCGCGAGCGTCGGTGAAAACGCTCGCTCGCCGCGAACGGCGGCGAGGAACGCCCGTGTCTCAGCGAGCGCGCCCGACCGGACGAACGTGGGGAGCCGGGTCGCCGGCTCCCACGACGCGACGGGTTCGCCGCCGTCACGGATTCGGAGTCGGTCGTTCAGCGTGTCCGCCCGAACGGCGTACCTCGGCCCGACGAACTCGTAGGTCTCCACGTCGCACCCGGCGTCCGGGGCGAGGACGAACGAGGCCGTTCCACCGGCTTCGAACGCGGCGGTGCCGGCGCACGGCGACCCCGCGGTGTGGTCGGGAGACGTCGTCCGTGACATCGTCTCGACCCGGCCCATCACGGAGCTGACGGCGTCGACGGCGTGGATGCCGGTGTGGGTGAGGAACTCGGAGTCCGGTCGGTCGTGGCGGTAAAGTCGAGCGACCGCGTGCTGCGGCGGTCGATGCCCAGCGTTCTCCTCAATCCACTCGCGTGCGCGACGGACCGCCGGGTGGAATCGACGGTTGAACGACATCATGTGCGCCACGTCGTGCCGCTCGGCCGCGTCGCGGAGTCGAGTCGCTTCCTCGACGGTCTCCCCCGGTGGTTTCTCGACCAGTAGCGGGAGGCCTCGTGGGAGAAGGTCGGCGACGAGGGACGTCGTGACGGCTGGCGGGGTGACGACGACGAGCGCGTCGAGTGCCGTTCCGGCGAGCAGGTCGTCGATGTCGTCGGTCGACGAGGCGAAGCCGTACTCGGCGGCGTATCGGCGGGCCGCCTCTCGGTCGCGGTCACAGACCGCGACGAGGTCGGCCCCGCTCGGTTCGCTAGCGAGCCGTTGCAGTGCGGGGCCGTGGTGTCGACGGGAGTGTGCGCCCGCGCCGACGACGGCGACTCGAAGCATACCGACACGCTCGGCGGCAGGGAGCATCGGCGTTTCGGCCGCCCCGTCGGTAACACATTTATTGATGGCCGACGCAGCTATCGACGCAATGGACCTCGAACTTGAGGGCAACGTGGCCCTCGTGACGGCATCGAGCAGCGGCATCGGCAAAGGGGCGGCGACGGCGCTCGCGCGCGACGGCTGCAACGTCGTCATCAACGGTCGAGACGAAGCGAAACTGGAGGCGGCCGCCGAAGAGATCCGGGCGACGACCGACGCCGAGGTCGTTGCCCTCGCCGGTGACCTCGCCGAGGAGGGCGTCCCCCAGGCGCTGGTTGAGGAGACCGTCGACCGGTTCGGCCGACTGGACCACCTCGTGACCAACGCGGGGGGACCGCCACACGGCTGGTTTCGCGACACCGACGACGAGGACTGGTACCACGCCTTCGACCTGCTCGTGATGAGCACGGTTCGGCTGGTCCGGGCGGCCGACGACCACCTTCGGGCGGACGGCGGGGGCTCCATCGTCAACGTCACCTCTATCACGGTCAAGGAGGCGCTCGACTCCCTGGTCCTCTCGAACGCCGTTCGGATGGCGGTCGTCGGTCTCGAGAAGACCCTCTCGAAGGAGTTCGCCCCCGATGTTCGGGTCAACGCCGTCCTCCCCGGCACTATCGAGACCGAGCGCGTCACCGAGGCCATCGAACACGGTATCGCGGAGGGGACGTTCGAGAGCTACGAGGAGGGTGTCGCCGAGCGCGTCGAGGAGACGCCGCTGAACCGGATGGGCGACCCTATCGAGCTCGGTGAACTCGTCGCGTACCTCTCGTCGCCCCGGGCGTCGTACGTCAACGGGGCCTCGGTCGTCGTCGACGGCGGGGCCTCCGCGTCGAACCTCTGAACCGGTCGGGTCGTTGACGTCACCGACGGCCGAACGCGCCCGAATGACGAGACGCTCCCGCCCTCGGCTCCTCGCGCGCAGTCAGCACCGGAGGTCCCGCCGGCGTCGCGTTCACTCCACGGGTCGGACGAGGAGTTCGACCCGCCGATCCGAGCCGTCGGTCTCGGCCGCACCGACGCGCGCTCGCCACACATCCGGTCGCTCGTCGGGGAACGCGTCGCGATACGACATGTCGACCGCGTCGGCGAGGTGTTCGACTGCCGTGACCTCGCCATCGGTTTCGATGCACAGCGCGCCACGTTCCCCGGTGACGAGCAGGTCGCCGCCGTCGTCGGTGATCGGGTGATAGGAGACGACGACGGATTCGAGGTCACCGCCGTCCTCACGGAAAGCGGCCTCGTCGGTGATAGTGACGGTGCCAGCGGCCCGGTCGAGCGCGACGGTTCGCCGAAGCGCGTCGAGGCCCGCCTCGTCGGGATAGCTGGCCGTGAGGTCGAACGCGATGGATGCCCGGTCGGCGGGGCCGTCACCGAACGCCGTCCGGTCGAGGGCCCGCGCGGCGTGCTCGCGGCCGACGGCCTGCTCGTGGCCGTTCACGACCGGGACGGAGTGGCCAAGCGACCGAGCTGTGAGGAAGTCGTAGCGGCCGTTACCGCCGTACTCCCGGCTGTAGCTCGGCGCGCGAGGTCGGCGAGCAGCGACTCGTCGCGGTGGCTCACGACGAAACTCCCACAGTCGTTGTGGTTGTGGGGTTCGCCGTTGTGGCCGCCTTTCGTCGCCACGACCAGCCCGTCGGGGTCGGCCGGGTCGGCGCGGGCGACCCACCAGTCGTTACCGCTGAAGAACGCCGTCGCTGGCGGTGCGTACCGTTCGCCGGTCGCTTCGGTTCTGATGACGTCGTCAACGCTCGCCGCCCGAACCAGCGACGGTACGTCGACCGGCGGGAAGTTGTGCAGGTCACCGGCTGGAGTCTCGTCGGTGAGCACGCGCCACCCGTGAGCGACCACGGCCGGGTCGTCGAACCACTCGCCCAGCCGGAAGAACGTCGACGGTCGGGGGGCATAGCGCTCCAACGAGTCGTTGAATGGGGGGTAGCGGCCGGGACGGAACCCCACACGGTGTGGGAACCGCGCGATGGCACGGACGACCGGCGGCTCGAACAGCGAGTACCGACCCTCGGTCCGCGCGTCGAGATGGGCGGCGAGCTCGGCGTAGTAGCGCATCCCGTAGTCCCAGTACATCACGCCCTCGGGGGTCGACCCGTCGGCATCGAAACAGTCGAGATAGCCGCCGAGGCTGTGGACCGCCTTCGTGACGATGCGCCCGAGGCGGTCGGTGTCGTCTTCGAGTACGGAGAGCGCGGTAACGGCGGTTCGACTACTGCAGACCGCGTTCCAGTTGCTCGCCTCGTGCAGCCACCAGAAGTCGTCGCGCGCCTCGTACGGTTTGAAGAGCCGCACGTCGATTTCCTCGCGGAGCCGGTCACGGACGCCGGCTGGAAGGCGGTCGCCGAGCAGGTGGTCGACCTCCGCGAGTTCGTGGGCCGTCCAGACGGTGTAGTGGGTGACGTTGCGGTCGGTCGGCGCGACGGTCCGGGCCGGCCGTGGCAGGCCGTCGACGCTCGCGGCGGCCTCGACCTGCCGGGGGTTGAGCCACGAGGTCTGCTCGCAGAGTGCCCAGACGTGCTCGACGAGGGTGTCGAGCGACCGGCCGTCGCGGTCGAGACACTCGGCCAGCGCCAACACTGTCGCTCCGCGTCGCTGTCGACGGAGCGTCTCGTAGTACGACCGGGACTTCCGCCCGTGCTCGGCGACGTCCTGGAACTGTCGGGCGCTCACGCGTGGAACCGGCTCTTCGCGATAGGCCGTGGCTTCCGTTCGGAGCCGCCCGACGACCGACGCGAGCGTGTCGTCGCCGCGAATGGACGCCCACACCTCGGCGTCGTCGTACGTCGGAAGCGGCGTGATTCCCTCGGATGCACCGAGCGCCGTCGTCAGTTCCTCGACCGACCACTCGCTGGGCGGGTACGTGTGGGACGGACCGTCGTCGTCCCCGTCGGTTCCATCACTCACGGGCATCCCCGGACCGACGGACAGGAGCGTGATAAACCTTCCCAGGGGCCGGGGTGGTTACGCCCACTGGCCCCAGTAACCTACTTGCCGGCCGCGTTTGAACGTCCGTCTGATGTCCACGTCCATCGATACCAGGGGTCACGATGGCCCTGACGTTGTCTTCCTGCACTGTCACGACCTCGGTCGCCATCTCGGCTGTTACGGGGCGGCCGTCGAGACGCCGCGCATCGACGCACTCGCCGGCGAGTCCGTCCGGTTCACGAACTACCTCGCGGCCGCGCCGACCTGCTCGCCGAGTCGTGGGAGCCTCATGACCGGCCGATACCCGCACCGAAACGGGCTGATGGGACTGCAGCATCGCGGCTGGGAACTGCACGACGACGAGGTGACCTTCCCCGACCGGTTGCGCGCGGCGGGGTACGACACCCACCTGTTCGGCGTCCAGCACGTCTCGGCGGACCCCGACCGGGTCGGATACGACCACGTCGGCGAGGAGTCGACCCGCGCACACGACGTGGTCGACGCCTTCGCCGAGACGCTCGACGACCGCTCGGGCGACGACGCGCCGTACTTCGCGTCGCTCGGCTTCCACGAGCCCCACACTCCGTTCCGCCGCGACGGCGTCCCCGACGGGACGTACGACCGCTACGACCCCGACACGATGGACCTCCCGTCGTTTCTCCCCGACACGCCCGACGTCCGCGAGCGGCTGGCCGAGTACCGCTCGCTCATCACGGGCGTCGTCGACCCGGCGGTCGGGCGTGTCGTCGATCTACTCGACGAGCGAGGACTCGCCGGGGAGACGCTGCTGGTCGTCACGACCGACCACGGCATCCCTTTCGAGCGGGCGAAGGCGACGTGCTTCGACGCGGGACTGGCGTGTGCGCTGGTGGTTCGTCCCCCCGCCAGGTCGTCGGCCACGCCGGCCCCGGCGGGGACGGTCCGTGACGAACTGCTCAGCGGCGTCGACCTCGCGCCGACGCTGCTCGACCTCGTGGGCGTCGAGCCGCCCGACCGGGACCTCGACGGCCGCTCGTTCGCCCCGTTGGTGACCGGGGTGGGCGAACACAGCCCCAGAGAACGCCTCTTCGCCGAACAGACGTGGCACGCGGGGCTCTCGCCGAGCCGAGCAATTCGGACGCCCGAGTACAAGTTCGTGATGAACGCGACGACGCTCGTCGCGCACGCGGGCAAGAGCGTTGAGCACCCGGAGGGGCGGATCGCCCCGGAGGAGGAGCTGTATCGACTCGATGCGGACCCCGACGAGCGCGAGAACCTCGCGTCGGACCTGACGCAGTACGACGGCCCACCCCACCAGCCCCGCGAGGAGTGGCTGGCCGCCGCCTCGGACCCGAACCCGGACCACGTCGAGGCGCTGGGACGACTCCGAGCGGCCCTGCTGGGGTGGATGGCGGCGACCGACGACCCGCTCGCCGACGGCTGTCTCCCGCTGTCGACCCGCGAGCGGTCGCGGTGGCGACGCGACGAGCAGTCCACGTCCTGACCGACCCAGCACGCTCGTGGGAGCGACCTACTCGCTGTCGCCCGCCACGAACGCGTCGGCACCAGCCGTCGCGACGGCCACGTCCTCGTCGACGCTCCCGCCGCTGACGCCGACCGCACCCAGCACCGTGCCGTCGCGGTCGAGCGGGACGCCGCCGCCGAACACCGCGAGCCGGTTCCGGTCGGCGGAGGCGAGACCGTAGACGTCCCCGCCCGGCTGGCTCGCTGCCGTCAAGTCGGCCGTCGGCTTCTCGGTCGCGGCCGCTGTGTACGCTTTCTCCCTGGACACCTCGACGCTGACGAGTGTCGCACCGTCCATCCGGTGAATGGCCACGGGCGTCCCCTCGGCGTTGACGACCGAGACCGTCGCGGCGATTCCGAGTCGGTTCGCTTTCCCTTCGGCGTGCTCGACGACGCGTTTCGCGTCCGCGAGCGGCAGTATCGTAACCACGAGTGAGTGTGAGGGCTGTCGGCGTAATAACGCTCCGTGTCGTCGAAAAACGGGATCGAGACCCCCGTGAAC
This sequence comes from Halomarina oriensis, assembly GCF_009791395.1. Classification (GTDB taxonomy): domain Archaea; phylum Halobacteriota; class Halobacteria; order Halobacteriales; family Haloarculaceae; genus Halomarina; species Halomarina oriensis. The sequence continues at coordinate 81,044 of NZ_WSZK01000011.1, forward strand.
GGGCGGGCCGATCCGTTGGCGGCGTGGGCGTGAGAAGCCCGCTACTCCACGCGCCCGCCGTCGGCCGCGACCGCGCCGTCGCTCCCCTCGCTCGTCTGCTGGCTCTTCATGTGTTTCGCCCGGATACGTGGGTTGAAGATGCGGTCCATCCCCTGCCCGAGCAGGATGAGCCCGAGCGAGAACAGCACGATGGTGAGCATCGGGGCGAGGAACCAGTGGGCGTACGCCATGTCCAGTAGCGCCCCGGAGTTGTACGCGTAGTTCATCATCACGCCCCAGTTGAACGTACTGAACGGCAGGATGCCGAGGAAGTACAGCGCGACCGAGGAGATGATGACACGACGCGCCCCGGTGACGAAGTTGACCATCACCAGCGGCATCAGGTTCGGCAGGATGTCCCGAGAGACGATGGAGGACGTCGAGACGCCGATGGTCCGTGAGGCCTCGACGTAGCTCTCCTCGCGGATGGTGAGCACCTGCGAGCGCAGCGCCCGGGAGAACCCGGCCCAGGTGTGCGTCGAGAGGAGGATACCGACGACGACGGGGTCCTCGGGTTCGATGATGGCTGCGAGGACGATGATGAGCGGCAGGCCGGGGATGGTGATGACGATGTCGGAGATGGCCATCATCAGTCGGTCGACGGCCCCGCCAGCGTAGCCGGAGAACGCTCCCCAGACGGTGGCGAGTCCGGTCGAGAACACCGCGCCGGCCGCGACCATCTTCAACATGTCCGGTGTCGCGTAGACGATCTGGGCGAAGATGTCCTTACCCGTGTCCTGCGTTCCGAACGGACGGCGGAGTTCGGGCCACGGCGTGAACTCGATCCAGCCACCGGGCTGCCAGAGGGCGGCGACACCCCCCCGGAACGGGGGCAGGAGGTAGTCCGACCCGGTCACCGGCGTCGGGACGAGTGGTGTCAGCGTCCCCAGCCCGAGCCCGAGCGTCGCGTTGAGGAACGGCATGATGTCGTTGTTCCACCACTTCGGAATCAGGACGATGGCACCCATCAGCAGGAACGTCGAGACGACGAGGAGGCCGATGCGGGCGCGGTAGTCCGTCCACGCGACCCGTGCCGTCGCGAGGACGTACTCGTCGAACGACTGGCGAAACCGCTCGCCGCGCGTCAGCGATTCGTCCGCACGCGTCTCGAACAACGAGTCCGAGGCCCCGGTGGCTCCCGCGCCGTTCGCTCGTGCGCGGTCGGTCGCCGCGCCCGACGACGGGCTTCGACCGAGTCCCTTCGCCCAGCGTCGGAGCTTCGCGACCGCTCCCCGGAAGCTCATTCCCGAGCCGCTCTGGTCGTCGTCGGCCGACGCGCGGGGGTCGATGAAGCCGTAGGTGAGGTCGGCGACGTAGACGCCGAAGATGGTGCCGAAGCTAACGAACAGGAACCCGCCCATCAACAGGGTGTAGTCTTTGGCGTCGAGGCTCTGGTAGATGTAGTAGCCCATCCCAGGGTAGGTGAAGATCTGTTCGAGGATGATGGAGCTCCCGAACAGCGTCCCGATGGCGAGCATGATGCTCGTGTACATCGGGAGGATGGCGTTGCGAGCGACGTAGCGTGTGACGATACGACGCTCTGAGAGGCCGCGCAGGCGGGCCACCCGGAGGTAGTCGCTGCCGAGGACTTGGATGCTGTTGCCCCGCATCTGGAGCGCCCGGTTGCCGAACCCGGCGACGACCAGCGCCGCGATGGGAAGCGCACCGTGATAGAGGACGCTGACGACGAAGTCGACGTTCAACCCGGGTGTCAGCGAGTTGTCTACCCGGCCGCCCGTCGGGAAGAGGTTCCACTGATAGCCCAGAAACCAGACGAAGATCACGGCGACGACGTAGAACGGTATCGACGTGAGGACGATGGACGCCACCGACGAACTCACGTCGAACCGGCTGCTCTCGGCGTACGCCATCGCCGCGCCCAGGAAGATGCCGATAGCGAAGATGAGCAACAGCGACACTGCCGACAGGAAGATGGTCCACGGCATCGCGTTGGCGAGGATCTCGGCGACCGGCTGGTTCGTTCGGATCGACTGCCCGAAGTTACCGGTCAACAGCCCGCCGAAGTACTCGAAGAACTGCGCCCACATCGGCTTCTCCGGGCTGATGTTCGTCCGAACGGAGATGATACGCTCGATCTGCTCGGGGGAGTACCGGCCGCTTCGAACGAGTTGGGCGCGAAGCGCCTCGATGGGCCCGCCCGGCATCACCCGGAACAGGAAGAACGTCAGCATGACGACGGCGATGAACGTCACCACCGCCTGCACCGTCCGCCGAACGAAGTATTCGGCGCTGGTCATCGGCTATCCCCCCATCGGTCGGACGCTCCCCGCACTCCCGTGGCTCGCGAGAGTCCGAGACGTGTCCGGCGAGTGATCTGCGCCACGGTTTGACACAGCTATGCTCACCCATCACATATATCTTTCTTCGCTCGACCGCTATCGGTCGGTTCGCGGATAGGTGTCGAGGACCCACGCTACCTGCTCGACTTGCTCCGAGGGGCGCTCGGTCTCCTGGTAGAGGGCGAGCAGCGCGTCGGGGTCGACGTAGAGGTACGGACCGGCAGGACACATCGCCGCCAGCGGGTCGCGCCCGACCGCTTCGGTTGGCCGGTGCTCGGGCCATCGCTCCCCGAGTCGGTCGGCGAGCCACCGG
>NZ_WSZK01000012.1 GCF_009791395.1 Halomarina oriensis
ACGGTGCGGACGATGGAGACGACGGAGACGACGGGATGGACGACGGAGAGGATGGACTCTCGCTCGTCACCGTTCAGATCGAGTGCGGTTCCGACGGTGCGACGGTCACCCTCACGAACCCGAACGACCAGGCAGTCACCGTCGAACTCAGTGGTGACGGCTCCGGGTCGCGGACCATCGAGGCTGGCGAGAGCCTGACGCTCGACGGCGTCTCCGACGGCCGGTACACCGTTGCCACCGTCATCGACGGCGAGACGCTCGGTACGCAGAGTCGAACGGTCGACTGTGTGGACGACGACGCAGGTGACGGGAACGACTCCGACGACGGCGACCTGCTGGAAGTCGACGTCGACGTCACCTGTGACGACGCTGGCGCGACGGTGACGGTCACCAACGAGAACGACGTGACCGTCACCGCCGACGTCGGTGGACGAATCGTGACGCTCGCCCCCGGTGAGAACGTCTCCTACGACGGCGTGCAGAACGGCGAGTTCGACGTCACGACGGTCGTAGACGACGAAGCGGTCGGAACCCAGACGGTCGTCGTCGACTGCCCGGACGACGGTGCGCCCGGTGACGGCAACGACTCGGACGACGGCACCGACGACGGTGACGTCGTCCAGATCACCGCCGAAGCCACGTGTACGGCCGACGGCGGAGACGTGACGCTCTCGAACACGAACGACGCGAACGTGACGGTCGAGGTCAGCGGCGACGCGAATCGCACGCTGACGTTCGACGCCGGTGAGAACCGGACCTTCAGCGGTCTCGGTGACGGCGAGTACACCCTGACGACCGTCGTCGGCGGCGAGGTCGTCGGCACGCAGACCATCGTGGTCGACTGTGCGGACGACGGTGCGCCCGGTGACGGCGACGACGGCGCGAACGTCACCGTCGACTGTACGGAGTTCCTCGTCGAGACCGACCTGGAGAACGTCACCGCCGAAGTCGACGTGCTCGACCTCGGCACGAACGAGACGCGGACGCTCACCGTCCAGTTGAACGGTACGACGAACGTCTCCCTCGGTGAACTCGACGGCATCGCCGACATCGGTGTCGACGCGGCACTCATCGAGGAGATCCGTGTCCTCGACGACGACGGCGACGTTCTCGCGGTCGACAGCAACGACGATCTGAGCGTCTGTATCGAACTGCTCGGCATCGACATCGCCGACATCGACACCGACCTCGCACTCGACCTCGGTCTGCTGGAGAACCTCCAGAACGGCACCTCGGACGACGAACTGGCGACGTTGACCGCGGAGTTGAACAACACGCAGTTGAGCCTGCTCGACGGCGCTATCGAGGCCGGTGACGTCGACCAGACCGACCTCTCGCTGGTCGTCGACGGCCTGGACGACGGGTCACTCGACGCCGACGAACTGACCGACGCGCTCCTGAGCGGGAACGTCGGGGATGCACTCGACGACCTGCTCGGTGGCGACGACGGCACGGACGACTTCGCAAACGTCACGACCGACTGTACGGAGTTCCTCGTCGAGACGAACCTGGAGAACGTCACGGTCGAACTCGACCTGCTCCGTCTCAGCGACGACCAGAGCAGGACCATCACCGCGGAGGTCGACGGGAACACGACCGTCTCCCTCGGTGACCTCGACCAGTTGGCTGGCGTGAACCTCGATACGGTCCTCATCGAGGAGGTCCGTGTCCTCGACGAGAACGGCACGGTAGTCGACGTAGCGAGCAACGACGACCTGAGCGTCTGTATCGAACTGCTCGGCATCGACATCGCCGACATCGACACCGACCTCGCACTCGACCTCGGTCTGCTGACCGACCTGCAGGACGGGACGAACGACTCCGAACTGGCGACGTTGACCGCGGAGTTGAACAACACACAGTTGAGCCTGCTCGACGGCGCTATCGAGGCCGGTGACGTCACGGACGAGGAACTGTCGCTGGTCGTCGACGGCCTGGACGACGGGTCGCTCGACGCCGACGAACTGACCGACGCACTCCTGAGCGGGAACGTCGGGGATGCACTCGACGACCTGCTCGGAGGGCTGCTGCCGTAAGGCGGCCCCTCTCTGGTCGTGATGCCACTCGAACTACTGCTGCTCGCGGTGTTGCTCGGCGGAGTCGGCGTCGGGTGGGCCGCAGGGTTCGCGGCTGGGTGGTTCGTCGGTGACGACGACCCACGCGGCTGGAACCGCTGACCGGCCCGCCGGATTCGCGGCCGACTCACCCGAGACGTCTTTCGTGTGACGATCCACCGAGGAGTGGCGACGACGCCGACCTCGCGCTGGAACTCGGTCACGGAGGGCGACCCTCCGGCAGACACCGGGTGTCCCCCGGCGCGAGTCGCCGAACGCGAGACGTTATTGCGACGTAGGCAATTGGTAAGACCTGACATGGGCGAGGGTGCACCCGCTGGGAACGGCAGTCGCCTCACACTCGACATCTGGCACCCGGACTGCTGGACGCTGGAGGTGACCGAGCAGGTACCGGCGGGACTGTTCGGCCACGGCGTCCACCACGTCGACGGGCGGGCACAGGGACGGTTCACCGCCTACGCCGACACGACGACCGACCTCGACACGCTCGTCGAGGCCATCGCCACCTCCCCACTCACCGACTCGGTCTGGAGTGTCGCCCAGCCTCGGACCGTCGACGACGAGACGCTCGCACCCGGGAGCGCCACGCAGGGTCTCGTCGTCACGTACGACCTCGAGAACAGCATCAACGACGCCCTCGTCTCGCGGGGGTTCATCCCCGACGAACCGGTTCGGATGGTCGGCGGCCGGGAGTACTGGACCGTCCTCGTCGACAAGGACCGGGACGCCGTCCAGACGGCACTCGCGGAGATACGCGAGGAGAAAGACGCCGACGTCCGTGTCGGGACCATCGCCTCCGTCGGCGAGGGTCTCGGGAGCGGCGTCTTCGCACTCGACGACCTCTCGGAACGACAGCGCGAGGTCATCGACCTCGCCCGCAGAGAGGGGTACTACTCCTGGCCTCGGGAGACCTCCGCGGCGGACCTCGCGGAGACGCTCGACATCTCGAAGCCGACGCTCCTCGAACACCTCCGGAAGGCCGAAGCGAAGCTCCTCGGCGACGATTCACGTTGAGTCGTATCTGACCCGACGTCGACGACCCAACCATGCTAGGCAGGGGAGTTAACAGTCAGTACTGGGTCATGGTAGCACATGTCGCCACAGTCGACAGAGAACAGTCTCAGCCGGAGTATGGGGCCGATGGGGGCGATGGCCACCGTCGTCGCGGGGACGCTCGGAGCGGGGTTGTTCGTCACGCTCGGAACCGCCAGCAGCACGACCGGGCCGAGCGTCATCCTGGTCGTCGCCATCTCGGGGCTGCTGGCGATGGCTATCGCCACGAACTACAGCTGGATCGCCACTATCTTCCCGGGTGCGGCGGGGTCGTACACGTACATCTCACGGACGTTCGACTCGCGGTTACCGGGGTTCGTCGTCACGTGGTCGAAGTGGCTCGGGTACATGGCGGCGTGTGCCACTCTCGCCATCGGGTTCGGCACGTACCTCAACGTCTTCTACCCCGGTGTCGACGCCACCGTCGCCGGTTTCGTCCTGTTGACCGTCCTCTTTCTCGTCAACCTCGTCGGGACGAAGGGGTACAGCGTCTCCCAGAACGTCATCTTCGGCTTCCTCATCCTCTCGATTCTCGTCCTCGTGATTCCGGGTCTGTTCTCCATCGACGCCGCCAACTACCAACCGTTCTTCACGGGCGGGTTCGACGGGTTCGTCGCCGCGGCCGTCCCGCTGTTCTACGCCTACATCGGTATCGCCGTCGCCGCCCAGATGGGCGCGGAGGTGAAGAACCCCGGTCGGAACCTCCCGCTGGCGATGGTCGGCGGGACGGCCGTCCTCATCGTGCTCTACATGCTGACGGCGGCGGTCATCTACGGCGTCGTCGGCGACTACACCGTGCTGGCGAACTCCGACCGGCCGCTGGCGACGGCCGCGGAGGTGTTCCTCGGCGACGTCGGCACCGGTATCGTCGCGTTCGGCGGACTGCTCGCTACCGCCTCCAGCGTCCACGCGGTGATGGCGGCGGGCATCAAGATGCCCTACTCGTGGTCGTGGGACCGGGTGTTCCCCCAGTTCTTCTCGTCGGTCAGCAGTCGGTTCCGGACGCCACACTGGTCGCTGCTGACGCTGTGGGGTGTCTCCTCGTTCCTGACGTTCTGGTCGGGTGGACTGGAGGGGGCGCTCGCCATCGCCACGTTCAGCTACCTCATCGCGTACTTCACGGTCTCGATTACAGCAGGGTGGGTCTACGCGAGACGGGCGGATATCGCCTCACGGGCCGCCTTCCAGCCGGGAGCGTGGTTCTACGTCTCCGTGGTCGTCGCCGTCGTCGGGTCGGGCGGACTGCTCACCCAGGCCGCGAACTGGACGGCGCTGTTCACCGGGGAGTTCGGCGCGCTCTCGACGCTCGCCATCTACGTCCCGTGGCTGGCCGTCGGTCTCGTCGTCTTCGCCGTCTACTGGTATCTCGGCGACCGGGCGGGGACCGACGTCGGAGCCATCCTCGACACGCTCCCCGGCGTCCCCAGCGACGAGTGGGACCCGAACATCCGGGAGACCGACCCGGACCCGAGCGACGACCCCACGCCGAGTCCGGGGGCGGGTGACTGAGATGAGTCACCCCCAGTCCGTCGCCGACACCGTCGACGACGAGGCGACTATCGACCTGCTCCAGCAGTTGGTGCGGATTCGCAGTCCGTACTTCGAGGAGGAGGAGATAACCGCGTTCGTCCACGACTGGCTGGACGAACGCGGCCTCGACCCGGAGTACCACCACGTCTCGGAACCCGACATCACGGGCTTCGAGGGCGACAACGTCGTCGCGCGACTGGAGGGGAGCGCCCCCGACGCGCCGACGCTCCTGCTGAACGCTCACGTGGACACGGTGAAGATCGTCGACGCGTGGGAGGAAGACCCCTGTTCGGGGCGCATCGAGGACGGCAAACTGTACGGGCAGGGTGCCTGTGACATGAAAGGCGGCCTCGCGGGCATCATGGTCGCCTTCGAGGCGCTCGCGGAGGTGGACCTCGCGGGCGACGTGCTGTTCACGGCCGTCGTTGACGAGGAGGGACCGTACGGACTCGGGGCCGACGCGCTCATCCGCGATGGCTACACCGACGACTGTGACGCCGCCATCGTCACCGAACCCGGTCCCATCCTCTGTCAGTCCGACGTCTCGAACCCGGCGCTCGTCCTCGGCGCTCGCGGTCGATACCTCTACGACGTCGCGGTGACGGGCCACGCCGCCCACGGCTCACAGCCACACAAAGGTGTCAACGCCGTCGTCGACGCGGGCCGCGTCGCCGCAGCGCTCGACGAACTCGACGTGGACTCCCACCCGGACCTCGGCGACGGGTCGGTCTGCCCGCTGAAGATAGACGGTGGGAGTCAGACGCTCTCCGTTCCGGAGTCGGCCCGACTGCTGGCCGACCGGCACGTCGTCCCCGGTGAGACCAAGGAGGTAGTCCGCGAACAGGCCGAAGCCGCCGTCGCCGCACTGGACCTCGACAGCGAGGTGGACGTCGGCTTCCGCGAGGCTCCCGCCGCCGACATCTACTACGGCCCGTACGTCACCGACGAGGACCACCCGCTGGTCCGGTCGCTCGACGGCGCGACTCACGAGGTGGCGGGGAAGGCCCCCGAAACCGGCTACTTCTCTAGCGTCGGTGACTTCAACTACTTCGGCGACCGGGCCGACCTCCCGACGGTCATCGTGGGGCCGGACGGCGAGAACATCCACGGCGCGGGCGAGTTCGTCTACACCGACGAGGTGGTCGAGGTGGCCCGCATCGTGGCGGCAGGCGCGGCGTCGTACCTCGGCTGAGCGACCCGACGACGCGGTCGTCTCAGTCGTCCTCTTCCTCGCCGATGTCGAACGTCTCGATGACCTTCAGCGGGACCTTCCGCAGTGCGCCGCCAATCTCGCTCTTGGCGATGCGCTGGGCGTGCTGTTCACCCTCGGCGTTGAACACCTTCATCTCCAGCAGGAGGCCGACGAGCGCGGTGTCGGCGGCGATGAACGCCGAGTCGAACGCCTCACCGCAGGCCGGACAGGGCGTCCCCCCGACCTCGACCTCGACGTAGTCCATCTCCTTCTGATTCAAGCGCTTGCCGGCCTCGCTGACGGCGACACCGATGGCGTCGTCGATACCGTCGACGTCACGAACCAGCCAGGCGGCCTCCATGGCGACCAGATAGTTGCTCATACCCACCGCTTCGTGGCGACACGTTCAGGCCTTCCGGTTCGGTGCGCACGTCACCGCGAATCTCTCGATAAGTTATGGGGAACGCTCGCCTCACCGTACCGCCGCTTACCCACGACGCCGAACCGATATCAGGTCACGTTGTCCCCGACGCGCCTCCAGTTGAATCGCGTTACTGCGACACTGTCCTCCCTGTGACGACCGAATTCGTAGCCACAAAGGGTTTGTAACCCGAGGAGTTCTGCGGTGAGTGAGGACACCGATGATACACCGCTTTCGGTCCCTGCTGCTGTTCGCCCTGTACCAGCTCTGCCTCCTGACCGGCATCCTCCTGATGCCGGTGGCGATGGTCGCGAGTCGGGTCGGCCTCCCGTTCCCGTTCCACCGGGTGGTGGCACGGGTGAGTGCCGCCTACGACCGCACGAGGGGCCAGTGACCAGCACCGCCTTCTGAACTCCGAACCTTTCGGTCGGACGCCGCTCCCCGAGCGACGGCCCTGTCGTCGCTCGGACTCCGGTCGACACCGTCGCTCGACGGTCGAGTCTCGGGACCGAACGCGAATCACTCGTCGACGGCGGATGCGGTCTTCGAGGTGCCTTCCGTGCGGAGGGCGACGAGGTCACGCTCCTGTTCGTACTCGACGAGTCCGGCGTCGACGAGTCGGGGGACGTGGTCGTGGTACAGCGAGAGGTAGACGTCGAGGACGGCGCCGGGGTCGACTTCGACGATGCTGACGTCCTCCTCGTCGGTCGCCACCTCGTCCGCGACGTCCGGGAGCGATATCTGGTGGTGCTCGTCGAGGAGTCGCAGGACGGCCCGACGCCTGGCGTTCGAGAGGATGTCGAACCCCTCGTCGACACCGTGTGACTCGCTCCGGTCGACCGCCGAGTGCGCACGCACGCGGTCACAGAACGCCTCGAAGCTAGCCGGTGGGTCGTAGACGATGTCCTCGGCGTCCTCCTCGACGAGTCCCGCGGCGCTGAGTTTCGGCAGGTGGACGTGGTAGAGCTGGTTCGAGAACCGCTCTCGGGTCGGATGCTCGGCTGCGAACGCACCGACGAGACGCTCGAACGACGTCGTCTCGACGCGAGTGAGGTGGTCGACCAGACGGCGGCGGCGCTCGTCCGCGAGGACGGCGTAGAACTTGTCGAGCACCGAACTGGAGGGAGAGACACCCTCGGAAGGGGTGACGAGAGCGAGCACGTCGATGGAGTGGATGTCGGACGTCATGGGTTCGTTCCGTCTTTCGTTGGGTCGGTGGATGGCCGAAACCACCCGACAGCCCGGGTGCCCGACGCCCGGACCGCCGGCCGTGTCGTTCCGTACCGACACGTTTCGCTCGATACCGTTTGTAAATGATGCCTGCGAGTGTGGACTTATCACTCTTTCGTCAACGTCACGAGAGCGTCAGCCCACGAATCTCGACGGCTGCGTCCCCCTCGGCCACCGTTCCGACGACGTGGGCATCCGCGACCCGGTCGACGAACCGCTCGGCGTCCGCGGGAGCGAGTGCGGCGACGAACCCCGTCCCCATGTTGAACGTCCGGTGCATCTCCTCGTCGCTCACGCTCCCCTCGGACTGGACGAACTCGAACACCGGCTGTGGGTCGAACGGGTCGGTCACCTCGTAGCGGTGGTCGCCCATCCGGGTGAGGTTCGTCCACCCGCCGCCGGTGACGTGGGCGGCGGCGTGTGCGTCACAGTCCCGGAGCGGCCCGAGCAGGTCGGTGTAGATACGCGTCGGTTCGAGGAGGACGCCGCCGACGGTCCGCTCCTCGTCGAGCGGGAAGGCGTCGGTGTACTCGTGGTTCTCCGTCGCGGCCTGCCGTGCCAGCGTCAGCCCGTTCGAGTGGATTCCGGAGGACGGCACGCCGACCAGCGCGTCACCCACCTCGGCCTCGCCGGGCAGCAGGTCTCCCTTCTCGGCGAGACCCGCACACGCCCCCGCGAGGTCGAGACCCGTGATGACGTCCGGGAGCACGGCCGTCTCGCCGCCGACGAGCGTGATGCCCGCTTCGGCCGCCCCCGCGGCGAGGCCCTGCCCCACCTGCTCGGCGGTGGCGTCGTCGGGCGCGTCGACGGCGAGGTAGTCGACGAACGCGACGGGGTCGACGCCCGCCGCGACGAGGTCGTTGACGTTCATGGCGATGCAGTCGATGCCGATGGTGGAGTAGTCGCCCAGCGCCTCGGCGACGAGCAGTTTCGAGCCGACGCCGTCCGTGGCGAGCGCGAGGTACCGGTCGCCCAGGTCGACCAGTCCCGCGTAGTCGCCCGAGGACTCGCCGATAGCGCCGACGAGTGCGGCCGTCGCGGCCTCGCTGTCGGCGATGTCGACGCCGGCCTCGGAGTAGGTCATCCCCTCGTCGTCCCGCCCGTCGTCCTCGGGTGCGTCGGTCACGAGCGAGTGGGGGCGGAGGGAACCCAAAAACGAATCGGTCCGGCACCGCGTGGCCGCGGCTCAGACGAACAGGACGAAGACCACGACGGCCGCGAGGCCCGCACAGACGACGAACGAGAGGGCGAAGACGGGTTTCGACCACGCGAGCACCTTCCGACCGTCGAGGGGGCCGAACGGAATCATGTTGAACCCGGCCAGCAGGGCGTTGATGCCGACGCCGAGTACGCCGACGCTCCCGAGCAGACCGCCGGCGAACACCAGCGGGAGGAAGACGGCGATGAGCACGACGTTCGTCACGGGACCGGCGAGCGCGATGAGACCGTTCTGCCGGTCGGAGATGGGACGCCCGCCGTGGTAGACCGCACCGGGGGCGGCGAACAGGAACCCCGCCAGTCCTGCGAAGATGGCCAACGCGAGCATGCTGTAGTCCGCGCGGAACTCCGCGACCTGCCCGAAGCGGATGGCGACGACCTTGTGTGCGAGTTCGTGGAGCAGGAACCCGACGCCGACGGTGAGCAACGAGAGGACGAACGTCCGGGTGGCCTCTGCGACCGGTAGCCGCCCGTAGAGAAGCCCCTGGGCCAGCCCGTTGTTCAGGAAGAACGTGAACGCGACGCCGAGTGCCAGCCACGCGACGGCGAGGTCACGCAGTTCGCGGCGACTGAAGCGAATCCGGTTCGAGGTCGACGCGTACTGGCCGCTCATAGCGCCAGCCCTCCGGTGACGAGGTCGATGCTGTTGCGGAGCCCCTGGTACATCAGGTCGACGACGCCGGCGACGCCGTCGACGTCCTGGGAGAGATACGGGAGGACGACGAACGGGAACAGGAAGCTGGCGACCATGCTCCCGATGTTCGTCAGCGCGACGACGAGGATGAGTCTGAACAGCGGCACCTCGCGCATCTGGGTGAACACGTCGACGACGGGCAGGTCCTCGTCGCCGAGCAGTTCGTTCAGTTTCCCGATGTCGCCGACGTTGACGTTCGCGTAGCGCAACTCGACGTAACCCGCGAACCAGCCCGGTGCGAGCAGGGGGTTGAGACTCGTGAGCCACGCGATAGCGCCGCCGACGGCCGCGCTCGGCCAGTGTGCCCCCGCGATACGGGCGAGTCCGAACGCGAAGACACCGTTGAACAGGAACCACGCCGCGAACAGTTCGAAGAGGAACTGGTTCTGTGCGCCCGCCATCGCCAGCAGGCCGAACGCGACGGCGAACCCGAGCGTGAACAGGTAGCCGAACAGTTTGTAGAAGGAGAACCGACTCCCGGACTCGCGGCCCGTCAGGTCCGCCATCGGCGGCAACTGCTCGGGGTGGTCGAGGTAGTTCTCGATGCCCGCCCGGTGGCCCGCGCCGACGACGGCGACGACGCGTTTCCCCGAGTTCCGGAGTGAGACGAGGTTGTGGGCGATGTAGGCGTCGCGCTCGTCGATGAGCGCCGACGCCCCGTCCGGCGAGAACTGCCGGAACTCGTCCATCATCACGCTCACCACGTCGGTGTCGGTCAGCGACTCCATGTCGAGTTCCTCGTACTCCTCCTCGTGCATGCTCGCACCGAGGAGCGTACCGACGAGCGCACCGGTCATGCCGAACAGCACGACGCCGCCGAGGAGGCCGAGGCCGAAGACGGCCGCTCCCTGCCCGATGCCGTCGAGCGTCGCCACCGAGAGGTCGAGCGGACCGACGGCGACGCCGCCAGCCACCCAGACGCCGACGCCGAGGGCGAGCCCACCGACGACGCAGGCGGCCACCTTCGTCACGAACTCCAGTCGGTCGGGGAGGAGGTCACCGACGAAGACGAACAGCGCGACGCCGACGACGAGGCCGACGACGAGGCCACCGAGGAGACCGGCGGCGGGGCCGATTCCGGCCGCGAGTGCGTTCAGTCCGAGCGGTTCGCTGAAGAACGTCCCGGCGAGCATACCGAGGAACAGGCCGACAGCGCCGCCGGCCATCGCGCCGACTTCGCGGGGGGGCGCGATGCTCATCGATAGTCCGGCGACGAGTTTCAGCTTCTCGACCCCCGAGAGTCGCGTCCAGAAGCGCTGGATGGTCACCTGGATGTCGCGGTCGACCAGCGCGACGTCGGTGCCGTGTTCCTCGGCTGCGTCGATGGCCGCCAGCATGTCCGCGCCCGGTTGGATGTCGAACTGCTCGCCCATCCGGGTCTGGACGTACGAGAGCATCCAGTAGGCCAGAAACTGAAAGACGGTGTTGCCACGCAGGAGGTCGCTCGCGTCGAGGTCCTCGGGGCTGTCGCCCTGCATCTGGCGGTATCGGCCCTCGTCGAGTTCGACGGCGACGACCTCGGGCCGCTCCTCGGCGATGACGCGTTCGACTTCGTCGACGCTGTCCGCGGAGACGTGGGCCGTCCCGACCACCCGGACGGAGCCACGTTCCGTGGCCTGCTCGCTCATTACCTCGGCTATCCGTTCCTGATTCTTACCTGTGTCGCACTTCCGAGCGATACGGTGAGAGACCGGAGACGCGGTCTACTCCTCGTCGACGCGGACTTCCCGCTCCGTCGAGTCGAGGACGAACTCGTGGTCGCGGTACGTGAACGCCACGGTGCCGTCCACGCGAGGGGACCCGTCGGGACGGTCCTCGAAGAGCGTCTCCAGAGCGTCGGGGTCCACCACGTCGTACACGGGTGGCGAGTCGACGAAGAGGTCGTCGAGCGCCCGCCCGAGTAGTTCGACGAGCGAGGCCGCTTCGGCCTGATACACCGCTTCGGACTGTTGTAGTGTACTCATGATGAGCGGAGTCGGAGTGTTCCATCCGTCCGTTCGACTCGATAATAATAAGTTTTCGTGTGTTTCTGAACTTGGGGATAGTTCGGACGACCGTGATTAGTTCGGTCCGGCCCCACCCGACTCCTCGTCCACGACGAGGCGCACGGACCGGTAGCGCGTCGTCGTCGCGGTGACGGGGACGGCAGGTGGAAGCGCTCAAGGCGACCGGTCGTGAGCCTCCGGTATGGCCGTCAGACTGCTCGACTCCTACACCGAGATGACCGAGATACTCCTCCCGAACGACACCAACAACCTCGGGCGAGCGCTCGGCGGGGCCGTGTTGAACTGGATGGACATCTGTGGTGCGGTCGCCGCGATGCGCTTCGCCGGCGACCAGGTCGTCACCGCCTCCATGGACCACGTCGACTTCATCTCGCCCATCGAACTCGGCGAGGTGGTCGTCGTCGAGGGCTACGTCTTCGACACCGGGCGCACCAGCGTCGACGTGAAAGTGGACGTCCACGCCGAGGACCCGAAGAGCGACCGCCCGAACCGCGACACCACCACCTCCTTCTTCACGTTCGTCGCACTCGACGAGGAGGGCCGACCGACGCCCGTCCCGGACCTCGTCTGTGAGACGGACGTCGAGCGCGAGTTGCGCGAGAGCGCCGTCGACGACCGGCGAGAACAGCTCCGGATGGTCGCGGACCGCCTCGACGACTGACTCCTCCGTCAGTCGTCGAACAGGCCCGTCGAGAGGTACCGTTCGCCGCTGTCCCAGAACACCGTGACGACGAGCGGTCGGTCGGTCGACCCGTCGTCGTCACCCGACCCGTCGCCGCCGCCCGCAGCGTCGTCGCCGCTCGCAGCGTCGGTCGCGTCGCTGGCGACGGGCAACTGCTGAGACGGCCGGTCGACGAAAGCGGTCCGTGCGTCCGCCGTACTGGCACTCGCACTCGTGGTCGCGGTCGTGGTTCCGCGCTCCTCGGCCACTCGCTCGGCCACTCGCCGAGCGGCGACGTTCGACGCCCCCGAGGACTGGCCGACGAGGACGCCCTCCTCGCGGGCCAGTCGGCGACACTCCCGTTCGGCGACGTCGAGCGTGACCGTCTCGACCGAATCGACGAGGTCGACCGCGAGGTTCGGCGAGACGAACCCCGGTCCCATCCCCTGGAAGGAGTCCTCGCGGGCGTCGCCGCCCGAGAGCACGGCGTTGTCCGCGGGTTCGACGGCGACGATCTCGACGCTCGGGAACTGTTCGCGGAGGCGACGACCGACCCCCGAGAGCGTCCCGCCGGTCCCGACGCCGGCGACGAACGCGTCGGGGGTCCGGCCGTCGAGTTGGTCGAGCAGTTCCGGGCCGGTCGTCTCGTAGTGTGCCTCGGGGTTCGACGGGTTCTCGAACTGGTTCAACTGGACCGCACCCTCGGCTTCGAGTTCGTCGGCGCGGTCGTTGGCGTCGGAGATGTCGCCGTCGACGAGTTCGAGGTCCGCGCCGTAGGCGCGCATCACCGCGCGACGTTCGGGCGACTTCGACGCCGGCATGACGACCGTGCAGTCGTAGCCCTTCGCGGCGGCGACGAGGGCGATGCCGATGCCGGTGTTCCCCGAGGTGGCCTCGACGATGTGGTCGCCCGGTTCGAGCGTCCCGTCCCGTTCGGCGGCCTCGACCATCGCCATCGCGGGGCGGTCCTTGGCGCTCCCGCCGGGGTTGCGCGATTCGAGTTTGGCGGCGACCGTCGCGCCGGGGACCCCACCGACCCGGACCAGCGGTGAGCCGAGCGTGTCGAGAACGCTCTCGTGCATGCTCGAACTACCCGACCGACGAGTAAAGACGTGACGAAGCGGGCACCGTCGCTCCCGAGTCGTCGAAAATCGGTGTCGAGACACCGGTAGTTACGTCACAACGGAGCGCCGCGCGTGAGGGGTCAGTCGTCGTCCGCTGCCCGGAGCGTGTCCTCCGACGCCCGAATCGACCCCTCGTCGGCTTCCAGTCGGTCGAACTCCTCGCCCCCGCAGGGGCACTGCTTTCCACCGACCGGAAGGATGAGCGTGTCATCCGTGCCGAGTCGCGCGACGTACGGCTTCTCACAACTCCGACAGACCACGATAATGCGGTCGCGCATCGACATACACCGTCAACAAACAGTGTCTCTATAAAATGCCGGTACTACACGGGACGTTCCGACCGTGTACTCCGAACCGGGTACTGTCGACTCCCGAACGGTCTAATTAAGCCGACGCGGCCGGTAGCGAACGTGTGACCCTGGAAACGATGTCTCCGAACCCGGTCTGGACCGCCGACGCCTACGAGGACACCGTCGAGACCCTCCGCGCGTACGACGACGTCGTCTACAAGGTGTGGGCCGGCGACTGGTGTAAGGACTGCCGGAAGCAGCTTCCGGACTTCGCGGCGGCCCTCGACGCCGCCGGCGTCACCGGCGACCGTATCGAACAGTTCCCCGTCGAGCGCGGGGACGGCGAGAAGGTCGGCCCCGGCGTCGAGGAGTACGGTATCGAGTTCATCCCGACCGTCGTCGTCGAACGGCAGGGAGCGGAACTGTTCCGCTACGTCGAGGACGCCGACGTGCCACCCTCCGTCTTCGTCGCCCAGCGTCTGGAGGGCGCGTCGCCGACGAGCGGATCGGAGGACTGAGGACGTCGCCGACCGCTCAGTCGCGCCACGCGAGCGCGTCGCCGACGTCCGTCCGTGGCGGCGAACAGGCGAACGACTCACAGAGGTACGCCGTCGGGCCGTCGCTCGCCTCGCGGCCGGCCCAGACCGGTGGCGTCTCCTCCAGGTCCAACCGTTCGACCCACTCCGAGAGCGTCTCGTCGGTGGGTGGTCGGACCGTGAGCAGGCGGCGCGGGAGGTACGTCTCGCCGACTCGCTCGCGCCACCCCGCGGGCCACCCGTCGGCGGCGACGGTCAGTTCGACGTGACCCGCGCTGAACTCGTCGGCGGCGAGCGTCAGCGCCGAGTGCTGGAGCGGGTTCGTCTGCACACGCCGCGAGTTGGCTTCGAGCGTCGACTGGGCGACTGACTCGAACCCCGCACCGGGAGCGAACTGGTCGAGGGCGAGCAACAGCGACGCCGCGACGCCGGAACTGGAGGGTGTCGCGTGGTCCGACACCTCCTGTGGGCGAGCGACCAGCGACTCGCCTCCACTCGGCGTGAAGTAGAGCGTCCCACGCTCGGCGTCGTAGAACCGCTCGACGAGCGCTCGGCCGAGGTCGAGCGCGAACCCGAGGTGCTCCGGGTCGCCCGTCGCCTCGTAGGTCGCGAGCGCGCCGCGCCCGAGGAAGGCGTAGTCTTCGAGGTAGCCGGGGACGGCGGTCCCGTCGTGACCCGCCGCGTACCGGCGCGAGAGCGTCTCCGTCCCCTCGTCCCACAGTTCCTCGCGGACGAACGCGAGCGCCTCGGCGGCGGTGTCGGCGAACCGCTCGCCGAACGTGAGCGCGCCGTCGGCGAACGCCCAGACCATCAGCCCGTTCCACCCCGCGAGCACCTTCTCGTCGCGGGGCGGTCGCGGACGTTCCTCACGGGCCTCGAACAGCCGTGCCTCGGCGGTTGCGAGTCCCTCGCGGATCGCCTCGGGGGAGCGGTCGAACTCGTCCGTGAGGGAGTCGACGGACCGCGAGATGCCGAGGACGGTGGTTCCCCGCTCGAAGTTCCCCGACTCGGTGACCCCGTAGCGTGCACAGAACAGGTCCGCGAGTTCCTCGTCGTCGAGGAGCCTGTGGACCTGTTCGGGCGTCCAGACGTAGAACGCCCCCTCCTCTCGCTCGCCACCTGGTTTCGCGTCCGCAGGCACCACGCTCTCCGCCGCGGTTTCGCCGCTCCGGTCCGAGGTCCCTGGCGGAACCTCGCCCTTGCTCGCGGTTCCACCGCTCGCTTCCGTGGTGCCTTCCGGCACGACGCTCTCCGCGTCGAGCGTCGAGTAGAACCCGCCGTCGGGGTGGGTCAACTCCCGCTCGACGAATTCGAGCGTCTCGCGGGCGGCGTCGGCGTACCGTTCCGTCCCCGTGACACGGTAGCCCTCCAGCATCGCGCGGGTCAACTCGGCCTGGTCGTACAGCATCTTCTCGAAGTGGGGAACCGCCCACTCCCGGTCGACGCAGTAGCGGTGGAACCCGCCCCCGAGGTGGTCGTAGAGGCCACGGGAGGCCATCGCCGAGAGCGTCTCGTCGAGCACCTCGCGGTAGACGTCGCGTTCGGTCGCGTCGTACGCGCGGGCGAGCAGGTGGAGACGACCGGGTTGGGGGAACTTCTGGCCCTGCCCGAACCCGCCGTGGTCGCGGTCCGCGGCCCGGACCGCCGCCGACCCCGCGTCCGCGAGCAGGTCGGACTCCGGCACCGCTTCGGGTTCCGGCACGTCCTCCAGTTCGTCCTCGATGGCGCGGGTCCACTGGTCGCCGCGCTGTTCCATCTCGCGGCGGTCCTCCGCGTTCGACCACGAGTCGGCGATGTCGGTCAGGAGGTCGCGGAATCCCGGCATGTTGCGACGGGGTTCGGGTGGGAAGTACGTCCCGACGAAGAACGGTTTCAGGTCGGGGGTGAGCCAGACCGAGAGGGGCCACCCCGCGTTCCCGCGGACGAGTTGGCAGATGGTGAGATACAGTTGGTCGATGTCGGGGCGCTCCTCCCGGTCGACCTTGATGGGGACGAACGACTCGTTGAGCACCTCGGCGGTGGCCTCGTCCTCGAAGGACTCCTCGGCCATGACGTGACACCAGTGACACGCCGAGTAGCCCACCGAGAGGAAGATGGGGACGTCACGCTCACGGGCGGCGTCGAGGGCGGCGTCGTCCCACGGCTGCCAGTCGACGGGGTTGTCCGCGTGTTGCCGGAGGTACGGACTCGCGGCGTCGGCGAGTCGGTTCCTATCGGTATCGGTCATACCCGCTCGTCCACCCGCCGGCGGTAAATCGGTGTCCGTCGGACCACCCCGTCTCGGGGACAGTCAACCGAACCGTGCCGAAGCTACTTGCGACTGATCGCCGTCCGTGCCACATGGGAACGGGGACCGATTCCGGAGCGACGCCACTCGGAGGACTGACGCTCCACGTCGCCGACGTCGAACGCTCGCTCCAGTTCTACAGACGACTGCCCGGTGTCGAACTTCGACACCACGAACCGGGGACGGTCGCACGACTACGAATCGGGACGGGGTGGCTCACGCTGTTGAACCTGGAGGAGGGGCGGTTCCACGTTCGAGTCGACTGCGACGACCTGGACGGGTTCTACGAGACGTGTCTCACGTCGGGACTGGACGTCCCGCCGCCACGCGACATGCCCTGGGGCGAACGAGCGAGCCTCGCTATGGACCCCGACGGGAACGTCGTGGAGTTCGGACAACCGCGAGACTGACCGACGCGACCGGTCGGCCGCGAGGCTGACGACCGAGTGGGGACGTCTCGATAGCGATACCCTGTCACACCCACGACCGTGTACAGTTCTGCTCGCCGGAAGAACAACCCTTACGTCGGCGTGCGTATCGTCTTCGCGTATGGCCCCACACGAGACGGTGTTGCTCGTCGGTGGCGGCGGGCGCGAACACGCCATCGCCCGCGCGCTGGCCGACGACTGCACGCTCTACGCCTGTGCGTCCAACCGGAACCCGGGCATCGCGCGCCTCGCGGAGTCGGTCGAACTGCTCGACGAGACCGACCCCGAGGCCGTCGTCGCCGTCGCCGAGGCGGTGGACGCGACGCTGGCCGTCGTCGGGCCGGAAGCCCCGCTCGCGGCGGGCGTCGTCGACGCCCTCGAAGACGCCGGCGTCTACGCGTTCGGCCCGCGTGCCGAACAGGCCCGCATCGAGACGGACAAGGCCTACCAGCGCCGGTTCATGCGCGAACACGACGTCCCCGGCTGTCCGGACTTCGAGACGTTCGACGACACCGAGGCGGCCTGCGACTACATCGACGAGTACGACGGTGACCTCGCGGTCAAACCCGCCGGACTGACCGGCGGGAAGGGCGTGCGTGTCACCGGCGACCAGGTGACGAACGCCGAGGCGAAGGAGTACCTCCGGTCGTCCGACCACGAGCGTCTCGTCCTCGAAGAGCGCCTCGTGGGCGAGGAGTTCACCGTGCAGGCGTTCGTCGCCGACGGCGAGTTCCGCGTCTCGCCCGCCGTTCAGGACCACAAGCGTGCCTACGAGGGCGACGAGGGGCCGAACACCGGTGGGATGGGGAGCTACACCGACGCCGGCTTCCTCCTCCCGTTTCTCACCGACGACGACTTCGACGAGGCGGCGCGCGTCATCGAGGCCACCGTCGACGCACTCGACGACTACCGGGGCGTCCTCTACGGGCAGTTCATGCTCACCGCCGACGGCGTGAAGGTCGTCGAGTTCAACGCCCGGTTCGGCGACCCCGAGGCGATGAACACCCTCCCGGTGCTGGAGACGCCGTTCGTCGACGTGCTGACCGCGGCACGCGACGGCGAGCGGTTGCCGGACCTCACCTTCGCCGCGCGAGCGACGGTCTGTAAGTACGCCGTCCCCGCGGGCTACCCCGAGGACCCCGAAGGCGGGACGAAGGTGGCCGTCGACGAGGAGAGCGTCGGGTCCGCACTGCTGTTCTACGCCAGCGTCGACGACCGGGAGGACGGCGTCTACACGACCACCTCCCGGTCGTTCG
Organism: Halomarina oriensis; assembly: GCF_009791395.1. Classification (GTDB taxonomy): domain Archaea; phylum Halobacteriota; class Halobacteria; order Halobacteriales; family Haloarculaceae; genus Halomarina; species Halomarina oriensis. The sequence goes on from NZ_WSZK01000012.1 coordinate 18,002, forward strand.
CCGTCGTGGGCGTCGCCGAGTCCATCGCCGCGGCCGAACGGCAGGCCGAGACCGCCCTGTCGGCCGTCGGAGAGGGGTTGCGTGTCCGCCACGACGTGGGGACCGAGGCGTTGGTCCAGCGACGCGTCGACCACGTCGCCGAACTGCGGGAGTGACACCCTCACGGCCCGACGCAGTGTCTCACCACCGGAACACTCTCGCCGCCGCGAACGGCGACTTTTCTACTGGCACCGTTTAGCAGGGCCATGGACATCGGTATCGTGGGCGCGGGGAACATCGGGACGACACTCGCGGGGCTGTTCACCGACGCGGGTCACGGGGTGATACTCAGCGACCCCCGGGGACCGCAGTCGCTCGAATCGACGGTCGAGGACCTCGGCCCACGAGCGCACGCCGGCGACGTCGAAGAGGCGGTTCGACTCGGTAGCGTCGTCGTCCTCGCCCTCCCGTTTCGCAACCGCGAGTCGCTGCCCAGTGGCGACCTCTTCGCGGGCAAGGTGGTCGTCGACGCGACCACCCCCGACGGCGACTCCGCCGAGATGCTCGACCTCCCACGGACGTCGAGTGAGTACATCGCCGAACAGGTCCCCGGCGCACGGGTCGTCAAGACGTTCGACACGATGCACTGGGAGAGCCTCCGCGAGGCCGCCGGCCGCGACGGCGAGGACCGCCTCGCGCTGTTCCTCGCCGGGGACGACCCACGGGCGAAGGCCACCGTCGCGGGACTCGTCGAAGACGTGGGCTTCGCTCCGGTCGACACCGGCACGCTAGTCGAGGGAGGGCGACGACAGCGACCGGGCACCGACCTGTACGACGACCCGCTGACCGAGGCCGAGGCCCGCGACCGACTCTCGTCGGTCGAACCGTCGCCGTAGCGCCGGCGACCTCTCGTCCGGTCGTCCGTCGAACGACCCCGTTTTTGTCACCTGACGACGAACCGTCGGTCGTGTCCGCTCCAGACGACGCCGACCACCGCCACGACCGGACGACGCGCCACCCGACGCCCGGGGCGCTGAACTCCCTCCAGCACTGGCGGGAGGCGAAGTCGGTTCCGCGCATCGTCTACAACTTCCTGTTCGTCCTCGTGGCCCGCCTCGCACCGTTCCTCCCGGTGAAGGCGTGGGCGTTGCGTCGCATCGGCGTCACCGTGGGCGAGGGCGTCTCCTGGGGCCTCGAAGCCACGCCGGACGTCTTCTGGCCGGAACTCGTCACGCTCGAAGACCACTGCATCGTCGGCTACGACTCGGTGTTGCTCTGTCACGAGTTCCTCCAGGACGAGTATCGGACCGGAGCGGTCGTGATCGGTGAACGCGCGATGGTCGGCGCGAAGGCCGTGGTCCTGCCGGGCGTCCACGTCGGCGCTGGCGCACAGGTCGCCGCCAACTCGCTGGTCGTCGAGGACGTCCCGCCGGGTGCGACGGTGGCCGGCGTGCCCGCCGACGTCGTCAAAGCGGGCGACGGAACCACGGAGTCGTAGTCGCTCGGGCCGGCGCGGTGACCGGTCGCCGTTCAGCGAACGCGGATGATTCCCGACCTGAACACGAGGTTGTTCGGGACGATGAACTCCTCGCCGTCGTTCTCGACGGTCGTGACGAAGACGTCGACCTCCGAGACGATGCCACGGTGGCCGGCGACCTCCACCTCGTCTCCGATGCCGTAGGGCTGACTGAGCAGGAGGTAGATGCCGGCGGTGGCGGCCGCGAGGACGTCCTTGAGGGCGAGTGCCCCGAAGACGATGACGGCGAACAGGTAGGCCCCGAGCAGGACGTACAGTGCGCTCGCGGCCAGTCCGAGTTGGGCTGCCGCGATGATGCCCGCCACGAAGTAGATGCTGTACTTGACGACCTTCGGGGCGAGATTCACCTCGGTGAACTTCACGTTCGCCAACCGCTCGCGGACGGCGACCTCGGCCTTGTCGCCGACGACGAGACCGGCGATGCCGATGAGGATGGCGGCGAACACCGACGGGATGATGGACGCGAACGCGAACAGCGAGAGGTCCGTCTCGATGGCCCCGGCGATGCTCAGTGCGCTGGCGACCGTTGCGATGTAGATGAACAGCGTGACCAGCGTGGCGACGAGACCGACCGTCGAGGTGCCGATGCGTTGAGCGGTGCGCTCGAACCGGGTCCCCTCGACGGCCCGCGGGAGGCCGATGGCCACCATGAAACGCCGCGCGTACCGACCGACCAGGAAGCCGAGCACGAGTCCGACGACGAGGACCAGGATGGCCCCGACCGACGAGGAGACCGCGTTGAGGACCTCCTCGGCGAACCGCTCGACCTGCATCTCAGTAGTCCTCCGGGTCCAGTTCGAGCGCTATCTCGCCGCCGGCGAACGCCCGGACGAGACCGTCGCTCTCGGAGAGCACGATGGAGATGGCGTTGGTGTCCCGCGAGATGGAGGCGGCGGCCATGTGGCGGGTCCCGAGACCCTTCGGAATGTCGACACCTTCGGCGTTCGGTTCGAGGTAGCGGTACGCGGAGACGATCTTCCCCGAATCGGAGATGACGAACGCGCCGTCCAGTCGCGAGAACTCCTTGAGCATCACGTTCACGATGGGGTCGCCGACGTGGACGTGGGACTTCTCGAAGGGGTTGTACGACAGCGAGCGGGACTTGTTCATCACCTTCCCCGCGTCGCCGACGACGAACAGTGCGCCGACCGGTTTCCCTTTCTGACCCTTCTTCCCGAGTTCGATGACGACTTCGAGGACCGCACGGATGACCGACGGGTCGGCACGCGAGTCGGTGAACAGCGAGTAGACGCCCGACCGGACGAACTCGCCCGTGTTGACTCGAACCACCGTGTCGACGGTGTCGTCGAACAGTTTCGTCGCGCACGCCACGACGGCCCCTTCGTCGACGTACTCTCGTTGGATACCGCCCTCGATGCCGAACCGGACACGGTCACGGACGTCGTCGAACTCCAGGGGCAGTTCGACGAACCGTTCCGCACCGACCGTGTTCTCGGCGGAGACCACCACCACCGGCGGCGCACCCTCGTCCCCGACGACGGTGTCGAAGAGGGAAGCGCTCGGCGAGAAGAGAAACACCGCGTCGACATCCTCGACGATGTCGTCGTATAGGTCGCCCAGCGAAGACATGATTGCAACCTCTTTCCATGACCGCAAAAGCCTTTTCTACCGTCCGACGCCCGTCTGACTGCCTGCACGCCGGTCACAGACTGGCACTGCCGAGACGGATGCTTGCCACTGGCAGGCCATAGCTGCCTCGAAACGGTCGTCGACCGCGCTCTGCGAACCAGAACTCCCCGCCTCAGTCCACCTCGGTCGCGTCCCTGGTCGAACCGACGGCGTCGCACGCGCAAGTGTCGCGTTTACCCCTCCGGGCGTGTGTTGGCGTGCCATGAGGAGAGAGACCACTGTCGGCGGTGCGAGGAGGACGGTCGACGGAGAACGAGTGTCGACGATCGGCCTCGTCCACCGCGTCCTCGCGGACCGACATCGTCGGTTCGTCCTCCGTGACCTCGTAGCACACTACCACCCGCTCTCGGTCTGTGATATCGTCGACCGAGCGGTCGCCGAACTGTCCGACGGGGACGACGAACGTGTCTACCAGCGTCTCGGACGGGTACTCAGCGACGAGCACCTGCCGCTACTGGAGTCGGCCGGACTGATACGGTCAACCGGCGAGCGTGTCGAACTCACCGCGGACGGACTCACCGTCGCGCGACTCAGTCGGGCCTGTGCGACGTATCTCGACAGAAGCGTCGTCGACTGCTGAGCGGGGGACCGTCACGGTACGCCGACCACTCCGGCGAGAACCTGCACGGCCCCGGAGCCGAACCGGCCCTACTCCTCCGCTCGGTACGGGAGACCGGATTCGAACCGGCGGACTCCTGAGAGACAGCGTCCTAAGCGCTGCGCACGCCAAGTGGCGTGTCCTGCGCGACTGTCTCTTGGTGGCCAACCTTCGTTGCCGGTTTCCTCGTTGACAGGCGTATCGTCGGAGACTGTTCACTTAAAGCTACTCAGACGCAGGAGTAGACGCTGCTCACGTTGAATGGCGTCTTGGGGAAGTGGTTGCCGGAGGGTTGACGTGTTGGGACTGTTGGATGTTTTCGTCCGGGGCATTCTCGTCTGTTCCCGAGAGGACGTCTTTTGCTACTGCCCTACCGAGAAGCGTCCACCGAACCTTATGGATAGTCTTTATATCTTTTGAACAAACACACCTTGACAATGGTTGATACTACGTTCTATTTCGCGAGGTATAACGTGAAAGGGACGCTCACAACGCTGACTGAATATGATGCGAGTAAGTCACGCGCCGACCGTGAGCGGGAGGTTCTTGAAAGATATATTCGAACGGACGGCGAAATCGCTGAGGGAGAGAACGGGACATGGTACTTTGGCAAGGTCGAGCCAGAGCAAAACTATGATTTGGGGAAGTTCGGGAAGGTGTATAGCGAAGAGCCAACTACATACGACAAAGAGGAGGGAGACTTTGTTGAGGACACCGCGCCAAATCAGGAAGCAGATTACTCTATGTTTCTCCTACATTATGAGGACAACCTGCTGATATACAACACAAAGAACCGGATTGGGCATGAGCAATTTCTCAAGTATTTCTCGGAAGGCTTCAACAGCAGGCATGAGGGTGATGTCTCCATAGAGCTATCAAAGATGCATAACACGGATTCGGTGGAATGGGTCGTAAACCAGAAACGGGTTCGAGAAGCCTCGTTTGAGCTTGAACCGTCTAATCCGTCCTCTCACCCCGACTGGGAGAACTTAGATGAAGAAATCCAGAAAATGTTGGCTAAACGATTGAGCTTGATGGCGGAGAGTAAAGATGGAGCCAATCTCAATATGGATGAAGAGCTACTTGAGCAGGCAGTTGAGATGGCACAGACGAGGTATGGCCTTGATTATCGGATAGTCTATGACGACAACGGATATGCAAAGACAGTAACAAAGCATAGAGAACCAGTACAAAAGGGAGAAGAGCGGCCCGACACGCTGGGCGGCCTTCAAGCAAGGGCAGGGGAGTTAATCGGCTATGCTCGGTCATTCATGAATCAGGATGGCTGACGAGGGGTTCTTTCGAAGGTTGGCTGATGGGGGATTATTTCGTATTCTAACCGGATACGACCTCTACCTATCCTTGCTGTTGGCAGTTGCTGTTGGATGGTATACTGATGGCAACCTATCAAGTTACAACCTTTCCGGTGTGGTAGATAAATCAGTTGGATATTCGACATCACTGACTGCTGTGATAGTTACTGGAATTGCAATTATAGTAGCACTTTCTGACACGACGTTTCTTAAATTGCTAAAGAGAAAAAAGGTATTCCAGAATTTCCTATTCACTTTTGAATATACTGCTCTTCTGTCCATAGTGGTATCTGTATATGGGATATACGTCTCTTCAATCGAGTTTGGAAGATTAGAATTCCTGGCCTTCTTGTGGCTGTTTCTCTACTTAGTGTTGGCAGTTTCACGAGTTATCTCACAAATCGTTTCATTGGGTGTTCGTCGTGGGGATGTGTCTCTGATTGAGGAACTGGCAGAGATAGTTGAAGACTCCGCTGAGGATGACCAAGGGGAAATTGAAAGGGAAGAGAATTGACGCGGAGAGAGCTGCTTTGCCAACCTTCTGCGGGAGAGGAAGGCCATTTCGTACAGGTTGCCCATACTCGTCTTGGCTCACCTCGATGCCGGTGAGAATGAAACTCAGCGATAGACTCAGACACAGCAAGAGTTACCCCACGTCCCATGCACGACTGCAAGATGTGGGGTAACAGCCTAAGCGGGCTTCGCCCATCCGCAGTTCCCCGCGCCGCCGCGCACCGACCGCCCCGCATCCTAAGTTGTCAATCGTCAAACCCGTGTTACACTCTCGAATTGCGACACGCACCTAAGCGGAGTATGTGGAAGTCACAAATTTGCTATCTGAGTAACCCATACTGGCCGTCAACCAGCATTGCTTCAAGTCAAAAGGGGGACTGCTTCTAATTATATGAAATTGCCCTTCATAGGCCATCTTTCCCCACATGGCAAGCGCCGGGAGTGGTGTCCGGGTTACATCCTATCCAGTGCGTCTTGCCGGTCCTCGACAGGCACACGGTCGTACTTCATCGTGGTTGCCGCGTTCTTGTGTCGCAGTTGGGCTTTCGTCGCGGCAAGGTCACGCTCCTTGGTCATGTACGTCCCTACGGAGTGACGGATAGCGTACCACGAGAGTTGCCGCGTGTCCGTACTGATGTCCGCCTCACGGCAGAGACGCTTGAGGAGTCTACTGAGGCTTTGTGAAGCGTATGGGTTGCCACTCCGAGTGAGCCAGAGGGCGTCCGTTCCTTCGTACTTCTCGCGGTACTCTCGTTCCTTCAGCCACCGCTCCAACGCTGATGATGTACGGTCGGTGAGGCTGACCAACCAGTTGCCACGGTTCTTGCTTGACTCCTCTTTGGGAATCCGTAGCAAGTCGTTGTCCGTGTCAACCCACGATACCTTGGCGCGTCCAACTTCGACCGGACGTAGCCCGGCATCCAAGCTTGTCCACACGAGAGATGTAATCTTCCACCCACCAACCCGGTTCCAGTCCTCTTGTCGGACGCTGGTGAACGGCTTGTCCATCACCTGTGCGATATACTCGCCCCACTGCTCCCGTTCTGCAACCGTCAACCCACTGTACGCCGGAATGCTACCCTCGTTGAGTGCTGCCTGTCGCACGGCTTGCCGCTCCTCGATAGTGAGAAAGTCTGCCGGATGGTCGTTGCTCCCGCTCCCGTCGAACGAGTAGCTAAACTCCCACTCGTCCATCCCATACTTGTAGCTGAGCCACCGGGAATACCGACCGAGAGCTTCCTGTATCTTCCCCTTGGTGGACTGAGAACGGTCGGAGAACGCGACATCCTCGATGTACGCCGTGGCGTCCTCTTGCTTGGGCGGAATCCGATAGCCACCGCGCTGCTCCCACATCCAGCGGTCGAACGCTGCCGTCCTGTAGCCTGTTGCGTAGACAGTGTACGGAGAGTATCCTTCTGCCTTCTCCTCGTTCTTGCCGACTTTCAACAGCCATGTCAAGAACTGTTTCCGGTAAGTTTGGTAGTCCACGCGCTGCTTCTCCGTCGTAGCGCAGTGGTGCGATTTTGGTACTAAAACGATGCTCCTTCCGGGGTCTATCTCGTTCCGGTCGATAACGCCACAGTCCGTGAGCGAGTTGGGATACTGGCTTTCCATTCGTGGTCCGCCAACGAGAAAACCGACAGACTGCGACGGGATGTAGTATGCGTGGGACCGGATTCGAACCGGCGGACTCCTGAGAGACAGCGTCCTAAGCGCTGCGCCGTTGGCCTGGCTTGGCTACCCACGCGCGTCTCCTGCTTGCTCGAACACCGAGACAAAGCTTTCGTTCGAGGGGCGTCAGTCGTGGCGGTCCCGAATCGCCTCGACCAGTCCCTCCCCGTCGAACACCGGCCCGAGGACCATCAGTTCGTCATCTACCGCGAGGTCACCGCCGTCGACGACGGCCGCACAGATGCCGCCGCGACCCTCCCTCAACGCCCGTGCGACACCCTCCTCGGCGGCGACCCGCTCGACGTGGGCACACGGCGGCCGCGGCCGCGTCCCCTCGAAGGTGGCCTCGCCGACGCGGAACCGCTGTCCGAGCAGGTCGTGGACGTCCACCCCTCGGAGTTCGACGTTCCGCCGGTGTCTGCCGTCGGTGAGGTCGATGTCGAAGCGCTCTCGAATCTCGTCGAGCGCCTCTCCCGCGACGAACGTCACCTGACAGACGTCGTCGGGGCTGTAGTAGCCCGTCCCGAGACAGTACCGGTCGTCCGCGATACCCCGGTCGGCGAGACACCAGACGGACTCGCGGGCGTCCATCGGGGCCGACCCTTCGGGTGCCGTCCAGAGTCGGTCGACTCGTCTCATGCCCCCCGTGGGCGGCCGCGGTGCTTAACAGGTCGCCCGCAAGCGCTTTGTCGGCCGCTCGCCGACTGTCACGTATGTACCGCGCCCGTGACTACGTCGAGAACGAGCGCTGGTTGGCCGACCTGGACGCCGCCGGTGACCGACTGGGCCTGGAGAGCGCGGCCCGCTCACGTGCCGTCGACCTCTTTCTCTCGACGGTCCCCGACGAGGAGCGCTCGAAGCAGGCGTCGATGGCCGCGGCGCTCTACGTCGGTGCACTCATCGAGGGCGACCGGCGGTCACAGGGTGCCGTCGCCGATGCCGTCGGGGTGTCTCGGCTCTCGGTCCAGCAGAACTGGAAGGACCTCATCGAGGAGGCCGGACTCAGAAAACCGAGTTGGTAGGCCGCATCCGTACTCCGACACACTCGGACCGCCCCGCTTTCGCTCACGGGTCGTCTCACTCACCGGTCGCCGTCTCGTAGCTCTCGCTCGTTCGCTCCCGCTCGCTCCGAACCACGCTACTGTTCCCGTCGGGCGGGCCGCGGCGTCGCGTCGGGCGTGAGGTTGCCGTGTTCGTCGATTTCGCCGCGGACGATACGTGTCGAGGAGATACGCTCGCCGTCCTCTGCGGGGACGTGGTCCACGACGACGATGTCGAGCGGGTCGTGCCCCGCCTCGCGGCGGATGTCGTTGACCTGCTCTCCGCCCCTCACCGTCTCCGGGGAGACGATGAGGTAGTCGAACCGCGGTTCGGTGGCGATCCCCGTCGGTTCGACGAGTTCGTGAATCTCGAATTCGCGGTCGAACTCCTCGGCGAACCGTGCGAGTTCCGCGCGGAGCGCCCGCTCGCGTTCCTCGAACGGTTTGACGTACCGCTCTTCGTTTCGCGTCTTCGGGGCGAGCCTGTCGCTCGTGAGTCCGACGGTGACGTCTCCCAGCCCGAACGCACGCTCGAACAGTGCACGATGACCGTCGTGCACCGGGTCGAACGTTCCCCCAAGCGCGACCTGCATACACCAAGGGAACGGTTGGACGTGGCTTATGCCTTCGGCTCCGTCCGCCGCCGGCCGACGCCCCCTCAGTCGTCGGACTCCGCGCTCGCGTTCTCGCCGTCACTCGACCGGTCGACGGTGATGGTGACGGGTTCGGTCTCGACCGTCCGATCCGCGAGGCGGTCGTCGAGGTTGAACACCGTGTTCAGCCCCTGCTGGACGTCGCCAGCGACGTCCGCGACGAGGTCACCCGGCTTGATGGCGACGTACTCGTAGGGGTTGTTGCCGGCTCCTGCGGACTCGCGTTTGCTACGAGTCACCTTCTCCTCGGCGTTCAACTCGGCGAGAGCCTCGCGGACGGTACTGGGGTACAGCCCCGTCCCCTCCGCGATTTCGTCGCTCGTCGAGCGAGGTTGCTCCCTGAGGTAGATGTAGATTCGTGCCCGCGTCTCGGTGTCGAGAATCCACGTCAGGAGTTCGACCAACCCATCGTCGAGCGTCTCGACGGCGCGGTCTGCTTCCTCACCCAGACGTTCACGGACGGACCCTTCCTCGGCCTCTGCCCCGGCATCGTCATGCGTGTCATCCAGAGACATTCGATGTAGTGAAAGCCAAGGATTTGTCAGGTAAAAACCCTTGCTTCGTCGCGTCGGAGGCTCTGTCACCCGCTACTCGGGAGAACATACCCCCTGTGAACGACTGCGGACGTCGTCACCCGAGCGCGCTCTTTACCGTCCGGTCAATCGGCGTCACCGGTAGTCGTCCGTGACCGACCGGGTGGCTTCCCGCTCGTTCGCCTCGGCCGCGACCGAACCGTCGGCCGCGGCCGTGATCCGATAGCCCCAGGCGTCGAACCTGATGACCCCGTTGCCTCGCTCGAACAGTGAATCCAGCGCGTCCGGATCCACGAACGACGCCAACGGGGGAGAGAGACGGAGCGGCGAGACCTGTTCGCAGGCCGCCACCGTCTCGACGACGCGAGTACTGAGGTCGTTGATATTTGAGGGCGCACTCATTGTTCTTCCGACGGGGACTGAAAGAAATAAACGTGTCGCCGGATTCGAGAACGTCTCGCCGGCAGCACGACTACGGGGGCGGTCACACCTCAGAGCCGAAGCGCTGCACAGACCGCGTCGAGGCCACGCTCCTCGCGGAGTCGGCGCTGCGTGCTCGCGCCGCTGTCGGCGTCGAGCACCTCACGGATGCCGGTCACGTCGAGGCGGTCGGCCTCCCGGTCGATGGCGTCGGCGAGCGAGACGACGTCCGAGCAGTCGCGGTCGATGAACGAGGCCTCACGACCCCAGCGAGCGGCCCGCCACTTGTTCTCGTCGAGCGTCTCGCGGCGGTGGTCGCTCGGGCGACGCCACGGGTCGGCGAGGTCCTCGTAGCGTTCGGCGTAGTCGACGACCAGTGCGTGGACGTACTCCGCGAACGCGAGGACGCGCCACTCCTGGTGTTGCGCGTCGGGCGTGCGGACCTCGACGGTGCCGTGGTCGGTGTGGGGCCGGACGTCGTACCAGAGTTCGCCGCGGTCGTTGATGGAGTCGGTCTCGACCATCAGGCGTTCGAGGTCGAGGTAGTCGTCGAACGACGTGAACGTCGTCGGCATCCCCGTGTTCGGCAGGTTCTCGAATATCACCGACCGCGCCGAGGCGAGACCGGTATCGAACCCGTTCCAGAACGGCGAGTTCGCCGACAGCGCCAGCAACAACGGGAGGTGCCAGCGCAGTCGGTTCGAGACCCACGTCGCCTTCTCGGCGTCGTCGACGCCGACGTGGACGTGGAGGCCGGCGGTCGTGTTGCGGTGCTGTGGGTACCGGATACGGTCGAGTTGCGCCCGGTAGCGCGACTTCTCGGCGTGGTCGAGTTCGCGCCAGTGGGCCGCCGGGTGCAGTCCGGCGGCGGCGATACCGAACCCGTGTGCTTCGGCGTGCTCGACGAGCGCGTCTCGGACCTCCCCCAACGCGTCGGCGGCGTCTCCGAGACGCGCGATGGTCGGTGTCTGTGTCTCGATGACGCACTTGAACAGTTCGTGGTCCAGTCGCTCTTCCAGAATCGCGGGTGGGTCCGACTCGTAGACGAGTTCGTCGGTTCCCGACGTGGGGCGACCCTCGGCATCGACGACGAAGAACTCCTCCTCGATGCCGAGCGTCCCCATGCGGTCGAACGCGTCGGCGGACCCCAACTCCTCCATACCACTCCTGCCGCCGGAGGCGAGTAAACCCTTACCCTCTGGTGTCGAACGACCGCTCAGCCGCCGAACTCGGCTTCGGTGACGCGGACGACGAGCGTCTCCCCGACGTCACGCAGGTCGTACTCCGGCAGTTGTGGCCCCGTTCGGGCGACGAACATCGGTTCGACGAGTCGCGGGAGCGCGGCGGTGGTCTGCGGGCCGTCGTCGGCCGTCGACTCGGCCTCGCCGTCTGCCGGGGGGGCGTCGGGTCGTTCGACGCCGTAGACCTTCAGATAGCGTTCGGACTCCGCGGGCGTGACCTCGCCGTCACGGATGGCCGCCGCGAGGTCACGCGAGAGCCACTCGGACTCGCTGATGGAGGGTTCGCGCACGAGCGTCGTCTCGACGAAGCGGACGAGATACCACGCGAGGTCGTTGACGAACGACACCGCCGCCCCCAGACTGATGGTCTCGACGGCCAGGCTGTTCTCGAACGGGCGGTCCAGACTGTAGGTCGCCAGCGCGTCCCGTGCCGTCTCGCGCGAGAGAAGTTCGTAGCGGAGGTCACAGTCCGACGTCCCGACGAGACAGACCGTGGTCATGTACCTACTGTCGTGACGTGGGGCAAGTCGGTTTCGCTCCGCACTCGCCGGCGGAATATGTAAGTACGATGGACTCATGTGTTGAAGTGACACACTACCGACCCCTCCGGACGTTCCTTCACAGGTCGTTCCGTACATGTCTCAAGCTAGCGGGTCGGTGGAGCGTGTCGGTCTCATGTGCACGCGGCGGGAGTCCCCCGCCGTGTTGAGACTTCAACTGCCCCCGAGCGACAGCACGGTGCACGGCACACGGCGCTTGCTGGTGGGGTCGGGGGCGTTCTTCAGAACCGGAGCACGGCGAGTACCACCGCGCCGAGCGGTCGCGTCGTGACGGGTCGACCAGACCGACCTCGCTAGAAGGTGCTCAGTTCACCGTCGATGACGCGCTGGGTGATGCTCGTCACGTCGGCGAGTTCGCGGTCGACGATAGCCGCCACCTCCTCCTCGATGTCCGCGACGGAGACGCCGTCCTCGGTGACGACGGTCGCGTCGGCGACGTGCGGGTCGTCGATGGGCTGTCCGATCTGGCTGAGGAGTCGAATCCGGAGTTCGCGGATGCCGTCGACCTCCTCGACGACGGCCTCGGCGATGCTGGTCGACAGCAGGTTGTATATCTTCCCGATGTGGTTGACGGGGTTCTTCCCCGACGTCGCCTCCATGCTCATCGAGCGGTTCGGCGTGATGAGACCGTTCGAACGGTTGCCACGGCCGACCGAGCCGTCGTCGCCCATCTCCGACGAGGTGCCGGTCGTGGTGAGGTAGATGGCACCCTCTTCGAGGTCGTCGGCGGTGTTGACGTGGACCGACACCTCCCGGTCGGTGTACTCGGTCGCGAGGGTCTCGACGTACTCGCGGACGCCGTCGACGCGTCCCGGTACGCCTCGATGCCGTCGAGGTAGGTGTCGACCATCGCCGCGGCGACGGTGACGTCGATGCGGTCGTTCTCGCGTTTGCCCATCACCTTGATGTCCTCGCCGAGTTCCGGGTTGTCGTCGCTGTACTCGCCGTTGAGTCGCCGCTCGGTGGCGAGGACTATCTCTTCGGTCTCGGTCAGCGGCGCGTACCCGACGCCGAAGGAGGTGTCGTTGGCGCTCGGGACGGTCCGTTCCTCCTCGCCGAACACCTCCTGTAGGTCGCCCGACCCCTCCCCGAGACGGACGTCGACGACGACGTCCGTGCCGAACTCCAGTTCGGGGAAGTGCTCGTCGATGTACTCCCGTGCCGCGCGAAGTGCGATGGTCTCCGTGGGAATCTTCGCCCCCTCGTACTGCTGTGTCGCGCGGCCGACGATGAGGACGTAGATGGGTTCGAGCACCTCGCCACCCGCGAACGCCGGGGCGGCACTGCCGGCGACCAGCTGTGTCTCGTCGGTGTTGTAGTGGAGCACCTTCCCGACCCGGTCGAGATACTCGCGTGCGAGCGCCTGCGAGACGTGTTCGGCGATGCCGTCACAGATGGAGTCGGGGTGACCCAGTCCCTTTCGCTCGACGATTTCGACCTCCTGGTCCTCGACGGCGAGGCCCGCGACCGGTTCGACACGGATGTTGCGATTGCTCATTGTCGCCGGTTCTCCGTCGTCGGTCGAATAACTTACGGAAAATCTCGTCGCCCGAATGATTACTCGGGGGAATCCCCCGGAGCGTCGCCGTCCAGCAGCAGACCGAGGTACGAGGTCCGGATGCCGTCGTCGGGGTCTAGCCCCAGCGCGCGGACGGCCTCGAAACACCGCTCGCGTGCGGTGTCGACGTCCTCGCTCTCCAGTTCGACCTCGACGAACTCCCCCAGGTCGGCGACGTCGTCGAGGACGACGGTGAGACCGTCGAGCGCGTACACCTCGCGGTGTTTCTCGACGGTCGCCGCCGGCGAGAACCCGAGGGCGTCGAGGATATCGGCCACCGTCTCGCCGTCCTCGACACCGGTCTCGTGTTCGAGTCGGGTCTTCGAGGCGTCGTCCACGAGCGGTCCCTTGTACGTCACCCGCGCCTCGGCGCCGTCGCCCTCCCCGTGACGACGGTCCGCTCCGGCGGTCGCCTCGCCGTCGCGTCGGCGGACGCGGCGAATCCGGAGTGCCTCGTCGGTCGCCGCGAAGTCGCGGTGCGGGGCGTCGTAGTACCGGTCGACCTGTTCGATGGCCCGCTCGCGGGTCGCACCGAGTTCGTCGAGTCGGTCGCGTAGCGTCGCGTGGTCCGCACGGAGTTTCACCTCCACCTCGTACATAGCTCCGCTTCCGCGTCGGGCGTGAAAAAGCGGCCGCATCGCCGTCTCGCACGGCCTCGACTCGGCGACCGGTGGCGGACACAGCCTCCCGACGACCGGTCACCGTGGCAACCGGTCACAGTCGCTCGGTCGAAGCGTGGTTATTAAGCGTGCGTCGGGAGGAGTGGTTCGGTATGAGCGACGAGACAGAGCAGACCGAGGCCGAGGAGGTCGAGGAAGGAGCCGAAGCCACCGAGGAGGAGACCGAGACCGAGACCGAAGCGTCGGGGCTTCAGGACGGCGACTTCGTCGAACTCGACTACACCGCCTACACCGTCGAGGGCGAGCAGTTGGTCGACACGACCGACCCCGACGTCGCGGAGGAGGAGGGCGTCGGTGACCAGGGCGAGTTCGCCCCGCGGACCATCGTCCTCGGTGCCGGCCACATCTTCGAGGCCGTCGAACAGGACATCCTCGGCAAGGAGGTCGGCGACTCGGGCAGCGTCACCGTCTCGGGCGAGGAGGCGTTCGGCGAGTACGACCAGGAGCAGGTCAAGACCGTCGCCGCCGACAAGATCCCGGAGGACGACCGCTACCCCGGTGCACAGGTCGAAATCGACGGCCAGCAGGGCTACCTCGAGACCATCATCGGCGGTCGTGCCCGCGTCGACTACAACCACCCGCTCGCCGGCGAGGCCATCGAGTACGAGTACGAGGTCCTCGACACCGTCGAGGACAAGCTCGAACGCGCACAGGGTCTGATGAGCATGTTCCTCGACGTCGACCTGGAGATGCACATCGAGACCGACGAGGTCGAGGAGGAGCAGGTCGTCGAAAGCGAGGCTGCTGCCTCGGAGGGCGACGAAGACGAGGACACAGCCGCCGACCCCGAGACGGAGACGGTCACCGTCGAGAAGGAGACGCTCTACATCGAGTCCACGCCGCAGCTCTCGTTCAACCAGCAGTGGATGTTCCAGAAGCAGCAGATCGCCCAGCAGGTGATGGACCGCGTCGACATCGACCGCGTCATCATCCAGGAGACCATCGACGGGTCGGGCATGGGCATGCCGGGCATGATGGGCGGCATGGGCGGCATGGGCGGCATGGGTGGCGGTGACGTCGACGACGAGGAACTCGAAGCCGCGCTGGAAGACGCCGACGTCGACGCCGGGGACATCGTCGACGAACTCGACGAGGAGTAACGAGACGCGACCGGCACGCGAGCGTCTCGAAGCGTCCGAACGGGACGAGCCGTGACGGGACCCCACCGGCGAGAGACGAGCGACGTCGACACACGACTTCTTTCGACACCGACTGCGAGCGGCGCGACCGACGCTCCGTGCCGACGTGGCGGCCGGGCGAGACGACCGACGGGTCGGCGAGCAGAGAGCGCTGTGGGACGGCGTCAGGAGAGTGGTTCGGTCGTCCCTCCATAGGGCGACCGGGCGGTCCGATTCGACGGGTCGTCAGGCGGACGTCTCCTCGAAAGTCGCCGGGTCGAACGGGTCGTTCACCCGTTCGACGCGCGTGGGGACGACCTCCGAGCGCTCGTCGTCGAACTCGATGAGGCCCGCGGCGTCGAGTTTCGGCAGGTGGACGTGTCGGAGCGTCGCCTCCACGCTGTCCGGGTCCACCGGGCCCCCCTCCAGCAGTTCCCGCGCGATGACCTGGCTCGCGAGGTCGTCGACGCTCACGACGCCCGTCACCCCCCGCAGGTACGAGAGCACGTGCCGACGACGCCGGTTCGCCATCAGTTCGAACGCCGCGCCCTCGGCCTCCCCCGTAGACACCTGTTGACTCGTAACCATCTGACTCACCCAAGCCACTACGGGGACAAAACCCCACCAGAGCGTTGTAACCGATTTCGGTCCGTTGCAGACCGTTTCAGACGGTTACCGTCCGGCGATTTCGAGAAACAGACTCTGAACGATGACTGTCCTGTAATGGCTTCTTTAGTGGGACGATTCCCGGCGACGACGAGGAGACCGTTCGGTACGCAAACAGGAACGCGACCCCCACACTCGGCTGCTAGCGGCCGGTTTCTGCCGAATTCGTCTCGAAAGTGGAGAGAGTTCCGTACGGGCGACTGTTTCAGGCACCCGGACCCCGACCCGTGTCAAGGCCTACCTAACCAACCAGTGTCTCAGGCGATGTCTCGGCTGGTGTCGATGGCGACCCGTTCGGAGAGTTCGAGTTTGATGACGTCGTTGAGCGCCCGGCCCCCACGGAACTTCGGCACCGCGAGTCGGTTCTCGACGGTGTCGGCGCTGATCTCCGTCGTCAGGTCGAAGACGACGTCGGCCATGAACCGCGTCGTGTCGCGCCCCTTCGGTACGTCTTCGCCGTCCAGACAGTGGAGGATGGCCAACCCGTCCGTGTTCGCCATGTGGTTCTGCACCTCGTTGAGGAAGTGCCGGTATCGGTCGTAGTCGACGCGTTCGAGGACGTCCACCGGGTCGACGATGAGGTTCGACGCGTCGGGGAGCGCACTGACGAGTTTCGACGCGTTGTCTATCGGCGCGTCCCCGGTGATGTGCCGGACCGTCGGGTCGCCGGTCCGGGCCGGTGACGCGTCGATGCTCTGCTGGACCGCCGCCTCGGTCCGGCCCAGCGAGATGTAGAGCGTCCCGCGCATCGCCGTCAACTCGTTGAGGAAGAGTTCGGCCTGACTCGCGGGGTTGGCACAGAGGGCGACGGTACTGCCGGCCGGAATCCCACCACCGAGCTTCCGGTCCAGTACGTCGATACCAGTCTGTAGCCGCTTCGCCATGGAACTAAACTCTTCTCGTGACGGTTAACCGTTTCGGAGAGTTGCACACTCTGACAGTTCTCGGTAGCGTTCGGTCACGCTGGCCGTTTCGAGTGGGGTCTCGGCCCGTGGAACGGCGATACAAGGGGTGGGTAGTACCCGTTCGAGAGCAGTCACCGAGTCGTCACGTCCGGTCAGTGTCGACGCGACCGGCGGCGCGTCGAGCGTCCGGGCCATCGCCACGCTCTTCGCGGCGTCGCGGACATCCGCCGGCGCCGGCGTCGAGACGACGACCGACCGGGCGGCGAGAGCCAGCGGGGTCACGGCGTCTCGGCCGGCACCGGCCGGGCAGTCGACGAGGACGCGTCCGGGTCGGCCGTCGAGCGTCCGCAAGAGTCGTCGCGTGGCCGCTCGCTCCCGTGGCGCTGTGAGGATGCGAACCGATGGAACCACCGGGTCCGGGACGCCCGTCGGTCGGTGGGGCGACGGGTCGGTCGTCCGGTCGGTCGGGACGTCGGCCATCCGTGCGAGATTCGGCAGGTCGCGGTCCGCGTCGACGACGACGACGGACTCCCCACGGCGGCCGAGCGCACGGGCGAGTCCGAGCGTGGTCGTCGTCTTCCCGACACCGCCCTTGCCACCGGTCACGGCGAGCATACCGGTCGTGGCCCCGTCCCGGTACTTGAACGTTCGTGACGGCGTGTCGTCGCTCGACCGGGTGCTTCGGGAGATTCAAGACGGTGCCGCCTCCTCCCTCGAACGATGCGGCACGACCACCTCATCACCGCCACACAGCTCTCGCGGGACGACATCGAAGCCGTCCTCGACCGTGCCGCCGAGATAGCCGACGACCCGCCCGAGCGTGAGGCGGTCCTCGGCTTGCTGTTCTTCGAACCGAGCACGCGGACGAAGATGAGCTTCGACGCCGCGATGAAACGGCTCGGCGGGACCACCGTCGACATGGGCAGTGTCGACTCCTCGTCGGTGAAGAAAGGCGAGACGCTCGCCGACACCGTCCGCGTCGTCGAGGGCTACGCCGACGCGCTCGTCCTCCGGCACCCCAGTGAAGGCGCGGCGGAGATGGCGAGTCGGTTCGTCGACGTCCCGCTCGTGAACGCGGGCGACGGCGCTGGCCAGCACCCGTCCCAGACACTGCTCGACCTCTACACCATCCGCGAGAACGCCGGCCTCGACGACCTCACCGTCGGCATCGTGGGCGACCTGAAGTACGGTCGAACGGTCCACTCGCTGGCGAGTGCGCTGACGAACTTCGACGCTCGACAGCACTTCATCAGCCCCGAATCCCTGCAGTTGCCCCGGAGCGTCCGCTTCGACCTGCACCAGGAGGGGGCACAGGTCCGAGAGCACACCGACCTCGACGGTATCCTCCCGGAACTCGACGTGCTGTACGTCACGCGCATCCAGCGCGAACGGTTCCCCGACGAGAACGAGTACCGGCAGGTCGCCGGCCAGTACCGAATCACCCCGGAGACGCTCGACGCCGCGAAAGACGACCTCGTGGTGATGCACCCGCTGCCGCGAGTCGACGAGATATCCTCGGACGTCGACGACCTGCCCCAGGCGACGTACTTCGAACAGGCACACAACGGCGTCCCCGTGCGGATGGCACTGCTCGATATGCTCCTGGAGAACGCCGAGGACGGCGCGGGGGGTGTGTCGTCGTGAGCGACCACCAACTGCGCGTCAGCAAGATTCGCAGCGGGACCGTCATCGACCACGTCCCCGGCGGGCAGGCGCTCCGGGTGCTCGCCATCCTCGGCATCGACGGGACGGGCGGCGAGACGGTCTCCGTGGCGATGAACGTCCCCAGCGACGACATGGGCGCGAAGGACATCGTGAAGGTCGAAGACCGGGAACTGAGTCAGGCCGAGGTGGACGTCATCTCGCTCATCGCTCCCGAGGCGACCATCAACATCGTCCGGGAGTTCGACGTCGTCGAGAAGAACCGCGTCGTCCGCCCCGAGGAGGTCCACGGCGTGCTCCAGTGTCCCAACGCGAACTGCATCACGACGGAGGCCGAACCCGTCGAAAGCGAGTTCACCGTCCTGCGAGAGGGGGTTCGGTGTGTCTACTGCGACACCCTGTTGCGCGAGGACATCGCCCAGTATATCCAGTAGAACTAACAGTTACCGGTCCCGACCGTCCGTATGCGCCTGCCCTCCCCGTCGCTCCCGGACCTCGTCGTCGTCGGCACGCTGACGGCGTTCGTCGTCGCCACCGGTCACCTCTTCGTGGCTCTCCTGGCCGCGGCCCTGCTCAGGCAGGACACGCGCCGGTTGCTCGCCCGACACGTCGGTCGAGGAGAACAGCTATAACCCACGACAGTAACGTATCTGGTGATGTCCCGCAAGCTACTCGTGCTCGTCGCACTGGTCGCAGTCGCCGTCGCCTTCATGGCACGCCGATAGCGCGACTCGTACAGCAGTACAGCTAACGAACCGACCCACGCGGGTCCGGTCCCCCACTTTCCGAACGACTTACCCCCGAGCCACTGCGAGGCTACGGTATGTACGGCGTCGTCACCCGCAACGCCCCCGAACTGGAGTGGTCGGAGTTCGACCGCGCGTTCTTCGAGGCCAAGGACGTCTCGGGGCGCGCCGCGGACCCCGAACCGAACGCCGTCAACATGGTGTCGTGTTTCGCGGACAACGCCGCCGCCCGCGGCACCCCCGACCTGGTCCCCGTCGACGACGAGGGCAACCGCGCCACGCGCGAACAGCCGTACTTCGACTGGTCCTACATCTGCCCCACCCACCCCGACTACCGCGAGGGACTGCTGGAGACCATCGCGGACTGCGCCGCGGTGTCCCCCGACGTCCGCCTCGACGACGTGGGGTTCCCCCGGCCCGAGTACTGCCGCTGTGAGCGGTGTGAGCGCCGGTTCGCGGAGAGCGAGTACGAGGACCGCTTCGACTGGCGCGCGTCGGTCATCGAGAGTTTCGTCGCCGACGCCCGCGAGCGCGTTCCGGGTCGCCTCTACCTCACGCTGTACCCGAACCCGTATCCGGGTCACCTCCGGGAGCGGACGGGCGTCGACCCCGCATCCCTCGGCCAGTACGTCGACGAGTACGTCGTCCCCATCTACGACATGGCGTACTCGACGACGTACTGGCTGGAGATTCTCGCACAGGGGTTCGTCGACGAACTCGTGACACCGTTCTCCATCGAACTCTACGCGGTGGACGTCGACCCCGACGCCCTCGGGAAGGCGACGGAGGTGGCCGGCGCGTACGCCAAGGACGTGCTGTTCGGCTACGACGCCTCGAACGCCCGCGCCACCCTGCGCCGCTTCGAGGCCGACGCACGAGAGGGCCGACGCTTCGAACCGGAGTGACCCGAACGACGCCGTCGGTGTGGAGGGCACCGGCGGTCGGTCCGCTTCAGGCCGTCGCCCGCGTCGTCGCTCGTCGAACGGCGAACACGCTGTTTGCGACACAGAGGAACAGACCGGAAACGAGCCACAGCGCGACGAACGCCGACTGCGTGAACGACTCGCTCCCCGAGAGGAGCGTCGACAGTCGTGGGACCCCGTCCAGGAACAGTACCGTCCAGACGGCGAACAACGCGTCCGCGGTGAGGAGGTCTGCCGGACCGAGCTGTAGGAGCCGTGACATGCTCTCGACGGTCGCTTCGTCGCCGCTCATCTTGTAGCTTCGCGTGACTCACCCTTCGGTCGGTCCGTGGACGAACGGGAACGTCGCACCGCAGTGTTCGCAGGTGCTCTCCTCCTCGACCAGTCCCTCGCGCTGTGAGGCGCGTTCGGTCCCGACGAACGCCCGGCCGGTCGGAACGCTGAGGTAGGTCGACTCCCCGCAGTTCGGACAGGACGCGCCGACGAGACCCATCAGAACGCCTCCGTGCGCCACGTCAGCAGGTCCTCGCGGTCACGGGTGTCCTCGGGGAGACGGTCGAACCAGCGTGCGGCGCTGATCTCACAGTCCGGGTCCGAGATTTCGGGGTCGTGGCTCTCCGCTCGCGCGGCGAAGACGGGGAGGACGCCGCTCATCTCGTGGCTCCCCGAACGGATGGTGAGTCGCGTCACCATCGCCAGACCGTCCGTCGAGACTTCGACGCCAGCCTCCTCGGCCAGTTCGCGGCGGGCGGCCTCGCGGTGGGTCTCGTCGGCCTCGACACAGCCACCGGGGAGGACCCACAGGTCGACGCCATCGTGGCGGACGAGGAGCAACTCCCCGTCCTCGCGGTGGACGACGGTGTGGACGCCGTACGGTGTGCCGCAGTCGCGGCTTCGACGGGCGAGCGTCCGGAACCGGCCGTGCGAGACGTGGTCGGTCCGCTCGAAGGTGAGGAACTCGTCGTACCGGTCGGTGAACGCGTGGTAGGCACGCTCGGCACGCTGGTCGGCCGCTTCGGCGAGGAACCAGAGGTCACCGACCGTCATGGGGGTGCGAGGGGAGGTGGCGTGTGGAACATGGTCGTTCTCCCGGACTACACCGACCGACCACAAGAAGGTTCGGCGACGTGCGACGGGTGAATCACGCCCTTTTTGACCGCCGACAGGGTAGTCCGGCGTATGGCATTCGACGAAGACGACCGAGTCGTCCTCCACGACCAGCACTCCGACCACGACGGCGAGACCGGCACCGTCACCCAGAAGATGGACAACATGTTCGGCGACGCCACCTACACCGTCAGCTTCGAGGACGGACAGGAGCAGGGCGTCTCCGAGGACATGCTCGAAGCGACCGATGAGGAGGCTGCTGGCTCGGACGGCGATGAGGGCGAGGCTGCCACCTCGGACGAGTCCGAGGAGTAACGCGCGATGTCGGGCGTCCCGTTACACTACGTCGACGTGCAGGCGTTCTGTTACGCGACCGAAGACGAGGTGCGCGTCGAGCGGGCGCTCCGGACGTTCCTCCCCGAGGAGTACCCCATCGAACGCGCCGAGAACGTGGGGTTCCACGGCGACCCCATCGTCGTCCTCTCCGCGCGCGTCGAGAACGCCGACGACGTTCGTCACGTCCTCACTCGACTGGAGGAGTTGCCGGACCTCGACGGCGTCCTCGACGAGTTGGACACGCGAGTGACCGAGGACTGTGAACTGTACCTCTACCTCGACAAGCAGGCGGCGCTCTCGGGCGGCGTCGACCTCGGAGCGGGACTCTCCGTGCGCGGGAAGGTCGAAGCCTACCCCGCGAAGAAGGAGGCGGCCATCGAGAACGTCCGCGCAGCGTTCGAGGACCACTGACGGTCGGAACCACACTGAAAGCCGTGCTTACAGCCAGGACCGGCGCTGAACAGTGTGATTAACTAACAACCGAGAGTCGTAGCGACTACACGACCACTGCTCGGACGACCGTCACACGCCACCGGGTTTCGTGGTCACGACGCTCCAGCGTCGACGGTCGGCGAGCGCAGTCGGCTGGTCGCACACGGCTGCGGCCGACCGGTTCCCTGTCATGGTACTCGACCCCGCTCGCGGGGCCGACCCACTCTTCGAACCCGGAACGGTCAACAGGACGCGTAGCGAACGCCGTGACGTGTACGAAGCCGTCACCCCGCTTCCGGCCGGCACGAGCACCGTCGCCCGGTTGGCGTCGACCGCCGCCGAACAGGGGTACGACGGCATCGTCGTCCGCTCGACTCCCGGAACCGACGGAGCGTCCGACGCGGTGGCCGTCGCCGAGCGGTACGGTGTCGACGTCGTCGACGGCTGTGAAATCGCCGGCCGCGAACGGTCGGCGGCCGCGGCCACGGTGCGACGCGAGCGCGACCGGCGGACCGTCCTCTGTGTCCGCGGCGGGGCGCTCAACCGATTCGCCGTCGAGGAGCCACGGGTCGACGTGCTCACCCGACCGATGGACGACGGCGACGTCAACCACGTCCTCGCGCGGGCCGCGAGGGAGAACGGCGTCAGACTGGAGTTCGCGCTCGGCCGCGTACTGCGAAGCGACGGGGGGGCGACGAGTGCAGGCGCTGCGCGGCCTCAGGAAGCTCCACGATATGGTCGAGCAGTACGACGCCCCGTTCGTCGTGAGCGCCGAGGCGACGAGCCATCTCCACCTGCGCGCGCCACGAGAGGTCCGAGCGCTCGGCGAACTCGTGGGGCTGTCGGCCGAACAGGTCGATGAGGGCCTCCGGGAGTGGGGACGCATCGCCGAGCGCAACCGCGAGCGGACGTCCGATTCCTTCATTGAGCTCGGCGTCCGACGGGGGAGATATGAAGAAGACCATCGATGAACACGCCGCCCGGTTCGACTCCATCGCCGGCGAGTACGACGACAGTCAGAACGAAACCGAGGAGTACCGCGCCTGTGTCTCGCTGGTCGTCGAGCACGCCGCCCCGACCCCCGAGGACGTGGTCCTCGACCTGGGCTGTGGGACGGGCGCGATCGGCCTCTCCCTCGCCGATTCGGCGAAGCGCGTCCTCGGACGCGACGTGAGCGAGGGGATGATGGACCAGGCCCGCGAGAAGGCCCGCGAGGCGGGCATCGAGAACGTCGAGTTCGAGTACGGGACGTTCCGGGAACCCAACGTCGGGTCGGCGGAGACGGCCCGAGTGGACGCTCGTGATGCTCGCGTCGACATCGTCGTCTCGAACTTCGCCATGCACCACCTCGCGGACGCGGAGAAACGCGAGGCCATCCACGCCATCGCCGCGCTGAACCCGCGACGGTTCGTCCTCGGCGACGTGATGCTCTTCGGGGACTCCGACGCCGAGAACCCGCTGTACAGTCCGGAGGTCGACGACCCCGCGACCGTCGGGTTGCTCGCGGACGCGCTCACGGACGCCGGGTTCGCGCTGACGGCCGTCGAGATGGTCCACGAGCAGTTCGGCGTCCTCGTCGCCGAGCGCTCGCCGAACGGCGGGCGGGACGTCCCGGAGTGACCGACGCGGAGGAGTCGAGCCACCGATGAAACACCTCCCGAAACACGCCCGGCCGCGCTGGCGGTACCTCGGCGTCGGCCTCGAAGGCTGGCCCGACGCTCGCGTCGACAGACGGGCGTTCCAGCGCGAACTCTGGTACGCCGCACAGAACCTCGTCGGGGACGTCGGGAGCGCCGAACTCGACGGCACCGTCTACGGCTTCGCCTTCGAGGACGGCGTGGGCGACGCCGTCGTCCGTGTCCGTCGTGGCGAGGTCGAACGGGCGCGGGCGGTCCTCGCGTGCGTCGACGGCGTCGACGGCCACCCGCTCCGGGTCACCGTCCGGGGGGTCAGCGGGACGGTCCGGGCCTGCGAAGAAAGCTATATACGCCGGCCACTGGAATCGATGGACGAGAAACGCGTCGTGTTCGAGAACTCCGAGCGACCCGCGTTCGCCCGCGAGGGGCGAATCGACGTGCAGGTCGACGACGGGTTCGCGGGGACGACGGATTACGACTGCTAATCCACACACAATGCAAGGTCAAAACCAACAGCAGGCGTACGACCGCGGGATCACCATCTTCTCCCCGGACGGCCGTCTCTACCAGGTCGAGTACGCCCGCGAAGCCGTCAAGCGAGGCACCGCGAGTATCGGCGTCCGAACGAGCGACGGGGTCGTCCTCGTCGTCGACAAGCGCATCCGCTCACCCCTGCTCGAAGGGACGAGCGTCGAGAAACTCCACAAGGTCGACAACCACGTCGGCATCGCCAGCGCGGGCCACGTCGCCGACGCCCGCCAACTCATCGACTACGCACGCCGCCAGGCGCAGGTCGAACGACTGCGCTACGGCGAACCCATCGGCGTCGAACCGCTGACGAAGATGGTCGTCGACAACATCCAGCAGTACACGCAGGTCGGTGGCGCACGCCCGTTCGGCGTCGCGCTCATCATCGGCGGCGTCGAGGACGGCGAACCGCGCCTCTACGAGACGGACCCCTCGGGGACGCCCTACGAGTGGAAGGCGCTCGCCGTCGGCGGCAACCGCAACGACATCGAGGACTACCTCAAGGAGCAGTACACCGAGGAGATGGACCTCGACGCCGGTGTCGGTCTCGCCCTCTCGGCGCTGCACTCGGTCAACGAGGGGGGCCTCCAGGCGGAGGGCCTCGGCGTCGCCACCGTCGACGTCGAGACCGAACAGTACCGCGAACTCCCGGTCGAGGAGGTCCGAGACCACCTCACCGAACACGACCTGCTGGCCGAGGAGAACGACGAGAGCGACGACCCCGACGAGGAGTAAGCTCCCGGCCCTGCGTCCGTCTCGAACGCCGATCCCGAGCGACTGCCGTCCGGTCTCGTCGTAACCGTCGCTGCCGGGAAACACACTTGAACCGGCGTGCGGTACGTATCGCCATGATTTCACTGGACGAAGCGGTGACGGCCCGACTCGAATCACACGGGGCGCGCTTCGAGGTGCTCATCGACCCGGACGCGGCACTGGCGATGAAACGCGGCGAGTTCGACGGCGAGTTAGAGGAGGTCATCGCCGCCGAGGACGTCTTCGAGGACGCCTCGCGTGGCGACCGACCGGCCGAATCCGACCTGGAGACGGTGTTCGACACCACCGACCCGATGGAGATAATCCCGCAGGTCGTCGAGCGCGGTGAGATACAGATTACGGCCGAACAGCGCCGCGAGATGCAAGAGCAGAAGCGCAGACAGCTCGTCAACACCATCGTCCGGAACGCGGTCAACCCGCAGATGGACGACGCGCCACACCCACCCGAGCGTATCGAACGCGCGCTGGAGGAAGCCCGGTTCAAGGTCGACCCGATGGAACCGGTCGAGAGCCAGGTCGACGACGCACTGGACGTGCTCCGGCCGGTCATCCCCATCCGGTTCGACGAGATGACCATCGCGGTCAGACTCCCGGCCGACTACGCCGGGAGCGGACAGGCCCGTATCCGACAGTTCGGCGACCTCGAACGCGAGGAGTGGCAGAACGACGGTGGTTGGGTCGGCGTCGTCACCTTCCCCGCGGGGTTGCAGAACGACTTCTACGACCTCGCCAACGAGGTGTCCTCGGGCGAGGCGGAGACGCGCGTCGTCAAAGACGAGGACGAACTGTCGACACGGTAGCTGTCGATACGAGAGAAGAGACGCTGTTCGACTATCCCAGTTTGAAGCCGGCGAGGAAGCCGGCGGCGAACCCACCGGAGATGGACGCCGTCGAGAGGATGGACATCAGGAAGTCCGGAGGTTGGTTCGAGGTGGCGGCGCTGCCCGCGCCGAGCAGGCCGCCCGAGACGGCCTCCCAGTCGACGGTGAGGATGCCCTCCGATTCGAGGAACTTGAACACGGCCAGTTCGAGGCCGACGATGACCGCGATTACTTTGGCGATTTTCTTGGCCGCGAACCCCATGACGCCGCCGATGACGCCACCGGTGCCGAGGTCGAGACCCAGTTGGGTCACGTCTATTGGTGCCATGTGAGTGTCACGGAAAGCGACTATTAAACCTCTTGCGACTAGTCGTATAGCCCGTGACACGCGACGGTCCGCCGACCGCTGCCCGGAAGTTAAATAGTCGCACGCCCTACCGCCGCCTGAGTGACCGCCACACACCAGGACCCCGAGACGGCCGTCGTGGCCAAGCGCGCCGACGCGGGGGAGGCCGACACCGAGGAGATTCGTGACCTCGCAGCGGCGGCCGGACTCACGGTCGTCGACGAGGTGACCCAGACGCGCAAGGAGGACCCCGCGCTCTGTCTGGGCGAGGGGAAAGTCGAGGAACTCGCCAGAGTCGTCACCCGGAACGGCGCGGGATGCGTCGTCTTCGACAACCGTCTGGGGCCGTACCAGACGTACAACCTCGGGAACCAGCTTCCCGAGGGCGTCGAGGTGAAAGACCGGTTTCGGCTCATCCTCGACATCTTCGGCCAGCGCGCCCAGACGAAGAAGGCGCAGTTGCAGGTCGAACTCGCCGAGTTGCGCTACGAACTGCCGCGCGTCGAGGCGAAGGTGTCGCTGGCACGCCGCGACGAACGCCCCGGGTTCATGGGGTTGGGCGAGTACGACGAGTCGCGCGAACAGGACATCAAGAAGCGCATCTCGCGTATCCGCGACGAACTCCAGCGTATCGAAGACGACGAGGAACACCGCCGGGAACAGCGCCGCGAGTCCGGGTTCGACCTCGTGGCGCTCGCGGGCTACACCAACGCCGGGAAGTCGACGCTCCTCCGCCAACTGGCCGCCGACCTGGACGTCGACGAGAACGAAGACCTGCACCCGGACCTCGACACCACCGCCGAGTCACGGGACAAACTGTTCACGACGCTCGGGACGACGACCCGTCGAGCGGACATGGACCGGCGGAACGTCCTCGTCACCGACACCGTCGGGTTCGTCTCGGACCTGCCCCACTGGCTGGTCGAGTCGTTCAAGTCGACGCTCGACGCCGTCTACCGGGCGGACCTCGTCTTGCTCGTCGTGGACGTCTCCGAACCGGTCGAGGACATCCGCGAGAAACTCGTGACGAGCCACGATACGCTCTACGAGCGCAACGAAGCGCCCATCGTCACCGTCCTGAACAAGGTCGACAAGGTGCCGCCCGAGGACGTCGAGGAGAAGAAGGCCGCGCTGTCGGCGCTCGCGCCCGACCCCGTCGCCGTCAGCGGGAAGGAGGGCCTCGACGTCGACGAACTGAAACGCCGCATCGACACGGACCTGCCACCGTACGACCGCGAGCGACTGGTCCTGCCGATGAGCGACGAGGCGATGAGTCTCGTCTCGTGGATTCACGACCACGCACACGTCCGCGACGTCGACTACGCCGACGAGGTGGTCGTCGACTTCGAGGCTCGCCCCTCCATCGTCGAACGGGCCAGGGCGCGGGCCGCCGACCTGCCCCTCCCCGCCGAGTCCTGAGCGGGCCGTCCCTCCACCCTCGGACGCTCCCGGCCGGAGGAGTTTTCACCGCGCTCGTAGTCACCACTCGATTATGGAGTCACGGATGCGGGCGGTCCTCCTCTACGTCGGCCTCCTCCCGACGCTCGTCGTCCTCGCGGGACTGGTGGTGAGCAGTCGGACCGCACTCCGCTTCGAGGCGCTCGTCCTCTCGCTGACGGTCGTCTCCATCCTCGCGTGGCTGGTGTTGCTGCTGACCGACGACGGTCCGGTCGCCACCGACAGTAGCGATACGCTCGGTCTGGCACGCCCCGACCTGTGGGACCGCGACGACCCGGCGGCCGAACGCGACTCGTTCAGCGTCTCGTATCGGCTCTACGTCTCGCTCGTCTGCGCGGCGGTGGGTGGGTGGGCTCTCCTCCTCGTCGGCTGACCGCCGGGTGTTTTGCCGTCGGGGCGTGACCCCCCGGTCGTGCCCTACGACGTGCGGCCCACGGAAGCGGAGTTGAGCGAGGCGCGAGCGCTCGTCGGCGTCGCGCTCGACGCCTGTGAACGGGCGGCCGTCCTCGGTGCCCCACTGGAGACGCCGCTGCACGTCGCCCTCGGGTGGACCGACAATCCGGCCGTCGCCGAGCACCGACTGGGCGTCACGGGGACGACGTTCCCGGACGGGCAGGTGGAGGTGGCGTTCGACGCCGACACGGAGGGGTGGACCGACGCCATCGGCCCCGTCCTCGCCCAGCAGTACGGGCGCGTCTGGGTCGACGAACGCGTCGACGTGGCGTTTCGCTGGCAACGCCTGCTCCGCGAGGCCGTCGCCGACCGACTCGCTCACGAGACCAATCCCGACGGGCCGCGACCGTGGCTCACGACCGACGAGGAGGCGCTCTCGGAACGCTGGGCGTCGATACGTGACGACCTCGACCAGCACGACGACCTGCCGTCGGACCGCACGACGATGGGTGTCGCGGCCGCCCTCGGCGAGGAGTTGACCGCCGAAGGCGTTCCGAAGGACGTGGCCGAGGTCGACCGAGCGGCCGTCGAGCACGCCGGCGACGCGGCGCTACAGTGAGTGTTTCTCCTTCGACACCACGCGGACGTTCTCGATGCGGGTGCCGGGGTACTGACCGTCGTCGTCCTTCTCGGCGGCTTTCACCATGTCCCAGACGACGTTGAGACCGGTCGTGACGCCCTCCAGCGCCTCCATCTCACAGCCGGTCTTGCCCGTCGTCCCGACGGTCACTTCGAGCGTGACGCGGTCGTCGGCCACCTCGAAGTCGGTGTCGACGTTCGTGATGGGTATCTGGTGGCACATCGGGACGGTCTCCCAGGTGTGTTTGACCGCCTGAATCGCACCGATACGGGCCGTCGCCAGCACGTCGCCCTTCGAGAGCGCGTCGTCGCGGATGGCCGCGACGGTCGATTCGGAGAGGCGAATCTCGCCGGCGGCGACCGCCCGTCGTTCGGTGTCGGGTTTCGCGCCGACGTCGACCATCTGGACGTCGCCCGTCTCGTCGGTGTGGGTCAGCGCGTCGCTGGGTCGGTCCTCCCGCGACTGCTCGGGGTCGTCGCTCATGGGTCCGCTCCGTCGTCGCCCCAGATAGCTCGTGGGATGTCGTCGAGCAGGTCCGAGGCGAGCAGACCGCCGCCGGGTGCACGCTCGGTCGTGACGAGTTCCCCCGCGCGACCGTTGACGTAGGTGGCGACGCAGGCCGACTCGAACGGGTCGAGCGTGGCGAGCATCGCGGCGGTGATACCCGCGAGCGTGTCGCCGGTGCCGCCGACGGTCATCCCCGGCGTCCCGGCGCGACAGATGCGGGTACGCTCGCCGTCGGAGACGACGTCGGTCTTCGCCTTGGCGAGGACGACGTGGCCAAGTTCGTCGGCGAGCGAAGCGACGGCGTCGGTGTGCTCTCGGAACGCTTCGACGTCTTCGCCCCCCAGTTCGACGAACTCGTGGCTGTTCGGCGTCAGCACCAGGTCGGCGTCGGTGTCCACCTCGGGGACGACCGACAGCGCGTCGGCGTCGACGACCGCTCGGCCCTCGAACGCGTCGAGGAACTGCCGGGCCGCGTCGAGCGTCTCCTCGGCCGTCCCGAGGCCCGGTCCCAGCACCACCACGTCGTCGTGGTCGTGAGCCGTCGCCACGAGGTCCGGGACCCGTTCGGGGGTGAGGCGGTCGCCCTCGTAGGGCTGGACGATGAGGTCCTCCGCGTAGCTCTGGACGGCCGTGCTCACGGCGTCGGGGACGGCGACGAACGAGAGGTCCGCGCCCGCCCGGAGCGCGCCCTGTGCGGCCATCGCCGGTGCGCCCGTGTAGGGGCCACCGCCGACGACGAACACGCGGCCGTTCTCGCCTTTCGTCTCGCCGCCGCGTCGAACTCGCAGGAGGTCGCCCCGTTCGACGACCCGCTCTGCGGCCGCCGGGATGCCGATGTCCGCGACGGTCGTGTGGCAGTCGAGGGTGGCGAGTCCGGGCTTCTCGTCGTGGAACGTGACGACGTGGTCGGCGTCGACGGCCGGCGAGGAACGCTCGCCCGTGTCGACGTCGACCCCCGACGGAACGTCGACGGCGACGACCGTGGCGTCGGTCTCGCCGACGGCGTCGACGGCGCTTCGTTCCGGCTCACGGAGGTCGCCCGTGACGCCCGTCCCGAGCATCGCGTCGACCACCACGTCGGGAGAGCCGAGGTCGAGGGTCGCCGAGTCTCTCATCTCCCGAGCGTCGACGTCGGCGCGCTGGAGGGCGTCCCAGTTCTCCCGCGAGATGCGCGTCGAGATGGTCTCGGCCCGTCCGAGCAGGTGGACCGTCACGTCGTACTCGGAGAGGAAGCGTGCGGCGACCAGTCCGTCGCCGCCGTTGTTGCCTCGTCCGGCGAGGATGGCGACGCTCGAACCGGGGGCGGCCACCTCGCGGACGACGCGGGCGACGGCGTTGCCACTGGACTCCATCAGCTGTTTTCGCGGGACGCCGAGGGCCGCCGCGTTCTCGTCGACGACGGCCATCTCGTCGGCGGATATCATACCGACCGCGACTCGGCGAACGGGGTTAAGCGTGCGGGCGAGGCTCTCGTCGGGAAGCGTTCAGCGTCGAACCTCGAACCCGTCGAGGGACTCGACGGGTTCGGACTCGGTGGTCACGTCCTCGACTCGCGCCCGGGAGGGGCCGTCGTGGCACCACTCGACCAGGCTCGTGACGGCGGCCGCCGGTCCCTCGAACACCGCCTCGACCCGGCCGTCGTCGAGGTTCCGGACCCAGCCGTCGACGCCACGCTCGTTCGCGGCCCGACGCGTCGAGGCTCGGTAGGTCACGCCCTGGACGCGCCCGGAGACGAAGACGTGTCGTCGAGTGCGCTCGTCGGTGCGGTCGCCGTCGCTCGTCTCGGTCTCGTCGCTCACGCGGCGGCCTACAGCTGTCAGCCACAAGAACGGTGCGGTGGTGAACCACCAGTACTATGCATCGTTGTCCGAAATCGGAGATGGTCCGTGGGTCCCCACCGGGAATCCGCTACTGCTCTCGTAGACCCGCGACCGTTCTGGGGGCTCTCTCTTCTCTCCCCCACTCGACTACGACTCACCACCGGTTCTGAGGTGGAAGAAGACGTACGTCTGTGCGTAGCCGGCGTACTCGCCACCGAAGCGTGCACGGATGGCTCGCGACGTCTCGGCGTAGCTCCCGCGGTCACAGTCCGGGTAGTGGTCGGCGATGGCCGTCCGAATCCAGGTGTCGAGCGGGACGGCTTCGAGGAAGTCCAGCGAGAACAGCGCCACGCAGTCGGCGACCTTCTCGCCGACGCCGACGAACTGCGCGAGGTACTCGCGTGCGTCCTCGTAGTCCAGCGTTCGCGCGGTGTCGGGGTGAGCTTCGCCCTCCGCGACCATCCGTGCGGTCCGTGCGACGTAGGGAGCGCGGTAGCCGAGACCGAGGTCCCGGAGGTCGTCTCCGGTAGCGACCGAGAGCTGTTCGGGCGTCGGGAAGGCGTGGTAGGTCTCGCCGTCGAACGCGACGGGCGTGCCGTACTCTCGAGCGAGTCGCTCCTGCATGCCGTGGATGCGCGAGACGCGCATCTGGGCCGAGCAGATGAACGAGACGAGACAGGGAACGGAGGGGTCACGGACGAGTCGCATCCCACGATACCGCTCGAAGGCGGCGTCGAGGAGCGGGTCGTCGGGGGTCGTCGCCATGATTGCGTCGAGGTCGTCGTCGAGTCTGAGCAGGCGCACGAGGTGGTCGTGGGCGTCGACGCTGGACTCCCACTCCAGGCGGCCGTCGCACTGGCGCGCGCGGACGACGGCGGGGGTGCCGTCGGTGACCGTCGCCGGCAGGACGGTGTAGTACCACGCCTCGCCGCCGTGAGCGGGCGTGTCCTCGAACATCCGGTCGTCCTCACGCGACCAGACGTAGGTCTGTCCGCTCTCGACGGTCGCCTGGAGGTCGAACCCCCCCGCGAGGGACGCGAGGTGAATCTCACCCGTTTCCATCGCTTCGAGTACGTGAGACTCACTGTTGGCGGTTTCGAAGGCGGGCGAAGGTTCTTGCCACCCCGGAAGAAACGTGTGCTATGGATTGTCGTGTCGTAGTCGAGGCGGCGGTGCCGGTGTACGACGTGGGAACGGCAGACGAGGCCGTCCGCATCGCCATCTCGAAGACCGGCGACATGTTGAATCCGGACCTCAACTACGTCGAAATCTCGATGGGCGAACGCCACTGCCCCCACTGTGAGGGGGAGTTGGACCCCGCGTTCGTCGCGGCCGACGAGGGGTTGGTCTCCCTCGAACTGGAGATGACGGTGTTCAACGTCCAGGACGAGCAACACGCCTCCCGCATCGCACGGAAGGAGATCGGCCAGCGGATGCGCAACATCCCACTCGACGTGCTCCAGGTCGACGTGGTCGAAGAGGAAGGTGACGATGACGGAGACGGGGACGACGTGGCAGTCGAAGACACGAAACGCGAAGCGACCGACGGCGGCGACCTCCTGCCGGACGTCGAGGAACTCATCGAGGAGTGAGCCACCACTCACGGGGAGGTGACCGGAGAGTCGAGAGCGGAGTCACCGGACAAGAGGAGACACACCGGCCCGCGAGATCACTGCTCGTCGTCGTCACTCGGGAGTCGTAACTTCGGTGGAGAACCCCGTCAGGAAGTCAGTCGGCCGCGGCCGAAACGGGCTGTTCGTCGACGGTCATCTCGCCGGTGATTCCCTCTGCGAGCGCGAAGACGGCACGTTTGTGCTCTGTCTTCGACTTGTGGATGGAGGTCGGGCGAACGCCGAGTTCGTCGTAGTGCTCGTGGTCGACGTCGGTGTCGTTCGAGACCTCGTAGTGGTTCCGTACCTGTGCAAGCAGGCCGTGAAGGTGGATGAGTTCCTGCTTTTTCATGCTCAGAACGGGATAACGACTCGGAGCATATAGTATTACCCTGAGTACCGTTAGCACGTTCCGCGGCTACGGGGCCTCAGACGGCCGTAGAACACGTTTCCTCGCTGAACACTCATCGCAACGTGGGGGTGGGCCGGCCACCCTGTCGCCGCTCGTAAAAGGCGTGTGCTAGCCGAGCTGTTTCAGCGTCTCGAGGTCACGCTCGGTTCGGGTGAACTCGGCGGTGCGACGGGTCGCGTGACAGTTCGGGCAGTGGAACATCGCGCTGTGTTCGGGGAGGTCACGAGGGGCCGACTCCCACTGTTTGCCGCACTCTGGACAGAGTAGTCTCACGTACGTTTCCGTCGGCATACTCCCCTCGTCGTCGGCCGGTCACAAAAGCGTTGACCTCACGTTCCCGGCCGATTCGGCGAAAACCACACGACTCCGACGCTGTGGGCACGCGTCACGCGGTGACGAGGAGCGCCCTCGGTGAACGGTGTGAAACGGGAAAATCAGTCCGCGGCCGTCGAATCGCAGCGTGCGCCGGTCCCTCAGTTCGACGCGGTGGTCACGTCCGCCGCTTCGAGGAGTTCCTTGTAG
This sequence comes from Halomarina oriensis, assembly GCF_009791395.1. GTDB lineage: Archaea > Halobacteriota > Halobacteria > Halobacteriales > Haloarculaceae > Halomarina > Halomarina oriensis. The sequence continues at coordinate 51,311 of NZ_WSZK01000012.1, forward strand.
CGGTTGCGGATGGTGACCTCCGAGATGCTCGCCACGTCGCTGACCTGCGACTGCGTCGCCTTCTCGTTGGTGAGCAACGCGGCGGCGTAGATGGCGGCCGCGGCGAGGCCGACCGGCGACTTGCCGCTGAGCAGGCCCGCCTCGCGTGCCCCCTGGAGCAGGTGGCGCGCCCGACGCTCGGCCTCGTCGGAGAGGTCGAGGTCGCTGGCGAACCGCGGCACGTAGCTCTCCGGGTCGGCGGGCTTGATCTCGAGGTTCAGCTGTCGGATGATGTAGCGGTACGTCCGGGTCAGCTCCATCTTGTCGATGCGCGAGACCATCGTCACCTCGTCGAGGCTCCGTGGCGTGCCGGCCTGTCGCGCGGCGGCGTAGAGCGCGGAGGTGGCGACGCCCTCGATGGAGCGGCCCGGAAGCAGGTCCTCGTTGAGCGCCCGGCGGTAGATGACGCTGGCGGTCTCCCGAACGTTCTCGGGCAGGCCGAGTGCGCTCGCCATGCGGTCGATCTCCCCGAGCGCCTGTTTGAGGTTGCGTTCTTTGGAGTCGCGCGTGCGGAAGCGCTCGTTCCACGTGCGGAGGCGCTGCATCTTCGCACGCTGGCGACTGGACAGGGAGTTGCCGTAGGCGTCCTTGTCCTGCCAGCCGATGTTCGTCGACAGTCCGTTGTCGTGCATCATGTTCGTCGTCGGCGCACCGACGCGGGACTTGCTGTCTTTCTCCGCGGAGTCGAACGCCCGCCACTCCGGACCGCGGTCGACGGCGTCCTCCTCGACGACGAGGCCGCAGTCCTCACAGACCGTCTCGCCGTGTTCGCTGTCGTCCACGAGACGGCCGCCGCACTCGGGGCAGCCACGTACCGACTCCTGTTCTGTGGATTCGGCCTCCGTCTCGGTCATCTCCTCGGTGTACGTTCGTATGGTCGTATCGCTCATGGTAGGGACAGGTGCACGCCGCGTCGGGTCGGAGGCGCTGGCCTCACACCGGCGACGCGTCTTAACCGATAGTTAGTCCGCAAACTATTTAAACTTATCGCAGGCTATCGCCTGTAATCGGACTTTGTGACGTTCCTCACGTGGGTATTGTGACTCGGGTCGTCACACGATGGCTGCATTGCCATATAAATCCCTTTCGTCGCCGTCGTGGACAGGTCAACGTTTATGTAGCTAACGGTTCTGAGCCTCGACAGCGAAGGGGACACCGCCTCGAGAGAGTGGAGTCCACGACGACACAAACATGACAACCATCGCAGAACTCGGTCTTCCAGCGGAATCGTTCGCACTCGACGAGGCGTTCGGACAGTGTCCGGACCTCACGGTCGACGTACTCCAGGGGGTCGCACACAACACGACGGGGCTCTCGAACCTCGTCTGGGTCGAGACCGACGACCTCGACGCCGCCGACGCCGCGCTGAAGGAGGACGCGACCGTTACGGACGTCGAGGAACTCGGCGACATCGACGGGAAGTGGCTCTACACCGTCGGGTGGAAGACCCCCGTCTCCGTCGCGCTGGCCGTCCTCCTCGAAGACGCGACGATGCTGGGGGCGACCGGTGACGGCGATGGATGGTCGTTCCGCGTCCTGTTCCCGAAACGCAACGCCCTCTCCATCGCCGCGAGCGTCTTCGAGCAGTACGACGTCAATCTCCGTATCGAGCGCATCTACGAACTCGGGACCGGCGGCGAACACGGCGAGTACGACCTGACCGACGAACAGCGCGAGGCGCTCGAAGCCGCCCTCGAAAACGGCTACTTCAAGGTCCCGCGTGACACGACCCTCGGCTCCATCGCCGACGACCTGGGCATCTCACACCAGGCGCTCTCCGAGCGACTGCGTCGGGCCAACGAGATACTCGCGGAGGTGGCGATTCAGCCCCCGAGTGCGTCCGAGGAGGCCGAACTCCGGACCGACGACTGACTGGCCGTTTCTCCACGTCGACGAGCGCCGAGGCCACGCTCAGACCGTGAACAGGTGGCCCTCCTCGGGCACCGCGAACACGCCGAGACGAGCGCCAGCGTCGAGCCACGCGTGCCCGTACGAGAACGACGCCAGCGCGTTCACCCAGTCGTCGTTCTCGCGGAAGTGTCTCCCGTCCTCCAGATACGACGCGGCCATCTCCTCGAACTCCGTCGCCGCCTCGTACAGCGGCGTCCCTTCCTGTGGCGCGACGGACGCCGCGTCGAGCGCGTCACTCAGCAGTCGTTCGTACCGGTCGGTCTTCTCCTGTAGGTCCGCGGCCATGCCCTCGACTCGTCAGCCGGGGCAAAGACGACTCCGACTCGACGTGCCCGACACTACAGCGCGTCCAGCAGCGTGTCGACGTCCCCCTCGGTGTTGTAAGCGTGGACCGACGCCCGGACCGCGCCGGAGGGGAGCGACCGGACGTAGAGTCCTTCGGCTTCGAGGCGCTCGACCAGCGCGTCGGGGTCCTCGTCGCCCGTCGAGAACGCGACCAGTCCGGACTCCGGCGTCGCCGGGCCGACGACCCGGTCGTCGAGTCCGGCAGCGAGTCGCTCGGCCAGGTCGGTGATACGGCCCTCGACCGTCTCCGTCCCGAGTTCCTCGTGGAGGTCCATGGCCGCGGTCGCGCCCGCGTACGGGCCGACGTTCGTGGTCCCCACCTCGAAGCGGGCCGCACCCGGCTTCAGCTCGGGCGTCTCGTCCATCGCGTCCGTGACGCTCCGGTAGCCGACCTGTGCGGGCGACGTGTCGACGTCCTCGCGGACGAAGAGGAACCCCGCCCCCCACGGCCCGAGGAGCCACTTGTGACACGCGCCGACGACGTACTCGGCGTCCCACGCGCCACAGTCGAGGTCGGTCTGTCCGACCGACTGGACGGCGTCGACCAGCACCTCGGTGCCGTGGTCGTGGGCCGCCTCCACGAGGTCCGCGACGGGCCAGCGCGTCCCGTGGGTCCACGTGATGGAGTTGAAACAGACGAGACGCGCGTCCGCGACGGCCTCGGCGTACGCCTCGCGGTCGACCCGGCCGTCCTCGGTCTCCAGGACACGCACCTCCACGCCCTGCTCGCGGAGGTTCCACCACGGCAGGATGCCCGCCGGGTGTTCGAGGTCGGTCCGGACGACCACGTCGCCCGGTTCCCAGTCGACGCTCGCGGCGACACGGGCGATACCGTCGGCGGTCGAGCTAGTGAGCGCGAGTTCCGCTCGGTCCGCGCCGAGGAAGTCGGCGAACCGTTCACGGTAGCGCTCGAACGCGTCGAACGCGACGGGGTAACAGCCCGCACCGGTCGGCGCGTCGACCTCGTGGCTCCGGACGGCGTCACAGGTCGCGTCGAGCACCGGTTCGGGGGAGGGGCCGGACGCCCCCGCGTTGAAGTAGATACCGTCGTCGAACGCCGGAATCGCCGCGCGTAGGTCCTCGGGAGTCACGGTCGACGTGCGTCGCGGTCCCCCCTCAACGTTGTGCTGCGGGCACCCCCCGAGCGGTGGCCGTCGTCGGGGCGACGGTCCCAGACTGACGCGACGCTCGCACTCGTGCGCAAGCTACAAAGCCGAAACGTCAGTATCACCGGTAATGACCGAGACCACCCATCGACGGCTCATCATCGCCGGGTCCGGCATCGCCGGCCTCTCGGCGGCCATCTACGCCGGCCGCTCGAACAACGCCCCCCTCGTGTTCGAGGGCGACGAACCCGGCGGCCAACTCACGCTGACCACCGACGTGGCGAACTATCCGGGGTTCCCCGACGGCATCAGCGGCCCCGAACTCGTCCAGAACATGAAAGGCCAGGCCGAGCAGTTCGGTGCGGACGTCGAACACGGCATCGTCGTCGACGTCGGCCGCGAGGACGACGAGGGCCCGTTCCACGTCACGATGAAGAACGGCGACGAGTACACCACGGACGCGTTCATCGCCGCGTCGGGTGCCAGCGCCCGGACCCTCGGCGTCCCCGGCGAGGACCTGCTGATGGGCTACGGCGTCTCGACGTGTGCGACCTGTGACGGCGCGTTCTTCCGCGACGAGGACATGCTCGTCGTCGGCGGTGGCGACGCCGCCATGGAGGAGGCGACGTTCCTCACGAAGTTCGCCGACACCGTCTACGTCGCCCACCGCCGCGAGGAGTTCCGCGCCGAGGACTACTGGATCGACCGCGTCCAGGAGAAGGTCGAGGCGGGCGACATCGAGATCCTCAGGAACACCGAAGTCCTCGAAATCCACGGCTCGCAGGCAGCGGGCGTCGACCACGTCACGCTCGTCGAGAACGAGTCGGGGCACCCGAGCGACAACCTGGACGACCCCGGGACGCGGCAGTACGACTTCGACGTGGGCGCGGTGTTCCTCGCCATCGGCCACACCCCCAACACCGGGTATCTCGCCGACACGGGGGTCGAACTCGACGAGCAGGGCTACCTCTACACGCACGGCGGCCGCGACGGCGGCCAGACCGCCACCGCCGTCCCCGGCATCTTCGGCGCGGGCGACGTCGTCGACCACCACTACCAGCAGGCCGCGACGGCGGGGGGGGATGGGCGTGAAAGCCGCCCTCGACGCCGACGACTACCTCGAACAGTTGGATCGGGCCGGAACCGAGGGGAGGGAAGCCGTCGAGGCGAGCAGCGACGACTGAGCCAGCGTCACACGGTATCCTCCCCGGCTAAGTACCCCCTCTCGAAACTCGGAGCCATGACGCCCTCCGAACCCCCCGAACTCGACGGCCTCCTCGACGACGTCGCCGCCCACCACGACCTGACGGTGCTCGCCGCCCGCGACATCGGCTCTCGGGCGTGGAACCTCGCCAGCGAGTCGAGTGACTACGACGTCGGCTTCCTCTTCCGTCAGGAGCCGATGGAATACGTCACGCTCGGTGGCACCGTCTCGACGGTCCGCGACGAACGCGGCGAGGTGGAAGTCCGTGGCTGGAACGTGACGCGGTTCGCCGAACTACTCGCCAGTTCGAACCCCACAGTGCTGGAGTTCCTCCACTCGCCGCTTCGCTACCGCGACCACGACGCGCTGACGAGGCTGGAGGCGGCCGTCGCCGACCAGTTCCGACCCATCGGCGTCTACCACCACTACCGCTCGATGGCGGCCCGCCAGTACCACAAGTACCTCCAGCGTCGCCTGCTGGTCCACGGCGACCCGGAGTACGAAATCGTCGACGAGACGGCCGAGGAGTGGGTCGTCCGGCCGCTCGATGGTGGAGAGGAGGACGACGACGCGGCGACCGAACGCCTCCCGAAGGCCGACGACCGGTACGAAGCCGGTACGACGGACATGACCGTCAAACGCAACCTGTACGTGATTCGTGGAGTGCTGTACGCCGAGTACGTTCGGGACACCCACGCGTTTCCGACGCTCGACTTCCCGGCGTTCGTCGAGGCCGAGCGTGACCGACTCGGCGACGACTACGAGGCAGTCCGTTCCCTCGTCGAGCGCAAACGTGCAGGGGAGGGTGACGCCGTCGTCGGCGACGTGTTCGGCGACGAACGGACACGGCTGTCGAAGCAGGTCGACCCGGAGGTCCACGGCGTCCGTGGCATCGCCACCGAACGCGTCGACGCGTTCGTCCGCGAGACGTTCGAGACGTGAGGGGAACTCGGCGAACTCAGAGGTAGTCGAAACTACTCGCCTGCCCCGAGAAGCCAGCGCGTTCGTGTGCCCACTCGAACGGCTCGTCGCGTTTCTCGGCGAGGAACTCGACGATGTGCTCACCGACGTTCTCGCCGTACAGTTCCGGTCCGGAGCCGAGTCGATTCCGGACCGAGTCCGTCTCGTAGACGTACTCGACGGTGTCGAACATCGACTCCCCGTCGGCGGGTGGGACGAGCAGGTTCGAGTTGGCCTCGAACACCGTCTCCGGGCGGTCGGTGTTGAACCGCGCGGTGAGACAGTGGGCCTCCTCGATGTGGTTCAGTTCCTCCTGCATACTCCCGGAGTCGGTGAGTTCCGCGAAACACTGGCCCGAGCGCAGGAACTCGTAGACGTGCGCGTGGCGCTTCCAGAGACCGGTGAACAGGAAGTTCTCACGGTCGTCGTCGAGCCGAAGGAGCGTCTCCCGCAGGCCGTAGTTCTCCAACGCCCGACGGGTCGCGGTGAGTTCGAGGAAGTTGACGTTGTAGTCCGCCTCGACGAGGCGGACGACGCAGTCGACGATGGCCCGGAAGCGGTCGGGCAGCAGGTTCGCTCGGCGGTGAATGTCGACGCGAATCCAGTCGTCGCGCTCTTCCAGCACGGGGAATGCGTCGAACACCGACTCGCCGCCCGCGTCAGCTTTCATCTCGATGGCGTCGACGACGCTGTTCCCGACGACCGGAATGCGCTCGTCGCCGCCGACGGATTCGGGGTAGCCTTCGTTCAGCAGGTGGTCGCGGTTGAGGTCGGTCGGTGCGAAGTGGTACATCGCGGCGGCACTGCCGACGAACGTGTCGTACTGCTCGGGGAACGGTTCGGAGCGTTCGATGTGCCAGTCGCCGTCCCACTGTTCGCGGACGAACGCCTCGGGGTCGCCGTGGGTCGTGAAGTCGGGAGCCATCGAACGGAGTCCGGCCTCGTTGTGCGCGACCATCTGGTTGGTCGCGAACAGCCACGCCTGGGGGACGATACCGGCCGCGAGCGTGTCGCCGTGGACGAGTGGGAGGACGGTCTTCTCGGGGTACTCGCTCGCGAGGAGGTCGGTGAACGCCTCGATTTCGGTCATCAGCGAGGCGGTCTTCTCACTGAGACTGCCACGGACGCCGAGGTCGACGGCGATGTGGTCTTCGAGGTCGTACTCGACGAGGCCGTGGCCGAGCACGTCGTCGTAGTGCTGGCCGGTGTGGAGGACGAAACACGGGACACCCTGCTCGCGGGCGGCGGCGACGACCGGAGCCTGTTTGTAGAAGTCGGGTTTGGTCGCCGTCACCACCGCGAGGACGAACTCCCCGGCGTCCATCTGCCGGGCGAGGCGGTCTTCGTAGACCTGCTGATTCGTGGTCACACCGTCTACAACCACGAGTTGGACTAAAGGCCTTCTCCCGTACACGGGCCGTCTCGAACGCACACGGCTTTACGTCTCGCTCACCGAGAGCGTGCCATGTCGACGAACTCCGAGACGACGCTCGTCACGATAGCAACGCCGGACGGCGAGGACGAAGTGGAACTCCCGACGGGCCTCCTCGACATGCTCGCCGAGGAGGGCGAATCCGCCGCCGACGTGGTCGGTGACCTCGCGCTGATGTCCTGCGCCCAGCGCGTCCACGCCGCCGTCCACCACGGCCACGGCGAGACCGACCCGGAACTCGAAGCCGTCGAGTCGACGACGCTCGACCTCTTCGAGGAGCGCTTCGGCATGACGTTCGGCGAGGCGACCGGTCACGACCACTGAGGGCCGTCCTTCTTCGACGTGCCGTTCTACCCCGCCCCGAGCGGCCGCGACGACTCGACCGACCAGTTCAGGACGACACCGTCGTCAACCCGCTCGACGCCCTCCAGGGCCAGCCTCGGGAACGTCTCGCGGTCGACGAACCCCTCGCCGTCGGCGATGGTCGGCGCGTCACGTCCGCCGAGAACCAGACCGCCGACGTACAGCGTCAGTTCGTCGACCAACCCGTCTTCGAACAGCGAGAAGACGAGTTCGCCACCGCCCTCGACCATCAGCCGACGCACACGTTCGGCTTCGAGTTCGGCGAGCGCCGCCGGGAGGTCGACGCGCTCCTCGCCGGCGACGACGATACTCGCCCCCGCATCGCGGAGCGCGTCGAGGCGGTCGTCGGGGGCCGCTTCGCCGACGAGGACGGTAGTCGGCGCGTCGCCCGCCAGCACCTCCGCGTCCGGCGGCGTGCGTGCCCGCGAGTCGGCGACGACTCGCGTCGGGACGCCCGGTATCTCCAGCGCCTCGCGGTGGGTCTGGTCGAACCGGACCAGCGAGGGGTCGTCCGCGAGGACGGTGCCCACCCCGACCATGACCGCGTCGCTCTCGGCGCGGACCCGGTCGACGCGGGCGAAGTCCTCGTCGCCGGAGATGCGGACCTGCTCGCGGTTCCGCGTGGAGAGTTTCCCGTCCGCACTGACGGCAGCGTTGACGTGGACGTGCATGGCCGAGTCGTCGACCAGCGGCGACTAACCGGTTTCGTGTCGGACGAACGCTCGTTACCGTGAACAACGGGTGGGACTGAAAGGGGCCGGTGCGAGGAGGCAGGCGCGGACGGGCGAGCACCGCAGGTAAGCGAGCGGAGCGAGCGAACCGAGGAGCGCGCCCGCCGCACCGAGTCGTCGCGCCGGGGGCTTTCGAACGCTCGTTCTCGACGGCGGAGTCGACGAGGGTACCGAACTCCAGGCGCGAACCCTTTTTTACCAGCCTGCGCAAACCCCGAGACGATGGACATCGACCAGACTGCCGAGGAGCTCGCCTCCGACCTCGGTGTGGACAAAGAGGAGGTCCGCGACGACCTGCAGAAACTCGTCGAGTACGACGTGCCGCTCGAAGAGGCCACTCAGAGCCTCCGCCGCAAGTACGGCGGTGGCGGCGGTGGCGGCGGCAGCGCCCCCTCGACGAAGGACGTCGGTGCGGTGTCGACGGACGACGCGAGCGTCACCGTCACCGGCCGCGTGCTGACCGTCGGGAAACGCACCATCCGGTATCAGGGCGACGACTTCACCATCTTCGAAGGGGAGCTAGCCGACGACACCGGCCGCATCTCCTACACCGCGTGGAACGACTTCGGCCTCGCCGAGGGCGACACCATCCGGGCGGGCAACGCCGGCGTCCGCGAGTGGGAGGGCCGTCCCGAACTCAACCTCGGCGACTCGACGGACGTCGAGACGCTGGACGAGGAGGTGGACGTGCCCTACGAGGTCGGTGGCGACCGCTCGCTGGCCGACCTCTCGCCGGGCGACCGGGGTCGGAACATCGAGGTGACCGTCGTCGAGGTCGAAGAGCGGACCATCGACGGCCGCGACGGGGAGACGGACATCCTCTCGGGCGTCGTCGCCGACGAGTCCGCACGGCTGCCGTTCACCGACTGGAACCCGCGCCCCGAAATCGAGGAGGGGGCGTCACTGCGCTTCGAGGACGTCTACGTCCGGGAGTTCCGGGGCGTTCCCTCGGTCAACTGTTCGGAGTTCACCGTCGTCACCGAACTCGACCGCGAGGTCGAAGAGAGCGCGACGGCTCGCAAACTCGGCATCGGCGAGGCGGTCCGAGGCGGCGGCGCGTTCGACGTCGAACTCGTCGGGAGCCTCCTCGACGTGCGCGACGGCTCCGGACTCATCCAGCGCTGTCCGGAGTGCAACCGCGTCATCCAGAACGGCCAGTGTCGCTCGCACGGCGAGGTCGAGGGGGTCGACGACCTGCGGACGAAGGCGATCCTCGACGACGGGACGGGCACCGTCACCGTGGTCCTCGACCGCGAGTCGACCGAGCGCGTCTACGACGGCACGCTGGACGACGCGCTGGACCACGCCCGTGACGCGATGGACAAGGAGGTGGTCGCGGAGTCCATCGCCGACGACATCGTCGGGTTGGAGTACCGCGTCCGTGGGTCGCTCTCGGTCGACGAGTACGGCGCGAACCTCGACGCCGAGGAGTTCGACCGTGTCGAGGAGTCGGCCGCCGACCGTGCGACCACGCTGCTCGCGGAGGTGAGCGAATGAGTGGTTCGACGCCGGGCAACCGGGAGGTCGCCCACCGCCTGTTCGCCGCCGAGTTCGAGGACGCCAGCTACTCTTACTCCGAGTCCGACGAGGAGCGTGCGCCGAACTACGTCGTCACGCCGACCGGTGCACGGGTCAACCGCCTGTTCGCCACCGGCGTGTTGACCGAGGTCGCACAGGCCGGCGACAGCATCCTCCGCGCTCGTGTCGTCGACCCGACGGGCGCGTTCGTCGTCTACGCCGGCCAGTACCAGCCGGAAGCGATGAGTTTCCTCGATACGGCCTCGACCCCGTCGTTCGTCGCCGTCACCGGGAAGGCCCGGACGTTCCAGCCCGAGGACTCCGACCTGGTCTACACGAGCGTCCGTCCCGAGTCGGTCAGCGAGGTGGACGCCCCGACGCGCGACCGCTGGACCGTGACCGCCGCCGAGCGCACGCTCGAACGCATCGGCGTCTTCGCCGCCGCGCTCGATACGGGGCTGACGGGCGACGCGCTGACCCAGGCACTGCGCGAGGCGGGCGTCGACGCCAGCCTCGCCGCCGGTATCCCCATCGCCATCGAGCAGTACGGCACGACGACGGCGTACCTCGCCGCGTTGCAGGAGGTGGCGCTCGACGCCGTCCGACTCGTCGCCGACGAGGTGGACGCGGTCGGCGACCTCGACCGCTCGCCGGGCGAGGGTGGCGACGTCTCGTTCAGCCCCGTGCTGCCCGCCGACGTCGACGTCGCGGCCGGGGCGGCGGGTGTCGTCGACACGGCGAGCGACGTCGCCGACGAGGGGACGGCACCCGAAGGCGAGACGCCGGACCCGGCCGCCGCCAGCGAGGGCGCGGACGCGACGGGCGACGCCGTCGAAGAGCCCGCCGAGACACCCGTCGAGGAAGGTGTCGACGTGGGCGACGAGCCGTCGGGAGAACCGGTCGCCGAGACCGACGGCGCGGAGCAGACGGCGGCGGAGCGCACCGACATGAGCGCCGACGAGGAGCCGGCGTTCGAGGAGACGGCCGGCAACGGCGTCTCCGACGAACCCGCGTTCGACACCAGCGAGGACGAGACCGACGACGCCGAGGCGGAGGCCGACCCCGGCGCGTACGAGATGGACGAAGAGACGCGCGAGGAGGTCGAAGCGGAGTTCGGGACCGACTTCTCGACCGGTAGCGAGGTCCCACCGGCGGGCGAGGCCGACATCGAGACACCCGAGCGAGAGTCGGAGGATGCCGTCGAGTCGGCGGCCGAGACGACGACGGATGCGACCGACGCCACCACCGACCCGGACGAACCGTCGTTCGAACCGACGGGCGGCGACGAGACGGTCGACGACGAACCGGCATTCGAGCCGACCGAGACGGACGAGTCGGCCGTCGACGACGGGACCGACGCGGCTACCGACTCGGACGCCGGGTCGGAGAGCGAGTCGCCCGCCGCGGTGGAGAGTGAGTCGCCCGCCGACACGGACACGGCGAGCGACGCCGAAGCCGATGCGGACGTCGACCTCGAGACGGCCCTGCTGGAGGAGATGAAGGCGCTCGACGACGGCGACGGTGCACCCCGAGACGAACTGGTCACACGCGTCGGCGACCGGACCGGTGCGGACGAGGACACGGTGGCCGACGCCATCCAGGATGCGCTGATGAGCGGGCAGTGTTACGAACCGGAGGACGGGCGACTCAAACCCATCTGAACGTGCTCGAACCGGTGCCGGGCGAACCGGCCGCCGTCGCCGACTGCGACGGCGAGCGCACGCTCGTGGTTGCGGACTACCACGCCGGCCTGGAGGTAGCCCTGCGCTACGACGGCGTCGAACTGCGCTCCGCGGCGGGTGACCGTCGCCAGCACCTGCTGGGCCTGCTCGACTCGACTGCGGTGGACCGCGTCGTCTTCCTCGGTGACCTCGCCAACGCCATCGGGACGCCCTCCCGCGAGGAGCGCCGTGAGTTGACGACGCTGCTCGGTGCGGTCAGCGAGCGGGTCCCCGTGACCGTCGTGAAGGGGAACCACGACGGTGACGTCGAGGCGTGGGCGAGCGAGAGCGAGCGTGCCAACGCCATCGACGTGACTCCGACCAGCGGCACTCGACTCGGGGACGTCGGGTTCGTCCACGGGCACACGTGGCCCGCCAGCGGGGTGGCGAGCGCCGACGTCGTCTGCATGGGCCACGAACACCCGACGATTCGTCTCGAAGACGAGGTGGGAGGTGCGCGTGCCGAACGAGTGTGGCTCCGTGGACCGCTCGTACCGGACCCGTTCGTCGAGCGGTTCTCGACGACGACGGACGACGGCGACGGGACCGGCGACCCACCGACGGTCACCGGCGAACTCGTCGTCTGTCCGGCGTTCAACGACCGACTGGGTGGGACGTGGACCAACGCCGGACAGGGTTTCCTCGCACCGTTCCTGCCCGAGGGGATGCCCGAGGCGGAGGCGTACCTGCTCGACGGGACGCGACTCGGCCCCTACCAACGGGTCTGAATCGGTCGGTCGGTCCGACACGCGTCCCAGCGGTCACGTGTGGTTTCGCCGCAAGGACTTTTACCACGCCTGTGACACGTTGGCACGAATCATCATGAACGTCTACCACTACGTTCGCTACAGCGCGGGTCGAGTCCCCGACGCCGTCGCGGTCCGCCGTCCGCACGGCGAGGACGTCACCTACCGGGACATCGACCGGCGAGCGCAGCGAGTCGCGGCGTGGGTCGACTCACAGGGGATGGCCGACGACGCTCGTATCGCCGTCTTTCTGCCGGACTGTGCGGCCTACGCGTCGGTCGTGCTCGGAATCTGGCGGGCGGGCCGTGTCGCCGCGCCGCTGAACGCCCGGTTCGGGACCGACGAGTTGACCTACACGCTCACCGACCTCGACCCGTCGGCGCTCGTCACGGCCGACGCGTTCGCCGACCGGACGGCGGCGATTCACGACGCGGTCGACGCGCTGGACGCCGACTCGACGGTGACCGCCGTCTCCGGCGGCGTGTTCGACGAGCGCGCGTTCCCTGACGCCGAGTCGGTACCGGCTTCCGACCCCGTCACCCGCCTCGACGAGGAGCCTGCGGTCGTCATGTACACCTCGGGAACGACGGGGCGGCCGAAGGGCGTCGTCCAGACCCACCGGAACGTCACCGCGAACGTCCAGTGTGGCATCACCACGTTCGACTACACCGAAGACGACGTCGCCGTCGCCGCGGTGCCGATGTTCCACGTCGGCGGGCTCTACGGCGTGATGCTCCCCATCCTCGCGGTCGGAGCCGAGTTCGCCATCCTCGACGCGTGGGACGCCGCGAGGTGGGCCGAACTGGTCGAGGAGACCGGTGCGACGCTGACGGGCCTCATCCCGACGATGATGGTCGACGCCGTCAACACGCCCGAGGCCGTCGAGCGCGACACGTCCTCGCTCGAACGGGTGTTCTACGGCGGCGCGCCCGCGACGGTGGCGACACTCGACGCCTTCGAGGAGGCGTTCGACTGCGCGGCGCTCCTCGACTACTACGGTCAGACCGAGAACACGGGCGTCAGCGTCACGTTCGACGAGTCCACCGAACGGAAGCCGGCACTGCTCGGCTACCCGATGGACAGCGTCCGTGCCCGCGTCGTCGACTTCACCACCGGCGATGACGTCCCGACGGGCGAGCAGGGCGAACTGCTGTTGAAGGGCGACGTCATCACACCGGGCTACTGGAACGTACCCGAGCGGACCGAGGAGGCGTTCACCGAGCACGACGGACGACGGTGGCTTCACACCGGGGACGTCGTCCGACGGGACGACGAGGGCCTCCTGTACTACGTCGACCGGGTCGACGACATCGTCCTCACGGGCGGTGAGAAGGTCGCACCGACGGCCGTCGAGGAGGCGCTCCAGGCGATGCCCGGTGTCGCGGCCGTCGCGGTGTTCGGCACCGACCACGAGCGGTGGGGTGAGGCCGTCACCGCGGCCATCGTCCCCGGCGAGGCGGGACTGACCGAGGAAGACGTCCTCGACTACTGGGAGCGAGAGGTCGACCTCGCCGGCTACCAGAAGCCACGGCGCGTCGTCTTCCGCGAGTCGTTCCCACGGACGGCGACGCAGAAGGTCGACAAGGTGGCGCTGGCAGAGGACGTCGGAAGCGGGGGGTGAGACGGCGAGGGGACCGGACTCAGAACGTGCCGGCGAGTTCGAAGCCGCCGAGCACGAGGAGTGCGACACCGCAACAGAGCATGCCGTACGAGCGGATGCCGTGGTCCGACGGCTGGCCGTGGGGGCCGTCGCTCCGGTGACCCGCGACGGCCAGTGCACACCCCACCACGCCGACGACGGTGAACGAGACGCCGAGCCAGCCGACGCCCTCCACCCGGAGTTCGCCGACGCCCCGGAGGAGGTTCCCGAGGCCGAACCCGAACCACCCGAGCCAGTAGACCGTCGCTGCGTTCACGCACCGAGTTCCAGGGTCCGAGACAAGTGCGTTCCGGTGACACGATACGCGTGAAACGGCATAGAACGGTGGCAGGCGACGGCCTCTTACCGATTCGCCCCCAACGTGAGACAGTGAGCGAGCCACGGGCAGGGATGGACGCGTTCGCCCATCTCGGCGAGCGCGTTCGGTCGGCGTTGTCGACACGCGGGTTCGAGACGCCCACCGAGCCACAGCGCCGCGCGATACCGACGCTGGCGAGCGGCGACCACGGCCTCGTCATCGCGCCGACGGGGACGGGGAAGACGGAGACGGCGATGCTCCCCGTCTTCGACGCCATCGCCAGCAAGCGCGACTCGGAGGGGACGCCGTTCGGCATCTCGGCGCTCTACGTCACGCCGCTGCGGGCGCTGAACCGCGACATGCGCGAACGGCTGGACTGGTGGGCCGAGGAGTTGCAACTGGACGTGGACGTCCGCCACGGCGACACCACGCAGTACCAGCGGGGGAAGCAGGCCGACGACCCACCGGACGTGCTGGTGACGACCCCCGAGACGTTACAGGCGATGCTGACCGGGAAGAAACTGCGACGGGCGCTCTCGGACGTGGACCACGTCGTCGTCGACGAGGTCCACGAACTCGCGGCCTCGAAGCGCGGGGCGCAGATGGCTATCGGCCTCGAACGCCTGCGCGAACTCGCCGACGAGTTCCAGTGTATCGGTCTGTCGGCGACGGTCGGTGACCCCGAGGAGGTGGGGAAGTTCCTCACGGGCGACCGTGGCTGTTCCATCGTCGAAGTCGAGGCGGGGAGTAAACTCGACCTTCGCGTGCTGACCCCCGAGGTTACGGAGGAGGACGAACGCCTCGGCGGGACGCTGATGACGAAACCGGACGTGGCGAGTCACGTCCGTGCGATTCGGGATATCGTCGAGGCCAACGACTCGACGCTCGTGTTCGTCAACACCCGTCAGACCGCCGAAGCGCTCGGCTCGCGGTTCAAGAAGCTGGAGACGAACATCGGCATCCACCACGGATCGCTGTCGAAGGAGGCCCGCATCGACGTCGAAGACCGGTTCAAAGCCGGCAGTCTCGACGCGCTGCTCTGTACCTCCTCGATGGAACTCGGTATCGACGTGGGTCGCATCGACCACGTCGTCCAGTACCAGTCGCCTCGGGAGGTCTCACGACTCCTCCAGCGCGTCGGCCGGGCGGGCCACCGCCGGGACGTGGTGTCTCGGGGAACCGTCGTTGCGACGATGCCCGACGACACCTTCGAGTCGCTGGCCATCTGTCGCCGCGCCGAACGCGGGCAGGTCGAACCGGCGAACATCCACCACGGCAGTCTCGACACCGTCGCCAACCAAATCGTGGGTCTCGTGATGGACTTCGGGGATATCGGGGCGATGCGGGCCTACGACATCGTCACGCGGGCCTACCCGTTCCGGGAGGTCACCCGCGAGCAGTTCCGCGAGGTGTGTCGCGAACTCTCCTCGAATCGGATTCTGTGGATAGCGGAGGAGGAAGATCGACTGGAGAAGTCGGGCGGGACCTGGCAGTACTTCTACGCCAACCTCTCGATGATCCCCGACGAGGCGACGTACGCCGTCGAGGACATGGCCTCGGGGCGGCAGGTCGGCACGCTCGACGAACGGTTCGTCGTCAACTTCGCGCAACCCGGCGAGGTGTTCATCCAGCGCGGGGAGATGTGGCGCATCACCGAAGTCGACGACGAAGAGGAGGCGGTGAAGGTGACGCCCGTCGAGGACCCCGGCGGCGAGGTGCCCTCGTGGGTGGGCCAAGAGATTCCCGTCCCCTACGACGTCGCACAGGACGTGGGTGACCTGCGATACGACGCTCGCCAGCGGTTCGAGGTCGGCGAGGACCGCCCGACCGTCGCGCGGTGGGTCGTCGAGGGCTACCCGACCGACGACCACACCGCGAGCGAGGCGCTCGAACAACTCGAACGCCACACGCAGGCGATGCCCGCGAGCGACCGCCTGGTGGTCGAGTCCTACGGCCGCGAGATCGTCCTCAACGCCTGTTTCGGCCACAAGGTCAACGAGACGCTCGGCCGACTCCTGTCGGCGCTGCTCGGCCAGCAGACCGGGTCGTCGGTCGGGATGGAGATAGACCCCTACCGTATCGAACTGGAGGTGCCCGGTGGAACGAGCGCGACCGACGTGCTCACGCTGTTGCGCGAGACCGACCCCGACCACGTGGCGAGTCTCATCGAACTCTCGCTGAAGAACGCCGACGCGCTGAAGTTCAAACTCGCGCAGGTCGCCGCGAAGTTCGGGTCGCTCAAGCGCTGGCAGGGGAGCGGGTCGCGCCAGTTCGGCCGGTCGCGCCTGCTCGAAGCGCTCCGCGACACCCCGATGTACGACGAGGCGGTCCGAGAGATACTCCACGAGGACCTCGACGTCGACGGCGCGGCCGACGTGCTCCGGCGGGTACAGTCGGGGGCGCTCTCGGTCGAGACGGTCACCGAGCGCACGCCCGTCGGGATGGGCGGGCGCTCGTCGGGCCAGGAACTCCTGAGCCCGGAGAACGCCGACGCGAGCGTCATCGAGACGGTCAGAGAGCGCATCCAGGAGGACCGCGTGTTGCTGTTCTGTCTGCACTGTCAGGACTGGGAGCGTCGCCAGCAGGTCGGACGCGTCCCCGACCAACCGGAGTGTCCGCTGTGTGGGTCGACGCGCGTGGCGGCGCTCAACCCGTGGGCCGACGAGGTGATAGACGCGGTCAGGAGCGGCGACAAGGACGACGAGCAGCGAAAACGGACCGAGCGTGCCTACCGCTCGGCCAACCTCGTCCAGAGTCACGGCAAGCAGGCCGTCGTGGCGCTCGCGGCCCGTGGCGTCGGGGCGCACAACGCCGCGCGTATCATCGCCAAACTCCGAGAGGACGAGGACGACTTCTATCGCGACATCCTCCAGCAGGAGCGCCGATACGCACGGACCAAGTCCTTCTGGGACTGATTAGCCGACTCGGACCGCTTCGTGACGTCGAGTGAACAACCCGTCCCTGCAGGTTCCGGGGACCAGCCGCCGTCGAGCGTCGACCGGCCCGTGTCACTTCTCTCTTTGTTCTCATATTAGAGAATGACACGAAGTTATATCTGTCTGGGCTGTGGTAACGAGTCATGGACTTCTCAAGCGGTAGCCGGGTCAGAACGGTCGTCGGCGTCACCCTCATCGTCTCGCTGTCAGGTACTGCGGTCGTCGCTCAGCACTCGTTGCTGGAGACGGCGGGCAGGTACGTCTCGGCCGGTGACGTCGGTGGGTTGGTGTTCGTCGCGTGGCTGACCCTCCTGTTGGTCGTCGCCGTGGGCAACGTACCGAGTCCCGACGTCGACGACGAGGACCGATAGGCCGACGCGCCGAAACGAACGACGACCCGGCCGGAGTGACGGCGGCCGGGGCGAGGGAGGGAGAAAGGTCAGCGGGGGCGCACGTTCCACGATTCGTGAGCCCGGCATAAGCTTTCAGTTAGGTAAAACGTGGTTCGTGTTCTCACGCAGCGTGTCGGACCCGGAGCGTCTCGCCAGTCGCCGGCGGAGCGACGGCATCCGGCCACTGACCCTCCCGGAGCGACCGTGAGGGGTTCGGGTTCCCGGCGGCCGTCCGGAGACCACGACGACCCCCCGACCTACCGACCGCTGCCCGGTGGTTCGACCTTCGAGCGGGCGTCCTCGAAGTGCTCGCGGCCGATGCGAATCTCGTCGGCGCGTTCGTTGGCCGCCTCGGGGCCGACGTCGGTCGCCATCGCCCGGATGGCGAACAGCGACGCCTGTCGGACGAGCGCTTCGAGGTCCGCACCGGAGTAGCCCTCGGTCTCGGCGGCGAGTTCGTCGATGTCGATGTCCTCGTCGAGCGGTTTCCCCTCGGTGTGGACCGAGAGGATGAGGCGGCGGGCCTCCTCGTCGGGCAACGGCACCTCGACGTGTGACTCGAAGCGACCCGGCCTGAGGAGCGCGGGGTCGATGGCCTCGTAACGGTTGGTCGCCGCCAGCACGACCAGGTTCGGGTTCGAGGCGAGCCCGTCGAGTTCGGTCAGCAGTTGGGAGACGACCCGTTCGGTCACGTCCTGTTCACCGCCGCGGGCGGCCGCGATGGCGTCCACCTCGTCGAAGAAGACGATGGTCGGGGCGGTCTGTCGGGCGCGGTCGAACACCTCGCGGACGGCCTTCTCGCTCTCGCCGACGTACTTGTCGATGAGTTCCGGCCCGGCGACGTGGATGAAGTTGACGCCGCTCTCGCCCGCGATGGCCCGAGCGAGGAGCGTCTTCCCGGTCCCCGGCGGGCCGTACAGCAGGATGCCCGTCGGCGGGTTGGTGTTCGTCGCCTCGAAGAGGTTCTCGTAGGAGAGCGGCCAGATGACCGACTCCCTGAGGGTGGCTTTCGCCTCGTCGAGACCGCCCACGTCCTCGAAGGTGGTGTTGGTCGTCTCGACGACGTACTCGCGCATCGCGCTCGGGTCGACGGCGGCCATCGCCGCCTCGAAGTCCGAACGGCTGACGGTGAGCGGCGTATCGGGGTCCGACTCGCGTTCGTGGCGGTAGCGTCGCAGGGCGGACATCGCCGCCTCCGTCGAGAGCGTCCGGATGTCGGCGCCGACGAAGCCGTGGGTCCGTTCGGCGAGGCGGTCGAGGTCCACGTCGTCGTCGATGGGCATCCCGAGCGTGTGGACGTCCAGAATCTCGCGGCGGCCCTCCTCGTTCGGGACTCCGATTTCGATCTCGCGGTCGAACCGACCGCCACGACGCAGTGCGGGGTCGATGGAGTCTACCCGGTTGGTCGCCCCGATGACGATGACCTCCTCGCGGCCGCTCATGCCGTCGAGTTCCGTCAGCAGTTGGGCGACGACGCGGTTCTCCATGTCGGCGTCGTCGTCGCGTTCACCGGCGATGGAGTCGATTTCGTCGATGAACAGGATGGCCGGGGAGTTCTGTCTGGCCTCCGCGAACTTCTCGCGGATCTTCTCCTCGGAGTCACCCTTGTACTTCGAGACGACCTCCGGCCCGGAGATGGTGAAGAAGTTCGCCGACACCTCGTTGGCGACCGCCTTGGCGATGAGCGTCTTCCCGGTCCCCGGTGGGCCGTGGAGCAGGACGCCACGCGGTGGGTCGACGCCGAGTCGTCGGAACAGGTCCGGTTCCGACAGCGGGAGTTCGACCATCTCGCGGATGAGTTCGAGTTCCTCGTCCAGGCCACCGATGTCCTCGTAGGCGACGTCGGTCTTCGGCCCGCCGGTGGTCGGGCGTGCTCCCTGCCCACCGAGCGCCTCCTCGACGGACTCGGACCCCCCGGTCGACGACCCGCTCTGACGGCCGCCGCTCCGGCCGCTGTCGCCGCGTCGGCCTCCAGACGACCCCTGAGAGCTCTTCAGCTGTCGACTGCCGGTCTGGACGGTCACGCGGGTGTCGTCGACGACCTGTACGGTCGTCTCCGGACTCGTCGACTCGACGCGCGCCTCGGTGCCGGAGTCGTTGAGTGCGACGGTGTCACCGATCTGGATGGGTCGCTGGAGGAGCGTCCGTTTGACGTAGTCCGCGAGGTCGGCGTTGGTGACCTCCGGCGTGTTCGGGAGCGACACCATCACGCTGTCGGCCTCGTCGACGTCCTGTTCGCGGACGGTGACGGTGTCGCCGATCTTCACCGACGCGTTCTGTCGTGTCCCGGCGTCTATCTTCAGCACCCCGTCCTCGCCGCCCGGCCACACCTTCGCCACGGTGTCTCTGGCCCCCTCGACGACGATAGTGTCGCCGCTCAGCACGCCGAGCGTCTGCATCGTCGCGTTGGAGAGCCGTGCGATTCCGCGACCCGCGTCGCGTTTCTCCGCACCCTGGACCGCGAGGTCCACGCCACGTGTCATACCCTTCGTTTCGCCCCGGCTGACTTTATCCCTCCGCCGGAGTAACGCATTTGCCTACCCACCGTCGACCTTCTGACATGGTAACACTAGACGAACGTGACGAGACGACGTGGTACACCTGTGAGGACTGTGGACTGATGTTCGACGACGAGGACGACGCCGAGCGCCACGAAGAGCGCTGTGACGCCACGGAACCGACCTACATCCAGTGAGGGGGTTGGAGGCGGGCGTCTCCCGGTAGCTGTTTCGGCGTGGACGCTCGGTCAGCGGTCCTGCCGTAGGTCCCGTCGCCCTCGGTAGCGTCGTTGGTCGACGCGCCGAGCACGAGGACGTTCAGCACGACGAGCGCCGAGATGGCGCGGTCGACCCACCTGCTGGCCGGGCCGCTGTCGGGCGTGAGCAGTTCGTGCGTGTG
Source organism: Halomarina oriensis (assembly GCF_009791395.1). Classification (GTDB taxonomy): domain Archaea; phylum Halobacteriota; class Halobacteria; order Halobacteriales; family Haloarculaceae; genus Halomarina; species Halomarina oriensis. Next base: position 71,571 of record NZ_WSZK01000012.1, read on the forward strand.
ACGACGAAGCCGACGATACGCGTCCACGTCGACGACGACGGTCGGCAGCGAGAAAACCGCCGACGACCGTCCACCGCGACAGACTGTCGACCGCGGGTGTCCGGAGCAGGTGGGCGACGGGGGACTCTGGTCCGAGCGTCACTCCTCGGCGACGAGTTCCCAGGACTGCTCGCCGAGTTCGTCCTCGGCGAAGACGAACACTCGGCCACGGGCGGCCTCGGGGTCAGCGTCGACGGTGACGCGGTAGGACTCGACGCGCACGTCGACGCCGGGGAACACCGACGTCTCCTCGCCGGCGTCGAGGACGACCCGCCCGACGCCGGAGTCCTCTAAAATCTCGTCGCTCGTCTTCCGGTCGTTGACGTAGACGACGACACCCTCCGTCTCGGTCGGGTCCGTGACGAGGACGTGGACGTCCTTGCCCGGCGCTGCGGTCACCGGCCCGGTCGCTCGCTGTGGGACTCCGTGGTAGAACACCGACCGACCGTCGTGGTACTCGACTTCGACACCCTCCGGCTGGAGCGAGACGGAGAGGCTGTCCGGAGCGATGTCGTTGCGCAGAGTCATACGCGGGGCTTGGCCGTCGAGTGGGAAAAGCGGCGCGTTCGTTCGACCGACGCCGGAGCTGCCCGTCGGCGGCCCGGACCGCCCTGCCCATCGACTGTCTCCCCCACCGGTTCCTTCTCGCACTGACACCCTCCCGCGCCTCCCGCCAACGTCGCCCGGACCACCAGCGGTAAGTCCTCCCGCGAGAAGGGGTGGGTGATGCCGAGAGGACGAGCGAGCGCCCCCGCCGCTGGCACCATCCTGAACGCCCTCGCCACCGGTGTCGGGTCGGCGTTCGCCATCGACGCCGACACCACCGCCACCGTCGAACTGGACGTCTCGACGGGTGGCGACACCGCCGAACGCGCCGCCACCGGCAGCGACGCGGGTGTCGGAGACGGTGTCACCGGAGCCATCACGGGCGAGGTAGCGGGCGTCCCCGACGCCGACACTCGCCTCGTCGAACGGTGTGTCGAACTCGTCGCGGCGGCCGCCGACGTGTCGCTCGACGCCGCGCACGTCCGAACCGAGAGCGAGATACCGATGGCCGCCGGCCTGAAGAGTTCGAGTGCGGCCGCGAACGCGACCGTTCTGGCGACGTTCGACGCACTCGGGGTTCGGGTCACCGACGACCCGACCGACGAGGGAGCCACTGCCGACGCCATCTCCCGCGTCGACGCCTGCCTGCTCGGCGTGCAGGCCGCCCGAGACGCAGGCGTCACGGTGACCGGCGCGTTCGACGACGCCAGCGCCTCGATGCTCGGCGGACTCACCGTCACCGACAACGAACAGGACACCGTCCTCCACCGCGACACCCCGGTGTGGGAGGTCGCCGTCTGGACACCCCCCGAACAGGCGTTCTCCGCGGACGCGGACGTCGAGCGCTGTCGGGCGGTCGCGCCGATGGCCGACCTCGCCGCCGACCTCGCGCTGGGCGGGCAGTACGGCCGCGCGATGACGGTCAACGGGTTGGCGTTCTGTGCCGCACTGGAGTTCCCGACCGACCCGCTCGTCACCGCCATGAGCGACGTGACGGGCGTCTCGCTGTCCGGGACCGGACCGAGCGTCGTCGCCGTCGGTGACGAGACGGGGGTCGAGACGGTCGCCGACCGGTGGGCAGCACGGGCGGGCGAGACGTGGCTGACGACGACGAAGACGGACGGAGGCAGACAAGGATGACACCAGACGACACCGACGATTCGAACGTATCGACCGGACCCGACCGGACCGAGGAGACGAACCTCGACGAACTCCGCGAGGAGATACAGAGTATCGACCGCGAAATCGTCGAACTCATCGCCCAGCGAACCTACGTCGCCGACTCCATCGCACAGGTGAAACGCGAGCACGGTCTGGCGACGACCGACGAGAGCCAGGAGGCAGCCGTGATGGCACGCGCCGGCGAGAACGCCGAACGGTTCGAGGTGGACGCCAACATGGTCAAGGCCATCTTCCGACTGCTCATCGAGTTGAACAAGATCGAGCAGCGGAGCGAGCGGTAGTCGAATCCTGGCGTTTCAGCCGCTCTACCGTCCTCCGGATGGCCGAACCCTCTTTCGCTAGCTGTGCTCACTTTCGTCGGTCGATGAGCGAAGACATATCTCACCACTGTGTGTCCCTGACGGGGTCTCTGAGGAGTCTACTGGGGGAGTGACCGATGTCCAAACGCACGGATGCACGTCTCTCGACGAACGGTCTGGGAATCTCCACACGGCGGGGTGATAGATTCACCCCGTCGGCTTTGCTCGTGACTCCGGGCCGGTGACCTGCTTGGAATCTCTCCAGTGGAGATAACCGACCGCGACGAGAACGACGGCGGTGATGCCTCCAAGGGCCAACTGGAGCACTGCGACGACTTCACCAGTTACGATTTTCGAGAGTAGCAACACTGCCAGACCCAGAAATCCCGCAACTGGTATCAACAACAAGATGCCGAACGTTCGTGATGGGACCGCTGACCTCGTACTGGCGATGCCGTAGGCGAGAAAGCTCAGTAGTGCCAGAACGAACGCCCCGGCCAACAGCGGCGGTGCCCAACTACCAGGCTCCGCGAACGTCCGTTCGGACGTGACGTCGACGACGCCCGCCGCGAGCATCGTCGCGGTCCAAGCGATCCACGCAATGGCGCTGGTCCAGAATCCGCCACGCGCTAACCGTGGGGACCGCTCGGCGATGGTGTCGTACAGGCCGGTCAGCCCGACGAACACGAACCAGAGTCCGAACAGAAGGGGTACCATGACCCACTCCGGGGTCGATACGACTCCTGCGACGTCCAGTGACCCAACCACGGTGGTACCGAGGATTCCGACTCCGCCGACGACGAACGCAGTCGGACTCCAGCGTTCGAACTGTCCGACCGCTTGCTCACGCACGCTCATGGACACGGCACCTCCCGAAGACGGTCGATTCGTTCGGTCGGTGGTTCGTCCGGCGTCGGTCCAAGAGTCGGGGTCGTCGTTCGTATCATCGGCGGTCACTCACGGTCGATCGGTCGGTGATCGACGGAGCAGCAGTGGACCGGAGCCACAATAAATCTCATTTGTACTGCATTTCAATAGTTTTCCTGACATGTCGTCGCCACGCGATGCGTGGTCAGTGGAACTGGCCGAGAGACGTACCGCTCCGGTTCAACGGTAGACGTCGACGACGTCTGCTGTCTCATCAAACGTCAGGCAGACCGTCTCCTCACGGACGACTCGGACGACGACCCGGGGCGGGTCTCGAGAAGCGAGTTCCATCTCGTGATCGTCCATCAGGCCGAACACTCGTCGCACGCTCTCGGAGTCGTCGGCCCGTATTCGGGTCGAGACGTCGTGGTCGTCATAGAAGGAGATCACCGCGGGGTGGAAGAGCACGAGGCTCTTCGGTGACGTGGTGCTGTGGTTCTTGCAGATTCGACACTGAAACTGTGCCCAGACGGCGAACCTCCTCCCACAGTGTTCACAGTCGCCCGATGGGTCGTGGTCCGGACAGCACTCCAACCGGCTCTCGACTGGTCCCGAGCAGGCGGGACAGAGACCGTCGAATAGGCTCTGCACCTGTCGAAGTGCCGCAACAGTGGACGCAGCGCGAATCTCCTCGGGGGTCCGATCGGCCAGGCCAGCGGGGTCGAACGGAACGGCACTGAGGAACCCTTCCGTGTCAGTCTGTGCTTGGCCGGTGCCGTCACACTCGGTGCAGGTGTGAAAGAGAACTCCGTCGCGGTAGCTGATTACGGTGGGGGATTCACAGAACGGACACAGCTGGTCGATCTCGGTTGGTGGAAGTTCGACGTCTTGCACGCCCGCACCCGCGATGACGGCCCGGACGAGTTTCAGACCAGTTTCTCGAAGTTCGTATCCGCCACGCTCGGTGTGCTGCTGGACGAACTGCCCTTTGAGTTTCGTGAGGTGGTAGCTAACGTTCCCGCGGTCGTCGTGGTCCACGCGCTCGAATATTCGAGAGAACGGGACAGTGTTGTCGTTCGTGTGCGGGTCGTACTCGTCCCACAGCGCCAAGAGAATCGAAAGCCGCGTCTCGCTCCCGAGGAGGGCGAACGCCTCGACAGCGTGCGGGCCAGCAGCTCCCGTACCTACCCCCAACGACGATGGGAGATCCGAATCGACCATCGGTCTTCAACCGACGGTGACGCCAGTCGCTGGCGCTTCCCGTTCGTCCGGGGATGCAGTTGCTCGGAGCGTGTATCCGAGGCCCACGTGGGCGACGGCTTGGGCACTACTGATAGCGAAGGCCGACATCGCCAGGGTACTCTCCGAGGACAGCCCGAACTGCACGAAGAGGATAGCCCCGAGCAGCATCGTAGTGTATGCGACGGCTGGTACGACGAGGAGCAGTCCGACAATCCGTGGGTAGACAGTGGCACGGAGGCAGGCGGCACCCAGCAGTAGATAGCCAGGGACCATGCCGACAGTCACGAGAAAGAGCGACACGCCGGGATCACTCGTCGACGCCATCCCCACGACGACGGCGAGACCTTGGAGTAGAATCACCGAAAATCCGACGGCCCCGAGGCTCACGCAAATGATCCCGACGCACGCTAGTTTCGAACGCCTCTCAGCTAATCTCCGAGACAACCCGAGCGCCCCGAGGAATCCGAAGACGAAACCAGCGGGACCGACGACGTCCTCCACCGGTACGAAGATAATATCCGAAAACGCAGCGAGTCCGTTGAGTGCGGCATACCCGACCAACAGCCCTCCTGCAAGTAGATACATCGTTGGACTCCACCGTTCGAGTGACTGCCATCGTCGCGTGCTAGCTTCAGTCATGGGGCGAATACCGAGACCACCGAAATAATTGTTCGGGAGCAAACACGAAACTCCGGGATGGGTGCGGTTTGGATTCAGAACGGTGATTCGAACTGGCAACAGGACCGGTCTCTTTAGACCGAAATCAGAGGCTGAGGGTAGAGATTCGACTCGGCCACAGCATGGTACGTTAGATCTTGCGTCGCTGAACAAGATCGAGCAGCGGAGCGAGCGGTAGTCGATTTCGAACGCTTCACCCGCTCTGTCGGCCGCTGATTGGTTGGGTGTTCTCCCGCTGGCTGTGCTCGTGTTCCTCGATAGGTGAGAGAAATCGCAGTTCCTTCGCGACGGGTGCCTGACAGGGGGCCGGGAACGACGAGAAAGGTTTCGAGCGACCCCCAGAACGAAACGACGACAGGAGCCCTCGTCGAGGTTCGACGGGGGGCGAGAGGATCGGAACGTGAGACCCGTCGAATCCCGCGGTCAGTACGGACCGAACCGCCGGACAGCGAGCAGTTCACGAAGCCCCTCTGTATCGAAGTCGTCGTCGGAGACGACCAGTTCTTTCCGTTCAGACCGAGCCGTCGCTGCAATCATGAGGTCACGCGGCGACATCGGGACACCGGATTCGAGCAGGTGATCCTGCATCCGGGCAGCCTCGAACGCGACGTCCTCGGAGAAGGCAAGGGGAACGACTCGCCCGAAGTGTCTACGCGCCTCGACGAGGTCGGTCTCACCTGCCGAGAACACGTCACCCGCGAGCACCTCGTAGACACAGATGCTGGAGGTGGCCAACTGCGATTGGTCGTCGACGAACTCGACGATCTCTTCGACCCCGTCGAGGTAGTCGATGATGACCGACGAATCGAGGAACGTCACTGCTCGTAGCTCTCACGGGACCGTTCGATCGCCTCACGCGCTTTCTCGGCTTTGTCAGTCCCTTTCCACGCCCCTGCTGTCATCCCCGACTCCTCGTTCGCCAAGCGGTCCAGGAACTCGTCCCAACTCTCGTCTCCACGCTTCAGCCTCGCCAACTTCTCTTTCGTCTCGTCGGAGACCCGGATCGACGTGCTCATACGCATACATCGCGTATGCAGACGGAAGTAGTTTGAGGGGTGGTCGGCAGGAGCGTAACAGCGTGGGTAGGTAGTATGGTAGGTTTTATCTCGTTGAACGAGGTCGAGCAACGGAGCGAGCGGTAGCGGCGTCCGAACGGTTCGGTGACTCTTCGCTCATCTGGCTGGTCGGCCGTCGTCCCTGCGCTCGGACGCCACCGAGAGTCACCGGCCGTACCGGGACCGGTGGTTCGGACGCTACCCCTCCAACTCCTCCATCCTGTCCGCCATGTGCTCGAAGACGGCTCTGTGGTCGTCCTGTGGACTGAACAGGAGGAACTCCGTCTCCTCGTCGACCCAGAGCGTGTGTCCCGGCGGCCAGTAGAAGAGGTCACCCGTCTCGTCGACCTCCTCGGTCCCGTCGCTGTACCGGAGGTTGATCGACCCGTCGAGCACGTATCCCCAGTGTGGGCACTGGCACGTGTCGTCGGGGAGTCCTTCCAGGAGCGGCGTCAGGTCGGTTCCCGCCTCGAACCTGATGCGCTCTGCAGCCAGTTCTCCGTAGTCGGTCGCCGCACCGAAGTCCGTCTGTTGCTGGACGGTGGCCGTCTCCGTCCGCATGACGACCGGAACGTCCTCTTTTGCTTTCTGCATCGTCTCGGAGCCTCCGGGTATCGGTTCGACCCGGATGAGGATGTAGGCATCCGTCGCGTGAGGACCGTCCTACGACAGGTTGCAGCCCACGACGGCACGTCACACCCTGCAGCGAGGCGCGACGTGAAGGGATGCGACGGGGACCGGTGGTCAACCGACGATGGCCCCGAGGTCGACGGGCCGGGCGTCGTGCCTGTACGAACCGTAGAGGGCTTCGGCCCACCGTCTCGCCGGAGCGGCGTCGGTGTCGACGGTCGCTCGCATGACCCCGGTCTCCCGGTCGTAGCCCGCGAGGCCGATACGGTCGTCGAAGAGACCACACGCACACGGGAGTTCCCGACTCGTGAGGACGGTGAGCGTGCCGCTCTCGACGGCCGCCGAGAGGAGGTCCGGATGCGACTCGAGGACCGTCGAGGTGAGGTCGGGAGGCCAGACGATTTCGGTCTCCATACCGTCGGTAGCGTTTCGCAAGAGGGCCTCCACGTCCGTGCCGACGGTCGTCGTCGTGAACCCTCGGAACTGCTTGGTCCCCTCGACCAGTTCGACGAACCGGTCGACGGTTCGGTGGGGGGCACCGAACGCCGGCACCCTGACGACGGCGTCGACGAACAGGTCGATATCGAGGTCGAGTACCTCGGTCGGGAGCCACTTCCAGACCTCGCGTAGCCCTCGCTCGGTCTCCATCCGGTCGAGGAGGGTCACCATCCCCTCCGCGACGAACGCGCCCAACGGCGTCGCCTCGTACCGGTGCTCGACGCGCTCGACCCAGCACCGCTCTTCGAACTCGGCCAGCATCCGTCCGATGGTGGATGCCGACGCTCCGGTCGACGCTCGGAGGGCCGCCCGAGAGCGTGGCCGCTCGACCAGCGAGTCGAGTACCGCCACGCGGTGCTCCGAACGGGCGAGAAACTCGACGTCGTCGAGCGACGACTCCACACGGGGTCGTTCGAGAGGGTCGCTCATAGTCGTACTACGTGTCACCGTACAACACTCTTTTCTAGCGTTCGAGACGCGTACCGACGGCTACGGAGGTATCGACGACCACAGACCTACCGACGGCCACGAATCTATCGACGACCACGGACTCGGGAGCGGTCGGAGACGAGCGGTCGGTGAGACGCCGACGGTCGGCGGTGTCTCACGGCGGAGAGACGGTACCGTCGCCGCTGTAAACACGACGGCCGTCCGTCACTCTTCGAGCGGTTCGAGTCGGTCGTCGCGGAGCAGGACTTCGAGGACGATGTCCGGCGACTCCAGCAGTCGATGTTTCCCGGTGACCCCCTCGCCACGCCCACGACTCTCCTTCGTCGAGTCGATGACGTTGAGGAAGTCCTGCTCTTGGAGGAGTTCGCGGGTTCGACGCTCCGACAGCGCGTCGAGGTCGATGGCGGCCGCCGTCCGTGTGTACGCGTGGTAGATCTCCCGTGAGGTGAACTCGACGCCGTCGTTGTTCGTCGTCAGTTTCGTGAGCGCGTAGAGCAACACCTTCGCCTGGAGCGGCGACCCGTCGATGAGTTCGGCGAGGCGGTCGACCTCGGTCTTCTCCTTGGCCTGTCGGATGTGGTCCTCGGTGACCGTCTCCTCGTCGACGCGCTTGGCGATACGGCCGGCGTTCCGCAGGATGTCGATGGCCTTCCGCGCGTCACCGTGTTCCTGTGCGGCGAGCGCCGCGGCCAGCGGAATCGCGTCGTCGGTCAGCACGCCGTCGTGGAACGCGTCGCGTCGGTTCTCCAGTATCTCGCCGAGTTGGTTCGCGTCGTACGGCGGGAAGACGAGTTCGTCGCGGGAGAAGGAGGATTTGACGCGTTCGGACATCTGGTCCGGGTAGTCGATCTTGTTCGAGATGCCGATGACGCCGATGCGGGCGCTGTCGATGCGTCGGTTCTCGCTGGCCCGCGAGAGTTTGCGGAGCACCTCGTCGTCCTCCAGCATGTCTATCTCGTCGAGGATGACGATGGCGACGTCGGTACAGGTGTCGAGGACGGTCCAGAGGCGCTCGTAGTAGTCGCCGGTCGCCAGCCCACGCTCGGGGACGGTGAACTCGGTCCGTTCGGGGTCGTTGAGCGACTGGGCGACCCGTTTGACGACCGACGCCTCGGTGTTCTTCTCGCCACAGTCGATGAACGCGTACTGGACGGTGACCCCCTCTCGGTCCGCTTCGGTCTGGAGCATCTCGGTGACCGACCGCGATATGAGCGTCTTCCCGGTGCCTGTCTTCCCGAAGACGAAGAGGTGGGAGGGAGCAGAACCGAAGATAGCCGGGTTCAGCGCGTCCGCGACCTTCTGCATGTGTTCGTCGCGCCCGACGATACGCTCGGGGGCGGGGAGGTGACCGATCTCCAGCAGGTCCTCGTCGGCGAAGATAGTGTCCGTGTAGTCGAAGAGGGTGTTTCGCTCCTCGGAGAGGTCGGAGTCCCGAGGAACGTCGTTGGTGGGCATGTTCCGTCTGGAACTGACGGCACTAGTATATAGAACAGTAGGCATCGCCGCCGCTGTAAATCGGCTCTCAGACCACGCCTGATATCACGATACACCCGTCTCGTGGAGACCGGCTCGAACGGTGAACTCGCCACTGTAACCGCGACATCTCGTGAGACGGCCTCACAACGGGGTGTCGTCGCCGCTGTAAATGTGCGCCGAGCGGCACTCAGAGCGGTTCTGGAGTAGAAGACCGCTCGGCCATCGTCCGGGAGTGGGACACCACCGTCGCCGCTGTAAGACCGGTCGAAGGTGGGTGGGGGGAGGTGTCGTCGCCGCTGTATCGTCGGAACGGTGTTCTCGGAGCACTCCACTCACCACCACCACCACTGTAACAGACACGACACACTACTCTAGAGACGAGGAGACACCACCGTCGCCGCTGTAAATAGTCGTTAGGGTATCGATACAGACGCTCTCGGCTCGGTTCGGCCGTGGATGGTGAACGACGACACACCACCATCGCCGCTGTAAGTCCCGGACGACCGGTCGACGACGTGGAAGCCGACGACTTTCGCGGACTACCGCCGCTGCTGTAACCGTCGACACCGACTCGGCAGGGTGGCTGTAGCCGACCTCCCTCCCCTCCCACGTCGTTACAGCGGCGAGGGTGGTGTGTCCCGGTTCGACCGAGGGCCGGTTTCGCCGGCCGTCACTCCTGTCGTCGTTCCCCGTATCGAGCGAACACCGGCACGTCACGGTCGTACTCCCGAGCGCCGAGGCCGTCGGTCACCGCCACCGAAGCGGGCGTCGTGGCGACCACCTCCTCTACCGTCACGCCGGGGTCGAAGACGACGTCACCCCGATTGCTCAGAACCGGTCCGGTGGCGACGACGGCGACGGGGGACTCCGTCGTCCGTCCCGGCCATCGTGGTGATACCTCCGCTGACCGATACCGAGCGTCTCGGCGACGTGGTCGGCCGCGGCCCGGCCGGCCGCAGCGGCGCACTTCCGCGGTGCCCAGCGTTCGAACGGCGTCGTCTCGAAGTGTGGTTCGCGTTCGGGGAACGCCCCTTCCGTCACCGCCTCGTGGTTCGTGTGGACCCACGCCCCGACGAACCGGACCGTACCATCGTCGAGGGCCGAGACGTGCTCGTCGTCTTCGACCGACCGAACGCTGACCTCGGTATCGCTCTCGCCGCGGACCGGTCCGCTCGGCGTGGCGGGGGACGGCGACACGCTCAGTACTCCCAGCGGCGGGCGACCCGTGCGCCGAGGTCCGGATGCGTCTCCCGGAGCGTCTCGACGCTCGTCTCGCCGTTCGCGTTGACGACGTGGACCTCGCCACGCCGCCCGCCGTAGACGTCCTGGAAGTCGTAGACGACACCGAACACGTCGACGTCGTCCGGGACGTCCTCGCTGTCGAGGAGGAACTCGACCTGTCGGTCGACGTTGTACTCCACGAGGTGGTCGATGGCGTCCGCTCGGTCGAGTCCGTCCGGGAGCGCCTCGACACCGGGTTCCAGTCGTGGACGCAACAGCCCGATGCAGTGGGCGATGCCGTCGGGTTCGTCGAGGCCGTCGGTCAGCGAGTCGTACGTCGCGGTGACCGCGCCACAGCCGGTGTGGCCGACGACGACCACCGTCTCGGTCCCGGTGTGGCGAATCGGGTAGAGTAGGTCACCCGAGACGGCTTCGCCGGCGTCGGTTCGCTGGACGACTCGGTTGCCGATGTTCGCACACGTGAAGACGTGACCGGGGGCGTCGTTGCCCCAGATGTGGTCCTGGAGGACCCGAGAGTCAGAACAACAGACGGTGACCGCGTCGGGACGCTGGCCGTCCTGAACGTCGTCGAACCGGGACTGGAACGTGTCGGCGTGTTCGGCGTTGCCACGCAGTAGGTCGAGGAGTACCGACTCCATGACCGGTCTTCGTCCAACGGCCGCTTGACTCTGCCGGAGAGGGTGGTGGCCCACGGCCGTCGCCCGGGGACACACCCCCTTCGGACCACGCCGTCGTGGTGACTCCTCGTCGCTGTCTCCGTGCCCGGTAGCCACCGGATACCGTCGACTGGGCCGAACTATCGCGTCGTTAAGCTGGCGACGCGTGGCGGGAGAGACACAGCGACCGGTGTCGTCGGTGGAGACCCACGGCGTCGGTCACGGAGCCAACTCGTCGTCGGGAGCAGCCGAGCCGCGGGCAGTATCAATCGCATAACAAAGTCACGTATCGGTGAGTGTTCGGTCGAGGTGCGAGGACCACGGGCTAGTTCGGCACTCGGTATCCGAGCGCCCGAACCGACTCCTCGCCCCGTACTCCCATGAAGAACCCAGAAACCCCCGTCGGTCGACGAACGGTACTGAAAGGCATCGGTGCGAGCGCGTTGTTGGCAACAGGCGGTGCTACCCTCTCGGGGACCGCCGCGGCACAGTCCACCGATCGCTCGGCGATGTTCACGTTCACGGACGACTGTACCGGTGTCGACGTGACGCTCGGCGGCTACGACGGTCGGTACACGCTCGAAGTCCTACTAGAGAACGGCAACACCACGACCCGGAGCAAGCAGGCTCCCGCCGGCACCAGCCGGAGCTTCAGTTTCGCACGGAGCATCGTCAAAGCCCGCGTGCTGGTCGACGACACGGTCGTCGGGAGCGCGGTCTGCCCATCCGCGACCATCCAGTTCACGGACGACTGCACCGGTGTCGACGTGACGCTCGGCGGCTACGACGGTCGGTACACGCTCGAAGTCCTCCTGGAGAACGGCAACACCACGACCCGGAGCAAGCAGGCTCCCGCCGGCACCAGTCGGAGCTTCAGTTTCGCACGGAGCGTCGTCAAGGCACGAGTGAGCCTCTACGGCGTCGTCGTCGGGAGCGCGGTCTGTCCGGCCGCCGACATCCAGTTCTCCGAGGACTGCACGGGTGTCGACGTCGCCATCGACGGCTACAGCGGTCGGTACACGCTGGCCGTCGAGTTCGAGAACGGCAACACCACGACGCGGAGCAAGCAGGCCCCCGCCGGTACCAGTCGGAGTTTCAGCTTCGCCCGCCAGGTGGCGACGGCTCGCGTCGTCGTCGCCGGCGTCGTCGTCGGCAGCGCGACCTGTGAGCCGACCGACGACGACCCCGGTTCGGCGACCATCGCGTTCACCGACGACTGCACGGGCGTCGACGTGACGCGCGAGGAAGCGGACGGCGAGTTCACGCTCGAGGTCCTGCTGGACACCGGCAACACGACGACGCGAACGAAGGCCGCTCCCGCCGGGGAGACCCGGAGCTTCACGTTCGCCCGCGGTATCGTGAAGGCGCGCGTCCGTGTCGACGGCGAGATCGTCGCCAGCGCCATCTGCCCGACGCCGACGCTCACCTTCTCGGAGGACTGCACCGGAGTGACCGTCGAGATAGACGGCTACAGCGGCTGGTTCGTCCTCGAAGCCGAACTCGCGAACGGGAACACGAAGACCCGGATGAAGAAGCTCCCCGAGGACGGTTCGCGGAGCTTCACGTTCGCCCGCGCCATGACCAAGGCCCGTGTGAAGGTCCAGGGTGTCGTCCTCGGCAGCGCGACGTGCATGCCGGCCGCGGAGACGACGTACTACCAGGTCGACTTCGTCGGCGGAACGCCCGAGGAGCTGCTGGGCGAGACGCGCGACGACTTCTACAGCCCGCAGGGGCGACTCGTCCGCTACCTCCACGGGAGCACCGAGGAACCGATGATGCGACAGAGCACGCCGCCCTCGCTGTCGGCGGCCCTCGCCGACTGCGTCACCGTCGACGAGATGACCGTCGACGACATGGCCGGAACCGCGACGGTGGCGTTCACCGTCGCCGACGGCTGTGAGGAGGAACTGTCGCTCGCGTCCTACCAGAAAGACGGTCCCGGCTTCGACCCGACCGAGCTGCAGACGCTCTTCGACGGCGAGACCGACACGTACGGCCCCGGTGAGTACGAAATCACCGTTCAGCTCCCCGGCTACTGAACGCCGTTCGACCGAGACTCACGGTTCTTCCCGCCTCGCGCTCGGTGGGACGACGTGTCGCTCGGTCGTTACCGACGGTACACTCCCCGTCCGCGCTCTCTCCTGAAGCCGACCGTCCAATCGCCTCGGAACGCCTCGAAGCCTCGCTCAGAACCGCTCAGAGAGGGACGACAGCGTCTCGTGGTAGGTGACGGTGTGTGGTGCGGTCAGTGGCGAGACGCTCACCTTGCCGTCGAGGACGGCCCGTCGGTCGGTGCCGTCGGGGTCGGGGACGGTGTCGTCGTTCATCCGCTCCCAGATGCGGTCTCTGAGGTGGACGACGTCGCCCTCTCGGTCCGCGTCCATGTCGTAGAACGTCGACGGTTCGGTGACGACCATCTCGCCCGCCGCTCTCTCCGCCGTCGGTGCGTTGACGTTGAGGTAGTCGGCGATGCCGAACACGCCGTCGGCGGCCGTCTCCTCGACGAGATAGCGCGTCGCGCGGGCCGCCTCCGCGTACACCTCCGGGCCGGGGTCGTACGTCCGGAAGTCGACCTCGTCGCTGGGGACGTACATCGAGACGGCGATGGCCGGTCGCTCGAAGAACGTCGCCTCGACGGCGGCGCTGACCGTCCCCGACCGGCCGAGCGTGTACTGTCCGAGGTTCGCTCCCCGGTTACAGCCGGCGACGACGATGTCCACGTCGCTCAAGAGGGACTGGAGTCCGACGACGACGCAGTCCACGGGCGTCCCCTCCACGGCGTACCCCAGGTCGTGTTCTCGGACGTCGACACGCGTCGAGAGCCGCCGCCCGACGGCGCTCTGGTCGTCCGCCGGGGCGACCGCAGTCACCTCGGCGACGTCGTCGAGTGCGTCGTAGAGCGCCCGAAGCCCGGCCTCGTCGATACCGTCGTCGTTCGTGAGGAGGACGTGCATGGCGGGCGGACGGTCCGGGATGCGAAAACTCCACCGACGTGTGTAGCCGGCAGGGCTTTTCGTGGCGACCCGCAAACACGCCCGATGCGACGAGCAGCCGCGACGGTTCTCGGCGTCGTCGTCGTCCTCTTCGCTGGACTCACGGCGGGCGTGGTCCTCGGGATGGTCGACGTGACACCCCCGCTCGTGGACGATTCGTCGGCCGAGACGACGGCCACACCACAGGCCGACCTCCGGACCGACGGGGCCGGAGACGGACCCGGGACGTCGAGCGACGACCACGGATACGCGATGAGCGTCGACCGCATCGAGTCGTGCGGACCGACCTGCCGGGACGTGACCGCGACCATCACGAACACCGGGGACGGCCCACGTGAGAACGTCAGCGTCGTCACGCGTGTCTCCACCGGTGGTGAACAGGTCTGGAGCGGGTCACAGGACGTCGGCACGCTCGCCCCCAGCGAATCCCACACCACCACCGAGCGCGTCGAGTTGGGCTCCCTCGACGGCCTCCGCGTCGAACGCAACGACGGCTACGTCACCGTCGAGACGACGGTTCGGTCGGACTCGGGGACGACGACGTTCGCCGAGCGACGACGGGTCGGCTGAACCCGGACCCCTCGTCGGCCGCTCGCTCCACTCGGCCCCCTCACGAGAACACCCGCTCTCTGAGGCCGTGGGGCATCGCGCGGATCAGCCACCCGACGAGTCGCCAGCGCCGGGTGACGTAGGCGTGGCGACGGCCCGCCTCCGCTGCCCGGAGAATCTGTCGCGCGGCCGTCTCCGGGGAGGCCTTCCAGAAGTCGCCGAACGCCATCTCCGTGTCCACGTAGCCCGGTTTGACGTCCACGACCGCGACGTCGGCGTCACGGCCCGTCGCCCACGCACGCAGACCGTCGCAGTAGTTCGAGACGAACGCCTTCGACGCGCTGTACGCCGGCGACGCGCCACCGCCGAACAGCGCGGCCACCGAGGAGATGCCGACGAGCGTGCCGTGTCCCTGCTCGTCGAACGTCGCCATCGCCGTCGTCGCCAGCGCGGCGAACCCCTGTGCGTTGACCGCCAGCGTCTCACCTTCGACTGCCCAGTCCAACTCGGGGTTCGGCCGGCCGACACCCGCCGAGAGGACGACGAGGTCGACCCCGCCCATCGCGTCGACGAGCGCGTCGAACCGCTCGCGGGCCTGCTCGGTGTCGGTCACGTCCAGCGTTGCGACGTACGCTTTCGTCGGGAGGGACTCGCCGATGGCGTCGAGGCGTTCGACGCGACGGGCGGCCAGTCCGACCTCGTAGCCACGCTCTGCCAGCAGTTCCGCGAGTGCCTGCCCGATTCCCGACGACGCCCCGACGACGATAGCTCGCTCCATGTGCCCCCACCGGGCGCGACCGTCTTAGGAGTCGAGTCTCAGGCGACGCGGTCGACGACCGTCTCCCCGTCGACGACGAGGTTGTACGCCTCCTCGTCGTCGTTCCAGAGCACGAGGACGTTCTCGAACGCCAGCAGCGCGCCGTAGGGAGCCTCACCGAGCGTCCGGTTGAGCGCCGACTCGCGGGTGCAGACGGCGTAGTGGTCGACCGCCTGACTCCCGTCACCGACACGGTACAGCGGGTTCCCTTCGGCGAGGTTCGCGCTGAGTTTGAACGCCACGCAGTCGACGCGGCCGGTGACGTGGTCCTCGCTGTTCGCCAGCGGGGCGAACCGTGCGGGGTCGGGCGTGAACGCGACGCGCGTCCGGCCGTCCCGACGCAACAGCGAGTGGGCGTACTGCACGTCGACGTTGACGAACTCGCCGGGGGCGTGTTCGTCGTCGGTGTCCGGCGTCGCCTCGTCGAGACGGCGCTGGAAGTCGGGAACCGCGAGGTCCGGTCGGACCTCGAACGACCACCCGCCGTCCTCGGGCGTCCGCCACGACCAGAGACGGACCTCCGGGCCGTAGACGGTCAGGGTCGCCCCCTCGGCGCTCCCCTCGCGTTCGAGGGCACGCTCGACCGTCCGCAGACCTATCGCGGTGTTCCTGTCGGCCGGAGCGATACCGACGAGCGTCCCGTCCGCCGCGAGGACGTCGGCGTACCGCCGCGCCACCGCCGTCGGGTCGTCGAGTTCCGAGAGGACGTTCGAGAAGACGACGAGGTCGAATCCGGCCGCGTTGGCCTCGGTCGCTCCCTCCTCGCTCGCGTCGCCGGCTTCACTCCCGTCGTCGGCCCCGGTTCCCTCAGCGTCTCGGTCGGCGGCGGCGACCAGCGTCTCCGGGGCGAACGCCTCCGCCGTCTCGCGGTGGACCGTGACCCGCTGGTTTCGGCCGGCTTCGACGAGATCGTCGAAGACGGCCGCGGCGGCGCTCGGTTCGACGGCGTGGTAGTCGACCAGTGCGTCGTCGGGCAGCAGGTCGAGCAGGCCGAGCGCGGGGCCGCCGACACCTGCCCCCACGTCGAGCACCCGGAGCGGCCGCGGGAGCAGGCCGTCGCCCGCGAGTGCGCCGCCGACGTACTGCCCGACGGCGTAGTAGTCGGGGAGGTGGTAGAGCGCGTAGGCCAGTGCCGTCTCCTCGTCGTACTCGACGGGGTTCTGTCGGTAGTAGTCCTCCTTGACGCGCCGGACGATACCCCGGAGTCGGTCGCCCGACTCGCCCTCGGCCCACTCCCAGCCGTAGCGGTCGACCAGCAGGGCGTCGAGTCGTTCGGCGTACGCCTCCGGGAACGCCTCGACACGCTCGATGCGCGTCCGGACCGGGTCGTCGTCGACGGGGACGAACGTGCCGTCCTCGCGTTCGACCACGCCGAGGTCGAACTGTGCGTCACGGAGCGTCTGGCGGACGACGGCGGGGTGGGGCGTCCCCTCGACGTACTCGTGTATCTCCTCGGGGTCGACGGGCCGGACCTGCCGCAGGTAGCGGGCGTTGTCGAGGACGGCCTGTCGCTGGTCGGCGTTCACGACCGGTCACCTCCCGCCGCGTCGTCGGCCCGCTCGCTGCCGGTTCCCTCCGTCGCCGTCTCTTCGTCCTCTCGCGGCCCACCGGACCGTCCCGCTTCCTCGTAGAGCGTGGCGAACGCCTCGGGGTCGCCCCGGCTCTCGGCGACTCGCTCGGCCGCCGCTGCGAGTTCCTCGGCCCCGTCGAACGCGGCCTGGATGTCGCCGAAGACGTGGGCCGTGCTCCCGGTGATGCTCTCGACGGCCTCGAACAGCGCCGTCGAGACGTCGGTGTGGTAGCGCGGGTCGACCGCCTCGCGGACGAGTCCGTAGGCGAGGACGGCGGCGTGGGCCTTCGCCTGGACCGTCTCCATCGCCTCGTCGTGATCGGTCGCCGTCGTCTCGAACACCTCGTTGCCGGCCGCGACGAGCGCCTCCCGAATCGCGTCGGTGACGCGACCGGTCGCGTCGGGGACGGCGGCGATACGCCCCGGCGCGTTGGCCGTCGAGAACATCGGGTGCAGGGAGAGTCGTTCGTGGTCGGGGGCGTGCTCGCGCATCGCGTCGAGCGCCGGCCCCATCACGCCGGTCACGTCGACGACGGCGTGTTCGGCACGGGGGGCCTGTGCGGCGACGGCCTCCGCGACGGCGGGTATCGGAACCGCCAGCACGACGGCGTCGAACCGGTCCGTCGACTCGGGCGTCGGTGGGGGCGACACCGGGACCGTCCCGCCGTCGACTGTCGTGGCCGCTCGGTCGGCGGCGTCCGCGTCGAGGTCGGCGACGGCGACGTCGTGGCCGGCGTCGGCCAGTGTTCGGCCGACCCACGTACCCATCTCGCCCGCGCCGACGATACAGCAGTGCATGTGGGAGCGACTCCGTCGCGGGGGAAAAGGCTGTCCGAGTCCGGGTCGAACGTCGACCGTTCGGAGACTATACAGCTAGCCGAGCAACGTTTGGTGTGAACTCCCTGGACTTCTGGTAGGTTCAGACGAGACTCATGCCCCACTGTGACAACTGCAACGCCCACGTTTCGCGTCGCTTCCAGACCGTGTTCGCCGACGACCGGGGGGACCTCCTCGCGTGCCCCAGTTGCTCGCCGAACGCCGGTATCGCCGAATCCTCACGCGACCGAACGCGCGACAGGAGGAGCGACTGACCGTCGGCATCGACCGTCGGGAGACCGCACCACGGACGGCGAAGCGGCGTCATCCCAACCGTTCGCGGAGGACCGCTTCGACCGCGTCGGGGTCCTCCAGCGCGTCGAGCGCACAGTGGTACGACCCGCCCGGTAGTCGGCGCTGGAGGACGAGCGCGTCGTCCGTTCGCTCGTAGCCGACGAACCGTCCCCACGGAACGTACTGCTCCCGGACGGTACCTCGGCCGGTCACGACGACGCCCCCTTCGAGTGCGGTGTACTCCGTCGTCCGGTCGAGGACGGTCACCGCCATCAGACCGATGGCGATGCCACCGCTGAGGAGTCCCGGCGTAAGCGGCACGTCGAACAGCGTCCCCGCGAGGCCGCCCACCGAGAGGACGACGGCGGCCACGAGGTACCAGTACCGCGTTCGTCTCCGCCGAGGCTCGTCCATCGGCGCGGCCCACGTTCGGCGTTCGCGCTCCTCGGACCGACGGCGGTGCGCGTACAGGTTGTCCGCCGAGACGAACGCGACACCGCCGACGACGGCCAGTGACACCCCCACGGCGAGCGCGAGGCCGACCCACGTGTCCGGGCCGACTCCCTCGGCCGCAACGTCGAGTGCCACCGTCCCCGTCACGTCGAGTGCCACGAGGACCACTCCGACGGCGATGGGGAGCACCGGCAGGACGTAGTGGAGTCGTCGGGCGGCGAACGCGCTGGCGAGGTCACGCCACCGGGACGCGAGCAGGACGGCGACGAGACACGATACACTCTGGACGGCGATGGCCGTCGGAGGGAGGCCGGCGACGGCGGCGACTCCTGCGACGGTCAGTGCGACCCAGAGCGCCAGCAGCGGGCCGAACAGCTTCAGTGGAGGGCGGCTCATATCGGACAGTCGACGTGACTGCTGAAAAAGCGTCGGGGTGTGTCCAGATGCGAGCGCTCCACGGCCGGGAGCCTCGTTCAGTTCCGCTTCGGTCTACTCGACGACCAGTTCCTCGGGGTAGTCGGTGAAGTTCTCGTAGCCGTCCTCGGTGACGACGGCGATGTCTTCGATGCGGACGCCACCGAACTCGGGGTCGTAGAGGCCGGGTTCGACGGTGACGACGTGGCCCGGTTCCAGTTCGCCGCCGCGGGGACTGAGACTCGGCCCCTCGTGGATGTCGAGGCCGACGCCGTGGCCCGTCGAGTGGATGAACCCCGTCTCCGTGGCCTCGTCGCTCCGCAGGGTGGGCCAGCCGGCGTCCTCGTAGACGTCACAGACCGCGTCGTGGACGTCCTTGCCCGTCGCACCGGGTTCGAGCGCGTCGAACGCCGCCTCTTTGGCCTCCTGGGTGAGGTCGTACCACTCCGCGACGGTGTCGTTGGGCGTCCCCTTCACGAACGTCCGGGTCATGTCCGCGAAGTACTTCGTCTCCTTGTCCCGCGGGAAGATGTCGACGATGATGGACTCGTCTGCACGGAGCGGGCCGCTCCCCCGGTCGTGGGGGTCCGCGGCGTCCGCACCGCAGGCGACGATGGTCTCGTCGAGCGCACAGCCGTGACGGAGCAGTTCCATCTCTATCTCGCGGGTGACGCGCTCGCTGGTCAGCACCTCCCCCTCGTGGACGAGGACGCCGCTGCCGGCGTCGGTGCCCGTCTCCACCCTCGCCTCGGCGATGAGTTCCTCGGCACGCGCCATCGCACGCTCGTTGGCCGTCTGGGCCTCCGCGACGTGTTCGACCTCTTCGCTGGTCTTGACCGCCCGGATGTCGTCGACGACGCCCTCGCGTTCCGCTTCGAGGTCGACCCCCTGCGCTCGGAGGCCGTCACCGACACCGAGCGGGAACTCCTCGGGCGTGACGACGCTCTCGACGCCGTGTTCGGCGAGGAACTCGGCGGTGATGCGGTCACCGGCCTCGTCGTGGCCGTACTCCTCCAGTTTCGCGCGGTAGTCGTAGTCGGCGTGGCGAGCGACCGTCGCGGGTCGGTCGGCCTTCCGCGCACGACCGTACTCCAGACTGGAGACGAGCAGGTGTACCTCGCCGTCGTAGAGCGTCAGGAACGGGTCCGGCGCGTCGAACCCCGAGAGGTAGCGCTGGGTCGAGTCCTCGCTGTCGGCGTAGACGAGGTAGCCGCCCGCACCGCGGTCGTCGAGGAACGAATCGAGGTCGGAGAGGTCCGGTTGCATACCCGGACCCAGCGCCGCCGGCGAGAAAACAGTACTGACACCGGGTGACGATGCGCCTCGGCGACCGCTCCTCAGCCGAGTCCCCGAACCATCGCCGCCAGCGTCGGCAACACGAGCGTCGCACCGAGCGCCAGCCACGTCAGTTGCCCGGCGACGGCGAACTGCCCGAGCGCCCCGAACAGCCAGAGGTACGCGAGGAACGCCGCGAGCACCGCGATACCGAAGTAGAGGCCGTACTGCACCGCCCGCCAGAAGGAGGGGGCGAGGACGCCCAGCAGGAGGCCGCCGACCACGAGGCCGACCCAGTGGACGGCCGTCACCGCGAGGCCGACGAGGAACGTGAACACGACGAGCACGTCCGAGTACTCACCCGTCCGGAGTGCGTCGCGCAGTCGCCCGGTCTTCGCGGCGTCGCTCATCGCTGCCCTCCGTCCTCGGCGTCCGCACCGGCGTCGCCGTCACTGCCGTCATCTCCACCGGAGGCAGTGAACCGGATGTCAACCGCGCCGGCGTCGTCGAAGTCCATCGGCTTGTACTCGCCCTCGGCCCACTCGTCGAGTTGGTCGTGGTAGTGCGGCGAGAACGGGTTACCGGACTGGCCACCGGGGATGACACCCGACGACTCCCCGTCGAACGTCGAGACCATGCGCCAACTCGACCCGGCCTGCATCGACCCCTCGGTGCGGAAGTTGAAGACGGTGAACGGCGACCCGTCCATCGCCCGCTCGGGGTAGTCGAGGTAGCCCACCGGGAACGGGTGGTTCAGGTCCAGTCGGTTGTAGTCGCCGTAGGTCTCCCAGCCGTTCTCGTCGGCGCGGGCCTTCGCACGTTCCATCGCCTCTGCGTAGGCGTCGGCGCGCGTCTCGCGCTCGTCGGTCCGGACGTCGTCGAACCACTCGCTGTCCTCCGGCAACGTCTGGACGACGTAGAGGTGTGGGTAGTAGCCCTCGTCCAGCCCTTTCGGGTGGTACTCGTCGTAGAACGTGGCGTTCCTGACCTCCTGGCGGAAGAGCGCGAACGCGAGCGCCGCCTCCGAGTCGGCGGTCATGTTGTAGTCCCACGATTCGAGGCTATCGGCCCACTCGCGGGTGTCCTCGTCCATCGCACTCCGGCTATCGAGGACGCCGGGGACGAACCCCTCGGCGGCCGTCGAGTAGACGTCGCGCTGCATCGTCCGCATGAACTCGGCGTCCATCGGTTCGCCCGACTCGGCACGCCGGTCGAGCAGTTCGTAGATGCGCTCTCCCCTGTATGGGTCGGCGTAGCGACCGCTCGTCGAGAGGTAGAACCCCGGCTGGTCGGCCGTGCGCTGGTTGGCCGTGGCGATGTAGTCCGCCCCGAACACGTGGGGCACCTGCTCGTAGGGGACGAACCCCTCCCACGAGGACTGACCGAACGGCGTGAACCCACGCCACTCGCCCTCGCCCGCAGAGCCGTCGAACACGCGGTCACCGCGGACGACTTCGCCGTCACCGGACTGCGTCCGGTTGCCAGACGAACTCCGTTCGTCGCTGTCGGTGTAGCGGTACGGGTACTTCCCCGTCGCTCGGTAGAGCGTCCCGCCGTCCCTGTCCGCTGCCACGAGGTTCTGAGTCGGCGAGTCGAAGTCGCGTGCGGCCTCCTCGACGTCGTCGACCGTCTCGGCGCGGTTGAACCCCCAGATAGCGAGCGCCTCCTTCGTGCCCGTCATCCCGGTCCACGCGACGCCGACGCCGACCGGACCGTCGGGCGTCTCACGTTCGAGGTACGCGCCGTGGACCGTCTTCCGAACGGTGACGGTCACGTCCTCGCCGCCGCTGACCTGGATGGTCTGCTGTTCGGTCTCGAACGCGCGTTCCTCGCCGTCGTAGACGTAGGTGTCGTTCGAGGGCGTCTCGTAGGTGTAGAGGTCGGTCACGTCCGCGCCGACGTTCGTCACTCCCCACGCGACGTTCCGGTTCTGGCCGATGATGACGCTCGGGACACCGGGGAACGTCACCCCGCGCACGTCGTAGCCGTCGTCGCCGGTCAGGTGGAGGCGCATCTCGTACCAGACCGGCGGCACGGTCAGCGTCAGGTGGGGGTCGTTGGCGAGTAGCGGTTGCCCACTGGCCGTCTGGTTGCCCGAGACGACCCAGTTGTTCGACCCGATGCCCGGTTCGCGCTGGAAGTCACGCAGGGACTCGTAGAGCGCGTCGTAGGCCGCGAGGTCGGTCCGGTTCGACGTGTTCGCAGTCGGGGCGTCCCACTCGGTGCGGAGGACGGGACTGTCGTGGGCCAACTGGTCGGGGTAGAGTTCGCTCGTCGCCTCGGTGCCGAGTTTCGAGTCGAGGACGCCCGCCTCCAGGTCGCGGAAGTCCCCCGACAGCGACCACGAGATCTGCTTGTCGACGAGGAGTGTCGCCGTGGGCGTCCACGGCTCCGGTTCGTAGTCGTTCAGGCGGAACTCGACGGGGAGCGGTTCGGTCGCCCGGTAGCGGTTGACGCCGTCGGTGTAGGCCCGAACCAGCGGTCCGTACTCGGTGTCTTCGAGCGCTTCCCACGAGGCTTCGGCCGCCCCCTGGAAGTCCATCTGCCGGTAGAAGCGGTCCGACTCCACCGCCTGCTCGCCGACGGCCGCCGAGAGGTTGCCGGCCATCAGACGGCGCTGGAGGTCCATCTCCCACAGTCTGTCGCGGGCCTGGACGTAGCCGACGGCGTAGTACAGCGCCGCCTCGTCGTCGGCCTCGATGTGGGGGACGCCGTCGGCGTCGTAACTGACGGTCGCCTCGCCGTACGGGTTCTCGACGGTCGTCTCGCCGGAGAGCGCGTCGCCGGCGGCGCTCCCGACGCCGTCACCACCGTCGCTCACGCCGCTCCACGCGGCACCGCTGAAGGGCGCAGCGAGCGAGAGGTAGCTCCCGCCGAACACCCCGGCGGTGACCAAGAGGACGGCGGCGACCACCGCGGCCGCCACCTGTATGGGGTTTCGTGACATACACTCACGGGAACAGGAGGGCGGTTAAGCGTTCCGTCGTGTCGGCTCGTTCGCGGTGCAGTCGGCCGAAGACGGCGAGAATCACCGCCGGAGAGTCCCAACGGTTTTGTCCTCCTCAACGGCAGTTACGGGCGATGGACAAGTGGACGCGACGGACGGTCAAGTACATGGCGGGGCTGTTCGCCGTTATTCTCGTCTACGCGGCCGTCTACGACTACGGGATGACCGCCTTCGACGGCCGACCGCGGACGTTCCTCGAAGCCCTCCAGGTCGTCGTCGAGACGTTCACGACGACCGGATTCGGCTCCGACGCCCAGTGGGAGAGCTGGCAGATGCAGGCACTCATCATCGTGATGGATCTGACGGGCGTGTTCCTCATCTTCCTCGCGTTGCCCACGCTCGTCTTCCCGCTGTTCGAGGAGGCGCTCTCGACGGCCGCGCCGACGAGCGTCGACCGGGTCGGTCACGTCGTCATCGCGGGCTACACCCCTCGTGGGCGAGCGCTCATCCGAGAACTCGACGCGCGAGACATCCCGTACGTCGTCGTCGAACCCGACCGCGACCGGGCGGCCGACATCTACGAGACCGACACGACCGTCGTCCACGGCGACCCCGAGAGCGTCGAGGTGTACGGCGACCGCGTCAACCTCGGAGACGCCCGTGCGCTCGTCGCGGACGTCGACGACGCCACCAACGCCTCCATCGCGCTCACTGCCACTCAGGTCTGTGACACGCCGGTCATCACGTTCGTCGAGGAGCCGTCCCAGAAGGAGTACCACAGTCTGGCCGGCGCATCGGAGGCGTTCTCGCCCCGCCAGTTGGTCGGTGAGAGCCTCGCCACGAAGGTCACCTCGGGTGTCACCTCGGACCTGGACGACGCCATCGAGATCGGTGACGGCTTCGACGTCGTCGAACTCCCGGTCGAGTCGGGGAGCGAACTCGACGGGGTCAGCGTCGCCGAGAGCGGCATCCGTGAACGGACCGGGGCGAACATCGTCGGCGCGTGGTTCCGCGGCGAGTTCGTCTCGCCACCTTCGCCGGACGCGGTCGTCGACGAACAGACCATCCTGCTCGTCGCCGGTCAGGAGGAACAACTGGAGGGACTGAAGCGACTCACGCGCTCCGAACAGCGCCGGCGGCGCCGTGGCCACGTCGTCGTCGCGGGGCTCGGTATCGTCGGCACCACCGTCGAGCGAGCCATCGAAGACTCGGACCTCGGTCTGCCGCAGGTGACCGTCGACCGCGACCCCGCGAAGGACGCGGACGTGACCGGGGACGTCACGGACGCCCACGTCCTCCGGGAGGCGGGTGTCGGGGCGGCCGGGACGGTCATCCTCTCGCTCCCGAACGACACCGTGACCGTCTTCGCTACGCTCGTCGTCCGGGAGTTGAACCCGGAGATCGAGATCGTCGCCCGCGCCGAGTCCCAGGAGAGCGTCAGGAAACTCTACCGTGCCGGTGCGGACTACGTCCTCTCGCTGGGGACCGTCAGCGGTCGGATGCTCGCCTCGACCATTCTCGACGAGGAGGTCATCACGTTCGACCAGCAGGTCGAACTCATCCGCACGGGGCCGGGAGACCTCACCGGCCGGACGCTCGGCGAAGCCGACGTTCGACGGAAGACCGGCTGTACCGTCGTCGCCGTCGAACGCGACGGCGCGCTGGTCTCCGACCTCGGTCCGGACTTCAGACTCCAGCGTGGTGACGAACTCGTCGTGGCCGGGACGGACGACGACATCGTGACGTTCTCCGCGCTGGTCGGCGACGAGTGAGGGGTCGCGTCAGAACAACCGGAACGCCGTCGCCGTCGTCCAGCCACCGAGTGCGAGCGCCCCGACGATTTCGGGGAGCGCGAGCGAGAGACCGGTCGGGGCGAAGACGGCGACGTACACGACCCACGTCAGGAGGTTGAGCAGGCCGAGACCGACCGTCGTCGCCCCCACACGACGGTCACCGGCCAGCAGGTTCCCGCCGCCGTAACACCACATCGACACCGACAGCAGGAGGTAGAACGACACCGCCGCCGGGAAGTGCCACTCGGTCCCCATCGGGAAGCCGCCGACGAGCGCCATCGCCACGCCGGTCAGTGCGAACGCTCCCCCACCGACCGATTCGAGGCGGTTACGAGCGGTGCCGACGAGACGCGCGGCGAACGGCAGCGAGACGAGCCCACCGAGAATCAGGCCGTAGTTGAACAGCGGGCGGGTCGGTTCGCCCGAACTCCCGAGGAACGAGAGCGGTTCGCTCGTCCACGTGAACGTCGGCGAGAGCACCGTTGCGAGGAAGATGGCACCGAGTGCGATGGTCGGTGCGAGGACGCCCGCCGCCGTCGTGACCTGCTCGGCGGGCGTCTCGGCGCTCGCCCGGCGGCGTGTACCGTCGTGTGTTCCCATGACACGAAGCGGAGTCGCGCCTGCGGCACATCGGTTACGGTTCGCCGTCCGGTACGGGTCACCGCCGGAACGGTTTAGCGGCCGGCACGCGCGAACCGCGATATGGGACTCGTCTTCTTCCGAACCACGGCGCTCGCAGACCTCGTCGCGTTCTACACGGACGTCGTCGGGGCGCGTGTCTGGCACGAGCAACCGGCCTGTACCATCCTCGAACACGGCGCGTTCCGCGTGGGGTTCTGCGACGGCGACGAGACGGAGACCGACGGGGTACTCACGTTCGTCTACCCGAACCGGGCGGGCGTCGACGCGGCCCACGAGCGCCTCCACGACCACGGCGTCGACACTGACGGCGACCCCAGGTTCAACGAGCGGTACGACATCTACCAGTTCTTCGCCGAGGACCCCGACGGCCGGACCGTCGAGTTCCAGACGTTCGAGCACTGACCCCGAGCGTCCCTCACGAACGCCGGGGGCGCTCAGGCCGGGTCCGTCGTACGGTCGGCCGACGGGCCATCGTCGACCGGTCCGGTCGTGTCCCGAAGTGACTCGGTCCGTTCGCGGTGGTGCTGAGACCGACGCTCGGCGACGGCGGTGTGCATCCGGCGTTCGACCTCCTCGCGGAGTCGGTCGGCGTCCTCGGTGTCGATGTCGACGGCCTGTGCGTCCTGCCCGCCGTACCCTCCCGACCCGGCGGTGTCGACGACGAGCGTCGCGAGGTCACGACGGCGCTGGAACACCGTCGAGGCGGTGGTGACCGTCTGGATGCGGTGGTACGGGACGACCACCTCCCGCTGGACGACGTAGCCGTTGCGTGCGAGGACGTAGTCGCCCTGGATGGCGTAGCCACGGGCGCTCCACGTCGCCTGTGCGGCCACCGGGACGACGGGGAGCAAGACGAGCGTCCCCCACCACGCGCCGTCGAGCGGTGTGAACCGGACGACCGCGTAGGCGAGTGCGACGACACCGAGTGCGACGGCGAGATACCGAATCGCGTAGCGCGTCCGTGCACGCTTCGGCGGCCGGACGTACTCGGGGTCGTCGAACGATTCGATGGACTGAGCCAGCGAGACGACGCGGTCACGTTCGGCGAACGGGACGGCCGACTGCGACCCGCCCTCGCCGGGGGCGTACCCCGCGGTAACCACCGCGAGCGACCCGTGGCCGATGGCCCGCGCGAGGACGTTCGCCTTGATGGAGAGCGACTGGACCTTGTCGAGCGGGATGGTGCCGCTGTAGCGTTGCAACAGTCCGCGCTCGTAGCGGAGTTCGTCGTGGGCGCGCCGGAGGGTGAACCCGTAGTAGTTCGTGACGGCGACGAGGCCGCCGACGAGCGCCGCGACGGTGTAGAGGACGAGCAGGCCGCCCACGCCGAGCGTGATGGGCGAGAGTTGGACCAGCAGTGGCCGGGTCGGTGCGACGACGTCGCCGAGCGACGGCGCGAACAGCGGCACCCCGACCGAGAGAAACGAGAGGATACGGAGGTCGACCGAGACGAACCCCAGCAAGAACAGTTCGCGCATCGTGATGGCGAACAGGGGGTCGTCGCCGTCGGCGTCGGTGTACCGCTCGGCGTCGGCGTCCTCGACGGCCGACTCCCCGCGGTTGAGACGGCCGATGTCGTCCTGGAGGCGACGGGCCTCCGAACGGGAGACGTACCGGAGGGTCGCCTCGGTACCGCTTCCACCGGCCGTCTCCAGTCGGACCTCGGCGATGCCGAGCGCACGCTGGACGGGGTTCGCGGCGATGTCGACGTTCTGGATGCGCCGCAGTGGTATCTCGCGGGTCCGCCGCGAGACGATGCCCGAGCGGATGTCGAACGTCTGGTCGGTGAGGTCGTAGGTGAACCGTCGGAAGTAGAGGACCTGGTAGCCGGCGGCGAGGGCGACGACGAGCACCACCGCGCCAGCCAGCAACAGCGCTGGCGGGGCGAGCGACGTGTCGTTCCCGCCGGTGATGGCGACGATGGCCACCAGCCAGACCAGACGGGTCACCGACTCGCCGGCCCGGTACGGGATCGAACGGACGTCGAGTCTCATACCGCGTCTTCACCCTCGGCGACGATGGCGAGGCGTTTCAGTCGCTCCTGTAACTCCTCGGCGTCCTCCGGGGTGAGACCGGGGATGGTCACGTCCGCGCCCCGCGACCCGGCGGTGTAGACGACGACGGTGGCGAGGCCGGCCCCACGTTCGACGGGGCCGCGGTTTGCGTCGACGTGCTGGATACGGACGTACGGGACGACCGTTCGGACGCGCGTGAACACCCCTCGGTCGAGGAACAGCGAGTCGGTCCGGACCTGGTAGCGCCAGATGCGGTATCTGGCGACGGCCAGCAGGACGGAGACGAGTCCGAACAGCGCGAACACGACGACGCCGGGCCAGAGCAACCGCTCGACTGCGTAGGCGATACCACCGACGATGGCTCCGAGCACCGCCGCCGTCAACAGCGCCTGGGTGACCCAGACGTATCTGACTCGGGGGTCGAGTGAGCGCATCGGTCCCGACAGCGCCTCGCGGTCGGACTCCACGGACGTGTCGGCGGCTTCCTCGCTCGCGTGGTCCGCGTCACCGTCGGCGGTCGTCATCGTGCACACGACGACACCCGGCAGTAAATAGCTGGGTGGAGACGCCGCGTCGAACCGACCGACGCGGGAGCACTCGGGGACGGTCGGTCGCGTCGGCCGGCACTCAGACGCGCCGCACCCGGTCGGCCTTCACCGCCAGCGCCGGCGCGTAGTGACAGACCGGGTCGCCGTCGGGCGTCTCGAACCCGTTGGCCACGAAACAGTCGTTGCGCCGCACGTCGAGTTCGGCGGGGACGAGCGGCCACGGGTCGTGTCGAATCTCGCCGACGCGGGTGGATTCGGCGGCCGTCCGCGGGTCCGCGCCCTGCGCCGCCGCGTCGACGCCCGCCGTGAAGAAGCGGTAGCGCTCGGTGAGAAAGCGCGCTCGCTGCTCGTCGGCCAGCGGTTCGTCGGTCGGTCGGTAGTCCGCGTCGAACACCAGCGGCGGGGCGTCCCGGTGGACGCGCCGTGAGCGGAACCGAACGCCGTCGTCGCGGTCGGTGACGCGCATCGACGCGTCGTAGTACGGGAGGTGGAACAGTCGGCGGGCGGCCCGGACCCCGAGGCGGTCCCCCGCGTCGAGGTTGAAGAAGTAGATGCCCGGTGACCCTTCGTGGGTGACGTAGGTCCGGAGGTTGAGTTCGGGAAACGAGAAGCCCAGCGCCTCGGGCGTCCCGCGTGGCCGAATCCCGTCCATCCGGAAGCCGACGACGCTCAGCCACGCTCGCCCGCCGTACGTGTCGAGGGCCAGTCCGGGCGGGAGGCGGGAGGCGACCGTCTCGGGAGCGACCGCCCAGTGGGCGAACAGCGTATCGCGCCACGTCATCCTGACGAGCGACATAGGTCGACTACGAGGGCCGTCGGTTTCGGCGTACCGTTCGCGGTACTTTTCGAGGCAGCGTCCCCACTCGACGCATGGACCTCCCCGCCGACACCCCCGCACGCTGCCCGGTATGTGAGACGGCGTACGACTCCGTCTCGGTGCACGACTCGGGGCTGATGGTCAACCTGCTCGACAACCCTCGCTACCGCCGGGTCTGCTTCGAACCGGTCGAGGGACCGGCGGTCCGGTTCTACCACCACACGCACGAACAGGTGATAGGGAGGGGCGACGGCGAACGCGACTGACCTCGCGGCCACCTACGCCGCTCGCCGGCCACCCACACGAGACGCAGTTCCGGCACGCGACGACGACCGACCACGCGTTCGACGCCTCGTCTCGCCCGACCGGACGTCCCGCCGGCACACCGAGAGAGCCGACCCGCACACCGTGTTCAGCTACTGGTGGCCGGCGACGCGCACCGGTTCGTACGGCGCTTCGAGGTACTCCACGTCGGAGTCCGACAGCGAGATGTCGAGTGCCTCGACGGCCTCTTCGAGGTGTTCGACGCTCGTCGTCCCGACGATGGGGGCGTCGACCCACTCCTTCGAGAACAGCCACGCGAGACCGATCTGGGCCATCGTCGCCCCCTCGTCGGCGGCGAGTTCCTGGACGCGCTCGTTGACCTCCGTCCCGCCGCCCTCGAAGTACGGGTGTGACCGGGCGTGACTGTCGGATTTGCCTCGCGTGGTCGCGTCGAACTCCTCGTGGGGACGGGCGAGGTAGCCGCGGGCGAGCGGCGACCACGGGACGACGCCGACGTTCTCCTGCTCGCAGAACGGGAGCATCTCGCGTTCCTCCTCGCGGTAGAGCAGGTTGTAGTGGTTCTGCATCGTGGCGAAGCGTTCGAGACGCTCCACGTCGCTGGTGTGAAGGGCGTCGGCGAACTGGTAGGCGTGCATCGAACTCGCGCCGACGTAGCGGGCCTTCCCCCGGCGGACGGCGTCGTCGAGCGCCCGCATCGTCCCCTCGATGGGTGTGTCGTAGTCCCATCGGTGGGTCTGGTAGAGGTCGACACACTCCATCCCCAGTCGGTCGAGGGAGTTGTCGAGTTGCTGTTCGATGGCCTTCCGCGAGAGACCACCGGAGTTCGGGTCGTCCTCGTCCATCTGGAAGTACCCCTTCGTGGCGACGACCTGTTCGTCCCGGCGACCCTCCAGTGCCTTCCCCAGTACGCGCTCGGACTCGCCGTTCGAGTACATGTTCGCCGTGTCGAAGAAGTTGATACCGAGGTCGATGGCGCGGTCGACCAGTTCCAGGCCCGCCTCCTCGTCGAGCACCCAGTCGCGCCAGTCGCTGGTGCCGAAGCTCATACAGCCCAGACAGATGCGCGAGACGGTCGTTCCCGTGTCACCGAGCGTCGTGTACTCCATGAGATCGACTCACAGGGAACCGACATAACTCTCGGGAACGGGGCGAACGGGCGGCCCGTCCCTCGTCGTGAAGGCGGTGGCTCGCGTACCACCGGTATGTCGCTCTCGCTCTCGCGGACGGCCGACGGGACCCGACTCGAAATCGGACGGGTGGTGGACGCCCCCGCCGAGACGCTGTGGAACCTCCTGCGAGACACCACCACCTGGCCCGAGTGGGGGCCGAGCGTCCGCGCCGTCGACTGTGACGTCCGCTACGTGGAGGCGGGAACCGAGGGGCGGGTCCGACTCGCCACGCCGGGCCACCCGTGGGCACGGTTCCGTATCACCTCGTGTGCGGACCATCGCTGGTCGTGGTCGGTGAGTCCACCGCTGAACGACGCGATACGCAACGTCTTCGACCCCGGACCGACGCTTCCGGCGACGGGCCACCGCGTCGAACCGCTCGGTGAGGGGCGTTGTCGCGTCGTCTTCGAGGTGCCACCGCTCGCGGCGGGGTACGCCGTCGTCTGTCGACGAGCGCTGGCGAGGCTCGACGAGTTGGCACACGAACGGCGGACGTAGGACCGGGACTGTCCCGTGTCCACTCGGCGCACGGGCAGGTCGCGTCCTGCAGGGGCGAGACGGGAGGAGGGCGGTTCGTGGTCGGTGCGTCGTAGCTACCGGGAGACGGTGATGGCGTCGCGTACCCGTCGAAGGTCCTCGCCGATGCCGGCCCCGTCACACTCGTCGCTCGGGCACTCGTAGTGCCAGCCGTCCCGTGTCGCTCGTCGCTCCGCGAACCGCTCCCCGCACTTCCCGCAGAACAACTGCGCGTCCGAGCAGGTGTCGCGGTGGAGTTCGAGTTCGAGTTTCGACGTGAACGTCCGCTTGCAGTTCCTGCAGGTGTGCGTCATACCCTTCCCTCATGGCTACAAAACTATAATATTACCGTAGGCGGCCGTGTGTGGCCTTCACACGGCGAATCGAGCGACGGCGTGGTTCCGTTCGGATATCGTGGCTGTACGGCGTTCTACAACGCCGTCACGTCGACGGCGAGGGGCCACGTCCCCCCACCGAGAGCGAGGAAGGCGAGTGCGCCGCCGACGATGGCGACGTTCTTCAGGAACTGGGTCGTCTCGGTCTGCCGGTGCTCCTCGGGGGCGGCCCAGAAGTCGTGCATCGTGGGCGTCGAGACCAGCAGGAAGACGACGAGCGCTCCCCTCCCAGGACAGGAACGACCCCCGTCGCCACCGACAGGCCCCCGAAGACGAGCATCCCGCCGGAGAACGCCACCGAGAGCCCCGCTGCCGGGACGCCCTTCGCGTCCGCGTATCCGGCCATCTGTTCGCCGTTCAGGAAGTGGTTCAGCCCCATGAACGCCAGCACTCCACCGAACAGGACGCGAGCGAGGAGGAAGACCAGTTCCGCCGTCACGCCGTCGAATACGGTCTGAAACGGTACGGCCGTGAAACCGACATCAGGTTGCATCACGTCATCTGATAGGCGCTCGAACCCACAAGTTGTCTCGCGGACGTGAACGTTACCGGGGAGTAGCACGCGTCACCAGGTGGCGACACGGGACATCGGGTGACGACGACGTCACCTGTCGGACATCGGGCCGACCAGCAGCGCCTCTTGGACGAGGACTTCCGAACCACGGCGGATGCGCTCGGAGAGCGCCTGGTGTGAGATACCGAGTTCGTCGGCCAGTTCGTCGAGGTCGGTCTCGCGTGGCACCGCGAAGTACCCCGCCTCACAGGCGTTCGTGAGTGCCTCGTACTGCTCCTGGGTGAGCCCGAACCGTCCGGAGGGCTCGCCGTTCATCTCGCGGACGTGGAGCACCTCGAACGAGAGGCCGTGGCTCTCACAGAACTCGTTGGTCTTCGAGAGCGCGTTCCGGTCGGGATAGAGGATGCGCAGTTCCCACCGCGTCCCGTTGGAGTAGGCGTTCATCACCGTCGCGTTGAGCGTCGTCACCATCTCCAGGACGAGTCGGACGTGGTCGACCCAGACCATCCGGTAGAGCATCTCCTCGCCGAAGTCCGCCAGCAGCGAGTACTCCTCGACGTCCGGGTCCGCCTCCAGAGCCGACTCCAGTTCCTCGCTGTCGACGTTCCGTGCCCAGACGAGCGGCATCACCGCTTCGTCGCCGCTCTCGACGATTCGTTCACACTCGAACTCCACGTCCGGGAGATCGGCAATCGTCCGGCGGAGCGCGAACTCGTCGGCGGGTATCGCTGCACGCGTCACCGTCGCCATTGTCTGTCGGAACTGGCGAGGGGTGTCGTAGTAAAGCTGTTCCTCCCTGCACCCCGTTGCCGGAGGCGACCGGCGCGGCACCGACCGTGTCTGTCAGTCGTAGTTCTCGGGGTACGCCGCGGCCAGCAGTTCCGGGTCGTCGAGCAACCGTTCGCGGACCGGGGCGACGGCGTCCGCGATGTAGTCAGCCGCCGCGTTCTTGAGGTCCTGTGGGTGGAGTTCCTCGCTCACGAACTCCGCTTCGAGCGACTCGTAGTCCTCGTAGACGAGGTCACCGCCGAACTTCTCGGGGCGCTCCACCGCGAAGGAGTCGCCGTCCTCCTCTAGCAGCGGGAAGACGAGGTAGCGGACGTACTCCAGCACGCCGTTGTCCTCGGCCTCGCCCATCGGGCAGTACGCCTGCTGGAGCTTCTCGCGGACGGCCTCCCGGTCGTCGGTGAGGTCTATCTTCGATTCGGGGGCGCTGGACGACATCTTGTCCTCGGTCAGCCCCGAGAGCAGCGGGGCGAACACACAGACCGGCTTGTCGTAGCCGTAGTCCGGCAGCATCTCTCGGGCGAGCATGTAGATGCCCCGCTGGTCGATACCACCGTAGGCGATGTCGGCGTCGAGCGCCGCCACGTCGAGACTCTGCATCAGCGTGTAGACCAGTCCACCGAGTTTCGGGTTGTCGGACTGACGAACGACCTCGCTCCCCGCACGCTGGGCACGCGAGATGGTCGTGTCGGCGAGCATCCGGTAGAGGTCCAGCGTGTACGGCTGGTCGAGTTCGAACTCCCGACCCTGGACGAACTCGATGGCGTCGGGATCCGCACCGGCGACGTCGACCATCGCCTCGATGGCGGTCTGGTAGTACTCGGTCCGTGCGTCCAACAGGTCGAAGGGGCTCTTCTCGTCGTCGAGGTGCGCGTGGAGGTCCGCGACGAGCACCGTCACGTCGACGCCCGCCCGGATGAAGTCGGCCAGTTTCCGGATGGTCGTGAAGTGCCCGATGTGCATCTCGCCGGTCGGTGCGTAGCCGATGTACGCACTCGGCGACTCGCGTTCGAGCACCTCGGCGAGTTCCTCGTCCGT
Organism: Halomarina oriensis; assembly: GCF_009791395.1. Taxonomy (GTDB): domain Archaea; phylum Halobacteriota; class Halobacteria; order Halobacteriales; family Haloarculaceae; genus Halomarina; species Halomarina oriensis. The sequence continues at coordinate 105,077 of NZ_WSZK01000012.1, forward strand.
GACGACCTCCTGCGTGTAGCGGGTCATGAGTTCCCGCCGCTCGGCCGTGTCCATGGGTTCGCTTTCCGTCTCCTGCGCTTAAGCGATTCGGGATGTAGCGACGCCGTGCCACGGTCGGTCTCCCGAGCGTGTCGACTCTCCCGTCCGTGGCGGTGCGTTCGTCGCCGTCAGTGAATCGTCTCCGCCGAGCGCGTCGTCTGCCGACGGGCCACTCGCTCGGCGAGTGAAGCTGTGTACCTGACGGCGTGACCCATCGGAGTCGGAGAGGACAAACCGCCAGAGCCCATAGAGGCCGATATGTACACGGGCAAGACGGAGAAACCGTGTTGTCTCTGCGGCGACCGGGAGACCGTCGCACGCCTCGACCTCCCGCCGAGAGCGGTGCAGTCGATGAAGAACTCCGGGCCTATCGCGTGGCGGGACATCGTCGGCGAGGTGTCCATCCACTTCTGTGAGTCCGACTGGGACGTCGTCACCGACCTCGTGCTCGACACGGGGATGTCGCCGCTCCCGAAGTGCAACGTCGCACAGGCCTCCCTCGACATCCGGGAGGACTTCGAGGCGCTGTTGAACGACGTGCGCGACGAACCCGACCAGGCACCGCTCGAACGCGAGATGCTCGCCGACGCCGAGGAGACCATCGAACGCACCGAACGCGAGGGAATAGAGGCGGTCAACACCCGCGCCGTCGTCGAGGCCTACGTCCGGAAGTGGTCGCTCGAAGACGCCGACAGGATGACCACGACGGACTGAGTCTCGGGGGTCGCCGCCGCTCGACGGCGGCGCTCAGTACGGGACCGTCGGGAGCGCGTGGCCGCCGTCGACGACGAAGTACCCACCGGTCACGTACGCGGCGGCGGGACTGGCGAGAAACAGCGTGAGCGGGACGCAGTCGGCCGCCTCGCCGAAGCGGTCGGCGGGGATGGTCTCCAGCATGGACTCGGGCAACTGCCCACCGGCGGCCTCCGCGACACCCTCGGTCTCGACGATGCCCGGCGCGACGGTGTTCGCCCGGATGCCGTGGGCCGCCCACTCGTTGGCGACGGTCTGCATCAGGTTGTGGACGCCCGCCTTCCCCGCCCCGGAGTGGGCGTGGTACGGCGCGCCACCGACGCTGTTGGTCGCCCCCATCGAGAGGACGACGCCGCCGTCCTCCGCCATCATGTGCTCCCCGACCGCGAGCGTGCAGTACGCCGTCCCGTCGAGGATGGTCCCGACGACGGCCCGCCAGCCGTTGGGTGAGAGCGACTCCGTCGGACTGAGGAAGTTCGCCCCGGCGTTGTTCACCAGTACGTCGACACCGCCCAACTCCTCGACGACGGTGTCGCGCATCGCCTCGACTTCCTCGTACTCGCGGACGTCGACGGTGGTCGCACACGCGTCCACGCCCCGCTCTTCGATGGCTTCGGCGACCGGTTCGAGATGCTCCATCGACCGCGAGGCGATGGCCACGTCCGCGCCGTGGTCGGCGAACGCGAGCGCCAGTTCTTCGCCGATACCGGTGCCACCCCCCGTAATCAGGACGCACTCGCTCTCGAACAGGTCCTCACGAAAGAGGTCGGTGCTCGGCGGCGTGACCGGCCAGTCGCTCACGCGTGGTCACCTCGTGTCGAGTCCTCGAACGGGGCGGGTCGGTCGTGGTGCATGGTGACACGCCCGTGACGCCACCGCTTAACTGTGGGTGTCGTCGAGAGGCCCGCCGTCGGTCAGCCGATACGCGTCCCGACCTCCTCCTCGGCGACGAACGCGTCGAGACCGTCGAGGTCGAAGATGGTCGCGGGGACGTCGAGTGCGAGCAGTTCCTCGACCTTCGCGGCCATCCCGCCGGTGACGTCCGTCGACTCGCTCTCGCCGAGCGCACCGGCGACGTCCGCGAACGACGTCACGTGCTCGACGACCTCCCCGTCGTCGTCGTAGACGCCCGGGACGGCCGAGCAGAGGCCGACCCGCCGGGCGTCCAGTCGCTCCGCGAGTTCGACGACCAACTCGTCGCCCGAGAGGATGGTCGCGCCCTTCCCCTCGTGGCCAATAGCGTCACCGTGGAGCACGGGGACGAACCCCTCGCGGAGGAGGGTGCGGACCTGCCCGGTCGGGAAGACGAGGTCCGCGACGGCGTTGCGAAAGCCCGCCGAGAACGGGTGCACCGGGACGGCGGGGACGGCCTCGGCGTGGAGGGCGTCGAGGACCGCGCCGTTCAGCCGACACATCGCGTCGTGGATGCCGACGACCTCCGAGTAGTCCTCCGTACCGACGGTCCGGGAGACGCCGTACTCGCTGGCGAAGTGGTGGCCGAACGACCCGCCACCGTGGACGACGACGAGGTCGTCGTCGACCCCGGCGAGCGCCTGTGCGGCACGCCCCAGCGCCGCCTCGTCGACCGTCTCGGGCGTGTCCTTGTCGGTGACGACGCTCCCGCCGAGTTTGACGAGAATCACTCCGCACGCACCCCCTCGCGGTCGAGTTCGGCGCGGAACGCCGCCTCACACCCCGGCGTGTAGCTGAGTGCCGTCTCCGTGGCCGGCGTGTCGTCGAGGGCGACGATGCAGCCACCGCCGCCCGCGCCCGTCAGTTTCGCACCCATCGCGCCGGCGTCACGCGCGGCCCACACCATCGCGTCGAGCGAACGCGAGGAGACGCCCAGCGCCGACAGCAGGCCGTGGTCGAAGTTCATCAGCTTCCCCACGGAGGGCACGTCGTCGTCGGCCAGTGCTTGCTCGCCCTCGCGGACCACGTCACCGATGGCCTCGACGGTGTCGGCGGCGAAGTCGTACTCGTCGCGCAGCGCCCGGACGCCGGCGACGAGTTCGCCCGTGTCGCCCGCACCGCCGTCGTAACCGACGACGAACGGCAGGTTCGGCACGTCGTCGATACGCGTACAGTCGTCACCCTCGACGCGGACGGCCCCGCCCATCGCCGAGCAGAACGTGTCCGCCCGCGACGCCTGCCCGTCTTGGACCTCGTGTTCGACCCGGTAGGCGCGGCCGGCCACCTCCTCGGTCGTGAGGTCACAGTCGAGTTCACGCGCCGCGGCGTCGATGGCCGCGACGACGACGGCCGCCGAGGAGCCGAGACCCGCTCCGAGCGGGATGTCGCTCTCGACGGTCATGTCGAACCCCGCGTCGGGTGTGTCGGCGGCGTCACGAGCCTGTTCGATGGCCCCGTCGACGTACCCCATCGCCGCCTCGACGAGCGGCGTTGGGACGTTCACGTCGGGTTGCTCGTCCGCGCCGCTGCTGTACTCGACGGTGAACCCGTCGAGGGTGAGGTCCTTCGCCTCGACGCGGAGTCGGTCGTCGTCGCGGGCCTCGACGGTCACCCGCGCCCGGCGCTCGATGGCGCACGGGACCGCGGGTTCCCCGTAGACGACGGCGTGCTCGCCGAAGAGGTAGACCTTCCCCGGCGCGCTCGAAACGGTCATACCAGTTACTGCCGGAGGGACCGTTTAAACGTGTCCGAACGACCTCACCCGGCGACGCCGGGAGAGCAGTCGCTCACCGGGAGAGAACGGGGGAACGTCGAATCGAAAGCGCGCTCAGATGTCGGTCTCGAAGTCGTCCAGCGAGTACGCCGGTTCGGCACCGCGGTTGTCGAGCGTCTCGTTGGCCAGCAGCCAGTAGACGACCGAGAGGGCCTTGCGACCCTTGTTGTTCGTCGGGACGACGAGGTCCACGTTCGACGTGGAGTTGTTGGAGTCACACATCGCCACGACGGGGATGCCGACGGTGATGGCCTCCTTGACGGCCTGTGCGTCACCGATGGGGTCGGTGACGACCACGACGTCCGGTTCGATGTAGCCGTCGTACTGGGGGTTGGTCAGCGTGCCGGGGATGAACCGGCCCGTCCGAGCGCGTGCACCGACGGCGTCGGCGAACTTCTCGGCCGGGAACCGACCGTACTGGCGCGAGGAGGCGACCAGAATCTGCTCGGGGTTGTAGTTCGACAGGAACCGAGCGGCCGTACGGATACGGTCGTCGGTCTGGGAGATGTCCAGCACGTAGAGCCCGTCGGTCCGGACGCGGTGGATGAACCGCTCCATGTCCTTGGTCTTCTGCTGGGTCCCGATGTGGGCACCGGCGGCGAGGTAGTCCTCGACCGGGATGAGGAGGTCGGCCTCGTCGTCGGGCATGACGTCCTCGTCGAGCACCGGTTCGAGGTCCTCGTCGGCCTCCTCGACCTCGGCGGCGTCCTCGGTGGCTGCCTCGGGTGCGTCTGCTTCGGCCGCCTCGTCGGCGGCGGGCGTTACTTCGTCCTCGGACTCCTCGGCCTCGTCGACCGCTTCGAGTCCTTCTTCGTTGTCGCTCATGCGTTTTCCTCGATTCTGATGAGTTCGTTCAGCTTCGCGGTTCGCTCGCCGCCGACCGCGCCCGTCTTGATGAACGGGGCGGCGGTCGCAACGGCCAGGTGTGCAATCGTCGTGTCCTCGGTCTCCCCGCTCCGGTGGGAGACGACCGCGTCGTACCCGTGGTCGCGTGCCAGTTCGATGGCGTCGAAGGCGTCGCTCAGCGTCCCGATCTGGTTGGGCTTGACGAGGATGCTGTTGGCCGCACCCTCCTCGATACCCGTCTCCAGTCGGTCGACGTTGGTGACGAACAGGTCGTCACCGCAGATCAGACAGTCCTCGCCGGGGTGCCCGCTGGCACCAACCCGGTCGGTCAGGTCGGCGAAGCCCTCGTAGTCGTTCTCGTCGAGCGGGTCCTCGACGTAGACGAGGTCGTACTGCTCGACGAGGTCGGCGACGTAGTCGACCTGCTCGTCGGGCGTGCGCTCGGTGTCGCCGTAGACGTACGACCCGTCCTCGTAGAGTTCGGTCGCGGCCACGTCGAGGCCGAACCGAATCTCGAAGCCCACCTCCTCGGCGACCTGCGAGACCGCTTCGGCCATCACGTCGAACGCCTCGGCGTCGTCGATGGCCGGTGCCCACGCGCCCTCGTCGCCCTTCGCGGCGGCCGCGCCACGCTCGGCGAGGACGTCGCGTGCGGCGGCGTGGACGGCGGCGTTGGCGAACACCGCGTCGGCCACACTGGGTGCGCCGACGGGTGCGGCGAGGAACTCCTGGATGTGCGTCGCGTCGGCGGCGTGTTCGCCACCGCCGATGACGTTGCCCAGCGGCGTCGGGAACTCGGTCCCACGGAAGGCACCACCGAGATGCTGGTAGAGCGGTGCGCCGAGCATGTCCGCGCCCGCCTTCGCCGCGGCCATCGAGATGGCGACGGCGCTGTTGGCTCCGATCTCCGAGAAGTCGTCGGTGCCGTCGGCCTCGCGCAACACGTAGTCGACCGACCGCTGGTCGCCGGCGTACACCTGCCCCTCCAGTCGCGGAACGGCGAGTTCGCGGGCGTTGGCGATGGCCTCCTCGGCCGGTAGTTCGATGGCCTCGTACTCGCCGGTCGACGCGCCCGACGGCGCGGCACCGCGGCCGAACCCACCGCTCTCGGTGGAGACGTCGGCTTCGACCGTCGGGTTGCCCCGCGAGTCCAGGATGCGACGGAGTCGCACCTCGGTGATGAGCGTCACTGTTGCCCCCGGACGACGGTAAAGGGCAGTGCGCCCGCGTCGTACTCCTCGGCCGCGACGAGGATGGGTTCGGTCTGTTCGGAGTCCACCAGCACGGGTGCGCCGTAGGACACCTGCAACGCTCGCGCGCCGATGATGCGAGCCTTCTCGTAGCGGTTGTGGTCCTGTTGTACCATCACTGGTAGGGGGCGACGATGTCGACGAGGTCCTTGTGCGAGACGAGCATGCGTCGGCAGCACGGTCGCTCGACGCCGAGTTCGTCCAGCACCTCGGCCGGGTTCTCATCGTCCTCTTTCGTGCGCTGCTTGAACTCCTCCCAGTGTTCACCCACGACTTTGCCGCACGTGAAACACCGGACGGGAATCATCATGACTGGGTCACCTCAGCGGTAGGACTTCTGGTAACGCGCCCGAGCCCCAGGACCGCCCCACTTCTTGGATTCGGTCTGGCGGACGTCGTTGACCAGCAGCGAGCGGTCGAACGTCATGTACGCGTCGCGGAGTTCGGCGTCGTTCGTGAACTCGACGAGGCCACGAGCGATGGCGGTGCGGGCGGCGTCTGCCTGCCCCATCACGCCACCGCCGGAGACATCGACGTCGACGTCGACCTGCTCGCGCAGGTCCTCGTCGGCGATGCGGAACGGTTCGAGCATCTTGAGCTGCGCCATCTCCGGCTCGGTCAGCTCCACGGGCTGTGCGTTGATACGCACGCGGCCCTGGCCCTCGCGGACCGTCGCTCGCGCGATTGCGGTCTTCTTCTTGCCACTCGTGTTGGTTACCATGTGACGTTCGCCCCGATCTGATCGCTGATCTCGCCCAGCGTGACGAATTTGATGTTCGACAGGCGGTCGAGGGAGGTGCCCTCGATGATCTCCGCCTCGCGGTTCTCGTCGCCCTCGTACGGGTTGCCGACGTACGTCCGGACGTTCTCGAACGCCTCGCGCCCGCGCGGCGTCTTGTACGGGATCATGCCGCGGATGGCGCGCTTGAACAGTCGGTCGGGACGCCGGGGGTAGTACGGCCCCTGGTCCGAACCGACGTCGACGCGCTTGCGGTAGACCGACACCACGTCCTCCTCGTCGCCGGTGATGATGGCCTGCTCGGCGTTGACGACGGCGATGCGCGTGTTGCCGTCCATCGCGCGCTGAGCGACCTCACTGGAGACGCGGCCGAGGATGCAGTCACGGGCGTCGACGACGAGGTCGGCGTCGAACTCGGCGACGCTCATCGGATCACCCGCACGTCGGAGCCTTCTGGGTTCTGTTCGATTGCCTGTTCGAGGTCGATGGCCTCACCGACCTGACTGATCTTCGTGCGGGCCGTCCCGGAGAAGTCGACGGCGGCGACGGTGACGTCCTTGCGGAGCGCACCACTGCCGAGGACCTTGCCGGGAACGATGACGGTCTCGTCTTCCTGGGCGTACCGTTCGATACGCCCGAGGTTGACCTCCGCGTGCGTTCGCCGTGGCGATTCGAGCCGGTCGGCGACGTCGCCCCACACCGCGGCACCGCTGCGTGCGGCTGCCTTACAGTCGGCGATGAGACTCTGGAGTCTCGGGTTCGTCTTACTCATAGTTCTGAATTGTGAGAGAAATGCAGGGAGCAGGATTCGAACCTGCGGACCCCTGAAGGACGGCGCCCTGAACGCCGCGCCGTTGGCCAGACTTGGCTATCCCTGCTCGCGTTTGTGTGTTGGTGGGTCCCGTAAAACCCCTTTCGGTCCGTCGGCTCTGCGGGGCCTGCGTCATCACCGGGGGATTGGGGGTTCGGGTCATCGTTACAACTGGACCGCTTCTTCGAGTTCGTCCGCGCGCGCGTACAGCGAGTCGACGGCTTCGAGCACGAGGTCGTCGACGCTCATCGACCCGTCGGTCTCCACGTCGAAGACGAACGCGCCGGGGACGTCCTCGACGCGCACCTCCTTGCCGGGGTACCGGTTGCGGAGGTCGTTACCGAACTCCTCGGTCGGGACGAGTTCGCCGTCGTCCTCGATGACGCCACGGATGATCTGTGGCTCGTCGTCCTCGAACTCGCCGAGGTCACCGACGACCTCGACGGTCTGGAGGTGGCGGTAGCCGACGGCGACCCCGCCCTGGTGTTTGGCGTGGGTCTTCCCGCGGTCGAGCACCGCTTCGGCCTCCAGTTCGAGGCGCTGGTTCTCCTTGAGGTCGATGATGGGGACGTTCTCGTCGGCCGGTTTCACGAGGTCGTCCGCGGAGACGAGGTCGCCGGAGTACGCCGTCGCCGGCCCCTCCACGTCGAGTGCGAGGGTGACGGTCTCACCCGCCTCGAACTCGCCGGGCGGGGTCGTCAGCGGGACGAGCCCCAGCCGAAGCCCGATCATCTCGTCGAACATCACCGACGAGTTCTCGATGACACGCAGCGTGTCGATGGAGAGCGTCGGGACGTCCGCGACCATCGCTCGCCGGATACCGTTGGCGAACGCGGGCGTGACACCACGGACGACGAACCGGGCGTCCCGGTCGTCCTCGGAGCGGTCGATGAACTCCACGTCGAACTCACTCATGGCTCAGAACCCGCTGTTTTTCGGCGGTCGGGTGCCGTCGTGTGGGATCGGCGTGACGTCCTCGATACGACCGATCTCGAGGCCCGCGCGAGCGAGCGCTCGGATGGTCGCCTGCGCGCCGGGACCGGGGTTCTTCTGCAGGTTGCCCCCCGGACCACGGACGCGGACGTGGACGCCCTCGATACCCTGCGCGAGGATGTCCTCGGCGACCGTCTCGGCCATCTGCATGGCCGCGTACGGCGACGCCTCGTCGCGGTTCTGTTTCACGACCGTCCCACCCGAGGACTTGGCGAGCGTCTCCGCGCCCGTCTCGTCCGTGATGGTGATGATGGTGTTGTTGAACGATGCGTGGACGTGTGCGATGGCCCAGCGGCCCTCGGGTTCCTGTTGACTCATTCTTGACCCTCCGCGCGAGCGGGGTGCAGGTCGTCCGCGAGCGGACTCGTCTCGTCGAACGCGATGGTGTCTTCCTCGTTCGTCGTCACCGTGTACGACGGGATGCGGACGCGCGAGTCGTCGACGACCACGTGGCCGTGGACGATGAACTGACGCGCCTGCGTCGGCGTGCTCGCCAGCCCCTTCCGGTACGCGACCGTCTGGAGACGGCGTTCGAGCACGTCCGTCACGTCGAGCGACAGGATGTCGTCGAGGGAGTCGCTCTCCCCGAGGATACCCTTTCGCTTCAGGCTCGTGAGGAACTCCTGACCGGCCGCTTCGGCGGCCTCGGCGTCACCCTGAGACTCGCCGAGCAGACGGCGGGCCTCGCGGCGGTAGTCGCGCAGTTCGGACTGCGCCTTCCAGAGTTCCTCCTTGTTCTTCAGCCCGTATCGACCGGTGAGACCGGACTCCTCGGCGATGCGTTCGCCCTGGTACGGGTGGTTCGGCGTCTCGTAGAGCTTGGTGTTCTGTCCGAGCGTCATTCGTCCTCAGCTGCCTCCTCTTTGATGGCTTCGACGTTGACCCCGATGGTCCCCTCCGAGCGACCGGTGGACTTCGTCCGCTGGCCGCGGACCTTCTGACCGCGCTGGTGACGGACGCCCTTGTAGGAGCTGACCATCTTCATGCGGTTGATGTCCTGTCGGCGGGTCATCTCGAGTTCGTTGCCGACCTCGTGGGTGGTCTCGCCCGTGAAGTAGCCCTTCTGGTGGTTCGCGAGCCACTCGGGGATGCTGTCGACGTACTCCTCGACGGCCTCGACGACACGCCCGATGACGTCTTCGTCGAGACGGCCGAACGTCGCCGTACGGTCGACGTCCGCTTTCTCACAGACGATGCGGGCGGTTCGTCGCCCGATGCCGTTCATCTCGCTGAGCGAACGCTCGACGCTCTTGGTCCCGTCGAGGTCCGTCTGTCCGATACGGACGAAGTAACGAATGTCGTCGTCGTCTTCGCCCTCGGGTTGTTCCTGACTCATGTGTTGGTGAATTCGGACGTCGTGGCGGGGATTCGAACCCCGGAGGCTTGACGCCACTGAGTTAGCAACCCAGCGCCTTAGGCCGCTTGGCTACCACGACTCGCTTTCGTATCTTCGCGTCGGACGCCGCGTCCGCACTCGGGAGCAGCCCTCCCTACACTGATTGCGTTCGTTCGAACCCAGTGGCGATACTTAAACACACCGAAAGGCCAGACCCGTGCGAGAACGCCACACACCGTGACACTCACGGGATGCGGAACACGCGAGCGACCGAGCGTCGAGAGGATCCGTCGGGGACGAGGGGCCGGTGGTCAGTCGGCGTCAGCGGGCATCCCGAGGTACTCCTCGTTGACGACCCACTCGTCGTTCTCGTCGCGCACCATGTACTCGCCGTAGTACGGCACCCGGTTGGCGACGACCTCCCGGAACGCCTCCCGAATCTCCGGTTTCGTCATCTCGCCCATCGGCCGCAGGTCGTCGTTTCGGTTGAGACAGCCCTTCAGATACCCCTGGTGGGTGACGCGCACGCGATGGCAGTTCGCGCAGAACGACTCGTTGCCGACGGGGTCGACGATCTCGACCATCCCACCGTCCGAGGAGTCCGTCCCGCCCACCCAGTAGCGCTTCCGTCCGTGCATCTCGCGGCGTTCGACGCGGTCGGCCTGCTCTTCGAGCCACCCGTGGACCCGCTCGATGTCGATGGCCCACTCCGGTCGCCCCGCGAGTTCGGGCATGTACTCGATGAGTTGGAGCTGGAGGCCGTCGTTCTCGGCGACGTAGTCGACCATCTCCGGGACGTACCCCGCCGTCTTCTCGAAGACGACCATGTTGAGCTTGACGGGCGTCAGCCCCGCCTCGACGGCCGCCTTCACGCCCGCGATGACGTCGTCGTACCCCCCGCTCTTCGTTAGCTCGCGGAACGCTTTCGGGTCGAGCGCGTCCTGTGAGACGTTCACCCGGTCGAGTCCAGCGTCGACGAGCGCCTCCGCACGGCCGGGCAGGAACGTCCCGTTCGTCGTCAACGACGTCTCCATCGAGTCCGGCGTGCGCTCGATGATCTCTTCGAGGTCCTGTCGGAGCATCGGTTCGCCCCCCGTGAACTTCGCCTTCTCGACGTCGAACTCCTCGGCGACCTCCAAGAACCGCACGACGTCGTCCGCGCTCATCTCGCCGTCCTGCGCCTCCATCGGGCCTCGCGTATCCCCCAACCCCTCGTTGTGACAGTAGACACAGTCGAAGTTACACCGATCGGTGAGAGAGATGCGGACGCCCGTGACCTCGCGGCCGAACTCGTCCGACAACATAGCACACCCTTCCCGTCAGCGTTCTTAAACCCACGCCGGAATTCGGCTCCGACGTAACTGCTCTCGGTTACCAGCGGGCCTCGTGAAACCGCCAGACGTTGTATCCGTCGAGATACATCGGAACCGGCCGACGTACCCACGAACGGTCACGGTCGACACGACGCTCCGATGCCCTCCGTTCACAACCCTTATCGGCCGAACGCGCCCACCGGCGACCATGAACGAAACGGACGTCCGCGACCGCCTCCGGACGGTTTCGGACCCCGACCTCGGCGACGACATCGTCTCGCTCGGCCTCGTCAACGACGTCACCGTCGACGACGACACCGTCTACGTCTCGCTCGCGCTCGGCGCACCGTACTCCCCCCACGAGACCGCCATCGCCGACGAGGTCCGCGAGGTGCTCTCCGACTTCGACCGCGACCTCACGCTCTCGGCCGACGTCGAGACCGCAGACGACCTCGACCGCGACGAGCAGGTGTTGCCCGACGTGACGAACATCGTCGCCGTCGCCTCGGGGAAAGGCGGCGTCGGGAAGTCGACGGTTTCGGTCAACCTCGCCGCCGGTCTCGCGGACATGGGTGCCAGCGTCGGCCTCTTCGACGCCGACGTCTACGGCCCGAACGTCCCACGGATGGTCGACGCCGACCAACACCCCGAAGCGACCCCCGAGGACACCATCGTTCCCCCGGAGAAGTTCGGGATGAAGCTGATGAGCATGGCCTTCTTGGTCGGTGACGACGACCCCGTCATCTGGCGCGGTCCGATGGTCCATCAGATCCTCACACAGCTCTGGGAGGACGTCGAGTGGGGGCACCTCGACTACCTCGTCGTCGACCTCCCACCCGGAACCGGCGACACGCAACTCACGCTCCTCCAGTCGCTCCCCCTCGCGGGGTCGGTCATCGTCACGACCCCCCAGGAGGTCGCGCTCGACGACGCCCGCAAGGCACTGCGGATGTTCGGCAAACACGACACGCCCGTTCTGGGAATCGTCGAGAACATGTCCTCGTTTCACTGCCCCGACTGCGGCTCCGACCACGCCATCTTCGGCGAGGGGGGCGGTCGCCGCTTCGCCGACGAGGTCGACATGCCGTTCCTCGGCGAACTCCCGCTCGACCCACGCGTGCGCGAAGGTGGTGACTCCGGCCGGCCGGTCGTCCTCGACCAGGAGAGCGCGACCGGCGACGCCTTCCGCGCGATGGTCGCCAACGTCGCCAACAACACCGGCATCGTCCGCCGCCGCCAGCATCAACAGGCGACCCGATGAGCGTCGAGAAGGACGCCGAACGGGCGGCACTGGTGCGTGAGATAGCGGACGAGGTCCGGGCGGAGAGCTCCGAGAGCAAACAGCTCTCGGCGATCCTCTACCGGGTGAGCGACCTCTACGACCCCGACGAGGAGACCTCTCCCGAGGAGATCTACCTGAACGTGAAGTACATCTTCGACGTAAAAGAACAGGGCGGAATCGACCGCTAACGACGCCGGACGAGGAGCAGTCCGGCCACGGAGGCGGCGATGGCGAGGAGGAGTACGACGGGAATACCACGGACGGTCGGCCCGCTTTCTACCTGTTCCGGGAGCACTGAATCGCTCCCGACACTGGCGTTGTCGTATCGGTAGGGGTTCTCGCTCCACGGCCCTTCGACGGCTCGGTACGACTCGTTCCACGTGCTCGTCGACCCGTTCACCTCTCCGCGGAACCCGACCTGATCGATTCCACCACTGGATCGGTTCAACCGGCCGGCGTACAGTCTGGCTTCACCGACGACCACCGTCTCGGGGTCGTCGAGGAGTTCGACGGTGACGGTTTCGGACTCGCCGGTGGGAACGATTGCAGCATAGAAACTCCCGTCTGTACCCTGGGTGTGTACCATCAGCTTCGTCGGGTACTGTTGAACAGACGGGTTGACCACAGTGATGTTGACGACTGTCGATGGCTCTCCGTCGATGGTCCCTCGTGTGACCGTCGTATCGGCGATGTACGGCGTCGGAACGGTCGTCGAACTCTCGGGGTCGATTTCGTAGTCGAACTCGAACGCCCTCGTCGCGCCGTACGTCGAGACTCTGACGACGTGTGAGTCGCGGAGGGCGTCGAGAGAGGCTTCGATCTGGAGTGTCTTGTTCCACACCTCTCCCCCCGAGAGGCGAAAGTCAGAACTATGCATTGTTCGGTTGTCGGTAGAAATCACGATTCCTGCTTGTTGGCTTCTGTTAGTTGGGTTCTCTGCGTATACCGTGATGCTACGTGCGTCTGAGTCGAACTCGAGCAGATACTCGATTCCAGTCATCGAAGTCATGTTTTTCGTCATGGTAGCGTCATCTGGCTTCGACGGCGCTGCATCTCCTATCGAGATACTATGAGCCCCTCCAGAGAGTGCTAGCAACCCGACGAAAATCACGATACCAATCGACCGCATACATCGTTTCGTTTGCTCGACTGTTAAATGAGTGTCGGACAGTAAAGAACGACGACTCATCGCTCGCCCTCCGTCTCGCGTACTCTCTCTTTGATTGCTGCTTCGTCGAGAGCCCCACGACTAACGAACTCCGTCGAGAACTCCTCGACGACGCGGGCCGTCTTGAGACCGGAATCGTCGGACCGGTACCGAATCACGCTCCCGCTCACCGTCGCGCGAGTTTCGACGACGACATCCTCCGTGGTGTACGCCGGTCGGACGACGGTCCCGACGCTCGTCCGTTCCATCGTCCACTGCCGGTCGGTGACCGTCTCTCCGAGCCGACGGTCGGAGTCGCCTTTGGCGATCCGCTTGGCGGTCCGCCCGTTCGAGACCGTCGTGTGTGTCCGCCACTCGTACCTCGCGGGCTGGACGACGGTCGTGTGAGAGGCGACGTAACGCCGTTCGGTGACTGTCGACCACGTCGTGTACTCGTGGCGGTACTCCGTCGCGTACTCCGCCGCATCGACGAGCGTTCGCCGGACGCTACCGGTGGCCGAGTGGTGTGAGAGCTGTTTCGACTGCGCCCAGTAGGTGTGACGAACACTGACGTAGACCGTCTCGTCGTACGTGACTTCGTAACAACCGACACCTGGGATGCACTGGTAGCTCGACCGCTCCCGGGTTCGAGGTTCGGAAGTGGTGTACTCGTACTCGCGTTCGACGACGTACTCTGCCGGGTCGACGAGCACCCGACGGGTGTCGCCGGTGTATCCACCACTGGGCGAACGCTTCCACTCCGTGTGGTGATTGGCGACTCGGCGGCGTTCGATTTCGGTTCCGTCGGCGGTCCACTCGGGGTGAGTGTCGAGATAGAGCCGACGGTGGTACGACGAATCGAACGCTTCGGTGTCTCTGTCGATGATCTCTTCCTGCGTCTGGACCCGCTTCTCGATTCTGTACCCCGTCGTCTCCGTAGTACTGTCGACGACTTCGTAGTCGCCGTTGCGGAGTTGCCGCATCTCCGCGCGGGTGTCCGCGACCGTGGTCTCGCTCGTCAGTTCTCTGATGACGTATCTGCGGTCGTCGACACGGAGCGTCCCACGCTGCACGCGAGGCGCGTCGGTCAACTCGACGGTCGGGAGCGAGGTGGTCTCTTCTGCGTATCCCGGCCGATCGGCGTTGTAGAGGACGACCGTCGCGTTGGGACCGTTCGCAGCCAACGCACTCGCGGGCAGTTCGAGAGTGCCCTCGAACGCGAAACTGTTCTCGTCGGCGGTCCGGAGTTCGGTCCACTCCACCACGCTTCCCCGTGCGCCCCTGACCTCCGCGTCGATCTCGATGTCGGCGGTGTTGCGGCGGAACTGCACTCTCTGTGTTCGAACCCGAATCTGGACCGTCTCGTCGGGATGATACGGCCCGTTACCGATGACTTCTGTCCTGTGTACGGAAGGGACGTACGTCTGCTGTGCACTCCAGTTCTGATATGCCCTGGCCCCCGTACCGTCTTCGACAATCAGCTTTCCATTCTCCCAGCCAGAGAGCCTACCGATTGCCTCGTCTCGGTTCGTTGCAGAAGCGCCGTTCCTCCAGATGTACGTCAGGTCACTCCCGTCGGGGTCGAACGAATCGCTCGCGTCGATGATGACGGTCTCTCTGAAGTCGACAGGCCCACCGGCAGAACTGTTGTCTCCGCCAACCGGACGGGCACCGTCGTTACGCATTCTGAGCCGAATGACTGGATCACTCGGGGTCACAGCGAAATTAGATGTACCGCTGTTGACCCATTCCGTGGGTCCAGAGCCTCGCAGTGATAGCTGGTGGACGACGGAGTACGGACTTCCCGTACTCGGCGTGTCTCCAGCCCAGAAACTGTGGATCGTCACTGTCCCGTCCGAAACCTCTATCGAGCGTTCGACCACTTGGTGAACGGACTCTGGTTTCTGTGCCCACAGGTCGATATCGAACTCTTCGATGCTGTGCCCGTTCAGGTCCACCTGCAGTACGTGGTGTGCAGTGTATCGGCCAGGGTCTATCTCGGGATGGTACGAATCGACAGGGCCGTCGACGAACTCCGCCGAAATCACCTCTGGGGGCGCGGTGGGGACGACGGTCCGGTTCACGGTCGCCGTCTGTCCACGACTGTCGACGGCCGTGACGACTACCTCGTACTCCCGACCCGGTTCGAGGTCGGTCCAGTCGAACGCGGCCGTACCACCGGTCCCGAGCGACCCGGAGCGTCGTTCCGTTCGGATATCCTCGATAGAGACTTCGACGGACTGGAGGTTTCCGTACTCGTCGGTGGCCGAGGCCCTGCCAGTGAGTCCGCCGTCGGTCCCGACGTCCGAAAGCGACGGCTGGGGTCTCGGGTCGGCGACGACACCGGTCGTTCCGTCCTCGAACGTCGCCATCTCGGTCGCTCCGTCGGAGTACGTGACAGCGGCACGGAGCGTGTGGTCGCCGGGCGTCCACGACGTCGAGAACTCGCTGCCGTTCGAGACGGTCTCACCGTCGACGAACCACTCGACAGAACTGACCGCTCCGCTCGCGGTGACAGCGTACATCCCGGTCAGCGGTCGGTCGCCGGTGACGAGCCGTGGCCCACGAACCGTCGGGCTACGTGTGGGTGCTGTCGATGTCGGAGCAGACGGGGTCGTCGTGGACGGCGTCGACGGAGGCCCCGTCGGTGGCGTGGTACCTCCCGGTGGTGTCGACGGCGGTGCCGTGGTCGGTCGGGAGGTCGTCGCGCGCTTCGACCGCTCTACGTCGACGTAGAGCGTGTCGGTGGCCGTCTCCCCGTCGTCGTCGGTGACGGTGAGTGTGACCGCGTAGCGCCCGATCTCGCGGGGGACGAACGACGTCCGGGCTGCCGACCCGTCGTGCGGAGTGACCGAGCCACCGGACGGTGTCTCGATACGCCACTCGTACCCGACGAGTCGGCCGTCGGGGGCACGCGACCCCGACCCGTCGAGGAAGACGGTCGTTCCGTTCGTGACAGACTGGTCCAGTCCCGCGTCGGCGAGCGGGGGACCTGCCCGGTCGATACTTCCGAGTGCCGTCGCTGGAGCGACCGACGCGACGACGAGGACGAACACCAGTACCAGCTTTCTCATACGCACCTGTCGGCAGGTAATTAGGTACCCATTGAAAATGTTCGGTATCTGAGAGTGTTTCAGATATCTACCAGAGCGAGGAAAGGGGTCGGGTGGTCCTCGTTGGCGGTCCGAACCCAACTCCTTTTACCACAGTAGCCTGTAGGCCTCTACAACCGAGTAGACGGTCGCTCACGGGATGCGAGCGAGCGACCGGCGGGGTCCGGTGTGGGCTGGCCGCTCGAACGGCGGGAGGCCGACCCACACGAGAGGACCGCGCAGGAATGCAGTCTCCAGCGGTCCGTCCTCGTCGGTCGGTCGCACGGTCGCGCCCGTCGGGCGACTCCTCGGAGTCAACACTATGGAAGTCGAAATCGCAACGATTGGCGGATACGAAGAGGTCGGCCGACAGATGACGGCCGTCCGTGCCGGAGACGACGTGGTCGTCTTCGACATGGGTCTCAACCTCTCGCAGGTACTGATTCACGACAACGTCGAGACCGAGCGCATGCACAGTCTCGACCTCATCGACATGGGCGCGATTCCGGACGACCGCGTCATGTCCGACCTCGAGGGCGACGTGAAGGCCATCGTCCCGACACACGGCCACCTCGACCACATCGGGGCCATCTCGAAACTGGCCCACCGCTACGACGCCCCCATCGTCGCCACGCCGTTCACCATCGAACTCGTCAAACAGCAGATCCAGAGCGAGGAGAAGTTCGGCGTCCAGAACGACCTGCAGAAGATGAGCGCCGGTGAGACGATGAGCATCGGCGACTCGGGCAACGTCGAACTGGAGTTCGTCCACGTGACCCACTCCATCATCGACGCCATCAACCCCGTCCTCCACACGCCGGAGGGCGCGGTCGTCTACGGCCTCGACAAGCGGATGGACCACTCGCCGGTCATCGAGGACCCCATCGACATGAAGCGGTTCCGCGAGATCGGCCGCGAGGGCAACGGCGTGCTCGCGTACATCGAGGACTGTACGAACGCGGGCCGAAAGGGTCGGACGCCCTCCGAGAGCGTCGCGCGACGCCACCTGAAGGACGTCATGACGTCCATCGAGGACTGGGACGGCGGTATCGTCGCCACGACGTTCTCCAGTCACATCTCGCGGGTCACCTCGCTCGTCGAGTTCGCCAACGACATCGGCCGTCAGCCGGTCCTGTTGGGTCGCTCGATGGAGAAGTACTCGGGCACCGCCGAGCGTCTGGGCTTCGTCGACTTCCCCGACGACCTGGGGATGTACGGCCACCGCAAGAGCGTCGACCGGACGTTCAAGCGCATCATGAACGAGGGCAAGGAGAAGTTCCTGCCCATCGTGACGGGCCACCAGGGCGAGCCACGCGCGATGCTCACCCGGATGGGCCGCGGCGAGACGCCGTACCAGCTCGAGGACGGCGACAAGGTCATCTTCTCGGCGCGGGTCATCCCCGAACCCACGAACGAGGGCCAGCGCTACCAGTCCGAGAAGCTGCTGAAGATGCAGGGTGCGCGCATCTACGACGACATCCACGTCTCGGGCCACCTCCGCGAGGAGGGCCACTACGAGATGCTCCAGGCGCTCCAGCCGAAGCACGTCATCCCGGCCCACCAGGACATGAAGGGCTTCGCGCCGTACACGAGTCTCGCGGCCTCCCAGGGCTACACGCTCGGCCGTGACCTGCACGTGACGCGCAACGGGAACATGATTCAGCTGACCGAATGAGCGCCGACGGCGAACGGGTCGAACGGGCCGTCGAGGACCGCCGCGAACTGGTGAACGACGCCATCGCGGAGATGATGCCCGTACAGCGGCCCGAACGACTGTACGAGGCGTCACGCTACCTGCTCGACGCGGGCGGGAAGCGACTGCGCCCGGCGGTCGTGTTGCTCGCCGCCGAGGCAGTCGAGGGCGTCGAACCGTTCGCCGAGGACTACCGGTCGTTCGGCGGGGACGACGTCGACGTGATGGCCGCCGCCGTCAGCATCGAGGTCATCCAGTCGTTCACGCTCATCCACGACGACATCATGGACGACGACGACGTCCGCCGTGGCGTCCCGGCCGTCCACCGCGAGTACGACCTCGAAACCGCGATTCTGGCCGGTGATACGCTCTACTCGAAGGCGTTCGAGTACATGCTCGACACCGGTGCGCCCGCCGACCGCACGGTCCGGGCGCTCGACGAGTTGGCGACGACCTGTACCCGCATCTGTGAGGGACAGGCGCTCGACGTGGAGTTCGAGGAGCGCGACGCCGTCGCCCCCGACGACTACATCGACATGGTGGAGTACAAGACGGCCGTCCTGTACGCGGCGGCGGCGTCGATTCCGGCCCTCCTCGTAGGGGCCGACGACGAGGTCGTCGAGGCGCTCCGGGGCTACGGCCTCGACGTCGGCCGTGGGTTCCAGATTCAAGACGACCTGCTCGACCTGACGACGCCGAGTGAGACGCTCGGCAAGCAGCGGGGGTCGGACCTCATCGAGCGCAAGCGGACCATCATCTCGCTGCACGCCCGCGAGAACGGTGTCGACGTGGACGCGCTCGTGCCTCGTGAGCGCGACGCGGTGACGGAGGCGGACATCGACGCCGCACTCGACGAACTCTCCGCGGCGGGGAGCATCGAGTACGCCCGCGAGATGGCGACGGAGTACGTCGAGCGCGGAAAGGGTCGCCTCGAAGTGCTCCCCGACGGCGAGGCCCGACGGACGCTCGAAGACATCGCCGACTACCTCGTCGAACGCGAGTACTGACGCCGACGTTCGGTACTGAACTCGTCGACGGCAGTTCGGGCGTCGGAGTCGCCGTAACCTGCACGAGCGGCGTCAACCCTTTTCCCGTGTCCCTGTGTCGGGAGAACCATGTCGAACGAGCAGACCAGGTGGGAGTACGAGACGCTACGTGCTCCCCGCGGGTCGACGAAACACGAGACGGCCGACCCGAAAGCCGAACTGAACGAGTTGGGTACCGACGGGTGGGAGTTGGTCGGAACGGCCAGCTACTCCGGCGGCGGGACGAAGTACTACCTCCTCAAGCGACCGGTGACGGAAGCGACGGACAGGACCGCGAATGAGTGAGGGTGACGACTCCAGCGACGACGGCACCGTCAGCAAGCAGTCGGACGTCAGCACCGAGAACACGATGCGTGCTCGGGCGGGCGAGAGCCGAATCAAGCTCTGGGTGCTGCTGGGCGCGAACCGGCTGTTCGTCACCGGCGTCCTCTGTGCCATCATCTTCGTGGGGTTCATCCTGTTCGGTATCACGTTGAACCCGCCGTTCTACACGCGGGTCGCGGAGGGCGACGTCCTCGGGACGATATTCTCCACGATGACCAGCGCACTCATCACCGGCGTGACGCTGGTCGTCTCCATCAACCAGCTCGTCATCTCACAGGAGAACGGCCCGCTCGGCGACCAGCACACTCGGATGAGCAACACGCTCGACTTCCGGACGTACACCAGCGAACTCATCGGGTCGGTGACGCCCGCGGACCCCTCGGCGTTCCTCTCGACCATCGTCGAGACCTCCGAGAAACGGGCGGAACGGCTCCGCGAGGCCGTCGACGGGTGTGACAACGACCAGTTCATCGACGAAGTCGACGAGTTCGTCGGCAGTCTCACCGAGAACGCCGACACGGTCAAGGGGAAACTCGACGGCGCGACGTTCGGCACCTTCGACGTGCTGTTCGCCGCGCTGGACTACAACTACTCGTACAAGGTGTTCCAGGTCGAACGGCTCCGGGAACTGTACAGCGACGACGTCGACGAGAACACCGAAGCGGCACTCGACGACCTGCACACGTCGCTGGTGATGTTCGGCCCTGCCCGCGAACACATCAAGACGCTCTACTTCCAGTGGGCGCTGACGAGTCTCTCTCAGCTCATCGTCTACGCGGCGATTCCGGCGTTGCTCGTCTCGGGAGCGATGCTAGCGTTCGTCGACGGCGCGACGTTCACCGGGACGACGGCTGGCGTCAGCGACATCCTCTGGATCACCTCCGGGGCGTTCACCGTCGCGCTGGTGCCGTTCTTCCTGTTCGTCTCCTACGTGATGCGTATCGCTACGGTGGCGAAACGGACGCTCGCCATCGGCCCGCTCATCCTGCGGGACTCCCAGCGCTGAAGGCGGGCGGGGTCGCTACGACTCCGCTCGGCGGGCTTCGACGGGCGTCCACGTCCGACCGCGTTCCCTCGTGAGCACTCGGTCGCTGGCCGGGGCTCCAGTCACACGTTCGACAGCGACCGGAGAACCGTGTCGACCGGTAGAGCCGTGGCGTCAGCTCCCGTTGTCGCTCGCCTCGACGCCCATCGCGGAGAACAGTTTGCGTCGAACCGCCTCCTCGGTCAGCTGGAGGAGCGTGTCGCGGTTGTCCTCGCTGGTCTCGATGCCGGTGAAGATGCCGAGCGGAATCTCGACGGTGGCGTCCGTCGAGTGCCCCCGTGCCTCGCCGATGTCGCCGAAGGCGTCTTCGAGCACGGCCCCGATGTTCATCCGGATGTCCTTCGAGCGGGCGGCGAGGTAGATGGTGTCCTCGGTGATGGCGAACACCGCCGTCGTCGTGATGCCTTCGAGGTTGAGGAGGTGCTGGGCGGCCTGTGCGAGTGCGTCGCGGTCACGGACGAACCCGGCGTTCGAGACGAGGTGACTCCCCTTGACCTCCCGGTTGCGGATGGCCTCGGCGAGGACGTCGAGCGTCTCGGCGCTCATCGACGGCGACTCCACCTGTTCGAGCGTGTCGTGGTTGACGAACGGGTAGAGGTAGGCCGCCGCGGTGAGATCCGCCGGCGTCGTGTCGCGTTTGAAGTCGAGCGTCTCGGCGCGGATGCCGTACAGCAGCGCCGTCGCCACCTGCTCGGAGAGCGAGAGGTCGAACTCTTGGATGTACTTCGTCAGGATGGTCGAGGTGGCGGCGATGCTCGGTCTGACGTCGGAGAACTCTGCCTCGTACTCGATTTCGGGTTCGGCGTGGTCGATGTAGACGCCGACCGTCCGCTCTTCGAGCGGGTCGGTCGCCTGCGAGTGGTCGACGAGCGCGAGCGTGTCGTAGTCGTCCAGGTCCACGTCCGCCCGTGAGCGGAGGTCGATGCCGAGGAGGTTGACGAACGCCCGGTTCTCCTGGAGGCCGATTTCGCCCTCGTAGACGATGTCCGCCTCGACGTCTCGGGCGGCAGCGATGGCCTGCAACGCGACGGCACTGGCGATGGAGTCGGGGTCCGGACCGGGGGAGGTGAGGATGGCGAGGTCCCCGTCGGTCCCGTCGAGGACCTCGGCGAGCTGTGCCGCCTTGTACTCCAGTTCGCCCGTCTCCAGCGCCCGGAGCGCGGAGTCGGCGATGACCGCCGAGGGGTTGATGACGACGTCGGCACCGCTCTCGGAGAGGTCGTCCGCGGAGACGGGGTCCGAGGCGCGGGCGACGATGAACTGCTCGCCACCACGGGCACGGATGTTCTCGACGGCGGCCTCGTTGGCCTCCTCGTCGGAGGAGAGGATGAGGATGACGTCCCGGTCGGCGACGGTGTCGGCGACGTCGCCGTCACGGATGTCGGCGGTCCGCGCGTCCATGTCCTGGTCACGGAGGGCTTCGACCCGCCCCTCGTCCATGTCGAGGATGAGGACGTCCTTCCCTTCCGCCTCGAGTTCCTCAGCGACGGCGTGTCCGACGCTGCCACACCCCAAGATAGCGTAGGTGGACATCGACGCCATCGTGATGGCGGTACTCATGATATCCTACTTCTGGCGGCCGACTACTTGAAACCAGTTACTCGAAAGCGAGCGGAAGCGACGGCTCGTCGGGGCGAAAGAGGCACGCTGGGGCGCGATTCGCCCCACGCCTGCGTCCGGGAGCGGTTTCCCTTCCGGGAGCCCACGGTCGGTGGCCGACGGCCCACGGCGGCCACCGTCCTCGCTCCCGTACCTTCGGGGTTCGACGGGGTGTACAAATCGTTTGTGGCCAGTTCACAGCCGCCTCGCGCTCCCCGAACAGAAACCTATATGAATCGACCGACCACAGTCGAAACCAGGGGCTGATAGCTCAGCCAGGCAGAGCATCTGGCTCTTAACCAGACGGCCGAGGGTTCAAATCCCTCTCAGCCCGTTTCTGCTCCGAGTGCTTGCACGAGGAGTGAAACGGCCGTGGGGTTGAACCAGGGAGCGAAACGAGCGCCAGCGAGCGGAGCGACCGAGGTTCGAATCCCTCCCAGCCCGTTTTCCTGTGACGTCGTCGGGACACTCGTGTTCTGACTGCCAGCCGAACCACGACACGGTTCGGCGAGAACCGACGTGCGGCGCGGAACGGTCGCTACTGCGCCAGCAGTCCGCCGTCGATGACTATCGGTTGTCCCATGACGTACGAGGCGTCCTCGGAACAGAGCCAGACGACGGTACTCGCTATCTCCTGGGGGTCCCCGAGACGCCCCGCCGGGATGCCGGCAGTGATTCTCTCCATCTCCTCGGTGTTGTCCTCCCCCGCCTGTTGGACCATTGGCGTGTCGATGACGCCGGGGCAGACGGCGTTGAACCGGATGCCGTCCTCGGCGTAGTCGACCGTCGCCCGGCGCGTCAGTCCGATGACGCCGTGCTTGCTGGCGGCGTAGTGTGCGCTCCCGTTCGCGCTCACGCCTGCGACCGACGAGGTGTTGACGATGGCCCCACCGCCGCGGTCGGCCATCTCCGGTATCTCGGCTTTCAGACACCGCCAGACCCCCTTCAGGTTGATGTCTATCATCCGGTCCCACGCCGCCTCGTCGTACTCGGCGAGACGCGTGCCTTCGTCCGCGATGCCGGCGTTGTTGTGCGCGAAGTCCAGTCCACCGTACTCGTCGAGCGCCGTCTGGACCATGGCGTCCACGTCGTCGGAATCGGTGACGTCGGTTCGGACGAACGTCGCCTCCCCTCCATCACCCTGAATCAGCTCTACCGTCTCGTCCCCACCCTCTTCGTCGATGTCCGCGACGACGACGCTCGCCTCCTCCTCGGCGAATCGCAGTGCGGTCTGTCGTCCGATACCCGAGCCACCACCGGTCACGATTGCGACTCCGTCTTTGATTCCGTTCATGAATTGTCACACCACACGTGGTCGTGTGGAGTAGTACCATCTACCACGACGCTCGTGGAATACGTGTCGGATAGTACACAACGACGATACAGTCTCTTCCGGTCGAAGAACGGCGCTCGCTCGGGTGGGCCGCGTCGAACGGGCCGTCACGTGCGTCGTCGTGCTACTGCAATCGAGGCGACGGCGAACCCACCGACGACAGCGACGGCCGTCGACGGGCCCGTCACCAGTGGGTCGGTCGGATTCGGTGCGAACAGCGTGAACAGGACGAACAGCGCGAATGCGGTGAACGTCGCTTCGAGGACGTATCTGACTTCGCCGGACAGTGCTGCGAGCGTGAGGGAGGGCATCGGTTCACGATACGACCGTGCTGATAAATCCCTTCGGGTCGCTCCCGAGTCGAGGTCAGAACCCGGGGACGAGAGCGGTGTAGCCGAGCGTCTCACTGACCATCCAGCCGACGAACCCGGCGTAGACGACGAGCAACACCCCCGATTCGCGTGGCGTCAGTTCGAGTTCGGTTCGCAGGAGGCCGAAGACGACGACGGTGGCGAGTGTCAGAAAGCCCATCGTCGGGACGACGACGGAGAAGTCCACGTCGACGGTCCCGAAGATGAGGACGCCGACGGGAACGACGACCAGCAGGTCGAAGATGTTGCTCCCGAAGACGTTGGCGAGACTCGTCACGCCGTCGCCACGCCGGGCCGCCCGGACGCTGACGAGCGTGTCGGGGAGGCTGGTCGCGGCCGCGATGACGGTGATGCCCCACAGTGCGGAGGGGGTGTCGAAGATGTCGCTGAGGTGGAGTGCTGCTTCGACCAGTTGCTCGACGGCGACGGCGATGACGACGAGACTCACGAGCAGGAACAGCCACTCTTTGAGGACCGAGAGGTCGGCCGGGGGCGACTCGGAGTCGTAGTCGCTCGTGTCCTGGTACTGGGTGAAGACGTACACACCGTACAGGAGGAGTGGGATGACTGCGAGTTCGCGGGTGACCTGCCCGAGCAACTGCCCGTCGCTGCCGGTCGGGTAGTAGATGACCGCGAGCGCGAACGTGATGATGAGCGCACTGACGCTCACCATGTAGAACTGCGCCTCCTTGTAGACGATGTCGCGGTTCGCGCCCACGCCTTCGCCGTAGAGACCACTGATGGCGGGGATGACGAGCACGTTGAAGATGGCGGAGCCGACGATGGCGCTCACACCGAGGTTGAAGTCGTTCTCGATGGCGGCGAAGACGACGCTCGCCAGTTCGGGGAACGACGACCCGATGGCGACGACGATAGCGCCGTGGACCACGGGGGGAAGTCCGTAGTACAGCGAGAGGTTCTCGGCGGCCCGTTCGAGGAGGGAGCTACCGCCCCAGACGAACGCCGTGGCGACGACGACGGTGAGGGCGATGACGAGGAGTTCGACGAGCATCTGCGGGGAGTGACGGCGTCCCCGGACTTAATCGGTCCGAAGACGGACGCGACAGCCGACTGTCGAGAGCGACTACTCGCCGGGTTTGTAGTTCGGCGCTTCGTCGGTGATGACGACGTCGTGAGCGTGTGACTCCTTCTGCCCGGCCGCGGAGACGCGGACGAACTCCGAGCGCTCCTTGAACGCGGGAATCGACTCCGCGCCGACGTAGCCCATCCCCGACTGCATCCCGCCGACGAGTTGGTGGAGTTCGGAGGCGAGCGGTCCCTTGTACGGCGTCGCTGCCTCGACACCTTCGGGAACGAACTCCTCGTCCTCCTCGGCGTCCTTGAGGTAGCGGTCACCGCCGCCCTCGCTCATCGCACCGACCGAGCCCATGCCGCGGTACTGCTTGTAGCGCTTGCCGTTCATCGTGATGACGCGGCCGGGCGCTTCGTCGGTGC
The DNA here is from genome assembly GCF_009791395.1 of Halomarina oriensis. GTDB lineage: Archaea > Halobacteriota > Halobacteria > Halobacteriales > Haloarculaceae > Halomarina > Halomarina oriensis. Next base: position 130,230 of record NZ_WSZK01000012.1, read on the forward strand.
CCGCGAAGTACGACCCGAGCATCACGGCGTCTGCCCCCGCCGCGATGGCCTTGATGGCGTCGCCGGAGTATCGAATCCCACCGTCGGCGATGACGGGGACGTCGTGCTCGCTGGCGACGTCCGCGACGCCCGCGACGGCCGTAATCTGGGGCATCCCCGACCCGCTCACGACGCGCGTCGTACAGATGGAACCGGGGCCGATACCGACCTTCAGGCCGTCGGCGAAGCCGACGAGTTCCTCGGCGGCTTCGGGCGTGCCGATGTTCCCGACGACGACGTCGGCGTCGACGCTCCCCTCGATGTCGCGGGCGGAGTCGACGACGTTGCGGTTGTGCGCGTGCGCGCAGTCGATGAACAGCACGTCCGCACCGGCCTCGTCGGCGGCGATGGCACGGTCCATCTCGAAGGGGCCGACGGCGACGCCCGCTCGGAGTCGGCCGTCGTCGTCGCGGGCGGCCTCGTCGTACTCACGGCGCTGGAGGATGCCCTGCATCGTGACGAGGCCGGCGAGTTTCCCCTCGTCGTCGACGATGGGGACGCGCTCGATCTTGTGTTCGTACATCAGTTCGAGCGCCGCGCGCGCACCGACGTCCTCGCTCGCGGTGATGACCTTCTCGGTCATCGCCTCGCGCACCTCGTCGGACTCGCCGACCTCCAGATACGGCCGGATGTCCGTCCCGGAGATGATGCCGAGGACGGTGCCGTCGTCGGCGACGACGGGTGCCCCGGAGACGCCCTCGCGGGCCATCATCGAGTCGACGTCACGGACCGTCTGGTCTGGTGCGGCGGTGACGACGTCGCGGATGATGAGTTCGTCGGCGCGTTTGACCGTGGTGACCGCCGCCGCCGTCTCCTCGACGGTCATGTTCCGGTGGAGTACGCCGAGACCACCGTTCCGGGCCATCGCAACGGCGAGGCCGGCTTCGGTGACCGTGTCCATCGCCGCCGAGAGGACGGGGATGGTGAGCGTCACGTTCTTCGAGACACGGGTGTGGGTGTCGGCCTCGTCGGGTTCGACTCGACTCTCCATCGGTCGCAGGAGAACGTCGTCGAACGTGAGCGCTTCCGGGACTCGAAGCTTCTCGGAGAACGTGTCGTGGGGAGTCTCCGCCATGTAAGCGGTGGTCGGCCGCGGCGCAAAAACGTTGCGAGACCGCCCGGTGTGAGGCAACACTTGCCAGCGGCAGGGGAGCCGCCGAGTCATAACTGGACGTTCGTAGACGATATGTGGGTTGGCCTTGCGTGAGAAACGATGACAACCCCGCTATTGCTTGAGAACGTTTCGTCCCGTGCGGGCACGTCTCACACAACGTTTATTGAGTCATGTGCAATTGTCTGAGACATGGACTCCGCACGTTCCGTCGGCGGTCGTCCCGGGTTGCAACTTCTCGCTACCGGAGAGACCAAACCGTCGACAGGGACCATGCGGAACACAGTCACGTGGCGGGCTCCGTTCGCCGTGCGCGACGCGGCGACGGTCCGACTCCGCCCTCGGTATCGTGACGGTGAGTCCCGTCTGGCCCCTGGTGAGGCCTGTTCCGCCTGAATGAGCACTTCGAGACACCCAATCGCGCTTCGACTGGAGCGACAGGTCGGTCGCGGGACCAAGCTACTCGGGACCGTGATGGGCCTCCCACTCGTCGACGGCATCTTCGCCGCACTCGTCCTGGCCGGCGCGCTGACGACGGCCGAAGGCGGCATCAACCCCGTCGGCGTCTTCGAGGTCGGACTGCTCGTCTTCGGCGGCAGTGCGACGCTCGCGGTCATCCTCGCGGAGATGGAAGGGACGACCAGACAGCGTATCACGAGCGTCCTGCTCGTGGGCGCACTCGTCGTCCCGCTGGCGGCCGCCGAAGCGGCTATCGCGCCGACCATCGAGGCCGCCATCTCCATCGACATCTTCAACCGCTTCGCCGCGCTCGTCATCCTCGCTATCGCGGCGAAGACGGCCAGTTCGACCGTCGGCGAGTGGCTGCCCCGGCCCGGCGCTATCATCGGACTGGGCCTCATCGCCAGCCTCACGCCGGCGGGCGCGACGCTCGTCGTCGACCCCGACCCGACGCAGATGCTCGCCGCCGCGGCCGCGGCGGGCGTCGGTGTCGCGTTCGCCCTGCTCGTCGCCGTCGCCGGGCCCACACTCCGCGGACTGGTCGACCTCGACCGGTTCCGATTCGGCAGCGCCGTCGCACTCGGTGTGCTCCCGCTGACCCTGCTACAGGTCATCGACACCGACGTGCCGCTGGCGCTGGCCGTCCTCGGCGTCACGTGCCTGCTCTCGCTCGACCCGGACTCCAGCGATATCGAGTTCGGATTCGGCGAGAGCGCGACGACCAGCAGCGACGGCGGTCCCAGCACCCCCCGTCCTGCCCCTGCTCCCGAGGACGACGCGCCGTCGACCGCTCACCGCGATGCTGCTGCCGACCCGGAAGCACGGGGGGCGAACGCCGGCGGCCCGGCGACCGACGGCGGGCCCGACCCCGAGGGAGGCGACGACCCCGGCCGCGCTCCGTGGCTGTAGAGTGCAGGGCTTAAGCCGCTGACCCTCCGCGTTCTTCTATGGACAACCGTGTCGTGCAGGGCCGCATGGTCACGCCGAAATCGCTCGCAGAACTCGTCGAGGGGGAGTCGGTCATGGACGCCGAAGCCATCGAGGACGCCGACCGGGACTGCCCCGAGTGCGGCGAGAACGTCGTGACCGTCGGCTACATGCCCTCCGTGACCGAGTTCGTCACCGCCTACAAGTGCCAGGAGTGTGACTGGGGGACGACCGATAGAGAGGAGTGAGGAGTCGAGTGAGCGCCCTCGCGGACCGAGTCGAAGCGGGCGGGTGTGAGGTGCCCCGCCGTCGCCGTGCACTCTCCGAATCGAAACCGCTTTAGGGCTCATCGCCGTCGTCGGAGACGAGGGGACGTGGCCAAGCCAGGCATGGCGACTGACTCCAGAGGCCACGCGCCCGGTGACGAGACTCCAGACTGATATACCGAGCGGCCGACTGATCATCGGTTCGCGTTGACGACCCTCTGGAGTACCGAGGCGCACACCGGAGATATCAGTCGATCGGGGGTTCAAATCCCTCCGTCCCCATCTTCTCGCCGCGAGCAACACCGCGAGTAGCATCGGCACCTCGATGCCCGGTCGGCCGTCGGGTCGTCGAGTCGTCGTCTCGACTGTCACGAGGACGTCGACATAGGCCGATGCGCCAGTGGGTAGGGATGTCGGGAGCGAGGTAGCGTCGCGTCGGACGAGGACGAGGGGACGGGGTGTCGAATCACCGTCCACTACCACCTGAGCCACCCGTCCGACCTCCCCGCTATCCAGATAGACAGCATACTTTTTATGTGATAGGCCACCGTTCAGGTGATGACAGAAACCCGCCCCTCCGTCGCCGTCGTCGAAGCCATCGCTCGTGAAGCAGGCGTCAGCCCTCTCGACCTCCCGCCGCTGTACGACGCCATCGACCCCGACTCCCTCGACAGACTCCTCCCCCAGGACGGCACCGCCGAGATGACGTTCCGCTACTACGGCTACGAGGTCACGCTCAGTGACGCCAGCGACGTGCGGGTCACGGCGGTGGAGTGTGCCAGCGACACGACCGGTCGGCAGGTCGCCGTGGTCGACTGACGACGGCCGGCGGGACCGACCCCTCCGAGAACGGCGTTCGAGCGGACGACCCGACGTGTTCACCTTCACTCCGGACTGAACAACTACTAACCGCTGGACACGTAGCCTCTCGTATGCCCGACGTGGAGGCGACGGCGGGGCCGACCGACGACGAGCGTGTCGTCCTCCACGTCGATATGGACTGTTTCTACGCCGCGTGCGAGCGTCGCCGGGAACCGGCGCTCGACGGAGAACCCGTCGTCGTCGGGATGGGCTACGAGGGAGGAGAGACACACGGCGCGGTCGCTACGGCGAGTTACGAGGCCCGCGAACACGGCGTCGAGAGCGCACAGCCCATCTCACAGGCCCTCGACGCCCTCCCCCGAATCGACGAGGGCGACGGACGCGAGGACGAGCGCAGGGGCGAGACGAGAGACTGCGGGGAGGGAGGTCCGGCCGGCTACTACCGGCCGGTGGATATGGCGTACTACGAGTCGGTCAGCGGGGAGGTGAAGAGCATCCTCAACGAGGTGGCCGAGACGGTCCGGGAGGTGAGCATCGACGAGGCGTATCTCGACGTGACCGACCGGGTGGGCTGGCACAGCGTCGCCGTCTTCGCCAGGAGCCTGAAGACGCGCATCGACGAGGAGGTGGGCGTCCCCGCCAGTATCGGGGTCGCACCGAACATGTCGACGGCGAAGATAGCGAGCGACCACGACAAACCCGACGGACTCGTCGTCGTCGAACCCGACGAGGTCCGCTCGTTTCTCGCACCGCTGCCGGTCGATGACCTCCACGGCGTCGGGCCGGTCACGGCACGAGAACTGCGCTCGATGGGTATCGAGACGGCGAACGACCTCGCGGCCGCCGACCAGGGTGCGCTCGTCGACCGGTTCGGGTCCCGCGGGCGAGCGTTCCACCAGCGTGCCCGCGGCGTCGACCCCCGCGTGGTCGAACCGGTCGGACGGCCCAAGAGCCTCTCCAGCGAGTCCGCGTTCACCGGGGCGACCGACGACCCGGAACGAATCGAAGAGCGGTTGACCAGCCTCGCGGCGGAGGTGGCGGACCGTGCCGAGGAGCGTGGGGCGCTCTACAAGACCATCGGCATCAAGGTCGTTCGACCACCGTTCGACGTCAACACCCGCGCACGGTCGCTCTCCGGACCGGTCGCGGACGCCGAACTCGTCCGGTCCGTGGCGACCGAACTCGTGACCGAGTTCGATGGCCAGCGGGTCCGAAAGCTCGGTGTCCGAGTCTCGAACCTCTCGTTCGCCGAGGGGACGCAGTCGGGGCTCGGTCGCTGGGAGGGCCACGAGAGCGACGTCGAGTCGACGGGACGGTCCGCGGCGCGTGACGAGCGCTCGCCGAGCGCCGACCGACCGGACCCTCCGGACGGCGTGACGACTCCTACTCTGACCGAGTGGGGTGACGCCGACGGGTCGAACGGGGAGGCCGACGCCACCCGGACCACGGCACCGCCGACCGAGACCGACGGCGGGGACTCGACGACGGCGCTCCCGCCCGGGCAGACCACCGTCTTCGACTTCGTGTGAGAGCGTCTCTCGCGCCATGGTAACGGTTTAGTGGTGGGGTCTGAAAGTCGACACGTATGGCGACTTTACGAAGTACCCTCCGCTTCGTCGTGTTCATCGTAGCGATAATGCTGTTTCTCGTCGGCGGTGCGTCGTGGATCATCGGCGCCGACCAGGACTACTCCGTCACCTACGAACGGGTCGAGGAGAACGTCCCCGGTCGGGCACAGGCCTCCGACTGGGACGTCGGGTCCTACGGTGCTCTCGACGAACAGCAGCGACAGGACTTCCAGCGAGCGGTCGACGGGGAGGTCGTCACCTACGAGAACGACCCCGAGTGGCCGGACGTCATCGAGAAGGACGACCGCTACTACGTCTTCAGCGTCAACGGCCACTTCGACTGGTTCGACCCGGGGACGTTCGGACCGCTCGCCGCGAGTCTCGTCGGTCTGGTGGCAGTCGTCTTAGTCGCCCGCGACGAACACCGGGAGTACTGACCGACCACGTTCCCCGTTCACGTCCGGGAGTCGGACGCGACGGTCAGCGCTCGGCTTCGACCGTCCGCTCCAGGCGGTCGAGCACCGTCGGGTCGAACGGGGCCGCGGTCAGCGCCGTCATCAGTTCGTGGACCTCCTCGCGTGACACCTTGACCGACGTCCCCGAGAGGACGTCGTCGAGGTTGCCTTCGAGTTCGCGGAGCGTCGCCAGCGCCAGGAGGTACGGCAGGCCGAACGGCGCGAGCGAGAGCTGAGCGGTCCGGGCACAGCGTTCGAGGTACTCGTGTGCGTCGGCGCGGAACGACCGGGCGTGGCCGATGACCCGCCGGAGCGCCCGTCGGGTGCCGTCCCGGTGTTCGTCGGCGAGCAGTCGGTCCTGCGGGACGTCCTCGCCCAGCCACTCGCGGGGGACGTAGATGTTGTCCTCCTCGTGGTAGTCGGTGTGGACGTCCTTGGCGACGTTGACCAACTGGAGGAGGTTCCCGAAGCCCTCGGCGCGAGCGCGGAGGTACCGTTCGGTCTCGGGGTCGGCGTCGAGGGTGACGAGGTTGGTGATGAGGTGGCCGACGGTGCCGGCGACGACGTAGCAGTACTGGTCGAGTTCCTCGCGGGTGTCCAGTCGGAGGCCGGTGTCGTCCCGGCCGCGTTCGACGAACTCCGCCATCCCGACGACGAGTTCGCGGACCGGCGGTCGCATCGCGGCTCTGACCTCCTCGTCGAAGCCCTCGAAGGCCTCGACGATGCGAGCGGTCTCCCGGACGACGGTCCAGTCGTCGTCGTCGTCGCCGTCGTCGGGGATCCATCGCTCGACGGCGTCGAGGAACGCCTCGACGGTCGTCTCGTCGGTCGGGTCGAGCACCCCGTCGTACTGCCGGAGCAAGCGTGCCTTCTCCCGTGGCGGGATGTGGCCAGCGTCCTCGACGGTGTCCGGGACGCGACACAGCAGGTAGCCGACGCAGATGTAGTCGCTCATCGGAGCGTCGAGGAGACGGATGGTGACCGCGAACGACCGAGAGACGGTAGGGACGACGTCGTGACACCACGAGAGGGGGGCAGTGTCCAGCGCGGTCTCGGCGTGGGTGTCGGTCATCTACTACCTCGTACGACTCTAAGACGTTTAACCTACTGGGAGTCGTTCCGCGGCCCTACCACGATGCTTCGGTATCGAAGCCGACCGGCCGGATTAAGCCGGCCGCCACCCAACCGCGCGTATGAACCATCTCCGGCCCGCCGACGAGGGGTTCCGTCTCGCCCGCCACGCGCACCTCGTCGTCTACACGGCCCGCGACGACGGCGACCTGCTGACGGTCTACGACTGCGGGGCCGCCCAGAAACCGCCGAGCGCACAGTTCATCGGCCACATCGTCAACGTCGAAGCGCCCGCCCGAACCCAGCAGACGCCGACGGGCTACATCGTGAAACTGGACGAGGGGGGCCGTCTCGTCGAACAGGCCGACGGGGACTGGGTCGTCCGCCCGGCCTGAACCGCGGAGAGCGCTCGTCCGGCCTGTGGTCGGCTACTCCGTCCGGTCGCGCAGTTCCGTCCGGCGAATCTTCCCGGTCACCGTCTTCGGCAGGTCGTCGACGAACTCGACCTCGCGGGGGTACTCGTGGGCGGCGAGTTCGTTGCGGACGTGCTGTTGGATGTCCTCGACGAGGTCGTTCGACGGGTCGTAGCCCTTCGAGAGCACGACGAACGCCTTGACGATGTTCCCGCGTTCGCGGTCGGACTTCGGGACGACAGCGGCCTCGGCTACCGCCGGATGTTCGCCCAGCGACGACTCGACCTCGAACGGGCCGATGCGGTAGCCCGCCGAGATGATGACGTCGTCGGCCCGGCCCTCGAACCAGAAGTAGCCGTCCTCGTCGAGGTGGCCGAGGTCACCGGAGAGGTACCACTCCCCGTCCGGGCCGTCGACGAAGCAGTCGGCGGTCTTCTGTGGCTGTTCCCAGTACTCCGCGAAGAAACACGGGAACTCGCCACGCTCGGCGATGACACCCGACTCGCCGGGACCGAGTACCTCCCCCGAGTCGGGGTCCACGATGGCCGCCTCCACGCCGGGCAGTGGCTTGCCCATCGACCCCGGCCGCAACTCCATCTCCGGGTAGTTGTTGATGACCATGTTGCCCGTCTCGGTCTGGCCGTAGGTGTCGAGGATGGTGACCCCCAGCGCCTCGCGGCCCCACTCGACGACGCCCGCCGAGAGCGGTTCGCCGATGGACAGCGCGTGACGGATGTCGTGGTCCACGCCCTCCAGCACCGCCTCGTTCTCACGGAGCATCCGGTAGGCCGTCGGCACCGAGAACAGGACGCTGATAGGGTACGAATCGAGCAGGTCCGCCCACGCCTCGGGGTCGAACTCGCCGTCGGTCGTGAACAGCGACGTGCCCCAGAACCACGCGCCGAGCGTGTTGATGGGGCCGGTCAGCCACCCGAGGTCGCCCGTCGACCAGTAGAGGTCGCCGGGACCGAGGTCGACGGCGAGTTTCTGGGTCGCCGCCACGCCCGCCACCCAGCGGTGCTTGTGGAGGACGCCCTTCGCCTTCCCCGTCGTCCCGGAGGTGTAGTACAGCAGGGCGTCGTCCTCGCCGGTCGTCTCGACGGTGTCGAACTCGGGACTCGCCTCGGCGGTCACCTCGTGGAAGTCCGGGTGGTCGTGGTCGCGGCCGTCGGTGTCGACGACCAGCACCGTCTCGACGCTCGGCACCTCGGTGAGCGCCTCCTCGACGGTGTCGAGGTTGTCGCTCGTCGTGAACACGAGTTTCGCGTCACAGTCCGCGAGGCGGTAGGCGATACCGTCCGGGCCGAACCGCTCGTTGACGCTCCCCCAGACCGCACCGGCCTTGAGCGTCCCGACCATCGCCGCGTAGTGGTCCGGGAGCCGTGGCATGTACGAGAACACCCGGTCGCCCCGGTCGACGTGGTCGTCGACGACGGTGGCGACGCGGTTCGAGCGGTCGCGTAACTGGCCGAACGTCATCGTCTCGCTGCTCCCGTCCGCACCCGCCCACTCCAGCGCCGTCCGGTCCGGGTCGGCGGCGGCGTGGCGGTCACACACCTCGTGGCCGACGTTGAGTCGTTCGGGGGCCTCCCAGTCGGCCTCCGCGTAGATGTCGTCCCAACTGAACGCGTCGCGGTCCGCTACGGGGTCGAACTGCTCCCAGTCCATGGCTAACGAGTGGCACATGAGAACTTAGCTGTTCACCAGCTGGTTCGGTCCTGTGGCAGTCACGATGAACGAAACGTCGAGGACAGCGTCCCGAACGGCGCGTCCTGCGGGTCAGGCCTTCACCATCGTCTCGTAGACCAGTGAGGCGAGTCCTCGCCGGAGACGCTGTGAGTAGGCGTTGTCGCTGATGTCGAAGCGTTCGGCGAGTTCGGCGAGCGTCGCCCGACGCGGGACCTCGAAGTACCCGTGTTCGTAGGCCGCGACGATGGCCTCCTGCTGTTCGGAACTCATCCCGTTGGTGTCGTTCGGGTAGTGGGGGTCGTACATTCGCCGGAGGATGACCGGAATCCCGTCCCGTTTACAGTCCTCCTGGAACGCCGACAGACGGTCCTGACTCGGGAACTGGAGTCTGAAATCCCACCCCTCACCGATGCTCTCGCCGTCGAGCATTCTGACGTCGTGTTCGAGCAGCAGGCCGACCAGTCCGTCGACCTCCGAGGACCATTGGACCTCGAACAGCCTCCGTCGCCCGTCCTCGGTGAGGTATCTGACCTCCTCGGTGCGCGGCGACGATTCGAGGGTCTCGATTATCTCCTCTCGCTCACCGTTGGCCGCCCAGAACAACGGAGCGATACCGTCTCGGAGCGGGATCATGCGTTCCAGTTCGACGTGTACCTCGGGCAGTCGCTCGACGAGCGCTCCGAGTTCGAACGCGTCCGCAGGAACCGTGATATCGACGATTTGAATCATTGTTGTACCTCTGCTGGTCCTCGGAAGGACACTGCCGAGCCCCGTCGGACGACGTGGACACCGCCATACCCGTACTGTAGTCGTGCAGGGAGATATCTGTGCCCGTCTCGACAGTCGGTTCCCTCGCCGCCGACGCGACCCCACGACCACCGCAAGTTCGACCCGCTGAAGACCGACGACCCTCGATATCGAAGGAAGCACCTATGTGAGCAGGGGGAGACTCGTGAACCACGAAGGGATTCCTCGATGACGATCGTAGTCGACCTCACCCTGCCTGGGGGAGCGTTTCCGCTCGGAACCCTGCTCGACGACGACCCCGACGCGCACGTCGAGTTAGAGCGTGTCGTCCCGGTCGGGGACCGACTGTTGCCGTTCTTCTGGGTCTCGGACGGGTCAGTCGAGCACATCGAGTCGATGCTCGCGGAGCAGGCGGAGGTCGGCGAGTACGAACTGCTCACCACCGCCGGCGACCAGCATCTCTACGAGGTCCGGTGGAACAGCGACCTGGACGGCATCGTCCCCGCGATCGAGGACAACGAAGGGGCCATCCTCAACGGTCGGGGGGTACGCGGGCGCTGGGAACTGCGTCTCCGATTCCCCGACCACGACCGTCTGAAAGCGTTCAGCGAACGGTGCCGCGAGAGCGGCGTCCGGTTCGAGGTCAACGGCGTCTACAACCCCCACGTCCCGTCGGCGAAAGACCGCCTCACACCCAAGCAGTGGGAGACGATGTCGGTGGCCCACGAACTCGGCTACTTCGAGGTCCCGCGTCGGGCGACGCTCGCCGAACTCGCCGACCACTTCGGCGTCTCCGAGCAGGCCGTCTCACAGCGCATCCGTCGTGCGCTGAACACGCTACTCAGCGTCCACCAGTTCGAACCGGACACACGCTGAGTCGGGGTCGGACGTCGCACGAGCGGAGACGTCCCCGGAGAAAATCGGGAACAGCGTGGGTGTCAGAGGCACGACGGTCCCCGTGGCTACGGCCGACGAGTCGTGTCGTCCCCACCCGGACACCGACTCGTACACTCCGCCGTTCGCCACTGGGAGTTCGGGAGTGAGCCGACAAAGTACAGTCGCTTCACGACTCCATGTGGCTTTATACCACCCCCCGACGCCGGTGTCACGGCGTTCGGGAGACGGGCGTCGTCGCCCGTGTCCGCCGCGCGTCTGACGGACCGTTATGACAGTCCGCGCGTAGGCGCGTACATGGGAGAGACCGAGACCATCACGGTCGCGGAGGTGAGTGACGGCGTCGGTAGCGTCGGCACCCTCGGAACGGACGTCTCGTTGCCGTCCGTCGAGGTGCTGACCGGTCGCGGCTTCGTCACCGGCAAGTCCGGGTCCGGGAAGTCCAACACCGCGAGCGTCGTCATCGAGAAACTGCTCGACCGGGGCTTTCCGGTCCTCATCGTCGACATCGACGGGGAGTACTACGGCCTCAAAGAGAAGTACGAGATCCTCCACGTCGGCGACGACGAGGAGTGCGACATCCGGGTGAGCGCCGAACACGCCGAGAAGATCGCGGACCTCGCGCTGGTCCAGAACGTCCCAATCATCCTCGACGTCTCGTCGTTCCTCGACGAACGCGAGGCTGCCGACCTGCTGACGGAGGTGGCGAAACAGCTGTTCGCCAAGGAGAAGAAGCTGAAGAAGCCGTTCCTGCTGGTCGTCGAGGAGGTCCACGAGTGGATTCCCGAGGGCGGCGGGATGGGCGAGTGCGGGCGGATGCTCATCAAGGTGGGCAAGCGCGGGCGGAAACACGGTCTCGGCATCATGGGCATCAGCCAGCGCCCCGCCGACGTCAAGAAGGACTTCATCACGCAGTGTGACTGGCTCTGCTGGCACCGCCTGACGTGGCGCAACGACACGAAGGTCGTCAAACGCGTGCTGGGCAGTGAGTACTCCGAGGCCGTCGAGTCGCTCGCCGACGGCGAGGCGTTCCTCGTCACCGACTGGGAGGAGGAGGTTCGTCGGGTCCAGTTCCAGCGCAAGACGACGTTCGACGCGGGGGCGACACCCGGCCTCGACGACTTCGAGCGCCCGGACCTCAAGAGCGTCAGCGAGGACCTCGTCGGCGAACTCACCTCCATCACCGACGAACAGAACGCCCGCGAGGACCGCATCGAGGAACTCGAAGCCGAACTCCGTCGGAAGGAGTCACGTATCGAGGTGCTCGAACGCGACCTGGAGGACGCCCGTGACCTCTCGCGGATGGCCGACCAGTTCGCGGCCGCGCTGTTCGACCACCCCGGCCAGTCCCGGATGGCGCTCCAGCGACGTCGTGAGGACGCCGAACAGGCGACGCTCGGCGAGGCGGCCGAGGGACCGGTCGCCCCGACTGCGAGCGACGGCCCCCCCACCGACGAGCGTCCGGAGACGGCGACATCCGACGCTCCCGACGAGTCTGACGAGAACCCACCCGCACCGGCGACCCCGTGGCCGATGCCCGAGGCCCACGACCCGGCGATGTCCGGTGGCGACGCGGAACCGTCGGTGGAGGCCCAACGGGCGGCCGACGACGACCCAATCCCGGGTCCGGAGAGCGGCCAGCGAGCCACGTCGACCGAGTCCGTGCCCGACAGCGGTGTCGGGTCCGCGCCGGCCGACCTCCCCCGAACGACGGAGCCAGCAGCGACCGACGACTGGGCAGACGCCGGCATCACGCTCGCGTCGGACGACACCGGCGACGGTGCGGAGCGCGAGGGGACCGGTCGTACACCGTGGCCGGACGCGGCCGACGGTCGGGGCGATAGCCCCTCGGCACCGGACACCGCCGTCGCCGCTGACGACGAGTCGACGGTAGCTGCCGTGACGGCGGACCGCCCCGTCGTCGAACGGGTACGCACGGTCCTCACCGACCTCGACCCGACGGCGCGGGCGATGCTCGGCGTCTATCGAGCGGAGGGGCCGTGTTCGCCGCTGGACGCTCACGTCGCGGCGGGAGGCGACGGCGAGCGGACGACGGCCTACAGTCTGAACAGCGAACTCAGGGAAGCGGGACTGATTCGCCACGCCGGCCGAGGCCAGTACGCCTACGCGCTCCCGACGTTCGTCGCCGCGGCACACGGCGACCGACTCGACGACGACTCGGCGGGTCGGGTCGTCGAGCGAATCGAGACCGGGCTACTGGACTGAGGAGGCCTCCGCGTCGTCGGAAGAGTAGGTACGTCGACTCGACGGCGTGGCGTCCGACCGGTGAGCAGTGCTCACTCGTCGGTGGTCGAGAGCGTCGTCACGTCGCCACCGTTACACTCCGTACAACGAGCGATTCGAGGGGTGACGGTCGTTCGCCACGTCGCACCACACGCGTCGCACTCGTACTCGTATCTGGTCCGCTCCTCACCTCCACCACCGAGCGCGTCCTCGACATCGTCAAGTAGTCCCATGGTAGTCTCTGGTCGAGCGTCGTCCTTCTCCGAAATAAATCTTTCTCTGGTTCGGACTAGTTTGTCGGGTCGGGGCGAGTCGCACCGTCCGTCGCTCGTCGTGTGCCACGCCGAACTCCGACCCGAGAGCGACGACGACGGCCCTCGACGGCCGAGTCGGGTGGGTCGGAAGCGGCCGGGCGACCCACCGGGGGCGCGCTCGAAGCGTGTCAGATCCCGTACTGGTCTCGGACGAGGGGTGCGAGGCCACGCTCTTCGAGGAGGTCCATCGGTGCGAGGAGGGTCAGTTGGACGACCCCCGGAAGCCGCGCGATTTCGACGCCGCCGGTGAACGTACAGCGCCCCCGGACCTCGCCCTCGGTCATGTCGAGCAGTGCGCTCGCCCGGTCGAACGCGTTCTGGGTCGCGTCGTTGATGGTCGCACCGCTGCCGACGACCTGGATGGGACCCATCTCCTCGTGGAGGTCCACGCCGTGGGCGTCGGCGAGCGCCCGCCCCGTCTCCAGTTCCGCCTCGGAGTACGGTCTGGCGATAGGCGGCAGGTCCTCGGCGTTCGGTAGCAGGAGCGGTCCGTCGAGGTCCAGTCCCTTCAGCACCTCGACGCGCAGGGTCGTCTTCCCGCTCACGTCGGTGGTGTGCAGCGAGAGTTCACCGTCGCCCTGGTTGGCGTGCAGGTCACCGACGTAGAGACCACCACCGTCCACCTTGACGGGACAGACGAGGACCGCCCCCTCGCGCACGTCGTTCGAGTCCATGTGCCCGTCCGTGCGGTCGGCGAGGTCCGCCTCGCTCTCGACGCCCCAGTCGTGGTCCGCGCCGACGAGGAACTGGCCGAAGTCGCCGGCGTTGTGCGAGTCGGGGAGTTCGACGGGCGGCGTCGTCCCGACGTTCCCGATGAACGGCCGGAGGTGCCCGAGCGTCCCCGGCATCTCGCTGGGCTTGTAGAGCAGGATGGGATGTTGCCGGGAGTTCTCGGGAATCGCCATGTTCTCGCGGGCGTCCTGGGCCAACTCGTCGGCGGCCGCGTCGTCGAGCGTCAGTCCGACCGTCCGGTCCTCGTCGAAGACGACGGTGTAGCCGTACTCGAAGCCGAACGAGGAGGCGTTCGCGCCACACTCCGCACACCGGATGGCGTCCTCACCGGTGCCCTCCACGACGCTCTCGGGCCACGACGCGCCACACTCCGGACAGCGGTGGTCGACGAACGGGTCGTCGCCGAACGCGCCGTCGCGTTCGGCCATGCTCCCGGTGGAGGTGGCGACGCTCGTCACCTCGACGGAGTCGATGTGGACCGCGATGGCGTCGCCCACCTCCGCCCCCTCGACGGCGATGGGTCGCGTCACCTCGTGGCCCCCACGGAACGAGGGGGTGATCATCGGCCCCCAGCACGCCGGGGGCGTGTGGGTGTGGACGGTCCCGCCGTCGGCGACGGTGCCCGCCCACTCCTGGTCCGGGCCGACGAGGCCGAGCGTGTACTGGTCGACGGTGAGTTCGTCGTGAATCTCGCGTTGTGCCATGACAGCTACGATCACGGGCGGCCCGGCGATAACTCTGTGCCGACCGGTCGGGAGTCGAGAGAGCGATACCGGACCCCGCGACGCCGGTTCAGACCGACGAGACGAGGTCTCGGAGCACCGACTCGGGGTCGTCGGCCTTCGCCACGCCGCTGGCGAGGAGGACGCCCTCCGCACCGAGGTCGGCGGCGGCCTCGACGTCGTCGCCCGTCGAGATGCCCGCGCCACAGAGCACGGGGACGGGCGGGTTCACCTCGTCGGCGGCGGCGACGGCCTCGCGGACGATGTCGGGGTCCGCGCGACTGACCGGCGTCCCCGACCCGATGAGTTCCGGCGGTTCGACGGCGACCATGTCGGGACCGAGCGTCGCGGCGGCCGCTATCTGCCGGGGGTTGTTCGCGCAGACGATGGTCTCCAGACCGGTGTCCTCGGCGGCCCGGAGGCCACCGTCGACGTCCGCGAGTTTCAGGCGGTGCTCGGAGTGGTTGAGCAGTGTGCCGGTCGCACCGGCGTCGGCGACGGTTGCGGCGAGCGTGCTCCCGGTGTGACTGCCGTGGTCGTGCGGGGAGACGTGCTGTGCCCACGTCTCGACGCCCGTCTCCGCGACGGGGCGGAGGTCGGCGGCCTGTGGTGCGACGGCGATCCGTGCGTCGGTGTCGGCGGCGACGTCCGCGGCCGCCTGCGCGACGCTCACGGCGTCACACGGGTACGTCTTCAGGTTGACGAGAACGAACATACCACATCGCCTCTCGCCGACAGCAAATAGCTACTCGTTCGGGGCGTCCCGGACCGACCACCGCCCGCACTCCGGCGTCAGTCCTTGCGCTTGACGACGTCCCCGAGCGTGTACGACCCCGACGAGGACCCCCCCTCCCACTCGTCGTCCTCGCTGCTCCCGCCTTCGGTCAGCGAGATGTCGAGCTTTCGCTCCAGTTTCTTCCGTACGTCGTCGCTCGGGAGGACGTCCCCCCGTTCGAGTTTGCGGATGAGACTCGCCTTCTCGTTGAGTTGGCCGGCGAGGTCCTCCTGGGTGAGGCCCGACCCCTCACGTGCGTTGCGAATCCGGTCGTCGTAGTCCTGTGCGACCTCGTCCATCTGGTCGAACATGTCACGACGGCGGCGCGTCGACGACGGGCCACCGGACCCGGACGTCGAGGAACTGGACGAGGACGACGGGGACGAAGAGGAGCCGGTCGAGTACTTCGTGCTGGACGAGGACGACGACTGGGTCTTCACTTCGGTCCCGAACTGTGCACAGGAGTCACAGACCTGTATCTCGGCACCTTCGACCTTCACCGTCTTCGGCGACGAAGTCTCCGCTCCGCACATCTCACACTGCGGCATACCTCGTCGTTCGCCTCGCCGACTGATAAAACGTGCGACGAGTCCCTCGACCCGTCGCCTACAACCGGTCCCGTGCGCCGAACGCCTGCATCGCGGAGTAGAAGCGCTGAAGCGCCGTGACGTGACCGACGACGGCGAAGAACACGAGCGCCCACCCGACGACGGTCAGCCCCGCGACGGCGTCGGTGTACTGCCACGCGACGACGCCCACGACGCCGACGATGACGAGGCGGTCCGCGCGCCCGACCAACCCGCCGTAGACGCGGTCGAGTCCGACCGCCTGGGCCTGCGTCCCGAGGTAGGAGGTCATCACGACGCCCGTGACCGCCGCGAGGCCGAGCGCCCACTGCCCGACGCCCGCGGCGAGACCGACGAGGATGAAGATGTCCGCGTACCGGTCGAGCACGTGGTCGAGCAGGTCGCCCGCGGGCGAGGCGACGTTCAGCCGACGCGCCAGCGCGCCGTCGAGGATGTCCAGCCAGCCGTTCAGGAACACCAGGAACGACCCGGCGAGGTAGAGTATCGGGAACGCCCGCCCGAACGCGAACGCCACCCCGGCGGCCGCCGCGAGCGCGATGGCAGCGACGCTGACGGCGTTCGGCGTCAGCCCCAGTCGCTCGGAGGCGTCGACGAACGGCGCGAGCAACCGGTTGGCGACCGGTCGGAACTGGTCGAGCGTCATCTCAGAGCCACCCCGTGAAGTCGACGGTCCCCGCACTCGGGGCACGCTCGCCGGCGACGGCCGCTCGGACCTCCTCGGCCACCTCGTCGGGCGACCGGTCCGTGGTGTCTATCTCGTAGACCGCGTCCGCTCCGTGGCGCTGGACGGCCTCGCCGAGAATCACGTCGAGTGCCTCTGCCTCGGCGTTCTCTCGGGCCGTCTCGGTCGGTTCGCCGCGCTCGCGGAGCCGCGATTCGAGCGTCTCGGGGTGACAGCGCAACACGACCACCCGGTCGGCGTCGAAGTGGTGGGCGAGATGTGATTCGACGACCACTGCGTCGTCGCCGGGGGCGTGTTCGTCCAGCCACTCACCGAGCGCCTCGAAGTCGGCGTACAGACTCGCTCGGTCGGGGTCCTCGCCGTCGTGGAGGCCCTCCTCGCGGATGACGTCGTTGAGGTGGACGACGTGAGCGTGCCCGCCAGCACGAGTGTCGAGGCGCTCTACTGCCGTCGTCTTCCCCGTTCCCGGTGTTCCCGTGACGGCGACCCTCACGCTTCGGGCACCTCTGTGAGCACCCCGTTGAGCACGTCGACGGCCCGTCTCGTCTCCTCGCGCGTGCCCGTCGTCACGCGGATACACTCGGGCAGGCCGAAACTCGAACAGTCCCGGACGATGACGCCCCGCCGCTGTGTCGCCCCGGCGACGGCGCTGCCGGGAGTCTCCTCCCCGTCGGTCGGCGCGTCGCTCACGTCCACGAGGACGAAGTTGCCGCCGCTCTCCCACGTCGGCGCGTCGAGGTGTTCGTGGAGGTACTCGCGTGCCCACCGCGACGTCTCGACGACCTCCTCGACGAACTCGTCGTCGGCCAGTGCGGCGACCCCGGCGCGACAGGCCAGTTCGTTGACCGAGAACGGCGTGTTGACCCGTGCGTAGGTGTCGGCCCACGCTGCCGGCGTCAGGAGGTAGCCCAGTCGAAGCCCCGCCAGTCCGTAGGCCTTCGAGAACGTGCGGAGGACGGCCACGTCCGCACGCTCGTCGAGCAGGCGGCGTTTGCTCTCGCGGTCGGAGAACTCGCCGTAGGCCTCGTCGACCACGACGAGCGTGTCGTCGTCCGTCTCCGCGGCGAGGCGTTCGACCTCGGCCATCGGCATCTCGCTGCCGACGGGGCTGTGTGGGCTGATGACGAAGACGATACGCTCGCCGTCGTAGGATGCGAGCACCCCGTCGGCGGTCTGTGCGAAGTCGTCGGCCTTCGAGAGGTCGTACGTCGAGACGTCGCCGTGGTGGTAGCGCGCGCTCATCGCGTAGTAGGCGAAGCCGGGTCGCGGGACGAGAATCCCGTCACCGGGGTCGAGCATCGCACGGTGGAGGTAGTCGAGTGCGCCGTCGCCGCCCGGTGCGAGCCAGACCTGTTCGGGGGCGAGACGCCACCGTTCGGCGATCGCCTCGACGAGGTCGACGTGCGAGGATTTGGGGTAGCGATTGACGCCACCGGCGTGCGCTTCGATGGTTTCGACGGCCGCCGGCGAGGGGCCGTGTGGGTTCTCGTTCGACGACAGCACGACGAACTCTTCGGGGTCGCGGCCGAGTTCGCGGGCCACCTCCTCGATGCCCCGCCCGGCCTGGTAGACCGCGTACGACGAACGGTCCCGTGGTTCCATATCGGGAACGTGCGGACGGCGCGGCTTAAACGTGCTCACACGCCGCTGGGCGACGCGAACCCCGCTGTGCGACGGTCGGTCTCCGACGGGTCGCCACCGAGTGACCCCGCCGCGTCGACACGACCCACTCACGTTCCGAACTGTTCTTTGTGGCTCCACCGTATCTCACGGCCATGTCACTCGTCGACGCCGCGGCGTACTCGATTCACCTCCTGTTCGCTGGCCTCTGGACCGGCACCGTCCTGTTCGTCGCGTGGGGAATCCTCCCGCTCGGACTGAACGGCGACATCCGGCCCGACCCGCTCGGGTTCGCCGTCTCACGGCTCACGACCGTCTCGCGGGTCAGTGCCCTCGTCCTCCTGCTCTCGGGAGGCCACATGGCCGGCACCACCTACACCGTCGAGTCGCTGTTCGGTTCACAGCGTGGCCACCTCGTCCTCGCCATGGTCGCCCTCTGGTTCGTCCTCGCGGCGCTCGTCGAGACGGGGGCCGCCCGGATGCGTCGCGGACTCGACGCCGAGAAGGTCCGGACGCCCGCCCACGACGGCAAGCCGTTTCTCTACGCCGCGAGCGTCGTCGCCCTGCTGTTGCTGCTCGACGCGGGCCTGCTCGCCAGCGGCGTCACGTTCTGAGCGGCGACCGAGTGTCGAAGCCGACCGGTCACTCGATGCTGGGGTCGTCGGTCACCGCTACGCTCGCAACAACGCTTTGCCGTGACCCGCCGACGCTCGTGACGTGAGCGTCGCACCGACGCCGTCCGAAATCTTCGACCGGGCCGTCGACGAGGGCGACCGACGGCTGGACCAATCGACGTTAGAGCTCGTCGCAAACAGTTTCATCGCCGGGGTCACCGTCGTCTTCGGGATGGTGGCGCTGGGTCTCGTCGAGGCGCTCGTCCCCCCGTCACTCGGCGGCCTGGCGGTCGTCGGGGGGGGCGCTGGCGTTCGGCGTCGCCGTCGTCTTCCTCATCGTCGGCCGCGTGGAACTGTTCAACGAGAACTTCTTCGACCCGCTCGCGGCAGCGGTGGACGCCGACGGGACGTGGCGAAGCCGCGAGGTCGCGCGGTTGTGGGTGCTCACCTTCGTGTTCAACCTCGTCGGTGGGGGGCTGTTCGCGCTCGTGTTCGCCGTCGACGGCACGCTCCCGACGGGTGCGGCCGAGGTGCTGAGCCACACCGCCGAGGAGATCGCCGGCCGGCCGACGACCGCCGAGTTCACGAAGGGAATCGTCGGCGGTGCGCTCGTCGCGTTGCTCTCCTTCCTCCTCGAAGCGGTCGACAGCGTCGGCAGCCGGATGGCGCTGGCGTACGTCGTCGGGGTCCTGCTGACGCTGGGGCCGTTCGACCACGTCGTCGTCACGATTCTCCACGTCTACATCGGCATCCTGTTCGGGGCGGCCGTCGACGTGAGTACGCTCGCCTCGACGACGGCGGCCGTGACGGCGGGAAACCTCGTCGGCGGTGTCGGCCTCGTGACGTTCTCGCACGTCGCCGAGGTGGTCGGTGCCCGCGACGCCGTGGACTGAGTCGGCCTGTGAAGTCGATTCGACGCCCACGCCCGTGGCAGCGTCTGTATGACTCGGAGGCTACCACGGTAGCGCTGCAGGACGAACGCCTCGCCGCCTACGCCGTCGACCGTCACCTGCTCGCGGGGCTACCTCCTGGTGTTCGTTCGCCTCGTAGCACGCTCTCGCGGCGTCCCGCCGGTCGTTGGTGTCGAAGGCGAACTTCTCTCGGGGCCCGTTCGCCATCGCCGGAACCGGGGCTCCGGTTAGCTCACGGGACCGCAGGTCTCGTGAATACCGCTCACCGAGGACGGGAAACGGCGACCGATACCACGAAAGAGGACCGGGTGTAGTCAGTCGGCGGGCGTCGCCCGCTCCTCCTCGACGACGTTCTCGGTCCACGTCCCGCGGAGGAACCACGCCGCGGCGACGACGACGGTGGCGACGTTCGAGAACGCGATACCCCACCAGATGCCCTGCGGACCCATCCCCTGCATCTGGCTCAGGTAGTACGCCGCCGGGATGCGGAACACCCACAGCGAAGCGATGCCGAAGCCCATCGCCAGCGTGGTCGACCCGCTCCCCCTGAACCCGCCCTGTAGTATCTGGAACGCGCCGAGAAAGGCGAACGTGGGACCGACGATGGCCAGGTAGTCGACGCCGATGGCGGTGACGGCGTCGGCTCCCTCGCCGGCGATGAACACGCCGACGATGGCGTCTGCGAACGTCACCGTGACGACGCTGACGCCGACGAGGACGACGGCGATGATGCCGACGCCCGCCCGAACCGCGCGTTTCGCCCGGTCGACCTGGTCGCTCCCGAGGTTCTGTCCGACCACCGTCTCGGTCCCGCGGGCGAACCCGAGCGACGGGAGGAAGACGAGCGACGTGATGCGGTTGGCGATGGTGAACCCGCCGACGACGGCGTCCTGACTCATCGCGGCGTTCGTCCCGACGAGCGCGACGAGCGCGGTCAGGACGGTGACGCCGAGCGCTCGCGTCGACTGCTCGACGCTGGCGGGTGCGCCGATGCGGACGATGCGTTCGACCGTCTCGCGCCGGAGTAGCAGGTCGTCCAGCGTCAGGTGGATACCGACCTTCCCGGAGAACAGCCACGCGAAGCCGAGACCCGCACCGAGCGCCCGCGAGACGACCGTCGCAACGGCCGCGCCCTGGACTCCCATGCCCGAGAACCCGGTCAGGTCGAACAGCGTGGTCTCCAGACCGCGGAGGCCCAGCGCACCGAACAGCGTGTTGTCCTGAAAGCCGAGGATGAGGATGGGGTCGAGGACGACGTTGATGGCGACACCGAACGCCATCAGCATCAGCGGCGTCTTCGTGTCCCCCCACCCTCTGAGAAGCGCCTGGAAGATGAAGAACCCGAACATGAAGACGACGCCGAGGAAGATGGTGCGCGTGTAGTCGACGGCGAGCGCGTGGACCTCGCTGCCGGGCGTCGCGCCGATGAGACCGAGCAGGTCGGGGACGAACACGTACCCGACCGCCGAGAAGACGACGGCGAGGACGCTGACGAACGCGATGGTCTGGCCGGCGACGTGGTCGATACGGTCGTCGTTGCCCGCGCCCTTGTGCTGGGCGACGAGCACCGTCCCCGCGACGGTGAACCCGCCGGCGAAGCTGATGGTGAGGAAGACGAGCGGCCACGCGAGGCCGAGTGCCGTCACCGCGTCCTCGCCGAGGCGGCCGACCCAGAAC
>NZ_WSZK01000013.1 GCF_009791395.1 Halomarina oriensis
TGCAGTGCATTGAGTATTTCCAGCGCCTCGATGCTGAAGGCAAAAGCTGGGAACTGGAGAGTCGTAGCCGTGAAGAGGTAGAGGAAATAGAGCGCGGCCACGGAGGAATTTCACTCTACTCGAAGCGGTCGATTATCCTGAACAATCTCTATGGGGTCGATATCGAAGATGGGGCAGTCGAGATTTGCAAGCTGCGTCTGTGGCTCTCGATGGTCGCTGATATCGAGGATGACCCGAGCGAGGTTGAGCCGCTCCCGAACATCGATTTCAATATCCGCCAAGGTAATTCGCTCATTGGATTCACTGAACTGCAAGAAGTCGCACGGGAGGACGCGGGGGATGCATCACTATCGAATTGGGGAGTTGGAACTGCGGTCAAGGACCTCTTCGAGGATATCATTCAAGAGCAGGATCGCCACCGCGCTGCTGATTCGGCACGCGAAGCGCAGAACGCTCGCAAGATGGCAGAGGGGAAAATCGACACGCATAGCGAGGAGCTCAATGAGAAAATCCGTGACCAGTTCAACGAACTAGTCGATGAGGACACCTCCATCGAGGAACTTAAGCAATTCTCCCCATTCCACTGGGTGCTCGAGTTCGCAACGGTTTACCGAGAAGGCGGCTTCGACGTCATCATTGGGAACCCACCGTGGGATGAGCTGAAGCCCTACCGAACAGACTTCTTCCCAAAGTACGACACCGAGTTTCGGAGCCGTCCACCTACCGCGAAAGATGAGAAGGTCGAAGAACTTCTGTCACAGCCGGAAATCGCCGCCGAATGGGAGAGGTACCAGCGCGATAAGGAACGCCAAGCGATCTACATCAACCAGAGCGGAGAGTATCAACACCAGGCACCAAGCGTCGAAGGTCAGCAGGTCTCGCGAACCAACGACCTCTCACTGCTGTTCTTTGAGCGTGTCTATGATATCGTCAGAGATGGTGGGTACGTCTCACAGCTCCTCCCTGGCCCATTCTTCAACGCTGCTGCTGGAAAGGACCTGCGGGTACACGCTTTGGAAGAGTCCGAGATACAGAATCTAGTTGGATTCGAAAATCGGGGGATTTTCTCTGATATCGACTCCAGGTATAACTTCGGTATCGTCACTCTTCGGACAGCAGGCAGTACCGACACAGTCCGTGGAATATTTCACCAGACCTCTGTTGATGTCCTCCGGTCAATCGACGACGTGGCATTGGAAATCCCCGCACGAATCCTCAAAGAGTACTCGCCCGGTGCGCGTATCTTCCCCAATATTGAGGACCAAGAAGAGGTATCGGTACTCAATAAGATACTGCAGACTCCACCGCTGGCGGCAGACATCGAAGGAGCGTGGCGGACTGTCCTGTACAAAGAACTGGATCGGGGACGGGACAGAAATCGATTCATCGAGGATGAGACCGCGGGCGACTATCCTGTCTATCAGGGAAAGAACGTCCACCAGTTCTGTTATGATCCCACGTATGTGGATAACCTCGAACCGTTCTCGCTGTGGAGTGTCGAAGAAGACGACGAAGAACTGAGCGCGAAGTACCGCGTCCGAGAAAAGAACTTCCGTGCCCGCGATGCTGCGATTAGCCTCAAGAAAGCAATCTACAATGAATTCTCTGACGACCCTGAGTTTAGCCATATCAATTCCAGCTCCCAGAAACGCTTTGTGAATCAGCTACTGTCCGAGGAGTTCGGACGGCCCGAACTCTCGATGGACGATGTCCGGCTTCATTGTTCTGAATACCGGTTGGTCCTCCGTGAAGTTGCCCGTGCAACGGACGAGCGAACACTCATCGCGGCAGTGATTCCCCCCGGTGGCGTGGTCGTCCACACGCTGTATACGGTTCGCCCCTTCGAAGCGAACCCCACCAAGGATGACCTCGGAACGCACCCCATGCACAGCGCCTACGACCCTGTCTTTACAGACAAAGAACTGTTCGTCGCACTCGGGCTCATCAACAGCGTCCCGTTCGACTTCTTGATGCGAACGAAGGTTGACTCACACGCTTCGAAATATAAGTTCGAGGAGTCACAGGCCCCACGCCTGACCGAGGGTGACGACTGGTTCCACTACATCGCCGACCGAGCGGCACGGCTCAACTGCTACGGCGAAGCGTTCGCCGAGATGCGTGACCGTCTTGGGGGTATCAAACCAGCGACAGAGATGAGCAAGCGGCGTGAACTGCAGGCAGAGGTCGACGCTGCTGCGTTCCACGCATACGGACTGGATGAAGGGGAGATGCAGTTCATACTCGATGACTTCCACCGTGTTTCGAACCCCCGGATTATGACTGATGCGTACTTCGAGATGGTCGCGGAGAAGTATGCGCAGCTGAGAGACGCTGGGCCGATGGAGTAGCCGAGACACCCTCTATCGTATCACTCGGCCCACTCGTAGCCTTGTTCTAGTGGACACTATCGAGTGCTCGTCGAGTCATTGCGCCATCGATATTCAGGTATTGGCGCGCAGTCGCGATGTCCTCCCATCCAAACATGGCCTGAAGTGCTGGGAGGTCTAACCCTCTCCCAGCGTGGTATGAGGCTGCAGTGGCACGCAACCCGTGGAGAGAGGTAGCATCGGGGGCCAGTTCTGGAGACAACTCAAGAGCAGTCTCCAGCCGTCGCTGGAGCGTTGAAAACGAATACGGCCAGCCCCCGTGTTCCTCAAGGAGGAGTTCGACTGCAATCCGCACACGATAGGAAAAGTGGTATGGGATGGTCCGAGACGCAGCTTCTGTTTTCGGCGTCCAGTAGTCCTTTGCAAGTTTTTGGAACTTCGTATTCGAGCGGTAATCCAGTCGCTGCTTCACTGCTTGGCGGCAGTAGCCACAAATGCCGCCATCACGTCCTTTCAAGCAAGCTTCGTGAAGTGGTATCTGAATCATTTGACGCTCTTTATCCACCCACGACGCAATCAGGTGGGTCGTCTCACCTGGTCGAAGCCCAAGACGGCCACCAATGAGGATCGCCGCCCGGGTTTCGAGCCGACGTTGGATATCGGAAATCCGACCAGCACCCTCTAATAACAACTCGAACTCACGCTCACTCAGAGCTCGCTCCCGCGTAGCTACCATACCTGCGCTGTCTCCCGATTCACGATAGTTTACCACTGCTTGGTGGTGGTTTGCTCAGTGAGATTCAACTGCAAAATCGATGGATGACCAGGGACATCGGGGGGGCCATCTCCACTCGCGGGCATCGAGTACCTCCTCCGAATCGTTTGGACCGATGCGTCTCAAGAGCAGGCGATGCAGCGTCGTGGTTCACTTTCACCAAGCTATTCCTAGGTTTATGCCAGTCGCGTAGCATGAGTGTGTCAAGGCAGAGTGGGTCACGGGGATGAGACTCACTCGGTCTTGAATATCGACCTATGTCACACGCGACCCAGACTGCACGAACAGAGACCGTCCTGTTAGAGAATCCAGACCCGTTCGACGTCCTCGAGCAACTGCCGAATGCCGTGTTTCCGGTCCGAGCGACGGTCCAGTTACATCGCTCGCGCGAACACGACACGACGCACGAGATGTTCGAGCGGCCGTCATATCCGGTGGCGGTTCAGGTTCCGACGACCGCGTACATCCCGGAGACGACGATCTACTTCGACAATCCCGCAGAGCGTCCTCGTGGGGATACGAAGGCGTGGGCCGTCGATGAGGCGCTTGACGGACTCTCCGATGCGGTGGATGCGATTGTCGCAGAGTACCCTGTCGAACGAGAGGCGCTTACGCTGTTGAGTTTGGACGTCGTCGAGGTGCCAACGCACTTCGTCACCACCAACGCTGACTCTGGTGCGCCCCACGTCAAGCCGAGTCTCTACGAACGCCAGGGAGAGATGCGAATCGCTCACTTCCAGCGCGATGGGGCACTTTCGGCGACAGCGGTGCGTGAAGAGTTGAGCGAAACACTTCCCGGCCAGTCACGGTCACCGATTCAGCTCACGGCTGTCGAACACGTGACTGCGAAGCCCTTCAGACAGGGTCAGCAATCACAGGGGTCTGCGGGGATTGCTCGCTACTACACTGAGCGAGACGCCGAGAACGTTGACGACCTGTCGCTCACGCCGGCGATCTACCGCCTCCAGCACCTCGCTCGCGACGGCGATCGGAGTCGTCCCCTCCGCCCGTCGCTTTCCAATCTGGAGGACCTCCTGCCGGTCATGTCGCGCCAAGCCGACGACCTGTTGCGGCCTGTCACCTTTGCTGGCGAGGAACTCGAACGCTCGGTGTTCCACGCTGAGGAGGTGCTCCGATAATGATGGACAACGACTCTGAAGACGGGACAGGAGGCAGCCCTCCCGACAACCACGGTGGCGGCCCGTGGCAGCCACCCGAAGCGAACGAACAGTTCGACCCGTTAGCGCACGCTGGGCTCGAAGCGACCACCGAGACGCCATTCGTCGTCGTTCCCCGGGGCGGCGCACGAGAGGTGGGCCGGAGTTGCTACCACGTCGAGACGCCCTTTTCGACGTTCCTCATCGACTGTGGGCTCAACCAAGGCAGTGGCGGGCAGTTCCCGGACTTTCGCGGCCTCGACCGAGAACAGATCGATGCGGTGTTTCTGACCCACGCACACATCGACCACGCTGGTGGGCTCCCAGTGCTGGAGAACCAGGGCCTGCTCGACGACGAAGCTCCGATTCTCACGACCGCGCCGACGGCACAGATTGCGCATACGATGCTGGAGGATTCGCTGAAGATTCATCGGCGCGAGGCCCGACGACCCGGTCGGTCCCAACAGTTCTGGTCGCAGGATGTCACCGACGTCTGTGACCGGTTCGAACCGGTCGAGTACGGGACGGACCGCGTCGAAGCGTATGCACCGGTCTCGGAGAACGACCCCACCACATTCGAACTCGGAGCAGCGGGCCACCTGCTCGGAAGTGCATGGGTAGCGCTCCAGACGGCAGGCCACAGCATCGTGTTCTCAGGGGATCTTGGGGGACGAGCGGGCTACCTCCCGGACATCGCCAAGCCTCCGAGCGCAGATGCGCTCATCACCGAGTCGACATACGGGAACAAACACTCCCACACCTCGACGAGTACTGCCCAGTCCAATCTCTTTGAGGCGATCGCGGAGGCTGTCGAACGAGGGGCACCGGTGCTAATCCCCACGTTTGCGGTCGGCCGTGCACAGATGATTCTGCTGTTACTCCAACAGCGCCTTCACACGCTTCCTGGGTCGCTCACAGACGACGTCCACATCGTGTTGGACGGTCTCGCCCAGGAGGTCACTGACCTCTACCATCTCCATGCGAGCGATGACTCGCTGTTCGACGAGAGTCTGGTCAACATGATCCACGAGAGTGGGGTCTCTCAGCCGTTTCTCCCTGACAACGTCACTGTCCCCGACGATGACGCAGACCGACAACGCGTCTTCGACGCATACGACCCTGTAGAGGGGACGAACATCCCGATTATCATCGCCCCGTCGGGAATGCTCACCGGCGGGAACTCTCCCCGATACCTCGCCGAGCTAGCGGCGCGCTACGACGATGCTGCAGTTGTCCTCACGGGGTACCAAGCCGTCGGGACCGCGGGCCGTGCCCTCCAATCCGCGACACGAGCGGATGGCGAAGCCCCGACAGTGACACCCGATATCGACCCGATCACCCCACCGGGTGATTGGCCGTCCGCAACTGGCTCGGTCGGATGGGTCCAAGAGCAAGAGACAGGTGACGCCCGCCTCACGATTACCGTTCCGACTGAATGGATTACGACAGTCGATGGCCTGAGTGCGCACGCGTCACAGGCGGGCCTCCTCGCGTTCGCACGCCACGTTAGTCCAGACACCATCGGGTTGGTGCACGGCCCGCACTACGCGCAGGAGGCGCTCCAGTCCCACTTAGTCGAGAACGTCGAGACCGTCGATCAGGTGACGCGTCTCGCACCCCTCTCCCCGTTGGCGATTCATGCCGAGACAACCAACGAGATGGCGACGAAGGCACTTGAACCTCAACCGTCTGAGCAGGTGACTCTCGATGACCAACTCGACTCGCTGCGAGAGACGATGACTGCACTCTCCAGTGCCGTCGCTGAAGACCGCAATAGCGGACTCACCGAAGCCGAGGTTCGCGCAATCGTCCGCGAAGAGCTAAAACGCATACAGCAGTAGCCACCACTCGGAGACGTTCACTTCTGGATTGCGGCGTTCCGTCGGGATACACGCTCAACAAGTCACGTCCTGACACGGTGCTCCTGGTCCCCACCGACTCCGCGAGTGGACCGGACAGAAGTATCGGCATCGAGGGTTCGACACGATACCGGAGATATTCAACATTGTCGACCAGTATTTGACACCACGGTTAAGTCAGGTAGACACTCAGCGAAGCGTGTATGACATCGACACCGACCTCACCAAGCGGCTACCAGCGCTATCGGAAGTATCCAATCGGCCCCATCCCGATTTCACTCCTGTCGATTGGGATCGCACTCGTTCCATTCGTGATGCTGCCCGTCGTCTCCGTCTGGGAGGCAGCTGCTGGGGCATCACCACTACAGACACTTGGAACGCTCCTGTTGGTTGTTCCACTCGTCATTGTCCACGAACTGGTTCATGCATCTGTTGAGCGAGCGCTCGGCTACGAACCGACGATTCGGTGGCGATTGTGGAATCCGTACGTGGTGGCGAATCAGCAGGCGGTGACTCGATGGGACAATATCGCGATACTGCTCGCACCGTTGGTTGTAATCAACGTGGTCATGATAGCACTGCTGGGAATCACCACGTCACCCATCCTCATCGCAGCCTATGTGTTCGTCCTGCTGTGCAACACCACGATGGCAGCAGGCGACGTGGCCGGTGCTGTTTGGTTGCTCATCCAGCCAACGGGCACAATCGTCTACGTCGACGACACAGGCGACGAGCGGTTGGAGTTGTACGCTCACCCTACCGGCTAAACCGCTCGTACAGGCAACTGGAGAGTTGAACGACGACAGGACGACAGATGAAATCGTTCGAGCCTGCTCACTCGGCCCTTCATGGCGTTAGGCTCTCGGTGCGATTGCCCACTTCCACGTCTTGGCACTCTCGTTGATTTCACGTGCCAAGCTCTCTGCTCGTTCAATCCCGACTGCTTCGAGTCCCGTTACGAGATGTGGTATATTTTCATCATCCGCTAGAGCGCTGAGTCCAGACTCCTCAACGAACTCCATGATGCCCTCCTGCAGCTCCGGGTCACTGAACGTCTCCAGTGTTTCTTGATCCACCTCCAGTGGGAGGAAGTAGACCAGTTCCCCGGATTTTACAACCTCAAGTAGATTCACATCCTGTGCTGCTATCGCGTTTAGATAATCCCGCTCCGTGAACTCCTCCGACCCCGCCATGATTTTGTCTGCTGCAGTCCCGAACTTCCCCTTCTCATCGACACGAGAGGTCGCCCGCCGAAAATCAACGAGGGCAATGAGGGGCATGAATGCTCGATACTCCTCGTCGTACCTGTCGTAGATATTCTGCTTGACCCACTCGTCGAGGTCCGCCTTCGTGGCATCACTGAGTCCTTCCTCTTCGACCACCCACGGGGGGATTATCCACGTGAATGCCGAGACCGCCTGCGCGTCAAAGTCGGTCTCGATTGCTCTTCGGATGAATCTCGAGTCCTCCTCCTCGGGTGTCGGTAGGTCCTCGTGATTGGCTACCGGTGTGCCGTTACCGACAGGTGCCTCGACGGCTGGCACTGGGAGTGGGGGTCCGCTTTGATTGGTGAAATTCAGCAATAGGAAGTGTGACGAGTCAGTTTGGCTATTCAGCAGCGAATACGGGTCTATCTCCCGTGCCTCCAAGATCCGCGTCACCCGGTCGTACCCAATGAGGTCCTCCTCGGCGTCCTCTAATTCTCGACGAAGCTCGTTGTACTGCTCATTGTCTTCTTCCGTCTTGTCTGATAATAAGAAGTCAAAGAGTGCGACGCCATGGCGTGCGAGCGTGAAAATGGCGCTCAGTGCTGTTGCTACTCCGAGGACTTTAGTTCCTGAATATCCGGTGTACCTCGGCACGAAGAGAAGCGCACCGGCGACGAAGACAACAACGGCGATGGCGGTAAGAGCGACACCGTTGCGTCGATTCCACCACGTATCCATCTACGGACAGGTCTGGATACAGCCACTTGAATTGCTCTACTTCCGTTGGTGCTGCGGACAGACCTCAAGGGCACCGTCAGTGGGATTGATCATCGACACCCGTACCGACGAGGCTGTTCATCGACTCGTCAGTAGATGGCTATGTGGTAATACCCGCTGTAATACCCCGACAAGGAGGCAAGTAGTTGCGCATACATTCGAACATGGGGGGGTCTCGTGCGATGTGTTCGGTACGCATTCTCGGCTCTTGAGCCCGCCCTATTCGTCAGAGTTCTCAACCGGAGCACACGACTGTTCCAGCATTCGCTGGCGGGTGAGGTCACGCTGCAGGCGCAGATACCCCATCAACTCCGAATTCTCGTCGTAATACTCCAGCGCGACTGCGACCTGTTCGCGCGAGAGGTCAGGGAACCCCATCAGGATGGCCTCAATGGACTGCTCGCCCTGTCGAATTGACTCACCAATTACGAACACACTGATTCGGGTGCCGTCAATACGGGGTCCACCGTGGAGCACTCCCGATGTCTTCACAACTCGTGGGTTGGTGCTCGCTTCCATTGTGGGTGATTGGGTCGCTGATTGGATATGCATTGGCACTCAGACGGTGAGTCATAGCGGTCCTGATGGCATATCAACCAAAAATTGTCTACTCTCAACCATTCTGATTTTGCTACAGTGCTTCTGTACCGTATTGTGAACATATATGTACATGGAATCGAGACAATGGCCTTCCGTACTCCAATGATCACTTTCACTCCGATACGACAGTAGCCAAGTAGCCAGCCAAGAGACGGCATAATATGGGAAACCTCACTTCCCTCGAGCTCAGTAACGGAGCGACCCTCGCCGTCGGAGACCTCCTCATCACGAACGACTTCCTTGAGCACGGCGACGCTCAGATTGAGCCAGACCCGTGGGAAGTCGAAGAGATCACGTTCGATTCTGATGCCGAACCCAGTGGACAGGTCGGAATTCACTTTTCGCACTGGAGTGGTGCCGGTGATGGAATTGGAATCGACGAACAGCAGATAGTAGAGTGGATGAACGACGGTAAAGCCGTCATCGGCACGCCGGAATAACCACTCGTACTCTGTTTTCTAACCGAAGAAAGGAACGAACCAGCACCCCACGACGTCGTCGGCATGCTTCAATCTGCACAGCACGCCTCTGTCGAGCAGCAATCTCGAACGATAGCGCGAGCCCATGGGATGCTACAGAACATCTGGGTCCACTCCTCAAGCTAGTTACCGAGTTACGAGTCGCGACAGGAGTTGTGTTGACGACTTAGCCTATACGCTACGTTTATCAGTCGGCAGACTGTGAATACACATGAGACTCAATGGACTTCCATCAGACCGTCCGGAATCTCGAATGCCGGTATGACCTCCCAGAGGGGGAGTACTACCGACAGGTCGGTCGATCGAACGCGCACTTGCAGGATTAGTCACCTGCGGTTTTCGTACTGGTAGCTGATTCTGGTCACTCTCTGAGAAGAGACGCGAACTCCTGCTTGGTGAGCCCCGACAGTTCACCCAACGCTGGAGCGCCCCCTCGACGAGTGACCTCCTCGGCAAACCCGATGCAGAGGTGCTCGTGTAACTGTGCGTACTCGGTCCACGCCTCTCGGTAGTGCATATCGAGATTCCACTCCGCTAGGTGGATCCCAATGTCTCCCTTCCGGACGACGACCTCACAGCCAGCGTCGCGAAGCGCATCGAACCGGACGTTGTTCCGGCGAATCGTGAGTATCCGTTTCGACTCTCGGATATACTCGTTCACCCACTCTTGCCACTCGAACGCTGGCGTGTGAGTGTGCGGCATCGAGAACTTCAGTGCGTCTTCACGCGAGCAGAACTCCAGGTACGTCTCTAACAGCGAGATACTGCACCGATGGTTCGCATTCGGGAGTGCGTGCTTCAAGATGAGATTGGACATCAGACGGCCTGCAATCTCGGCCGCCGTCCCGCTCCAGTCGACCTGAGCGAGGGCGCGGGGGAGATTGTCCATCTCAAGCTCTTTGTAAATCTCCAAGCCGTCTCCCGCTTCGTCTTCCTCGTCAAGCACCCCCTCGTAGATGTTGAGGAGGCGAATAGCAATTGTGCGGTCGTCAGGGTGCATCTCGTCGAGTGCAGCGGCGATTTCAGCCTCTGTGGTTTCGAGATCAGCCGTCGTTCCCGACGCCCCTGTGTGCGTGTACAGACAGTAGACAGTGGTCCCCGAGAGTGGGTACCCCATTGCCTTCACGGAACCGTCTGCGTGAGTGTCGTAACGAGCCGCAAGTTCACCGGCGTCATGGGCAACAAACGCTAACGAATAGCGCTTGTCTATCGGGTGGTGGTAATAGACGATTCGGTGACGCATGAGAGATGGGCTGAGTGAATAGACGATCGTCTCTCCCTTGAGGGACGTGGTTGGTGGCTCCTGAACACTAGCTGGAGGTATTCACGTTGTTCCTTCACTCACACGTCTGATTTCTTTGGCAGTTTCGTCCATCTCCGAACGGCTTGGGTCCAAGCGGTCTCCATCCAATTGAATGCTATCTCCCTCTACTCGGGGAATAACGTGTAAGTGAACGTGATAGACCTCCTGACCGGCAGTCGGCCCATCTGCGAGCCAATAATTCACACCGTCACAACCGACTTCTGACTGTTTGAGCAAACCTGCTATCTCCGTAGCAATCTTGAATAGATGACCACCAGTTTCGGCGTCCAGATCCGCGGGGGAAGCAGCATGTTCCTTCGGAATCACAAGCGTGTGACCCCGGCTCATCGGTCGCAGTGTCAAAATAGCGAGTGAAACGTCATCCTCATAGACAATACTTGCAGGAGCCTCGCCTGCCACAATCTGACAGAACTCACAGTTGGTCATACGTAGTTGGATTAGGGAGTAGCATTAACACTTTACTCATAACCCACCATTCTAGCTCACGTTATCCGAATAGCTACGTGCCAAATTCAGCAGGGAATAGAAGTATGAGTAGAACGTACGATGATAACAGAACGAATACAATCCCGTAGAACGACAAAATTGACTTGGATACCATCAGACGTACCGGTGGTTCCGCTAAAGTTCTGTCCGCTTTGAGAGCAAGAACTTTCCAAGTTTCTGTCGGCTGATTTAGAATACGTCGCGCGTATAGCGCTCTATACCTGCGCTCTAAGTGCAGATAGTATGCATCAAGATACCAGAATCCAATTAGTGGAACATAGGCGAGTACGAACTGAAAGCCATCAGACCTGAAAAGGAGGGCAACGACCACAAGTGCAATGGTCCATCCCTTAACCTTGAACGAATTGTTTGCTTGTCTTTCGATTACTGCCTGTATGTAGTCCAGTGATTTGTGAAACTCCTCTTCAGAATCCATCCTTACCGGCCAGCGTTGGTCGCTGCATCCTCTACCCAGTCTCCAAGGTTGTTGTACCCATCGTCATTTACCCAGTCGTACGTATCATATTTCTGTGTAAGTGGCATCTCGGCCCCGTCAGTTGTGATTCGATAAGACGAAAATGGATTCGGACCTTTTGTTCCGTAGTTGCCATTCAAATCCTTGATATTGTGGATATGAATTCCGAGTAGTCCCTTACCTTTCTCAACACTCTTCTCGATTTCTCGGTTGACCCACTTACGTTCGTGTGTGTCTTTACCAATCATCACGACCGTCACTGACGTGTTCTTCATTTGTTCGTCAATCCACTCCTCGATTGCGTCGTCACCGTCTTCCTTAACTTCCTCCCACTCTGCTGCGTCGACGAAACCTGCGACTGAGCGGTCTTGCGTAACCCAGCTATTCCGAACCGTATTGGCTCGAGACAGGTCGTTTTCATAATGGAAGCTGGGGAAGATTCGTCGGACCATGTCTATCTCTTTTTCCTTGTACATATTGTGTGTTATGGTGACTCACTTCCCTGCCAGTGGATGGGTCCGTCGCGACGAGCCCATTAACCTGCTCGAAAGCCACCTGGTTGGCGGGATATTTCACTCGCTGGCAATTATTGATTTCGAGAATTACCCAAACTGCAACTTTTCTCCTCGGAGTACGGACTCCCTCTCACGGATGAATGGTTCGACAGAGTATCGAGAGGGACCTGAGGATCGTAGAACTAAACGTATCGAGGGGTGAACCGATCTACTTGGTAGAGACGTCCCAACGTCTCGAATAGGTCATCTAAATCGTCGTCAAACGAGTCGATTGGGACCACCGGCAGTTCGGTCTGGTCGGTGAGACCACCTGGTGAGTTTCGAGCCGGATGACCCTCGTTTCGGCCCATGAAGTACCCGTCCACTCCGAGCAGCGTGACGTGGGCATAGACAGGGAGTTCAGCACCAATGTCGTCTAACCTCGGCATCGAGTACGTGACCGTTTGCAAGACGTCGTTGGCGAGGACGGGATCGATCGCACCCGCCTTCGGGTCTTGAAACGCGTCCATCGTCGGGCGCTTGAAATACTCCGTGGAGACTGCCTCGATGTACCCCTTCTCGGAGAAGTAGATGTAGTTGGGCGACTCGCCACCGAACCGCTGATTGGTCATCACGACCCCATCGCCAGTCAGGTCGCCCGGCGGCACTGCCTTCGGCTTACCGAACAGCGGTGGGAGTGGAAGGTCACGCTGGTCAATTCCGTGGTCGATATCGAACATCCCGGTCGGGAAGAGGTGAACGACGACGCACGGTCCAGTAGGGAGCGGCGTGGGGAGATTGTTCCCACGCGACTCGATGAGGTTGAGACGCTCTTCTTTGAGATTGTCCATGAGATCCTCGAACGACTCTTCCCCCTCGGATTCGAGGATGGCTCGTCGAATTTCGAGCATCGACAGTTCTTGCAGCCCGCTCGACGTTCGCCGGTAGACCCGTCGGCTGATTGTGTTTCGATGTGGCCGGGCTGGGCTTTTCTGAACACGGATTAGAATGACACTCTGACCGCTTGCGAGTTCCACCCCCTCGACTTCTAGGTGGCCCGGCGAAATGCGCGGCTCGATGTAGTCTCGGAAGATATCGTTCCACGTTCCTTTCGTCTCGTCCAAGTCGGGGATGTCCATCCCACAGACCTCACTGGCCCTCCCGACGTCATCCTGGTCGAGCCCGAGAATGAGATCACCGCCGCGCTCGTTGGCAAGTGCGATTACCTCATGGATGACCTTCTTCTTGTGCGAGTCGGCGTGTGGATTCATTTCTCGCTTGAATTCCAACTCCTTCGTCTCGCGTACGCCGTCGTCGACCAAAGATTGTAGATCGGACTCTTCGACGTCTGAGAGGGCTAAATTTTGCATATTAGTAGTGGTACTGGTAGGCGCTCAGTCTTGAACCAATCGGTATCGCAGCATACAGTTTACGTGTTTCCCGGCAGTATCAGCACCAAATGGCGTGGGTCAAACGGACTCTTCCGGTCCGTTAGTGCCACAGAGTTATTAGCAATCGAGAACAACCGCCGAGCAACACGAATATGGCCGACTCAGATTCCCCTGACGGGACAGCGAACCGGCTTCTTCCCGAGAATCCGTTCGAGGATGTGCGCTGGTCGACGCTTGACCGCGAGGAGTTCGCTCAGCTGTACTGGGAGCAAGTCGCGCCTCGCTTCGCGGCTGCGGGTGGTGACCCCGACACCGAGAAGCCCACCCATCAGTGGTTCCGTGACGAGGGCCTCCGAGCGTTCCTCGCGGCGCTGCGACGCCACCACGGGCTGTCGTTCGGTGAGTTCTGGAACGAGGACCTCGGCGGGGACGTCGACGACGGCTACGACTGGGCCACCGACGACGACGCAACTGTCGACGCGCTCGAACGGTTCCTGGATCGGCGTCGCGACCGTCACGACCTTGCCGACTCCTCGATAGCAGCGATGCGCAAGCGATTGAACTGCTACGTGCGGGCGTACGCGAGTGCGAACGGAAGCGACGACCTGCTCTCACCGGTCCATCGAGACTCCGAACGACCCGTCTACGAAGCCGTTGATGCGTGCTACGCGGCGTTCGACCACCTGAACGACGAAGAGTACGCCCCCCGGACGAAACGGCGTGTTCGGGGCGTCGTCGACGACTGGTATCAGCATCTCGTCGGACGCCGAGTAGCCGCCGCGAACCCCGCGACGGGTCTGTACTCCGAGTTCAAGTGGCAGGTCGAACCGAGCGACTCGCCCGCCCTCGACGCCGACCACGTCCGGGCGCTGATGTCGGTGACCGACTCTCCCCGCGAACGGCTCCTGGTCGTCGCGCTCGCCGGGTGGGGTTTGCGGGCGAACGAGGTCGCCGCACTCCACATCTCCCAGATTCATCGCAACGGTGACGACGGGCCATACCTCCGGTTCGAGGAGCGAAAGAACGGGCCGGGCGAGGTGAACATCCTCTACGGGCTGGACGTCCTCGACGAACGCCTTGATGACCTGCTCGACAGTTCGGTGTCTGCGGTGCGTGCGGTGTCTACGAACCGTGCGGTTGGGACGGATGGTACGGTGTCGACGGTGACTGGCGACCGAGCGAACCGAGAAGGCGATGAGTGGAACGGCTACCTGTTCCCCTCATCGATTGCTGACGCCGGACACATTGGCCGAGAGCGGGTTTGGGCGTGGTTTCGTGACCTCGCCGACGATGCTGACCTCCCCGAGACTATCGACGGCGAACGGCCCTCACCTCAGCTCTGTCGGCGCTTCTGGTACGACACCTACACGGCGGCCCTCGGCCAACTCCTCGAGGGCATCGGGGAGATCGCTGCCGACCAGGGCTCCTCGGACGCCTCGGTCGTCCACGAGAACTACCTCTCCGATGAGCGAGCCCGCCGGACTCGCCGCGAGTTCATGCGCGAACGGCTCGCTGACGCCTTCGACGAACGGAGTCACTAGAGGTCAGGCTATTTATTCCAGAGCAGAAAGATATGACGCAGCTGTTAGACTTGTGCCGCGAGTGTATCAGTGGCCGAAAGTTGAATACCAGTTGTCCGAGGATTATTACCGGACGATAGCCAAGATTCAGTCATGTTGAGTGTTGAAGAGAACCCATTAGGATTTGTGGCAGTAATGACGCTGACTTGGGTGGCTGTCTCCGTCGGTATCAACGCCGGTCTGTTTGGTAGCACTCCACTGAGGGCGACGATTCTGGGAGGGTTCGGAGGGGTCGTATGTGGCGTTACAATCGTGTTCATCCACCGTAACGGGAGCATGAATCTGACATAGCTCCCCCCGCAAGACTCACGCTCTCTGTCTAATAAAACCGGCAAGAAACGGAGTGGCTTTGTTTCACGCCACTTTGGCGTAGCCCAGCTGTTAGAGGTGCCCAGCTGTAGAACAACCAAATCATGCAGTTTCCATTCTCACTCGCACATTATCGGCGAACAGGCATATCTGACGTATCTGAGAAATCTGAACTCAGTCGTCGAGTTCCAGCTCCTGGCGGAGCTGTGGACTGTTTAAGCCAGCACGGAATACGGCGTTGAAGAACTCTTTGTTCTTCGAGAGCTCATCGCCGTGTTGCTGGAAATACTCAGAATCTAGTTGCTTGAACGTCGCCACCATTTCGCGGTAGATACTCTCGTACAGGTATACGTTGACGTTGTGCAGATCACGGACCGCTAACTGCTTTCGCTGTGCGTCAATCGCCAGTTGGCGAACAGTCTCGCCGCTCGCTTCTGTAGTATCTGACGTGACTGATGCTTTTGACGTGTGTGTTGTATCTGATGCGTCTGACGTATCTGAGTTGTCGTCCGTCGTTGGTGGTGTTCCCCGCTCTGTTGTATCTGAGCTATCTTGCGTATCTACAGCTTCTGAGCTAGCACCGGTTGAACGGACCTCGTCCATCCCCCACATATCTTCCTTCCGTTCATCCAGGTCGTCCGCCATCTTACGCAGTCACCTCCTGTTCAGCGGACAGCTCCTCCGCGATCGCGATGTACGCATCACGAGCAGACGCCGTCTGTGCTGGGTCATCGTGCTGGAAAATCGAGACACCGTTATTCCACGCTCGACGGATCGCCACCCGCTCGGGGACCTCGAACACAGGATACGGAGCGTCGTTGAAGAACTCCAGCATCTCTTTGGTGTCGTTGTTCGGCGTTGGCTCAACCGAGTTCACGACAATACCTCGAATACGTATCTGCTCTATCTGACCGGGGAAGCTGTTCTCTAAGTACTCGATCTCCTCGTTCATCTTCTCGATTGCCCGAATGCTCCGCCGAGTTGCTTCGACCGGTATCAGCACGTTCTCAGCGGCGATCAGAGCGTTGTCGAGGATTTGTGAGAGGTCTGGCGGACAGTCAATCAGGACGAAGTCGTACTCTTCCTCAAGTTCGTCTAACGCGATTTTCAACCGCATCTCGCTGTTCGCCACCTGCGTCAGTAACATATCTTTCAGGGCGTCCATCGCTTTATTTGCTGGAATGACGTCGAACTCCTCATGGTGTTCAACGATGTCGTTGACCTCACTGGTCCGGCTCGGGTCGACCATGATCTGGTGAAGTGAGGGAATCTTCTGGTTGTACAGGTCGCGAAATCCTGTGCCCTCAGTCGCGGTTCCTTGCGGGTCGGCATCCACCAGTAGTACCTTATTCCCCAGCTCGCTGAGGGCACCTGCCAAATTGATTGACGTCGTGGTTTTCCCGACACCCCCCGCCTGATTACTGATTGCCAGTATCTCAGTCATCTATCTGCTGTATCTGATTACTTCGATAAAAGAGTGTGTCAGACGTGACTGATGTATCTGACGTATCTGAGCTATCTTGTGTTAGATTAGTCAGATATTCAGGCTTGAGCTCGTTGTACGGCGTCATCCAAGTGATCGCCGCAGACGTACTCTGAAGCTACAGAATCGGTGTAGACGTAGAACTCTGCATCCAAGTCGCACTTACCACATCGACGGGCCGCATTGTCCTCACTCAACCTCAAGACGAGGTCTACGCCGGGCCGGTCCAAGCGTTCCGACATTCAGTGGAATACCTCGCTGATCCGAGTCTGGCTCTGCAACGCATCTTCCACGATATCTGTCCGTACTTCTAATGTGTACTGATGGTAGCTACCGCCGTGTATCCCATCGTTCTGCTCCTCAACTCCGAGAAACCCCTTTAACGTCAATTGGCTCAGACGGTCTCGAATCGTTCTATCCGTCTTCACATCAGCATCCGCCAACTCCGCCAACTCAACATACTTTTCATACACCACCCGTGTTTTCGCCGGAAGGGCGTCTCCTTTCGACAGCATCAAAATCGCCAGCAACGTCAGATGGCTTTGAGTCGGCAACGACTCCAACTCGTCTTTCACTTTCCCCTCCTCAATCAGTTTCTCCGCCTCTCTGACGTGCTGCTCCGTGACACTCGGTGCCTCACGTTCCCGTGCCAAGTCACCAGCCTTGAACAACAGCTTCAGTGCTTGCCGGGCACTCCCCGAATCCTGAGCAGCATGGGCCGCGCTCAACGGAATCACATCATCTTCCAACACACCGTCTGTGAACGCCTTCTCCGCCCGCTGCATCAAGATGTTCGATAACTGATCAGCATCGTATGGCGGAAAATGAATCTCCTCGTCACACAAGCTGTCCTTCACTCGCCCGCTGAGATTATCTCTAAAAGTGAAGTCGTTGCTGATACCGACCACACCAATCTTCGTATCCTCCACATTCCCGTTGTCGTTGCACCGCGGGAGCTCGTATAGGATATCGTCGTCCTTCCCAATCGAGTCCACCTCGTCAAGCACAATCAAACAGTGCGTGGCCTCAAGCTCGTTCAAGTGTCGCCAGAGCATGTCGTTGATCATGCCGGGTGTATATCCGGTGGGTGTGATCTGCTCATCCTGGCTGCGGAACTGGTTTACTAAGTGAGCAGTCACTTGGTAGCTGCTGGTCAACGACTTGCAGGTGAGCTCCACGACCTCAATATCGATGTCAGGATAGTTCTCTTGGTCGAGCAACAACCGGTTCATGATCATCGCAGTCGCCAGTGATTTCCCGACACCGGTCTGGCCGTAGACAAAGATGTTCCGCGGGCGGGCCCCTTTGATCACCGGTTTCAACGCGGCCTGGTACTCACTGAGTTCTTTGTCACGTTCAATAAGATCGTCAGGACGGTAATTATCGCGAAGCACGTCCTCGTCACGGAAGATTTGGTCGTCCTGCGTGAATGGTTCCAAGCCCATTGTTCTTTGATTGCTGAGTCGATAGTGTAGCCAGTAGATAAAGATGGGTGGTTTCCCGAGTTTCCTGAGCTTCCGCAGCCAACACGTGTTTAAGTTACGGGGGGACCCCTGTTTTCCGGAGCTCTCGGGTTCAAAGACTCGGTCGGGTTCAGTTAGCTACATGCCCTTTGTCCTAGCAGTAGCTTTATTACCACATGCTGTTAACAAGGTCCGTAGTACTAGAAATACCGTTTAGATACATACTCTTTATGTATGTATACTAGCTTTCTGAATTAGCTAGGGGCACTCGGTCTCTGGAGAGGGCTCAGGAAATGAGGGGTGTCCCCCCGTGCACTGGCGTGTGAATAAGTAACATACTCTCGGGAAATCAGGGGTGTCTGACAGTGAGCCGCATTGCGGTTCTCCGCAAACTGACCGACGGACTTCATTGAAATCGAGTACGCTTCACAATCCCGCTTAATGCGCAAGCAGATGATCGGTGCGTGTGTCGACCGAAGCTTGGAAGGGTGGAACCCCCTTTTGAGACATCTTCCTTCCTCTGTGAGTAGATGTCTGCTTTTCACCGCTCATCGAACACGTCGTGGAGACGCTTCCGATAGCTAATCGCTCACAGGAGCGATATACTCGTTCTTCCATGCGTCGCCCTCCCGCCACTGCCAGTAGTAGTAGCGGTAGGCGCGGTCGCTCGTCCGTTTGGTCGTTTT
>NZ_WSZK01000014.1 GCF_009791395.1 Halomarina oriensis
CCCCCCGTGGTCAGGACTCGCTCGCGCGTCGTGTCGTACTCCCGTTCCGAGTCGTCGTGGCGCGTTGCGACGCCGACGGCGACGTACCCCGACCACGCGGCGGCGACGACGCTGGCGACGAGGAGCAGCGTCGACTCGGTGCCGAACGTCAGTCGTAGGGCCTCGCTCGCCGCCCCGTCGAGGCTGGACGGCCGGCCGAGTCCGTCGACGCGTGCCGGAACGACGACCAGGCGAGCGGCCGCCACCAGCGAGAGCGGAACGACCGCCCACGCGGTGTCGAGGAGCGTCTCGACGTAGCCGTCTCGGCCCGGCGCGACGACGAGGTGGACGAGCCACGCCAGCATCGGCCACCCACAGAGGACACCCAGCAGTGCCGTCGGCCAGTAGCCGCTCACGGTCGACGCGGCGTGTTCGCCGAGGTCACGTTCGACCCGTTCCGGCTCCGAACAGCCCCGGCCGACGGTGTCGTCGAACACGCCGGTCGTGTCGTCGCACACCCAGTCGGCCGGCCGGTTCGGGTTGTCGACGCTGACCGTCCCGGGGACGTCGAGGAACGCGTCCGCGGCGACGACGACGCTGGCGGCGTGCAGGAGGGCGACGGCGAGGACGACGGCGGCGGCCACGCGGGGCGACGTCGCCTCCTCGAACACACGGGTCGGTCTGAGCAGTCGTTCGAGCGGTGTGGGGAGGGCCATAGCGTTCGTGACGGACAGTGGAGTAAATATCTCGTGGTCGCGCCGCTACATCGAAAGGCCCTGTACCCCCGACCACCGACCGTCGGCAATGACCGACTACTTCGAGGTCCACGAGCGCGACGGCCCCGCCCGACTGGGCGAGGTCCGCCTCTCGGACCCACTGCGGACGCCGGGACTGGTCGACGAGGTGCTCGACGACTCCGGGAGCGTGTGGCCCGAGGAACGCGAGCAGTTGGCGGGCAGTGACGACCGACTCACCGTCCTCCCCCACCGCGCGTTCCCGGCGGGCACCGACGAGCGTGTCGCCGACGCCTTCGCCACCGACTACCCCGACGTCGACTTCCCGAGCGTCGCCGTCGTCTCGGGCGACACCGCCGCCGACTACGGCGCGGACGCCTACGCGCTCTCGGAGGCGGCGGGCATCGCGGGCCACGCCGCGGCCTTCGTCGAGACGGTCCTCGACGTGCGCGAGGAGATTCCACCGGACACCGCCCTCTACTGTTCGGGCCTCGCCACGCCAGCCAACGTCGCCACGCTCGCGTACGCCGGTGTCGACCTGTTCGACACCGACAAGGCGTACGTCCGCGGACTGGAGGGGTTCTACTGCTCGACGGACGGCGAGGCGTTCCTCGAAGACCTCGACGAACTGCCGTGTGCCTGTGAGGCGTGTCGAACGCCGCGCGAGGCGTTCGACCACGAGGACTGTGCCGAGCACAACGTGAACGCCCTCCGGGCCGAACTCGCCCGCGTCCGCCAGCGCATCCGGTCGGGTCGACTCCGAGACTACGTCGAGGGGCAGGCCCGCCACGAGGCGTGGCTGACCGCGCTGTTCCGGCGACTCGACCAGCAGTACGGCTACGTCGAGGAACGCACGCCCATCTCCCGGCGCGACGAACTGCTCGCCGCGAGCGACGACTCGCTCAAGCGCGTCGAGATTCAGCGCTTCGCCGACCGGGTGACGAGTCGCTACCACAACCGGTTCGACGGACCGCTCGTGCTCGTGCCGTGTTCGGCGCGCAAGCCCTACGGCGACTCCCAGAGCCACGCGCAGTTCCACAAGACCATCGACTACCGCGCGCACAAGGTGTCGATGACCTCGCCCATCGGCGTTGTTCCCCAGGAGTTGGAACTCACCTACCCCGCCCAGCACTACGACTCCGTTGTCACGGGCGAGTGGAGCGAGTCCGAAATCGAGTTCGTCGCCGAGGTGCTCGCACGCTACCTCGATTCGACCGACTACCCGCGCCACGTCGCGCACGTCCCGCCCGGTGGCTACACCGACATCGTGGAGCGAGCGACCGAGAAGGCCGACGCGGACGTGACCTTCGAGTTCACCGTCGCCGACCACCCGACGACCGACGAGTCGCTCGCGGCGCTCGGAGAGACACTGGAGGGCGAAGCGCGCTACCTGAAGCGCGAACGCGAGCACAACACCGTCCGGGCCATCGCGGACTACCAGTTCGGCGGTGGGTCGAGTGACGTCTCGACCGGGTCGGTCGAGAACGCCGGCGACGAACTGTTCGACCACATCTCGACGGGCGGGCGCTACCCCTCCCTGCGCGTCACGAGCGAGGGTGAACAGTGGGCGACGCTCGTCCCGCAGTACGGGACGCTCTCGCTCACGATGGCGGGGGCGAGACGCTGGGTCGAGAGCGACGTACCGACGAAGACGGTCGAAATCGACGGGTTCGTCCCGCAGGGCAGTGTCCTCGCGCCGGGCATCCTCGACGCGGACGGCGACATTCGGGTCGGCGACGAGGTGGTCGTCGAGGGGCCACGCGCGTTCGCCGTCGGCAAGGCGTCGATGTCCGGCGACGAGATGGTGCGCTCGACGCGCGGCATCGGCGTCGACGTGCGCCACGTCGAGGAACGGTAGTCGGCCGCACGGGACCCGTTCTCGGGTGCCGCCAAAGTCAGTCTTTAGTGGCGGCTAATCGTACGACGGGACGGATGTGTCGAGCGACCGCCTCGGGTGAGACGCGGTGACCGTCGGTCTCCTGCTCCAGTCGTCGGAGCTCCAGTCGTTCATCCGCGAGTACGCCGACTACGGCCCGCTCCTCGCCTCCTTCCTCGTCAACATGCTCGGGACGTTCGGCGACAAGGGCCAACTGGTCGTCGTCACGCTCGCCTCGCGGTACGACGCCAAGCGGGTGTTCCTCGGCGCGATGGGGGCGTTCTGTGCGTGGAGCGCGCTCGAAGTCGTCTTCGGACAGGCGCTCTTGAGCGCGGTTCCCCCCGGCGTGATGGGGCCGCTCACCGGCCTGCTGTTCGTCGTCTTCGGTGTCTGGACCGCCAAGAGCGCGGCAGACCGCGTTCGGGTCGACCGGCGCACGAAGCCCTCGCGGACCGACGGCGGCGTCGAGAGCGGTCTCTCGGGCCGACTGCTCCCCGACCCGGTGCTCGCTCGGGTCGGTGCGTACGGCGGCGTGTTGGCGAGTTTCGTCCTCGTCGGCGTCGCGGAGTTCGGCGACAAGACCCAACTGTTGACGGTGAACCTCGCCGTCGTCTTCCCCGACGCACCCCTGTCGGTGTTCGTCGGCGTCGTCGCCGCACTCGGCCTCAGAACGGGCGTCGACGCCGTCGTCGGCGAGCGCGTCGAGGCGTACCTCCCGACGGCGGCCATCGAGGCGGGCGCGGCCGCCGTCTTCGTCGCGTTCGGCCTGTTCGCCCTCGGCTTCCTCCCCGAGAGCGGCCTGTTCGCCGTCCTCGTGGCCGTCGTCGTCGGCGTCGTCGCGTGGGGCCTCCGCTCGCGGCGAGCGTGAGCAGGAGTCGACACACCGAACGTTCTTGGTTCGTGACGCGAACGAACGCGCATGGACCGGTCCCTGCTCCTCGCGGCGACGTTCCTCCTCACCGTCGTCACCTCGACGGTCGGTACCGCCAGTGGAGCGCTCCCGTTGGTGCTCGGCCCCGGCCTCCTCTCGACCGCTCTCTCATA
Source organism: Halomarina oriensis (assembly GCF_009791395.1). Taxonomy (GTDB): domain Archaea; phylum Halobacteriota; class Halobacteria; order Halobacteriales; family Haloarculaceae; genus Halomarina; species Halomarina oriensis. The sequence goes on from NZ_WSZK01000014.1 coordinate 3,634, forward strand.
GGTCACCAGCGTCGGCGTGTTCCTCGGCGTGCTCCTCGGTGGCTGCCTCGTCGGCTACCGGACGAGTGACGCGTCCGACCCCTACCTGTCGTTCGTGGTGCCCGCGTTCGTCGCCGGCGGGGCGGGTGCGGCGCTCGGGTCGGTCCTCGGTCTCCTCTCGTACCAGGTCCTGGTTCCGCAGTTCGGCGCGTTCGTCGGGACGCCGGTCGGACCGGTCGGCGGGCCCTCCGGTGGCGTCCCGTTTCTCGGAGTCCTCGTGGCGGCCCTCACCACCGCCCTCACGCGTGGGACCGTCGTCGCGGGGGCCGCCATCGCCCACGACGAGTCACCGGGAGCGACGCCGCTGAGCGAGTACCTCTGAGAACGGCCGACGCTCGCCCGAAGCCAACCTTTTCACCCGATGGCGCGTCAGTCGTCACCATGGAACCGGTCTCGCTGGGTGTTCCCCAGCCAATCGTCGACTCGCTCCCCGAGGACGGACAGGGCACCGCTCAGGACATGCAACGGGCGGTGCAGGGCCTCGAAGCCCGCATCAACCGCGAAATCGAGGAGTCCGAGGACGCCGAGGTGGTGGCGTTCGTCACGGACGTCGTTGAGCACCTCGAATCCCGCGCGGAGCGCTACGACGAGTTCGTCCCCGAACTGCGGGCGTGGGGCCAATCGCCCATCTACGCCATCGCGTGGCGGAACCTCCAGGCGGACCTCATCGGCCAACTGTTCTCCCACGAGGAGTTGAGCCAGCGCATCGACCGCGAGCGCAACTACCGCATCGCCGAGGACGGCATCAGACTGAGCGACATGTTCAAGGACTGAACGCGGGCGGCGACCCGCTGTCGGACGGGCCGAAGGCACGAGTCGACCCGCCGGCCCTACGCTTAACCGCCCGACGTGCGTAGTGTCCCCCAGTGACTGGACGACAGCGCGACGCCGTCCTCCGGGTCGACCTCACCGCGGGGACGGTCGAGCGCACCCCGGTCCCCGAGCGGTGGCGACGGCGCTACCTCGGGGGGAAGGGTCTCGGGGCACGCTACCTCTACGACGAACTCGACGCCGGCACGGACCCGCTCGGCCCCGACAACCTCCTCGGACTGGTCTGGGGGCCGCTGTCGGGCTACCTGCCCGGCGAGTCCCGTCTCGCCGTCGTCACGAAGTCGCCGCTGACCGGCGGGTTCCTCGACTCGTACGTCGGCGGGGCGGTTCCGGACGCGCTCGCCGGTGCCCTCCCGGACTGTCTGGGCGTGTTCGTCACCGGCCGGGCGAGCGACCCGACGACGCTCGTCGTCGAGGCCGACGGGAGCGCCCACCTCGACCGGGCCGACTGCTGGGGGGCGACGACCGACGAGACCGACGCCGCCTACGACGGCGCGGTAGCGTGTATCGGCCCTGCCGGCGAGCACCGGGTTCGCTACGCGACGGTGGCGACCGACGGCGGCGACCACCACGCGGGCCGGGGCGGTGTCGGGGCCGTCTTCGGCGCGAAACGGCTGAAGGCCGTCGTCGCGCGTGGCGACCCGCCGACGCTCCCCGACCCGCTCGTCGACCTCCAGAAGACGGCCGAGCGACGGTACGACGAGAGCGACGTCGGCCGGTGGCAGGCCGTCAGCGGGACGCTCGAGAGCGTCGACTTCGCCGACGCGGCGGGCGTCCTCGCCACCCGTGGCTGGCGGGAGTCGCGCTTCGAGGGGAGCGAGGGTATCGGCGTCGCGGCGGCCCGCGACGCGGCGACCGAGCGTGAGGGCGACGAGACGGGCGGGTTCCGTGTCGAGACGAGCGACGGCGACGCCGTTCCGCGCGGGGCCGCCTCGATGAGTCTCGGTGCCGGCCTCGGCATCGACGACTTCGACGCCGTCGCCACGCTCGGCGCGACCTGCGACCGACTCGGTATCGACGTCATCGACGCCGGAAGCGCCGTCGCGTGGGCCGTCCGCGCCGGGGAGTCGGGACTGCTCGACCGCTCGCTCTCCTTCGGCGACCCGGCGGCGGCCCGCGAACTGGTCGTGGCCATCGCCCACCGCGAGGGGACGCTGGCGGACACGCTGGCCGACGGCCTCGACGCGGCGGCCGCCCGTTACGGCGGCGCGGCCCTCGTCCCCTCGGTCAAGTCGATGGCGCTGCCCGCGTACGACCCGCGCTCCGCGCCCGCGATGGCGCTGGCGTACGCGACGAGCGACCGGGGGGCGTGTCACCGACGTGCCCGCCCCATCGAGACCGAGGCGTTCGACGGCGAGCGCTGGACCGACCGCGAGCGCGTCGAGCGAGTCGTCGGTGCCCAGACCGCGCGGTCGGCCCTGTGGAGTCTCGTCGCGGACGACTTCGTCGGCGCGACGCTCGAGGACCTCGGCGCACCGTGGCTCCGGGCGCTCGGGGGCGACCACGACGCCCGGACGCTGACGACGCTCGGCGAACGCGTCTGGACGCTCACCCGTCTGTTCAACGTCCGCGAGGGGTTCGACCGCCGAGACGACGCGCTCCCCGGTGCGCTCACCCGAACGCCCGCGGACGGCGACCGGGCGCTCTCCGGTACGGACTTCGAGCGCCTGCTGTCGACGTACTACGCCGTCCGTGGCTGGGGGCCGGAGGGGCGGCCGACCGCGGCGACGCTGGAGCGGCTCGACCTCACGGGAGTCGCGGACGCCTCGACGCCGCTCGACGACCACGCCGTCACGCTGGAGCGACCGGCCGACGACTGACGGGCCGTGTTCGCCTCCACACGCTCGACGGCGAGCGACACCGCCGTCGGTGCACGGAGCGTGTCGAGGTCGGAGGTGCGTGCTCCGACGCGCCGGCGAACGGGATTTATGCGTTTCGGCGTCCTGCGACAGGTATGGAACTCCAGTTGCGGTTCTTTGCGAACTTTCGTGAGGCCGTCGGGCAGAAGACCGTCGCCCGGCAGTACGACCAGGGGACGACCGTCGGAGAGGTGCTGGCCGCCCTCGAAGCCGAGTTCGACGGCCTCGAAGGGGAGTTGCTGGACGACGCGGGCGACATCCGCCCGCAACTGAGCGTGCTGAAGAACGGCCGCGAAGTGCTCCACATCGACGGCACCGCGACGGACCTCGACGAGGGCGACACCGTCTCCGTCTTCCCGCCGGTGGCGGGTGGATAGATGCGCGTCGAGAAGTCCTTCCGCGGTATCTCGAAACGACTCGCCACACACTACCTCGGGAACCTCGGCGGCGAGCGTATCGAGGGTGACCCCGAAGGCGAGGGGCCGGTCACCGTCGAGGGGAGCGACTGGACGGCGACGCTCACCGCCGAGAAGGTGGACGTCGCCGCCTCGATTCGGCTGACGGAGGTCACCGTCGTCTTCGAGGGCGAGGAGGAGACGCTGCCGGAACTGGTCGACGACTTCTCGCAGAAGGCGATGCGCGCGGGGGGATGAACGGCGACCCCATCGACGGCCCCGCCCTGTTGCTCGCGGCCGCGAAGGCGAGCGTCGGGCCACAGCTCCTCCCGGACCTGGTCGACCACGTGCAGGCCCACCTCGGGCCGCGACTCGACGAGTACCGTCGGCGCTACGAACTGGTCCACGAGAGCGACGACGCCTGTCTCTTCCTCGTCGAGGCCGACCATTGGGAGACCATCGACGAGCACGTCGAACTCGAACGCCGCGAGCGTGACGCGGTCGAACGGGCCCACGAGGAACACCTCCGTCGACTGGGGGACAGTCTCGGCCGGAGCGAGGAGTTCGAGACCGCCCTGGAGATTCGGACCTGCGTCGTCGTCGGGAAGAACGTCGAGTGACGGCGAGCGAACACTTGTGTCCCTGCCTGGCGAACCGTGGGTATGCGCGAGACGGACACCATCAGCGTCACCGGCAGCGGCACCGACCGGCGGAAGCCCGACCGGGCACAGGTCGAGTTCCAGGTGAACGAGCACGCCGCCGACCGAGCGACCGCACGGGCGGCGACCGACCGTCGGTCGGCGGCGCTGTTCGAGACGTTCGCGGACCACGGCGTCGCCGAGGAGGCGTTCCACTCGGCGGCCTACACCGTCAATCGACAGCGTCCTGGCCCGAACGACACGCACGACGAGCGGTTCACCGTCACCCACGTCGTTCGCGTCGAGACGAGCGACCTCGACGGCCTCGGCGACCTGTTGACGGCGGCCGTCGACCGGGCCGACGCCGGTGTCTCCTCGGTCCGACACACGCTCGACGACGCTACCAGGGACGACGCCCGTGACGACGCGCTGACGCGGGCGGCCGCCGACGCGGAACGACAGGCCGAGACGCTCGCCGCCGCGACGGACCGGTCGCTCGGCGCGGTCGAGTCGATGACGACGCAGTCGGGACCCAGCCCCCGCGGTGAAGCGCTCGGCGCGTCGTTCGACACCGGCGGTGGGTCGGGGAGTCGGCCGGCGGCCGACCCTCGCCCCGGACCGGTCGAGACGAACGCTCAGGTGACGGTCACCTACGCGCTGGAGTGACCCCGCTCACTCCGGCGAGGCGTCCTGAACCTCGAAGACGACGGCCTGTTCGACGTACTCCTCGTCGCCCTCGGTTCGGAGTTGGACGGTCGCGCCGGGCAGGTCGCCCGACTCGGTGTAGTCCTGTGGGACCGAAATCGCCACCACGTCGTCGTAGCTTACGACCTTCCGGAGGACCGACCGGCCGTCGTAGTCGACGCGCTCCCAGGAGTCGGTCTCCAGGTCGTCGACGTCGAAGTAGCTCTCCGAGTCCTGTGGGGGGTCGTCGACGCTGTGGTCCCCGGCCGCCTCTTCGGCGTCGGCCTCCCGGTACTGATGCAAGTAGACCAGCATAGCCCGACCACTCGCGCGGGGGTGGTAGCAGTTGACGTGGCAGGGGCAGGCCGGCGCTCACTCGCCCACGACGGTCGGCCCGGCGACGAGACTCGTGAACACTCCCGCGACGTGGCACTCCGCTCGGCGAATCTCCAGACCCGCCTCGCGGACGACGCCCTCCGGGTCCTGGTTCCACCGACAGCCCATGTCCTCGAAGTGCCACGGCGCGAGACGGTCCTGTCCCCACGCGACCGGGCCGAGACTGGACCGTCCGTGCTCGAACAGGAGGATGCGACCGGCGGGCGCACAGACACGAGCCATCTCCCGGAGCGCGGCGACGGGGTCGGGGAACGTACACGTCGAGAGCGCGGAGACGACGGTGTCGAACGCGTCGTCGGCGAAGGGGAGGCGCTGGGCGTCGGCGTGGGCGAGCGTCACCTCCCGGCCGAGCGAGGCGGCCTCGCGGCGCGCCCCCTCCAGCATCGGCGTCGAGAGGTCCACCCCGACGACCGAACAGCCCTCGGGGAGGTGCTGGAGGTTCGACCCCGTCCCACAGGCCACGTCGAGCACGTGGCCCTGCGCGCGGGCGAACAGGCGCTCGCGGTAGCGCCCGAGCAGTCGCTCGTTGAGCGCGGCGAACCGCTCGAACGTCTCGGCGGCGTCAGCGTAGATGAACTGGAGTTCGTCCGGCGACTTCGCCGGGCGGTCGGTCTGGTGGCTCATGAGTGTGGGTTAGTGTGGAGGGAGAAAGCGGTTGGCTCGGACGTGGCGTGGGGACGTATCTCGCCGGTACTGTCAGACGTGTGCCGCGAGTGTATCACAGGCCGAAGAACAACAGGAGTAGAACGTTCATGACAAAGATCACGCCGAGAATCAGTGCGACAGTCCACGCGACGTAGACGAGAACCTCCCTGCTGACAATCACGCTCATAAACGGTCCGTTATCAGCTACTCGCAATAAACAGTCGTACTGTGATAGCCCCACGCTCTCTGCCCAACAGTTGTTGCTGACCAAACCGGGACGACGATATCTCTCGTTCACTCACCGGCGACCAGTTCCTCGTACTGTGCGCCGGTCTGTTTCAGCGTCGCCGTCGAGTAGAGACGTTCGTGCTCGAACGGCAGGTACTCGGCCGCCAGTTCGTCTATCTTCTCGTCGACGGCCCCCTGTTCGCGGCCGTGAATCATGGTGAACAGGTTGTACTCCCAGTCCTGGTCGGGGCGGCGCGGGCGGTGATAGCAGAGCGTGACGTACGGGAGACTGCCGACCCGTTCGCCGCGGGCGTCGAGTTCGTCGTCGGGGACGTTCCAGACGACCATGCAGTTGGCGTCGAAGCCGGTGACGACGTGGTTGACGACACAGCCGATGCGTTTGATACAGCCGTTCTCGCGGAGTCGCTCGATGGCGTCGACCACCTCGTCGGTGGTGGCGTCGACGGCCGCGGCGACGTCGGCGTAGGGCGTGAGGGTGAGCGGGAGGCCGTCCTGCACCTCCAGCAGGAGGCGTCGGTCGAGGTCGGTCAGGTCCGCCGTCGCGGACTCGGAGATACGGGTCGCCGTCACCTCGGTCTCGGTGAGGGACTCCCGTGCGAACCGGTCGGCGTTGACCACCGGGAACTCCAGGTCGATGTAGTAGTCGGTGAGCATCGGGAGGTTCAACACGTCGAGACCGGTCCGTTCCTCGATGTCCGCGAGGATGGCGTCGCGGGTCTCGCGGGCGGCGGCGGTGACGACGAACCACATGTTCCACTCGTGGTCGCGCCGGTAGTTGTGGTTCACCTGCCGGTAGCCGTTGATGACCTCGGCGACCGCCTCGAAGCGGTCGTCGGGGGCGCTGACGGCCGCGAGCGTCGAACTGCCGATGACGGGCGGGTTGAGCACCGCGCCGAACCGCCGGAACACTCCCGCCTCCCGGAGTCGCTGGACCCGTTCGAGCGCCGCTTCCTCGGTGACACCGAGGTCCGCACCGACCGCCCGGAACGGGTGCGGTTCGACCGGGAACCCGCTCTGGTAGCCGTCGACGAGCGTGGCGTCGACCTCGTCGAGGGCAGCACGCCAGTCACCACGGGGAGCCTTCATCGTCGTCGCTACGCGTCTGGGGAAAGTGGGGGTTTCGGTCCGAGACGGTGGTCGTCGCGTGGTCGCTCCCCGACGGTCGGACCTGTGCTGTCACGAGCTAGCTCTTTCCCGACCGGTCGCGTGGAGTGGGTATGGAGTGGAAGACGCTGGACGGTGCCGTCGTCGTGTTGACGGGTGGCACCAGTGGCATCGGTCGCGTCGCCGCCGAGCGGTTCGGCGAGTTGGGCGCGGAGGTGGTGCTGGTCGGTCGTGACCGGAACCGTGGTGTAGCGACGCTCGAAGCGGTCCGCGAGAAGGGCGGTGACGGTCTCTTCGTCCGGGCGGACCTCGGTCGTCTCGACGCCGTGCGCGGCGTCGCCGAGGCGGTCGAGGAGCGCTACGACGGGGTGGACGTGCTGGCGCTCAACGCCGCGCTGTCACTGCCCGAACGGGAGGTGACCGAGGTCCCCGGTGGCCGGGTCGAACGCGTGTTGCTCGTCAACCACCTCGCGCCGTACCTGCTGACCCACGAACTGGTCGGTCACCTGGAGTCGACACCGCCGTCGCGGGTCGTCGTGACCGCCTCGGGTGTCCACACCCGTGGCGAGTTACGACTGGACGACCCCACGTACACCGAAGAGTACGACGCGCTCGGGGCCTACGCCCGCTCGAAACTCGCCAACGTGCTGTTCAGCACGGAACTCGCCGAGCGTCTCCCCGCGGGAGTGGACGCGCTGGCCTACCACCCGGGGTTCGTGCCGGGAACGAGCCTCTACCGCGAGACCGGCGGCGCGTTCGGTCTCGCCGTCCGAGTCGCCTCACTGCTCGGTGTCGGTCGCTCGGTCGAGCAGGCGGGACTGGACCTCGTCTACGCCGCCGGTGCTCCCGAGTTGGCGGACGCGTCGGGCGGCTATCTCGTGGGGCGGGACCTCGAAGCGCCCGACTCGCGGGTCGGTAACGACACGCTCCGGGAGCGACTGTGGGACGAGAGCGCGCGCCTGCTCGACCTCGACCCCGACTGGCTCTGAGCCCACTCGACGGCGCGTGTCACGCTCCCGTCGCCTGGAAAGACCCTTACCGTGGGCCGACTTACCACGCCGTATGTCCGTTCCAGAGTGGGTCACGCTCGGCGAGGGAGAGGAGGTCGTCTGGTCGGGGACGCCCAGTCTCCTCGTCGCGGTCCGGTCGCTGCTCGTCGGGGCCCTCCTCGTCGTCGCCGGCATCGTCGTCTACGGCTTCCTGCTCACGCCGGAGTTCGAGTTCCGCTGGGTCGCGTGGCTGCTGATACCGCTCGGGATGCTCGTCGTGGCCGTCGCGTACGTCCACCATCGGTCGACACGCTACGTCATCACGACCAACGAGGTGTACCGCAAGGAGGGCCTGCTCTCCCGGCAGGTGACGAGCCTCCGACTCGACCGCATCCAGAACACCTCCTTCGAGCAGTCGCTGCTGGAACGACTCCTGTCGTTCGGCGACGTGCGCGTCGACACCGCCGGCACTGGCGGCACCGAAATCACGTTCGAGGCGGTGTCGGACCCACAGGAGGTCAGCGGCCTGCTCACCGAGCAGTTGGACCGGCCCCCACGGTGAGACGGCCGTTCGCGCTCGCTCAGTCGGTCTCGTGTCTCGGCGAGCGGTCGTCGCGCCCGCCGAGCGTCCCCGCCGCACCACCGTCGCCGCCGTGTTCGGCACCCAGTCCGCGGCCGTAGACCACCATCGGTTCGCCGCCCTCGGGGTCGAACGGTTGGTAGAGTGCCTCCCACCCGCGGTCCTCGTAGAACGCTCTGGCGGTGGCGTTGTCGACGCCGGTCGTGAGCACGCTCGTCGCGTGCGTACGGCCCGCGAGGAGGGCGTCGTGGAGTCGCCCACCGACGCCCCGGCCACGCGCTCGCTCGACGACGCCCAACTCGACGAACTCGAAACAGTCGTCGAACCAGCGAGCGTAGACGGCCGGCGGGACCACGCTCCGAAGTGCTTCGTGGTAGTACTGGCCCGGACTGCTCGTGTAGCCGTACGCGTAGCCCACGACCCCCCCCGTCCTCGACGGCGGCCACGCCACGGTAGCCCGGGAACTCGGCGTGCTTGCGGAACGCGACGCGTCCCTCGCGCCCCCAGATGCGACGGTAGCACTCGACGGCACCGTCGAACGCCGGGGTGTCGGGAGCCAGAGTCACGAGGTCCATACTGCGGTGATGCAGGGCGGCGGGTTACCTCTGTCCCCGACGACCGGTCGTGTGCCCCCGGCGAGCGTCACGGCGACCCCCCGCTCGCCGGGCGGCCACGCGAACGGTAACGCTTTCGACGCCAGCGACCCGAGACGCGACCATGGCGACAGCGACATCCGAGTTCGGCGAGTGGCCGCTGAAACGGCTGATGACCGAGGTCGTCGGGACCGGACACAAGTCCGCCGACGACATGACCCGCGAGCAGGCCCGCGAGGCGTTCTCGCGCATCCTCGCCGGCGAACCCGACCCCACCACGCTCGGCGCGTTCTGGCTGGCCAATCGCTGGAAGCGCAACACGCCCGCGGAACTCGCGGCGTACGTCGACGTGATGGCCGAGGAGTCCGTCTCGTTCGCCGCCCCCGACTGTGACCCGGTCGACTGCGGCGCGAACTACGACGGGAAGGGCCGGACCGCGATTCTGGGCGTCGGCGCGGGTCTCGTCGCCGCCGCCGCGGGCACGCCCGTCGTCGCCCACTCGGGGGACCGCGTCCCGACGCAGAAGCAAGACGCGTACAAGCACGTGCTGGACGAACTGGGCGTCCGGACCGACCTCTCCCCACGGCAGTCCGCCGACATGACCGACGAGGTGGGCTTTGGCTTCTACTACCAGCCGAACTGCAACGCGGCCGTCGCGACCCTCGCCGACCGCCGCGACCAGATGGGCGTCCGCACGTTCGTCAACACCATCGAGACGCTGGCGAACCCCGCCGAGGCGGACGTCCACCTCGGCAGTTTCTACCACCTCCCCTACGCCAAGCGCATCATCGACACGTTCGAGGCGAGCGAGCGCTACGACGTCGGCCGTGTCGTCATGTTCCAGGGGATGGAGGGGTACGACGACATCCGCCCCGGGTCGACGACCGTCGCGGTCGGCGAAGACGGCGAGATGGACGACTTCACCATCGAGACGCCCGACTACGGGATGGACTTCGAGAGCGAGGACCTCGCCGTCGAGGACGTCGCCCGCGATTCGGCGACCGTCACCGAGGCCGTCCTGGCCGGCGAGCGTGACGACCAGTTCGCCGACGCCATCGCGCTCAACGGCGCGTTCCGTATCTACGCCCGCGGCGACTGCGAGGCCCTCGACGAGGGGTTGGCGACGGCCCGCGAGGTCATCGACTCCGGCGCGGCCGCCGAGACGCTCGACGCGCTCCGCGGGTTCTGAGTCGGTCGTCGTGACTCGGGGAGTCGACCGGTCGCCGTCCGTTCCGCTGGGGTGCTCGCTCAGTTGGTCCGTTCCGAACCTCCCTCCTCTCTGACCAGCGCGACGTTGCCGAGGGACTGCCCTGCCGTCACCGTCGCCTCGCGGGTCAGCGCGTAGAGGACGCCGTCGTCACCGACCGTCGCCTCCTGCAACACCGCGTAGTTCGCGGGGTCGTAGAGCGTGCCGAGCGGGTCGCCCGCCTCGACGGTCTGTCCCACCGCCCGGTTCGGGTGCGGGCGGAACAGCCCCGAGTCGGCCGCCTCGACGCTCCCGAGGTGGTTGCGTGCGAGCGTCTGGTCCGTCGCCGTCGGCCGGCCGTCGAGCATCCCCAGCGAGCGACAGACGTCGAACAGGCCCTCGACCCCCGTCTCGATGGCGGGTTCGACCAGCTGTTTGTTGTGCGCCAGTTCCGGGGTGATGGCGGGGATGCCGGCCTCGCTCGCGGCGACGCGGAACTTCCCGTCGAAGTCACGCTCGCTCCACTCGGTTCGCTCGTCGTCGTCGGCCGGTTCGCCCAGCAGGAGGCCGGTCCCGAACGCCTCGGCGAGGGCACGCGCACCCGCGTCGCCCTCCTTGAAGACGACGTGAGTGAGCATGTCCGGGCCGCCGGTGTGGAGGTCCACGATGGCGTCGGCCTCGCTCGCGTACGCCCAGAGCGTGGCGGCCATCCGTTCGTGGAGCGTCCCCGACTCGTCGCCCGGCCAGACGCGGTTCATGTTCGCGTTGACCGAGTCGAGGCGCTCGGGCGTCGTGTACGACACCCGGTCGAACGTCAGCGGGTTGGCGACGGGAACGGCGACCACTCGCCCCCGGAGTGCCCCGGTGTCGACCCGTTCGTGGAACCGTCTGAGCACCTCCGCTCCGTTCACCTCGCGGCCGTGCTGGGCGGCCTGTACGTACAGCGTCGGGCCGTCGTCGGTGCCGTAGCTGTGGACGGTCGTCTCGATGCGGACGCCGGAGGGGAGACGCGCCAGCGTGACGCGCTCGCTCTCGTGCATGGTCGGAGGGTCGGCCGCGCCGTGCTTGTACCTGCGGGCGGCGACCGCCCGCGAAACCGGACCGAAACGTGCGAGGCTGCAAGCGGCGAGTACTAATGTCCCGCTGGCGTGTCGTCACGTCCATGGAGCTCACACTACTCCAAGCAGAAGGTGCCGTCGGGTCGATTATCGGGTTCGTCGTCAGCCTCCTCATCGGTGGCCTGGGCATCTACGTCGGTGCGCGGGTCATCGCGGGCGTCGACGACTACTCGAAGGCGGTCATCACGGCGCTCATCGGGGCCATCGCCTGGGCGGTCGGGTCGCTGATTCCGCTCGTCGGCTTCCTCGTGGCGCTGGTCGCCTACCTCGCCGTCGTCAACTGGCAGTATCCGGGAGGTTGGCTGCGAGCGGCGGGTATCTCGTTCGTCGCCTGGCTGGCCTCGCTCCTCGTCCTGTTCGTCCTCGCCCTGCTGAACGTCGTGGCGTTCGAGGCGCTCGGCGTTCCCGGCGTCTGAGCCGCCACGGACCCGGCGTTCCGTCGGAAGCACCGGCACGCTTTTCCGCGCCCCCTCCGTCGCGTCGGCCATGGCTGACGACAACCCCCACGCTATCCTGAAGACCAACAAGGGCGACATCGAACTCGAACTCTACGAGGAGCGTGCGCCCCGAACCGTCGAGAACTTCGTCGGACTGGCGACCGGCGCACAGGAGTGGGAGGACCCACAGAGCGGCGAGACACGCAACGACTCGCTGTACGAGGGGACCGTCTTCCACCGCGTCATCGAGGGGTTCATGATCCAGGGCGGCGACCCGACGGGCACCGGTCGCGGCGGCCCCGGCTACCAGTTCGACGACGAGTTCCACGACGACCTGACCCACGACAGCGAGGGCACCCTGTCGATGGCCAACGCCGGCCCGAACACCAACGGGTCGCAGTTCTTCATCACGCTCGACGCGACGCCCCACCTCGACGGCCGACACTCCGTGTTCGGCGAGGTCGTCGACGGGATGGAGGTCGTCAACGAGATCGGCTCGATGGACACCGACGCCAACGACAAGCCCGCCGAGGACGTCGTCGTCGAGTCCGTCCAGATTCGCCGGTAAGTCCTCCCGGTCTATCCTCGCGTTCTCCCGGTCCCACGAGTGCAGCGTCCGGTCGCCGACCGGCCCCCCTCACCGACAGTCCCAACCCGCCCCCGGGCGAACGGTCGGCCATGAGTACCGAGTCGGACGCCGACGACCGGAACGTGCTGGGCGAACCGCTCGAACCCTGCAGCGGGGCCCCCGAGACGGGCTACCTCCGCGACGGGCACTGTCGGGCGCTTCGCCGCGACCCGGGTCGCCACGAGGTGTGTGCCGAACTCACCGAGGCGTTCCTGACGTTCACCGCCACACGGGGTAACGACCTCACGACGCCCCGTCCGGAGTACGGGTTTCCGGGGCTGGAACCGGGCGACCGCTGGTGTCTCTGTCTGCCGCGGTGGGTCGAGGCGTACGAGGCCGGCCGCGCACCGCCGGTCGTGCTGGCGGCGACCAACGAGGCGGTGCTGGAGGAACTCGACACCGAGACGCTGTGCGCGAACGCGGTCGACGACGAGTGAGCGTCCACCGACAACCGACAGCGACTAACCGGGTTGTGGCGAACGAACGGGCATGAGCGCCGAGGAGGACGCCGACGCCCCTATCGACCCGAGTACCATCGGCGAGCGTGACGCTCCCCCCGTCGAGGAGAAGCCCTACAAGATCATCTTCGAGGCCAACAAGTGCATCGCCGCCGGGAAGTGCGCCGAAGTCTCGGCGAACTGGGAGATGGACCTCTCGACGGGCATCGCGCGGCCGGCGACGTACTTCTTCGACGAATCGGAACTGGAACACAACGTCCGCGCCGCCGAGGTCTGCCCAGCGAAGAAGGACCGTGGCGTCATCCACGTCGTCGACCGACGGACGAACGAGGAGGTCGCCCCCGACCCACACGGTGACGGGACGCTCAGCGTCGACTGGTAATCGCAACGGCCTTTTCGCTCGCTCCCACAGGTCGGGGTACGCGGGAGTGGCCGAGTCTGGCCAAAGGCGGCGGACTTAAGATCCGCTCTCTCAGGAGTTCGTGGGTTCGAATCCTACCTCCCGCATTCTTCCGCACGAACGGCCGTGAGTGCGGGCAATCGGGAGCGTAGGATCCGAAGTAGGGGGTTCGAGCCATCGCTCCGGCCGCGACACGAGCTCTTGCCACGCCACCGTCCACCACCGACTCGGGGACGGCACGGACGGCGAGGGGACCGGTGTCACCGACCGCCGACGTAGTCGGTGTTCGACGAACGCGGCGTCGGAAAAGGTGGTCTCGGCCCCCCGACGGTCACGAGGCCGCCGCGGGGTCGGTCGTGACTACGACGACCGTCGGAGTCGTCGGACTCCCTTTCGGAGCAGTCTGAGGACGGTGAGGATGCTCGACGCGTAGTACGCGAGTCTGAACAGTTTGCCGATTCGTGACGCCATGGCTCCTCGTTGTGTGGCCGCCGGCAACAGTCTGTGGCTTTCGTGGTGAGCGACCGGTCGCGCTGACCTTTTCCGTCACAGCGGCCTACCCGGTGGTGATGAGTGACCTCCCGGAGCAGGCGCGGCGGGCGTTCGACGGCCACGACGCGTTCAGCGAGGCCGACGAGGGGTACGAACTACAGACGACGGCGTTCGGGGGACGCGTCACCGCCGAGGAGACGGAGGGGTGGGCGCTCCGGTACGCGCTCACCGTCGGCGTCCCGACACTCGACGCGGCCGTCGAGGAGGACGTCGGCGAGCATCTGGAGGAGGGCTGGTTCGAGACGTACGAACTCAGACTCGAAGACGCGCCGGGAGCGGTCCGGGACTCGGTGGACCTGGAGGGAATCGACGTCCGGACCGAGGACGGGGACGCCGTCGCCACGTTCACCTTCACGTTCGGGAACGCCGACCGAGCGCCGGACGTGGCCAAGGCCATCGCGGAGTACGTCGAAGGGACGTACATGGAGGGCATCGTGCCGGGGTTCACTTACCGGCCGCCCGTCGCGGGGCTGCTCTCGAAGGCCCGGCAGGGCGAGGACGGCGGGAGCGGACCGATGCCGCTCTGAGGGCGTCTGTTCGGCGAGGAGGGCGACGGTCGGTCAGGCCGTCGCGGCGGTCGCGCTCTGCCCGACGATAATCTGACGGACGTCCGAGAGCGCCTCGAAGTCGGCGATGACGACGACTCGGTCGCCCAGTTCGAGGGAGGCGTCGGAGTCGGGGAGTCCGACCGACTGGCCCCGCTTGCCGAAGCCGAGCAGTTTCGAGTCCGCCGGCAGTTCGAGTTCCGAGAGCGTGTAGCCACGCATCGGGGACTCCTCGGTGACCGTGAGTTCGACGAGTTGGATGTTCTGAGCGACGTCGGCGATGGCACGGACCGTCCCGCCCATCAGCGCGTTCTTCGCCGCTATCGCGCCGAGTCGTTCGGGGTAGATGACCTCGTCGACGTCGCTGGCGTACTTGCTGAGGATGTACTCGCGGTAGTCGTTGTCCACCCGGAGGACCGTGCGACAGCCGTAGGCCTTCCCGACCATGCACGCGACGAGGTTGACCGTCACGTCACCGGAGAGTGCCGCGAGGCCGTCGGCTTCCTCGATACCGACCGCGACGAGGTCGCTCTCGCTCGACCCGTCACCCTCGACGATCTCGAACTCCTCGTCGGGCGACCGCTCGGCACGGCCGCTGTCGTACTCGACGACGGTGACGTCGTGGCCCTCCTGCGTCAACACGCGCGCCGTCCGACGGCCGACACGCCCAGCACCCACGATAACAAATCGCATGATTGTTCATCCGGGCCATCCCGTATAACTGTATCCCCGGCGGCGAAATTTTACCCTCCGTCGCACTACGGCGGGGTATGGACGAGTCGAGTGAAACCCACGACGGTACGACCGAGGAGACGGTTCGAGTGTGGCTGGTCGAGCGAACGTACTCCGACGACGAACAGAACCTCATCGTCCTCACCTACGCGACGCCGGACGGACGGCGCGACTTCCGCAAGGAGCGTGCCCTGACGAGTTTCAGCGACGACCGGCCGACGACGGCCGCCCTCGACGTGTCGCCGACCGACCTCGGGACCGTCTCGGACGAGGAGACGCGAGAGCAGTACGCCGCGGAAATCGAGCGTCTCCGCGAGCAGTACGGCCCGGACGACGCCATCTGAGCGACGGTGGGCGGCGAGTGCGCGCGGTCAGTGCCGCGAGCGGACGAACTCGCGCTGTTCGCGGACACGTGGCGGGAGGTCCTCGTAGAGGTGGTCGAACACGTCGTCGGGGTCGGCGGTCTCGGTCTCCTCGACGTGGTCGACGGCGTCGGCGACCTCTTCGGTCGCCGCCTCGCGCAACTCCTCGACGGTGTCTTCGTCGACGACGCCCGACTCGGTGAGGTACTCGACGTAGCGTTCGACGGGGTCGCGGGTCCGCCACTCGGGGAGGTCGGGGTCGTCGTCGCGGTACTTCGAGGGGTCGTCGCTCGTCGTGTGTGGGCCCTGCCGGTAGGTGAGGCTCTCGACGAGGACGGGCGTCCCGTCGCGGGCGACGTCCATCGCCGCCGAGACGACCTTGCGGACCGCGAGCGGGTCCATCCCGTCGACCTGCACGCCCTCGATGCCGTAGGCGTCGGCTTTCACCGCGATGGAGTCGCTGGCGGTCTGTCTGTTCTGCGGGGTGGAGATGGCCCAGTGGTTGTTCTCACAGAAGAAGACGACCGGCGCGTCGAAGACGCCCGCGAAGTTGACGCCCTCGTGGAAGTCGCCCTCGCTGGTCGCGCCGTCGCCGAAGTAACAGAGCGTGGCGCTCTCGTCGTCCTCGCGGTAGTTCTGTGCCATCCCGATACCGGCGGCGTGGGGAATCTGGGAGGCGATAGGGACGGCCTGCGGGAGGACGTTCAGGTCGTGGTCCGAAGCGTACTCGGCGTGGCCACGGCGGAAGGCGAGGATATCGCTCATCGGCACGCCACGGGCCAGTTGCATCGCGTTCGAGCGGTACGTCGGCACCAGCCAGTCGCCCTCGCGCATGGCGTGGGCGGCCCCGACCTGCGAGGCCTCCTGGCCCTGGAACGGTGGGTAGCCGGACATCCAGCCACGCCGCTGGAGGGCGAGCGCTCGTTCGTCGAACCGTCGGGCACGGACCACGTCGCGGAGCAGGTCGAGCGCCGCCGCCTCCTCGAACCCCGTCTCGGAGAACGGACGCTCTGCGATGACCTGATGCATACGCCGACGGTGACGGGAGGAGACGAAAGTGGTTGCGGTGTGACTCCCCGAAGACACTTATCAGCCGAGTTGAACGTAGGGGTATGTCGCCCTCCCGTCGCGCCGTCGTTCGGCACGCTGTCGGCGTCCTCTCGCTCGCCACGCTCGCCGGGTGTACGAACGACGACACGCCCGCCACCCGGTCGTCGAGTGGCCCCCCGACGAGCGCAGTACCGACCGACACCGAGACGACACGGCCACCGACGACGGTGCTGACCGAGACACCCGTCGTCGCGTACGACGACCTCACGGCCAGTGAACGGTCGACGTTCGACCGGGCGCTCGCCGCCGGTGGTCGCGTCGAATCGTACCACCCGGTCGGTCGGTTCGACGAGCGAACGCTGGTTCGCCACGAGGGCACCGTCTCCGTTGCCGTGTCGAGGGACAGTGGCCGAAACGAGGCGGAGTATCGACTCACGGCCGCTCCGTCGTCGTCGACGCCCGACGACGAACCGGTGCCGTTCGAGGACCTCTCGGCGGAGGCACGGACGGCCGTCGAGGCGGCCATCGACGACGAGTACGTCACGGAGACGATGCCGAACGTATCGAGTGACCTCGTGGTCTACGAGAGTGAGACGTACACGCTGTCCGTGACCGTCGCCGACCGTCGACTCTGGGTGCTCACCGTGAGGCCCGTCGAGTGACCGTGCGACGGCGAGAGTCGATACCCCGAAGTGTCCGCCGCTCGTAGTTCGGATATGGTCTCGCTCGCCGGCGTCGTCGGAACGCTGGTCCTCGTCGGTCTCAACACCGCCATCGCCGCCTTGCTGACACGGTTCTTCCGGGTCCGTCTCGACACCCGCTGGGGGCCGGTGGTGTTCACGCTGTTCATCACCCCCGTCGTCCTCATCGCCCCGACGCTCCTGCTCGGGTCGGTGGTCCCGCCCGTCTTCGAGAGTCCGGCGGCACTCATCGCTATCGCGCTCCTCCTCCCACTGACGATGGGCGTCGCGTTCGACTACCTCTGGATGCCCAGTCCCGACGAGGTGGACCTGCCGACCGACTACCGCCAGGAGAACTCGCCGCGGCGCTGACGTCCGTTCGCGGTCGCTACCGCACGCCGTCCAGAATCCGCTCGAACGCCTCTTCGACGTCCGCTACGACCGCTTCGGGCGACTGCTCGGCGTCGACCCGGACGAACCGTTCGGGCTGGTAGTCGATGAGCGTCTCGTAGTTGCTCTGGACGGCCCCGAGGTAGCCCGCCGTCTCGAACTTGTCCGTCGCGCCCGCACGCTCCGCGCCCACCTGCGGGTCGACGTCGAAGTACACCGTCGCGTCCGGCGGTCGGGTGAACGGCTGGTGAATCCCACGGACGTACTCCATCGGGCGCTTGAGTTCGCCCGCGAGGCTCGCGCCCTGGTAGGCGTACCGCGAGTCGGAGTAGCGGTCCGAAATGACGAGTTCGTCGTCGTCGAGCGCGGGTTCGACGACCCGCGAGAGGTGGTCGGCGTGGTCGGCGGTGTAGAGGAACAGTTCGGCAATGGGGTCGGCGTCGTCCGTGTCGAGCGACCGCCGGACGGCCTCCCCGTACCAGGAGTCGGTCGGTTCGTGGGTGAACACCGCGTCGGGGTAGACGTCGTGGAGCGCCTCCCACGCGGTGGTCTTGCCGGAGCCGTCGATGCCCTCCAGCGTGATGAGCATAGGTGGCGTTCCCCGGCGGCCGACGTAAACACGGTGATTGGTCCCCGCTCTCCAGAAAGGACTTATCGAGCGGTCGACCAGTTCGGCTATGTCCACCACCGCTCGGTTCCTCCGACTCCTCGGGAGCGCGATACTCGTCTGTGGACTCCTCAGCGCCGCCGGCGGTGTCGTCCTCGCCGAGACGGACGACTGCGAACCACTGTCGGGGGTCGACGTCGTTCGGCTGGGTCCCGACGAGGACGGTCGAACGACCGAAATGCACCAGTACGACGAGTTGAGCGAGCGGGAGCGACGGACGTTCGACGAGGCACTCGCCGACCTGCGTGCCAGCGGTGACGGCTCCGGTTCGATCTACGGAGCGGACGTCTACACCGGGGACCTCGGTGGCACCGTCGTTCACGAGGGAGTTCGGTACGAGGTCGTTCGGGTCGCTGGTGACTGCCCGGACGTCGGTGTCCTCCCGATGCTCGGCGGTGCGGTCGGCTCCGTCCTCGGTCTCCTCGTCCTCGCGGTGAGCCTGCTGTGGAACCGGTGGGACCGTCGGTGACTGTCGTTCGACGCCCTCCAGAACCTACTTCTCAATCGAGACGACGGTTCGTCCATGGGTCTCCTCGCTCGCGTCGGCCTCCTCGTCGGTCTGGTCGTCCTCCTCTGCGGTGTCGTCGTCGCCGGAACCGGCTACGCCGCCCACTCGAACGACTGTGACACCATGCTGCGCGTCACGATTCAGCCGTTCGACTCGAACGTGACCGTCGACGGCCCGACGCGGCAGTACGACGGATTGAGCGTGGCCCAGCAGCACGCCTTCGACGACGCGCACCGACGGCTCGACGCTGGCGAGGCCGCCACCGCGACGAGCGGGTCCTACGACGTCGCGTCGATGGCGGGTGTCGTCGTCCACGAGGGGACGCGCTACGCGGTGACGGAGTCCGTCGAGCAGTGTGGCACCTCCGGCGTGTTCGGGCTGGTCGTCGGTGGGGTCGGGTCGCTCGTCGGCGTCGTGACGTTCGTCGTGAGCTACGTCGCGGGTCGGTACGGCGGCTGAGTCGGCCCGTTCGTGTCGCGTGAGAGTCGGGTGGCCGGAAGCGATTTACTCGCGTCTCACCCTGTGGACGTATGCCCTCGCTCGAACGACTGTTTCGCACGGTGGGCGGTGTCGGCCTCGTTGCCGGTGTCGTCGTGACCATCTACGGGTTCACCGCCAGCGTGGACGTCGTCGCCATGCTCGCGGGCGTCTTCGTCGCGTTCGTCGGTCTCTCGTTGCTGGTCGCCGGCGTCCTCTGGCCGCGGTTCGAGGGACCGGACGGTCCCGGCGCGTGACGACGACCGGCGACGGCCGGTCGGTCGCCGGTCGTCGTCTATCCTGCCGCCCGAGCTAGGTTTACAGTGCCGGCGAGCGATAGTGACGGTATGCGAGTTCTCGTAGTCGGCGGGACGGGCTTCGTCGGAACGGCACTCTGTCGAGAGTTGAACGACCGTGGCCACACCGTCACGGCGCTGTCGCGGTCACCGGACGACGACGACCTCCCGACGGAGGTCGAGACGGTGATGGGCGACGTCACCGCCTACGACTCCATCGAGGGGGCGTTCGAGGGCCAGGACGTCGTGGTGAACCTCGTCGCACTCTCGCCGCTGTTCCGGCCCGACGGCGGCTACGACAAGCACTTCGAGGTCCACCTCGGTGGCACCGAGAACGTCGTGGCGGCCGCCGAGGAACACGGCGTCCCGAAACTCGTCCAGCAGAGCGCGCTCGGTGCGGACCCCGACGGCGACACCGCCTACATCGCCTCGAAGGGTCAGGCCGAACAGGTGGTCCGCGACTCGGACCTGGCCACCGTCGTCATGCGGCCGTCGGTCATCTTCGGCGAGGGTGGCGAGTTCGTCTCGTTCACGAAGAAACTCGCCGTTCGGCCGGCAGCGCCGCTGCCGGGCGGTGGCGACACGCGCTTCCAACCCATCTGGCTCGGCGACTTCACGCCGATGCTCGCCGACTGCGTTGAAGGAACTTCAACGGGCAACCGGAACTCGGGGAGGTCCGGTGACTGCGTCGAGGACGACGAACACGTCGGCCACGAGTACGACGTCGGCGGCCCCGAGGTGCTCACGCTCGCGGACGTGGCGAAGATGGCCCACCGCGCCGACGGCAACTCCTTCACGCCGCTACCGCTCCCGATGGCACTCGCCGACATTGGTCTCGGGGTGCTCGGGGCCGTCGGCGGGCCGATGGGTCGAGACCAGGCGCGTTCGCTGCGCATGGACAACACCGTCGCGGACAACGACGTCACGGCGTTCGGCTACGACGAGGCCGACCTCAAGACGCTCGGGGAGTACCTCGGCCTGTCCTGAAGCGCCGACCCGCGCCGACCCGCGCCGACCCGCGTCGTCTCGACGTGAGCCCCGCCTGTCGGCCGCCCTGCGGCGGCTACGGTCCCCTCGTGTGTCGGTGGGAGGACCGGCCAGCGACGAAACCAGGTCGCTGACAGGTTTGCTCACGCTACTATTCTAGTAACAAGAGTTAACCCACGTTGCCCAAACCGTGGAGCAAGGATGAAGCTGGCAATGATAGGGTACGGGCAAGCTGGTGGGAAGATACTCGACGAGTTCCTCGAGTACGACCAGCGAACCGGCTCGAACATCGTGCGGGCGGCACTGGCGGTCAACACCGCGAAGGCCGACCTGATGGGCCTCGAACACGTCCCCGAGGACCGGCGCGTCCTCGTCGGACAGTCGCGGGTGAAAGGTCACGGCGTCGGCGCGGACAACGAACTCGGCGCGGAGGTCGCCGAGGAGGACATCGACGAGGTCATGAGTGCGATGGACCAGATTCCGGCCCACGAGGTCGACGCGTTCCTCATCATCGCCGGGATGGGCGGTGGCTCCGGGTCCGGCGGTGGGCCGGTCGTCGCCCGTCACCTCAAGCGCATCTACACCGAACCCGTCTACGCGCTGGGCGTCCTGCCCAGCAGCGACGAGGGTGGCATCTACACGCTCAACGCCGCGCGTTCGTTCCAGACGTTCGTCCGCGAGACGGACAACCTGCTCGTCTTCGACAACGACAACTGGCGTAACGCCGGCGAGTCGATGCAGAGCGGCTACGACGCCATCAACCGCGAGATCGTCGAGCGGTTCGGCCTGCTGTTCGGTGCCGGCGAGGTCGAACACGGCGGCGAAGTCGCCGAGAGCGTCGTCGACTCCTCGGAGATCATCAACACGCTCGCCGGCGGCGGTGTCTCTACGGTCGGCTACGCGAGCGAGACCATCGAACGCGAGGACACCGGACTGCTCTCGCGGTTCCGGGGCAACGGCAGCGGTGGCGACGACAGCCTCGACGCCGCCCAGACGACCAACCGCATCACCTCGCTCGTCCGCAAAGCCGCGCTCGGCCGTCTGACCCTGCCCTGTGAGGTCGACGGTGTCGAACGGGCGCTGCTCGTCATGGCCGGCCCCTCGAAGTACCTCAACCGCAAGGGCATAGAGCGCGGGCGGAAGTGGCTCGAGGAGCAGACCGGGAGCATGGAGGTCCGTGGCGGGGACTACCCGCTTCGTGGCGGCGACTTCGTCGCCAGCGTCGTCCTGCTGTCGGGCGTGACGAACGTCCCGCGCATCAAAGAACTCCAGCAGGTCGCCATCGAGGCACAGGACAACATCGACGACATCCGCGACGAGAGCGAGCGGAACCTCGACAGCCTCGTCAACGACGGTCAGGACGAACTCGAACCACTGTTCTGAGTGTCACGGGGGCCGACCCCCGCTCGAAAACCGCTGTTCTCATTTCGTTCGACGTCACAGTCCGAGTAGATGCACGCCGTCGTCCCGTATCGCGTCGCCGACCCGAAGACGCGACTCGCGCCCGTCCTCTCTCCAGCGGAGCGCGGGACGCTCTCGCGGGCGATGCTCGCGGACGTGCTGGACGCCGTCGCCGCGACGGGTCACGAGACGACGGTGCTCGCCACCGAACCGCTGGCCGTACCGGGGGACACCACCCACACGGTGCGCGTCGACGACCGGCCGCTCACGCCGGCAGTCGACGCCGTCCTCGCCGAGCACGCCGGTCCCGACTCGCCCGTCGCCGTGGTGATGGCCGACCTCGCGCTGGCGACGCCGGACGCGCTCTCCGGACTGTTCGCGGCCGACGGGGAGGTGGTGTTCGCGCCCGGTCGCGGCGGTGGGACGAACGCGCTCGTCTCCCGTCGCCCCGACTTCCGGACGGACTACCACGGCGCGTCCTACCGGGACCACCGCCGGGGCTGTGAGCGACTCGGCGTCTCCCCGACGACCGTCGACTCCTACCGCCTCGGCACGGACGTCGACGACCCGGCGGACCTCGTCGAGGTGCTGTTGCACGCCCCGACCGACGGTCGAACCCGACAGTTCCTCGCCGAGCGGTTCACGCTGGCGACCGGCGAGGGACGGGTGAGCGTCGACCGCCGCGAGTGAGTCACGGGCCGGAGACGACGGCGGACAGCAGACAGCTTTTTGCTCGCCGCGAGACGAGCACGGACAGTGATTCCCGGCGCGGACGAGTACGACGTGGACCTCGCTATCGCCGACGAGGACGTGGAGCGCCTGCTGGACGTGACACCCGACGACGTGGGGCCGGCCCCCCCGTTGACGTTCGCCCGGAACGTCTTCGTCCCGCTGACGACGGCGTGTCGCTACACCTGCACGTACTGTACGTACTACGACGTGCCGGGGCAGGCGTCGCTCCTGACGCCCGAGGAGGTCCGGGACATCTGCCGACGCGGTGCCGACGCCGGGTGTACCGAGGCGCTGTTCACGTTCGGTGACGACCCCGACGAGCGCTACACGGCCGTCCACGAGCAGTTGGCCGAGTGGGGCCACGACTCCATCCACGAGTACCTCCGGGAGGCGTGTGAGATTGCGCTGGACGAGGGCCTCCTCCCGCACTCGAACCCCGGCGACCAGACCCGCGAGCAGATGGCCCACGTCGCGGACCTGAACGCCTCGATGGGCGTCATGCTGGAGACGACGGCGGACGTGCAGGCCCACGGCGGGCCGCGAGCGAAGTCACCGGGCCAGCGTCTCGCCACCATCCGAACGGCGGGCGAACTCGGCGTCCCGTTCACCACCGGCATCCTCCTCGGCATCGGCGAGACGTGGCGTGACCGGGCGGAGTCGCTGCTCGCCGTCCGCGAACTGCACGAACGTTACGACCACGTCCAGGAGGTCATCGTCCAACCGGTCGCCAGTAACGAACGCTGGCGCGGCGAGACACCGGGCGTGGAGACGCTCCGCCGAGCAGTGGCGATGGCTCGCGTCGCCCTGCCCGAGGCCGTGAGCGTGCAGGTGCCGCCGAACCTCGCGCCCGTTCGGGGGGTGCTCGACTGCGGTGTCGACGACCTGGGGGGTGTCTCGCCGGTCACCGACGACCACATCAACCCCGACTACGCGTGGCCCGCGTTGCGTGAACTGGAGCGCATCGCCGAGGCGGCTGGCGTTCCGCTCCACGAGCGACTGCCGGTCCACGAGCGCTTTCTGGACGGGGCGGACGGGGACGGCCGACCGTGGCTCTCGGCGCGTATCCGGGCGGAACTCGACACGGCGTCGGACGCCGGCGAGCGCTACCGTGCCGTGCTGGCCGACCTGCCCCCCCGACAGTGACGCTCTCCGGCAGGCTGCGTGTCGTTCGGCCGACGAGAACTGTGGAGAGCGTACCGGAGGCACCAGTTTTTTGCGGTCAGTACGAGTAGCGCTGCGGGATGACTGCCGTCCAAGCTCTACAAGCCTCCGGGGCCGAAGTCACCCTCCGCCTGATAGCGGGGCTCCTTCTCATCCTCGCCAACGGCTTCTTCGTCGCCATCGAGTTCGCACTGACCCGTGCCCGTCAGTTCACCGAAGAGGAGTTCATCGGTGGGAACCCCAAACTCGAACGCGCCTGGGAGATGACCAACGAACTCGAAATCTACCTGACGACGTGTCAGGTCGGCATCACCGCGTCGAGCATCGCGGTCGGTATCGTCGCCGAACCCGCCCTCGCCGCGCTCTTCGAACCGCTGTTCGAGGGGAGCGCGCTCGCCTCCATCGGGGCGGGGTCGCTCATCGCGTTCGGTATCATCAACCTGCTCCACCTCACCCACGGCGAGCAGACGCCGACGTACCTCGGCGTCGAGCGCTCGCGGCAGGTCTGTCGCTACGGTGCGACGCCGCTGTACTGGTTCCACTACATCATCTCGCCGCTCATCACGCTCGGTGACTACGTCGCAAAGGGGACGCTCAAACTGATGGGCGTCGAGATGACCGGTGCGTGGCTCGAAGCCGAGACGGACGTCATCGAGTCGCGGGCGGAACTCCGGCAGAACCTCGACGACATGCTCGACGACGTCGACATGCCCGAGGAGCGCCAGGAGGAGATTCAGGCCGCCCTCGACATCGACCGTCTCACGGTCCGCACCGAGATGGTCCCGCGCGACGCCATCGCGGCGCTCTCGACGACGAAGGACGTCGAGACGAACCTCGACATCCTCGAGGACAACCCCCACACGCGGTTCCCGCTCGTCGGGGACTCTCTGGAGGAGTTCGAGGGTATCGTCTACATCCCGGTGGTGACCCGCCACTTCGACGAACTCCGCGACGGCGAGCGGACGTTCGCCGACCTCGCGGCCCCGCCGCTGACGTTCGACCCCGACACCACCATCAGCGAGGCGCTCGACGTCTTCCAGGACGAGAACCAGGAACTCGCGCTCGTCGTCGAGAACGACGAGGTGGTCGGCCTGCTGACCGCGACGGACGCGATGGAGGCGGTCACCGGCGAACTGGCCGACCCGACGGACCCCGTCGAGGAGCGACAGACGCCCTCCTGAGTCGGCGGCCTCCCGCGACCCGCTCCGACCTACTCGTCACTCGTCGTCCCGCCGTCGCCGTGGCGAGAGACCGAACCGACACGTAGCGACCGCTTGGGTCCGGTTCCCGAGTCGCTGTCGACACGAACGTTCGTCACCGAACGGGTCGTCGTGGTCCTCGTCGTCCGTCGCCGAACGCCCGGACAGGTCAGGGGTATAATTTTTCTACCGATAGAATCTGTAACTTACCAATAGCCGGAGCGCGAAGGGTCGAGTGACACAGTATGACTGGAGCGAACACCGGCCGACGGGGGTTCCTCGAACTGACCGGCGCGACGGCCGCGGGGGTCGTCGGACTACCGAGTATCGCCGCACGGGACAGCACGGGTGACTGGGTCGAAGCCCGGAGTCCGACGACGAAGGTGCTCAACGACGCGGTCGATACGGTCGAGGGACCGGTCGCCGTCGGCGGCGGTGGCGACGTCCTCGTCCGCCGGGCTGGCGGGTGGGAGAAGATCGTCGAGTACGGACCACAGGCACGCAGCCGGCCGCTGACGGGCGTCGACGCCACCGACGACGGGAAGGCGGTCTGGTTCGTCGGCGGGTCCGGCGTCATCGGCGAGTACCGCGTCGACACCGAGACGCTGACGAACTACTCCGCGCCGAAGGGCAAGACGTCGACGTGGGAGGACTGCGCCGTCGTCGGCACCGCCGGCGAGGACGAACGCCTCTACTTCGTCAACGGGTCCGGTGAGTTGCTCGTGGGCGTCCGCCAGTCCAGCGGCGCGGTGAAGTACGAGGACGTCGTCAAACCCGGCGGCGGGTCGACGATTCCGGGTATCGACTTCCACGCCCGACAGAAGGGTCACGTCGCCTCGACGAGTCAACTCGTCTCCGAGACGACCGACGGCGGGTCGACGTGGAACCGCGTCGGCATCGACTTCGCGGGCACCGCGTTCTACGACGTCGCCAGCGTCGGCCCGAAGGACGTCACCGTCGCCGGCGGTAACGGTATCGTCTACCGCTACGACGGCTTTCGCTGGACGCCCCACGTCGTCGACGACGCCCGACAGGCCGTCCGGGCGCTCGACCGTGGCCCGGAGTACGGTCTCGCGGCGGGTAACGGCGGGAAGATGTACGACAGGGTCTCGGCCGGTCAGTGGGAGACGACCCAGGCGCCCGTCGAAGCCAACCTGCTCGGTACCGCACGCGGCGACAGCTACGACGTGGCCGTCGGTGCGAACGGCACCATCGTCGAACGCGAGTCCTCGACGGACACCACCTCGTCGCTCTCGGACGCGAGTCTCGGTGTCGAGGAGTTCGCCGAGGGCGTCGTCGAGTTCGCCTGAACGCGACGACCGACCACCGTGATTCCCCTCGCCACGACTCCGTTTCGTCAGTCGTCGGCCAGCGCCGCCGACCGGTCGACGAGTGGCGTCCCGTCGGCGAACGGGCCGAGCGTCGGCCCGAACGGTCCCTCGTCCGGGTCGACGACCCGTCGCTGGCGGTAGTCCGTCGAGCGTTCCGCGGGCACACGCCCGACGGCGGTTATCATCTCGACGTACTCGGCGACCGAGCGGAACTCGCCGAACTCGCCGCCAGCGCGTTTGGTAATCTCCTCGGAGAGGATGGTCCCCATGAAGTCGTTCGCGCCACACGAGAGTAGCTTGAGGCCGAGTTCGTCGCCGAACTTCACCCACGACGACTGGAGGTTCTCGACGTTGTCCAGATACAGGCGGGAGACGGCCATCAGCAGTTCGTCCTCGGCCTGCGTCGCGCCCGTCGACACCATCCCCTTCTCGACGAGCGGCGTGTCGTGGTGGACGAACGACAGCGGGACGAACTCCGTTATCGCGCCGGTCCGGTCCTGCAGGTCACGAACGACGTCGAGATGCTGGACTCGGTGGGCCTCGTTCTCGACGTGACCGTACATGATGGTCGCCGTCATGTCCAGTCCCACCGAGGCGGCGGCCTCCATCGCCGCGACCCACTCGCCGGTGTCTATCTTCTGTGGGCAGATGACGTCCCGCACCTCGTCGACGAGTATCTCGGCGGCCGTGCCGGGGACCGAGTCCAGTCCCGCACGCTTCAGGCGACGGTACACCTGTTCGTAGGACTTCTCGGTCCCGCGGCGGGCGTGGGCGGCCTCCTCGGGCGTCATCGAGTGGAGGTGGACGCCGTCGACGGCCATCGCCGCCAGTTGCTCGACGTACGTTCCGGGGTCGGTGGCGTACATCGAGGCGGGCTTGTAGTTCGGCCCGCCCTGCGCGGCGAGCGCTTCGCGGTGGTCCGCGTCGAGCGCCAGCGCGGGATGCAGGCCCGACACCGACGTGACCTCGTAGATACCCCTGCGAACGGCGTCGCGGACGATACGCCGGGAGTCGGCGGGTGTCTTGGTGAACCCACGGTCGGTGTGGGCGACCCCACCGTCGGGCACCTGGTCGCTCTCGAACCCTCCGGCGGGGTCCTTGAAGTTGCAGAACAGACAGCCGGTGTTGCAGGCCGTCGTGACGTTGTTGTTGAGGTTGGCGACGAAGGTCACCGCCTCGCCGACTACCTCGGCGCGGCGCTGGTCGGCGGCTTCGAGGACCTGCTCCTTGCGTCGCGGGTCGATGCCGTCGAACGCCGTCCCCGTCGTCAGTAGCTCGATACCGTCGTCGACGGTGAGGCGGTCGCCCGCCCGTGCTTTCGCCAGCGCGTTCTCGAACGACTGATCGGTCTCCGGGCGGTGGGCGAACTCGAAGCGGCCACGAGGGACGTTCGTCGGCAACCGTTCCATCGGTCTCACTGGTCCGGCGACGGGTAAAACCCCACCGGCTACCGGTCGTCCTCGCCGGTGTCGACCTACCGGTCGGAGTCGGCGGCGTGGTCGCTCTCCCGACGCCCGTTCGTACACGACCCTGCATAGCAACCCCTTTGGTTCGGGCTGGTCCACGCACGACCATGACGAGTGTCAAGGAGTTCCGGGTCGAGGAGGCGGCGACCGGCGACGCCCTCGGCCGTGGCTCGTTCGTGTTCACCGACGCGTACTCGGTCTTCGACTGGGGACGGATGCCCGACGCGATTCCGGGGAAGGGCGCGGCGCTCTGTGCGATGGGGGCGAGGAACTTCGAGTTGCTCGACGCCGCCGGCGTCCCGACCCACTACCGTGGCGTCGTCGCCGAGGGGGCCGACGACCCGGTCGACCTCGACGGGGTGACCGACCCGCCCACGGAGATGGCCATCGACCTGACGCGGGTTCCTGACCTGCCCCACGAGGGCCGCGACTACGACTACGAGACGTATCACGAGGCCGCGGGCGAGAACTACCTCGTCCCGCTCGAAATCGTCTTCCGCAACAGCGTGCCCGAAGGCTCCAGCCTCCGCACGCGCTACACGCCAGAACAGGTCGGTCTGGAGGGACGGGAGTGGCCCGACGAGGCCGTCTCGCTCCCCGAACCGCTCGTCGAGTTCTCGACGAAGTACGAGGAGTCCGACCGCTACCTCTCCCGCGAGGAGGCCGACGCCATCGCCGGACACGCGAGCGTCGCGGACCTCGAAACGGTCGCCCGGAGGGTGAACGACGTCGTCACCGAGCGTGCCGAGGAGCAGGGATTCGCCCACGAGGACGGGAAGATAGAGTGTCTGTTCTTCGATGGGGAGGTCCGTGTCGCCGACGTGGTCGGGACGTTCGACGAGAACCGCTTCGCCTTCGACGGGCAGGCGGTGTCGAAGGAGGTCGTCCGGCAGTACCACAAGCGCACGCAGTCGGCGTGGGTCACCGCCGTCCGGACGGCGAAACGCGACGCCAAGGAACGGGGGGTCGCCGACTGGCGCGACCTGTGTGAGCGCGACCCCGAACCGCTCGATTCGAGCGTCGTAGGGGTCGCCAGCGACCTGTATCGAGCCGGCGCGAACCGGTATCTCGACCGTGACCTGTTCGACGCCCCCGAGATGGACGATGCGGTGAAGGCGGTCCGCGAACTGTAGTCGGCGGCGTCCGTCGACCCGGTCTCAGTCGTCGGCTTCCGACGCGTCCGGAACGCCCTCGTCGACCGGTTCGGTCGGGTTCGCCGACTGCGCCTCGTCCGACAGTCCCAACTGGTACGCCTCGTCGTCGCTCTCCTCGCGGAGGTGGGTCCGGCCGTGGTAGACCGTCAGCGCGTCGTCGAGGTGGAGGCGGACGGCCTCGACGAGCGCCTCGGCTTCGAGCGGTTGGCCGCGTGCTTCGAGGTCCGCGACGCTCGCACCGTCGGGCACGTCGAACGCACGCTGGGCGATGACCGGTCCCTGGTCGAGGTCGGTCGTCACGTAGTGGGCCGTCACGCCCGCGATGCGGACGCCGTCCTCGCGGGCCTGCCGGTACGCCTCCGCGCCGGGGAACGCCGGCAGCAGCGACGGGTGGACGTTGATGATACGGTCCTCGTAGCGGAAGACGACGTTCGGGCTGAGGATGCGCATGTAGCGAGCCAGCACCACGAGGTCCACGTCGTGTTCGTCGAGGATGTCGAGCAGCCACGCCTCGTCCGGGCTTCCGGAGCCGTCGCCGATGTCGTAGAACGGGATACCCGCGTCCTCCGCGACGGGCGCGAGGTGGTCGTGGTTCCCGACGACGACCGAGAGTTCGGCGTCGAGCGTCCCGGCCTCTCGGGCCTCGACGAGCGCCTCCAGACAGTGGCTCTCCTTCGTGACGAGGACGGCGATACGGTCGGTGTCCCGGTCGCCGGGGAACCGGACCGAGATGTCCTGCCCGAGTTCGTCGCCCAACTCCGAGAGCGCCTCCCGGAGCGTCTCCTCCTTGACGACCATGTCGGTCGTGTCGACGTGGAGCGTCATCCGGAAGACGCCGTCCTGGACGGCCTGGTCGAGGTCCTCGACGTTGACCCCGCGCTCGAACAGCAGCGTCGTCACGCGGGCGATGATGCCCTTCTTGTCGTCGCCGACGACGGTGACCTGCGCGAGCTGGCGGGTCATCGTCGCCTCCTGTCGCGGCGGTTCATGCCCCCCAGTCGCAATCGGCGAGTAAAAGGGCGACGTTCGACGCAACGACATCGTGACACTCGTCCGTGTCGAACCCCCCGAGACACGACCGTAGGTCCACGAACGTGCATACCCGATAGAACCCACAAGCGTTTTCGTACACGACCACGCCTACACGACCGATGACCGCGTACACGGCGACGGTGACGGTTCGACTCAAAGAGGGTGTCCTCGACCCGGAGGCCGAGACCACGAAGCGCGCGCTCGAACGCCTCGGGTTCGAACTCGACGGCCTGCGCTCGGCCGACCGGTTCGAGGTCGACGTCGACGCCGACTCCAGCGAGGCGGCCGCGGCCCGCGCCGACGAGATGGCCGAGCGCCTGCTCGCCAACCCGACCATCCACGACTACGACGTCGACGTCGTCGAACGATGATCTCGGTCCTCCAGTTCGGCGGGTCGAACTGCGACCGCGACGCCGTCCGTGCGCTCGCGCACCTCGGCGTCGACGCCGAACGTGTCTGGTTCGAGGACGGCCTCCCCGAGGAGACCGACGGCATCGTCCTGCCCGGCGGGTTCTCCTACGGCGACTACCTCCGGGCCGGCGCGATGGCCGCCCGCGCCCCCGTGATGCGGGAGGTCCGCGAACGAGCGGCGAACGGCACGCCCGTTCTCGGCATCTGTAACGGCGCACAGATCGGCTGTGAGGCGGGGCTGACCCCCGGCGCGTTCACGACGAACGCGAGCGCCCGGTTCCAGTGCGAGCACGTCCACCTCCGCGTCGAGAACGCCGACACGCCGTGGACCGCCGCCTACGACGAGGGCGACGTCGTGATGTTCCCCATCGCCCACGGCGAGGGCCGCTTCGAGGCGACCGACGAGGAACTGGCCCGTCTCGACGAGGAAGACCGTGTGCTGTTTCGCTACTGCGATTCGGCAGGCAACGTCACGGACGCCGCGAACCCCAACGGGTCGAAGGGGAACGTCGCCGGCGTCCTCGGCGAGCGTGACACCGTCGCCGTGCTGCTGCCCCACCCCGAGCGTGCCACGCTCCCTGACCTCCACGTCGGCACGGACGGGCAGGGTGTCCTGCGCGGGTTCAGCGCCTGAGCACGCGACTCGCCGACCTCGTTCTCGCTGCCCTGTCGCCGTAGGCGTACCTGACCAGTGCCGGCGTCATCACCGACGTCCCGATGGCGATGCAGACGACGATGGCGTAGGCGGCCTCGTTGAGCACGCCCAGACGCAGGCCGACGGTGGCGACGACGATCTCCATCGCCCCCCGAGCGTTGAGCGCCGCCCCCAGCGCGAACGACTCCCGACGCTCGATGCCCGCCAGCAGTGCCGCCCCGGTCGTTCCGACGACCTTCCCGACGACGGCGACGCCGAACGCGACGAGACCGACCGCGGCGACGGTCGGGTCGAGCAGCGCCCCGAGCTGGACCCGGAGGCCGGCGACGGCGAAGAAGACGGGGGCGAGCATCGCCAGTGTCACCGATTCGAGGGCGTCGCGGGTCCGAGCGTCGAGCGTCCCCCGCTCGCGGGCGACCGCACCGACGAGGAACGCGCCCAGCACCGCCTCGACGCCGAGCGCCTGCGTCACCGCACCGGCCCCGAGCGCCAGCGCGACGACCATCGGGAGCGCGACGCTCCCCGAGACGTCGGCGAGTCGGTCGGCGAGCCACCGGCCCGCCGTGAGCGCCACGACGAGCACCGCACCGAGCGCGAGGAACGTGCCGGGGAGCGACGCCAGCGCGTCGCCCTCGCCGGTGGCGATGCCGGCGACGACGGCGAGCAGCAGCCAGCCGAGGGTGTCGTTGACCAGCGCGATAGCGACCGCCAACTGGCCGAATGGGGCGTCGAGCAGGCCCATGTCGAGCAGGATGCGGGCGACGACCGGAATCGCGGAGATGCTCATCGCCGTAGCGACGAACAGGACGAACGGGAGGCGCGCGTCCGGGTTCGCCACCACGGCGTCGGGCGCGACGAACGCGAGCGTGCCACCCAGAGCGAACGGGACCGCGACGCTTCCGGCCGCGACGAGCAGTGTCCGTCCGGGGTTGGCGCGAGCCACCGAGAGGTCCGTCTCGAAGCCGACGACGGTCATCAACACGACGAGACAGACCGACGAGACGCCGAGCAGGAGCGTCGTCGCGTCGTCCGGGAACAACTGCGCGTAGACGCCCGGCGCGAGCAGGCCGAGGACGGAGGGACCGAGGACGACACCGGTCAGCAACTCGCCGACGACCGGCGGTGCGCCACCGCGGCGAGCGAGCGCCCCGAGGCCCGTCGCCAGCAGGAGGACGACGGCGAGTTGCGCGAACAGCACGACCAGCGCGTCGCTCGCCGCCGGGTCGGGGACCGTCATGGCCCGAGCGACGCGAGCGGAGGACAAAAGTCCGCACCCCGACGCGAGGGGCCGTCTGGGGCAGGCAAGTCTTCTTGTCGCCGGCGCTCGCGCTTGGCCCATGACCGACCGAGAGGTCGACGCCGACGGGCCGGACCTCGCCGACCCGACGGTCCCGTTCGACCACGAGACGGTCCGCTACGACCGCGAGGACGGCGTGGCCGTCGTCACTATCGACCGACCGAACGCACGCAACGCTGTCGACAGTCGCACGGCGCTCGGCCTCCGCGACGCGTGGAAACGCTTCGACACGGACGAGGAGGCGCTCGTCGGTGTCTTCACGGGCGCTGGCGAGCACTTCTGTGCGGGTGCGGACCTGAAGCGGATGGACCTCGAGGACCGCGAGGAGGGGTGGCTCGGCTGTTCGAGGATGCGCGTCGAGAAACCCACGATAGCGGCCGTCGAGGGCCACGCCGTCGCCGGCGGCCTCGAACTCGCACTCTGGTGTGACCTCCGGGTCGCTGCCGAAGACGCCACGTTCGGCTGTTTCGAACGGCGGTTCGGCGTCCCGCTCGTCGACGGCGGCACCCAGCGCCTCCCGCGACTCGTCGGCCGTGGCCGTGCGCTGGACATGATTCTGACCGGGCGGGCGGTCGAGGCCGCCGAAGCCCACGACTGGGGCCTCGCCGACCGGGTGGTCGAACCGGGCGAGACGCTGGCGGCCGCCCGCGAACTCGCGGCGGGTATCGCCGAACACCCACAGACGACCGTCAGAACCGACCGCGCGGCGCTGTACGACGGCCTCGGCGAGTCCCTGGAGACCGGCCTGCAGATCGAGGCGTGGCACGGCACGAAAGCACTCGGGACCGCGGCAGAGGGTGCAGCGCGATTCGCCGACGGTGAGGGCCGCGGTGGCGAGGGCGTCGAGTGACGGGCGCGGGAGTTTACTGACTGCTCCGCGTCGCTCACGACGTGCAGAGCCACCTCCACCTCACCCACGAGTTCGAGTTCTCCCTCCCCGAGCGGTTCGACGCCGACCCGCGGACCCCCGAGTCGTACGTCGAACACTTCCTCTCGGAGTTCACCGCCCCCGGCGACACCGTCCTCGACCCGTTCGCCGGGTTCGGGACGACGCTCCGGGTCGCCGAACGGATGGGCCGCGAGGCGTACGGTATCGAGTACGACGCCGACCACCTCGCGTTCGCCCGTGAGCAGGTCGAGCATCCCGAACGAATCGTCCACGGCGACGCGCTCGACGCCGACAGCTACGTCGACCTACCGCCAACCGACTGCTGTCTCACCTCCCCACCCTACACGCTGGAGGTGGTCGAACGCGACCCGCTGACGAACTACACGGAACCGGGCGAGGACTACGAGGCGTACCTCGCGGACCTCGGGGACGTGTTCGAGCACGTCGAGAGCGTGCTTCGAGCGGACGGGCACCTCCTCGTCGACGTGGCGAACCTGCAGTTCGAAGGGGCGGTGACGACGCTCGCGTGGGACGTTGCGCGCGTCGTCGGCGAGCGGTTCTGGTTCGAGGGCGAAGTCGTCGTGACGTGGGAGGCCGGCGATTCGTCGGCCGAGCGTGGTGAGGGCGCGTACGGCTACGGCTACGACCACAGCTACTGTCTGGTGTTCGCACAGGAGGGGTGAGTAATCCGGGAGACGTGTGCCGTGTGTCTACCAGAACAAATTTCTAACCTGTTCTGGATTGAACGTTCGTCTCCATGGAACTGACAGAGCTACTCCAGGCCCTCACACTCTGGTTCGTCGTAATCATCGCCTTGGATACGGTAGAACTGTCGGGAGGTGTCATGGGCGCTGTCGGACTCGTCGGACTCGCACTCCTCTACCTGCTTCCACTCTACATCATCGGAGGGACGATAGCGATGGTGGGGGAATCAGCAAGAGAGACGGCGAGAGACTGACCGAGAGACCCCACGCTCTCCGCCTAACTGTTCCAACGATGGATGGCGAGTCGGAAAGAGCAGTAAGATAGCGTCCGCGCGAGCCGTGCGGGACCGAAGGTCCCGGTGGAAACCGGCGGCGACGCCACCGGTGACGAAGCGAGCGCGGTTCACCGGGCGTTCCCTGCGGTCACGCCCGGCCTCTTTCGTCGACGTTCGTCAGAGCGTCGCGTCTCGTCCGCACACCAGAACGCTTCGCGTTCTGGGGACGTTTTTCGAGGAGTGGTCGCGCAGAGCGCGACCCGACGCCGAAAACGGTCGCTAGTCGTCGCTCGGAGCGGCCGTCGAGTCGCCCGAGGAGACGCCGGTGCCGGGACCGACGTCGATACCGAGTTCGTCGAGTTTCTCGTCCGGGACGACGCCGTCGACCCAGCCACGGTGCTCGTAGTACTCGGCTTTCATCTCGTCGAGTTCGGCGAGCTGCCCTTCACTCGCGCCCTGCCCCGGAACGGCCTCCTCGTGGCCCTTCACGAAGCGGTTCGGGAGCGAGTCGTCGCTGCCGTCGAAGCCCGCGAGGTTGTTGTAGTAGCGTTCGAGCGTCCAGACGCGCTCGCCGGCCTGCATCAGTTCGTCCTCGGTCACGTCGAGGCCGGTCATGCCGTTGTACTGCATGACGTACTCCTCGATGCCCTCCGCGAACGCGTTGAACTTGCAGATGTCGAACGAGTCCGAGATGGCGTGGAGGTCCTGGAACGCGGCGGCGAGTGCGCCCTTGCCCTCCCACTCGTAGGGGTCGGACTTCTCGGGGATACCGAGGATCTCGGCGGCCGGCGTGTAGGCACGCAGGTGACACGCCCCACGGTTCGAGGTGGCGTAGGCGATGGCCATGCCCTTCATACAACGCGGGTCGTACGCCGCGATGGTCTGGCCCTTGACGGCCAGCGAGTTCGACTGTGCGTCGAACTCCTCGACGAGGTGGTTGGAGCCACCGCCGAGGTGGGTCGCCAGTTCGCCGTCCGCGTGGGCGATCCCCTCGACGAGGTCGATCATGTGCTCGACGTCGCCCCAGTCGATCTGGTCGTCGAGGTCGTCGAGTTTGCCCTCCTCGGACATCTCCATCGCCATGGCGATCATGTTGCCCGTCTCGATGGTGTCCATGCCGTAGTTGTTACACTGGTCGATCATCACGGCGATGGCGTCCCGGTCGTCGTGCCCCGAGTTCGGGCCGAGCGCGTACGCCGACTCGTACTCGTAGGACTCCATCCGGACGTTCATGTCCTCGCCCTTGTGCGAGTGGGTGACCTCGACCTCCTTCTTGCAGGCGACCGGACAGGAGTGACAGGTCGGTTCGTCGACGAGGATGTTCTCGCGGACGTTCTCCCCCGAGACGCGTTCGGCGTCGATGTCGACGCCCTCGGACTCCGAGTACGCCGTGGTCGAGGTGTACTTCCCGTTCTTCGTGGGAAGCCCGTCCATCTCGTTGGTCGGGTTCATGAGGACGTTCGTCCCGTAGAGCGAGAGGCCGCCCTCGTTGGGCGCGGTGACATCGGACTCGCGGATGACCTGCATCGCCTGCTGGTGGCCCTCCTTGAACGTGTCCGGGTTCTTCGGCTTGGGCATCTTCGTCGTCGACTTGATGAGGATGGCCTTCAGGTTCTTCTGGCCCATCACACAGCCGGTTCCTCCGCGGCCGGACGCCCGGTCGTCCTCGTTGACGATGCAGGCGTACTTCACGCCGTTCTCGCCGCCGGGGCCGATAGCCATCAGCGAGAGGTTCTTGCCGTACGACCCCTCGTGGCGCTCTTCGAGTTCGTCACGAACCTCGTGGACGGTCTTCCCCCAGAGGTCCGAGGCGTCGTGCAGTTCGAGGTTCCCGTCCTCCACGACGGCGTAGACGGGGTCCTCGCTCTTCCCGTCGAACAGCAGACCGTCGAAGCCGGCCCACTTGAGGCGCGCACCGGACCAGCCGCCGTGGTGGGAGTCGGTGACCGTGCCGGTGAGCGGGGACTTCGTACAGACCGCGATGCGACCGCTCATCACCGTCTGGGTCCCCGTGAGCGGCCCGTTCATGAACGTCAGCAGGTTCTCGGGACTCTCCGGGTCCACGTCGGGTCCCTGGTCGAAGACGTACTTCACGCCGAGGCCACGCGCCCCGATGTACTTCTTCGCGTCCTCGTCGTCGATGCTCTCGTAGTTGACGTCCCCCGAACCGAGGTCGACACGGGCGACGTTGTCCTGAAATCCGCCTAGTTCAGTCATGGCAATTGTTGACAGTTACTGTTGGCTCCCGACGCTGTTCAACCTTGACACGTGAGCGAAACCGGATTCGGTTTCTTCGCCGAAATCACCTACCGGCACTCGAATTCTCCGGCTGGTACCACACGAGTGTACAGGTTCTTGTGTGAAGGGGCGAACAGCTCTCACGATGG
The DNA here is from genome assembly GCF_009791395.1 of Halomarina oriensis. GTDB lineage: Archaea > Halobacteriota > Halobacteria > Halobacteriales > Haloarculaceae > Halomarina > Halomarina oriensis. The sequence goes on from NZ_WSZK01000014.1 coordinate 40,203, forward strand.
CACTGGGATTCGAACTGGTCGTCGGTGGGGTGGTGCTGTTGCACGTCCTCCTGCTGGGTGCGGTCGTCTACTACGACGCCGTCGCCAGCGCCGTCTTCCACCGTCGGTTCGGAACGACGCCGGGAGCGGTGGTCGCCGCCGGGAGCGTCGGGTCGGCGGCCGCTATCGGCCTCGCCGTCGCCGGCCGCCTCCCACCCTGGCTCGACGTCGGGTCACGGAGCGCCGCGTTCACCCTCGCGCTCCTCGCCGTCCCGCTCGTCGTCGGCTTCGTCGGGGCGGCCGTCACCTACGGCAACGGCCAGACGCTCCGCCGACTGGACGAGTCGGGTCCAACCACGACCCCGACCGACGGCGACCGGGTCGCGGTCACGGGCGTCGTGACCCCACAGGTGGCCGCCGGCACCACGCCGCTGTTCGGCCGACCGGCGGTCTGCTGGACGTGGCGGCTCGACGCGCGGAACTGGGGCGGGAGCACGGACGGACAGTACCACACCGTCCGTTCCGGACACGGCTCCGTCCCGTTCGTCCTCGACACCGAGGCGGGGCGACTCCGAATCGACCCGTCCGACGCCACGCTCGAACGCTCGGGCGAACGCGTCGAGGAGACGCCCGCCGAGACGTTCCCGGCGGGGGCCGACCCGAGCGCCGTCGACCACGACTGGTCGCTCCCGGGGGACCGCTGGCGACACCGCGAGCGTGTCCTCGACCCGGACGCGACCGTCTCCGTGCTCGGGACGGTCGAGGAGACGCCCGACGGGCCGACCGTCGCCGGTGGCGACCCGTTCGTCGTCACGACCGGCGGACTGGAGCGCTACCGGCGTCGCTGTCGGACCCGACTCCAGGCCGGTGCGCTCGTCGCCGTCGGCGGACTCGTCGGCGGGACGTGGCTGCTCGTCGAGACGTTCGCCGTCCCGCTGTGAGCGGGTCGCGTCGTTCGACGAGGGGTCGTGACGTGGCGGTGACCACCGACCGTCGACCGGACGGCTTACGCCGGTCCGAGCGCTGGCGAGCGTATGACCTCCATTCGGTCGCTCCTGTCGGACCCGCGGACCCGCGCCGTCGGCGTCGCCGTCGTCGCGGCCGGTATCCTCCTCGCGTCGGTGGTCGACCCCGGCAGTGCGGGCGAGGTAACCCGTGCGCTCGGTCCGCTCGGCGTGTTCGGCCTCGACAAGTGGGTTCACGCCGCGGCCTACGGTACGCTCGCGGCCGTCACGACCTACGCGCTGGCCGCGAGGACCGACGTGAGACGACCGTCGACGCTCCTCGCCGTCGTCGCCGTCGTCGTCGCCTACGGCGTCGGTATCGAACTGGTCCAGTCGGCGGTGCCCGCCCGCTCGTTCGACGTCACCGACATGGCCGCCAACGGGACCGGTGCGCTCGTCGCCGTCGTCGCGTGGGTACTGGTCGGTCGCCGTGTCTCGGTCGTCCCGCTACGGCCCGCCACCGACGACTGACCCCCGAGACGAAGGCGCTTTACCCGCCCGTCGGCTACGCCCGCCCAATGAGTACGCCCGACCCCGAGGTCTACGAGGAGGGCCGCGGGATGGACGCCCACAACGCCGTGATGCGCGAGGTCCGCTCGCGCAACGACCGCAGCTACGACCCCCGCGAACCCACCCGCGTCTGGCTGGACGAGGACAACACCCCCGGTGGAGTGCGCACCTCGCTGACCATCATCCTCAACACCGGTGGCTGTCGCTGGGCGCGTGCCGGTGGCTGTACGATGTGTGGCTACGTCGCCGAGAGCGTCGACGGCGGCACCGTCGCCCACGAGGACCTGATGGCACAGGTCCAGTACTGTCTGGACCACGAAGCGGACCGCGCGGACGAACCGGCCGACCTCGTGAAGATATACACCTCCGGCAGTTTCCTCGACGAGCGCGAAGTGCCCGCCGAGACGCGCGACGCCGTCGCCGAGACGTTCGCCGACCGCGAGCGGATGGTGCTCGAATCGCTCCCCGACTTCGTCGAACGCGAGCGCCTCGCGGACTTCACCGACCGCGGTATCGAGACGGACGTCGCCATCGGTCTGGAGACGGCCACCGACCGCGTGCGCCACGACTGCGTGAACAAGTACTTCGACTTCGCGGACTTCGAAGACGCCTGTGCCGAAGCAGAAGCCGCAGACGCGGGCGTCAAGGCGTACCTGCTGTTGAAGCCGCCGTTCCTCACCGAGGCCGAGGCCGTCGAGGACATGAAGCGCTCGGTGCGACGCTGTGCGGCGGTCGACGGCTGTCACACCGTCTCGATGAACCCGACCAACGTCCAGTCGTACACGATGGTCGAGGAACTCCACCGCGCCGGGGGCTACCGCCCGCCGTGGCTCTGGTCGGTCCGTGCGGTCCTCGAAGACACCGCCGACGTCGACGCTCTCGTCGTCTCCGACCCCGTCGGCCACGGCTCCGACCGCGGCCCGCACAACTGCGGCGACTGCGACGACCGGGTCCAGCGCGCCATCAAGGACTTCGACCTGCGGCAGGACCCGAGCGTCTTCGGGCAGGTGTCCTGTGACTGTGAGACGACGTGGGAAGCGGTCGTCGAGCGAGAGAAGAGCTTCGGGATGCCACTGACGCGCTAAATCTCCGCCCGCCGGTGGTCTCGGTTCGGTCCTCTCACGGGAGCGGTAGCCGATTCGGCCCGAAACGGGGAACGCGGGTCGACCGGTGGCTACGAGACGACGAGTGGCGTCTCAACTCCCCACCGAGTCCGGGTCGACGGCCACGAACGACTCGTTGCCACATCGACACCCCTTCGACGCCGTCGGAGGGTATATCGTTCCATTCGTCCGGACTCGGCCGGCGTAGACGGTCCCACAGTGAGTACAGCTGATGATGAGTCGGTTCTGCATGGAGGCCCCGGCCGAACCCGTCACGTCGAATCGATGCAACGCGAGTGGACGAGTCACGGCAGGTAGGTCCGTCTCGAAGATAACCTTTCCCGTCGTGAACCGGGGTCACGCCCCGTGAGTGGCCTGATTTCGACGCACTCGTCCGGCCAGTTGTCCGAGCGTCTACGCAGCCTCCGTGGCCGACACTCTCGGTACCGAGCCGTTCACCTAACTGGTTTGGTAGACTCGATATGCCCGAACACATCCTCTCGTACAGATGATGAGACACAGACCGCTGAACGTCTCCGATGCCAAAACGACCGACCTGCTCCGAACGGAACTTCGTCGACAGGTCGTCACGTTCCTGCTGGAGACCGAAGCGACGTACAGCCTCGACGAACTCGCGGGGCACCTCGTTCGACTCGACACCGCCGCGCCTCCCGAACACACCGACGAGAAGAGACACACCGAACGGGTTGCGACGAGACTGTACCACAGCGCGATTCCGCGGCTCGCCGCCGCCGACGTCGTCGTGTTCGACGCCGACGAACGGACGGTCACACCGGGGCCTCAGCTCTCTACGCTCGGCTCGCACCTCGATTCGATGCTAGGCCTACAGAGCCCACTCGACGGGTCCGCCGCGTCGACCAGTCCGAGCTGACTACGAGGTAGACTCGCGGGACGACGCCGACAGACGGGTCACCCTACCGACTCGAAACCGGCTTCGCAGCGTTTGCCGGTCTCGTCGGGCAGAGAGCGTGAGTCCATCACTCCCCCTCGCGAGTAACGCCGGACCCGATAGGGCAGCGTTAGAAACGATGCCGACACCAAACAGCGCCACGAGTTCCAACGTCCCGCTATTAGCGTACTCTGTCGTTGTGTACCACGCTGTAATGCCGAGAACCACGACCGTAATCGCGATTTTGTCCTCGTGGGCAACGGATCACGAGCCATAGTTGTGGTTTCTGCTTTTCGACGACGGACTCCGACGCCGGCAGCCGGTACCAGTCCTTTTGCCCTGTAAGCGTCTTCGTACACTATGTCCTCTTTTCTTGCTCCGTTGGCAGTCCAGGATCTGGCCTCGGCGGTGACGGTCGACATGCTCGTCGTCTTCGTCCTCGTTCTCGTCGCACTCGTGTTGTTCGCGACCGAGTGGTTCCCTATCGACGTCACCGCCATCCTCGTGATGGTGCTGTTGATGCTGCTCGAACCGTGGACGCAGATCTCCGCCCAGGAGGGTATCTCGGGGTTCGCGAGCCCAGCGACCATCACCGTGCTAGCGATGCTCATTCTGAGTACGGGCATCAACCGGACCGGCATCGTCCAACGACTCGGCAGGAAGATGGCCGCGTTCGCCGGCAGCAATCGGCACAAGCAACTCGCAGCGACCATCGGTATCACCGGCCCCGTCTCGGGACTCATCAACAACACGCCGGTCGTCGCGATTCTCGTCCCGGTCATCAACGACCTGGCACACAACGGGAAGACCTCACCGTCGAAGCTGCTCATGCCGCTCTCGTTCGCCTCGATGCTCGGCGGGACGCTGACGCTCATCGGCACCTCGACGAACATCCTCGCGAGCGATATCGCAGCCCAGCTCGGAGCGGAGTCACCGGATCTCGACCTCCAGGCGTTCGGCATGTTCGAGTTCACCCAACTCGGTGTCGTCGTCTTCGCGGTGGGGAGCCTCTATCTGATGACGATCGGCGTTCGACTCCTCCCCAGACGGATCGCCGCCGACGAGGACCTCGTCGAGGAGTACGCGCTTCAAGAGTACCTCGCTGACGTCAGCGTCCCCGCGAACTCGTCGCTCATCGGACAGACCGTCGGAGAGGCACTCGGCGACGACGACCTCGACATCGACGTGTTACAGCTGATTCGCTACGGTGAGCGCTTCTCGGACCCACTCGCACGCAAGGAGATCCGCGAGAGCGACACGCTCCGACTCAGGACGAACCGGGAGACACTCGAGCGAATCATCGACGCCGAGGGGCTCAGCCTGTCGGGCAGCCCCCGGTCCGAAGACGACCTCCATCCGGGCGAAGAGGAGCCGGTCCTCGTCGAGGTCGTCATCCCCTCGGGGTCGTTCCTGGTCGGCGAGACCCTCACGAGCTCGACGTTCCGGCAGCGCTACGACGCGAACGTTCTCGCCTTCCGGACCCGCGGGGACGTCGTCCGGGACCGATTCGAGGACATCCGTATCCGGGTCGGTGACACACTCCTGGTGCAGGCCCCACCCGACAGTCTCACCCGACTCGTCGAGAACGAGGACTTCATCGTCGCTCACGAGTTCGACGAGGTGACATACCGGGACGAGAAGATCCCGTTCGCAGTGGCGATCATCGTCGGCGTCGTCGCACTCCCGGCGCTGAACATCCTGCCGATCGTCGTCTCCGCACTGGCAGGGGTCGTTGCGATGGTCTTCACCGGTGTCCTGAAACCGACCGAACTCTACTCGTCGGTCGAGTGGAACGTCATCTTCCTCCTCGCTGGCGTCATCCCGCTCGGAATCGCGCTCCAGCAGACGGGCGCTGCGGCACTGCTCGGGGATGCCGTCGCCTCGACAGCGGCGTTCTTACCAGTGATCGGCGTCCTCTGGGTGTTCTATCTCGCGACAGGGCTGTTGACGAGCGTCATCAGTAACAACGCGAGCGTCGTGTTGATGATTCCCGTCGCGGCGAGTGCCGCCCAGTCCATCGATGCGAGCGCGTTCGCGTTCGTCCTCGCCGTGACGTTCGCCGCCTCAACGGCGTTCATGACGCCCGTCGGCTATCAGACGAACCTGTTCGTCTACGGCCCTGGTGGCTATCGGTTCTCGGATTTCCTCCGTGTCGGTGCCCCCTTACAGTTCCTGCTGTCGATCGTCACGGTCCTCGGCATCGCGTTCTTCTGGGGTCTCGGCGCGTGAGGCAGGAGTCAGAGCTCGGTCACCGTGACAGCCCAGAGACAACGCTGCGTCAGGGCGGTTCCGTCTGACACGTCCGAAGTCGTCTCGAGTATGAACGCACTGTGTTCTCGTCGTCCGTTTCATCGCTCCAGTACGAACTGCGGGTCGTTCCATCGTCACCAGATGCACTCGCTCTCTCGGGACGTACGTGTACTCGTCGCCGCCGTGTGGACCCTGCCAGTGGCTTTCTCGATAGTCCAGTTGGTCGTCGACCTCCTCGGAGACCGTGCCGTCCACGTCCTAGTAGACGATTGTTGCCATACTGAGCGGTGGGTGCCCGACGTGTATGATCGAGAGGTCGACGTTGGAGCGTTAGTGAACGGGGGCGTTCTACACGCCGAACGAGGTCTCTTGGCACTCTCGGTGTCCTGTGCAATCGCTCGTTCTGTCGACTGGGGCCGAACAGTCGGGAGGAGTGATGGAACTGCCGTCGTTGCAGTCCTCGTCCCGATTACCGTACGAACGTTGATTGACCTACGCAGCGTTCTGGCACTATGGCAGAGTTTCCAGACGAGCGCCAACTCGTCCTCCGTGCGCGGTCCCAGTTGGCCCAGTGGACGAGAAACGCTCGGAGCGAGGCATACACAGAACTGTTCGAAGGTGACCACCCGATTCTCACCGATGGGGAACGCCGACTACTCGACGCGGTCGACTCCGAACTGGAGCGTAACGGCGGTGATGGTGTCTGGGGGACTGATCAGTACGGAATCCACACGGCTGGTACCTCGAGTTCGGATACCGCTCTCGGGGTGGTCTGTGTCTACCACCCACAGATCACCGAAGACTCTGTCCTCCGCGGACGGGAGGGACTCGACGACGAGACCGAAGAGCGACTCAACGAAGCGCTCTGGCGATACAGCGAACGGGTTGCGACACTCGTCGAAGCGGACCTCGACGAGTTCGTCCGCCAAGCACGTCGCTAACCGACTCGCTCGTCGATCGTGCTCGGGCCGCGCTGGACGACCATCGGGACGGTGACAGTTCACCGGTTCGCTCGTCGGCTGCACCGCGAACGAGCGTAGCGAGTGAGCGGGGTGTTCACGAAACACGGCGCATCCCGTGAGGTAACCAGAACGGCTCCGCCGACGCGCGCAGCGACCCCGGCGCGTGCGTAAAAGGTCGAACGGTCGTAGCCCCTACTCACCGACGACGATGAGCATCGGGCCGACGAAGATGAGCGCGATGCCGAGGAACCGCCAGATGAACTCGCTGGCCATCAGCGAGAGCGGTGTCAGGACGAACAGCAGGCCGAACGTGATGATGTGGAGTCCGGTGACGAGTTTGCTCTTCAGCGGCAGCGTCCCGAGGAGTCCCACGACGAACAGTGCGAGGAAGACCTGCCCCATGTGGTACTGCTGCAGGAATGAGTCGATGACCTGGAGCGGGAGCGCGAACATCGTTACTCCTTCATCGGACGACTCTGACTTTCAACCTTCCGTCTCTGCTCCGATGTCGAGCGGTCGGAGTACCACGTACCACAGTGCGACGACGGCCGACCCGAAACCGACGGTCCAGACGATGACGCCGAGCCCCGGTGCACCCGCACGAGTGAGGAAGAAATCCAGCACGCCGGGGACGACGACGCCGAACGCGGCGAGTGCGAGGCCCACCTTCGCCCGCTCGGAGAGCCCACTCGACTCCGCGTCGCCGTCCGTGGCGTCGTGTGCGCCGTGCCGTTCGGTCATGGTCGGTGTACGGAACGGACCGTCCTGAACCCCACGGTTCGGGCGCGACCGGTCGGTCACCCGTCGTCGCTCGCGCGGCGACACCGACTGCCGGTCGGCGGGCGAACCGACCCACCTATCCGCACGCGCCGCCGGGTTCGACCGTGAACGTCGGACTGCTCGCGGCGCTCGCCGCCGCGCTTCTCTACGGCTGCTATCTCGCCGGCTACAAGCACTTCTTCGGCGACTACCCGGCGATGGCGTACCTGCTGGTCGTCGAGGTGGGAGCCGTCGTCTGGTACTTCCCGGTGGCCGCCCCCCACCTGCAGGACCTGAGGACGGTACCGGTCACCTCGCTCGCGGCGCTGCTGGCCGTCGCCGCGCTCACGGGGCTGGCCGTCGCGGCCATCCTCGAAGCGTTGCGCCGTGGCGACGTCTCGTACGTGACGCCCCTCGGGAAACTCGTCCCGCTGTTCGTCCTTCCGCTGGAACTGCTCTACTTCGAGGCGGCCGGCGTGTCGGCGCTCCAGGCCGGTGGCGTCGTGCTGGCGACGGTGGGCGTCTACGCCGCGAACTACGAGTCCGGGAGCCTCATCGACCCGTTCCGCCGGGCGCTCTCGTACCGGCCCGCACAGTTGGCGCTGGCGAGCGCGGCCGCCTTCGCGCTCGTCGACGCCGGCAAGCGTCTGCTCCTCCAGGAACTCTCGCTGGCTCCCGAACTCGTCGTCTGGGTGTCGCTCGTCGGTGTCGCACTCGTCGCTGCCCCGCTCGGTGTTCGCCAGTACGGCCAACTGCCACGCCGCACGCGACCGGTGTTGTTCCTCGTCGGTGCGGTCGTCGCGCTCGGCGACCACCTGATGGCACTCGGGTTCGCAGAACTGCCCGCGAGCGTCGCCTCCTCCATCGTCAACGCGCAGGCCGTCGTCGCCGTCCTGCTCGGTGGTCTCGTCCTGAACGAGGGGTCGTTCGCCCAGCGCCTCGGCGCGGGCGTGCTCACCGTCGTCGGCGTGGCGTTCGTCGCACTGGGGTAGGCGGCTGACTCAGAGCGGCACGTCGCCGTCGGCGATGGCGCTCGCCAGCAGGCCCACGTACTCGACCATCGGCTCGAAGTCCGACGCCGCCCCTGTCTCGACACGGAACCGGTGCAGGTCGGCCCACACGACGCCCATCACGAACGCGGCGAGTGCCCGGTAGAACCGTTCGTGGTCGAACGTTCGCCCCGTCAGTGACTCGTAGTGAGCGACCACTTCTCGCCGGGTCGGACTGCCGGGGTCGGTGGTGAAGGGACTCAACCCGTGGTCGTTCATCTCGTGGACGACCGTCAGGTCCGCGTCGGGATAGCGCGCTTCTAGGTCCCCGAGCGGGAGTCGTGGGTCCTCGCCGTCCCGCCAGTCGAGCAGCAGGTAGCCCAGTTCTGTCAGCGGGTCGCCGAGCATCGCCGTCTCCCAGTCGACGACGCCCGTCACGGTCGGGCGGTCGTCCCCCGAGAACAGGACGTTGCCCGGCCGGAAGTCGCCGTGGACGAGCGTCGTCTCCGAGTGGGCGGGCGCGTGTTCGTCGAGCCATCCGGCCACCTCGCGGAGCGTCGGGAACTCGCGGTCGGTCACGTCGCGCACCGCGTCGAGGCGGTCGACGGCGTGTGCGACCTGACGCGACGCGGACTGACGGTCACAGACCGACTCGAACGGGCCGGTGTCGACCGCGTGAATCGCCGCGAGCGTCTCCACGAGTCCGTCGGCGAGCGCCTCGCGGCCTGCCGCGGTCCGGAACCGCTCGGGGAGGGGGTCGCCTCGCTGGACCGTCTCGCCGTCGAGGTACGTCGTCACGACGAACGCGTCGCCGAGCATCGACTCGTCGTCACGGAACAGGACCGGTTCCGGGGCGGGTATCGCGGTCGGTTCGAGTCGGTCGAGGACCGCGTACTCCGTCCGAAGGTCGGTGAACAGCGCGGTGTGGCGCAGCTTGTTCGGTCGTCTGAGGACGTACCGTGGGCGCTCACCGACGGTCGTGACCGCGACGACGAGGTTGAGGCCGTCGCCGAGGATCGCCGTGTCGGTGACCGGTTCGCCGAGCGCGTCGGAGAGAGTGGTACGGAGGGCGTCGGCGTCGACGGAGGGACTGGACCAGGTCATAGCTCCGCAGAGCGAGCGCGCCCTGAAAAGTGCCCGTGGTGGACCGTGAGGGCGACACACACCGAGTCAGCCGTCGGCGGCGTCGGTGACGTCCCCGGTCACCGCGCCGTCGTCTTCGACCCCGCCCAGCACCGTCCCGAGCAGGTCGACCGCGCCGTCGGTGTGGAGCGGGCTGTTGCCCGACCCACACTGCGAGTCCATCACACAGCCCGGACAGCCCTCGGTGCCGTCACAGCCACACGCGTCGACGACGGTTCGCGTGTTCGCCGCCACGCGCTCGAAGCAGTCGTAGAGCTTCCGCGAGAAGCCCAGTCCGCCCTCGACGCCGTCGTAGACGAAGATTCCCGGCGAGTCGAGTTCGGGGTGGGAGAGCGCGGAGAGCCCTCCGAGGTTCGACTTGTCGAGCGTACATTCGAGGGGGGCGAGCGTTATCATCCCGTGTTCGGCGGCGTGCTGGGCACCCTGAAACGCGACGTCGGGAGAGTCGACGCCGTGACGCTGGCCGAGGCGGGCGCGTTCGGACTCGGGGACGGCCAGCCAGAGCGCCTGGGTCCGCATCGACAGCGGCGAGAGCCCCGTCGGCTGCGGTGCGCCGAGACTCTCGCCCGTCGAGACGGACTTGCGTGTGTAGGTGTCGTAGTGGACCGTCACGTCCGCCGTCCCCCAGTGGAGCGTGTAGTCGCCGAACGCGCGGGAGCGTTCGCTGTCGAGGGTCCCGATGCGCGTCGCGTGGTTCGTCTGGGTGTAGTAGTCCACGTCGACCGGTTCGAGGTCGATTCTGGGCTGATGGTCCTCCTCCTCGAAGCCGACCACCTCGAACTGCTGGCCGCGATGCAGCGTCACCGCACCGGGGTGGAACTCGCGGTACGCGCGCGCCCTGCCGACGGGTTCGAGTTCCGCCTCGACGTCGTCGGGCGTCCGAATCACGAACTCGTCGCCGCCGCTGGCGTACATCGACACCTGGCTCTGTGGCCGGTCTCTGCGGTCGTAGACGACGCCGGCGTCGAGGGTTCCCGTCAGGTAGCCAGCCTTCCGCCACATCTCCACCGCGGGAGCCAGACGCTCGCCGAACCAGCGCTCGTCGTCGTGGGTCAGAGGTAGCTCGTGGGCCGCACAGAGCAGGTGACGCGCGAAGACGGCGTTGTTCGAGCGGTCAACGACGGCGTCCTCGATGACCTCGTCACCCAGCACGTAGCCCGGATTGGCGAAGACGTAGCTGTCGATGGCGTCACGCCGCCCGACGAGCACCGAGAGGGCGTCGCCCGTGCCGCGTCCCGACCGGCCGAGCTGTTGCCAGAACGACTGCCTGCTCCCCGGATAGCCCGTCAACAGCGTCGCCTCGATGCCACCCACGTCGATGCCGAGTTCGAGCGCCGACGTGCTGACCACCGCGTCGAGCGACCCGTCTTCGAGGCCCTGCTCGGTCGCTCTGCGGTCGCGTTTCGTGTGGCCAGCGTTGTACGACTCGACGCGTAGCCGGCCCATGTTGTGTCGTGTCGCGGCCTCCTTCGCTCGCTCGCGGTTCAACTCCGTCATCCGGCGGGACCCGACGAACGCGAGCGTCTGCGCCCCACCGGTGCCGAGGTGTGCCAGCAGGTCGGCGGCCTCCGCGCTCGCCGACCGGCGGGCCTCGCCCTCGCCCGGGGGCCGCCAGAACGCGATTTCGCGTCTCCCCCGAGGAGCGCCGTCGTCGTCCACGACGGTCACGTCGGTGTCGACGAGGTTCCGCGCGTGTTCGGCGGGGTTGCCGATGGTCGCCGAGGTGAGCACGAGACGCGGGTCGGCGTCGTAGTGGGCGAGCACCCGTCGCAGACGGCGCAGGACCCACGCGACGTGCATGCCGTGGACGCCGGAGTAGGCGTGGGCCTCGTCGACGGCGAGCGTCGCACAGTTCCCGAACAGGCGTGCCCACTGGCTGTGCTGGGGCAGGTAGGCGTTGCCCCCCGAGAAGTTCGTGACGACCACGTCCGCCGTCCGGCGGATGTCGCGTTTCGCCTCGCTCGTGGTGTCGCCGTCGTAGACCCGTACCGAGAGGTCCAGTCCCAGCGTGTCGTAGAGCTCCGTCAGCGCACGCTGCTGGTCGCGGGAGAGCGCCTTCGTCGGGCACAACAGGAGTGCGGTCGACTCGGGGTTCCGGAGGTGCTGGCGCGCGACTTCGAGCGCGTAGACGAGCGTCTTCCCGCTGGCGGTGCTCGTCGTCACGCAGACGTCCTCGCCGCGAGCGAGCGCGTCAAGCGCCGTCGCCTGATGGCTGTAGAGGTCGTGTGGGAGGTGTTCGGCGAGTCCCGGCGGGAGGACGTCGCCCGCGGGGACGGTCACCGCCTCGCGGGCCGCCTCGACGAACACGTCGTGCAGTTGGCCGGCGTAGTCGGGGAACGTGGCACGCAGTCGGTCGGCGTTCATCGTGGTTCCTGCATGGGTCTCAGAACTCCGAGAGCGACCCCTGGCGGGTGTCGCCCGAGTCGTCGCTCGTTCGTTCGGCGATGCTCGTCTCCACGCGGTCGGTGGCGGCGACGGCCTCGAAGACGTCTGCGAGCATCCGCACGTCGTCCTCGCAGTACGCGCGGTGACGCTCCCAGTCCGGTTCGGGACCGCCGTCCATCCACGCGCGGTACCGGCGGGCCGTCTCCGCGCCGGTGAGACCGGTGTCGTGGCCCTCGTAACCCAGCGCCCCCGCGACCGCTTCGAGTTCGTTGGTCCGACCCGGTAACACGGCGTTGCCCTCGTCGCGTGCCCACTGGAGCAGGTCACACTTCGACTGGCGTCGCCAGACGTCACCGCGGGCCGACCGGTGCTGGCTCACGTGCTCGTCGAGCACGGGGAAGTCGAACCCCCACCCGTTCCACGCGACGAGCGTCCCCTCGCTACCCGAGAGCCAATCGAGGAACGCACCGAGCATCGCGGGGGCGTCGTCGGGATTACGGGCGAGAAACGACCGGTACTCCCCTCGATGGAGGACGCCGACCTGCCAGACGACGCTCGGTCGCAGGCCGTCGGTCTCGATGTCGAGGAAGACGGGGTCGGCCGGGAGCGGTGCGTCGCCGGTCCGCAACACCGTACCGGCTTCGAGCGCTCTGGCGGACCGAACGGCCGTCCGTGCGCTCGACCGGCCGAACCCCTCCAGCGTGGCGAGTTCGTGAGCCGGCGTCTCGGCGAGTGTCGCCCGGTCGTAGCCCGCGCGGGCCAGCGTCGTCGCGCGGCGCTCACCGACGCCCGAGAGCGCACGCAGGCCCAGCCTGTCGGTCCTGACTGCCTCGACGGCGACGGTGCCGTCGTCGTGGAGCGAGAGGACGGGCACGGCCGGCGCGCCCTGCGTCTCGACGGGCGCGACGCCCTGCACGTCGAGGCCGCTCCACGCTCGTCGGTAGTCGGCGGGGACGCCCGTTGCGAGGTGGACGAGGCCCTCCCGCTCGCCCAGCGCTTCGCGGTACGCCGCCGCCCCCGCGAGTCGCGTATCGAGTGCCATCGGGTCCGTCTCGACGGTCAGCAGGTTCGACGCCAGATACGTCGCGTCGTCCCGGTCGAGTGTGTGGACGTGCTCCAGCGAGTCACAGACGGCGAGACCGATGCCGCCGAGGTCGGTCACGTCGCCCTCCGGCGTGAGAATCGGCACGTCGCTCTCGGGCGGTCGGAACCGGCCCGGCGCGTACACCTGCTGTGGGACGAGTACCGCGTCGGGGGCGGCGTGCGCGTGGAGGTCCGCGAGTTCGGGGGGTGCGAGTCGACCCGCGAGTCCCGAGGGCAACACCAGCACGGTCGCCGAGCGAGGCATCTACCGTGTCGAGGCGTCGAACGCACAAGAAACGCGCGACCGGTGGGAGTCTCCGGGTCGTGGTTCTTCCGTGACTCGTCTCAGGCCGTCGCCCGCTCGTTCGCCTCGCCGAGCCACGACGGCTCGTCGACGCTCGTCCCGTTCAGCCCCGTGGTGCGGAGCCGAACCGTCTCCGTCATCGTCGCGTCGGTGGCGTCCCAGGGCGTGTAGCGGTAGGTGTAGAGCAGTTCGCGGATGACGCCCTCGCCGGTCACCAGCAGCGTCGCCTCGTAGGCGTGGAGGTGGTCGCGGCCGTCGGTGACGTTGGCCGTCGAGCGGTCGAGACGGTCGGTCCCGCTGGCGGTGTAGCGGGTGAGCGACTCGCCGTCCCGCGTCACGACGCCGTCGAACGTCCAGTCGGTCGCCGCCACCGGCGAGAACTCGGGTTGCTCGGACACCGCGTGGACCGTCTCGAACCGCGCCGGGAGATACCGTTCGGCCTCGACCCCACCGACGTACACCGTCTCGCGGGAGGTGTCGTAGCGACCCACGGTCCGGTCGGCGGTGCGGTACGCCTGCTGTGTCGTCGCGGCGTCCCGGCCGGAGTCGGTGTATCGCGCCTCGAACCACGACTCGTCGGTCCGGTCGTCGCGCTCGAACCGGACCGTCGTCGTTCGCGTGCGGTCGACCGGACCGACGACGACGGTGTACTCGTGGGTCGCGGCGAACGTCGACGAGTCGGCCGCCTCGACGCGTTCGGTGTGGTCGGTCAGCAGCGCCACCGTGTCGAGCGACTCGTTCGGCCCGGTGTACGGGTCGGCGGCCGGCGCGTCGTCGGGCAGGGCAGCGCACCCCGCGAGGACGACGAGGAGCCCACAGACGAGCATCGTTATCCGTGACATTCCGAGCTACGTGTTAGAAGCGTCCTGTAAAACGGTTTCGAGGTGCGGCCGGTTCAGTCGGTCGTCGACCCGTTCCGTGCGGCGTCGAGCCACGACGGCTCCTCGACGCTCGTCCCGTTCAGGTCGGAGACGTCCGCCGTCACCCGTGCGGTCTGCGTTCGCCCGTCGAGGTCGATGGTGTAGCGGTAGGTCACCGACCGGACCGTCCCGCCGCTCGTGACGAGCATCGTCGCCTCGAACGACGTCACGGCGTCGGCGGCGGCCCCACCCTGCTGTCCGCCGAACGCCGAGCGGTCGAGACGCTCGCTACCGTTGGCGGTGTAGCGCGTCAGCGTCTCGCCGTCTCCGTCCACGGTGCCGTTCTGCGTCCAGTTCACGCCCGAGAGGAACGTCCACTGGTCGTCGAGCGTCGCCGTCCGGACGACGCTGGTCGTGTCGTTGGCCTCGGCCGTCCGGTAGCGGGTCTCGTCGCCCGCCGACTGCCGGAGGTACGCCGTCCCGTCGACGACGTAGACCGAAGCGTTCGTCGTCTGCGCCGTGCCGAGGAACGACCCGTCGGTCCGGACGTCGTACCGTGCGACGTCCTCGGCGACGTCGACACGAGCGTCGAGTACGGTCGCACTCCGGAAACTCTCGTTTCCGTCGGCACTGACGGTGGTCGTCGCGTTCAGCGCGTAGGTCAGCGAGTCCGCAGCCTCGACGTTCGCGGTGTGGTCTGCCTGCAGTTGGGTCGTGTTGAGCGGTTCGTCGGGTGCGGTGTACGGCTCTCCCCCGCCGACGCCGGGGACGGCCGAACAGCCGGCGAGGACGACGAGACACAGCAGCACCGCTCCGATGGAGGACGTTCTCATCTACTCGTCGGTCGACCGCTCACGTCGAAAACGGTTCCGGTCCGTGGCCGGTCGTGCGGTTCAGAACCGTCGCCGGAGCTTCACGACGGCCGAGAGTGCGGTCGTGTACCACTCGCCGGGGAGCCACGACGGGGGGGGCGATGGGGCCGAGACGCGAGACGGCGACGGTCTGGGCGTCGGTGAACTTCCGGACACCTTCGGGGCCGTGACGACGGCCCAGTCCGGACTGCTTCCTCCCGCCCATCGGGGCATCGGTCGCTCCGAGCGTTGCGATGTACGGGTCGTTGACGCTGACCGTGCCGGCCTCGATCTGCTCGGCCACCCGCCGCCCGCGCTCGTGGTTCCGCGTGAAGACGCAGGCGTTGAGGCCGTACTCCGTATCGTTGGCTCGCTCGATGGCTTCGCGCTCGGAGCCGACGGGATAGACGGCGACGACCGGCCCGAACGTCTCCTCGCGGAAGCAGTCCATCCCGTCGGTCACGTCGGTCAGGACGGTCGGCTCGAACACATACGGGCCGACGTCGGGGCGGTGCTCGCCGCCGGTCTGGACGGTCGCGCCCTGCTCGCGAGCGTCCTCGACGTGCGCCCGCACACGGTCGAGCTGTTCGGCCGAGGCGAGCGACCCGACGTCCGTATCGAGGTCCGCGTCGGTGCCGAGCACGAGCGCCTCGGTGGCGACGACGAGTCGCTCGACGAACTCGTCGTACAGCGAGTCGTGAACGTAGATGCGCTCGGGGGCGACACAGAGCTGGCCGGCGTTGGCGAAACAGCCGGCGAGCGCTCCCGTCACCGCCACGCCGAGGTCGGCATCGTCGAGGACGAGCATCGGGTTCTTCCCGCCGAGTTCGAGCGAACACGGGACGAGGTTCCGACCGGCCTGCTCGGCGACGACTCTCCCCGTCTCGTGGCCGCCGGTGAAGCCCACGTAGTCGCTGCCGGCGACGAGCGGTTCTCCGACGGTCGACCCCTCGCCGGTGACGACCTGGCAGACGTCGGCCGGGAGGCCCGCCTCGTGGAGCAGTTCGACGACCCGCAGCGCGACGAACGGCGTGTGCTCGTCGGGTTTCAGGACGACGCTGTTGCCCGCCAGCAGCGCGGGGATGGCGTCCGACACCGAGAGCGTCAGCGGGTAGTTCCACGGCGAGACGATGCCGACGACGCCCCGCGGGTGGTAGTTCACCTGCGTCGGCGAGAGCAGGCCGAGCGCCCCCTCCCGACGCTCGGCGGCGAGCATCGACTCGGCGTCGCCGTAGTACTCGCAGTGGGAGACGACGTCGAGCAGTTCCTCGACGCCGGTACGACGGGCCTTTCCGCCTTCGAGTTGGAGCAGGTCGAGCAGTTCCTCGCGGTGGTCCCAGACGAGGCCGCCGAACCGTTCGACGATGGCGGCCCGTTCCTCGAACGACCGGTCGTTCCACTCTCGCTGTGCGACCCGTGCGCGACGGAGGGCGAGGTCCACGTCGTCGGGGGTACACGCCGGGACGGTCCCGAGCGGTTCGGCGGTGAACGGTGCTTCGACGACGAGGCTGTCCCGCTCGCCGTCGTCGGTGGTGACGAGCGTCGTGAGACGGTCGAGTTCGGTCGACGTACCACGAAGGGTGCTGTCGAGGTCGGCCATGCACACAGTGGGGCCGCGACCCGCATACCGTTGCCGCCGGAGGGATGCTTATTTGTCGCTGGACAGTCATTGGGAGACCAGTGTCGAGCGACGACGCGTCGGTCGGGAGGCAGTGACGACGTCCCGCTCGGTGGGGCTCTCGCCGACCGCCCCGTCGACTCCCCTCCACCCTCATGACCCTTCACGACCTCTCACACCCCATCGAACCGGGCATGCCGACGTATCCGGGTGACCCGGTCGTCGAGACGTATCCGAACGCGACCCACGAAGAGGAGGGGTTCAGCCTCACCGCGTTCGGCCTCAGCACCCACTCCGGGACGCACGTCGACGCCCCGGTCCACGTCGAACCGGACGGGAAGTCCCTCGACGCGTTCCCCGTCGAACGGTTCCGCTACGACGCCCGACTCGTCCGCTGTGACGTCGAGTCCGAGGAGGCGATCGGTCCCGACGCGCTCCCGCCGCGAGACGACGCCGAACTCTACGTCTTCGACACCGGGTGGAGCCAACACTGGGGCGACATCTCCTACTTCGAACACCCGTATCTCTCCCCGGAGTGTGCGAGCGTCTGCGCCGACCGTGGTGTCGACGTCGCCGTCGACGGCCCCAGCGTCGACCCGGTGGGTGGCGACCTGATGGCCCACCACGAACTGTTCCGCGAGGACTGCCTCGTCATCGAGAACGTCCGTGGCCTCGCCGAACTGCCCGACCGGTTCACGGTCCACGCCTACCCGCTCCCGCTCGGCGACGCCGACGGTGCGCCCGCCCGCGTCGTCGCCGAAGTCGAGTGAGTCGCCAGTCGCCAGCGCTCAGACCTGCAGTGGCAACTCGACGTCGAGCTGTCGGAGCAGTTCGCCCATCTCGACCATCGACACCGCCTCCACTATCTCCCCGTCGCGCACCCGTCGCTGGTGGAACATGTCGACGCTGATGCGGTTGCCGGTCGGGTCGATGCCCCGGAACTCGCCCTCGTGAGTGCCGTACAGCGTGACGTGGGCGACGACGGTGTCGTCCTCTATCACCTCGCTGTTGATGTCGACGTTGAGGTCGGGGAACGCCTCGTGCCACTCCCCGAACAGCGCTCTGATGTCCCGCCGACTGGCGATCGGTTCGTCCGACCCCGTCCGGCGGATACCGACTCGGACGCCGTCGGCGTAGAGTTCGTCGACCACGTCGACGTTCCCACGCTCGAACAGTTCGGTAATCTCGTAGCGAACCAGCTCCTTGACGGTGAAATCCTCTATCTGTGGCATTGGCAGGTCCTCCCGACAGCCTGTCCTTGGGCCGGGGACGAAATAGCTCCTCGGGCGGTCGCGGGCGACGGCCACCGCCCCGGTTCCGACGCTTTATCACCGAGGAGGGGCCACTCCCCGACGTGACCGACTCCCCCCGAACCGTCGCCCGTGACTCGCTCGACGCGAGGTGGGCCGACTGGTTCCCGTTCGACCCGTATCCTCAGCAAGCGGACGGTGTCGAGCGTGCGCTGGACGCGATGCGCGACGGGGGCTTTCTCGCACTCGAAGGGGCCTGTGGCACCGGCAAGACGCTCATCGCGCTGGCCGCGGGCCTCCAGGCTATCGAGGAGGACGTCGGCGAACGGGTGTTCGCCGTCACGCCCGTCAAACAGCAACTCAAGCAGTTCCTCGCCGAGGTCCGGGCCATCAACGCCGGGCGCTCCGGCGAGGACGCCGCCCCCGTCGACGGCCTCGTCGTCGTCGGCAAACGCGACCTGCTCCCCTACGCCCGGACCGACGCACTGCCCGGCGAGCAGGGGACCCACGACGCCGCGAGCGACCTCAGAGAGACGACGGTGAGTCTCGTCCACCGCGAGTCGACGCAGGCGCTCGACGTCTCGCCCGGCGCGCTCGACGGCCGCATCGACGTCTGTGCCGCGAGCGACTGCGACACGCTGTCGTACGCCGAGACGCGCTGTCCCGACCACCGCGAGGAACGCGACGAAGAGGCCCCGTGGTACGACCCCGTGCGCGCCGAGGCGCTCTGCTCGCTCGTCGAGTCGATGGGCGGCGACCCGCTGGAGACCGCCGGTGTGACCGCGCCGTACCCCGCCGAACCGCCCCACTCGCGGGACGTGCTGGACATCTACGAGGCCGAGGAACTGCCGGCGGGGGAGGCGGGCTACTTCGACCCCTTCTTCGCACGGTTCCTCGCCGACGAGGGCTGGCCCGGCGTCGACTTCTCGGCCGGCGAGCACAACGTGCTGGACCCCGAGGCGCTCGTGGCGGCCGCGGTCCGTCGCGGGACCTGCCCCCACGAGTGTCTCGCGGCGTTGATGCCCGAAGCCGACGTGCTCGTCGGCAACTACAACCACGCGTTCGACCCTATCACGCGCCAACTCACCGCCGAGAAGGCCGGCGTACTCGACGGCGACACCCTCCTCGTCGTCGACGAGGCCCACATGCTCGAAGAGCGCGTCCGTGACCTGCTCTCCGAGACCTGTTCGCTCCACGCGCTCCGGACCGCCCACCGCGATTTGGCGCTCGCTCGGGAGTACCTCTCGGGCAACGGTGGCGAACCGGGGGCGGACTCGGGTGCCCACCAGCGCCACGCTCGCCAGACGCTCGCGGAGTTCGACAGCGTCGACGAACGCGAGTTAGCGTTCACCCAGTCGGTGCTGGAGTGGGCGGCCGCCACCGTCGACGACGAGGTGAGCGCGTTCCTCGACGAGGAGTTCGGCGACTGGTCCCGGCAGTTCGCCGAAGGGTCGCTCCCCGAGGCCGACCACGAGATACCGCTCAGAGACCCCGAGTCGGTCGAGACCGACCGCTTCACCGACCGTGCGCTCTCGGAGTTCCCCGACGACGTCTGGACCCGCGTCCGCGACGCCTGCTACGTCGCCGGACAGGTCCACGAGAACGACGGGCAGACCGAGCGGACGCCGACGGCCCCGACCGTCGGCCGGTTCGTCCACCAGTGGGGCATCCTCGACCACGGCACCTACTTCCGCGAACTCGAACTGGAGTACTCCGAGAAGGCCGTCACCGACACCACCCTCCCGGAGTGGGCGGGGGCGTTCAACGCCTCGCTCGTGCTGTTCAACTGCATCCCGCGGGACCCCCTCGCTCGCGTCCTCGACGACCTGGCGGGGGGCGTCCTGATGAGCGCGACGCTCGAACCGTTCGACGTCTTCGAGCGGGTCAGCGGCCTCGAACTGCTCGGCGAGGGGAGCGAGGCCGAAGAGCGCCAGCCGCGACGGGTCGAGGACGCCACCTACGGCCTCGGGTTCCCGCCCGAGAACCGCGCGTCGTGGGTGCTCGACCTCCCGGCGTTCACCTACCGGAATCGCGGCCCGCCGGTGACGGAGTACGAGGAGATGACCCGAACGCGACAGGGGTACGCCAGTGCGCTCGTCACCGCCGCCCGCTCGCACGGCAACGTGCTGGTCTGCATGCCCTCCTACCGCGAGGCGGAGTGGGCGGTCGAGTACCTCCGCGAGCGCATCGAGAAACCGGTCCTCAGGGACCGCTCGACGGAGTCCTCGGAGACCGACGCGATGCTCGGCCGGTTCTTCCAGGACGACGACAGCCATCGGGTGCTCGTGACGAGCGCTCGCGGGACCGTCACCGAGGGCGTCGACTACCACGGCGAACGCCTGCACTGCGTCGTCGTGGTGGGCGTCCCCTACGCCAACACGTCCACGCCGAGGATGGGCGCGGTGATGAACGCCTACGACCGCGAGTTCGAGCAGGGGAGCGGCTTCGACACCGCCGTGCAGGTGCCCGCCGTCCGGAAGTCCCGACAGGCGTTCGGGCGCGTGATTCGTGGCCCCGACGAGGTAGGGGTCCGCCTCCTGTTCGACCGCCGGTATCTCCGGGACGCGCCGCGGTCGGTCCACCACGTACTCGGCGAGACCGAACGCGAGGAGTTCAGCGCCGTCAGTCCCGACATGTTGGACCTGGCGCTCGAACAGTTCTGGACGAGCAGGTAGCGAGGAGCGCGACGAGACCGCTCAGTTCCCGTCCTCGAACGACTCGATGGCCTCGCGCCACGACTCGGGGAGGGCCCGAGCGCCGCCGTCCTCGCCGATGGCGACGATGACGCAGGTCGCCTCCGCCGCCACCGCGCCGTCGGCCACGATGCGCTGGTCCATCGTCAGACTCGACCCGCCCAACTCGACGATGCTCGTCCCGACGCTCACCTCGCGGTCCTCCATCTCGACGGGTGCACGGTAGTCGATTTCGAGGCGAGCGATGACCATCTCGCCACCGCCGATGTCCAGGTCGGCGACGGCCTCGAAGTACTCCGAGCGGGCCTGTTCGAGGTACGACGCGTAGACGGCGTTGTTGACGTGCGAGAGCGTGTCGAGGTCACGATACCGGACCTGGATGCCCGTCTCGTGTGCGAAGTCGTCCATTCGCTCGGAGTGGTGCGGGCGACGGGCAAGGCGGTTGTGGTCTGCCGTCGACGACGGGTCTGACCGTCGTGTCGGCGGTCCTGCGTGTTCGAACCGAGAGAACACTCGTGCAGTATTTTATACGTGGACACGCAGACTCCACTCGTGTCATCCCCGTTCGCTATCGAATCGACCGATCTCTCGAAACGCTACGGCAGCGAGGTGGCCGTCGAGCGTCTCGACCTCGCGGTCCGTCAGGGCTCCGTCTACGGCTTTCTGGGGCCGAACGGGGCCGGAAAGACGACGACCATCCGAATGCTGGCGACCCTCCTGCGACCCTCCGGCGGCGAAGCGGCCATCGACGGCGTCCCCATCACCGACCGCGACACGGTGCGCGAGCGCATCGGCTACCTCCCCGAGACGCCGCCGCTGTACCCCGAACTCACCGGGCGGGAGCAGTTGCAGTACGTCGCCGGTCTGCGTGACCTCCCGGACGACGAGGCGACCCGGCGCATCGACGACCTGCTCGCCCGGTTCGACCTCGACGAGGACGCCGACAAGCGCGTCTCGACGTACTCGAAGGGCATGAAGCAGAAGGCGGGCATCATCCAGGCCATCCTCCACCGGCCACGCGTGGTCTTCCTCGACGAACCGACCTCGGGGCTGGACCCACGGGCGGCCCGGACCGTCCGCGAGGTCATCTCGGACCTCGCCGCGGAGGAGACGACCGTCTTCCTCTCGACGCACATCCTCCCGGTCGTCGACGAACTCGCCGACACCGTCGGCGTGCTGTTCAACGGTGACCTCGTCGCGGAGGGACCGCCACAGAAGCTGAAACAGCGTGCGGAGACGGGCGACGAGCGGTCGCTGGAGGACGTGTTCCTCGAAGTGACACAGGAGGCCGACCTCCCGGAGCAGGCGGCACACACCGAGTCCCGATGAGCGTCGGGCACGCGGTCCTCGTCGCACGGATGGAGTTGACCCACCGGGTCCGCAAGACGACCGACCGGCCGACCCAGATCGTCGCGCTGGCCGTCGCCGCCCTGTTCGGCGCGATTCCACTGCTCGGAAGCATCGCGGTCGCGTTCGTCGTCGGTCAGGGCATCGCCAGCGGGACCATCACCGACCCCATCTCGACGGCCCGCCTCGCGGCCGCCGTGGTCCCGCTGTTCGTCACGCTCGTCGTCACCCTGCGCGTCGTCCAGACGTCGGGGTCGTTGACCATCGCCGACGGGTTGCTCACGACCGTCTCTCACCGTGAGGCCGTCGGTGGCATCCTCCTCTCGGAACTGGCCATCGTCGCCGTCCTCGTCGGTGTCCCGTCGGTGGGCGTCCCCGTCGCGTTCGCCGTCGGGTCCGGCCAGCCTGCCGCGTTCCCGCTGGTGTTCGTGGCGCTCGTCGTCCTCTCGGTGCTCGGCACGCTGCTCGGGTTCGTCGTCGGACTCGGTCTCCGGAACCTCGTCGCCCGGTCGGAGTTCCTCGCCCGCTACAAGACGGCCATCGGCATCCTGCTGTTCTTGCTCTACTTCGTCGGCATCAGCAGCCAACAGGCGGGGTCGGCCATCTTCCCGGTCGTCGACGCACTCGGGTCGTCGCCGCTCGGCTGGTTCGCCGACCTCGCGCTGTTCGGCCAGGGCGTCGGTGCCGACCCGCTGTCGGCGCTCGGTGCGGTCGTCGTGGGCGTCGTCGCACTCCCCGTCCTCGGTTGGCTGGCGAGTTGGCTGGCCGCGTTGCTGTGGTACACCTCGCCCGTCCAGCCCGAGGAGGAGGAGCGCGAACCGTCACAGATGGGGTCGCTCGCGGGGGTCTCCCGACCGATGGCGCGTATCGCTCGCAAGTCGTGGATTCGTGCCCGCCGCGGTCCGATCCGACTCGTCTACGTCGTCTACCCGCTGTTCCTCCTGTTCCCGTTCGTCCAGGGGGCGGTCGTCTCGGGCGAGGTTCCGACCGCACTCCCGCCGCTGCTGGCGTTCTACGGTGCCTGGGCGGCGGGCGCGGCGTTCTCGCTCAACCCCATCGGCGACGAGGGCCCGGTGTTGCCCGTCACCCTGACGACACCCGTCGCCGGGTCGACGTTCGTCGGCGGACTCTGTCTCGCCGGCGTCGCCATCGGCGTCCCCATCACGCTCGTCCTCGCCGTCGTCACCGGGGTGCTCTCCGGCCTCGGGACGCTCGCGCTGGCGAGCGTCGCGTTGACCGCCGTCGTCCTCCCCGTCGCCGCGACGGGCATCGCCGTCGGCGCGGGCGTCCTGTTCCCGCGTATGGAGTCGGTGGAGGTGTTCCGCGGTGTCGAGACGACGGCCCCGAGTCTCTTCGCGTTCGCGCTCTACTCGCTCGTCCTCTCCATCTCGGGCGTCCCGGTCTCACTCGTCAGCACCCCGTTGACCCGTGGTATCGTCGTCGACGCGACGAACTACGGCGAGAGTGTGGTCGTCGCCGGCGGACTGGTGGCGACGGTAGTGCTCGCCGGTCTCGCGGCGACCGTGGGGTACGTCTTCGCCGTCCGGTCGTTCGACGACTACTACCTGGGGTGAGGGCTCACCAGTAGTTCCGGTAGTAGTACGCGAAGCCCACGACGACCAGCCCGGTGAACAGGAACAGTCCGGCGGTCGGTGCGCTGAAGAAGGCGACCAGCGCCAGCAGGAACGTCCCGACCGCTCCCCACCCGAGAATCCAGTACGCAGCGGCCCTCTCGACGGTCATCGTACGACGAACCGAGCCCGGAAAGAAAGCTGTTTCGACGGGTTCGCCCGCGGCTACGTCCGACTCGCTCTCAGACGACGCGCTCGACGAACCCGTCCCACGAGTCCACGACGAGCGCACCCTCACACGCCGTCGGGTCGCTGTACGGTTGGCGGAACAGCGCGCCCGCCTTCCCGGCCGCCAGTGCGTTCCCGACGTTGCGATGGTAGTCGTCGACGAGTGCGTGGCCCTCCAGGTCGCCTTTGTTGCGGGGGACGTCGTGTTCGTAGCCGTCGTAGGGGATGTCGTGGTCGTCCAGCCACTCGCGGGTCACGTCGTGGGTGTCGGCGGGGCGGTGGGTGGCGATGTGGACCTCGTAGCCCGCGTCACGGAGGCGCTCCATCCCGCGGGCCGCGCCGGGGAGCGGGTCCATCCCGAGCAGGAACCACTCGGTCCGGTCGGCCATCGCGGCGTCGATGAGTTCGCCGACGTGCTGGTCGACGGCCGGGACGTGGTACTGCCACTCGTCGACGGCGGCGGGGTCGAGCGTCACGCCGTGTTCGGCGTCGACGTACTCGACGAGTCGCGGCATGTTGTCACAGAGCGTCCCGTCGACGTCGACGAGGATACGCGCTCCGTCGGGGAGGTTCATGCCCGAAGGCAGGCCGTGGCGAAAAAGTACTCGTCGGTGTCCGTCCGTGGCGTGGACGGTGCCCGTCGTGTCACAGCGCCCCGTCGCGGCGGCCGCACGTTCAGAGTCGCGGAACCACGTCGGCCAGACAGCCCTCCTCCTCGTAGTAGTACGAGAAGTGGTCGGGGACGTAGTCGACGTTGACGTCCTCGTAGTTCGCGGGCGGCGTGCCCTCACAGCCCTCCTCGCCGACGGCGGAGTCGAACTCGGCCGTCGAGTAGAGACCGTTCAGGACGCTGTCGTCGGACTTCCAGAAGTTCGAGAACGACCCGACCGACCGCTCGATGGCGGGGCCGTACTCGCCGTCGGTCGCCACGCTGTCGTTGTCCGCCGCGCCGCCGAGCAGGCTCACCGACCCGAGCGCGTCACGCATCCCCCACGCGTCGAGGGTCTTGGCTGCCTCCAGTACCACTCGCGCGCCCAGCGAGTGAGCGACGTACCGGACCGTCGTGTTCGGGTACTGCTGGCGAACGTCGCGGGTGAACGCGGCGAGTTTCCGCCCGTTGCGCTCGGCGATTTCGGTCGCGGCCCACCAGCTCGTCACCCAGGTGTCGGAGTCGTAGCTGAAACCGATGCCCGGATAGTCGTAGCCTTCGAGTCCGAGGTTCGTCACGCCCGTGTACGCGGTGTCGAGACCACCCTGGTCGTCGTTGAGCCAGCCGTGGGCGAACACGAGCAGTTCGTCCCGGCCGAAGACGCCCGAGAAGTCGCCTGCCGTGTCGTAGTCGGTCGCCGAGTAGCCGTCTTCGAGGACGACCGACCCGTACCACGTGATGTCGAAGTGGCCACGGGTCGTCACCCGCGGGAAGTCACTCGGTGCGGTCTTGCCACCGTCGCCCTTCCCGCCGGCCGTCGCCGTCCCGCTGAGGCCCGCGAGACCGAGCCCCGCCGCACCAGTCGTCGTGAGGAACCGTCGTCGTGACCAGCTGTCGTCGGACATTGACTCACCAACATCCGTCCCGAGGATAAGTGTTTCCAACGTTCGTGATAATGCCATCGGTAGTTACCGGTCGCTGTGGAGGTCGACACTCAGAGCAACGCACCGGGGTTCATGATGCCTTCGGGGTCGAGCGTCCGCTTCATCGAGCGCAGGGCGTCGAGGTACGAGTCGGGAATCTCGCGGTGGTAGTGGTCGCGGTGGACCCGGCCGACGGCGTGGTGGTGGGTGCTTGTCGCGCCGAAGGCGTCGAGCGTGTCCGATGCGGCCTGTTTGATGGGTCGCCACTGCTCCAGTTCGGTCCCCGGTTCCGCGGGCGCGAGCAGCGTGTAGTACGGCGCGGGGCCGTCGGGGTAGACGTGGGTGAACCGACAGGAGAGGAAGCCAGCGCCACACTGCTCGCGCATCGCCGCGCCGACGTTCTCCCGGACCGCCTCGTGCAGGTCGGGAAAGCGGTCCCACGTCACCGCCGTCTCGAAGGTGTCGACGAGGACACCGATGCTGACCAGCGTGTTGAACCGGTAGGGAGCCTCGACGAACGACGAACGCCACTCGCCTTCGGTCCCCGAACGCTCGTCGTCGTCCCCGTCGCCGTCGGCGGTCGCGCCCGTCCCCCCGGCGTCCCCCTCGTGGCTGGGTCCCCGGTGGATGGGGTCGTCCCACTCGCCACCGTGGTCGGCACAGCTGGCGAGCGCGCGCTCCAGATCTCCCGCGGTCGGCCCGTCGAGCGACTCGAAGCCGAGCAGGAGCAGCGAGGACCCGTCGTCGGCCAGTTCGTTGAGCATCGCCTCCGAGGGGTCGAGCAGGCGGCAGTTCGCCGGCGAGAGTCGCGCCTGTACGACCTCACGTGTCGCGGCCACGCCGTCCCAGAAGTCGTCGAACCGGACGGTGGCCCGCGAGCGGTGGCGTGGCCGTGGCTGGACACGGACCCACCCCTCCGTGATGACGCCGAACGCGCCCTCACTGCCGAGCAGGAACCGGTTCGGGTCCGGTCCCGCACCCGAGGCGGGCAGGCGTCTCGTTTCGAGGGGGCCGACGGGGGTCTCCGCCCGGACCGACTCGACGAAGTCGTCGATGTGGGTGTAGCGCGTGGCGAAGTGTCCGCCCGCGCGGGTCGCCACCCACCCGCCGAACGTCGAGAACTCGTAGGACTGGGGGTAGTGACGCAGTTGCAGTCCCTCCTCGGCGAGTTGCGCGTTCAGTTCCGGACCGGTCGCGCCGGCCTGGACGCGGGCCGCCCGCGACGTGTGGTCGATTTCGAGCACCGCGTCGAGTTCGCGCGTGTCGAGCGAGACCACACCGGCGTACCGCGGTGCCGTGCATTCGACACCGCCGACGACGCTCGTCCCGCCGCCGAACGGGACGACGGCGACCTGCTCCTCGCTCGCCCAGAGCAGGAGGTCGGGAATCTCCGAGGCGGCCTCCGGCCGGGCGACGGCGTCCGGTGCGGGGCCGTACTCGCCGTGGAACCCCCGAACGAGGTCGGGGTACCCCTTCCCGTAAGTGTGGCGGGCGCGAGCGTCGGGGTCGGTCGTACAGAAGTGAAACGGCGGGTCGACACGCGACTCGGGAACCTCCGGGTCGTCGTCGGGCATCGAGAGGAGGGGGCGCTCCGGGAAGCCCAGTCGGGTCTCGACCTGCCGTTTCAGGTCGAGACGCTCCGACTCGGTCGGTTCCCGGTCGGCGTGGCCCCACCCCCAGCGACTCAGGCCGGCGTCTGATGACATGGCTCATGCTCTGTCGCCGCCGACAAAACACTGTGGTCCCCGAGCGGCCCGCCGGGTCAGCCGTCCTCGCGGACGGCCTCGTGGGCCGCTCGAACCGCGCCCCCGAGTTCGTCCGGTTCCGCGGGGCCGAACAGGTGCGTCTCACAGGTGCAGTCCGACGCGCCGAGGCCGGTGACGGGTGTGACCCGCTCACCGAGTGCGCCGGCGACTCGACACTCCGCGTCCACGTCGGGCGTCGTGACGGCCGACGCCACGTCGCTGGACGGGTGACCGAGCAGGTAGTCGACGTGCCAGTGGCGCGTCTCGCGCTCCCCGCGTGCGAGTTCGCGGTGGCGCTCGACCCGTGAGAACCCGCCGGGGCCGAGCGCCGTCCCGACGTAGGCGTACGTCCCCGTTGGCAGAGCACGCTCCCCGGCCGCGCCGAACGCGATACGAGCGTCCTCGTCGAGCGTGACGAGGAGCGTGTACGTCCCTCCGCCGTCCATACAGCGCCTCGGTGTGGCGGGCACAAGAGTTCCCCGACGACCTCGGCGAGACACGGGCACAACAGTTTTCACCGAGTGTCGTGCTAGCACGCGTGAGGTGGCGAGTGATGCCAGTACCGGTCTACCCATCGGACGAACCGGAAGACGAGGAGGCACCGGACGGCGAACCGCCGAGACTCCCGCTACGCTGTCCACCGGGCGGGTTCGTGGTCTGTCCCGGTCACTGAGAGGGGACGGCGAGGACCTGTCGGCAGGCCCGCCGTTTACCCACTCTCACGCACTACGGTCGCACGTGCCACAGATAGAACTCCACGAGGAGACGGTCCGACGACTCGACGGCCTGCGAACGGACGGCGAGACGTACGACGACGTGGTCTCGGAACTCGTCAGTATCTACGAGGCCGAGGAACGGTCGATGGCGACCGGCCCCGACGAGTCGGGGTGAGGACTCTCACGGTGGAGGCCGTCGTCGAGGACGTGGTCGAACTGCTCAGTCTTCCTCCTCGAAGTCGAGCGCCACGGAGTTGATACAGAACCGTTTCCCGGTCGGGTTCGGTCCGTCGTCGAAGACGTGGCCGAGGTGGCCGCCACAGTTCGCACAGACGACCTCGGTGCGGACCATGCCGTGGGAGCTGTCTCGCTTCAGTTCGACGCTCCCCTCGGCGGC
The DNA here is from genome assembly GCF_009791395.1 of Halomarina oriensis. Lineage (GTDB taxonomy): Archaea > Halobacteriota > Halobacteria > Halobacteriales > Haloarculaceae > Halomarina > Halomarina oriensis. The sequence continues at coordinate 68,432 of NZ_WSZK01000014.1, forward strand.
GTCGTAGAAACTCGGCCAACCCGAGCCCTCGCTGTCGAACTTCGTCCCCGAGTCGAACAGTTCGGTGCCACAGCCAGCACAGACGTAGGTGCCCTCCTCGTCCTTCCCGATGAACTCGCCCGTGAACTTCGCTTCCGTCCCCTGTTCCCGGAGGACACGGTACTCCTCGTCGGTGAGTATCTCGCGCCACTCCTCGTCGGTCTCGGGCAGGTCGTAGGTCTCGGCGTCGGAATCGCTCATGCGCAGTGGTAGGCACCGGAGGCGTATCAATCCGTGGCGGGCGTGGGCACGGCGTACGTCTCCTCGTGTGTGAGTTCGTACGTCGTCTCCAGCGTGTCGCCGGTCCCGAACGTCGCCGACACGTCGAGGCGAACGTCGTCACCCGTGTTCTCGCGGTCGATGCGGAGCGGAAGCGCGATGCCACCGCTCTGGTCGTCGTAGCCGTCGACGGTGACCGTCGCGCCACTGAAGAACGACTGCTCGATGGTCGTCCCGCCGACGAGTGCGCCGGTCGTCCACACCTGGGCACTCGCTCCTCCGGGCCGGGTCGACGGGTCGGTGTCGACCTCGATTCGGTACTCGTCGTGGCGAAGCACGTCGTGGGCGGTCAACACCGTTTTGAGCGACAGGAGACCGTCTTCCCGCCCGAACTCCACGTCCAGCGTGACCCGCTCGGGCGTTCCGACGCGGTACCGATACGAGTGGTTGTACTCGTAGCTGGTCGTCTCGTCGGGCGGACCGAGCGACTCGGTCGTTGCGGAGGTGACACAGCCTGCGAACGGGAGGACGGTGGCCGACCCCGCGGCCACGAGGAACCGGCGGCGGTGCATACCCGTCGTTCTCGGTGGCGGACAAGTATCTTCCGCCCCCGCTCGCCGTCGCCGGCGGAACCGGTCACGGAGGAGGACGACGTCACTCGTCACCCGTCGAAACTGTCGCTGACAGAACGGAACGATGAGTATTGTTATATGGTAGCACGTAACAGTACGAGCTGCGGACGGTGGTCACTGGTCTGTCGACGGTCGATGGCGACGCCGTCGAGCGGGTCGGGCGCGAAGCGTCCGACCGACGGTCGACACTCCCATGCACGGTGGCCACTCTCCGTCTCTTCACGTCGCCCCCCGAGAGACGGTCGTCCGCGAGTCGCTACTCGTCGAGTCGTTCGTACGCCGCGGCGACGAGCAACGGGAGGAACACCGTTGCGTCGCCCTGGACGGTGACGTTCCGGGCGTCTTCGTTCAGCTTCCCCCACGAGCGTGCCTCGTCGAGCGTCGCCCCCGAGAGCCCGCCGGTCGACGGCGAGTCCATCGTGATTTGGACGGCGTAGTCGTACGCACCGGGCGTGACGAGCATCGTCTGGAGCGTGAAGTTCTTCGGGACACCGCCACCGACGAGCAGACAGCCGGCCCGCTCGGCGTCGAACGCGAGGTCCGTCAGCGGCGTCATGTCCTTCAGCGCGTCCAGCGAGAACGCGGCGGTCTGAGAGTACATCCAGGCCTGCAACCCGAGAACGGAGTCCTGCACGGCCGGACAGTAGATGGGGACGTCACACTCGTAGGCGGCCGCTGCGACGCCCGCGTCCTCATCGATACCCTCGCGTTCGTTGACCTCGCCGTTGGCGCGGCCGAGTTCCGCACAGAGCCGTTCGATAGTGACCGTTCCCTCCTCGTCGAGGACGGGGAACACCTCCTCGCGGAGGTGGCTCTCGAACGCGGCGAAGTGCTCCTGTGGGAGGTAGACGTTGTAGATGCGGTCGACCTCCTCGTCGCGCAACTGCTCGTCGTGTTCGCGGGTGGTCTTGCCCTCCTGTCCGTCGCTCCCGTGGTGGTGTTTCCCGCCGATGGCCTCGATGGCGTCGTGGGTGAGGTTCGCGCCCGTCGTCACCAGCGCGTCGACGTGGCCGTCCCGAATCAGGTCCGAGACGACTCGGCGCATCCCGGTGGGAACCATCGCTCCCGCCAGCGAGAGGAAGACGGTACACTCCTCGTCCGCGAGCATCTCGGTGTAGACGTCCGCGGCGTCGTGGACCGCCGCCGCCCCGATACCGGCGTGGCCGTACTGCTCGACCAACTCGCCGACGCTCATCCCGGCGTGGACGCTCGTGTGCCCGATGGGGTCGTGGGCGAACGCCTCGCGGTGCGGTTCGTGGTGCGGGTGGCCGGCCCCGCCGTCCGGCCCGTCGGTCGCGTGGTCCTCGTCGTGGCCGTCGCTCATACGAGGAGTGTGCGGGAGGAGGACTTGAACGCTGGGAACCGCCGTCGGGTCGACTGCGCTCAGCTCAGTCGGGAGACCCGGAGGACGGCCCCCTCGTGTTCGAAGTAGAAGACGCGGCCACCGTCGTTGTAGACCGGGAACTCCTGCATCGCGCCGGTGACGTTCTCGGCGTCGCTCCCTCGGAGGTCGAGTTTCGCGTAGCCGCCGTCGCTCTCGACGGCCTTCGAGAACAGGGGCATCAGCGCGCTCGCGTTCCCGAGGTCGTCGTTCGTGGAGATGACGGTCGCCTCCTCGGGGGCCTCACTGACTACCTCGGCGGAGTAGCTCACGCTCTCGGCGCGGTTGAAGTTGATGGAGCTCCCCAGGTCGCCCAGTCCCATACAGCCCGACGTGACGACGAGACACGCCAACGCGAGACCGAGTGCGAGTCGTGACTGCCTGCGAGTCGACATACGTCCGGTTGAACACTGCGACCCGTATATCTAAGCACCCGTTACACCCGCACGGTGGCTACAGTCCAGTGGGATGGTCGATGCAGGACGTGGTTAACCCCCAGGAGTCGCACGTCTCGGCCAGCGACCGGACCCCGAACGTCTCCGTCGCGTAGTGTCCCGCGAGGAAGACGTGGACGCCCGCCTCCCGGGCCTCGTGGTACACCTGCTGTTTCCCCTCGCCGGTCACCAGCGCGTCGACTCCCGCCTCGGCGGCCTCCCGGAGCCAGTCCGACCCGCTCCCGGTGACGACGGCGACGTCCTCGATTCGGTCCGGCCCGAACGCCAGGTGCTGGACGCCGTTGGTGTCGAGTTCGGCGAGCGACTCCCGGAGGTCGTCGGGAGCGACCGGCGACCGCCGCCCGCGAACACCGATGTGCTCCGGTCCCAACTCGCCGAACGGTCGGCGGTCGCTCAGGTCGAGGTGGTCGGCGAGGCCCGCCGCGTTTCCGAGTTCGGGATGCGCGTCGAGAGGGAGATGCGAGACGTAGAGCGCACAGTCACCGCGAATCAGCGGGGCGATGCGGTCGTACTCTAAGCCCGTCACGCGGTCGAGGCCACCCCAGACGAGGCCGTGGTGGACGAGCAGGCAGTCGGCGTCCCACGCCAGCGCCTCCTCGATGGTCGCCACGGCGGCGTCGACGGCCACGGCGATACGCTCGACGTCGGCCGCCTCGGGCCTCCGGTCGCTATCGCTCCCTGCTCCCGACTCGCCTCGCTCGTCGGGACTACCGCCGGAGCGTCGCTCCGGCGTCGTCGCGTTCGTTCGCTGTCGCTCGCTCACGCGACCCACCTGCAGACCGTTCGGACTGGCGTCTAGGTCGGCGAACGCGTCGGTTCGCAGTTCCTCGTCGAGCCGTCGACAGAGCGCCGAGAGTTCCATGCAGGCACTTGCGGCCCACACGGTTATGAAGGTCCCCGGAGTACGGAGACGGTACCTGCTTCGCAGGTGCGAGCGAACACGAGGTGACACCTTATGGGAAAGTTCAGTAAGGCGTTCCGAGTGTGGCGACGACTCCCACGCGGTGCGAAACGGCGCATCAAGCGGAAAGCACGCAGAGTCTTCGGCCGGGGCCGTCGGTAGGCCCATCCGCTCGTTCTCCGCGACACCGACCGACCAGCGACGGCACCGTCCCCCCGACCGGGTCAGGAGTCGCTCGTGCCGGCAGCGTGAGCGAAGACGAACGCTCTGAGCAGTTTCCCGGCGAGCGTCGCGGCCTGCCCGTCGTCCCGGTCGTTGACCTCCACCACGTCGAACCCGACCGCACGTGGTGCGACCGCACGGACGACGCGGTGCAGCTCGCGGGAGGACAGACCGAACGGCTCCATCGTCCCCGTACCGGGGGCGAACGCCGGGTCCGCACCGTCGATGTCGACGCTCAGGTAGGCCGGGCCGTCGAAGTCGGGCGTCCAGTCGGCCACCGCCTCGGGTGGAACGACGGTGACGTCGGCCTCGCTCGCCCGGTCCCACTCGGCTTCGCTTCCGGTGCGTGCGCCGAGAATCACGGCGCGGTCGGCGTGGTCGAGGACGTGTCTGGTCACCGTCGCGTGGCTCAACGGGTTGCCGTCGTACGCTTCACGGAGGTCGAGGTGGGCGTCGAGACAGACGAACGTGAGGTTCTCGGAGGCGTGTTCGCCGTTCGTGACGGCCTCGACGCCCGCACGGGTGACGGTGTGTTCGCCACCGACGAGGAGCGGCGTCGCGCCGTCGTCGAGGACGTCCGCGAGCGTCCCGCGGAGGAAGGCGAGGTAGTCGCCGGCGTCGTCCCAGGCGTGGACGTCGCCGGCGTCGTGGACCGACAGGTCGGTGAAGCGACTGCCCGTGTGGTGGTCGTAGTCGTCGAAGGTCCGTGAGAAGCGCCGCACGCGGTCCGGACCGAACCGCGTGCCGGGTTGGAACGTCGTCGACACGTCGAGGGGCGCGCCGACGACGACGTACCTGGCGTCGGTACGGTCGGCAGTGGCCCCTGGGAACATGGCCTCAGACGACCTTTCGCTGGTCTTCGTACTGCAGGTACTCGAGTTCGTCGTCCGACGAGGGGTCGAAGTCGTCGGGGATGCGCATCGTGATGGTCTCGTACGTCTCGAGGTCCATCACCTGCATGTCGTTGCCGTCGACGCTGATGACCTGGCCCTGCTTGCGGTCGATGATGGGGACCCAGACCTTCGCGTCGACCGGCTGGGTGAAGTTGCGTTTCTTCGAGTCGAAGACGCCCTTCCCCTCGACGCGAGCCTTGGCGCTGCCGTGCTTGCCCGGTTTCGCGGTGCTGTAGGAGTTGATGACACACGGCGTGTCCTCGATCATGACGTAGCTGCCTTCCTGAAGGTCGCGGACCTCGTTCTGCTGTTTCGCCATACCCGGCGTATCAACCCCGGCGTGATAAACAATTTGAACCGTCCTCGGCCGTGCCTCCGGGGTCGGCGAGCGGCCCGTCGTCGCTCACTCCAACTCGACGCCCGTCACCGCGAGCAGTTCGCGGACGAACGGAGCGTCCTCCGCGAGTCGTGCGACTCCCTCCTCGCGGTCGTACTCGACGATACCCGTGTCGGCGAGCGTCGGGAGGTGGACGTGTCGAAGCGCGACGCCCGTCGCCGTCAGGTCGTCCGCCGACGGGTGGCTCCCGGCCTTGGTGGCCGCGACCCACCGCGCGAGTGTGTCGACGTCCATCGACCCCTCGCGGTGGAGGTAGTAGCAGACGTACCGCCGCTCGTGGTCGGCCAGCACTCGGAGCGTCTCGTCGATGGTCGCCTCTCGGCTGTTGGTGGCGAGAACCTCGTCTGTGCCCATGGCGTCCGGGCCGCTTGGGGGGGAGTCTGACATGCGAGTGCGTGGTGGAGTGGCGACGGTTCGCGCCGTTGTGGGACAGTACGTTCGGAGACGGACGACGGCGTGCCGTGAGGAAGTCGACACGGCGAACCGGCTTAGTTACGTTTGGTACAGTGTCGCTCGATGCAGATAACCCTGCCCCCGGCACTCACACCACGAGACAGTAAAGCTCACCGTTACCGGTCGTCATGGAGGACCGAGTCGACTCGCTGGATGCCCTCCCGAAGCGTCTCCGTCGGGAGACCGAAGCCGATGCGGAACCGGTCGGGATGCCCGAACGTCTCGCCGGGCGCGAGGACGACCCCCTCCTCCTCGACGACTCGTCGACAGAACGCCTCCCCGGATTCGAACCCGTCGGGCACGGTGACGAACCCGTTGACACCGACCGGGTCGTGCCACGACAGGTCGTGGCGCTCGACCCATTCGCGGGTGATGGAACGGTTCTCGGCGGCGACGGTGCGGTTCTCCGCGAGAATCGCCTCGCGCTGGTCGAGCGCCTGCCGGGCGAGGTGCTGACCGAACTGCCCCGGCGAGATGGTGGTGTAGTCCTTCCAGTCCCAGGCGGCGTCGACCACCTCGGCGGGCCCGGCGAGCCAGCCGAACCGCAGGCCGGCCAGCCCGTAGGCCTTGGTCACGCTGGACGTTGAGATGCCGTACTCGCCCATACTCGCCACGGGTGGGAGCGGGTCCTCTGCGAGCAGTCGGTACACCTCGTCACAGAGCAGGTACGCGTCGGCGTCGGCCGCGAGGTCGTACACCGCCCGGACCGTCTCCTCGCTCAGGTAGCGCCCCGTCGGGTTGTTCGGGTTGTTCAGGACGACCAGCGACGTCTCCCGGCGGATGGCGTCGGCGACGCTCTCCACGTCGAGGTCCCACGTCGGTGGGTCGAGGGCCACCGTCGTCACCTCTCCGAGCGACTCGGGCACCGACCGGAGCGACTGGTAGGTGGGGGTGACGACGACGGCGTGGTCGGCGTCGTCGAGGAGCGTGAGGAACACGAGGAGGTTCGCCTCCTGTGCCCCACAGGTACAGCAGACCTCGGCGGCGTCCCGGTCGTACTGCTCGGCGATGGTCGCTCGCAGTTCGGGGTCGCCGTTCGTCGGAACGACGTAGCCCAACTCGCCGACGTCGGTGTCGAAGCGGTCGGCGTCGAGACTCCGGATGCCGCTCTCGGCGAGCATGATGTCGGCGTCGTGTTCGTAGCGAGCGAACCACCGCTCCAGCGCGAACGGTTCGATGTCCATGGAGAGGGCTGCGAGCGGCCGTCACATAACGGTAGCCGCTCGTGGCCGCTCGTCGCCCGCTCGCCGCGACGGCGACTACTCCCGCTCGGGTCGGTCCGACTGTCGGTCGGACGACTCCCCGTCCGGGCGGGTCGAGGCCCGGCCGGTCCGTGTGCGACCCTCGGTTGTCGTCCCCGTTCCCGTGCGCTCGCCGGCCGTCCGACCGTCGGTCGGCGTCCGGTCGCCGCTCGGTCCGCTGGACGTGGCCCCGTCGGTTCCGCCCGTCCCGGCCCTGCCGGCCTCGCCGGGCCCACCGGTCGGCATCGTCGACTGGCCGCCCGACGTCCCCACCGCGCCGTCGAGACCGCCACTGCCGTCCGCCTCGCGTTCGCGCATGCTCTGGCGAGTGAACTGCGGCGTCGTCCGGATACCCCGGTCGTCGCGGAACGAGAGGTACAGGACGACGAGCGTCCCCAGGGCGAACAGCGCCGACACCGCGGCGGCCTGGACCGTCGAGAACGCGTAGAGCAACGCCGTCGAGAGCGTCGTCGCCAGGAGGAACAGGCCGACGACGAGCCGTTTCGCCAACTCCTCCATCACCCGGTTCTCGTCGGAGAGGCGTGTCTTGACCGCGAGGCTGTCCCGGTTGACGGTGTCGAGCGTCGACTCCAGTTTCGGTGGGACACGGACGCTCGACTGCACCGCCTGGTTCACCTCCTCGACGCGGTCCTCGACGAACTGCTGGACCCCGGCCTCGATGTATCCCTCCTCCCGGAGGTAGTCGGTCGCCACGTCGATGAAGTCGAAGTTCGGGTCGAGCGTGACACAGACGCCCTCGACCACCGTCGCCACCCGGAGGACGAGTGCGAGGTTCGGCGGCAGTCTGAGCGGGAACTCGTAGATGGTGTCCTCGACCTGGTTGATGATCTGCTGGACGCGGTACTGCTCGATGTCCTCGCCGCTGGCGTCGGCGATGGCGAGTTCCATCACGTTCGCCATCGTCTCGCGGTCCGCTTCGGGAGAGAGCGTCCCCATCTCGATGAGCGCATCGAGGATGGCGTCGATGTCCTGCTGGGCGATGGCCCCGTAGAACTCGACGATCTTCTCCTGGATGAACGGGTCGACCCGGCCGCTCATCCCGAAGTCGTAGAAGACGAGCGTCCCGTCGTCCTGCACCGCGAGGTTACCGGGGTGGGGGTCGGCGTGGAACACCCCGTCGTCGATTATCATCTGGAGGTAGACCCGCTGGAGCGTCTCGGCCAGTCGCGTCCGGTCGACCCCCAACTCGTCGATGTTCTCGACTTCAGATATCTTCGCCCCGGGGACGTACTCCATCGTCAGGACCCGGCCCGTCGAGCGCTCGTCGACGACCGCCGGGATACGAAGCGCGTCGTTGCCCGCGAAGTTCGACTTTATCTCCTTCAGCATCGCCGCCTCCCGCGTGTAGTTCATCTCCTGACGGATGACGACGGCGAACTCGTCGGCCAGCGTCTCCAGGGAGAACGACTGCGCGGTGTCGACGAAGCGCATCAGGATGGGCAACGAGAACTTGATGACCCGCAGGTCGGCCTCCACCAGGTCCTCGATGTCCGGCCGCCGGACCTTCACCGCGACTCGCTGGCCCTCGTAGTCCGCGAGGTAGACCTGTCCGAGACTCGCGCCGCTGATGGCTTTCGGGTCGAACGCGTCGAACGCGTCGTCTATCGACCCGAGTTCCTCCTCGACGACGACCCGTGCTTCCTCCCACGGCGCGGCGGGCACCTCGTCTTGGAGTTTCGAGAACTCCTGGATGTACTCCGGTGGGAGGACGTCCGGTCGGGTCGACAGCAGCTGCCCGAGTTTGATGAACGTCGGGCCGAGGGTGAGCATCGAGTCGAGCAGTCGCTGGGCCCGCTCGCGGCGGGTCCGGCTGGAGACCTGTCGTGACCCGCCGACGACGAAGAACCGTCGGCGGTCACGGGCGTACGCGAGCAACAGCGGGAGGAACTGGTAGGCGACGACGAAGAACCGTCGGTAGGCGGAGGTCGCCATCTACGGCCTCCCGTCGTCGGCCCGGCCGCTGGCGGGCCGTCTCGCGGTGGACCGTCGGGTGCTCGCGACCCGGTCGGCGGGAGGGAGACCGGTCACTTCTCGTCGATGGGGATGGTCTCGTCGACGCTCGTCTCACGCTTCGGCAGGCGAAGTTCGAGGACGCCGCGGTCCATCGACCCCTCGGCACCGCTCCCCGTGGCGTCGGGGGGCAACAGGAGCGTCGCGTCGAGGAACAGCGAGCGCTCCTCGCTGACGTACTGGAACTCCCGTGGGAGGTCCTTCTCGCGTTGTGCCTCGATACGGAGACGACCGTTGTCGACGCGTGCCTCGACCGTCTCGGCGCTCGCCCCAGGCAGGTCGACGACGACGAGGTAGGCGTCGTCCGACTCCAGCATGTCGGCGAACACCGCGTCGGGGAGGTCTCGCAACGCGTCACGCAGGGCAGACATGCCACGAACTACTCCCGCCGGAGCGAAAAAGCCCCCGGTGAGGGATGTTCACACGCCGGGGTCGCCGGCCTCGCCCCCCGGCGCACCGACTCGTCGGTCACGGGACCACCACGACCCCGAAGAACACCGCGACGGCGACGAAGAACAGGCCGACGAACAGCGGCACGAGCGCGTCCCTGACGACCCGTCGCGTCACCCCGCGGCCGTCGGTGTCCGCGACGACGAACAGGCCGCCGGGTTCGAGTACGGCGTTGACCTCGCCCGCTCGCTCGGAGACGCTCGGGTCGTACCGGACCGTCCCGTAGACGTACACCTGTTCGTCGGGGTCCAGACGACGCTCGAAGTATCGTCGGTCGTCGCCCGTCACGAGTCGAACCCCGGCGAACTCGACGTCCGTGTTCTCGTCGTCGACGCTGTCCTCGGCGTCGATGAACCGCTGGATGGGGTCGGGTGGCCGTTCGCCGCCGTCGACGTCGATTCGTGCGTCCTGTGACAGACGGAAGTCCGCGCCGGCCGGGTAGACGAGGACGCTCCCCGTCTCGTCTTCCACGCGGAACGGGACCTTCTGGACGCCCGACGCTATCTCTACCCAGTCGCTCCCGTCGTCGTCGTGACGCTCCTCCTCGACGCGCCACTCGCAGGCCAGCGACTCGGTCCCCGTAAACGGCGTCGTCACCGTTCCCTCGGCGATACGGGCGCGGCCCTCTACCTCGACGGTCCCCGTCCGGTTGGGGACGTCAGCGACCGGTGTCGGCTCGGTCCGGTGGAGTCGCCACGCGACCCAGAACTCACGGGCCGAGTAGGCGACGACGGCGAGGCCGGCGAGCGCGAACAGACCGAGAACGAGGTACACCGGCGGGAACGGGAGCGACTGGAGGGACATGGCGGTATCGTAGGCGGACGCTCGCCTAAAGCTTCGGTCCGGTGACGGTCACGAGTGCGGAAAGAAGGGTCGTCGGCCGGTCGGTGTCGCCGTTCAGTCGTCGCTCGACTCGTCGTCGCCGTCGAGGTCGACGGTGACCAGTTCGGAGTCACCGGCGTCGAGCGTCACCGTCTCGTGGTCGAGCAGTTCCTGGTCGTCGGCGTTGGCGCGGACGAACGTCGTGTCGTCGCCGGGCAGTTCGTAGCCCGCGAGGGTGAGCGTGACGCCCGCACAGTCGGCGTCCTCGGAGACGCTGACCGTCAGGGTGACGTCGCCGGTGTCGGCGTCGTAGCCGACGGCGTCGTACGTGACTTCACACCCCGCGAGGCTCTCGGTGACCGTCCCGTCGGGGACCGTGTAGCTCCCAGTGACCGTGCCGTCCGCGAGGACGGTCGTCGCCTGGAGCAGTCGGTCTTGCGCCCCGTAGAAGTCGTCCTCGTCGTCGCCGAGCGTCTCGATGACCTCACCGGCCGCGACGTCGATCTGGTAGGCCGGCATCGACGACTCGGCGTCGTTCGAGCCATCCTCGGCGTCCTCGGAGTCTCCGGCGTCGTCGGAGTCGTCAGCGTCGTTTCCGTCCTCGGTGCCGTCGGACTCGTCGCTCCCGTCGTTCTCCTCGCCGTCGTCGCCGTCGTCGCCGTCGTCACCCTCCCCGGCGTCGTCGGTCGTATCAGTGACCGTCACGTCGGCGTTGAGGCGTGCGGCGTCGAAGTAGACGAACTCGAACTCGCTGGAGTCGTACTCGCCGTAGAGGTCGAGTTTCGACTCGCCGGAGTCGACGAGGTCGCTGACGGCCGCGTCGTCGAAGCGCACGACGAGGCTGTTGCCGTTGGCGGTGACCTGTTCGGCGCTGACCGTCTCGTTGTCCGGGGTGGCGAGGACGAACGTCCCCGCGTTCACGTCGGTCAGGTCACCCGGTGCGTCGAACCGGAGGACGACCTTGCCGTTCCCGTCGAGTTCGGCCGTCGCGGCGTCGAGCGTGGTGTCGACGCGCTGCATCCGGCCCTCGACTTCCGGCGAGACGGTCTCTCGCGGTTCGAGGTAGTCGATGACCACTTCGGCGAGCAACTGGCCGCTCTCGGAGATGCGGGTCGCGTTCTCCAGCGGGTAGCTGCTCCCGCCGTTCGCCATGAAGCTGTTGACGGCGACGGCGTACGTCGCGTCCTCGTCGAGTGCCTGCCAGTCGGCCGGTTCGTCCGGACCGTTGGCGTTCACGTAGACGTCACGGATCTGCGGGTCGGCGTCCTCGTGGGGGACCCACTCGAAGCGAACGCCGGAGCTCTGCTGGCTGATCTCCTCGCCGAAGCTCTGGCCCGTCTCGCTCTCCAGCGTGACGACCTGACTGGCGAGGGCCGCTTTCAACTCCGCTCCCGTCAGTTCGACCGTGACGAGCGTGTTGGCGAACGGGAGCGTGCTGAAGATATCGCCGCCCGTGATGTTGCCGGGGCCGTAGACGCCATCCGAGCGGATACCGCCGGCGTTCGTGATGGCGACGTCCGCGTTCGCCTCGTCGCGCATCGCGTCGGTCACGAGGTTGCCGTAGTTCGACTCCTCGTGGTAGTTCGTGGCGAACGTCGCGTCCAGCGGCACGGTCGAGTACGTGACGTTGGTGTCGAGACTCGCGTTCGCGCGATAGCCGTTGATGATGTCGGAGGCGCTCGCGTTCTTCTCGACACCGGAGGTGTTCGTCTGGATGAGCCGCCCCTCCCACGACGTCACGTCGTTCGCGTCGGTGTCGACCGTGAGGTTGAGTTCGCCGAGGAACTGCGCTCGGGCGAGGCCCTCGGTGATGACCGTGTCGGAGGTCTCCTGTGGCGGGTAGTACAGTTCGTCGTCACCGACCGCGATGACGTCGATGGCTCCGTCGTCGGCGTTCGCTAGCTCCTCCGCCTCGGGGATGCCGGTGTGGGCCAGCGCGACGACCACGTCGACGTCCTCCTCCGCTTTCAGCCTCTCGGCGGTGGCCGGGCCGTCCTCGGTGAAGTTCTGGAGCGTGATGCCTTCGGCGGCGAAGTCGATGTTCGTCTTGCCGTAGGTCGCGCCGTAGTCGACCAGACCGATGAAGCCGATGCGCACGCCGTCACGCTCGACGATCTCGTACTCCTGGGTGCCGTCGAACGACTCGCCCGTGCTGGAGTTGACGAGGTTCGTCGCCAGCCACGGGAACTCGGACTCGGCGGTGAAGTTCGACACCTCCGCGAGGCCGTAGTCGAACTCGTGGTTGCCGATGACGTCCGCGTCGGGCTGCAGCAGGTTCAACACGGCCGTCGGAGCACGCCACTGACTCACCGGCGACAGCGGGTGGGGTCCCACCTGGTCGCCCGCGCCGGCCACCACGACGGGGTTGTCGTGGGCCGCTCGGCGTTCGCCGACGAGTTGGACCAGTCGCGGGAAGTCCCCGTCACGCGCCGCCGCCGTCTGGATGTCGTTGTACGTCAGCAGCGTCACCGTCCGTGTCCCGTCGCGCGCGCACGAGTCGTTCGCCGAACCGTTCGTCGAGTCGTTCGCCGTCTCCTGGCCGGCCAGTCCCGCCCCACCGTTCACGGTGGTCGCGGGGTCGGCCGTCGTGTCGACTGCCGCCGCGCCGACCGCCGGGGCGACCCCGGCGACGACGAGACAACACACCATCAGGAACGCAGATACCTGTCGCATCAGTGAGGCTCTCACGTGTCCACGGTTTATGATTAACTAAAGCGGAACTGCTGACGAACGTAATCCTCCGTACTCCTACTGGTCGGGTGCTGTGACTGTCGGTCCCGACTCCCGACCTCGCGTGTCGCTCACGTCGAACGGGCGATACGAGCGGGAGACGTATCAGAAACCGGACCGGTCGGTTCGCGCTCAGTCGAGGCGGACCGGGAGCGACCGGACGCCGTGGAGGAACGAACTGTCGATGGGGTCGAGGTCGTCGCCCCACGCGGGGGTGACCTCGTACTCCGCCCCGAGTTCGCGGAGGGCGACGCTCGCTTCCAGACGGGCCAGCGGTGCGCCGAGACAGTAGTGGGTGCCGTAGCCAAAGCCGAGGTGCTGGTTGGGCCGACGGTCCGGGACGAACGTGTCCGGGTCGGCGAACTGTGCGGGGTCGCGGTTGGCCGCGCCCAGCCAGCAGACCAGCGTGTCGCCCGCCTCGACCCGCTTGCCGTCGATGGTGAGGTCCTCGCGGGCGACGCGGGTCATCGACTGGACGGGCGCGCGGTAGCGGAGCACCTCCTCGATGGCGGTGTCGCGCTGGCCGGCCGCGGGCCAGTACGCCTCCTCGCCGAAGATGCGGACGGCGTTCGTGAGGAGGTTCGTCGTCGTGATGTTGCCCGCGATGAGCAACAGCATACAGAACCCGAGAATCTCCGTCTCGTTCAGGTCGGCGTCGGCCTGGACGATGCGGGTCACCAGGTCCTCGGCGGGGTTCTCCTGGCGGTCGGCGACGAGTTCGCGGAAGTAGTTCGCCAGCGCCATCCCCGCCTCCATCTGCCGTTGCTGGAGGTCGGCGGCGTCGGCCTCCTCCTCGCCGGCGGTCCCCTCCACGATGGTGTCGGACCACTGCTTGAACTGGTCGCGGTCCTCGGCGGGGACGCCGAGCAGCTTGGCGATGACGATGACCGGGAGCGGGTAGGCGAGGGCGTCCACGACGTCTATCACGTCGTCCTCGCGCTCGGCCAGCGCCTCCTCGACGAGTCGCCGGGACTCCTCGGCGATGAACGGTTCGAGTGACTTCACCGCGCTCGGGCGGAAGAACTCGTCGACCACGTCGCGGGTGCGGTCGTGTTTCGGCGGGTCCTGGAACAGCATCGTCTCCAGCAGGAACGCCTGGTCGCCCGCCGGTTGGAACCCGGACGCGTTCCGCGGGTCCACGGAGAACGTCTCGTCGTCGCCGAGCATGCGTTTGACCTCGTCGTAGGAGAAGACGTCCCAACACCCCCGGTCGGGGTCCCAGTGGAGCGGCGACGCCCCACGACGGTCGGCGTACCAGTCGAACGGGTCGAGGCGGCGCTCACGGGCGGCGAGGGCGTCGGGGAAGGTCAACAGCGGGCCTGCGGAACTCATAACCGAACGGTGGCCGCCCGCGTGCTTCAGCGTACCCCCAGTCGGCTTCGGATACTGTCGACGGCCGAGGGACACCGCGACCGGTCACCGGTGTTTTTGCTCTCCCCGTCGGACGGGTGGGTATGACCGACGTGAGCGACGCCGGGTTCAAATCCGTCACGCGGGTCGTCGACGCCCGCCGCCGGTTACTCGACGCGACGACCCCACACGCACGGACGGAGTCGGTGCCCATCGCCGACGCGCCGGGCCGGGCGCTGGCGACGGACGTGACCGCCGCGACGAACGTCCCCCACTACCGCCGCGCGGCGATGGACGGATGGGCGGTCCACGCCAGCGACACGTTCGGCGCGGGCGAGCGCTCGCCCGCCGTCCTCCGTGCGGAGGAGGCGGGCATCGACACCGCCGTCCCCGGCAGCGCCGTCCGGGTCCACACCGGGAGCGCCCTGCCGGACGGTGCGGACGCCGTCGTGATGGTCGAGGAGACCGACCGCTTCGGCGACGACGTGGAGGTGTTCGACGCCGTCGCGGAGGGCGAGAACGTCGCGCCCGTCGGCGAGGACGTGACCGAGGGCCAGCATCTCTACGACGTCGGCCACCAGTTGCGACCTTCGGACCTCGGTCTGCTCCGCTCAACGGGCGTCGAGACGGTCGAGGTGTTCGACCGGCCCGACGTGGCCGTGATTCCGACCGGCGAGGAACTGGTCGAAGCCGACCCCGCTCCGGGCGAGGTCATCGAGACCAACGGACTGACCGTCTCGCAGTTGGTCGAGCGCTGGGGCGGCGAGGCACGCTACCGCGACGTCGTGACCGACGACGAGGACGCACTCGCCGCCGCCATCGAGCGTGACCTCGACGCCGACGTCGTGGTGACCACGGGTGGGTCGTCGGTCGGCGACCGGGACCTGATACCCGACGTGGTCGGTGACCTGGGTGAGACGTTCGTCCACGGCGTCGCGCTCAAGCCGGGCCACCCGTGTGCGCTCGGCGTCGTCGAGGAGACGCCCGTCGTGATGCTACCGGGCTACCCGGTCGCGTGTATCATCAACGCCGTCCAGTTCCTGCGGCCCGCGACGAAGCGTGCTGGCCACCTCCCCGACACCCCCCACCCCACCCGCGAGGCGCGACTCGACCGCAAGATACGCTCGGAACCGGGCGTACGGACCTACGTCCGGGTACGCCTCTCGGAGAGCGAAGACGGGAGAGCGGACGACGCCCCCCGACTCCTCGCCACGCCGACACGAGCCAGCGGGTCGGGGGTCCTCTCGTCGGTGGCGCTCTCCGACGGCTGGGTCGTCGTCCCCGAGTCCCGCGAGGGTATCGCGGAGGGAGAGACGGTATCCGTCGAGGACTGGGAGCGGTTCGTCTAACTACACGGCGGAGAGAAACTATCCTCGATACCCAATTGGTTCTTTGTACGTTCCGGGTGCGAGTTTCTGTGGCTGGCAACATCTGCCACGCGACGCCCCGCCCTGCTCGCCCTCGCTGACCACCGGACGGCGACCGACCGTTCCGACGACCACTATCGACAGCCATGAGCAACAACGACAGACTCGACCGAATCAGTACAGCATTCGACGACAGTACCACGACCCGCCGCGACTTCCTGCGAGCCTCCGCCGGCCTCGGCGGTGGTCTCGCCATCCCCGGCGAGGCGTTCCGCGACTTCGCCTCGCCACGACGACAGCAGGCGACCATCACCGACCTGTTCGTGTACGTCTATCGGCACACGCCGAGCGACCGGGCGATTCCGACGCTACTCTCCCTCGACGACGACGCCGCCTTCGAGCGACTGGGCGCACTCGATGCCCCCGTCCGGACGACGACCGACCCGACGACGGCGGCCCACGCCGACCTGACGCCCTCGCAGGTCGAGTCGGTCCTCGGCCTGGGGGAGGACGCCGAACGCGTCCCGGGACTCACCGGGGTGGAGTACGCCCCCGGGTCGACGCCGTTCTGGAAACTCGACCACTACCCACAGGGGGTGTTCCCCACGCCCGAGGAGTCCATCGACTACGTCCGGTACGAGCAGGCCATCGCGGGGATGGAGTACCTCGGAGAACGGCACGCCGACCGGTTGCGCGTCACCGGCCTCGGTGAGAGCCCCGGCTGGTACAACACCTACGACCTCGAAGTCGACCCCGAGACCATCTACGTCGCGGAGGTGACCAACGACGTCGGCGACGAGGCGGCGTTCACCGAGAAGGAGAAGATACTCTACTCGCTGTCCATCCACGGCGACGAGCGCTCGGGCGTCGAAGCCGGGACTCGCACCATCGAGGACGTGCTCGTCGGTGACGACGAGGACCTCGCGGGGATGCTCGACGAGGTGGTGCTCGTGTTCCTCTTCCCGAACCCCGACGGCTGGGTCGCCCCCTCGCCGGAGTACTTCAGCGGCGACGAGGTCGAGGACGACGACCTGGTCCGCGTCGACGCGTTCCGTCGGCAGACCGGGACGGAACTCGACATGAACCGGCAGTGGCCGACGGTCGGCTACATCGACCCGACGCACAACCCGGCGGAACCCGACGGGAGCAACCTCGAAGACGACACGCCCGGCGTCGACGACGACGTCCCCGAGCGATACACCGACCTGGTTCCCGGGGCGCTCTCGGTCGTCGAGTTCCTGCGGGACTACGAGAACCTCAACTACGGGACGGACCTCCACGGGATGTTCGACTCCGAACAGTACATCCTCGGACTCATCATGAACACCGAGTACGACGCTCGGGAGCTTCACGACCTCTACGAACTGAACAAGGTGCTCGGGTCGCGTCTCGAAGAGAGCGTCGGCCCGCTGCTGGAGGAGAACCGCGACGCCTTCCGCGAGTTCATCGGAACCGACGACGCGACGTTCCCCGACACGTCGTTCAGCTACGGGACCATCTACGACACCATCAGCTACACGACGACCGGGACGTTCGGAAGCTGGTTCGCAACGCCAGAGGAACTGGGCGGTCTCGACCTCGTCTCGATGTCGCCGGAGATGTCGTTCGACAACCGCGTCGGCGACCAGATGCAGTTCGTCCCGGGCAACGTCGAGACGCAGGTCGCCGGCTACCGCACGTTCATCCGGACGTTCGCGGACCAGGCGACCACGACCATCGAGACCGAAATCGCCACCGAGGGGCGCTCGACGGCCTACGTGACGACCGACGCGCTCACTCGCTCGTCGGGCGACCTCCCGTTCACCGACGACGGGAACGGCGACGGGGAGAACGGCAACGGGAACGGTGGAAACGGCAACGGCACAGGCAATGGGAACGACGGCGACGGCGGCGACGACTCGGCCCCCGTCGCGTTCCAGATCGACGTCGCCGTCGGCGAGGTCATCGAGGACCTCGGAGCCGAGGCGGACGGGTTCTATCGCGACCAGGGCCGACTCCTGCAGGCGACGACCGTCCTCGCCGACGGCACCGTGACCAACGAGGTCACCGTCCCGGACGGCGAGGTGACGAAGACGCTCGGCGGGTGTGCGGTCACGTACGACGCCGTCGACTACGACCCGGAGACGGCCGAGGCGACCCTCGACGTGAGCGTCTCCGAGGACGCCGACTGTGCGGGCGTCACGCTCACCCTCGCGGGCTACGACCTGCCCGACGGTGACACCACGTTCGACCGCGCCGACGCCGCCGACCAGGAACTGCTCGACTACCGGACGGTGACGCTCGACGCCGGTGACTCCGAACTGGTCACGGTCAGCCTCGCGGACGGCCTCGGCGACGACGGGGACGACCGGTCGACGCTCTCCCGCCAGGAGACGACGCTGTCGGTTCCGGGCGGGGGTCGCTCGCAGTTCACCGCGACCGTCGAGGCCGGCAGCACGCTCCACGTCGGCGTCGACGGCGTCACTCGGGGCCGGTTCGACGGGGCGACGCTGCAGGGTCCCGACGGGTCGGTCGTCCGCAGTCACGACCCCGCGACCTCCCGGACGAACCGTCCGGCGGTGTGGACGGTCACGGACCCGACGGCCGGCGAGTGGACCGTCGTCGTCGACAGCGCCACCCCCGACCGGGCGTCCGTCGGCGTCTCGGTGGCGACGCTCCAGTCGGCGTCGTCGCCGGACCCCGAGGCGATTCTCGGCTACCAGCAACGCGAGTACGAGGTGACGCCGTTCGAGTTCTTCGAGCAGTACGCCGAGTACGCCGACGGGTCGCTCGACGCCGTCGGCATCGAGGAGGTGGCGAACGGCGACCTGCTCGACGGGGACTCCCTCGCGTACGACAACCTCGTCGTCATCCACGCCGACGGCGCGACGGACGGAGCGTACGTCTCGGCGCTCGACGCGTTCGTCGAGGCGGGCGGGAACCTCGTCCTCACCGACACGGGCGTGAACCACCTGGCGAACCTCTCTGCGGCCGGGGCCGACGCGATTCCGGCCGACGCGGTGACTCCCGAGACGTTCGTCGTCGCCAACCTCGGGCGGAAGCGCGACCACCCGCTGCTCGGCGACGTGCGCTCCATCCAGCGCGAGCTGTACAAGGTCGCGCCGCTCGGCTACCCCATCGGCGACGACGCGCCGATGACGCTCGTCGACACCGCGACGTTCGAGAGCGCGGGCGGCGAGGTGGCCGCGACGACCGAGGAACTGGTTTCGCTCGGTGCGCTCGGCTCGCTCGACGGCGGCGTCCAGGTGGTCGGCGGGGTGCTCCCGCCGGCCACACAGGAGGCGCTCCACCCGTTCGGCCTGCACGACTACGCCGTCTCGTTCCTGGGGCTGACCGTCCTGGCGAACGCACTGGGCCACACCCAGCGTCGCCTCCGCGACGGCGAGGTCGTCGCCACGTTCGGCCGGGACGGCGAGACCGCGGCCGACGAGGGCGAGTCTGACGACGCCGACGACGCCGACGACGGCGTCGGTCACTGGGTCGAGAGCGCGTAAAGCCGAAGTACCGTCCGTCCGGACCCGTCGTATGAGCAGCCACAACACGGTCCCGGCCGACGCTCGACGGCGGACCCGGAGGGAGCGTGCGTAAGGAGTTCCGCGACCTCGCGCCGCCCGAGGCGGCCCACGAGGCCATCGCGTCGCTCGGTCTCGCCGGTGGGACGGAGACGGTCACGCTCCGTGAAGCGCGTGGCCGCGTCCTCGCCGACCGTATCGACGCCGCCCTCGACGTGCCGGGATTCGACCGCGCGAGTGTCGACGGCTACGCCCTCCGCGCCCACGACACGTTCGGGGCCGACGAGGCCGACCCCGCAGTGCTGGCCCTCGCTGGCGTCGTCGACGCCGGCGAACGACCCGACGTGACCGTCGGCGGTGGCGAGTGCGTCGAGATATCGACCGGAGCGGTCGTCCCCGACGGCGCGAACGCCGTCGTGATGGTCGAGCGGACGGACCGGGCCGACCGCGAGGACGACGCCGAGGACGCGCCGGACCGCATCGAGGTCCGCACGAGCGTCGCGCCGGGCGACCGCATCATGTTCGCCGGGGCGGACGTGGCGGCCGGCGAACGTGCGCTCGGTCCGGGGACGACGCTGACCGCCCGCGAAATCGGTCTACTGTCGGCGCTCGGCGTCGACGAGGTACCCGTTCGCGCCGCGCCGCGCGTCGGCATCGTCTCGACCGGCGACGAACTCGTCCGGCCGGGCGAACCGCTGGACTCCGGCGCGGGGCAGATATACGACGTCAACAGCTACACCGTCGCGGCGGGCGTCGAAGAGGCCGGCGGCGAGGCGGTCCTCTACCCCCACGCCGGGGACGACTACGACGCCATGGAGGACCTGCTCCGGCAGGCCGCCGCGGAGTGTGACCTGGTGCTCTCCTCGGGGTCGACCAGTGCCAGCGCGGTCGACGTCATCTACCGTGTCGTCGAGGAACAGGGCGACCTGCTGCTGCACGGCGTCGCCGTCAAGCCGGGCAAACCGATGCTCGTCGGCCGACTCGACGGGAGTGCCTACATCGGCCTCCCCGGCTACCCGGTGAGTGCGCTCACCATCTTCCGGACGTTCGTCGCGCCCGCGATTCGCCGCGCAGCAGCGGTCCCCGAACCGGACGCGGCGACCGTCGCGGGCCGGATGGCCGGCGAAGAGCGCTACGCGGAGGGTCGTCTGCGACTGATGCCGGTCGGACTGGTCGACGCGGGTGTGGACGAGTCGCTGGACGGAACGGACGTGGGCGGCGAGACGCTGGTCTACCCCGTCGACAAGGGGTCTGGGGCGACGACGAGTCTCGTCGAGGCCGACGGTCTGGTGGAGATGCCCCCCGACACCGAGCGACTCGACGCCGGCGAAGCCGTCGAGGTCCGCCTGTTCTCGCCGGACGTCCGGGTCCCGAGCGTCGTGGGCGTCGGCGAGGACGACCCGGCGCTCTCACGAGTGCTCGACCGTCTCGACACGCCGCGGTATCTCGGCCTCGGGAGCAGGGAGGGTCAGCGCCGACTCCGGAACGGCGTCCCCGACTTCGCGGTGACGACCAGCGGCGGCGACACCGGGTCCCCGACGGTCGAACTCGGCGCGTGGACCCGCGAGTGGGGACTCGTCGTCCCGGCCGGGAACCCCGACGGCGTGACGGGACTCGCGGCCCTCGTGGACCGCGACCTCCGGTTCGTCAACCGGACCGGAGCGTCGGGCCTCCGGACGTCCCTCGCCGACGTGCTCGCCGAACTCGCGGACGAACGCGGTGTGACACGCCACGACCTCGTCTCGGCCATCGACGGCTTCGAGGCGGGTCGCCGCGCCCACGAGAGTCCGCCGCGAGCGGTACTGTCGGGGCACGCCGACGTCGCGCTGGGACTCCGTGTGACCGCCGAGACGCTCGGACTCGGCTTCGTCCCGGTCGGCGAGGAGACGGTCCGTGTTCTCGGGAACCCGGCCCGGACCGAGAAGTCGGGCGTCGGGGCGTTCTCGGCACAGGTCGCGGGGATGGACGACCTGCTCGACGAACTGCCGGGGTACGGGCGGCCGGACTGAGGGCGGGCGGTCGCGCTCAGTCCGAGGCGTGTTCGCCGCCGTCGGCCGCGACGGCGGGAATCTCGGTCAGCCGCGTCACGCGTCGGTCACCGAGGACACACGAGCCACGCCGGTCGTGGCCGTGACGCTCGACGTGGATGCCGTCGAGGCCGGCGTTCCACGCCGCGCCCACGTCCTGTGGGCCGTCGCCGACGAGGACGCCGCGCTCGGAACCGTTCGTGAGGCCACTGCCGACGCCGAGGTTCGACATGGCGAGGTGGACCGGCGCGGGGTCGGGTTTCCAGCCCAGTTCGTCGTCACAGCAGACGACGGTGTCGAACCAGTCGGCGATGTCAAGAACGTCGAGCGCCGCGTCAGCGAGATACTGCTGGGAGTGGGTGACGAGGCCGACGGGCGTGTCGAGGCCGGCGACGAACGCCGCGGCGTCGTCGTAGACGAACGAGTGTTCCGCGCGAGCGACGGGGTCCTCGACGTCGTGGAACACGGCCCAGAACCTCCGTGGGTCGTAGCCCCACTGCCGGAGCAGTTCGTCGCGCGACCCGCCGAGTCCGTGCCAGACGAGTTCGGCTTCGCGCTCGGTGAACGACACGCCGAGACGGTCGCCCACCTCGTCCATCACGCGGTAGACGTAGCTCGGCTGGACGTCGATGAGCGTCCCATCGAGGTCCAGTAACCAGAAGTCGTATCGAGTGGAGGGGGCCATTCGGGACCCAGAAGTACGTCACAGCGTGGCAAGTGTCTTCCGGGGGTGGACGGTGGTGGCTCGACGCCGGCCCGCTCAGTCGACGAACTGCGCGTACCACTCTTCGAGCCAGACGAGGTCCCAGATGCGGAGGCCGTAGTTCGCCTCGCCGGCGACGTGGCGCTCGAACTCGGCGTCGATGCCGCGTGCGTCGAACGGGTCACGAGCGCCGAGGCGGTCGAGGCGCTCGCGGGCGACTTCACGCAACTCCCCACGGAACCACTCGTCGACGGGGACGCCGAAGCCCTGCTTCGGCCGGTCGACGACGTCGGGGGGCAGCACGTCCTCGAACGCCCGCTTGAGGAGCCACTTCTTCTCGCCGCGTCGCCACTTGTACTTCGCCGGCACCGACGCGGCGAACTCCACGACGTCGTGGTCGAGAAACGGCGAGCGTGCCTCCAGGGAGTGGGCCATGCTCGCCCGATCGACCTTGACGAGCAACGCTTCGGGGAGGTACGTCCGGAGGTCGACGTGGGTGACGCGGTCTATCCGAGTCGGGCCGTCGGCCTCGCCGAACGCCGCTCGGAGCCACGCCAGTTCGTCCTCGGCCTCCGGGCCGTTCCAGACCGCCCGCGCGTCCTCACCGAGCGTCCGACACACCAGTTCGGCGTAGCGTTCGACCGGGTCTCCCTCCGCGATGTCGAGCGCCCGGTCGGCCTGCCGGAGGAGCGTCCGTCCGCGAAGCGACTCGGGGACCCGACCGAGACCGGTTCGGCCGACGTCGCGCAACGAGCGGGGCGTCGCGGCCGCCGCGTCGACGACACGGTCGCGGGTGTAGCGGTCGTAGCCGGCGAACGTCTCGTCGCCCGCGTCGCCCGTGAGGACGACCGTCACGTGGTCGGCGGCGACCTGCGAGACGTAGTACGTCGGCAGTGCAGAGGGGTCGCCGAAGGGGGTCTCGTAGTGGCCGACCAGCGTCGGGAGCGTGTCGACGAGGTCCGGCGTGACGGTGAACTCGTGGTGGTCGGTGTCGAAGCGGTCGGCGACCGTCCGGGCGTACTCCAACTCGGAGTACGCCGCCTCCTCGAAGCCGACGGAGTAGGTCCCGACCGGGTCCTCGCTCACCTCGTCGACTAACGCGGTGACGACCGAGGAGTCGAGGCCGCCCGAGAGGAACACGCCGACCGGGACGTCGCTCCGGAGGCGCAGTCTGGTGGCCTCCCTGAGTCTCCGGCGAAGCCGGTTTGCGAGCATCCGTGCGGACGCGTCGGACTGCTGGGCGAACGACAACTGCCAGTATCGCTCGCGGCGCACGCCATCGTCGTCGACGAGCAGGTACTCCGCCGGCCCCACCTGTTCGATACCGACGAACCCGGTTCGCGGGCGCGGGACGTACTGATAGGTGAGGTACTCACGCAGCGCGGGCAGGTCCGGGTCCGGCGTGACGCGGCCGTCGGCGAGCACGGCCCCGACCGTCGAGCCGAATGTGAACCCCGTCTCGTCGTGGTGGTAGTAGAGCGGCTTCTGGCCCAGTCGGTCGCGGGCGAGGAACAGTCGTTCCTCGCGCTCGTCCCAGATGGCGAACGCGAACATCCCCCGGAGACGCCGGAGACAGTCGACGCCCTCCTGCTCGTAGAGAGCGAGGAGGACCTCGGTGTCCGTCTCGGAGTCGAACGGGTAGTCGGCGACCCGCTCGCGTAGTTCGCGGTAGTTGTATATCTCGCCGTTGAAGACGACGTGGACGGTCCCGTCGCGGTTCGACATCGGCTGGCGACCGGCCGCCGAGAGGTCGAGAATCGAGAGCCGCCGGTGTGCGAGGACGACCGGGCCGTTCGCGTAGACGCCCGACGCGTCCGGGCCTCGGTGTCGCATGCAGTCGTTCATCCGCTCGGCGAGCGCCTCGTCTGGCCGCGCACCGAACGACAGTTTCCCGCCGATTCCACACATCGTCGGAGACTCACGACGGGGTGGGGGATAACTGTTGGCGAGAGAACAGCTCCGTCGGTCCGGGGCTGTCGCGTTCGGCCCTCGGTGTGAACTCAGGGTTCGGACGAGCGGACGTGGATGGAACTGCCGAGGTAGTTCGTCTTCACGCGCTCGACGTTCTCGGCGTTCCCGAACGTCCCGTTCCCGGCGTCGAGTTCCGCGGCGATGGCCTCGTCCAGCGCGTCGAGGTACGCACGGTCGGTTCGGAGTTCCCGGAACTCGACGGACTCGACGGGCACCCCGAGTGCCGACTCCGCGAGCGAGCGGTGGTGAGCGTCGTCGTTGGCCTCGCCACGCCAGAGCGCGTCGCGGAAGAACAGCCACCCCGACTCGCCGGGCGGGGCCGCCCGGCGTTCCATCGTCGTCTCGAAGCTACGGGGAGCGACGCGAACGCCTTCCTCCGGGACGAGTCGGAACCGGACTCCGAAGACGTACGCGGCGTCCATCTACAGCAGGTCGTCGAACCGCGCCGCGAGGTCGAGGTCCTGCTCGGTGATACCGCCCGCCTCGTGGCTCGTCAGTCGGACTTCGACCTCCTCGTACCCGATGGTGAGTTCGGGATGGTGAAACGCGTCCTGTGCGACCCCGCCCGCGCCCGCAGCGAAGCCGACACCGGCGAGGTACGAGTCGAACTCGTACGTGCGGACGATCTCGTCGCCGTCACGCTCCCAGTGCTCGGGCAGTCCTTCCGTGATCTCGTCGTCGGACAGTGTCTCGGCCATGCGGTGGCCGACGCGCCGAGGTCGGATAAATGTGGGCGCGGGAGCGTTTTGCCTGTCGAGTGCCAACTTACGGCATGGACGAGGGCATCGATCTGTACGACTCGCTCGGTGGACAGGTCGCACTGGTGACGGGGGCGACGCGCGGCATCGGTGCCGAAATCGCGACCCAATTGGCAGAACAGGGGGCGACGGTGTACGCCGGCGCACGGGACACGGACGACGTCGAGGACGCCGCGCTCGTGCCGGTTCGACTCGACGTCACCAACGAACGGACCATCGAGGACGCCGTCGAACGCATCGAGAGCGAGGAGGGACGACTGGACGTACTGGTGAACAACGCCGCCGTCTACGGTCCGTCGGGGGCGCTCCACACTCTCTCGACGGCCGACATCGACCGCACGCTGGACACGAACCTCCGCGGGCCGATGCTGGTGACGAAACACGCCCTGCCGCTCCTGCTCGAGCGGCGAGGAGTGCGGGTCGTCGACGTCTCTTCGGGGTCGGGCCAGTTCGCCGGCGGGATGAGCACGTCTCACCCGCCGTACAGCGTCTCGAAGGCAGGCCTGAACGCGCTGACGGCGTACCTCGACGCGGAGTACGGGCCGGCGCTCATCGCCAACGCGGTCTGTCCGGGGTGGGTCCGAACCGACATGGGCGGCGCTGGTGCGACACGGAGCGCGAAGGACGGAGCCGAGACCGTCTGGCTGGCGCGGTTCGAACCGGGGAGCCCGAGCGGACGGCTCTGGCGGGACAAGGAGGTGGTCGACTGGTAGGGCGTCGTCCCGAGCCACGACGGCGGGGGCAGTAGGGCGAGCAGGCGACTCGACGACACGCGTGCGATGGGTCGCACGCCGCTCCTGCCCGGAGCGGGTGGGGAGTGTCCCCGTGGGACCGCACGCGGCGGTGTTCAATGCATCGTCGTCGCTGGCCCGGTGTTCCCTCAAGAAGGTTCGGAGAGGCCGAAACTCAGTCCGCGCGCAGACCCTCGAAGTAGACGGCTCGTTCCTCGTCCGCGGCGGGGGCGGTCAGGAGGCTCACGCCGACGACGAGGGCGAGCGAGAGTGCCATCCCGACGATCTGCGGGGTCCAGCCGAGGTAGTACGTCGCGCCGAGCGAGGCGAGCGTGGTGTCGGCGGCGAGCGGCAGGGCCCCCCCGAGCACCGGGACGGCCCGCAGGAGGCCGTTCGTGAGTGGAATCGTCACTGCGACGTGGGCGAGGTAGAACGCCTGCGCGCCGACGAGTGCGACGAGCATCCCGGTCCGGGTGGTTCGTCGCCAGTAGAGCGCGACCAGTACGGGCAGGGTCAGTTGTGCGAACCCGCCGAACGCGGTGTCGCCGATGACGAACAGCGTCTGGCTGGTGAACAGCGAGGCGACGAACGACCCGGTGGCGAACACGACGACGCCACCGCGAGCGAGGAGCGCCTCGCGGTCCGGCCGCCCGAAGAGGGGCCGGTAGACGTCCCGTGTCAGGTACGACGCGCCGGAGAGGAGCATCGAGTCGCTGGAACTCATCATCGCGGCGATAGCGCCGGCGATGACGAGCGCCGCGAACCAGACCGGGGTGTACTCGTTGAGCAGGACGGGGACGACGTTGCCGCCCTCGGGGACCTCGATACCGAGGCCGGCGGCCCACGACCCCAGCAGGAACGCCGGGACGAACAGTAGGAGGACCAGCACCGGCCAGAGGGTGAACGTCCGCTTGAGGACGTCCTTCGAGGAGGCGGCGAAGAACCGCTGGTTTATCTGGGGGAACATCGCCACGCCGAACGCGATGCTCACTGCCGTGGAGACGACGTACTGTGGGGTGTACGCTCCGCCGCCGAGCGCGAGGAACTCGGGTTCGTTCGCGGCGAGGGCGTCGGTCGCTGCCGAGAGGCCGCCGACGCTCGTCAGGACCCAGACCGCGGCGGCCCACGTCACGACGAGCATGAACGCCCCCTGAATCGTGTCCGTCCACGCGACGCCGCGCATCCCACTCAGGCCGACGTAGAGGATCATGAACAGCGTGATGCCGCCCGCGCCGACCCAGTAGGGAATCGCGCCGTTCGTCAACGATTCGAGCGCGATGCCCGCGCCGCGTTGCTGGAGCATCACGTAGGGGAACAGCCAGAACAGGCCGACGGCGGCCACCAGTACGCGGAGGCCACGTGAACCGAAGCGGTCGCCGAGCATCTCGCCGAGCGTGACGTAGCCCTGGGCCTTCCCGACGAGCCACTGCTTGTAGCCCAGCAGGTACCACAGCAGGGCGAAGAGGATGCCGTCCATCAGCCCCATCACGAGGATCCACTCCGGGCCGAGCGAGTAGGCGATGTTCGGCCCGGCGAAGAAGGTGAACGCCGACAGCAGCGTGGCGAACGTCGTGAACAGGAGGACGACGGTCCCGAGCGTCCGCGAGGCGAGGTAGTAGTCCTCGGCGGTGTCGTCCGAGAGGCGGTAGGCGACCAGACCGACGCCGAGCGCGACCAGCAAGTAGAGACCGATGACGGTCAGTTGGACCGACAGCGTCGACTGGAGCGGGAGTACGGCGGGGATCATACGCGCTCACCGCCCGAGGAATCCGTCCCCGTCGTCGTCGTCGGTGACTCGATGCCGACTCCCCACGCTCGCCGGGCGAACAGCGCGAACACGCCCGTCGCCAGCACCATCCAGCCGACGTGCCACCAGAGCCACACCGGGAGTCCGGCGACCACCGTCGCGTCCCGCCAGAGGAACCAGGGGACGGCGAAGACCACCAGCACCGTCATGACGACCACCCACAGGAGCCGCTCGGTCCGGGATACCATGTTGAACGCTGTATGGGACGATGCAACGTAAAGGTTGCCGAATAGCCACCGATACCACGTATTGAAGAGAATTGTTCTTCACACTCCGCCGGTCGAGAGTCGCCGTTCCGACACGGGAGGCGACGGTCGTTCGGGTGGGCCACCGTGTCACGCCCGTTGGACGAAAACGTGGCTTTATACGAGGGCCAGCACCTATTTATACTGGACCGCGTTCACGCGTGGTCGTCACCATCCAGCCCACACGGGCACTCACCACATCATGCAAGACACCGCGAAATACCTCATCCACGCCGACATCACCGCCGAGGGGGTGGTCGAGCGGTCGGACGTCGTCGGGGCCATCTTCGGACAGACCGAGGGGCTACTGGGCGACGAACTCGACCTGCGGGACCTCCAGGACTCCTCGAAGGTGGGGCGTATCGACGTCTCCGTCGACTCCCAGAACGGGCAGTCGTTCGGCACCGTCACCATCGCCAGCGGTCTCGACCAGGTCGAGACCGCGATTCTCGCCGCCTCGCTGGAGACCATCGAGCGCGTCGGGCCGTGTCGCGCGACCATCTCCATCGACCGCATCGAGGACGTCCGTGCCGCGAAGCGCCGGGCCGTCGTCGACCGGGCGAAGAGCCTCCTCGCCGAGTCGTTCGACGGGTCGATGCTCACCAGCGAGGAACTCGTCGAGGAGGTCCGTCGGGCCATCCGCGTCGAGGACATCACGACCTACGAGGGTCTCCCGGCCGGTCCTCGGGTGCTCGACTCGGACGCCATCATCGTCGTCGAGGGTCGGGCGGACGTGCTCACGCTCCTGCGCTACGGCGTCAAGAACGCCATCGCCGTCGAGGGGACGAACGTCCCCGACGCCGTCGCCGACCTCACCCACGAGCGCATCACGACGACGTTCCTCGACGGGGACCGTGGCGGCGACCTCATCCTGAAGGAGCTCGCACAGGTCGGCGAGGTGGACTACGTCGCGCTCGCCCCCGGGGGCAAGAGCGTCGAGGATCTCGGCCGCGCGCAGGTGATGCGCGCGCTCCGCAAGAAGGTCTCCTACGAGTCGGTCGCCGAGGCCGACACGGTCCGCGAGGCGTTCGGCGAGACGACGTTGGGCGAGGCGACGGCCGAGCCACAGAGCGTCTCCGACGGCGGCAGCACGACGGCCGACCCGGCCGACGACCCGACGGCCGTCGCCCCGGCCGAGACGAACGACACGGCCGACGGACCGACCGCGGCGGTCGTCGCCCGCGCCGAGTCGGGGGCGGCGGCCGACTCCGTCCCGTCGGCCCAGACGGACGCCGACACGCTGGACGACGGAGCCACCGACCCGGCCACGGAGGCCGACGACGAAGCGGACGACGACACGGAGTCGGCCGAAGCCGCTCCCGAAGCGCCGGCACGCCCCGAGACGCTTCGGGGGCACGTGCAGGCCGTCGTCACGGAGGACACCGACTCGGTTCGACTCCTCGACGAGGAGATGAGCGTCCTCGACGAGCGTCCGGCGGCCGAGGCGTTCGACGCCGTCCGCGAGACCGAGACCGTTCCGTTCGCCGTCGTCCTCGACGCGGACCTCCCACAGCGTGTGCTCGACGTCTGTGCACAGCGGGGTGTGGACAACGTCGTCGCTCGCGGTCTCGGCGAGTTCGTCAAGCGCCCCGCGAGCGTCCGCGTCCGAACGGCCGAGCGGATGCTGGCTCGGGAGTACTGAAGAGCGGAGAACCGTCCCCGTGCTCGCCGGCTATCCGAACCCTTCGACGTGGACGTGCAGTTCCGGCACGCCGATGGCTTCGGCCACGTCGACGAGGCCGTAGGCCATCGCGCTCACGCCGCAGGCGTACGCCTCGATGTCCGACGGGTCGATACGCGCGTCGACGTCGTAGGCCGGGTCCTCCTCGCTCGACGCCGCCAGCGACTCGTTCAGGTCGTCGGGAATCGCCCCCGCCTCGAGATACTTCATCAGCGTGTGCTGGACGTAGGCCGTCTCGCCGTCCCAGTCCGAGAGGTACGTCTCGCGCGAGCAGGTCGGGACGAAGTGGAAGTTGTCGTACTCGTCGTCGAGTTCGCCGAACGCGTCGAAGTACGGGATGTCGTCCTTCCAGGACGACCCGAGGAAGAGCCAGACGTCCCTGTTCTCCCCGCCGACGACGTCGTGGCCGCTCTCCAGCGTGTGACGGATCATCGAGTGGAACGGGGCCGCGCCCGTCCCCGTCGCGAGAAACACCATATCCCGCCCCGAGGGGTCGTCGAGCACGAAGTCGCCGTTCGGGCCGCGTACCTCCACACGCTCGTCCTCGTCGAGGGCCTCACACAGCTTCGGGGTGAGGTGGCCGTCGGGCACGTGCCGGACACACAGCGCTACGTCCTCCTCGCTGGGGGCGCTGGCGATGGAGTAGGGACGTGCCACGCCGTCGTACCGCAGTGTCAGGTACTGACCGGGGACGAACTCGAACGGTCCGTCGAGGTCGAAGCGAATCTCGACCAGCATCGGATACGGTCGCTCGTCGCGTTCCTGGAGGCTGTCGAGGCGTTTCGCCAGCCGACTCCCTTCGTCGGGGGCCAGCGCGTCACGGACCCGTTGCCAGTCGATGGGGTCGGGGCCCCACCGCCCCGATTCGAGCAGGTCGTCCTCGTCGTGGGCGTCGAGGAGCGTCTCGACGGCGTCTGCGACCTCCTCGTGGCGCTCGCGGTCCATCTCGGTCACGTTCGTCACGACGGCGTCCTCGGCGACGAGCGGCAACTGCTCGGCGGCCGCTTCCAGCGCGTCGTGCTGTTTGACCTCCATGGGGTCGTCTGTGCTCGCTCGTCGGATAAACCTACACCGCCAACGGATCCGCAGGCCGACGCACTGACCGTCCCGTCGGCGGCGTCACGACGCCACGCTCTCCCGCGCTCTACAGTGGAACGAGCGCGAGGGCCCAGGCGAGACCGGCCCCGACGACGCCGGCGACGGTCGTCGCCACGAAGTTGACCCCCTTGTTGTCGAGCAGCGACCCCTCGACGGTCGCGCCGAGCAGCGAGTCGACCACCATCCCACAGACGCCAGCGAGGACGACCAGTCCGGTCCCCGTCGACGACAGTCCGAACGCGACGAACGCGACGGCGGCGACGATGCCGGCCCCCGCGAGGCCGGCGAGGCCGCCCTGCCACGTCACGCCGCCGTCGGTCCCCGGCGGGACGGTCCGGAACGTCGTGATGAGCCGGGGGTTGTCGTAGAGCCCACCGATCTCGGAGGAGAGCGTGTCGCTCATCGCGGCCGCGACCGACCCGGCGAACGCGAACAGGAACACGCCCTGTGGGACGCCGAGGAGGCCGTGGGCCGCCCACCCGAGCAGGGCGACGAGCGCCGCGGCGGAGTTGGCGATGACGTTCCCGCTGCCGCGTGCGCCCTCGTTCTCCTCCGCGATGCCGCGGTCGAGTTTCTCGTCGTAACGGAACTTCGTCGAGAGCCCCCCGATGGCGAAAAAGGAGAGTAGGACGGCGAACCAGCCGTAGCTCCCGAGGACGACCGAGAGGAAGACGAGGAGCGTCCCGGTGAGCATGCCGGTGATGGAGGCCGTCTCCAGCGCGTAGGAGACGTAGCCCAGCGCCAGCGAGATGAGGATGGCGACAACGACCTGTGTGGCCGTCAGTTCGAGCGTGAGCGTGGCGAACAGCCACAGCACGAGCGCCGTCGTTATCACGACGAGCGGGTCGTCGCGGTCGTAGAGCATCGAGCGGAGCAGCGCGCCGAGGATGCCGCCCGTCGCGGCGAGGAAGACGGCCTGTGGCGGGTCGAACGCGACCGGTGAGAGCACGGCGACGACCAGTTGCGCGAGGGTCGCCGCGCCGAACGCGGCGAACGCGAACCCCGTCATCGCCGCGAAGCGGTCCGAAGAGAGCTCGAAGACGCCCTTCTCGGCGAGCGTCCCGAACGCCAGGAGGACGACGCTGGCGACGTAGACGCTCGTCGGGAGCTCGAAACTCGCCCCGACCAGTCCGAGCGCGGCCGCCGCGAGCGCGAACCCCGCGAGGCCGTACAGTCGCCCCTCCTCGAAGTCGGCGGGGCGGGCGAGCCACTCGAACGCGGGGCTGTCTTCGGGGACGGCGAACGCCGCCAGCGCGACGAGCGCGAACGGGAGGGCGGTGACGACCGCGGTGGTCGGGACGCTACCGACGCCGGCAGCGGCCCCGACGGTCGTCGGCAGCGAGAGGCGGTCGACGACCACTGGCGAGACGGGGGCGACGAGCGCGAGGAGTGAGACGAGGGCGAACGCGCCGGCCCGTCGAACCGTCTGTGACACGTCGAACGGTTCCGTGGATGAACACTTAACAGGTCCGGGACGCCTCGCCCGAGGGTGCCCCGTGGCTCGCGGAGTCGAGTCGGTCCCGTAGGTCTTACCTTCGCCCGTACCGAGCGACGAGCGTGGGACTGTACGACCGCTATCTCGCCACGCGGGTTCGGCGCGACGAGACGCCGCTCCCCGAAACCGTCGCGCTGGTCATCACGGAGCGTGACCTGCTCGAACAGGACGCTTACGAGACGCTCCGTCGGTTTCTCGACCTCGCGTTCGAGATGGGGGCGGACCGAGTGATGGTCTACGTCAGCGTGCTCGACGAGGCGGCGGTCCCGACGCTCCGCCGGACGCTCGCGGACCTCGACAGTCCACGCGAACTGGCGGTCCGCGGCCCCGGCGACGCCGAACGCGCCGACGCGCCCGTCCAGGTCTCTATCGGCCTCGGCGGACGGGCGGAGTTCGCCAACGCCGTCCGGAACGTCGCTCGCGCCGTCGAACGCGGCGACGTGACCAGCGACGAGGTGGACGAGGAGACCATCGAGAACGAACTCGTCTTCCCGACCGCACCGGACCTCGTCATCAAGACCGGAGCCGAACGGCTCTCGGATTTCATGATCTGGCAGTCGGTCTACTCCGAACTCTACTTCACGGACGTCAACTGGCGGGACTTCCGCGACCGGGACTACCTCCGGGCGTTACGGGACTACCAGGACCGGCAGCGGCGGTTCGGGCGGTAGTCCGAACCTCGTCGGACTCGCTTCGCTCCCCAACGTACGTTCGACCGATAGGCAGCGTCAGTCCGCGCTGAACGGTTCGGCCTCGACGTCCTCGATGTCGTCGAGCGCCGTCTGTGGAATCTCGCCGACCTTCTCGGTCAGGCGCGAGACGACAGCGCGGTCCGCACCGACCGCCTGCAACAGCGCCAGCGAACGGTCGATGCGCGTCCGTCGCCACGACTGCTGGCGCGACTGGTAGGTCCGGATGGCTCGCAGGAAGTCGATACGGGAGAACTCCGGCCAGTAGGGGGCACAGAAGAAGACGGCGGCCTCGTTCCCGTTGGCGTGCCACGGGAGGAAGTTCGAGGTGCGTTCGTCGCCGCCGGTTCGGATGATGAGGTCGACTGCGCGGGCGGGCCGCTGGGTCACGCGGTTCTCGACGGTCTCGACGTCGATGTCGTCGGGGGACTGCTCGCCGGCTTCGACCTCCGCACAGACCTCGCGGGCGGCGTCGAGCAGTTCGGCGCGGCCGCCGTACGCCAGCGCGACGTTGAGGTACTGGCCCTCGTAGCCGGCCGTCCGCTTCTCGGCGTAGTCGACGGCCTCGATGACCCGCTGGGGGAGCAGGTCGAGTTGCCCGATGGCCCGGATGCGGACCTCCTGGTCGTGAATCTCCTCGTCGTCGGCGAACTCGTAGAGTTTCTCCTCGATGAGGTCGAACAGTTCGGCTCGCTCCTCGGGCGGCCGTTCGAGGTTCTCCGTCGAGAAGGCGTACAGCGTCAGTTCGTCGATGCCGAGGTCGGAACACCACGAGAGGACGTTCTCGGTCGTCCGTGCGCCGGCGCGGTGGCCGGCGGCGGTGCCCTTCCCCTTCCCCCGCGCGTACCGGCGGTTCCCGTCTTGAATCACCGCGATGTGGGTCGGAACGCCGTCGACCTCCCGTTCCAGCACCCGTTCGTAGAGCCGACGCACACCCCGACGGACCCGCCGTAGCATGCGCGGAGGGTATTGTGGACCACGTATGAGTCTTGTGACCCGCGACTCGTGGTCTGGCTCGGAGGGTTTTTGTACGGTGACGACAAGAGACAGTTGCAATGGCGACCGGTACGGTTGATTTCTTCAACGACACGGGCGGATACGGCTTTATCAAGACGGAAGACTCCGACGAGGACGTCTTCTTCCACA
>NZ_WSZK01000015.1 GCF_009791395.1 Halomarina oriensis
GCCCACTCGGGGCGAATCATACAGCTACGACTGACAGTAACGAACTTATACCTTTCCCCCGAACCGCTTCGACCGACACAGACACCGTAGATTTCAGCCGATTCACTGACTCACTCGGCGAGATAGTGTTCACGGACCGAGACACCACGGGCCGCCTCGCCGGGGCGTCACTGGAGCGGGCCGACGGACTGCTGGTCGAGGACCCCACCATCGAGGAGGTCGACGTGCTCGCGGCGAACCGTCCGTCGCCCACGGCCGCCGGTCACCGGTGGTCTACCCGCTCCGTGAGCCCTATGCGTCACGCACGCCCACCGACAGTATGGACCTCCCACCGGTCGGGCTCGGGACGATGGCTGTCGACGATTCCGCCGTCGTCGAGACGGCTCTCGACGTCGGCTACCGCCACCTCGACACCGCACGCATCTACGACAACGAGGCCGTCGTCGGGGCCGGACTGGCCGCGAGCGACGTCTCCCGCGAGTCGGTGACGGTCGCCACGAAACTGTGGGTCGACGACCTCGCCGCCACGGACGTCCGCGCCGCGACCGAGGAGAGCGCCGCCCGACTCGGCGTCGACACCGTCGACCTGCTGTACGTCCACCGACCGCGTGGCCCGTACGAACCGACCGAGACCCTGCCGGCGCTCGACACACTCGTCGACGACGGGCTGGTCGACCACGTCGGCGCCTCGAACTTCACCGTGGACCAGCTCCGGACGGCCCGCGACCACCTCGACGCGCCGCTCGCGGCCCATCAGGTCGAGCGCCACCCGCTGTTCGTCCGTGACGACCTGCTCGCGGACGCCCGCGAACACGGCTACCCGCTGGTCGCGTACTCGCCGCTGGCCGGCGGGCAGGTCCGGGACCTGCCCGAACTCCAGGCCGTCGCCGACCGTCACGACACGACGCCCGAAGCCGTCGCTATCGCGTGGCTGACGGGAACGACGGGCGTGGTCACGGTCCCGAAAGCGTCCTCGCGTGCCCACCTCGAAGCGAACCTCGCGGCCGCGACGCTCGAACTGGACGACGACGACCGGGCCAGCGTCGAGTCGGTCGAGACCGAGCGGGAACTGTTCCCCGAGTGAACTACAGGCCGGCGAAGAGAGACGGCGGGTGCCTCTGACAGTACCCCGTTTGCCGCCGTCCTGACGGAGAGCTGTCAACCATATAGCCTTGCCACCTAACATGAACGGGTCGGAGACGGCCCGAGAGAACCTCGAGGCCGAGACCCGGCGGCGACTCCTCGGTCGGAGGGGCGACGAGGCGACGCCGTGGCTCGAAAGGTGACGTCCGAAGTGAGTTGGCTGGGGAGGTACGCCCCGTTTCGGTGTCGGATACCGAGCGAGTGGTATCCGGATGGGTCGACACGGTTCTCCGCTTCTCGGTAAACAGTGTGCAGTGCGTCTCGTTAGTTCGGACTGTAGTCGCTGGGTTCATTCTCTCAGATACCTCCGCCGCTGCTCCATCTTCTCACGCTTCGTACGCCGGTCGTAGTGTCGATCCAGCACCGTCGCGGATACGTCCATGCGGTCGCTCACAATCTCGGTCGGCACGTCGTCGAGCAGGTGGGCCGTAATGGCCCCCGAGCGTATCTCGTGCGGCGACCGTGACGAGGGGCACTTGCTGGACGAATCGTAGCTCGTCGCCTCGCACTCGCCGACGTCGCGGTCGTGCGGACACCCCTCGCCGTACTTGCAGGGGCGCGTCACGCCGTAGATGGTCTGCCGGATAGTCGTCGAGTGAACGCGACCCTCTCGTGTCGTCAGCAGCGGCTCACGCCCGTGTTTGTCCTCGCGGTCGATTCGCGGGCCGTTGATGTGGTCCTCGACCACCCGCGAGACGTGTGGCGCGAGAGCGACCCAGCGCTCCCCACGTTCCTGGTTCTTCAGCGGTGTATCCGTCTCCGGTCGGTGCTTCAGTTCCAGCGAGTCGTCCTCCAGGTCGATGTCCTCGAGGTCGAGTGACCGAATCGCGCCGGTTCGCATCCCCGTCCGCCACAGCAGAAGCATCACCACGTGCTGGCGGCTCGCGTACTGGTAGCGGTCGAGATACTCGATCGCGGCCTCTGCCCGTGCTGGGTCGATAGTCGTCTCCCTGGCCTGTTCTGCACCGGAAACCGTGGGGAGCAGAATCTTTGACCGTAAGCCCTCTGGCACGGCATCGATGGATGCGCAGAAGCCCATGAACACCCGGAGTGTGGAGAGTTGCCCCTGTAGCGTCACAGGCTTCAGTCCGTCCTCCTCGCTCCGAAAGACGCGATAGGCGTGCAGGTCGCGCCCGGTCAGGACGTTGAGGTTCGTGATGTCCTCGCGCTGGCACCAGTCGATGAACCGCTCCAGCCGGTAGTGGTGTGTCTGGAGCGTCTGGTCGCTCACTTCGCTCGCTCGCTGGCTAAGGTAGAGGTCCAGCGCCGCCTCCGGCGCGATGGGGTCGAGTTCGTCACCCATCGAGCATCGCCTCCTTCGCGGACTGCACGCGCTGGAACGCTTCACGGTCGCCCCCGGCGTCCGGATGCGTCTCTTTCGCCAGGTCGCGGGCAGCGCTTCGTACCGTCGCATCGTCAGCGTCTCGAGGAACGTCGAGTATCTGGTGCGGCGGAATGTCGGTCCCCACGTCGACGTCACCCGCCGGGAGCCGAGCGGCAGCGAAGTCCGCGCCGCCGGTCACCACCGGGCGCTGTCCACGCATCCGCGTCTCGTGGACCCACAGGTAGACGGTGCGAACGTTGTCGCGGAGACTGCTGTAACGATCACAGGCGACGGCGAACTGCTCGCCGTCCTTCGACCAGCGGAGTACGAATCCGGGGTCGTCCGGGTTTGCCGAGTACTTCGGCAGCCCGTTCGCCTTCGTGTGCGCGCCGCCCGAGCCGGTCGAGGCACGCCACTCATCGGGGTCGAGGCGGTCTATCTCGATCGTGAGTTCCTCGGTCGTCTGACCGAGTGAGACACGAAAGCTCGATCGTCGCTTTCGGTCCCGTAGAGGGGTTCGCTCCAACTCCGGCGGCCAGTCGAGGCTCACCGTTCGCTCCGTGCGCAGTTGCGACAGGTCGCGTGGCCCGTCTGGGCGTCGTGACCGACGGCCTTCGCCTCGCACGAGTGGCACGGGGTTGCGTCGTCGGGTTTTAGAGTAGGCGATGCCTCTTGCCGTGCGCGGGGTTCCAGCCCCGCGAAGGTGTCCGCTTGCATATTGGCAGTGGAACCACCCGCAGGGGCGTGCCAGCGCCCCTGTATGTCCTACAACGCTCGTTGTGTGCCTACTGTGTCTCGTGCTCCGGGGGTTCCAGTAGCTACAATGTATGACCTATACAAATATGTATTGGACATTCTAGAGTGCATATATCGTACAACTAACGAGCCTATGTTTCAAATTCGCATTTAGATGAGGCACTCTGCCGCCTGGATGTCGATTTGGGATGACCGAATTCTTGAATATCTCCAAGAAAACGGTCCATCTCCAGTCGGCGAGATCGCGGAGAACGAGTACATCCACGTCTCTCAGCCCACGGTCTCTCGACGATGCCAAAGACTGGCCGAGCATGGGTTCACCGCTAGGGTTGGGAATGGGGTGTACGTAATCACCGAGCGTGGCAAGTCGTACTTGGCTGGTGAACTCAACGCGGCGGAAAATCAGCCAGACCAGATACCAAAGATGGACAGCGAGCCGGCGACTGAAGGGAAAGAGTCGGGAACTAATGGCACCTGAGCAGATTCGTTACCCTCACTGGGGGGGTATCGGAAATCGACTTATCGCCAGCGTTAGAGTGTGTTAGTTCATCTAAAGCAGATTTCCTCACAATCAGAATTATCGGAACGGACACTCTAGCGGTTATGAGGTCAACCCACTGTCTGTCGAATATGCGAAAGTCGGCGACGTGGATGGTGTTGTTGGACGAGCGAATCCTCGAGTACTTAGCAGAAGAACCCTGGTCATCACCGCGTATGATGGTGTCGCGGAGACCATTCCAAGGACTACAGGTGTCGATAGGTCGGTTGCGTGAGAGGCTAAGAGCGTTGGCTGAGGCAGAATTGATTTCCCACTTATGGGGTGAAGTATTTGAGATATCTAGGAAGGGACTACGGTACTTAGATGAAGATCTCAACGCTAATTTGGTACCACTCAATCGACCATCGAAATATCAGGTTTGATAGGTGCAAACACAGATGTCTGTTCATTTGCCATCCAAATTAGAATATTCCAGCAGTTGTGACAAGGGAACGGCTCCATCAAAGACGTTATAATTGAGAGTCACATAGAACCAGCCAGCCTAAACAATGAACCGAATAGAACAGGTTTCAGAGAGCGCACTTGAGCAGCCGCTCCCCGAAAACCTGGAAGGCTGCAGAATCATTGTTCGGACCAAAGACAAAGAGTACACGAGAGAGCTCTCATAGAAACAACCTACATCTCGAATTCTAAAATTTTGACGTCCAGTAGCTGCGATATAGTTGTTAAATAATCGTCTGCGTCTGCACATAACAGAGGGAGACTCTTTTCACGTGCGAGTAGTACAGAATCGTGAACAGTTTCTTGTCTCGATATTGCCTCAGAGAGTTCTGCGGTCTCGTAGTCAGCATTCTTTAACTGGTTTAGTTGGTGAAGATGCCTTGCTTCTGTGCTGATGCCACCGATTGCGGCTGATTGAGATGCGATGATAGCGGAAATAGGAACATGGAACGTGATCCATGGCACTCCCCTTTGGTTGATTCGCAGTTTGGGGACCAAGTGCAGAATACACTCTTCAGATAAATACCGCCCATCCGGTCCTTCTTCGATATGCTTCCCCAGTTCTACAGCAGCAGTCGGTGTAATAACAAGGTCATTAGGAACACCGTGATCATACCTCAATGAATCACCATCAGGAAATGCAATAATCTCCTTGTCATCCAACCACCGATTAATGTATGCACTCGCACTCTCGGGGGCATCTGTTTTCTCCCGTGGCATCTTTTGCTGGATTTGTTGCTCAACTTCTTCATTTATTGCCCCCCTCAAATCTGTCTCGGAAGAAAGTATATCACCAATTTTAGGGAGGATTTCGTTTTTGATAGCATCATCTAAATCAGGGGTATTTGTAACATCTGCAATATCTCGAATGTTCATAGAGGCAATTCCAGCAAATTCGCCCAACTTACGAAGGCGATCATCACCGCTCACAATACCAGCGCTCTCGCGTTCACAGGCCTCATCGAGAATAAGCATATCAGCAATATCAGCCTCGTCAACCGGACCTGCATTCTTGCCAATCTTTCCATCAATTTCTAGTTGAATTAGACCAATTTCGGCTAGCTTACGGAAGACATCAATGTTGTCGATACCCTTTTTTTGTACAGTAGTGCTTGGTCCTCCTCGATCCTTATGCTTGTTAATCTCGTACAATGAAATCCAAGGTATAACAATATTTGAGTAAAAGAAGGTATCATTTGTGAAGACCGACTTCAAGACGCACGAACCGCGTTCATCTATAATTTCATGATACAGGGCATTGGTATCCCAAATCCACTCATCAGTACTCTTATCCGACGCTTTTGAGGTGT
Source organism: Halomarina oriensis (assembly GCF_009791395.1). GTDB lineage: Archaea > Halobacteriota > Halobacteria > Halobacteriales > Haloarculaceae > Halomarina > Halomarina oriensis. The sequence continues at coordinate 5,534 of NZ_WSZK01000015.1, forward strand.
TGAACTCGGGGTCAGAGGCTATCTCAAGTCTTTCTCTTACAACTTCAATGATCGACTCGGCAATATGTGGGTATCCGTTGATATTGGGATAGGATGTGATTATCCCATCTGAAACAGATGCAATTCGTACTGTTACGTTACCGAACGAGAATGCGATGGAGTTGGTATTAGGGAAATAATAAGGTTGCAAAAGAACATCGTCTTCATCGTCGGATTCACTCTGGATGTAAAAATCGGTGTCTTCAACTATTTGTTTGATGTCGGCATATTCTACGGATAGGCCATCCTCGCTGTCGGTTCTTATCAAGTGTTTGTTAATGTGAATACCCGTATCTTTCAAATCCACAACTCTTGAGGGAATTCCCCTCACGATTGGCCCATGGATGTCCTCTGTTTCAAAATGGTGAAGTATATTTGTATCAAAATATCGCCTATTCTTCACCATGTCCGCAATTGCTTTGGAGTCCATATTGTTGATCGGCCGGTGAGTGGTGAAGTATGCCTCATCGGGCTCGGAGATGTCACCAGTATACGTTTTTAAATCAAGAATCCGATTATAGTCGCCAGCATAACTGGCTTCAAAATACTCGGGGGGGACCAGCCCTTCTGGGATATTAATTCTATTAAAGTGGTCATACTCATTGTCAGCCAAATTTCTGAATATTTGCCAGCCGATCACTAAATCCGCGTTTTTCAAGGATGATTCTACGAATTCCAGTACCTCATCGACGAAATCAGAAAAGTCCCCGGAGTCGTATATATTATAGCCATCGTCAGATTGGAATTTCTCTAACCGTTGATTCAGGCCATCTATCCATATTGAAGAATCTCGCTCCAATGCAATCAATAAAGGATGTGACTCAGTTAGCGAATCTAGTTCCTCTATATCCTGCAATGGAAATGCATAGGTGAGTTCATCGGTCTCGTTCTCCATTACGATTTCTGCTAAATCCCCAATCTCGAGTGAAGAGTTGCTCAGTATGCACTTGTCGGCAAAAATTGAGTATGGATTAGAATAGCTTGGTATAATATTTGACTCGTACAAATCAATATCGCCCAATATTGCGGGAAGATATCGACTGCGAATTGTTCCGGCATAAGACGGTGAACACCCAACAACATCCGCAATTTCTGATGGAGGAGCCTCGTTGTGGGTCGAGGCGTAATCAACTATTGACTGTTGGATGTCTGTTAGATTATCCATTCAGATATCTTACTCTCACTAGGGAAAACATGGCTATTATACTTTCCAAATGACATTGGCCTCTTCATTCAATTGGGACCCAGTGAATTGAATATAAGCATTCGCACTCGACAAGTCGGCGTGACCCATCGTCTGACGAATATACTGTGGCGTTGCGCCTCGAGCAGCGATGAGTGTTCCGTAGGTATGCCGGAGGACGTGCGGCGTCACTTTCTTGCGTAATTCGGTGTCAGCGGCGACAGCCTTCACACGCTTCGTAATGGCCTGTCGTGAGACGCCAATCTTCTCGTGGCGTTTGAAGTAGTCGCGAAGTGTGCGGAGTGCAGCAGGCTCTCGAACCGGAATCGTTCTCACTGCGTGAGCAGTCTTTGGTGTCCATCCCGACTGCTCGGGTGGAACCCGAATCTGTTCGTTCTGCCAGTCAACCCACTCCTCGGTCATATGGGCGAACTCGTTCGCTCTTAGGCCAGTGTAGGCAAGCGTCCGGCAGGTCATCTCGTGGCGAAGGCTGTGGCGTTCGGCAGCGGTCAACAGCTCGTCCAACTCGGTCTCTTCAAGCGGCTCGCGTTTCCACGCCATGTCGCGGTGTAAACCGTAGTTGACCTAGAATCTTTGGGGTACATAAGCGAGCGAGCGCCTGCTTCGGCGAGGTTTACAGTCCTACAACTCTGTAAACCAGCAGCCGACCAGCGAAACTACTCGTCCCGGTCTTCTAATCTCGTTACCCGTTTCACCAGTCCTGGCGTCGCTCGTGACCCATAGAGTGCGCGGTCGTGGTCCTCGACTTGTTCTAACCGCTGCGCAACGTCGCGAAGTTCGTACGCCGCATAGCCGAGGATAGCAGCGGCCGCGGGTTGTGCGAGCGTGAACAGCGCGTCGAGAAAGACGCTCACGTGTCGCTCACCTCGCTCGCCAGCTCGAGGAGTGGTCGGACCAACCACAACCCTCCCACGATGACCACTAGCACCAGGATACGCCCCGGAGAGGCGAACAGCGAGCGGAGCGTGCCCTCCAGCGCGCCGACGTCCTCTCCGGGCTGGTAGATGAACGGGTCGGTCGCCTCGTCGATCGACGGCCCTAGGACGTCCGCGCTGTCCTCCGAGCCGTTGAGCCGACCGTCGTAGTCGACGATCGTGTCGTAGACATCGCGCGTCGGCCCGAACAGAAACCGGTTCCCAGCACCGTCCGCCTCCGGGTCGTGGCCTTCTGGCGCGAGGTCGGCGAACCCACCACCCGGCCGGTCGTCGAACTGCCGGCCGATCGATTCGTCGACGTCGCCCGCGAGGTGGTCGCCAGTGCCGGCCACGAGGTCGTAGCCGGCTCGTAGCCAGCTCCCCATCTCAGTTCCCCACGAGCGCGGCGACAGCCACAAGTGCGGACGCCAAGACAGCCAGGACGGCCATCCCACCGGATGGGTCCGACCCATCGCCGGGGGTCACACTCTCGCGGACGTCGTCCCAGTCGTTCATCGTATCATCGCCGCCGGGGTTCGTCGATTCGGTGGGTCCGCTCCCAGGGACGAAGACACCGCCGTCGCCGTCCTCGACGCCGACGAACCCGTCGGGCCACTCCATGTACTCGCTTCCCTCCTCGGGTGCGTTCGTGCTATCGCCGTCCCAGTTCCTCGGGTCTCTGCGTGGGTCGTAGTTGCTCATGTCGTCTGTGTCAGTCCCGGTGTCGGTCGGGAGGCCGTAGTCGTCCGCTCGCTGCTCGCGTCTGTGCTGCTGGTCGGTGCGTCCCCACGTCTCGACACGACCGTCGCGGTCGGTGTCGACCGGCGACAGACCGCGCTCGACGCGGCGCTCGTTGAGGTCCTTCTCGAAGCTGCTCATCGGAACACCGCCAAGTTGGGACTCGTGCTGTTCACCGCGACGTACAGCGACTGGTCGGTCGGATTGAGCGCCATGTCGTAGATGTACTCGCCGGTACTGGCCTGCGTCTGCCACTCCTGGGTGAGCGACTGGCCGTCGAACCGATAGGCCGTGATGTACGGTGGCGTGTACTCTTCGCCGACGTAGAGACACTGCTCGCCGAACACCATCGGTGTGATTCCCGTCACGTTCGGGACCGTCACGGCCCCGTAGCTGACGGGATTCGCGGGATCGGCGAAATCCACCACACCGACCTGCGTGTCGGCGTCGTTGACGGCGACGCGCGTCCCTCGGGCGGTGAAGTTGCTCCCGCCGTACTGCGGCGGGCAAGCAATCCGACTCACCTCGCTCATCGCGGTCGGGTCCGAAACGTCGTACGCTACCAGTTCACCGGGGTCGGTGTTGCCCGGCGTCATCACCAGCAGGTCGTTCGATGTGATGGCCGCACCGTCCGGATACGAGTTGTTCAACCCAGTGAGCGAACCAATCTGGGTGGGCGAGGATGGGTCCGAGACGTCGAAGGCGTACAGTGCCGACGTGGTTCCGATGAACCAGTAGGGCTTCTGCGGGTGGGGATGCCCGACCGAATACTCGTCGTCGAGTCCCGACGAGTAGGAGTTGATGACCGCCGGAGCGGCCATATCGGAGACGTCGATAGCTTCAATGTTGCCCCCGCCACCGAGCAGGACACCGCCGCCGGCCCAATGCGTCCCGCCGGTGTACCCCGACAGGAAGCCGAGGTTCGTCGGAGCGGTCGGATCAGAGACGTCCCACGTCGAGTACCCACCGCTACTGTTCCCGACGACCGCGTAGTTGCCGTAGACGGCCACCGACTTCGGGTCGGGGAGATTCGTCGCGTCGGTGACCGTCGCCACCTCTCGCGGGCTAATCGCTCCCTCTCGCGGGTGCGTGTTCGTCGGCGGGTGGGTGACGGATGTCGAACCACCATCGCCGCCGCCACCGTCGCCGCTCGACGACGTCGGACCGGACCAGTCACTCATGGCTCACCACCGCCGAGAGTGCCGCCCCTGTGCCGCTGGGGTCACGGAACTCGATGCGCTCGAGCTCCCACTGGTCGAACGACCCGGTCCCGCCGTTGAGCGGGACGTCCCACTCGGTCCCACCAGTTCCGACGCAGTGCATCACGACATCACCACAGTCGGTGACGACGATTTCGCGGATGTCGCCGCTCGGGTCGACCGAGTAGGGGTAGGCGCTGCCGTCCTCCTCGACACCGACTGCCTCGTTGATCGTCGCGCGGTTGACGTTGACAGAGACGTCCGTATCCGTCCGAATCGTCTGCTGGAACTGCCTGCTTCCCATCTCAGGCACCTCCGAACAGGGCGCTCACCGCTCTGTTGAGACCGCCGTCGTGGTCGACCGTCGCGGTCATGCTGAAGTCGTAGCTGTTCGTCCCATCGCGGTTCTCCACCTCAACACCGATGCTCTCACCGCCCGCAACTGGTTCGGAGAGTGCGAACTCGTAGACGTCGTTGTCGCCGTCGATGTACTGCTTGCCCTGATAGACGACGAGCGGCCGGCGCGACTGCGATTCGGTCACAAACGGACGCACGCGAAGGTCCAACTCCGCACCGAGATAGATGCGGACGGTGACGCGCTCGACGGTGGCGTCACGACTAACCTCCTCGGTGAGTTCGACAGTCTCGCCCGGTTCGACGGTCTCGGCGAAGCGAACGCTGTAGCGGCCGTTGCTGCCGTCAAAAATCGACATGGGGGTTACGCCTCGCTGTAGTACAGCCGGGCGTTGCTGTTCGCCGGGTCGACTTCGACCCCGTCGCTCTCCGGAGCGGCGAGGATACGCAGCTCGAGGTGTCGACCGGGCTTGGCGAACGGTTCGAGTGCGGGATGCATCGGGCGCTCGGTGCGCTCGGAGGCCTCGGCGTCTGCGAGTTCGCCGAGATCGTCGATGGTCGTCGACGCCAGCACCCGACGCTGGTCGGAGTCGGTGATGGCCGCGACGAGTTCGCCCTCAATCGCGTCGCCGGCCGTCCCCGAACCGTTGCCAGACGCCACTAGAGCCGCGTAGATGTGTGCGACGTTCCCGGTAGTCCGATTCATGTTGCCGTGGCCGTGCCACAGAACCTTGTCCTGCTTCACCTGCTCGGCGTACACGGTCACCTCGTTGCCCGATTTGAGCGTGGTCTGTTCGAAGTCGCCGGCCTTGATGACGCGCTTCGTCCCCGCCTGGGCGAGCTGTGGATCGAATCGCATCAGACGCCCTCCGGGCCGTCGCCGGCCTGTGCAGGGTTGCCGTTCGGAAGGTACTGTCCAGCCGTGTCGAGTGCGCTATTACCGATGTTCGCGCCCACAGCGCTCGTCGCGTGGAAGACGACGAAGCCGAGGATGATCGCGAAGACGGTCATCAGCCCAGAGAGACTGGCGAGGTCGACCGTGCCGAGTCCGTAGGGCATCTGCGCGGTGGTTGCTTTGTCCAGGTTTGCCATAGTTCGTGTGCGACTCTCGCTCTGGCCCGTTTCGTAAAAACTCGAAGTGTAGTGGGACACCACCGGCTCGCCCTCACCTTCTAGTCCCCCACCACTAGTGTTGTATTTAAGTCTAGACAGTACCGCGACAGAACTATGGCACTTATCGGACTGGCCGGGGTGACGGTCGTGGCGATTCTGGCGCGGCTCCTTGCCGACGGCGCAAAGGCGAAATTCACCGTCAGAGCGTGGGCAGTGTACGTTATCGTCTCCTCGGGACTCCCCGCAGGGAGTGTCGTGGGCGATACGATTGCGAGTGTGGGGGGACTCCTCTGATGGCGGGAGCGAGTCTCTCGCGGGAACATCCGAGCGACCAGCAGTGCGAGCACTGCACGCTCTGGTTCAGTAAGACGGGCATCCACAACCACGAAGCGCACTGCCCGGTATCGGAGCTCCCAGACGGTGTGACGGTCGTTCGGGAGGATGGCCTCGCGGTCGAAGACGAGCGTGACGACCGAGCCCCCGACACTTCCGAGGAAGTGGCTGACACGGACGATGCTAGTCCCATCCCACTAGCCCCCGACACTCCGAACGAAGAGGGGGCTGTGGTCCTCCCCGACGGTGGGAGCGTCGAGGACGTCCCCAACTTCGACGACCTCCAGGAGAACGCGGACGAGGATGACGGCGAGCAGGACGAGGCAACGTGCCCGCACTGTGGCTCTGGGTTCGGGATGACCCCGGAGGAGGCGGCCGAGCACCTGGCGGGCGAGACTGGCACCTGTGGTGACTGTGGCGGGGAGGTGCAGGCGTGATCGACGCCGAGGCGATGACCGACGTGGCGGAGTCCGTTCGGGAGCACCTGGACGACCTCGCCGACCGGAATGACCTCACGGACGGCGAGAAGGTGGTCGTCGCGGACGCACTCGCCGAGCGTGCCCGGGAGGACTACCAGCGATGAGCGAGAGCGAGAGCTTCGACGCCACCGCGCTGGCAGCTGAAGCGACGAGCGATCCCGTTGAGGACCTCGCGGCCGAGCACGGGGAGGCGGCCGCGCCGTCGAGCCCCCCCGACGTCCCGAACGTGTTCGCCCGCCTGTTCGACGGGACGGCACAGGGACCGAGCATGGGCGAACTCCGGCAACAGTACGACCTCCCGCGGGGACTGACGATGGCCCTCCGCGGAACGCTTCGCGTCGCGGACACGGGCGGTATTCCACCGCTGTTCGACATCATCGGTGGAACGGCGCTCACGCTCCGGTCGCGGGCGACGGCCGGGTCGTCGAGCACGTCGAGCGACGGCGATCGTCCCAGCGGGGTGCCCGGCCGTGAGTGACCCCAACCGCCGGGGCGTGTGGACCGACCGAACGCACGTGTTCATCAGCGGCATCACCGGCTCTGCCTCGGACATGGGTGGGAAGACCAGTACGGCCAACTGGTGGCTCTGTGAACCGGGGAAGGCGTTCGACCTCCGCGTGTTCTTCAACGCCAAAGGCAGTAGTGCGGTCCGTGGCGAGCGCGTGAGCACCGTGCAAGACCTCGCACAGAAGATGCGCGAGGGCGTGCGCCACTTCGATTTCGTGCCGGCGACCGCGGACTGGGAAGCTCATCACGACCGCCTCGCACAGTTCGTCGCCGAGCTCCCCCGCAGCATGTCGAAACTCGTCGTCCACGACGAGGCACCGGAACTCGGCGACTCCCTCCTTCGGTTCGTCCGGATCTACGGCCAGGAGGACGGGGTGAACTGCAAGAGTCTCGTCATCGCCCAGTCGCCCACGGACATCAAAGAGAAGTCCGTCATCAAGCAGTGTCCGGCGAAACTCTGGGTCGGGCCGACGAGCGAGGACTACCGTCACTGGTTCCGCGCCAACGGCATGAGCAACCACTACGAGACGATTGCCGAGGCACGTGCCCCGTACCACCTCTTCTTGATGGAAGGCACCCGCGACGAGGACTTGACGTTGTACGCGCCCGTGCCGGAGGCGTACGCGTAGTATGCGGTTCTTATGAGTTGAGCCCTCACTGGCATTCCAACCCCCTAAAGCTAACTGGGCAGATGCCAGAGTAGACGACATGTCATGCAGGATGATGGAATTTCAGGAGGCTCCCGAAGGCGAATCCGTACTATGGAAGTATATGGACCTCACGAAGTTCGTATCACTCTTGGAGAAAGAAGCACTCTTTTTCAGTCAAGTCGCAGGTCTCAGCGACGCCTTTGAGGGTTCAATACCCTCGGAAAACCTCACGTTTCGGGATCTACGCAAAGGAGATAACTCAGATACCGACTCAATCGGACAGTACAGGAAGTTACTGAATGAGGAGCTTCGTTACTACACATTCGTTGACTGTTGGCACATCAATGAGCTAGAATCGGTAGCGATGTGGGACCTCTATACGACAAGAGGAAATGGAATTGCAATCACCACGACAGTAGAGCAGTATATGAATAGTCTCGAAAATAGTGGATACGAAACGTATGCTGGCGCCCTGAATTACATTGACTACAGAAATGAATCTGCCCCTAGGTACAGCAGTCTCTCTCCTGCATTCCACAAACGCAAAAGCTACGAGCACGAGAATGAATTTCGGGGCGCCATTCAAGAAGTACCCAGATTCCTCAAAGCTGCAGAATACCACAGAAATTCCGATATTTTGAAGACAGATATAGAAAATTATGGTCAAACCTCAAGAGAAATTGTCGAGGTAGATTACGTTCCGATTGACATTGATGAAATGATAAACGAAGTATACATATCGCCGGGCATGGACTGTTGGCAGGAGTCTGTAGTCAAGACAGTTACTGAATCGCTGAGCGAACTCAGCAAGGACGACGTCAAGCAGTCGAATCTCAACGACGACCCGGTGTATTAGCACCACTCACAAGAGATGACAAGAGGGCTCTACAGGTAAGGCAGGGCACACTCCCACTCGGCGTCCCGATCGTCGAGGAACATCTGGAGTGGGTCGATGAACGCGCGCTCGGCACGGCGGAGTCTCGCCTGCCGACGCTCCCACGAGGTCATGCTCGCACCGTCACGTAGGTCGTGGACAGTCCAGGGTCCGTCGAGAAGCGGGCGTAGCCACGGTCACGAAGCAGACTGATGAGTCGCCATGCTTCGTCCGCGTCCATGTCCTGCATCCGCACTGCGAGATACGCACACGCCCGACTGCGTCGGAGGTGGCGGCCACGCGAGAGCCGTTTCAGATGGTCCCACGCCTCGGCGAGCTCCGGGTCGCTCGGCGGCTGGCGGCCGTCCTCGTCCTCTCGGTCGTCGGTGTCCGCTTCGACCGTCGCGGTCATGTGCTCGCGGAGGCTCTGTGCGCGGCTCTTCCCGTCACGCTCACACACCGCGTCGTAGGCGTCGGCGACGTCCTCACGAACGCGGACCTTCACCTGCTTCGTCCCGCGTGGCTCGCCCTCGCTTCCGGGGATGCCTTCGGTACTCACGCCAACCACCCCGTGAATGGTACCATTCTGTCGGCTAGTGGTACCACCCAAAAACCGCCAGACGTGGCGGGTGTGGTACGGACGAAGACAGTAGTGGTACCACCCCCTCCCCCTCTCGCGCGAGACTCGCGCGCGAGGGCGCGGGTGCGCGCACGAGAGGCCATCACCGCCACTCACCTCGGAGACGACGGCCACCGTCGGCCATGATGCGCTCGACGTGGTTGCTGGCCCGATCGTCGGCGACGTGCTCGACGTCGAAGACGCGGACGGGCTCGCCATCCATGTCGGGGTAGTCGACCGTCGTGGCCTTCCGGAGCGCGCAGAGGTGCGCACAGGCTCCCGTGTGGTGCTCGAAGCCTGCGCAGTCGCACTCACCTTCGTAGCGTCCGTGGTCCGTCCTGAGACGCGCCGTGTGGACTTCTTCGCCGTCCGGGAGCGCAACCCGCCACGTGTCCCACGCCTCGCGCCAGATGGCTGCTCGGCGCGGGTCGGCACGCTCGAACGACGTGGTAGCGTCGTCGCGCTCGCCCTCGAAGTCGAGCGGGGTCACGCAGTCACCTCCTGGTCGTCACAACTCGGACAGAGGTCACGGGGGATACTACCGAACCGAGGGGTGGTTCGGACCAGCCGGGAGCCACAGCTCGGGCAATGTCTCATGCTGCACCCCCGGTTTCGGCTACGGTAGCCACCAGACTGCGAAGGGGTCCGTTAGGAAACCTATCGAACTCAACATTGAGCGGGTGCTCCTGAGAAGTTGTATCGTCCGAGAGTAGGTGGCTGGGGAGGTAACGCCCCGTTTTTATTTCGGACAGGAAACGAGTTGTTTCCTGATGGGTCGACACGGATTTGAACCGCGGACCTCCCGGTTATCAGCCGAGCGCTCAACCTAACTGAGCTATCGACCCGTCAGGGCGCATCTGCGAGTACCGGCGAGATACAATTAAGCGTGTCGCTTCGGCACCGCCGGCTGTCGATTGTCACCCCGTCCCAGCCGCGTCGTCAGTTGTCGCTGCCGCTGCCTCGACTCATCTCGTAGTCGTCGTCGTCGAGGTCGTACGGATCGTCGTCGTCGTTCGGGAATCCGCCGGTGTAGACCCGCCCGGTGGCGAAGCCGCCGGTCTTGGCGTCGACGTACGGGCGAACGACCCAGCGTCGGACCGCGACCCGGACCGGGTAACGCGTCGGCGGCAGGACCAACAGGAACCCGAGGAGGTCCGTCACCAGCCCCGGCGTCAGCAGAAACGCCCCCGCGGCGACGAGGAGTGCGCCGTCGATGAGTTCGTCCTCCGGCAGCGTCCCACGGGCGAGTTTGCGCTGGATGCGCCTGAGCGTGTGTCTCCCCTCGGCGCGGACGAGCAGCATCCCGACGAGTCCCGTCAGCACGACGAGGAGAATCGTCGCCGTCGCCCCGATGTTGGGGACGGCGAGGAGGAGCAGGACCACCACGTCCATCAGGGGGATGAGGAGCAGCAGTCCGATGATACGCAGCATACTCATGGGGATTCGTAGTTCGTCCGAACGCAAACGTGTTCCGGCCCGGCGCTCGGGACGAGCGACTCCCGTGAGTTCGCGGCGGCCACGAGTGAGACCCGGTCGGCTCGAACGCCCCCGAATCAGAACCCTTTGAACCGCCGCCGCCCGACGGCGGGGTATGACCGACGAGTCGCTAGTGGAGTGGCGTGAGTGGGGGACGGCGGCGTTCGCGGAGGCCCAGGACCGCGACGTGCCGCTGTTGGGCTTCCTGACCGCACCGTGGTGTACGTGGTGTGACCGGATGGAGACGGAGGGCTTCGGCAGTCCGATGATCGCCGCGAACGTCGCCGAGGGGTTCGTGCCGGTTCGGGTCGACGCCGACCGTCACCCGGCCGTCAGGGAGCGCTACCAGATGGGCGGGTTCCCGTCGACGGTCTTTCTCACCCCCGACGGCCGCCTCCTGAGCGGGGCGACCTACCTCGACCCCGAGGGGCTGCGCTCGGTGGTCGAACGGGTCCGGGAGATGTGGGAGGAACGCGGGTCGGACGCCGGCCGAGTCCCACGAGCGCTGCGTGACCCCGACCCGCCGCGAGGGGCACTCGACGACCGTATCGAGTCCCACATGGCCGGCCAACTGGAGGTCTCTTTCGACGAGCAGTACGGCGGGTGGGGGACCGAAGCGAAGTTCCCGCTCGCCCGGACCGTCGAGTTCGCGCTCAAACGTGACCGCACACGGGCGCTCCAGACGCTCGACGCCGTCGCCGGACACCTCGCCGACCCCGATGGCGGCTTCTACCGCTACGCCACCAACCGCGACTGGTCGGAGCCACACTACGAGCGACTGCTCGACGAGAACGCCGCGCTCGTCCGGGCGTTCGCCAACGCCTACCTACACACCGGCGACGAACGGTACCGCGACGTCGCCGACGACGCCATCTCGTACCTGACGACGACGCTCTGGGCACGCGACACGGACGTCGGTGGGACCACCGACCTCGCCGGCGCGTTCGCCGGTAGTCAGGCGGGCGAGGAGTCGTACTTCGAGCAGCCACCCGAGGACCGCCCGGACGGCAGTCCCGGCGTCGACGAGACGGTGTTCGCCGACCGGAACGGACTGACCGTCGAAGCCCTCCTGTGGTACCACGCGTACACCGACGACGCCGTCGCCCGCGAGTACGCGCGGACGGCACTCCACACCGTCCTCGACACGCTCGAACGCGAGGGGACCGTCGCCCACCACGAGGGCGGCCCCGAAGGGCTACTGACCGACCAGGCACGCCTCTTCCGGGCACTCACGACCGCCGCGCAGGTGCTGGGCGGCGGTCGGTACGTCGACGCCGCCGTCCGAGTCGCCGACCGGACGCTCGACACGCTGTTCGTCGGCGGGACGTTCCTCGACGGGCCTGCGGACGACGAGGCGCTCGGTCTCCTCGACCGGCCGCTCCGCCCCATCGACACCACCGTCGAGGTGGCAGACGCGCTGGTCGACCTGGCGGGGCTGACCGGCGAGGAGCGTTACCGTGAGGTCGCTCGGGAGAGCCTCGAAGCGTTCGCCGGCGCACGCGACCGGATGGGCGTCGACGTCGCGGGGTACGCCAGCGCGGTCAGTCGCGTCGTCTCCCGGCCGCTCACCGTCGAAGTGACGAGCGAGGCGGGGAGCGACCTCCACCGTGCTGCCCTGCGAATCGCCGACCACGAGAAGGTCGTCGTCCCGAACGCGACGCTCGACGGCGAGACGGGCGACGACGACGGTCCGCTCGCCTGCGTCACCCTCCACGGTGAGCGCGCGCTGGCCGACACTCCAGCCGAGTTACAGCGTCGTGTCTCCGAACTGAACTAAACTCCCGAATGGTTTTTGTCCGGTCGGGTCTACGACCGGGTAATGGCTAGCCTCCGAGACCTCGGCCTGTCGGAGTACGAGGCACGGGCGTACCGTGCACTCCTGACGACCGGTCCGACAACGGCAAAGGAGTTGTCACAGGTCAGTGACGTGCCGATGGGGCGTATCTACGACGTGCTCAACAGTATCGAGCAGTACAACCTCGTCCGCTCACAGAGCGCCTCCCGCCCGAAGAAGTACGTCGCCGTCGAACCCGAGACGGCGCTCGACCGTCTGCTCCAGGACAAGAAGCGCGAACTCGCCGAGAAGGAGACCCAGTACGAGGGTATCGTCGACGAACTCGTCGGCAGTCTCGACACGAGCGACGCCGTCGAGGAGCGGTTCTGGACCGCGGCGGTCGGCCCGGTCGAGACCGCCGACCTCCTCGTCGAGCGCATCGCCGCCGCCGACGAGCGAGTACAGGTCGTCGCCTCGACGTTCTCACAGGGGTTCGACGTCGACGACCTCGGCGAACGGGTCGCGCTCGAACTCGAACGCGCACTCGACCGCGGCGTCGAGGTGTCGCTCCTGATGCGCCCGCAACTCGTCGACGAACTCCCCGAGTCCGTCGGCCAGCGCTACCGCGAGTCCCTCTCGCCACACGAGCGGTTCGCGTGTCGCACCAGCGACGACGTGACGGGCAGTTTCACCGTCGTCGACGGCACCGAGGTCTGTATCGAGGTCCCCCACCCGCTCCACGACGTGGGGACGTTCGCCATGATCGACCTGAAGGACCGCGAGTTCGCCGGCGAAATCCGCGACGAGTTCGAACCGCGCTGGGCGGCCGCGACGCCGCTGTCGTTTTAGCGGCCCAAAATCGCGTCGACGCGATTTTTCAGTCAGTCTTCGCTTGGAACAGCTGTTAGATAGAGAGCGTGAGTCTAACGTATCTTCCCGAAAGTATATTCAAACACACAGCAATCACCAAGATATGGTCTCACTCGGTCTTTCACAGGTCCAATTCCTCGTCGCTCACGTGGCAATTGCCGGTTTGGTCTACGTGAGCGTCCGGGATTACGGATGGAACATGGCACTACTGGCCGCTCTCGCGGCGATTGTACTACCATTCGCCCTCGCGTTCTTCGGTGTCGGACTGGTGAACACGTTAGTGATTGAGCTGGTGGTGCTATCCGCCTATTTCATCCGCAGCCAGTACCAAGATGGCCGCGCAGCGCACTCTCTCAACCACTGACAGAGGACCGTTGTTCCTGAGGTATGTGATAGACACGCGGCACACGTCTAACAGCTGCGTCATCACGAACCTGCGTGAAAACAATCCTTGTTCATCGTTTGCCGGTACTGATAGACAGAGAGCGTGGGTCTATCAGTCGGCATGAAACGTGGGTCGTCGATTACTCTACGGTGACGGTTGCCTCACGTTCGCCTCCCGACCATCGTAGGTCGAGCGTCATCTCCTCGCCGGGACTTCCAGTAACGGTCGTTGAGTACGTCCACGACTCGCTCGCCCCGGCTGGAACGTCCAACGAGATTTCGGCGACGGGGGTGATATCCACATCAATACCAATCTGATTGATGGCACCGATGAACGTTCCGTCCACGTCCCCAGTGTTTTCGACCGTCAGCGTTGCCGTCATCTCTGCTTCGTACGTCTCCGGGAAACTGAACTCACGGACCGCGAACTCTGCTGGTGGGGTCGCTAATTCGTCGAGAAGTGCGCGTTCGACTCTGTACTCACCCTCGGGCCACCGAAGCGTTACTGCGTCTGCATCGAGTGGTTCCGGGATGTGAAACGCAACCCACCCGCCTGCCGAGGGAGTGTACTGTGGTCCGTACGGTAGCGATGGACTGGTCTCCGCGATACCGATATACTCTGTTGGCGTGTACGTCGTGCCCGCATCGATTTCGAACTCGTCGTAGGCGACCATCGATTCGCCATCGACACCCATCTTGAATACGAGGAATTGCTTCCCTTGCTCACCGAACACGGCCTTTGAATCGGGAAAGTCGTTCCCGACGACCCACGACTGCGTACCAGCGTCCGTGACTGCGAGCGAGTCACTGGTTGTGGGCGATGAGGTCTGAGTCGAATTGGTCGAGGCTGACCGAGGGTCGGCTGTCGATGTACACCCACTAAGTCCGAGGGTGAGGCCAGTCCCGACAGTGGAGAGGAGGGCACGGCGCTTCATATCACGGTTCGGTCAACGGGTGGTAAATATCTTCTGTGGAGAACGATATACTCGTGGCACGTGTCTAACAAAACCGGCAATCCACTTCGGCTGTGGCTTCTCTGCGGTATCGCACGTGAGCACCGGGGCGGACGACCCACTCTCAGCCACTCGATGCGTACTGTGCGATTCGAGTGATCTGAGAAGGTGAGCGCGCCGTGTCTACTCGTCGTCGCCGTTGACCTCGCCGCGGAGCGTCGCCATCTCGGCGACGCGTTCGGCGTGGGCGTTGTGCTGGTGGATGGACTCGTCGTTCGACTGCTTCATCGTGACGACGGCGTCGTCCGGGAGGTGGTCGAACTGCTCGACGACGCCGTCGGCCATCGCCCGGACGCAGTCCTCGACGAACTTCGCGTCGGCGTGGCTCTGGTAGGTCATGTGGTCCTCGTCGGGGCGCTTGGCGAGGTTGTAGATGCGTGCGCTCATCGAGTCGCGGGCGACCCCGATGAGGTCGGTGAGTTCGACGTCCGGCGACCCGGAGGACTCGATGGTGACGGTTGCGTGGCCGCGCTGGGAGTGGCCCGGTTGCGGGACGCGTTCGAGGAACTCGTCGATGGTCTCGCGTTCGACGCCGAGGTCCTCCAGCGTCGTCCGAGCGCGGGTCTCCGACATCCCCTGCGAACACGGGCAGACGGTCATGCCGACGACGCGTGCGCCGATGGTCTCGCGGGTGCCCTCATCGGTGGCCGTCGCCGCGGCGATGATGTCGGCGGTCGACTGCGTGACGCGGTCGGACTCGGGCGTCCGGTCGTGGGTGACGTAGGTCGCCTCCATCCGCACCTCGGCCTCGCTCGTGTAGTCGTGTTTCTCCAGCAGGCGTTCGGCGGCGTCGCCACAGACGTCCTCGGGACGGTAGGCCGTCTGGCTGACGGCCTGTTCGAGCGTCTCGTCGATGACCTCCATGTTCCGACTCATGTCCGCGCCCTTGCGCCACGACGGCAGGTCGACGTACACCTCGAACTCCGCCATCAGCACGATGGGACGCTGGTCAGCGCGGTCCAACTTCACGAGTTTCTCGACGCCGGTGACACCGACTCGGTTGAGCCCGACCGTGACGTCCGGGCTGGATGCCTGAACGTCCGGCAGCTGTTTGCTCATCGATAAACGACAGGCTTGCCAGTCGGTTATGCGTTCCGGAACTCCCGAGAATTACGGGTTGTCGGCGCTGAAACGTCGGAATCCGTGAGCCGACTCAGTCGAGTTTTCCCAGCGCCGCGAAGAAGTCCAGGTCGGGGCCGGCGATGCGCATCGGCGTCTCCGAGCGGCGAATCGTCACGTCCGTCGGCGTCTCGACCGTCTGGACACGCCGACCGTCGCCGACGACGACGGCGCTCTCGGGGCCGTCGACCCGGACGACGACCTCGCTGTCGGGACCGACCACCAGCGGCGGCATCCCCTCCGCGGCGCACATCTCGGTGACGACCAGGCCGGCCGTGTCCGGGTGGACGAGCGGCCCCCCTTCGCTGAGGTTGTAGGCGGTACTGCCCGTCGGGGTGGCGACGAGGACGCCGTCGGCCCGGCCGCCGGTGTAGAGCGACCCGTCGACGCGGACCTCTATCTCGACGCCACCGCCGTGACCACGCTGCTCGCCCATCACGACCACTTCGTTGAGCGACGGCGGCAACGCCCAGTCGTCACCGGTCGCCCCGACCCGCGGCAGGTCCTGAATCGGGAGGGCGTCGCGTTCGTACTGCTCGACCGCTCGGCCGACGGCGTCGACGGCGTCCTCGGGTGCGGTGACGTTCAGAAAGCCCACTTCGCCGAGGTTGACGCCCATGACGGGGGTCGCGCCCGCACCACGGGCGGTGAACAGGAACGTCCCGTCGCCGCCGATACTGACAACGAGATCACGCGTGCTCATCTCGTCGACCGGGACACCGGCCGCCTCGACGGCGTCGGCCGTCGCGTCGTCGACCACCACGTCGGCGTCGACGGCATCACGGATGTCGCCCGCGAGCGACGCTGCTCGGGGGTTGTCCCGCTGTGCGACGATGCCTAGCTCCATGCGTGGTGCTGGGGCACCGTGGAGCATAACAGACGGGGGTCTCCGACCGGCCACCGTCGGGGGCGGGGCTACCGTTCCGCTCTCCCGACCGTACTGGTCTCGTGAGGACCACGGACACCGACTCACGACAGTCTGATGTCAACGAGGACCATAGTTCGGGCGGACCATGACCAAACACCTCGACTGTGTGGTCGACGGCTGTGCCGCCAGTATCGAAGCGGAATCGGAAGACGACGTGATGGCGCAGGTGGAGACGCACGTCCAGCAGGAACATCCGGACCTCGACCTCGACGACGAGACGGTCGAGATGGTCCGGTCGAACATCCGGACCGTGTAGCGACGCGGGACGGTCCAGTGAGAGGACGGTTCGGCCGTGCTGCGGTTCGGCCGCGACCGGTCGGGACCGCGGCTACTCCATGAACGAGACGGTCTTCGAGTCGGCGAGACGTCGGAACTGGTCGTCCGATAGCGAGACGTCGTCCGCGGCGAGGTTCTCCTCCAGTTGTTCGACGGTCCGTGCACCGACGATGGGCGCGGTCACCTGCGGGTGGCGCTGGAGGTACGCGAGGCTCACCTGCGCGGGCGTGGCGTCGACCTCCTCGGCGACCGCACGAACCACGTCCAGTACCGCGAAGTTCTCCTCGGTCAGATAGCGGTCGGCGAACTGACTCGACTCCGCGCCACGCGTTCCCTCGGGCAGGTCCGCCTGGCGCGAGTACTTCCCGGTCAGGAACCCGCCGGCGAGCGGCGACCACGGGCAGATGCCGACGTCGTAGGCCTCGCACATGTCGACGTAATCGTACTCTATCTCACGGTTGGCGAGGTTGTAGCGTGGCTGAGCGACGGTGAACGGTTCGTAGCCCCGTCGATCCGCGATTTCGTTGGCACGAGCGACCTCCCAGGCGTTCGGCTCGAACGTCGACGCGCCGAGGTAGTTGACCCGGCCGTCGTCGACGAACCCGTCGAGCGTCCGCATGAACTCCTCGGGCGGCGTCCGGTCGTCGAAGCGGTGACAGTAGAGCAGGTCGACGTAGTCCGTCCCGAGACGCTGGCAGATGAGGCGAATCTGACGGCGGAGGTGTTTGCGGCCGATACCACGGCCGTTCGGGTCGTCCTCGCGCGTCGGCCAGAACACCTTCGAGGCGACGACGAAGTCCTCGCGGTCACGGGTCGCCAGCCAGTCGCCGATCCACTCCTCGCTCAGACCGTCGCCGTACATGTCGGCGGTGTCGATGAAGTTGCCGCCGTGCTCGGCGTAGGCGTCGAGGAGCGTGAACGCCTGGTCCTTGTCGACTTCGACGCTGCCGGCGTCCGTCTCGCGGCCGAACCGCCACGTTCCGAAGGGGATGCTTGAGACGGACGTCCCGGTCCGGCCCAGCGGTACCGTGTCGAGTTCCATACCGCCGGCGTCGCGTGGACGGGTCTTAGGCCCGACGGTGTCACACGACGGGTGACTCGGAGGAGGGGAGTCGGGAGGGCGAGCGTGGAGGGTAGGGAACGACGGGTGGGTGGGGCGAGCGGGGCCTTCAGTCGCGGTGGTGGGCGTGACCGAACACGAGACAGACGGCGTTCAGCGAGAGGAGGACGCCGAAAGCGGTCTGTGTCGTCGTCGAGTCGAGTCCCGTCACGAGCAGCGGGAGGTAACAGAACGGGAGCGCCACCGCGAGCCAGAACGCGGCGGCGGAGACCGTCTGGAGGGTCGTCTGGACGAGTCGTTCGGGGATGGAGGGGGCGTGCGTTCGGTCGGAACGGAGCGTTTCGGTCGACATTGGCGGGCGACAGTCTCACTGCATCCTCCGGGGGCTTATAGCCAGCAGAGCTTTCGTCGTATTTTGTGACCGTTCATCGTGTGTTAACAGACGGTGAACGACGTTTCACGACGAGTTCACGAACGCTTAGAAGTTTTATCGAGCGCTATGCTCCGTTCTATTGACAGTCAGTTCGTAGCGAGTGTCGTCGTTCGGCAACGGTCAGGATGGGCGGCTGTCGGGCTCAGCCGAGCAGACCGACGTCCACCTGTCGCGGCCCGGCGTCGGTCAGCAGCGTGAGTTCCCCGCGGACGTGACGAGCGACGGCGCGACGCCACGCCGCGACGGCCGTCGCGTGGTACTCGCGGTGTGACTCGGTCGAGAAGGGGCGACCGCTCGCACGCAGTCGGTCCTCGGTCGCCGCGGGCGTCGGATACGGTGGCGCGTCGGCGTCGAACAGTCCCCACGGGTCGACGTGGAGGGCGGCCGGGTCGACGACCGTCCACGCGTCGACCGACTCGTCGGCCCCGTCGGGTGGGGCAGACCGGGCGGGAGAGGCGACGTGCAGTCGTGCACGCATCCGGCCGTGGAACGGTGGCGTCGCCCGCAGCACCACCGGACGGCCGTTCCGTCGGGCCTCCGCGGCGCTCACCACGTCGTCGGCCGTCACCACGAGCGTCCGGACGGCGGTCGGGTCCACGCAGTGACCGCGCGAGCGGGAACGGCTTAATCACGACGGGTCGCCGGGGCGGTGCGGCACGGGCGGCCCCTCGGCACCGACTCTCACGGCCCCCGAACGGCTTTGCCGGTCGATTTCCACACTTCCACATGGCGTTCGTCACACCACCGCCGCTCGCGTCGGGCGACCGTGTCGCCGTCGTCGCCCCCTCCAGCGGTGGCGCACGCTCCGCCCCGCACGTCCTCTCGCTGGCACTCGACCGCCTCCGTGACCGGTTCGACCTCGACCCGGTCGTCCACCCGACGGCCCGACAGGGCGACGACTTCCTCGCCGCCCACCCCCGTGGGCGGGCGGCCGCCGTCCACGAGGCGTTCCGTGACCCCGAGATACGGGCTGTGTTCGCCACTATCGGGGGCGACGACCAGTTGCGCGTCCTCCGCTACCTCGACCCCGCGGTCCTGCGCGAGCACCCCACGCGCTTCTTCGGAATGAGCGACAACACCAACCTGAACCTCTATCTCTGGCGCGAGGGCGTCGTCTCGTACAACGGCGGGCAACTGCTGAACCAGGTCGGCACGCCCGGTCGGTTCCCGGCGTTCAGCGAGCGCTACCTCCGCCGAGCGCTGTTCGAGGAGTCGCTCGGCGACCTCGACAGCGCACCCCGGTGGACCGACGACACCGTCGAGTGGGCCGACCCCGACTACGCCGAGACGACCCCGGAGTACGAACCCGCACCGGACTGGACGTGGGCCGGTGGCGACGAACGGGTCGAGGGCCGCGTCTGGGGTGGCTGTCTCGCCATCGTCGACTGGCACCTCGCCAGCGACCGGTATCTCCCCGCCCTCGAACGACTCGACGGGCAGGTGCTCGCCATCGAGACGGCCGAGGACCTGCCGAGCGCCGCCGAAGTGCGCTGGTCGCTGATGTGCATGGGTGAACGGGGACTGCTCGAACGGTTCGACGCCGTCCTCGTGGGCCGACCGCAGACGCGCAACCGCTTCGAGCGCCCGTCCCGCGAGACGCGCGAACGGTTCCGCCGCGACCAGCGCGAGGCGGTTCTGAGTCAACTGGCGCGATACAACCCCGAGGCTCCCGTCGTCTTCGACCTCGACTTCGGGCACACGAACCCGACGGTCCCCCTCCCCGTCGGCGGCCGCGTCGACGTCGACCCGAACGAGGGGACGATACGGTTCACCTAACCCGACGGTTCACGGGTCGTTAACGACCGAAAAGCACCGTTTCGTCACAGGAGACACCGTTCGCCCCTCGCCGATCGACGGGCACCCGACAGCGCGACACGAGCGCCGGGAGATACGGCCGGTCGGTCACGACGACGTGTCCCGGTCGTGGCCATGGTCGTCGCCTCTACAGGAGTGGGTCCCACGGTAGCGAGCGTCCCGTCCGTCACCGGGGTCCGGTCGTGTCCGACCGTCGGTGCGTCCGGCGAGGACCGCCTGACCGGAGACGGCGGCGCGAACGACAGCGACGGAGACCGACCGACAGACGGCGCGTGTCATCGTGGAAGCGGGGCCACGACGTCCAGCGGGTCCGGTCTCGGGGTCGGCGTCCTGGCCGCACTACTCGCACTCGTGGGGACGGCGCTCCTCGCCACACGTCGACGATAGGCGGACGCATCACACCGGCAACCGTTTCCGGTTGCAACCGCCCGACGAGAGACCGACTGTAGCCACTGCCTCACCGTCGGTTCCGGTATCGCGTCGACCGTTCTTCCGATATAAACGCGCGGGTAACGAAGCACCTCGGTAGTGGAGTTCTCGTCGATGACAGCATCGCACGGGCAACGAGTCGCCGTCGTGGCACTCGTCGCCGCCCTCGTTGCAGTCCCCGTCGCGTCCGTCGCGGCGACGCCGGGTACTGCACAGTCGACCATCGCTAGCTGTACGACCATCGAGCAGTCCGGCGAGTACACGCTCGCAGCCGACATCGGCGCGAACGCTCCGGAGGCGCGTGTCTCACCGTCGCTGCCAGCGGCGTGACCATCGACGGGAACGGGAACAGTATCGACAACACGGGCGGGGGAGCGACGACGGGCGTCCTCGTCCAGGGCGGGAACGCGGTCGTTCGTGACCTCACAGCGACCGGGTGGCAGGACGGTGTCCGGGTCGTGGACGCCGAGGGCACCACCATCGAGGGAGCGACTCTCAGCGGCAACCAGTACGGCGTCAACGTCCAGCGAACCGGGAGCGCGAGCATCTCCGGTGGCACACTGACCGGGAACGACGTCGGCGTCGTCGCCGAGGACAGTCAGGTGACGCTCACCGACGTGGACGTGACGGACAACGCCATCGGCCTCGACGGCCTCTACGTCGCCTACACGGTCCAGCGGAGCACGGTCTCGAACAACGACGACCACGGCATCCGCGTCAGTTCGGGGAGCCTGACCGTCGAGCGGAGCGCGGTCGAGAACAACGGCAACACCGGTATCCGCGTCGCCTCGCCGGATTCGGCGACCGTCCGATACTCCATCATCTCGGGGAACGGCGCGGGTGTCACCGCGCAGGGCGGGCAGGTCGACGCCCGCGAGAACTGGTGGGGCGCGGAGAACGGCCCGTCCGGTGGCGTCGAGGACCCCGCGACGGGGCGACTCGCCGACGGTGACGGCGACAGCGTCAGTCAGGGCGTCCGCTTCGACCCCTACTACGTGACCGACCCGCGAACCGGGAGCGGTGAACTCGTCGGCGACGACCCGACGGAGACGCCGACCAGCGACCCGACCGAGGAACCACCGACGGAAGAGCCGACCGCGGAGCAGCCGACCGAGGAACCGACGGTCGACCAGCCGACGGACGAACCGGCCGACGACGGTGACGCGGGAAGCGACGACCCGGCCGGTGACGGTGACGACTCGGCCGGTGGGGCCGACGGCGGTGACGACGACGACGACACCGGCGAGGACACCGACACCGACGACTCGGCCGGCGACGACACCACGACCGAAGCGGCCGAGGAGCCGAGCGAGACGACCGTCGAACGGACGGACGAACCGACGACGGCCGTGGACGGACAGCAGTCGACGACCACGACGAGCGAGAGCGGGACCGACGCGCCCGCCGGGCCGAGCGCACCCGTCAACGGGACCGAGACGACCGATACGGACGGTGGGAACCAGACCGCACGCGTCATCGGCGGTGGCGAGACCACCACGTCCAGCGGGTTCGGTCCCGGCTTCGGCGTCTTCGCCGCACTCGTCGCGTTCGGCGCGAGCGCACTGCTGCTCCGTCGGGACTGAACCGGCGAGAACCACACCGCAGACACCCGTTACTCCGTTCGGGACTCGACGGCCGCCAGCGTCGCTTCGAGGTGGTCGCGGTGGAACCGGACCGCCGCGTCACCGTCTCGCTCCGGGTAGCCCGGTCGCGTGACGACGCCCCGTGAGTCGACGGCCGTCCGGACGACGGCCGCGAGTCGGTAGTACGGTCGTCGTTCGCCCCAGTAGTCGGCCGCGAGCGTCGTCGACCGACGGTAGCCGTCGTGGAACGCCTCGCGGAGGGCCGGCGAGGGCGTGTACCAGTCGACCACGACGTACTCCGTCTTCGCCAGCGAGCACTCCGCGGTGGCGGTCATCGGCCCGCCCCAGTCGAGGAACGTCACCGACCCGTCGTACCGGGCGTTGCCGGGTCTGAGGTCCCACGGGAACAGCGTCGAGCGGTGGTCGGCGGCCGGTCGGTCCGCCAGCGCACGCTCGATTCGCGGCCGGAGGTCCGCCAGCGCCTCCGGGAACGCGTCGAGGCCCGTCGCGGTCAGGTGGTCGAACCACGCTGCCCACGACCGGGACGTCTCGACCACGAGGTCGTCGCCGTCGACACCGACCGGGCCGTGTCCGTCGAAGCGGAACACCTCGTGGAGTTCACCGAGTGCGCGACCGAACGTGGCGACGACGGACCGCCGCTCCGACCGGTCGAGGGCCGTGAACCGTTCGTGCAGGTCCTCGCCCGGCGCGCGGTCGGTGAGGAGGTAGCCGTGGCCGTCGAGCGTTCCGGTCGCTCGAACCGTCGGCACGCGAAGCGACGTCCGGTCGCCGACCGCACGGGTCAGCGTCGCCTCGACGTGCAGACGGGCGGGGTCGGAGTGGAGTTGGACGACGACGGCGTCGCCGTCGACCGTCGCGGTGAACGTCCGTTTGACGTTGCCCGCTCGAAGCGCCGAGGGGTCCGAGACCCGACGCTCCGGGAACGTCGTCGTAAGGACGCGGCGAGCGAGGGCGCTGTCCACACGGGAGGGACGGGCCGAACCGCAAAGTGGGTTTCAGTCCCGGCACCACACGACGAGAGCGCTAGCCGTCGGTCGCCGGGTCGTCGTCCGGGGGAGTCGTTCTCGCCTCAGTCGTCGGCCGACTGCTGGAGTTCGCGCGTGGCGAGTTCGCCGTCCATGTCCACGTCGAGGCCACCGATGACCTTCAGGTAGGGGTACGGCATGTCGATACCTTCGGCGTCACAGCGTTCTTTGACCGCCTGGACGAAGTCGGAACGAACCGCCATGAAGTCAGAGCGCGAAGGGTTGGTCATCCAGAACCGGGTCTGGAGACCGACGTAGGAGTCGGCGAGTTCGGTCACACGAACGTCGGGGGCGGGGTCGGCGAGAATCTCCTCCTGTTGGCTCGCCTCGTCGAGGATGACCTCCTTGGCGTGGTCGATGTCGTCCTCGTAGCCGATGCCGAAGACGAACTTCTGGCGGAGTTTGTCGTACGCGACCGGGTTCTTGACCGGGTTGTCCGCGAGTTCGGAGTTCGGGACGGTTATCTTCTCGTTGTCGAACGTCTTGATCGTCGTCACCCGCAGGTCGATGTCGACGACCCGGCCGACGACGTCGTCCTGTTCGATCCAGTCACCGACCTCGAAGGGCTTGTCCTTGAGGATGAAGATACCCGCGACGAAGTTGCCTATCAGGTCCTGTGCGGCGAACCCGACTGCGAGGGCGAGCGCACCACCGAGCGTGGCGAACGCGGCGAGGAACGACCCGAACCCGGCCAGCGCCAACGAGATGGCCAGTGCCGCGAACAGCACCAGGATGCCGAAGACGTCGTCTGCGAGACTCCGGATGCTCTCGTTGAACCCGCGCGCCTTCAGCGCACGTTTGAGCAGCGGAACGGCGACGAGCCGACCGACGAGGTAGACCACGACGAACGCGACGACGAACTTCGCCGCGCCGCCGATGACGCCGCTGAGCAGGTCGAGCCACCCCTCCGTCGTCTCGGGAATCACGAAGTCACCACCGCCGTCACCTTGCTGGAGCAGCGTCATTCACGTCCCTCCGCCACACGACGGAACCGCACTGCTCGAACCGGCCGACCGTCGGCAGACCGTGATACGTGCATACGACACCGGCCACTCACGGGGCACTAATAAATCCGAACCCAGACCGGGCCACTGATACCCGATGTGCGAGCGTTTGTTCCCCGTCTGACGTTAGTTATTTATCATTTTATGTCGAATCGAGACTGTGGACGAATCGACGCGAGACGACGGTGAGGACGCCTCGACGGTCGTCGAGACCCTCCAACGCCTCAAGCGTGCGGGCTCCCGACTGCTCGTGACCGGGTCCGTCAGCGCCGCGGTCCGGGCCCAGCAGACGCGCCACCTGCTCGGGTCGCCCGAGGAGGACCGTGCTCGAATCCTCGCGCTCGCCGACGACTCCTCGCCGTCGGCACATCTCCCCGAGGGACCTCCCACGGCCGCCGACCGGGTGGCCGTCGTCGAACACCGCGGCGACGTTCGGTCGGCCACGGTCGCCCGTGCCGAACCGCTACCACCCCGAGAGACCGCGACGGACTCGATGGCGGCGTTCTACGAGGACGTCCTCGCGGCCGTCGCCGCCGACCGACGGGCGAACGGAGCGCCAGCGCCCGCGACGCTCCGTGTCGGGGTCGTCGGTGGCGGGGCGCTCGTCGACCGGCACGGACTGGACCGGAGCGAACGGATGCTCCGCTCGCTGGGAGATACGGTCGTCGCCGACCGGGGGATGTTCCACTGCCACGTCGCCGCCGCGTCGGACGCCGCCGTCGTGGACGCCCTGCTGCCGTCGTTCGACGTGCACGTCGAACTCCGCCACCGCGAGGGGCTCCCACCGGAACAGCGCTGGTCGTTCCCGGAGACCGACGAACGGACCGAGTGGATGTTGTTATAGGTGCCGAGTCGAAGTGCCAGTGTGAGCGCGCGTTATCTGACCATCGCCGCCACCGACGACCCGGTCGGTGTCGAACTCGCCGACGACATCCAGGGAGTGACGACCCGCCTGGAGACGGCGACGGCGGTCAGTCCCGAACCGTGTGAGCCGAGCGGGTTCGTCTTCCCCGTCGACGCCGCGGTTCGACTCGACACGACCGCGCTCCGCATCCCACAGCACGTCAACCTCATCGTCCGGGAGATGGACGGCCGCGTCGTCGCGGAGGCAGCGAACCGCAACGAACTCTCGTTGCCCGACGGCGAGTACGTCGTCGAAGTCACCTCCCTCGCGGTCAAGACCTACCTCGCCATCGACGGACGCCTCCGGTCGACGACCGACGACGTGGGTCGACGACTGCTGGTCGACGACGCCGACGACCTTCGCCTGGGCATCCGCTCGATGCACGAGTTCCCCGCGACGACGGTGACGACGACGGACGACCCCGCCGACCTCGCACGGGCACTCTCCTGTCTCGGGTCGGCGCTCAAGACGACCAGTTCCGAACGGTCCTGGCCGACGCTCCGTGGCCACCCGCCGCTGTTCGAACTCGGCGATAGCTTCGACGCGCCGCCCGAGTTCGAGCGGACGGACACCCCCGTCGGTATCGAGGTGCCGCCCACCGTCTCCTCGCTGTTCCCGGTCGCACCGCTTGCGTACTACACCGACGCTACCGTGCGTGTCGGCGGCGGGCCGCGACTGCTCGTCGACGGCGAGGAGTACCCGCTGGACGGACCGGGCGGGTTCGAGCGGACCGTCCACCGGACGCTCGAGCGACTGTTCACGCTCGACTGTGTCGTCAGAACCGAGGGGCTGTACCCGGTCGACCTCCACGCACGGCGCGTCGTGGAGGACGACCTGTCGTTCGACCCGGCGGCGATGTACGACGCCTCGCTCGTCGAACAGCTTCGCGCCTACCTCGACACTCCCCACGAGACGGTCGAACCGGCCATCCCCACCTGGAAGTCGACGGTCGACCTCGCACCGGCCGCCGAACACCTCGTCCACCTCCCGTTCGCCGTCGCCGACCTCGCGCGAGTCCGGTGTCCGCAACCCGCGCTCTCACCGTCGAACGACGAGGAGTCGAAGGCCATCGAGGACTTCTACCGCAGCGACGGCGGCCTCGTTCGTGGCGTCGTCAGACGCCCCGGCCCGAACGAGACCCCCTTCGGCGAGGACGTCAGAGTCGTCCAGCCGGAACCGACCGACACCATCGAGCACGCGTGGGTCGGCGACGGGGTACCGATGGGGGCGTCGAAACCGACGCTGGAGGCGTGCAAGCGCCGCCTCGAAGCCCGACCGAGCGGTGCCATCGAAGTCGCCGTCGTCTCGAACTCTCCGGAGATGCGTGCCGAGATGGACGTCCGTGACCTGTACGGTCTCCGTGAACTCGTCGCGTTCGACATCGACATCTTCGAGGACCTCACCGGCACGGAACTCACGCGTGTCCTCGCGGACGACTACGACTTCGTCCACTACGTCGGCCACGTCGACGACGACGGGATGCAGTGTGCCGACGGTCCGCTCGACGCGACCACGCTCGACTACGTCGGGGCACGCGCGTTCGTCCTCAACGCCTGTCGCTCCTACGAACAGGGGATGGAACTCGTCGAGAAGGGAGCCATCGCGGGCATCGTCACGCTGGCCGAGGTCGGTAACGAACCGGCGACGCGTGTCGGCCGGACGCTCGCTCGACTCCTGAACGCCGGGTTCTCGATGGCGGGCGCGATGGACGTCCTCCGGAGCGAGACGATTACCGGCCGGCAGTACACCGTCGTCGGCGACGCGCAGTTACAGATAGCAGATAGTCGAGGGGGAGTGCCGTTGTATACGGAGATAGAGCGACGCGAAGACCAGTATCTGGCGTCGGTCTTCGCGTATCCCACGGCACGAACCAGACTCGGAGCGCTCTGCGTGCCTTATATCGGCGACAACGACGACTGCTACTTCAACTCGGGACCGGCTGGCGATTTCCTCGTTACCAAGGACGAACTGGAGGAGTATCTCTCACAGAGTCAGCTACCAGTGTTCGTCGAACAGCGACTCAGTTGGAGCGACGAGTTGCTCAGTTGCCTTCAAAACGAGCGCGATTGATTATGGACCGCGGATTGCGCCGGCGCTGGCCGCCGCAGAACCGGCCTGCGACAGCAACAACAGCATCGTGAACAGGACGCCGGCCATCTTCGGGTGCTCTGCGATGTACGTCGAGACGTTCGTGTCGGACATGACAGATGGTACGATGCGCCATGAACCAATCAATTTTACTAAATAGATTTTAGAAATTAAACACTAAATTAAGTGTGAAAGTCACACCCAGCTCGAACAACCGGGCCGCAGAGCCGCTGTCGCGTCGTTTTACCGCCGGCAGGGTCGGTGTGGCCGGGAGTGCCCCCGCCGGCAGTAACACGATAAGTGTAGCGCACGTTCGTGGTGGCACGGTGATGATGCTTTCGACAGTGCCGGAAGGCCACGACGGACTCGATACGGTGAGCGGCACGACCAGCACCCACGAGGTGTCCCGATGAGCGTCCTTCAGGCGACCGGTGACGGTGATCTGGCGGCGACGATTCTGGTGTTCGCCATCAACCTCATCGTCGGAACGGGGGCCATCCACCTCGGCGCGATGCTCGTCGTCGACCGGGACACGGGCTACGTCAGGGCGGGTATCACCGCGCTCGTGGGTGCCGTCGTGTGGGCGCTCGTCGTCTTCTTCCTACCGGGCGTGCCGGTGCTGGGACCGATACTCGGACTGGTCATCTTCGTGACGCTCATCAACTGGCAGTACCCCGGCGGGTGGGTCACGGCCGCCGCTATCGGTATCGTGGCGTGGCTGGTCGCCGTCGGCCTGCTGTGGGTACTGGCGACGTTCGACCTCGTCGGGTTCCAGGCACTCGGCGTCCCCGGCGCGTGAGGCGACCGGACGGACGGTCGCGTCGCTCTCCGAAGCGGTTCTGAACGAGAAGTGGCCGGGGTGGGCTCCGAACCCACGATCTCCGCATGTCCCAGGTGTGGAGTCCGGCGGGACTCCACGGGATGCGGGCAGTTGCCGCGCGAGTGTGAACCCTATGAGTGCGGCGCTATGTCCAGCTAAGCCACCCGGCCTGTCTCCGAATATCGCCGTTTCGCACTTGACTCTTCCCATCTTCTCCCAGGGTTTTATGAGACGATAGACAGACCGCGTGGCATGGACACCCCCAGCCTGCTTTCGACCGAACTCGGCGACGACGCCGTCGACGCGAAGGTCCCGCTCGGCGGCGACGACCTGCTCGTCGTCACCCCCGCTCGAACGCTCGTCTATCGCTCCGAGGGCCTGCTGCGCGACGAGACGGTCGAGACGGTCACCCACGACGTCGACCGGGTCGAGGTCACCGAGGGCCGACGCAAGACGACCATCGCCACGACGGCGATGGCTGGCGACCAGGAGTTCACCGTCCCGACCAAGCGTCTCGACGACGTCCTCACGCCCTTCCTCAGCGGCGTCCTCCGTACCACCGGCGAGACCAGCGACGAGGAGGCCGTCCTCGCGGTCTACCGCTTCAGCGAACTCACGCTCGTCGTCACGGAGGGACGGGTCGTCAAACACGTTGGGACCGCGCTTTGGGACACGGACGCCGAGTCGTTCCCGTTCGAGGCCGTCACCGACTTCAGCGTCGAAGAGGGGAGCGTCGCCACCCAACTCGTGTTGACCGTCGACGGCCGGCCACAGCGAATCAAGGCCCCGAGCGAACGAGCGGGTGCGGTCCGTCAGACCCTCCAGCGTGCACTGTTCGACTACCACGGCGTCGACTCGCTGGTCGCACTCCGGACGAAGACCACGGCCGACGACGAGGAGGCCGACGGGGACACCGGTGGGACCGACGACACCGACGATACCGCCGCCACCGACGAGGAGGAGGCTCCGACCCGGACCGTCGAACCGCTGCTCGGTGACGTCACCGACGGAGGGGCGAGCGAGGAGCGGACCGAGCACGCGGCGGCGAACGGGACCACGACGACTATCGACGAGCGAACGGCGACGATCCACAGCGACGAGGTGCTCGACCGCCTCGACGCGCTGGAGGCGACGGTCGACCACCAGACCGACCTCATCGAGCGCCAGCAGGAGACTATCGAGACGCTCATCGAGGAACTTCGGCAGGGTCGCTGACGGACGCTACTCCGAGAGCAGGCCCCGGACGACGAGGAACCCTCCAGCCCAGAGCACCCCCCAGCCCACGCCACTGGCGAGTGCGACCGTCGTCGAACCGCCGAGCAGGAACTGACCACCACCGTAGAGTGCGCCCGTGAGGAGCGCGAGCGCCAGGAACCAGACGGCCACGTGCTCTCGGAACCACGACTCTACGGCCCGGCCGATGTCCATACACGGCGTGACGGTCCGAGCGTCAACAGCGTTGGGTCGGCGCTCTCGGGGGAGTCAGACGCAACACCAGCTACGACACGGCTCACGGGTGGGGTCTCGCGGGGTCAGGACTCCCGCCCGGTCACCTTCCGGATGCACGACGACCCGAACGGGCCGTGCTCGCCCGCCTGGAGGCGCATGAAGTAGCCCGTGGAGATGGACGCACCACAGCGCTTGCAGGTGAACTCGCCCTGCTTCTCGATCACCTCGCTCTGGAACTGCAGGAACCGGCCACCCGTCGGGCGGACGATGCCGTCCTCACGCGAGATGACGCCGCGCATCTCGGCGGTGTCGAGGATGGTCCGCGTCGTCGTCGGGTTGCTGGTGATGGTTTCGAGACGGTCGACACACTCGGCGAGCGAGAGCTCCTCGTGTTCGAGGCGTTCGAGCAGTTGGACGCCGAGTTCGACCGTCTCGTCGGTCACGTCGGCCGATAGATGGTCGGGTAGCTTAAACGGTCCGCCCGGCGTTGGCCGGCGGGCGACGGACGACGGCCACGAGCGGGCCGTGTCGACCCTCCGACGACCAGAAGGAACTTACCCGGCCCGTGGAATCGAGGCGTATGGACGGCGCGACGCGACGACAGCTATCGGGGCTGGCCCTGGCCGTGGGTGTCGTCGTCGTCGCGTCACTGGCGGTGTCGCCACAGCGCGTGCTCGAACGCGTCGTCGCCGTCGCCGCCGACCCGGCCGCGTTCACGCTGGTCGTCCTCGTCCTCGCCCTCTGCCGACCCGTGGTCGCGTGGCCGATGACCCCGCTCGTCGGCGTCGTCGGCTACGTCTTCGGCGTGACCCTCCCCGCGCTGACGCTCGGCCTCACCGTCGCCACGGGGACGGCCGTCCTCCCGTACCTCCTCGCGCGACGCTACCGCCCCACCGAGGGCCTGCTCGGCTGGGTCGGGACGGCCGGCGCGGACTGTTTCGAGACGGCCGGCGACACCCGTGGGGTCGTCGCCGCTCGCCTCGCCCCCCTCCCGACGGACGTCGTCTCCTACGGCGCGGGCCTCTCGCGGGTCCCCGTCCGCCCGTACCTGCTGGGGACGGCACTCGGCGAGTCGCCGTGGGTCGTCGCCGCCCTCCTCGCCGGCCACTCGATGGAGACGCTGAGTACCGACGGTCTCTCCGGAGGTCTCCCGCTCGTGTTCGGCGGCCTCGCCGTCGGCACGCTGTTGCTCGGCGGCCCGGTCTACCGCCGACTCTCGGCGGGGACGCCGGAGTAGGCGGGGAGAGGGACTGCTGCCGGACGTTTCAGACGAACGGGTCCGAGCAGTCGACCACGACGCCGTGGTTCGGGCAGACGTACTTGCAGTGGCGCTTGTACATCGGGGCCTCACAGAACGGACAGGGCCGACCACTGCGCTCGGTCATGGTGCGTCGTTCGTCGCGCGAGACTTAGGCCGTTGGGATTCGGGGGGAATTCTAGAACGAGTTCGGACAACCCGTTTACGTCGGCCGTCCCTCCGTGAACTCATGAGCGCGTACGAAGCGAGAGTGCGAGCGACACTCCCTGCCGTCGGTGTCGCACTGGCCGCCGGGGTCGCCGGCGTCGCCGGGTCCTACGCCGTCACGGGAGCGACACCGGGCTACGTCGTCGCGCCCGTCGAGGGGGCGCTGTCCCGGGCGATGCCCGGCGAGGTGGTGACGTTCGCCATCACGACGTTCGGCAGTCTCGGCCAGCAGTTGAACCTCCTCGCGGCGACGCTACTCGTCGTCGGAGCTATCGCGGCCGTCGCGTTCGGCGGCGTGGTCGTCGGTCGACGTGCGCCGCCGCTGGTCGGGGCGCTCGCGGCCGGCCTCGTCGTCGGTGTCGCCGCGGCGCTCGTGACGGGGACGCCCCTCGCAGGCGTCGGAACGGGACTCCCGGTCGCCGTGGCGGTGGCTGCGGTCGACCTGTTCGGTCGGCGCACGACCGACACGACGGTCGACCCCGACCGCCGGAGCGCGCTGGGCGCACTGGCCGCTGCCTTCGCGTTCGGCGCACTGGGCCTGAACGTCGGCAACCGCCTCGGGAGCGCGAGCGACGATGCCGGCCCCACGGTCCAGGTGGGGAGCGCCGACACCGCCAGCCTGCTCGACCAGGCCCGCCAGCGGTCGCTCGGCGTCGATGGACTCGAACCGCTCGTGAGCGACGCGTTCTACCAGGTCGACATCAACGCGGTCGACCCCGACCTCGACGCCGAGCAGTGGTCGATGCGCGTCACCGGGGCCGTCGAGAACGACCTCGAAATCGACTACGACGACCTGACGGCCCGCGAGTCCACCCCCGAGTTCGTCACGCTCCGGTGTGTCGGCGAACCGCTCAACGGCACGCAGATGGACACCGCGCTCTGGGAGGTCGTTCCGGTCGCACCGCTGCTCGACGAGGCCGGCGTCGGCGAGGAGAACTGCTGTGTGATGGCCCGCGCCGCGGACGGCTTCTACGAGGAGTTCCCGCTGTCGGCCCTCCGGAACGCCCGCATCGCCTACGCGATGAACGGCGAGACCCTCCCCCGCGGTCACGGCGCACCCGCCCGCCTACTCGTTCCCGGTCACTGGGGCGAGATCAACGTCAAGTGGCTCACCGAACTCGAACTCTTAGAAGAGGAGGCGACGGGCTACTGGGAGGAGCGAGGCTGGCACGGTACCGGTCCGGTCAACACCGTCGCCAAACTCCACGTCCTCAACCGGAACGAGGGGACCGTCGAGGTGGCGGGCCACGCCTACGCGGGGACCCGTGGCATCTCCCGGGTCGAAGTCTCGACGGACGGCGGGGAGACCTGGACCGACGCCGACCTCTCCGACCCGCTGTCGGGGGCCGACGGCGAACCGGCCGAGGACGCCTGGCGACAGTGGGCCTACGAGTACGACGCTCCCGACGCCGAACACGAGGTGGTCGTCCGTGCGTACGACGGCGACGGGAGGATGCAGCCACGCGAGGAGGCCGACGCCTTCCCCAGCGGCGCGTCGGGGTGGGTGTCGCGGACGGTGTCGCCGTGACGTGGCGGGCCGTCCGACCGCGGACTCCGGTCCTCGCCGTAGCGACCGATGGAGTTACCACCACACACGAACCCCCTACTGACGGATGGAGAAGGCACTCTGGTACCTGCTCGCGGGGACCCGCGGCGGCGCGAACCGGGCACGTATCATCCGTGCGCTCTCCGAGCGCCCCCGGAACGCCAACCAGCTTTCGGAGTGCCTGAACGTGGACTACAACACCGTGCGACACCACCTGGACATGCTACTGGAACACGACGTCGTCGAGACCGGCGGCGGTGACTACGGGAAACTCTACTTCCTCACCGACCGCTTCGAGTACCACCGCGAACGGTTCGAGGAGATAACGGAGCACATCTGATGACCACGATGGGAACCTGGGTGATGGTCGCCAGCGCCCTCGCAACGGTCAACCTCGTCCTTCTGGGCGTGTTGACCGCCGTCTGGGTGCGCAACTACCGGACGTTCCGGTCGGGGATGGTCGCCGGCCTCGTCGCCTTCGGCGCGGTGATGCTGGTCGAGAACGCCGTCGCCATCTACTTCTTCTTCAGCATGCAGTCGCTCTACTCGATGGACCCCGGCGTCCAGCAGGTGGTCGCACTGCTGCGCGGGTTGCAGGCGCTCGCACTGGCGTTCCTCACCTACGTCACGGTGAAGTAGTCGGAGGATGCCGCCGACGGCAGTTCTCGCCATCGGACGAAGAGTGAGGGCCGAAGCGTTTCCGATTACTCCGTCGAGAGCGTCACCCGAATCACGTCGGCGACGGCGGGGTACTCGTAGCCGTTCACGTCCTCGACGGCCGCCACGGTGCCGCGTTCGACGAGGCCGACCCCCGCCCCACGCTGGCGCTGGACCTGATTCTCACCGACGCCCGGTTCCTCGTTGATCTCGGTCCCCGCGTCCCACAGCGCGACGAGGTCGGTCACGTTCCCCGAGACGGCGTCACCGTCGCGTGCGAACAGCGCGATGCCCTCGGGGTCGGGCGCGTAGAACAGGTCGTTCGAGGGGACGAACATCGTCGCAAAGGAGAGGTAGTCGCCCGCTCCCGCCTCGAACTCGACCTCGTAGACCCCGCCGGGGCCGATAGGTGCCGGCCCGTCCGCACCCACCGGTGTCGTGAACGCACCGCTGTGCCTGACGTGTTCGTCGTGGCCCAGCGCCTCTGCGAGTCGCATCGGCGAGCCGTCCTCCGCGATCTCTTCGAGGCCGTTGTTTCGCTCCATCTCCCCGGGGGTGAAGAGCGGTTCGCCGTCGCGGTGGACCGCCCACGCACCCGGCGAGAGCGGTACTGGCTGTTCGGCGGCCTCCTCGTCGGTCGTCGTCAGCGTCAACCCCGTCGAGACGTTCTCGATACGGAGCGTGAACATCGTTCCCTCGCTGGCCGCCCCGAATCCGGTGACGCTCGCACCGAGCGCCAGTCCGCCCGCCGCGAGCGCCGTCGCGCCGAGGAACCGTCGGCGTGATACTGTACTGTCCGTCTCCGTCCCGTCGAGTGTGT
This sequence comes from Halomarina oriensis, assembly GCF_009791395.1. GTDB lineage: Archaea > Halobacteriota > Halobacteria > Halobacteriales > Haloarculaceae > Halomarina > Halomarina oriensis. The sequence goes on from NZ_WSZK01000015.1 coordinate 39,516, forward strand.
CGTCGGTCATGGTCTGCACCCGGACCTGCGCCGGAGGGGGGCATGAGGATTTTTCAAACATCCTATAGGATGTGTCACGAGTGGTTCTAGAATTCGTGCCGAGTTCGTCGACAGGAGTGCGAAGCCTCGCCGCTCGACGGGGTCGAAAAGCGGAGAGAACCGCGACAGTTCAGATTACGAGCACTCGGACCAGCCACACGACTGGCAGGTCTTACAGCCCTCGCTCATGTACAGCGACATCGAGCCACAGGTCGGACACTCGGGGCTCTCGCCCGCCGCGATGAGGTCCTGGGTGATGTCGGCGTTCTCGTCGGTCGCGGCCCCGTTCTGCACGCCTTCGGGCGGGGTGTCGGCCTCGGCGGCCAGTCCGCCGTCGGTCTCGGGCGCACTGTCGACGTCGCCCTCGGCGAGTTCCGTGAGGTTCTGCTGTTTGGGGTAGGGCTTGTCTATCTCGTCGTCGAGGTAGCGACGCATCGCCGTCCCGATGGCGTCGGGGATGGACTGGATCTGCTCGCCCTTGTCCCACGCGACCTTCGGCGAACGGGTGCCCTGCAGTTCGTCGACGATCTCCTCGGGGTCGACGCCCGAGCGCAGTGCCGTCGAGATGACCTTCGCCAGCGCCTCGGTGAAGGAGTTGGTGAACCCGCCGGAGTGGCCGATGTTGGCGAACAGCTCGAACGGGCGACCGTGGTCGTCCTCGTTGATGTTGACGTATATCTTGCCGTAGCCGGTGTCGATGCGCTGGGTGACGCCGTGGAGCACGTCCGGACGGACCTGCTTCTCGGCGTAGTCCGGGGCCGCCGCGCCGCCGATGACGGCGTCGATCTCGGTGTCGAGCGCCGCGCGGACGTTCTCGTCGTCGAGGAACCCGTCGAGCCCACCGAACATCTCCTCGATCTGGGAGACGATGGCCGCCGCGGCCTCCTCCTCGTCGGCGAACTCGGCGTTGTCCGCGCGCGTCGTCAGCACCTGCTTCGAGCGAGTACCGTCGCGGTAGACGGTGACGCCCTTCCCACCGTGGTCGTAGATGTAGCGGTACACCTCGTCCATGTCCTCCTTCGAGGCACTGTTCGGGAAGTTACACGTCTTCGAGATGGCGGAGTCGACGCCCTGCTGACACGCCGTCTGGACGCTCGCGTGGTCGATACCCGAGAGGTCCGACGTGACGACGAACAGTTCGCCGATAGCGTTCGGCACCGTCTCCAGTCCGGTCACGCCGTCGAACTCGTTGTTCGCCATCTGTTCTTGAGCCTCGCGCTTGGCGGCCTCGACGTCGATGTCGTTGGCCTCCAGCGTGCGCAGGAAGTAGTCGTCGAACTCGACGAGCATCTCGTCGCCCTGCACGTCGTCGGAGACGTTCTTGTAGTACGCGACGTTGAAGATGGGTTCACAGCCACCCGTCGTGTTGCCGACCATACTCGTCGTGCCGGTCGGGGCGATGGTGGTCGTGTTATGGTTGCGGATGGGGTAGCCCTCGGCCCAGTCGTCGGCGGACTCGCCGGTCTGGTGCTCGAACCACTCGCGGTACTCGGTGGGGTTCGCGTACTTCGAGTCGGCCCAGTCGTCGAACGAGCCACGCTCCTCGGCGAGGTCGTGGGAGGCGGCCTTCGAGCCGTGGTTGATCTGCATCATCAGCTGACGGGCGACCTCGTTGCCCTCCTCGCTCCCGTAGCGGATGCCCAGCTGGATGTAGAGTTGAGCGAGCCCCATGACGCCCAGTCCGATCTTCCGCATCTCGCGGACCTTCTCCTCGATCTTCGGCACCGGGAAGTCGCTCATCGTGACGACGTTCTCCAAGAACCGCGTCCCGAGTTCGATGCGCCCCTCGAACGCCTCGGTGTCGATGGCCTCTTCGAGGAACGCGTCGACGGCCGATTCGAGGTCACCGTCGTAGTTCTCGCGGAAGACGCGCCAGTCGGGAGCGTCCTCGGCGACGATGGTCGAGAGGTTGATGTGGCCGAGGTTACACGCCTCGTACTCCTCCAGCGGTTGCTCCCCGCAGGGGTTCGTGGCGAGGATGCGGTGGTCGGGGTGCTCCTCGACGTCGAAGGAGTGCTCCTTGTTGATGCGTTCGAGGTAGACGACGCCGGGTTCGCCGTTCTCGTGTGCGCCCGAGACGATGCGGTCCCAGAGCACGTCGGCGGGAATCGACATCTCTTCGCCCGGTTCGATGTACTCGCCCAGCCCGTAGCGGGAGTACATCTCCCTGGTCTCCTCGGTGGCGACGTGCGGTTCCTCGGTGCGCGGGTTCTCGAAGACGTACTCCTCACCCGCGTACAGCGCGTCCATGAACTCGTCCGTGACGCCGACGGAGATGTTGAAGTTCGAGAGGTGGCCTTCGACGGCGTTCCGGAGGTGTTTGGGGACGCGGCCGTCCTCGTCGATGAGGCCGCGTGCCTCCTCCAGCGCCTCTGAGAACGTCGTGTAGGTGTAGTCGTCGGGGTCGTTGAGTCGCAGGCAGTGCGCCAGGCTCACGTCCTTGTTCTTCGCGTGGATGAACTCGATGACGTCCGGGTGAGAGATGCGCATGACGCCCATCTGTGCGCCCCGGCGGGTGCCGCCCTGCGCGATGGTCTCGCACATCTGGTCGAACGTTCGCATGAACGTGATGGGGCCGGACGCGATACCCCCCGTGGAGCCGACGGCGTCGCCGAACGGTCGGAGTCGCCAGAACGCGTAGCCCATCCCGCCGCCGGACTGGAACACCTCGGCGGCCTCCTTGGCGGTCTGGTGGATGTCGGTCAGGTCGTCCTCGGGCGAGTCGACGAAACACGCCGAGAGCTGCTGGAGTTCGCCGCCCGCGTTCATCAGCGTCGGCGAGTTCGGGATGAAAGAGAGGCGCTCCATCGTCTCCTGGAAGTCCTCGCGCACGCTCTCGACGTGCGAACGGAGGTCGGCGTCGAGTTCCGGGACGACGGTGTCGTAGGCGAACTTCGAGACGTTGTAGACGGAGAGTTCGGTCTCGGTGTCGGTGTCGGCGGTGGTGCCGGCCCCGAACACGTCGGCGGCGAGTTCGTCGCGCCGTGGGTGGTCGGGTTTGAGCTGTTCGGGCGTGACGGTCACCGTCTCGTCGCGCTTGCCCGCCTCGAAGACGACTTCGGCGAGGGCGACGTTCTTGGCGACCCGGACGAACAGTTCCTCCTGCGTCTCGGTGAGTTCGCCGTCGGCGTCGCGCTGGAGGTAGCGCGCGGGCAGGATGTTGTCGTAGGCGTTGCTCGTCATACGGTCGGCGAGCGTCTCCCCGTCGGTGCGCTTGACGGGCAAGACGAGTTCGTCCGCGGAGAGGTCGGCCTCGCTCATAGGCCCCCCACGGCGGTCGGTTCTGGCGTCGGAGTAGTGTGGTGTCCAGTCATCGGTAACGACGAGTGCTTACCGTCCAGCAAGTTCAACCCATCGGGTCCGGAGATTTTGCTGCCCGGTGTAGTGTCTGATTCTCGAACCGTCAGACGGTTCCAGCCGTCTCACGGTGTCCGTTCGAGGGATTGGACGGTCCGATATTAACCGTTGGCGGACCGGAGTGAAAGTGCCCCGGCGAGCGAGAAATCGCCCGCAGTGAGGCCGGTTCGAGTCGAAAGGAGAGGGTGTTGACGGGGGCTGTCGGTCCCGACAGCCGACGGATTTATTCCCGTCGTGGGTGAAACGCTACCATGGTCGTCTCGCAGCTCGGACAGGTCCCGCTCCCCGACGTCCTCTTGGCGCTGGTCGCGCTGGTCGTCGTCCTGTTCGTCGCCCGACTGGTCCTCCGTGTCGCCTGGAAGGTGGCGGTCCTCGCGCTCGTCGTCCTCGCCGGCCTGTGGGTCACGGGGATGACGGACGTCCTCCCTCAGCTGCCAGCGCTGCTGTAGTGGCCGCCGTCTCCCGCCCCGACATCGGCGACTCAGGCCGTCGCTAGCCGCAGGAAGTTCGCCACCACGTCGTGACCGCGTTCGGTGAGCACGCTCTCGGGGTGGAACTGCACGCACTCGATGGGGAACTCGCGGTGCCGGACGCCCATCACGAGGCCGTCGTCGGTGCGTGCGCTCACCTCGAAGCAGTCCGGAACCTCCGTCGCCACCAGCGAGTGGTACCGCCCCGCCCGGAGCGGCGAGGGGAGGCCCTCGAACACCCCCTCGCAGTCGTGGTCGACGGCGTGGGCCTTGCCGTGGACCGGGTCGGGCGCACGGCCCACCGACCCGCCGTAGGCGTAGACGGCCGCCTCCAGGCCGAGACAGACCCCTAGCGTCGGCACGTCGGGACTCACCTCACGGAGGACGTCCATCGTGACGCCCACGTCGCGGTCGTTCTCGGGGTGGCCCGGTCCCGGCGAGACGACCACCGCGTCGGGGGCGTACTCGCGCACGTCGGCGAGCGAGGCGGTGTTACGGACGACGTGGGTGTCGGCGTAGTCACCGACGTACTCCACGAGGTTGTACGTGAACGAGTCGAAGTTGTCGACGAACAGCACGCGCGGGCGGTCGGCGGTGGTCGGTTCGACGGTCGGGGCGCTCATCGTGACGCCTCCGGGGCGTCGGCGGCCGTGTCGCCCGCGGCGGCCTCGTCACTCCCGCGACGGCGTTCGTCGGTGGGTGACGACGGCACCTCCTCGATGGCCTCCAGAGCGGCGAGGACGCCGCGCATCTTCGATTCGGTCTCGTCGTACTCGCTGGTCGGGTCCGAGTCGGCGACGACGCCCGCACCCGCACGGACGGTGACGCGTTCGTCGCCCGCGTCGGTCTCCTCGACCGTCGCCGACCGGATGACGATGGCGACGTCGGCGTCGCCGGTCCACGAGTAGTAGCCGACGCCGCCGCCGTAGAGTCCTCGCGGCGACATCTCCAGGTCGTCGATGACCTCCATCGCCCGGACCTTGGGTGCACCCGAGAGCGTCCCCGCGGGGAACGAGGCGCGGGTCGCGTCGAACGCGTCCGCGTCGGGAGCGAGTCGCCCCGTCACCGTCGACTCGATGTGCTGGACGTGGCTGTACTTGAGGACGTTCATGAACTCCTCGACGCGGACGCTCCCCTGTTCGGACACCACGCGCACGTCGTTTCGCGCGAGGTCGACGAGCATCGTGTGCTCGGCGCGTTCCTTCTCGTCGGCGAGCAACTCGCCCGCGAGCCGGCGGTCCTCGACCGGCGACGCGCCCCGAGGGCAGGTGCCCGCGATGGGGTTGGCGACCACCCGGTCGCCGCCGACCGAGACGAGCGTCTCGGGACTCGCACCGACCAGTCGCCGGTCGCCGAAGTCGAGTGCGAACATGTACGGCGAGGGGTTGACCTCGCGCAGCGAGGCGTAGAGACCCAGCGGGTCCAACTCCCCCGTCAGTTCGCGCTCGCGGGAGACGACCGCCTGGTAGACGTCGCCGTCGAGGACGTGTTCCTTGGCCGCCCGGACGGCGTCCTCGTACTCCTCGCGCGGCCCCGCACGTTCGGCCTCGCGGACGAACCCACCCAGTTCGGGGGCGTCGGCGTCGGCGAGCACGTCCCGGACGCGTTCGGCCTCGGCGAGGAGTTCGTCGTACAGCGCGTCCGCGTCCTCGTCGGCCCGGACGAGCGGCGTGAACACGAGTTCGAGCGTATCGGTGGCGTGGTCGAACGCGAGCACCCGGTCGGCGAGGACGAACTGCGCGTCGGGCGTCCCCGTGTCGGGCCGCTCGACACCCACCTCGGCGAGGTGGAGGTCGTAGACGGCCTCGTAGGCGAGGAAGCCGACGAGACCGCCGGTCAACCGCTGGCGGTCGCCGTCCGGGAACCCGCGCGTCGGCACGTCCGGGAGCGCCCCGCGGAGGGCGTCGAGCGTGTCGCCCTCGGCGAGTCCGAGGTCGGCGTAGCGGTCGTCGAACACCGCGACGTCGCTCGACGGTCCACGGTCGCTGTCGCTCCCTGGTTCCGACTCGCCCTGCTCGTCGGGACCACGGTCGCTCTCTCCGGTCGCCCGCTGCCCCCCCGCGCGTTCACTCGCGTGACCCACGGTCGCCACGGCTGCCGGGTCGACGCAGAGGTAGGAGTATCGCGCGTGTCGTTCGGCGCTCTCGTCGGCGGTGTCCGCGAGGTCGGCGGCGGGGGCGAACGCGCCGTCCGGATCCGAGGAGGCGACCTTCTCGGCGCTCTCGAGCAAGAACCCGTACTCGCGGTCGCTGGCCGCACGCAGCGTCGCGTAGGCGGTGAGCGGTTCGACGTCGGTGTCGAGTGTCGCCGTCGCGTGGACGACGGCCGGTCCGTCGGTGACCAGGTCACGGAAGCGCTCGCGCGAGCAGTCGAGCGTGACGCCCGTCTCGCCGGGCGACCCCGTCACGGTTCGCCACCTCGTGTGGCACTGACGAACGCGGCCATCGCGTCGTGGTCCTTCTCGCCGGGGGTCGCCTCGATGCCGCTGGCGACGTCGACGGCGAACGGGCCGACCGTGCCGACCGCCTCGGCGACGTTTTCGGGGGTCAGTCCGCCGGCGAGGACGACGGGCACGTCGAGCGTCTCGACCAGTTCGCGGGTCCGCGTCCAGTCGTGAGTCTCGCCGGTGCCGCCCGCCCCGTCGGCGTCCGTCGAGTCGACGAGGACGGCGTCGGCCGCGGCCGCGTAGGCCGCGTGGTCGCCCGCGAGGTCCGTCGCGGCGACGACCCGTGCGTCGGTCGAAGCGGCGAGGTCCGAGACGGCAGCGGGGTCGAGACCGTGGACCTGGACGACGTCGGTGTTGACCTCCTCGACGAGTGTGGCGGCGTCGTCGGGTGTCTCGGGCATCGTCACGAGCACCGTCGTCACGAACGGCGGCACGTCCGCGACCAGGGTGGCGGCGTCCGTGGCGGTGAGTTCACGGGGCGTCTCGACCGGCACGTCTACGACGAACCCGAGGGCGTCGGCCCCGGCGGCGACCGCCGCGTCGCGGTCGCTGGCCGAGGTGATGCCACAGAGTTTCGTTCGCGTCATCGCAGGGTCACACGGAGACCGTGACGCCACGGAGGGCGTCGAGTTTCTCGCTGGCGGCCCCCGAGTCGATGGACTCGCGGGCGCGGTCGACACCGTCGGCGAGCGAGGCGGCCTCGCCCGCGACGTAGATGGCCGCTCCGGCGTTGGCGAGGATGATGTCCCGTTTCGCGCCGGTCACCTCGCCGGCGACGATTCCCCGGAGGTCCGCGGCGTTCTCCTCGGGCGTCCCCCCGGCGACGGCGGAGACGGGGGCGTGGTCGAGCCCGAGGTCGGTGGGCGTGACGGTGAACTCCTCGACGGACTCGCCGCGGACCTCGGCGGCGACGGTCTCGCCGTGGAGACAGATCTCGTCCATCCCGTCGCCGTGGACGACGAGCGCACGGTCGACCGGGAGGTTCGCCAGCGCACGGGCGAGGACGGGGACGAGGTCCGCGTCGTAGACGCCGACGACCTGCGCGTCCGCGCCGGCGGGGTTCGTCAGCGGCCCGAGGACGTTGAACAACGTCCGCATCCCGAGTTCGCGGCGCGGGCCGATGACGGCCTTCATCGCGGGGTGGAACACGGGGGCGAGCAGGAAGCCGATACCCTGCTCCTCGATAGCCTGTTCGACGGCCGGCGGTTCGGCGGCGATGTCGACGCCCACCTCGTCGAGCACGTCCGCACTGCCGGAGTTCGAGGAGACCGAGTAGTTGCCGTGCTTGGCGACGGCGATGTCCGCCCCGGCGGCGACGACGGCGCTGGTCGTCGAGACGTTGATCGTGTCGTAGTCGTCGCCGCCGGTCCCGCAGGTGTCGACCAGGGGTGTCCGGTCGGGATCGATTGTCCGCGCGGCGTCGCGCATCCCCTCGGCGAACCCGGCGATCTCCGCTTCCGTCTCGCCTTTCGCCCGGAGCGCCGCCAGCAGCGCACCGATCTGTGCGTCCGTCGCGCCGTCGAACACGGCCGTCGATACCTCGCGTGCCTCCGCCTGTGTCAGGTCCGCGCCGTCCGTGACGCGCTCGATGTGGTCCATCATAGATTGGTGATGAGCGTTGTTGGTCTGTGATGTACAAGTGTGTACACAGACTTAACCTTGTTGTCGTCGGCTCGGGGACGCGGTGGGTCGATTTCTCGACGCTTCGAGCGGGAAACCGTCCCACGGCACGGGGGGCGCACCGCCGTGCCGTTCGGAAAGGTTCAAGTACCATCGCCGGATACGAACGAGTGCGAGGGTTGGTGGTCTAGGCTGGTTATGACACCTCCTTGACATGGAGGAGGTCGGCAGTTCAAATCTGCCCCAACCCATCTCTGGTGGCGCAACGCGACGAGCGGAGCGAGGAGCCAGCGCCACCGAACGGCGAAACGGTCGGTTCGAACTCGGGAGCGAAGTGACCGAAGTTCGAATCGTCCTCGATCCATCCTTCGCGTCACCACGACTCCGAGCGACGCGAGATGGTCACGGGGATTCGAAGCAGGGAGCGAGCGACCGGAGTTCGGGTCTGCCCCGACTCGTCTCCGATTCCTCACGACGTCGAGTCCTGTGCCCGGCATCGAACACGCCTGTCGACCCTTTTCGGAGGACGCCGGGCAGCACTACCCACCGAATCTAAAGAAATCAGCCGCATACAGTGAGTTTTGTGACTGAAGTGCGAAGATACCAGAACAACTGTTGCACTGAACCGAATCTATAAGTGGATATGGGGAAACCTGGCGTGTGAGGCGCGCCGTCGAACGTCAGCCGACCCGAGAACGCGAAGGGGCGGCTCACGCGTGCTCAACGACGACGACGCACCTCGTCGTCACGGGGTCGAGACAGCGGTTTCCCAGTCTCTGCCGACCCCGTGGCAGCCGGCCCGCCAACGGACTGGCACCTGCGGTCTTGCTGTCGGGGACACTACGCTGGACCGGCCAGTCACGGGACGCGGAGTACAGCCGTCACGACGAGTCAGACGAGCGACGACCGTCGTGTACGACCGTTACAGTCACGGCGGCCAGGTCTGCACGGACGAACACTCCTTTGTCGCGTCGTCGCGTAACGGGGACAATGGAGTACCGTTCGATAGCGGCCTACGGCCTCGTCGGGAACCGCGAGACGGGTGCGCTCGTCGGCCCCGACGGCAGCGTCGACTGGTTGCCGTTTCCCCGCCTCTGTTCCCCGAGCGTCTTCGCCCGCGTCCTCGACGTCGACATCGGCGGGTGGTTCTGTCTGCGTCCCATCGGCGACTTCGAGTCCACCCACGAGTATCTCGACGACACGTCCGTCCTCCGGACGACGTTCCACGGCGGCGACGGGACGCTGACGCTCACCGACTTCATGCCGCCACACGGCATCACCCACCCCGAGACGGTGACCGAACGGTCGCTCGTCCGGCGCGTCACCTGCGTCGAGGACGAGGAGACGCTCGACGTGTCGTTCCGACCGCGGTTCGACTACGCGCGCGGCGAGACGACCATCGAGAGCATCGCCGAGTCACACGCGGGCGACGGCCGCACCGACGACGGCGGCATCGTCGGCTACCGGGTCACCGGCGGCGAGCGGACCCTCTCGCTGTGGACCGACGCGGACCTCGACTTGACCCGACGCGACGCGACGGGCAGTGTCACGCTGACCGAGGGCGAGTCGCGGTGGTTCGTCCTCACGGAGGGCGACGGACCGCGGCCGACGTACGGGGACTGCCAGCGGAGTCTCGAAGCGACCCTCGACCACTGGCGCGGGTGGGTCGGGTCGTTACCCGGTGTCGGCGGCGAACACCGCGACCTGCTGGCTCGCTCGGCGGTGACGATGCGCCTGCTCTCGAACGCGCGAACGGGAGCCATCGCGGCCGCCCCGACCACGTCGCTCCCCGAGGATATCGGCGGCGTCCGCAACTGGGACTACCGGTTCCACTGGATGCGCGACTCCTCCATCGTCTCGCGGGCGCTCTCGCGGTTGGGTGCGACGGAGGCCGCCCGCGCGAACCTCGACTGGTGGCTCGACCACCTCAACGAGTACGGCCCGGCCAGCGAGGAGGTCCTGTTCCACCCGCTGTACGACCTCTATCCGGACGACGACACGGTCCGGACGACCGAGATCACGCTCGACCACCTCTCGGGCTACCGTGACTCCGCACCGGTCCGTATCGGCAACGCCGCCTACGACCAGAAACAGCTCGACATCTACGGGGAGCTGCTGCTGAGCGCGAGCGAACTCGTCGGGGCGGGCGTGACGCTCTCCGACGAGGAGTGGGCGGGGCTTCACCGTATCGTCGAACACGTCTGTGAGGTCTGGCAGGAGCCGGACTACGGCATCTGGGAGGTCCGCAGCCAGCCCGAACAGTTCGTCAACTCGAAGGTGATGTGCTGGGCGGCCGTCGACCGGGGCATCGAACTCGCCACCGGGCGCGGCGAGTCCGTCCCCGAGCACTGGGTGCGGACCCGCGAGGAGATACACGAGACGGTCTGTGAGCGGGGGTTCCGCGAGGAGCAGAACGCCTTCGTTCGCTCGTTCGAGGCCGACGAGGCGCTCGACGCCGCCTGTCTACGAATCCCGCTGGTCGGGTTCCTCCCGGCCGACGACCCCCGCGTCCAGGGGACCATCGACGCCATCGTCGACCGCCTGCTCGTCGACGACGGCCTCGTCCAGCGCTACGAGGGGCCGGACGGACTGCCGGGCCGGGACCACGCGTTCGTCCTCTGTACGTTCTGGCTCGTCGACGCCATGGCGGCGGCGGGGCGGCGAGACGCGGCTGCGACGGTGCTCTCGGACATCCTCGACCGTGGCTCCTCGCTGGGCCTGTTCGCCGAGGAGATCGACCCGATGAACGGTGAACAGCTCGGGAACTACCCGCTGGCGTTCGCACACGCCGGTCTCGTCAACAGCGTCCTCGGCCTCACGCGGGCGGGCGAGGACCGCGTCGGTGTCGACGAGACGGTTCCGACACACCACGACTGACCGACGGGCCGACGGGTGACCGACTGACCGACGGGTGACCGTCGCGGGCCGCCGCCGTCACTGCGGCGCGTTCTCGACGCTCGACGACTCCCGCGTGCGGTCGCGTTTTCGCAAGGTCTCGTGGACGCCGACGACCATCGTCGGAATCAACAGCATGAAGAGATGTTCTTCGATGGGGATGCCGAGCAGTTCGACGCCCGTTCTGAGCGGTATCTCGAAGACGCCGACCTCGAGGGTGTACCAGTCCCAGACGTACGCGAACGGGTAGAGCACGAGCGTCGTCCGGGCGGCCGCACGCCACGCGTCGGCGTAGGTGACGAACGCCACCGCGACGACGGCCCACGCCACCTCCGTGACGAGGTAGGTGTACGGGCCGAAGACCGTGATGTCCATGTGTCGTGTTGGCCTTCCGACGGGAAAGTCCTGCGTGCTTGCCACGTCGTCGGCCTAGCTTCATAACCGCGGGTGGTGAACATATCGGGAGAGCACAATGGACATCGCAGATATCGCGACTCAGGAGTTCGTCGAGGTCGACGCCGACCAGCGCCTCTCGAAGGTCCGCTCCATCTTCGAGCGGGAGAACCCGAAGGGCGTCATCGTCACCGACGACGGCGACTACAGCGGGGTCATCACCCAGCAGCAGTTGCTCCAGTCGCACATCGAGGACGACACGAAAGCCGGCGCGATGGTGAAGTCCGCGCCCAAGATAGAGCGAAACGCCGACGTCCGTGACGTCGCCCGGATGCTCGTCGAGGGCGACACCAAGGTCGCGCCCGTCTTCGAGGCGGGCGACCTCTGGGGTATCATCGACGCCGACGCCATCCTCCGCGCCGTCCTCGACAACCTCGACGTGCTGACGGTCGACCAGATATACACGGACAACGTCGTGAGCATCACCGAGGACACCCACCTCGGCCGTGTCATCAACCTCCTGCGCGAGAACAGCGTCTCGCGACTGCCGGTCGTCAACGAGGACGGCCAGCTCACCGGGATGGTGACGACCCACGACATCGTCGACGTGGCCGTCCGCAACATGGACAAGGCTACCCAGGGCGACCGTGCGGGCGACATCGAGCGCATCCTCGACCTGCCGGTGTACGACGAGATGTCGAGTCCCGTCAGCACCATCGACCTCGAAGACTCCGTCAAGGACGCCGTCGAGATGATGTTCGAGTACGACTACGCCGGCCTCGTCGTCACGCCGGAGTACGACGACTCGCTGGTCGCGGGCATCCTCACCAAGACCGACGTACTCCGTGCGCTCACCTACACCGAGGAGGAGCATATGGACGTCCAGATCACGAACGTCGAAGTGCTGGACACCATCACCCGTGACGACATCCGCCAGTCCATCGAGCAGGTCGCAGAGAAGTACCAGGAGATGAGCGTCCAGCACGCTCACGTCCGCTTCCACCAGCACCGCGAGAAGCTCCGTGGCACCCCGCTCATCCAGTGTCAGATTCGCCTGCGCACCACCCACGGCCAGGTCGCCGGGTCCGGCGAGGGCTACGGCGCGGAGTCGGCGTTCCGTGTCGCCCTCGACAAACTCGAACGCAACGTCGTCCAGATGAAGGGGATGCGCTCCGACGAGGAGTACAAGGGTCAACTGCTCCGCAAACTGAACGAACTGTAAGTCGAACCGCGACCACACGCGCGACGCATTTTATCGCTGACCCGAACAATCGGAACGAAGTTAACGGCGGCAGGTCTATCGACGGCTATGGCTGTCGTCTCCGCCGCCCGCTACACGGTCAGCGCGCTCGAACTGACGCTCGCCCTCGGCCTGCTCGGCATCGCCGCCGTCCACGCGCTCATGGGCGTCCCTACCGCCTTCCTCCCCGCGGTCGGTGGCGTGGGCCTCCTCGGCGGTGCGCTCGCGCTCTCGCCCGTGGGACGTCGTCGGTTCCGGCAGCACGCGACGGCGCGGGACGACGTCCTGCTGTTCGTCGGGACGCTCGCCGTCGGGGCGCTCACGCTGGGCGGGTTCCTCGCGCTGGGCGTCGTCTTCTGACCGGCACTCGCAGCGTCGACCAACACAGACGCCGTGTCTCACGACAGCCACGACCGGCACACAACGTCTCTCACGCGGGGTCACTCCGGTTCAGCTGTTACGTGTGCCGCGTGCCGCGTGTGTGTCACTGGACCCGGCCATCGTCGTGTGGTTGCCGATCAAACACTGTAGCCGCCCAGAGGGTAGTGAGAAGTAGAGAGCCGCGGAGGCTGTCAGAGGCACGACGATGGCACATCGCAGGCTCTCGCACTCCGCTTACGCGAGACTGAGACAGTCCCCACTCCTCAGCCCATCCGTAAGCAATCCGTCCGACTCACGGAGCCTGCATAACTGATTCCTTCGGTCCCGAAGCGACTTATTTGCAATGAGGTAGCATACACACGTTCAGGAGTATCGTCGACTACGAACCGTACCGACCGCTTCCGGCGATATCAGTTCGCCTACCAGTTCACTTTAGCCGGTCCGTGACCGAGTATCGTAGTATGATAGTTATCGCCGACATCAGCGTCTCGGCGGACCAGTTTCCCCTCGGTCGGATTCTCGAGGCCTACCCGTCCGTCGAAATCGAACTGGAACGCTTGGTCCCGCTGCAAGACGGCATCATCCCGTTGTTCTGGGTCTCCGACGGCGACTCGGCGGCTATCGAGGAGACGCTCAGAGACGACCCGCTGACGAACTCCGTCACTCGGCTCACTCAGACCAACTCCAGAGTGCTGTTCGAAGTCGAGTGGGGGCCAGAGGTGAACGGGCTCGTGCAGGCGCTCTTGCGCTCCGACGCGCGCTTGCTGGCCGCCGAAGGGACCGCCGATATCTGGGACTTCCGGATCCAGTTCGACACACGGGCGGACATGGCACACTTTCGCAGGCTGTGCACCGACGCGGAGATCTCGCTCACGCTCCGGCGACTCTACAACCCGATGCTCCCCGAGGAGAGTGGCGCGCTCTCCAACGAACAGTACGAGGCGCTCGTGACCGCGTTCAGGGCAGGATACTTCGAGGTTCCCCGCGCGAGCAAGATGAGCGACCTCGCGGCCGGGTTCGGAGTGAGCGACAGCGCGTTCTCCCAGCGCATCCGCCGGGGCATCTCCTCGCTCATCGCCGAGACGCTCATGCCCGAGTTCGGCCACCGTGGCCAGCGCGCCGATCCAGTGTCGTGGAACGTCGACACCGACAATCGCTGACCGTCAGCCAGGGTTCACTTCGCAGTTGAAGTTTGGAACCCCACTGATTGCTTGCTACCGAAGGTAAGCTATGTACGGCTAGGGTGGTGACTCTCTCCTATGGAGTCCGACGAACACGTGTCGGTCGACGATATCTTCGAGGGGCTGAGTCACAACCGACGACGGCTCGCGCTCCAGTACTTCAAGCAGTACGAGAACCCCATCGAACTCGACGACCTCGCCGAGCGAATCGCCCGCTGGGAACAGACCCCCACAGCAGTTCCCGCCGAGGTAGAGGTCGAAGCCGTCCGAACGGCGTTGCACAGGACTCACCTGCCGAAACTGGACGAACTGGGGTTCATCGAGTACCAGTCCGAGCGTGAGGCGATTCTCACGAACAACGCTCGCATCACTGCTGCGATGGAGAACGCCATCATCGTCGTCGGGTTCCTGTACGACGAACCGGCTGGTGACGACGACTGACGCAAGTCGGAACCGCTCGTAGAGCCCAGTCACGGCTACTCCCGATACCTGACTGTCAGGGCTGGCGTGGGAAAGTTAGACCAGTAGCCACTTCGTCGTCGAACGTGACGACGGCTCACTCCTTCGGAAGTACGTCGGAGGCACCCGAGACACGACCGTCGTCAGGAACCGCCACTACTGGGCGGTACTCACCCACCTGCTAGCCGTCCCGACGGTCGATGGTCGGGGCGTATGCGTTCCTCCCCACCGGAACGCGCTTTTTGTCTGGCAACATCAGTCGCTCACGGGTTGATTCGAGTGGGTTGAGAATGGGGGGTCGCGTCGGGGTCCCCACCGAGACATGTCAGAGGCACGGTTCCCCACCTGCTGCTGAACAGCACCGACGCGGTTCCTCGCTCGGAGCGTTGCGAGAACGCACTCTACAACTCATCCACCTTCGTGAGCGAGTAAATACGACAACACCCGTCCGACAGATAGTCGCTCCCTTCGACACCGAACGACGTGTTATAGTGTCAGGTAAGCAACCGAACATCGAGGGTGTCAGACAATACGAACAGTCTCGGAGCACGTCGTCAGTGGTTGTCTGGTTGCGTCCTCTCTCGGTAGACCTACGCACTCCGTCTGACGACGCCGGCACCCCGCGACGGGAGTGGTTCCGGCGCGATGGCCGTCCACGAGAACTCGTGTCCGGGGTTTCGAGACCGACTGTCGACGCCCTCGTCAGTTCCCCTTCTCGCGCTCCTGAGCGTCGACGACGGCGACGCCGGCGAGGTTGACGATGTCCTTGACCTCGTCGCCACGCTGGAGGACGTGGACGGGCCGGTCCATGCCGACGAGCATCGGGCCGATGGCCTCCGCACCGCCGAGACGCTGGAGGAGTTTGTAACCGATGTTGCCCGCTTCGAGGTTCGGGAAGACCAGCACGTTCGCCGGTTCGTCGAGGTCGCTGAAGGAGTACGTCCCGTTGAGCATCTCCTCGACGACGGCGGTGTCGGCCTGCATCTCCCCGTCGACCGGGAAGTCCACTTCGGGGTCCGAACGGAGTTGGCGCGCCGCGTTGCGTGGCTTGCGGGTACCCTCGTTGTCGACGCTGCCGAAGTCCGAGTACGACAGCAGCGCCGCCCGTGGCTCGACGTTGAACCGACCGGCGAGTTTCGCGGTCTGTTTCGTCACTTCGGCGAGCACCGCCTCGTCGGGGTCCTGATTGACCGTCGCGTCCGCACAGAACACGACGTTGTTCTTGAACGTCAGCAGGTAGACCCCGGCGGCGTAGTCGGCGTCCGGCGCGGTGCCGATGACCTGCAACGGCGGGCGGAGCGCCGACGGGTAGTGGTGCATCAGGCCGGTGAGCATCGCGTCGGCGTCACCCATCTCGACCATGACGCTGGCGAGGTAGTTGCCGTCCTCGATGAGTTCCGAGGCCTCACGCCGCGTGACCCCCTTGCGCTTGCGGAGTTCGTGGAGCCGGTCGGCGTAGCACTCCAGGTCGGCCTCCTCGGGGTCGACGATGTCGAGGCTGTCGTCGAACTCCAGCCCGAGGGCGTCGGCGGTCGCCTCGATGACGTCGCGGTCACCGAGCAGGATGGGGTGGGCGATGCCCTGTTCGATGACCTGCGCGGCGGCGCGAATCATCTTCTCGTCTTCCCCCTCCGCGAGGACGACGCGCTTGGGGTCGGATTTGGCCTTGTTGAGGACGACGCGCATCATCTCGCGGGACTTCCCGAGACGCGCTTCGAGGCGCTCGACGTAGCGGTCCATGTCGAGTTCCTTGCGGGCCGCACCGGACTCCTCGGCGGCGCGGGCGACGGCGGGTGCCACCTGGAACAGCACGCGCGGGTCGAGCGGTTTCGGGATGATGTACTCGGGACCGAACTGGAGTGGCTGGTCGCCGTACGCCTTGACGACGGCGTCGGGGACGTCCTGCCGGGCGAGGTCAGCGAGCGCTTCGGCGGCCGCCACCTTCATCGCCTCGTTGATTTCGGTCGCACGCACGTCGAGTGCGCCGCGGAAGATGAATGGGAACCCGAGCACGTTGTTGACCTGATTCGGGTAGTCAGAGCGCCCCGTCGCCATGATGACGGTGTCGTCGCGGGCCGCCTTGGCGTCCTCGTAGCTGATCTCGGGGTCCGGGTTCGCCATGGCGAAGATGATCGGGTCCTCGGCCATCGACCGGACCATCTCCTGAGAGACGAGACCGCCGACGGAGAGACCGACGAACACGTCCGCGTCGGCCATCGCGTCCGAGAGCGTCCCTTCCTGCGTGTCGCGGGCGAACTCCTGTTTGAACTCGTTGACGTCGCCGTCGTCGGCGCGCTCCTGGGTGATGATGCCCGAGGAGTCACACATCGTGATGTTCTCGGTCTTCGCGCCGAGCGAGACGTAGAACCGGGCGGTGGCGATGGCCGACGCCCCCGCCCCCGAGAAGACGATGTCGAGGTCCGCGAGGTCCTTGCCGACGACGTCGGCGGCGTTCAACAGGGCGGCCCCGGAGATGATGGCGGTGCCGTGCTGGTCGTCGTGGAAGACGGGAATCGACATCTCCTCGCGCAGGCGCTCCTCGATTTCGAAGCACTCGGGCGCTTTGATGTCTTCGAGGTTGACGCCGCCGAACGTCGGCTCCATCGCCTTCACCGACGTGACGATGTCCGCGGGGTCCTGCTGGTCCAACTCGATGTCGAACACGTCGATGTCGGCGAAGCGCTTGAACAGCACGCCCTTCCCCTCCATGACGGGTTTCGACGCCTGCGCGCCGATGTTCCCGAGGCCCAGCACCGCAGAGCCGTTCGAGACGACGCCCACGAGGTTGCCCTTCGCGGTGTAGCTGTACGCCTCGTCGGGGTCGTCGGCGATTTCGAGACACGGCGCGGCTACTCCCGGCGAGTACGCCAGCGAGAGGTCACGCTGTGTGTTGGTCGGTTTGGTCGTGTTGATCTCTAGCTTCCCCGGCGGGTCCTGCCGGTGGTACTCCAGAGAGTCCTCGTCGATGCCCATACCCGCATCCGCGACAGGCGGGAGCAAAAAGCTATCCGAGGGACGGCCGAGATGTGTGAATCGTCACCGTGCCCCATCCCGCGAACGGTGGGGGTAAGTGCGTCCGGTCCGCAGATCGAAGTATGGAGTCACGGTTTCGGACCCTCACCGCCCTCTCGGCCGGTCTGACGTTCGTGCTGGTCCTCCTCGGCGTCTACACGGCCGCGGCGGGTGCGGGCCTGACGTGCAACGCGCGGTGGCCGCTGTGTGACGGCGCGGTGTTCGGCCTGTTCCCGGCGAACTGGCCGAGTTTCATCGAGTGGTTCCACCGCCTCGTCGCCATGGTGACCGGGTTCGTCATCCTCGGAACGACGGTCGAAGCGTTCCGCGGCGCGGCCGGTCGGAAGACGAAGGGCGCACTGGCGCTGGCGACGCTGTTCCTGCCGGCCCAGATCGTTCTGGGTGCGCTCACCGTCACGCAGTACGAGTGGGCCGTCCTCACCGCCCACTTCGTGACGGCGACGACCATCTTCGCGGGCGTCGTCCTCGCGGCGCTGTGGGTACGTGAGAGCGGTGTGACGACCCGCCGCCTCCGACTGACGACGCTCGCGTTGCCCGTCACCATCGGCGCGATGGTCGCTCTCAACCCGCGGACGTTCGTCGCCTACACCCCGCCGATGCAGGTAGCGTACTACGCCGTCGGACAGGCCGCGTTCGCCGGGGCGCTGGCGCTGGTCGTCTGGGCCGGACGGGCGGGCACGACCGCTCGCCTCCGCCTGCCGGCCCTCGGCTGTTCGGCGCTCCTGTTCGGCCTGCTCGTCGTCGGGCGACAGGTGTACGGCGTGACGGGCCAGTACCTCTCGCTGACCGCGACGGCGCTCGCACTGGGACTCGCTCTCCTCGGCTGGTGGCTGGTCAGGAACGCCGACGCCGGACGCGGGCGGAGTCGCGGCGTCCCGTCGGACGACTGAACGCAAAACCTGCCCGTTCTCGCCGCAAGCTTAAAACCGAAATCCGACGCAAGGGAAGGTATGAGCGACAAATCGTCGATAGACCGCCGTGCGTACCTCACCGCCGTCGGATCGGGGTCGGTCGCCGCACTCGCTGGCTGTCTCGGTGAACCCGACGCCGAGAACGACACCGCCGGCGGTGGCGACGGTGACGGCAACGACTCGATGGGCAACGACTCGGGCAGTGGGGACGGCGAGGAGCAGGCCATCGTCGCCGGCACCGCGCCGGGGTTCCCGCCGTTCGAGATCAAACAGGACGGCGAACTGACCGGCTTCGACGTCGAACTGCTCGAAGCGGTCGTCGAGGCCGCACCGGGCTACACGTTCGACCGCTGGTCGGAGTTCGAGTTCGACTCGCTCATCCCCGCACTCACCGGCGGCGACATCGACGTCATCGCCGCGGCGATGACCATCACCGAGGAGCGCAGACAGACCATCGCGTTCACCGACGCCTACTACGAGGCCGACCAGTCCATCCTCGTCCGTGCGGACGGTGACTTCCAGCCCACGGAACTCGGTGACCTCGCGGGCCGTCCCATCGGTGCCCAGACCGGGACGACCGGCGAAGGCGTCATCCGGAGCGAACTCATCGAGACGGGCGACCTCTCGGAGTCGAACTACAACGGCTACGGCAACTACACGCTCGCGGTGCAGGACCTGGAGAACGGCAACATCGACGCCATCGTCATCGACAAACCGGTCGCCGAGACGTTCGCCAGCGAGCGCGACGTCGAGGTGGCGTTCACCTACGAGACCGGCGAGGAGTACGGGTTCGGCATCCGGCAGGACGCGGGCGACATCCAGAGCGCGCTCAACGAGGGACTGGCGACCGTCGAAGAGGACGGCACCTACGAAGAGCTCCGCAACGAGTGGTTCAGCAGCGAGTCGACGACGACCGAGTCGGGGGGCAACGAGTCTGCGGGGACCGAGTCCACGAGCACCGAGTCGTAGATGGTCCTCTCGTCGGCGTCTCCGCTCGTCTTCGACCCCATCGCCGCCCAGGCGCTCCCGCTGGAGTGGCTCCCGCCGGACTGGCAGTTCGTCGTCCGGAACTGGGACTACCTGGCGGGGGGCCTCGGCGTCACCATCGTCCTGACGGCGACGAGCATCCTGCTCGGCTTCCTCGCGGGCTTCCCGATGGGGGCCATCGAGGTATACGGCAGCGGGCCGCTCAAGCGACTCGTCTCGACCGTCGGCGTCGTCCTCCGGGCGATTCCCATCGTGGTCATCCTCGTGTTCATGTTCTTCGTCGCCCCCATCCCGTTCCCGAGCGGCGAGTTCGGCATGTGGCTCCCCGGTATCGGGTCGTTCGACATCGGCTTGAGCGCCTTCGCCGCCGCGACGGTCGGTCTCGGCCTCCGGTCGGCGGCGTACCAGGCGCAGATATTCCGCGGGGCACTCCAGAGCGTCAGCGGCGGGCAGATGGAGGCCGCCCGCTCGGTGGGCATGAGCAAGCTCCAGGCCATCCGCCACGTCATCATGCCACAGGCGCTCCGCCGGTCGATTCCGGGCTTCCAGAACGAGTTCACGATCGTCCTCAAGGACACCTCCGTCGCGTTCGCCATCGGGCTGGCCGAACTGCTCAAACGCAGCTACGACCTGTTCGTCGAGTCGACGACGGCCGTCCTCGAGGTCATCCTGTTCATCAGCATCCTGTATTTCATCATGACGTTCGTCACCAACCGCACGCTGGATTACCTCGGAGAGTACTACGCCATCCCCGGAGGTGAGGGATGAGCGAACGAACCGACGGCCGGGGAGACGTGAGCGAGCCGTCGAGTACGGCAGAGGACGGCCGTTCGGCGGGCGACCCGCTGCTCCGCGTCGAGAACCTCCAGAAGTCCTACGGCGACGAGACGGTGCTCCGTGGCATCGACTTCGACCTCGACAGACGCGACGTGGAGGTCATCATCGGCCCCTCCGGGTCCGGGAAGTCGACGATGCTCCGCTGTGTCAACCGTCTCACCGAGTTCCAGGGCGGGACCATCTCCCTCGACGGCGAGTCGGTGATGGCGATGAACGAGAACGAACTCCGACGGCGCGTCGGGATGGTGTTCCAGGACATCAACCTGTTCGCCCACCTCACGGCGCTGGAGAACGTCACCCTCGGCCTGCGGAAGGTCCTCGACATGAGCAAGGGCGACGCCGAGGACAAGGCGATGAGCCAGCTCGAACGGGTCGGACTGGCCCCGCAGGCCGCCTCCTACCCGGCGGAGCTCTCGGGGGGGCAGAAACAGCGCGTCGGCATCGCTCGCGCGCTGGCGATGGACCCCGAACTGCTCCTGTTCGACGAGCCGACGAGCGCGCTCGACCCCGAACTCGTCGGGGAGGTGCTGGAGGTGATGCGTGACCTCGCCGACGGCGGGATGACGATGCTCGTCGTCACCCACGAGATGGGGTTCGCTCGCCGGGCCGCGTCGTCGCTGATGTTCCTCGACGAGGGGAAGATCGTCGAACGAGGGCCACCGGAACAGCTGTTCGACAGTCCCGAGCGCGACCGGACGAGGGAGTTCCTCGCCCGGTTGACGACCATCTCCGAGGAGGCCTGAGCGCGATGGACGTGATGCGCCGATGAGCGGGGAGCGGTCGACGGCTCGGCAGGCGCTCTCGAACGCGGGCCGCCAGCTACCCGCCGGTCGGTCCCTCGGCCTCGCCGTCGGTGCGCTGTTCTGGTGCTGGCTGGTCGTCCGCTGGGTCGCCATCTGGCTCGGCAGCAAGGAGCCGTTCTTCCCGGCGACGTTCTTCGAGGGACTGGCCACCGGCTTTCGCAACGACGGCCTCGTCATGCAACAGACCGGTGGGGCGCTCGCTCCCGTCCTCGACTTCGTCGCCGGGGTCTGGTTTCTCTTCTCCGACCTCGCGGGGTTCGTCGCGTTCGGCGTCGAGTACCTGCCCGAACTCGCGGAGGGCGCGTGGCTCACCGTCGTCCTCACCGTCACGGGTATCCTGTTCGGTCTGGTCATCGCCGTCCCGCTGAGCGTCGCTCGCGTCTACGGCGGCCCCGTCACCCGCGGACTGTCGCTGGGCTACATCGAACTGCTCCGGGGGACGCCGCTGCTCGCCCAACTGTTCGTCCTCTACTTCGGGCTGAACCTCTCACAGTACTTCCGGGGGTTCACGTTCGGCGTGCTCCCCTCGGCGGCCGTCTGGGTCGCTATCGTGGGGTTCACGGTCAACTCCGCGGCGTATCAAGCCGAGTACATCCGTGCCGCACTCGAATCGGTCGAGTCCGGCCAGTTGACGGCGGCACGCGCCATCGGCCTCTCACGGACCGAGGGCATCCGCCACGTCGTCTTGCCACAGGGTCTTCGCTACGCGATTCCGGGGTGGACGAACGAACTCATCTACCTCATCAAGTACTCCTCGCTGGCGGCGTTCATCACCGTCGTCGAACTGTTCGAGTCGGGGCGCATCATCGCCAGCGACACGTTCGCCTACCTGAACATCTACGGGATGCTCGCGCTGTTCTATCTGGCGCTCGTCCTCTCGGCCACCCTGTTCATGGGCTGGGTCGAGAACCGGGTGGCGATTCCGGGTCTCGGCGTCCGCGACGGGCGCTGAGGGGACTCAGAACTCGGTGACGACTTCGACGCCGACCGTCTCGAAGTCGGTCATCGCCGCGAGTCGTTCCGGAACGTCGTCCAGCGGCACCTCCCTCGTGACCAGCGCGCCGGGGTCCAGTCGGTCACCCGCCACGAGCGACAGCACCTCGTCGTAGCGGGTCGGCGGCATCCCTCGTGCGCCGAGTATCGACAGTTCGCGACCGGCGATGGCGTCGGTCGGCAGGGGAATCTCACCGTGGTCGTCGTCGCCGGTCAACCCCACTTGGAGGTAGCGACCCGCTCTCCGGAGGCCGGCGATGGCGTCACGAGCGGTGGTTCGGCTGCCGAGGGCGTCCATCGCGACGTGTGCGCCACCGTCGGTCGCCTCGCGGACGGCCGTTGCGGTGTCCTCCACCGTGCTCGCGTCGACCGTCGCGTCCGCACCCAACTCACGGGCTTTCGCCAGCGGTGCCTCGCGCACGTCGATGGCGACGACCCGAGCACCCAGTGCGCGGGCGACCTGCACCGCGGAGAGACCGACGCCGCCACAGCCATGGACCGCCAGCCACTCGCCCGCACCGATGGCCGCGCGGTGTTCGAGCGCGTGGAACGCGGTGACGTAGCGACAGCCGAGGGCGGCCATCGCCGTCGGAGAGACGCTCTCGGGTAACGGAACGAGGTTGTAGTCCGCGGCGGGGACGGCGACGAACTCCGCGAACGCGCCCGGTGCGTCGGCCTCGAAGCCCAGTGCCGTGCCGTTCGGGCAGACGTTGCCTCGGCCCGAGTGACAGTACGAACAGGTGCCGTCACCGAGGCAGAACGGGACGGCCACTCGGTCGCCCTCCGCGATGGTCTGGACGTCCGCGCCGACGTCGACGACGTGTCCGGCGGGTTCGTGGCCGAGCACCTGCCCTCGTGGCACGCGGTCGTCCACCCAGTCGCCGTGACCCTGCCACGCGTGCCAGTCCGAGCGACAGATGCCGCAGGCTTCCACCTCGACGACGACCCCGTCCGGAGGTGCGGTCGGTCGGTCGCGCTCCTCGATTTCGAGCGGTTCGCCGTACTCCCGGACGACTGCGGCGCGCATGGTCGCGGTTCGTAGGGGTGGTGGTTAACTGTCCCTGCGTGCCTCGCGGTCGCTCTGGCGTCGCTACCATCGAGAGACTGGCGACCGTCGCGCGACCGTTCCGATATGTGACATATGTCGTAGCCGCTCTGTTCGGTTCTGTTTCCCTCTTCAGCGGTGTATCAGGCCCAGAACCCGACTTCGAACGTCGTCGGCGGAGGCGAACGTCTGATCGTCCGTCGAAGCGAGGACTTCTCCGAGGGGTTTCACCCCGTCTTGGGTCTCGACTTCGTAGTCGCCGTAGGTCTCGACCAACTCCGTCGTCGTGGTCGGATACGCCTGCGTTTCGAGTGCCTCGTCCAGGTCACCAAGTCGCCCTTCTGGGTCGCCAGGCATCGGCTGGTCTTCATCGGCGTAATCACGTACCTTCTCTCGTCTCCGCTCTGGCTGGCGTCGCTCTTCGTCGTCCGCTCGGCCGTCTCGTTTCTGCTCGCTGTTCGTCATCTCCTCCTATACGAGAGCCGTTCACATAACGGTGCAGGCATCCCTTTGAGCAACTCTCACCCGCCCGATTGACGTTCGCGTGGACTACCTCGGCTCGGCCGCTCGAACAGCGGTACACTCGCGACACAGTCCGTCGCCAGGCGTCCGCCAGCCAGCATGTATCGTCCGTCCGACCGACGCCCTCGACGACGTGTGCCGTCAGTAGAAGTCGGCCAGCCCCGACTGCTGGTCGCCGCTCTCCTCTCCGTCCGGGTCTTCCGATTCGGTATCGGTCGCGTTCGCGTCGTCGTTCGTCGCTTCGTCCAGTTCCGCCTCGGCGTCCTCGTCGTCGAACTCACCGCCCGCGAACGCGCCGTCGGAGTGCTCGACGGCCGCCTCCTCGCGTAACTGCTGGGCGTCCTCGACGATGGACTGGACCTTGTTCGTGTCCTCGCCACTGCCGGTGACGAACGCGACGTGTTTCGCCTCCAGCTCGTAGGCCGCGGCCATCCGCACCGTCAACTCGCGGTTCTTGCAGTGGTGGGTCATCACTTCGAGGTACGGCAGCACCTGCTTGCGGGCGCTGGCCATCGACATCCCGCCCGTCTCGGCGATGTGTCGAGCGACGTAGTCGCGTTTGTCCCGCGAGGCGCGCGAACTGCCGAGTTTGCGCCAGTAGCTCGGTGGGCCGTAGCGTGTCCACCCGCCTTTCTGTCCGGAGCGTGCGGCGGCGACGCCGGCGGTCATGTTGTCGCTCGCGTAGCGCCAGTAGGAGTAGTTCTGCGTCGCCCGGACCCGACCCAGCCAGCGGTCGGCGTTGGCGAGGAAGCCGTAGGCGTCGGCGAGTTCGGTGCCGTGGTAGTCTTTCGGGAGGTTGTCCTCGATCCAGTTCACCATGTCGTCGGGCGTCTCGTCGACGTCGTAGGAGAACTTCAGTGCGCCCTCGGCGTCCTCCTCTTTGAACACCGCGTCGAGCAACTGGAAGATGCCCTCCGTCTTGTCGCGGCCGCCCGCCGTCACGTCCTCCTTGCGGACCTTCTCGCGGCCCTCGGCGGTCGCTTGCAGGTCCTTGACCGCCCCGCGCAGGTCCCCCGAGTTCGCCTCCGCGATAGCGTCGAGCGCGTCGGGTTCGTACTGGAGGTCCTCCTTCCGGCAGATGTCCCGGAGGACGGGGACGATAGAGCGCACCGAGACGTCGCGGAACTCGATGTCCTCACAGGCGTTCCGGAGGCCGTTGGACATGTCGTAGAACTCGTTGGCGATGAGCACCATCGGCTGTTCGGCCTCCTTGACGAGTTTCGTGATGGCCCCCGACCCGCCCCGGTCGGCGTTGCCGTGGATGTTGTCCGCCTCGTCGAGGATGATGAGTTGGCGACCCGTCCCCGAGAGCGACCGGTTCATCGCCGCACCGCCGGCGTACTGCTCGATGTCGGCTTTCGTGCGCTGGTCGCTCGCGTTCAGTTCGATGGTCGGCCAGCCCATGTCGTTGGCGAGCGCGTGAGCGGCGCTGGTCTTGCCGACGCCCGGCGACCCGTGGACGATGACCGCCTGCCG
The DNA here is from genome assembly GCF_009791395.1 of Halomarina oriensis. Classification (GTDB taxonomy): domain Archaea; phylum Halobacteriota; class Halobacteria; order Halobacteriales; family Haloarculaceae; genus Halomarina; species Halomarina oriensis. The sequence continues at coordinate 64,604 of NZ_WSZK01000015.1, forward strand.
GTGGTCGTCCCACGACTTCGCCCACTGGTGGAGCGCCTTGCGGGCCTTGTCGTTCCCCCGGACCTCCGCCAGCGTCGTCGGCCGGTACGTCTCCGTCCAGTCAGCCATTACCGTCTCGTGGTCGGAGCGGCGGGTAATGGTTTCGGAGCGCCGGCCGTCAGCGTCGGCTGCCGCGTCCTCCCGGACACGACAGTTCGGCGAAACACCGAACAGCCTGCCGCCCGTGTCTGTCTCAGTGTCCGTCTCACTCACCCGGCGGTCGACCGACCGAGCACGCCGAACCGGCCTCGGCCTGTACCACCGGGCGGCGTCGCTGAACTACGCCTACGGGGTGGCGACGACGAAACGCACCGTCGCCGGCCCGTATCGGAGCTACGAACCGTGGAACAGCCACGGCGACGACTCCGGACTGGCGGCGCTCGGGACGCTGCCCGACGACGCCGTCGTCGTCGACGCCGGCGCACACGTCGGCGAGTACGCCCTCCCGCTGGCGGCGGCCGGCCGAACCGTCCACGCGGTCGAACCCGACCCCGTCGCCGCCGAGCGCCTCCGGGCGAACCGGTCGGCGACCGGCGTCGAGTCGCGGGTGACGGTCCACGACTGTGGCCTCGGTGACCGCGACGGGACGGCGACGTTCTACCGCTCGTCGGCCCCGAAAGGGTCGGCGTTCGACGAGACGGCGGCGACCCGGTGGGGGGCGCGGGTCGTCGAACGCGTCGACAGACGGGTCGCTCGCCTCGACACGCTGGTCGACGACCTCCCACCACCGGACGCACTGAAACTCGACGTCGAGGGTGCGGAACTCGCGGCACTCCGCGGGGCCGAACGGACGCTCCGCGAGCACCGACCGCTGGTCGTCGTCGAACCACACGGCACCGACCGCGAACTCCGCGCCGAACTCGTCGCGTTCGGCTACGCCGTCGACCCGTACGGCGACTGCTGGGTGTGTCGGCCGTGAGCGAGGTCGACCGCCGGCCGTCGGTCCCCGACCGTGTCCGTCGAACGTGGCTGGCGTGGGTCGGGGTCGCACTCCTCGCGCTCGTGCTCGGGGCCACGCTCGTCGCCCAGCGGATGACGGACTCGACGGGCCTGTGGTGGGCGCTGCTCGCCGGCGTGGTCGCCGTCGCACTGCTCGCCTACGTCCGTCTCCTCCTCGACCGGAACCGACCGGTCGACGCCGGCGAGGGGAGCGCGCTGCCCCCCGCCCGCTACGCGACGTTCGGACTCGCCAACGCGCTGACGACGGGGCGAGGACTGCTCCTCGCGGTACTCGCGGGACTGTTCGCCGTCCCGAATCCCGGCTGGCTCCCGGCGCTCCTGTACGGAAGCGTCGTGCTCCTCGACGTTCTGGACGGTCCGGTCGCCCGTGCCCGCGACCGGACCTCCGTGCTCGGGACGCGCCTCGACACGGCCGTCGACGCCGCCGGACTGCTCGTCGCGGGCGGCCTCGGTGTCGCGCTCGGGACGCTCCCCGTCTGGTTTCTCGCCGTCGGCGCGGCCCGGTACTGCTACGTCGCTGGACTGTGGTGGCGTCGTCGCCGCGGACTCCACGTCGGGACGCTCCCGCCGAGTCGCGTCCGGCGGCCGCTGGCGGCGCTCCAGATGGTCGTGACGGCGGCCGCGCTCGCTCCCGTCGTCGGCCCGCCCGTGACGACGCTCGTCGCCACCGTGGCGATGACGCCGTTCGTCGTCGGGTTCTCTCTGGACTACCGGGCCGTCACGAGTCGGGACGTTAAGCAGTCGGCGGCCCAACGGCCGGTATGAACGTCGCCGCTCGCAGCGCCCTCTCGCTGCTCGCCCGTGCGGTGGTGGTAGTGGTCCTCGCCGGGCCGGCGGTGGGGAAGGTGCTGGACTACGGCGGGCAGGTCGCCTTCTTCGAGAGCCTCGGTCTGCCCGCTCCCGGCCTCCTCGTCGCCCTCTCGGCGGCCGTCGAACTCGCCGCGCTGGTCGGCGTCGGCCTCGGTGTCGCGGGCCGACTGCTCGCGGTACCGCTCGTCGTGAACATGCTCGTGGCCGTCGTCGCCGGCGCACCGAACCCCGCGAACCTCGCCGTGCTGGCGGGGGCGCTCGTCGTCCTCGCACTGGGGACGGGGCCGTACTCGCTGTGGTCGCCCGCCGTCGAGCGGCGGATGCCGTCGCCGGGGACCGACTCCGACCGAGGTGGTCGATGAGTCGTCGCGTCCGCTTCGTCGCCCCGTCCGAGGTTCGGGTCGAGGACCGCCCGACACCGACGCCCGACACCGGCGAGGTGCTGGTCCGCGCCGCGGTGTCGGCGGTCAGTCCCGGCACCGAACTGCTCGTCTACCGCGGGACCGTTCCGACCGAGGACGGCGAGACGCTGGGCGCGCTCGACGGGGACCGCTCGTACCCGCTGTCGTACGGCTACGCCACCGTCGGCCGCGTCGAGGCCGTCGGCGACGGCGTCGACTCGAAGTGGCTCGACCGTCGGGTGTTCGCCTACGCCCCCCACGGCGAGCACGTCGTTGCCCCCGTCGACGACGTGGTACCCGTCCCCGAGGACGTGCCGAGCGACGAGGCGGCCCTCCTCGCCAGTGTAGAGACGGCGCTCACGTTCGCGCTCGACGCCACACCCCGTGTCGGCGAGCGCATCGTCGTGTTCGGACAGGGGGTCGTCGGCCTCCTGACGACCGGCCTCCTCGCAGAGACGGCACTGACGACGGTGGTCGCCGCCGACTGCTACGGGCAGCGCCGGGCGCTCGCGGAGCGCTTCGGCGCGAGCGAGACCGTCGAGGCACCCGTCGACGGGACGCTCGCCGAGCGGTTCCCCGAGGGGGTGGACCTCGCCGTCGAGGTGAGCGGCGACCCCGACGCGCTGGACGAGGCCATCGACGCGACGGGCTACGGCGGACGTGTCCTCGTCGGGTCGTGGTACGGCACCAAGCGCGCGAACCTCGCGCTCGGCGGGTCGTTCCACCGCGACCGCATCGAGATACGGAGCAGCCAGGTCAGCACCATCGCCCCCGACCTGCGTGGGCGCTGGGACCGCGAACGACGCTGGAGTGCCGCGTGGGACGCGATTCGGAGCCTCCCCGTCGACCGCCTGCTCACCCACCGAATCCCCGTCTCGGACGCACCGCGGGCGTACCGCCTGCTCGACGAGCGCCCCGAGGAGGCGGTCGGCGTACTCCTGACTCACGACTGAGCCGCGAGCATCGACGAGTCGCCGGTCGACGATCCGGACGGCGACTGTCGGGTCGACGACTGGGGGTTGATACCGCGAGCGACGTAACGAGCGGTATGTACACGGTCACGGTGACGGAAGCGTTCGTCGCCCAGCACGTCCTGACGGTCCCCGACCCCGGCCCCGAGGGTGACCTGCACGCCCACCAGTTCACGGCCCACGCCGAGTTCCGCGGGCCCACGCTCGGCGAGCACGACTACCTGCTCGACATCGACGACGCGCGAGCGGCGCTGGCGGCCGTCGCCGACGACTACCGCGACACGACGCTCAACGACCGCGCGGGGTTCCTCGACCGCAACCCGAGCGTCGAACTGCTCGCACGACGGGTCCACGAGGCGCTGGTCGAAGCTCTCGACGCCCCTGGCGTCGAGGAACTGGTCGTCACCGTCGAGGAGGACGACGTGGCGAGCGTCGCCTACCACGCCCCCTTCGGCGACGGTAGACCAGAGGACGACGCGACGGAGCGCCGGACGGACTGATGCACGTCGGTCTCGTCGTTCCGGGGTCGCTCGACACCGTCTCGGGGGGGTACTGCTACGACCGGCGACTCGTCTCGCACCTCCACGAGGCGGGTGACCGCGTCACCGTCGTCTCGCTGCCGACCGGCGGCTACCGGCGTCGCGTCGTCGACTCCCTCCGTCCACGCCTCCGCCGGGCGCTCGCCCGCCCGTTCGACGTCCTCGTCGAGGACGAACTCGCCCACCCGTCGCTGGTCGGCGTCGCGCCGGACGTCCCACGCGTCGCCCTCGTCCACCTCCTGCGAGGGGCCGACCCGAGCGACCCGCACCGCCGGAGCGCCCGCCTGCTCGAACGCCGGTATCTCGGCCACGTGGACCACGTCGTGGCGACGAGCGACGCGACACGGCGAGCCGTCACCGACCTCGCGGACCGACCGACGAGCGTCGTTCCGCCCGCTGGCGACCGCTTCGCACCGACCAGCGTCGACGCGGCGGCGATTCGGCGACGTGCTCACGAGGGTCCGCTGCGGGTCGCCACGCTCGGTAGCGTCGTCCCACGGAAGGGACTGGACACGCTCGTCGCCGCACTGGCCCGTCTCGACACCGACTGGCGACTCACCGCGATGGGAGACACGACGGGCGACCCCGCGTTCGTCCGCGCGGTGCGACAATCGGCCGCTCGGCGGGGCGTCTCCGACCGAGTGACGCTGACGGGTCGAGTCGAGGACGGGACCGTCGCCGGCCACCTGCGGCGCGCGCACGTCTTCGCACTCCCCTCGCGCTACGAACCGTTCGGCATCGCCGCGCTGGAGGCGATGGGGTTCGGTCTCCCCGCTCTCGCTACCACCGCCGGCGGCCCACCGGAGTTCGTCACCGACGGCGCGGACGGCTTCCTCGTCGACCCGGACGACCCGGAGTCGCTCGCCGCCCGCCTCGACACGCTGGCGACCGACCGCGAGCGACTGGCGCGGATGGGCGTCGTCGCCCGCGGGACGTTCGAGACCGCGCCGTCGTGGGACGACCGGATGGCGACGTTCCGGACGGTGCTCGAACGGGTCGCGGCCGGGGACACACCGCCACGCGACCGACCGGCCGAAGAGGTGTCGCCGTGACCGCCGGCGGGCCTCCCGTCGGCTACCTGCTCGCCAAACGCGGCGTCGACGACCGGGCTATCGACCGGGCCACCCTCGAACGGTTCGTCGACGGCCTCCCGGCCGAACCGCGACTGCTCGACGTGGGCGGCGGCGTCGGGACGATGCTCGACCGCCTGCAGGAGTGGGACCTGGTGCCCGCAGGGACGCGCTACACGCTCCTCGACGCGGACGCCGCCCTCGTGGCGACGGCCCGCGAACGACTCGCCGACGTGCCCGTCGAGACGACGTTCGTCGCGGACGACCTGCTCGCGTTCGCGGACGGGACGGACCGACGGTACGACGCCTGTGTCGCCGCCGCCGTCCTGGACCTGCTCGACGGCGACCGGGCGCTGGACGCGCTGGCGACGCTCGCCCCTGGTGGCCTGCTCTACGCGCCGGTGACGTTCGACGGTGTCACGCTGTTCTCGCCGCCACGGCCCGACGACGAGCGAGTCCTCGGCTGGTACCACGACCACATGACCGCCCGCGACGGGTCGCCGGCGGGGGGCCGCCGACTGCTGGCCGCCCTCTCCCGGTCGGACTGCGACACGCTGGCCGTCGCGCCGAGCGACTGGCACGTCCACCCACCGTACCACGAGGGTGAGACACGGTTCCTCGCCGCCATCCTCGACACCGTCGAGGAGGCGCTGACGGGGTTCGACCCCGTCGAGAACGGGGTACTGAGCGCGTGGCTCACCGCCCGCCGCGACACGCTGGCGGCAGGTGAGTTGGCCTACGTCGCACACAACCTCGACGTGCTCGTGAGGCTGTCGGCACCACTCGAACACTGACCGACTCCCGTACGGCACGACCTCTCACGGTCGCCGAACGCTTTTTCTCCGGTCGGCCGTCGACTCGAGCATGACCCTCTTCCCTCACTCCGTCGAAACCGAACGGCTCAGACTCGAACGGCTGACGAGCGACGACCTGTGGGACCTGTACGACCACGCTCGGACCGACGCGCCGGGCATCGACGAGGTGACGCGACACCTGACGTGGGACCCCCACGAGACGCCGAAGGTGACCCGCGACTTCGTCACGATGGTCGAGTCGCAGTGGGCCGAGGGCGAGGTGGCGACGTACGTCGTCCGACCGCGCGACGGGGAGGCGAACGCGGGCGAGTTCGGCGGTGCGACGGGTCTCACGGTCGACTGGGAGCGCCGTCTCGGTACGCTCGGTCTCTGGCTCAAACCGCCGCTGTGGGGTCGTGGCTACTCCGGCGAACGGGCGGGTGCGCTGCTCGCGCTGGCGTTCGACCGTCTCGACCTGGACGTCGTCGCGGTGACCCACGACCCCGCGAACGACGCCTCGCGCCGGGCCATCGAGAAGTACGTCGACCGCTTCGGCGGCCGACGCGAGGGCACGTTCCGCCACGCCGCCGTCGGGCACGGCGGGGGCGTCCTCGACCACGTCCGCTACTCCGTCGCCCGCGAGGAGTGGCGTGCGGCCGTCGGCGAGGACCACGGCGTCCGGTTCGGCGTGGAGTCGTAACGACCGGTCGAGCGGACGTCACGGGACCCTCGAATCGTGGCACCGTGGCACCGTCACCGGGGCGACACGTAGCCACCACGCTGATACGTCGGGATTGCTTCGCGTCGGCTATGTCCACACACTCGTCGGACCGGTCGCTGGTATCGACCGTCGTGAGCGGCGGCGTCGGCGGTGCGGTCGCGTGGCTACTCGGGTACGCTCTGACCCACCTCGCGGCGTCCCGGCAGGTCGAACGGGCGCTGTCGGACCTCAACACGTTCGTCGGGGTCGTCGGCGGAAACGAGATTCCGACCTGGAAGGCCGTCGGGTGGCTCTACCTCAACGCCCACACGGTCGTCCTGCGCATCACCGGACTCCCCGGCGGCACGCAGACCTACGACCTCATCGCCGAGAGCGAGGGAGGCAGCGCGGCGCTGCTCTACCTCGTCCCGGTCGTGGTGCTCCTCGTAGTCGTCGCGGTGGCCGTCGCCGTCTCCGGCGCTCGTGACGCCGGCTCCGGTGCAGTCGGTGGCGCGGGCGCGGTCGTCGGCTACCTCCTCGTGACCGCCGTCTTCGCGCTCCTCACCGCGCACTCGCTCGGCGGCGACGTCCGCGCGGCCCCCGCACTCGTCTCCGCACTGTTGCTCGCCGGGTTCGCGTACCCGCTCGTCGTCGGGTCGGTCGCCGGTGCGGTCGTCGGACTCGTCCGCTCGGAGGAGACCGGTCAGTCGACACCGGCTCAGTCGAGGTCGTAGGCGACCATCTCGCCCCACGGCTCGAAGCCGTAGCGTTCGTAGACGCGTGCTGCCCGGCCGTTCTTCGGGTCCACGTCGAGGACGAGTCGGTCCAGCGGGAGTCGCTGGCTCCGAGCGTGCGCGACCGCCCGGTCGAGCAGGTCCGTGGCCAGACCGCTCCCCCGGTGGTCGGGCGCGAGGAACAGTTCGTTGAGCACGGCGGCGTCCCAGATGTACGCGAGGTCGGCCGGGAGGACGAAGACGTACCCCACGAGGTCACCCTCGGCCTCGACCACCGTGATGCAGTCGGGGTCCCGCGAGACGCAGTCCCCGACCCAGCCACGGTAGCCCGCACGATACTCCTCGGTGAGTTTCGCGTCGTAGGTCTCGGCTTTCGCCTCGTTCGCCCCGCCGAGTTCGCGCTCGAAGGCCGCTTTGAGGTCCCACAGCCCCGGCCAGTCGCCCTCGTGGTCGTAGCTCCGAACCGTCGTGTCGGTCATGAGCGTGCCACTCCCGGCCGGCGCAAAGCCGGTTCGGTCCCGGCGGGGGAGCGACTCGACCGACGGCTCGGAGTCGTGTGTGATCGCCGGCGAGTCAGTCCCGCCGGGTGAGTCGCCGCTCGACGAACGTCCCGGTCAGCACCGCCGCGGAGGTGAGCACGAGCAGGAGTTGCCACCCGGTCTGGGCGATGGGGAAGATGCGCTCGACGTCCGCGGGTTCTCTCCCCCGACTCGGGTCGATGCCGGTGTTGACGTGGACCTCCTTCGTCGACCCGCGCTGACCGGCGTCGACCGCCGGACTCCCACCACCGCCACCGGACGCGTCCGCCCCGGACTCCGCACCGGGGTTCAGTTCGACGAACGTCTGTTCCCACCCGACGGTCGTCGAGTACTGGAGTCGACCCGTGATGACGTAGAACTGGTCGTGCAGCGGGTAGAACGGGTTCGCACCGAACGTCGTGAACAGGTCGGGGCCGATGCCGGCGAAGACGTAGACGACGATAGCGACCCACGCGACGTGGACGCCACGCCCCCCGTAGCGACCACGGACCCACGACTCCTCTCGACGCCGGGTGTCGTAGTAGAGCAGGAGTGCTCCGGTCAGGGGAATCAACAGCGTGTGCAACAGCGCGCGGTGGGTGCCGGGGACGAGAAAGCCGCCGAAGGCGTCGAGGTCGGGGACGATGGGGACCGCGAGGATCAGCAGGATCGACCGCCGGTCGAACCGGTGCCCGAGGAGCGCCGCCCCGACGAGACCCGCGAGCGCGACGTGGACGACGAGCGATGGCATACCACACGCTTCGGGCTGGCGATAATGGGTGTTGTGGATGGAGTGGGCGCGAGGAGTGACGGAAGGGTTCGGTCGTCAGAGGCAGCGCGTGGGTCCGTCACCTCCGGTCGTGTCAGCGACGGGGGTCCGAACTCCTCACCGTAGGCGTACGGAGTGCCCATCGAACAGTGACGTGAACCGGACCACCAGTGCAAGGACGATGGCCAGTCCAAGCGTTGGATACTCGACCCCGACGAGTGCCCACTTCACCGTTTCGGAGGCGTTCATCAGGTCGATGAGGATGGTCGCGTAGTCGTCGGGGTTCGTGTAGATCAGGACGACCCAGAGGTTCTCCAGGGAGTCGAAGAGTCGAGAGAAGACGGTCACGACCATCCCGACCTTCGGGACCAGAGCCAGTTTGGCGTGGCCTTCCAGCGTGTTCAGGGCGAGCGAGTGGAGCGAGAAGAACAGGAACAGTCCGGCCAGAACGAAGAGGTAGTCGAGAGCCGACAGGAGCATCACGGAGTCCACGACCGGCTCCAGCGCCAGCAGTATCGTGTCCACCTCCGTTCGGGTCGTCGCGTCCTGTAACTCCGAGGTGGAGTACCCGGACGTCTCGATTCGGCGTGTCACCGGGACGAATCCCAGAGCGATCACCCCGACGAAGGTGCAGAACGAGACGAGGGCGACGACACCGTGAGTTCTGGGAGAGACGGCGTCCGCATATCGCTCGACGGGTCGGAAAACCGCGTTCGGTCGTCGCATGCGTGACACTGCTCGTACTCGGTCATAGTTCTGACCGAACACTCGAAGGCATCTGCCCGGCGAACGGTGAACTCGTTCGAGAGCGATTCCGGGAACGACGTTCACCGACTCGTCGGCTGCACCGAATCGAAGCCGGTTCGTCGCTTGCCGGCATCGATAGACAGAGAGCGTGGGTCTATCGTCAGGGAATTCGATCTCTCGTATTTCTTCCAGTTTTGGCGTGCAGTATACAGAGCGCGTATCTTACACAGCGATCGCGCTAATTAGCGCGATCTGTTTGGCGTCGGAATAGTGCTCTTCTCGCCGTGCAACCCGTGTAGTTGCGAGAGACGCTTTCACAAACCCCTTACTCCTGCTCATCTCGCCTGCTCCACAGCCCGGCAAAAACCACTGGCGACGATCTCGAGCAGCGTTCAGACCGCTCCGCCGTGACGTCGGTGTCGACCGCAGAGTCGGATTACACCCTCCAGCTTGTCGACCGAAAGTCCAGATACTTTACCTGTCATGGCATAGATGAGAGGTTCCAATGTCACTGTAACGTATCAGCTGGTGGCACCAAGCAGGTCTCTGCTGATGAGATCGTCAACGACCGTTCGAAGGACAGGAACCGTATCCTCTCGATCGGTTGTCGCCCGAGCGTACTGTCCATGCAACAACAACGCAACGATGTGCTCTGCCACGACATCGGACTCGACCACCTGAAACTGCCCGCTCTCGATTCCTTCGTCGATGAAGGTAGCGACAGTCTCGACGAGGAGGTCATCTATCCAAGTGACCTTTTCACGGTACTCGTCGTTGCGAGCAGCCTGTGCCCGTAGCTCGGCGTAGACAGAGAGTAACTCCAACTCATCGGCAGACACCTCTTCCGGGAGGAATTTCTCTACCAGCTGTCTGAGCTTCGTTTCCGGATCGGCCGTCGAGCCTTCGATATACTGTTCGGTGAACCCCTCGATGTGAAAATCGAGGAGTGCCAATATCAGGTCGTCCTTGTCCTCGAAGTGATAGTAGATGAGCGAGGGGCTTTGGCCCAGTTCCTCGCCGATGGCCTTGATCGAGAGGTCCGCATAGCCGTGAGTAGCCAGTGCGTCGAACGCCGCCTCAATGATGCGCTGTTTCGTCGCCTTCGTCATGGTTTTTCTCCTCCGTCGAATCGATAGTTGTCGGTCATGTCGTCGGTCAAGCGTATCAGTCTCATCTACGTCCGGATATGGTGCCGTGATTACCGACCACCGTTCGATATACTCAGGCTTCGGCTGGTTCGGAGACAGTCGTCGTGTCAGCGTTCTCAGAGGGGTATCGAACGCCAGTTAGTTCTTCGGCGGCCGTCCAGAGCCGCTTTGCCGTCTGTCTGTCTTTCACTCCGGAGGGGAGCGTTGCGAGTTCCGGATAGCCCGACATCTCGAGAAATCCGTCGGGACCGTAGTGGGCCCCACCGATCGCCTCCGGGTCGGTCGCCGCGTAGAGCGTCGGCAGTGCGCCCTGTTCGGCGGGCATCGAGACTCGATTCAACACGAAATCGGGGATGGCGACGGGGGAGTGTCGCGGGAGGTTCGTGTCCGACCAACCGGGATGTGCCGCGAACGACTTCGTATCGTTCCCATCGCGGTTAAATCGACGCTGGAGTTCGACCGCGAACTGGCTCATCGCAAGCTTGCTCTGTGTGTACGCGCTCCATCGACTGTACGATTGTTCGTCGCCACGGAAACTCCCGAGGTCGATACTCCCCAGATGGGCCCCACCGCTGCTCAGCGAGACGATCCGTGCGCCGGATGTTGCGGTGATCGTATCGAGGAGATGGCCAGTGAGCGCGAAGTGGCCGAGGAAGTTCACTCCGATCTGTAACTCGAAGCCGTCCGCTGTCGTCGAGTATGGCGGCATCGAGACGCCGGCGTTGTTGACGAGGATGTCGAGTCTGTCGTACTCCGATTCGAACGCCGACGCGAACTCCCGAACGGACGAGAGATCGGCGAGGTCGAGTTCCATGATCGACAGGGACGGGTCATCGACAGTCCGCTCGATTCTCGACTCAGCGTCACGCGCTCGGTCCATACTTCGGCACGCCATGACGACGTGTGCGCCCTTGGCCGCGAGTGCCTTGGTGATCTCGTAGCCGAGACCGCTGTTCGCTCCCGTGACGATCGCCGTCTTGCCGTTCAGGTCGGGCATCTCATCTGCTACCCATTTCGTAATTGCCATTGTCGGTTTTCTGTCGAACGGAGTTTCAACGCCATGTTGATTGAACGTTCAACAAACTGCTCTACTACGCCATCAGTATATACCGATGCCGATGCCGGAAATCAGAGTACGTCTAGTAGTCAGAGAAAGTTAGGCTTTCGCCACTATTCATCATCGGGTTCCTATCGCGCAAAATTAGGCAGGATAAAAGAGATGCCGACAGGGGTCAGGTGCAAGATACACCCTCGGTATGAAGCAGACCGGTAGACGGTATGCACCCAATCTGGCAGGAGTTGTGTCGTTAGACTCCCGGCACGGGTCTAACGGCTGCACCACGGCTGACGATGGTAGAATAAACCGAAGGAATCGACTACCGAGACGGTTCGTTTACTTCCCGACGTTCGACGCGCGCTCCACGACGCTTTCCCCGTACAGCTCGGCGAGTTCCTCGTGCTGGTCGGGGCGGTTCTCGTAGACGTCTTGGAACAGCGCGATGGGCGTCATCGCGGCCTGGTAGGTCGCCTCGTCCCACATGCGGTCGTTCGAGATGTCGACCTCGACGTCGTCGATGCGGATGGTCGCCGCCTGCTCCATGGCGATGGCACCGGTGCCGGCGTCGCGGGCGGCCTCGAACTCCTCCATGGAGTCGACGATGTCGTCCATACTCGGGACGTACTCGGCCATGCCGAGCAGTTCCTCGCGCAGGTCGTCCTCGTCGAGCGTCTGCTCGCCGCTCGGGGTGCGGAGCGTGTACTCGCCGCCGCTCTCTTCGAGCGAGAGGCGGTCACCCTCGTAGACCTGCACGCCGTCCTCGTCGGTCAGGTCGGCCTGCTGGTCGCCGACGGTGAGGTGCCAACTGCCCTCTTTGGGCGGGAGCGGGTGGGTGTTCGCTTCGACGACCTGCCCCGGGGTGAGCGACCAGATGCCGAGCATCCCCTTGGCGTGGTTCTCGGTCATGCGCTCGCGGTAGCCCTCGACGTCGCGGATGTCGTCGAACGGGCCGTCGACGGCGATACAGCCGGTCGCACTCGCGCCACGGGAGGTGTTGTGGCGGAGTTCGGGCCACGGCGGGAGCTTCCCGGTCGGGGTCATCCCGCGCATGTCCTTGGTGTAGTCGACCTCGCCGTCGACGAGCAAGAACAGTCGTTCGAGGTTGTTCGTGGCCTTCCCCATCTCGTCGCGGAGTTTCCCCATGGCGAGTTCGGCTTCGCCGCTCTCGACGATGACCGACATCTTCAGCGACCCCTCTTCGAGGCCGTGTTCGGTCTCGACGATGGTGAAGAACTCGTCGGCCTTCTTCCAGTCGTCGATGTCGCCGACCTCGGGGATGACGAAGCCGTCGATGTGCTCGCCCGCACCGTTCTCGGGGTCGGCGATGTCGAGCATGTGCTGGAAGCCCTGATAGCGCGTCGCGGGGCTGTCACGGTGCCAGACGATTCGTGGGTGGATCTCGCCGGGGAACTCCGCGCCGTGTTCGGCGACCACCTCGACGATGTTCCGTGCGCCCTCGTCGCGCATCGAGGGGGCGGTGGCGTCCTCGTTGTCCGGCACCCAGACGTCGGGCGCTTGCAGGCCGCGGAGTTGGGCTGCACGTCGAATCATCTTCGCGGAGTCCTCCTCGCCCTGCAACGCGGTCGGCGAGGTGAAGAACGTCCGCACGAACTTTCGCTGGTGTCTACGCTCGGTCATGTGTAATCGACTCTGTGGGGAACTGGAATAGGCATTGAAGTAAGGGCAGTACTGGCCGCGTATCGTTCAGTCGTCGTCGTTCGAGTTCGAGGTCAGCGGCTCCGAGCGGTCCTCGCTGAAGCCGGCGGACTTCTCCATGCGCTCGCTGGCCTCGGGGTCGAACTGCGCCTCGATGTCCTGGTAGCGCGGGACAAAGGAGAGCTGGTGGTGGCTCTCGGTCTCGTGGCCGAGGTAGCGGCCTTCGAGGTCCATCTGACCCTGTTCGGCGTTCTCGGCGACGTTCTTCATGTCCTCGTAGACCGCGTGCGCACCGGAGTGCAGGGCGTACAGCGTCACGAAGATGTACTTGTAGCCGAGGTCACCCAGTTCCGCGAACGTGAGCGGGTCCTCCTCCTCGCTCCAGGCGAAACTGGAGGAGTAGTTGAACGCCAGGTCGATATCGGGGTGGGTCTCGTGGAGCGTCTCGGCGTAGTTGACGGCGTCCTCCCGGGAGGGGTCGGGCATCTCCGGCCAGACGAGGTCGACGCCCGCGTCGGCGTACAGGCGGCCGCGTTCGAGGTGCTCCTCCCAGTCGCCGTTCGACGACCCGTAGGCGTCCGTCCGGGCGATGATGACCGTGTCCTCGCTCTGCTTGGCGTCGACGGCGGCCGAAAAGCGCGAGACGGCCTCGTCACGCGAGACGATTCGCTTGCCCGCGATGTGCCCACAGCGCTTGGGCGACGTCTGGTCTTCGATGTGGACGGCGGCGACGCCGGCCTTCTCGTACTCGCGGACGGCCCGGCGGACGTTGTGGACGCCGCCGTACCCGGTGTCACAGTCCGCGACCACGGGGAGGTTCGTCGCCTCGACGATGCGCTTTGCGTTCTCGACCATCTCGGTCATGGTGACCATCTCCAGGTCCGGGAACCCGAACTGCCCCAGCACGGTCGAGTAGCCGCTCATGTAGACGGCGTCGTGCCCGGCCATCTCCGCGAGGCGAGCGTCCAGCGCGTGATACAGTCCCGGTGCGAAGACGTACGGTTCGTCGTTCAGCAGTTCGCGGAACTCCCGGCCCGCCGTGTTGTCGACGTCTCTGATGCTCGATTCGGTGCTTCGCACCCGACTCGCAACCTTGTCCTGTGAATCCTTCATGGCTTGGTCTACGCGTGGCCGCTCCACGCGACGTATCCATCCCTGCCACATTCCGGGTAAAAACTGTTATGATTGATAATGATAATAGTCTATTATTGCCTATTACGCCCTAGTACGCACACCGAGGGAGTATACCGGTCGGGTGACCGTCACGACGGCCGGAGCCATTTAATCGGGTGACTGCGTAGCGCTGAGACAATGCGAGAGAACGGCGAGATGGACACCGCGCCACGGCTGGGAGGTCCCCGCTCGACCGTCGAAGTGGCGTACGTCGACGACGACTCGACGTTCGCCGAGTTGGTCGTCAACGGACTCGAACTCGCCGGTGACATCGACGCCCGGTCGATTCCCGACGCCGAGTCGCTCCTCGTGGTGCTCAACGACGTCGACTGCGTCGTCTGTCGGTACGACCTCCCGGACGGGACGGCCCCGGCGCTGGTCGACCGCATCCACCAGCGCCGGCCGACGCTCCCGGTCATTCTCTTCTCGGAGGCGACCCCCCGCGAGGTCGACGAGGCCGTCTCCGCGGGCGTGACCGACCACCTCAGACGCTCGGCCGACGTCGCTCGTCACGAACGCCTCGCCGACCGGGTCCGGGCGGCGGTCGCCGAGAGTCGCGCGAAGACCAACTACCGCGAGGTGTTCGAGAAGGTCGACGCCGGCCTCGTCGTCTACCACCCGGAGACGGGGATGGTCGACGACGTGAACCAGCGGTTCTGCGAGATGCTCGGTTACGACCGCGAGACGCTCCTCGACCGCTCGCTCGCGGACATCACCATCGCCGCCGACGAGACCGGACGCGAGCGCGCACGGACCCACATCGCCGACGCCGTCGACGGCGAGCCACAGCGGTTCGAGGCCCGTGCACGGACCGCCGCCGGGGCGGTCCTGTGGGTCGAGATTCAGCTCAAACTCGCCACCATCGACGGCGAACGGCGTCTACTGGCCATCCTCCGAGACATCGAGGAGCGCAAGCGCCACGAGCACGACCTGGAGGACGAACGGGCGTTCGTCGAGAGCATCCTCGACGGCCTCCCGGACGTCCTCTACACCGTCGGCGAGGGCGGCGAGATACTCCGCTGGAACGACCGGGTGAACGCCGTCACCGGCTACACCGACGAGGAGATTGCGGGGACGACCGCCTTCGAGTTCGTCCCCGAACGCGACCACGACCGTATCATGGCCGCCATCGCGGCGGTCGTCGACGAGGGCGAGTCCGTCACCGTCGAGTCCCACCTGCTCACCAGCGACGGCGAGGAACTCCCCTACGAGTTCACGGGCGCACCCGTCACCGACGCCGACGGCGACGTGGTCGGCCTCACCGGCATCGGACGGGACATCTCCGAGCGGACCGAGCGCGAGGCGTTGCTCGAACGCCAGCGCGACGAACTCGAACGACTCGACCGCATCAACGGCGTCATCCGTGGGGTACTCCGGTCGCTCGTCGACGCCGAGAGCCGCGAGACCATCGAACAGCGCGTCTGTGACCGACTCGCCGACTCCGAGACCTACCGGTTCGCGTGGGTCGGCGACCGGAGCGGCGTCGACGGACGGGTCGTCCCGCGCGCGTCGGCCGGCGTCGAGGCGGGCTATCTGGACGACATCGACATCACCGTCGACGACGCCGACACCGGACGCGGCCCGGCCGGCCGCGCCGTCCGGACCCGCGAGGTGAGCGTCGCCCAGCGCATCGACGCGGACCCCGACTTCGCACCGTGGCGGGCGGACGCGCTCGAACGTGGCTACCGCTCCTCGGCCGCCGTCCCACTGGTCTCCGGCGAGACGCTGTACGGCGTGCTCAACATCTACGCCGACCGCCCGAACGCGTTCGACGAGGAGGAACGGGCCGTCCTCAGGGAACTGGGCGAGACGGTCGGCTACGCCATCGCCGCGACCGAACGCAAGCGGGCACTGGTGAGCGACGCCGTCGTCGAGTTGGAGTTGACCGTCGAGGACGCACCCCCGTTCACGGCGCTCGCCGGCGCGACGGGGAGTCACGTCGTCCTCGACGGCGTCGTGGGCCGACCCGACGGGACGTTCGTCCTCTCGGTGACCGTCGAGGGCTGTGACGACGAGACGGCGCTGGTCGCCGCCGAGTCCGTCGAGACGGTTCAGCACGCCAGCGTCGCGGGCACCGTCGACGACGCCGTCCTGCTGGAGGTGCTCGTCGACGACGACACGCTCGTCCCGGTACTCGTCGAGAGCGGTGCGACCGTCCGTGACCTCTACACCGACGGCGAGGAGACCGCCCTCCTCGTCGACGTGGCCGAACGCGCCGACGTCCGAGGTATCGTCGACACCCTCTCGCGGGTCGCTACGGGAGTCCGACTCGTCGCCCGCCGCGAACGTGACCGGCCGCTCAAGTCGCGGAACGCCTTCCGAGCGGAACTCGACGACCGACTCACCGAACGACAGGCGACGACGCTCGAAGCCGCGTACCAGGCCGGCTACTTCGAGCGCCCGCGACGCCACTCCGGCCAGGAGGTGGCCGACCTGCTCGACATCTCCGCGAGCACGTTCACCCAGCACCTCCGAGCCGCCGAACGCAAACTCCTCGGCGTGCTGTACGAACCGGAGAGCGAGTGACCGGCCGGCGAACGACGTGGTTCGACCGCCGTGACGGCGGTTCAGCAGTGAACACCACGATACCGTGGCTCGCAGTTGAAGTACCTCCGACAGTCGTGGCACTGCACTCACGCAGGTCCGGTCGAACGTACGGCCAGCATGGCAGAGAACGGACTGCGACGACGAATGGCAGGGACGTCGATGGCACGCGCGTCGCCGGAGACCGACCGTATCTATCGACTGGTGGCCGACGACGAGCGCCGGACCCTGCTCGGAGTGCTCGCCGACACCGACCGCGTGGCCGTCGAGGACCTGCGTGTCGCCATCACCGACGACGACGGCGACCCACAGCACGCCGACATCCGCCTCCACCACGTCCACCTCCCGAAACTCGAAGACGCGGACCTCGTCCGTCGTGACGACGACGCCGTCGGCCTGACCGACCGTGGACACACCGTCGCCGACCGCGTCGACTGCTGAGACCCCTCCGACTCCCGACTCCCGACACCGGGCGGGTCGACACCGAAACTGATGGGCGGCGTCGGCGAGAACCGACGCCCGGATGCCCGACGACGTGTACCCCCCGGCCGACCGCGACGATCCCCGAGCGTGGCGTGACGCGCTTGCGACGACGCTGGGAAGCGACGTCACCGCCGTCGCGCCGCTGGTCGGTGGCGTCACGGGCCGGGCCTACCGACTCTCGCTCGCCGACGGCCGCCGCGTCGTCGCCAAGACCGCACCGACCCCGCTGACCGTCGAGGCCCGGATGCTCCGCCACCTCGCGGCGAACGGCACGCTCCCGGTCCCCGACGTGCTCGCCGCGAGCGACGACCTGCTCGTCCTCTCGTTCGTCGACGGTACGGACCCCATCACACCGACCGTCGAGCGTGACCTCGCCGACCACCTCGCGGCGCTCCACCGGGAGACCGCCGACGCGTTCGGCTTCCCGTTCGAGACGACCGCCGGCCCGCTCCCGAAACCGAACCCCTGGACCGACTCGTGGCCGGCGTTCGTCCGCGACCACCGCCTCCGCTACTACGCCACGCTCGCGGCCACGGAGGTGGCGTTCTCCTCGACCCTCCTCGACCGACTGCGACGACTCGGCGACCGACTCCCCGACCTGCTCGACGACCCCGCATCGCCCGCACTCCTCCACGGCGACGTCTGGTTCGAGAACCTCGTCGTCGACGGCGACCGAGTCGCGGCGTTCCTCGACCCGGCGTGCTACTACGGCCACCCCGAAGCCGAGGTGAGCTACGTCCTGTGGACGGAGACGGCCGGCGACCCCTTCCTCGACCGCTACCGCGACCGGGCCGGACTGGCTCCGGGGTTCGAGACGCGCCGTGCGGTCTACGAAGTCGTCTTCTACTGCCAGCAGGCGTGGTGGTTCGCCGACGAGAGCCGCGAGGACGACCTGCTCGACGGCCTCCGTACACGTCTCTCGCGGCTCGACTGCTGAGCGAGAGAGACGTCAACGAGTTGATTTTTGTCGCCGCCGTAGGGGAGACGTGATACGCGAGACGGGGACACGCGAGACCCGGTGGGCGCTCGGAAGCCGACGGGAGAGGACGGCACCGCGACGGACGGTTCCCGGCGGCGACGGAGGACGGTCGTGAGCGTCGCAGCCGTCCTCCCGCTAGCCATCGTGATGGTCGCCGGCCCCCAGATACTCAGTGCCGTCTTCCTCGCCACGAGCGAGCAGTGGCGGCGCACCTCGTTCGCCTACGTCTTCGGTGCGTCGCTGTCCATCAGCGCCGTCGTGACCGTCGCGTACCTGCTCGGTGGGTTCGGCGTGCGAGAGCAGGGCTCGACGCCCGTCGTGATGGCGGTCGTCGTCGTGGCGATACTGGGTGCGATGGCGCACACCTACCGCACCCGCGAGGAAGCCGAACCACCGAAGTGGATGGGACGACTCGGCCGAGCGACGCCACGGTTCGCGTTCAGACTCGGCTTCCTCCTGCTGGGCGTCTTCCCGACGGACGTCCTCACCTCCGTCGCCGTCGGGTCGTACCTCGCCTCGAACGACCTGCCGCTGCTGGACGCGGCGGGGTTCGTCGCGCTCACCCTCCTGTTGCTCGCACTGCCCGGTCTGTCGGTGCTCGCGTTGGGAGAGCGAGCCGAAACACGGCTCCCGACCGTTCGAGACTGGATGAACGACAACTCCTGGGTCGTCAACGAGGTGGTGCTGGCGTTCTTCCTCGTCCTCGCGTTGACGTGAGTCACACACCACCGGATACCGCGTGAGACCTCACAGAAGACCGGCCAGAACGGCCTGAAGACCAGCGCCCATCGCTCGCTGCGAGGGGGAGTCGCCGCTCGTCGTGAGGAGTTCCGAAGAAGCCTAGGCCGGGATTTGAACCCGGGCTCTCGTCCTTACCAAGGACGCGCTTTACCGCTAAGCTACCCAGGCACGTCGTGTGCGTTTCGAGAGTGCGACGACTCGACTTTAGGCGTTTCGATTCAGAGGTCCGCGAACGCACCGGTATCACGTCGCACGCGTTCGGTGACGTCGTGGTCGTCGAGTGCTCTGACCGGCGGGAACGGGGCCGCGAGCGACTCCGCCAGTTCGCCGGCGAGCGCTCGCAGGTCGGCCGTCGGGGCCGTCCCGCCGACGGCCGCACCGGCGACGACCGCGAGGTCCAGTACGTCGGCTTCGAGGGTCGGCGCGTCCGTGCCTCGTTCGCGGCGCTCGGTCTCGTCGCGGCCGAACGCCTGGACCACCTCGACCGCAGCGTCGGCCGCCTCGGTGCGAGCGAGGAGGTAGAACCCGCGAGCGACGAGCGCGTTGGCCGCGAGGACGTGCATGTCGCCGGTCTCGCGGTCATCGGTGAGCCACGGCTCCTGTGCGGCGAGTCGACGGGTGAGTCCGAGGCCGTCGTAGATCAACTGGACGCCGGCGGCGTGGTCGTAGACGGCGTCGCCCTCGACGTCGTACGCCCGAGCGACGTGGACCGTCACCACTCCAGGGACCATCGAGCCGTCGTCGATGACCGCACGCAGGTCGGCTCTGAGCCGTTCGGGCTCGATATCGTCGACCGACGCACGCGCGGCCCGACGGACGGCGGCGGCGTCCTCCATCGCTCGGAACTAGCCGCGGAACACGCAAAGACCTTTGGAAACCGCGTGCCAGCGACGCTCGTGCTTCACATCGACGACACCGACGACGTCCGGACGGTGACGCTCGACCGACCCGAGCGACGGAACGCGCTCACCCCCGACACCCTCGACGCGCTCGAAGCCGCCGTCGTCGACCCACCCACGCCGGTCGTCCACCTCCACGGGGCGGGCAGCGCGTTCTGTGCTGGCGCGGACCTGGACGCCGTCTCGGACGTCGCCGCCGCGACGGAGGCTGGCGAGACGGACGCCGCCTGCGAGTTCGCCGCCCACGGCCAGCGCGTCGCTCGCGCCGTCGCCGACTCCGCCGCAGTCGTCGTCGCGGGCGTCGACGGCGCGGCCCGCGGCGGTGGTGTCGAACTCGCACTCGCGTGTGACCTCCGGGTGGCCACCCCGGAGGCGACGTTCGCGGAGACGGGCGTCACCTTCGGTCTGTTCGGCGCGTGGGGCGGCACCGCCCGACTGCCACGCGTCGTCGGCGAGGGCAACGCGATGGATATCGCACTCTCGGGGCGCACCGTCGACGCGGAGGAGGCGCTGCGGATGGGTCTCGTCTCCCGAATCGTCGACGACCCCGCCACCGTCGCCGCGGAACTGGCCGTCGCCGACCACACCGCGCTCGGTCGGTTGAAGCCGCTCGTGCGGGCGACCCGGAGCGACGAGGACCGCGAGCGGGCCGAGCGCGACGCCTTCGCCGACCTCGTCGCCCGGAACGCGGACGCACTGCAACGGGACTGAGCGGGAAACCGACGTCGACGGCCGGAGACCGGGCCGCCTCCGAGGAGTGCCGGAGTTTTTGTCGTGAGGGCATGACGAGCGAGACGAACGATGGACGGGTTCGGGCCGGCGGTCGACGGTCACTACGACGTCGCGGACCAGACGAGAAGCTACCTCCGGGAGCGAGCACGGCGGCAGTTCGAGCGGACACACGACGAGCGACGGCCCCTCGACACCCGTGGGGCGGTCGAGAGCCACCGTGAGCACGTCCGGGAGTGGTTCCTCGACACCATCGGCGGCCTCCCGGACCGACCGGCCGACGCCGACGTGACCGTCACGGCGTCGCTGGAACGCGACGGTCATCGCGTCGACTGCCTCACGTTCGAGAGCCGTCCCGGGTTCCACGTGACGGCCAACTGTTACGTCCCCGACGGAGAGGGGCCGCACCCGGGCGTGCTCTTCTGCTGCGGTCACGTCGGGGCGGCGAAGATCGACCCGCTCAACCAGCGGGCCTGCATCGAACTCGTCACCAACGGGTTCGTCGTCCTCGCCGTGGACCCGGTCGGACAGGGTGAGCGCGAACAGTACCACGACCCCGACACCGGCGAACGCGTCGTCGGTGGTGGTGGGGGCGTGTTCGAGCACTGCTACGCCGGCCAGCAGTGGCGCTACGCCGGCGCGAACGTCGCACAGGTGTTCGTCCACGACGCACGCTGTGCACTGGACGTGCTCGCGGAGCGGGACGACGTGGACAGTGACCGACTCGGCGTCACGGGCACCTCCGGGGGCGGCCTCCAGACGCAGTATCTCTGTCTCGTCGACGGCCGGCCCGCCGTGGCCGCCCCGTGTTGCTCGGTCACGACGCGCGAGGAGTGGCTACGAACCGGCAAACGAATCGACGCCGAACAGCACCTCACGGGGGCGATTACGGCCGGTATCGACTATGCTGATTTCCTCGCCGCGTTCGCGCCGATACCGCTCTTCGTCGGGGCCGCCGCCTCCGACCAGTACTTCCCAGTCGAGGGCGTTCACGAGGCGGTCGAGCGGACACGACGAGCTTACGACTCGTTCGACGCAGCCGGGAACGTCAGGCTCCACGTCGCAGACGAGCCACACTGCTCGGTCTACGACCTCAGCGAACCCGTCTTCGAGTGGTTCTGTGCCCGCCTCGGAGACGGCGAGTACGTCTCGTGTGCGGACCACGACGTCGTCGACGGCGCGGCGCTCCACGCGACACCCGCGGGGAGCGTTCGAGCGGCCTTCCCGGACGAACGGACGGTCGACGACCTGTTACGGGAGGACCTGGCGTCACGAGCGTCGACGGAATCCCCCGAGGCGACCGACGGTGAGAGTGACGCCGGCGAGGCGGTCGACCCGACCGTGGTTCGTCGCCGCGTCCGCGAGCAGTTCGACCTCGACCGGGCCGCTGCCGACCTCCGCCCGCGGCGGACCCGGACCGACGAGGGCGACGGACTCACCGTCGAGTACGTCTGGTTCCGGACCGAGCGGGACCCCGACATCGTCGTCACAGGGCTACTGGCTTCGGACCCGGACGCGACGGCACGGCGTCCCGCCGTGGTCTGTTTCGAGGACGGCACGGCGGAGCTCCCCGAGCGAAGCGACGACGTCGCCGAACTGGCCGCCGCGTACGGCACCGTCCTCGTGGTCGACCCGCGCGGCGTCGGGGCCGTCGCCGACCGACCGATTCCCATCCCGAACTGGGTCGACCACGAGAACGGTATCTACGGAACGGAGTTCAAACTCGCCTACGACGCCCTCCTGCTCGACGACTCGCTGTTCGGGATGCGCGTCTTCGACGTGCTCCGAGCGGTCGAACTCCTGCGCGAGGCGACCGGAACCGACTCGGTGGCGCTGGTGGGCGAGGGCGTCGGCGCGTCCC
This sequence comes from Halomarina oriensis, assembly GCF_009791395.1. Taxonomy (GTDB): domain Archaea; phylum Halobacteriota; class Halobacteria; order Halobacteriales; family Haloarculaceae; genus Halomarina; species Halomarina oriensis. Next base: position 86,926 of record NZ_WSZK01000015.1, read on the forward strand.
ACGCCCTCTACGCCGCCGGAGCCACCGAGCACGTCGAACGTGTGACGCTTCGGAGCCTCGAAGCGGGGTTCCGCGAGATGGCGACCAGCCACGAGTACCCCTACGACGCACGCCTCACCGTCGACGGGGTGCTCGACTGCGACGTTCCGCTGGTGCTCGACGCACTCGACGTGCGGGGCGTGCGCGTCGACCGCTGAACCGGTGTCCAGACGGCGACCTCAGTCCACCGGGAACCGCAACAGCGCGCCGACGCCGAAGGTGTCGGCGAACCCCGCGCCACGTTCGGTGTCGGCCGCGACGAGGACCGTCTCGCCGCCGCGCTCCTCGACTGCGGAATCGAGTCGCTCCCGTGTCTCGCGGGCCACCGTCGACGCGACGAGCAGCGTGTCGACGGCCCCGAACTCGGTCGCCCGTTCCACGTCGCCCTCACCGTACGTGACCGCGCCGTCGTCCCGGAGACCGGCGTAGAACCGGTCGAGACGGTCGCGTGCTGCGCGCTGCTCGGCGTCGAGCAACTGCTCGCTCGCCTGCTCGACGAGGCGGTCGAGGCCCTGCTCGGTGGCGTACTCGACCGGGTAGGTCCCGAGCAGTCGCTCGCGGAGGCGGTGGTCGAGGTGGCCGTCGGCGACGAACCGGTCGGCCGTCGTCAGCGTCCCGCCGACGACGAGGCCCGCGACGGGGGCCTCCCCGAGGAAGGCGTCGGCGGCGACGCGAGCGACGCGCTCGAAGAACTCCTGGGTCTGGCGCTCGCGTTCGCGGGCGAACCGCTGGGCGGACTGCCCGCCGGCGCGGGTCTTGCCCATGACGCGACTGTCGCCGGTCCAGACGGGGACGACCCGCTCGCCGACGAGTCGGCCGACGGCCGCGCCGCCTCGTTCGACGACGACCAGACCGAACGTCGCCTCGGGAGCGACGACCGTTTCGAGCGGTCCCACGTCGAACCGGTCCGCACAGCGGTAGGTCGACTCGGCGACGGGACGGGGCAGGTCGTCGAAGACGAACGAGTGGAGGTCGCCGTCGACGACGCCGGCGTAGGCGACGAGGCCGTTTTCGGGCGTCCCGTCGTACGCGCGGAGCGTCCGCTGGACGCGGTCGAGCGCTCGCTGGACGCGCTCGCGGGTTCGTTTCGACCGGATGTGCTCGGCGCTCGCGTACTCGTCGGCGATACGTGCACGGACGGTCCGCAGCGACTTCCCCGGCGGCACGGAGACGGTGACGAGTTCCGTCCCCTCCCCGTGGAGCGAGTCGAGGTGCGCGATACGGTCGGTGAGGTTCCGGTCGGTGGTCCTGTCGGAACTGGTCGTCTCGTCGGTACTGGCGTGACTGTCGTCGGTGTCGGACATGGTGTGCTGGTGGCTGGGTGGTCGGAGACGGTTCGCGCGAGGTCCGGTGGTCGTCACGTCGGACCCCAGCACCAGCTACGAGGAGACGAGGCCGCCGCTCGGGGACCGCGAGCCCACACGGGCGACCGGAGCGAGACGGCGCATACACCGACCGAGGCGATGCGGTGTATAAAACGGTTGCTCAGGTGAGGTACCGTACCGCACGGTGGGTCGTGGTGGGGTCGCTCGCCCCGTAGCGACTCAGAGCGACAGCGCGTCGGGTGCGGGTGGCATGTGACGCTTGTGCTCGCTCCTGGCGTAGAGTTCGTCCACCCGCTCGACGACCGACTCGTCGACGTCCAGGGTGCTCGCCGTCGCGGACGTCGAGAGCGGCCCGTCGACGTGGAGGACGAGGACGGCGTCGAGCAGGTCGTAGCTCAGCCCCATCTCCTCCTCGTCGGTCTGTCCGACCCACATCTCCGCGCTGGGTGGCTTCTCGACGAGGTCCTCGGGAACGCCGACGTGGGCGGCGAGCTGGCGGACCTGTCGCTTGTAGAGGTTGCCGATGGGGTTGCAGTCGACGGCCTGGTCGCCGTACTTCGTGTAGTAGCCCGTCAACGTCTCCGAGCGGTTGCCCGTCCCGAGGACGATGCGGGACTCGGCGTTGGCGACGAAGTAGTTGAGGACGCCGCGCGTCCGGACCCGAACGTTCCCGAGTGCCATCCGGTCGTCCACGCCTTCGGGGTAGGCGTCGACGAACGCGTCGACGATGGGTTCGATGTCGACCACGTCGTAGTCGATGTCGAGCATCTCGGCGACCCGTTCGGCGTCGCTCATGTTCCCCTCGGTGTTGACGTCGCTCGGCATCACGAGGCCGTGGACCGCGTCCTCGCCGAGGGCTTCGACGGCGAGGTGGGCGGTCAGCGTCGAGTCGATACCACCCGAGAGGCCGATGACCGCACCGTCCGCGCCGGCGTCCTCGACGACAGCCTCGACGAACGCCGTGATGTGCGCTCGGTGGGCGTCGAGTTCGTCGTCGGAGAGCGAGAGGTCGATGGGTAGTTCCTTCGGTCGGGCGACGGCGTCGCTCATGTCGGTTCCCAGGAGTCCTGGGGACTAATAGCTGCCCTGTCGCGGGGGATTTCCGACCGTTCGTCCAGGAGTACCACCCCCTTCGGAGGCCGAACTGTGGAGGCTCCCGCTCTCACGTCGACCACGGGGAGTCGCTACGTTCAAGTGGGACGATAGAGAACTGATGTGTAGCGCACCGTCGGCGAGCAGTTCCGAAGGAACCGCGAGGCTCGGTGCGACCACGGGAGCGCCGTTGGTCCAGTGGTAGGACATTGGCTTCCCAAGCCAATAGCCCGGGTTCAATTCCCGGACGGCGCAGTTCTGTCCGAACGACGGTGAGGACGAAGTCAGTCACGGGGAGGAACCAGCGAGCGACCGCAGGAAGCGAGCGAGGTTCGACTCCCGGACGGCGCGTGCTGCGAACGAACTCGGCAGTGGCGACGAGAACGCGCCGGTGCGGTCGGACCACGTCACACGTCGACCGGTCGTCAGCGGACTTTTCACGCCGTCCTGCGAGCGCTAGCGTATGTCACACGAGACGTTCACCGCCGAGAACGGACAGGCACACGTCGACGTCGATGGCCACCGGGCGGACGTGCTCATCGACCGCCCGGAGAAGCGAAACGCGATGAACCGGCCGGTCGTCGCCGCGCTGACCGAGGCGTTCGACTGGGTGGCCGAACGGGACGAGGTTCGGGCCGTCACCCTGCTCGGCGAGGGGCCGGTCTTCTGTGCCGGGATGGACTTAGAGATGATGCGCGACAGCGACGCGACGAGTCACGAGGAGATCGGCGGGGACCTCCGTGCACTGTTCGAGCGTCTCGACGCCCTCAGGAAACCGGTGGTCGCGGGTATCAAACGAGCGGGGGTGGCGGGCGGGTTCGAGTTGACCCTCCCGGCGGACTTCCGCATCCTGGGCGAGGACGCGAAGTACGGCGTCGTCGAGGTGAAACTGGGGGTGTTTCCCAGCGGTGGCTCGACACAGCGACTCCCGCGGCTGGTCGGACTGGCGCGAGCGAAGGAACTCGTCCTGACCGGGGAGTACGTCGACCCGGAAGAGGCCGACCGGATGGGACTGGTCACCGAGGTCGTGCCCGACGACGCGGTGGACGAGCGGGCCCGCGAGTTCGCCGACGGACTCACGGAGAACGCGCCACTCGGGATGGAGCGGGCGTTGCGAGCGTTCGGCCACGCCTTCGAAGTCCCGCTCGACGCCGGCCTCGACGTGGAGGCCTCTCTCTCCGCGCCGCTGTACGACACCCACGACCACCACGAGGGGTTCAGTGCGCGAATCGAGGGGCGCGACCCCGAGTTCGAAGGGCGGTAGACGCCGGCGAGCGGGCCTCCCGAGAGGGGAACGTTATTGTGACCCCTGTGCGACCGGTGTGGTATGAGTTTCCAACCCCCCGACCTGAGCGGTCGAACGGCGTTCATCACCGGGAGCACCCGCGGTGTCGGCAAGTCCATCGCGCTGTCGCTCGCCGACGCCGGCTGTAACGTCGTCTCGACGGGCAAGACCGTCGACGACAGCGACACCGACCTCGAAGGGACCATCCACGAGACCGCCGAGGAGTGCGAGGAGCGCGGTGTCGACGCCCACGCCATCCAGTTGGACCTGCGCGACACCGACCGGATTCACGCCGCCGTCGACGAGGCTATCGACGTCTTCGACGAGGTGGATATCCTCGTCAACAACGCCAGCGCCATCCAGATCGCGTCGGTCGAGGAGATGCCCGCCAACCGGTTCGACCTGATGACCGACGTCAACGTGCGTGGGACGTACGTCACCTCGCGGGCGTTCATCCCGCACCTGAAGGAGATCGGTGGCGGCCACATCCTGACGAACGCTCCGCCCGTCGAGATGACGAGCGCGCCCGGCAAGGCCGCCTACGCCTGGGCGAAGATGGGGATGACGTTCGTCACGCTGTCGCTGGCCAGCGAGTTGCAGAACGACGGCGTCGCCGCCAACGCGTTCTGGCCGGTGACGGCGCTCGACACCCGCGCGACGCGGTACTTCGGCCTCGGGACCGAGGCGGACTGGCGGACGCCGGACATCCTCGCCGACACCGTCCTCGAACTGCTCCGCCGTGACCCGACCGAGTTCTCGGGACACGCCGTCTACGACGAGGAGATACTCCGTGAGGCGGGTGTCGAGGACTTCTCGGGCTACAACGTCACCGAGGGTGACCCCGCGCCGACCTCCGCCCAGATGTTCGACCCGGCGTTCGCGCGGCCGGAGTGACCCGCGCACGCTGAGCACGGCACGCCGACGCCCGAGCGGGAGGTTCCTCCGCGAACGAACGCTTTTGTCCTCACTGGCCGACCCACGGCCATGGCCGAACCCGACTACGAGAACTTCGTGACGACGTTCGAGGACGGCGTCCTGCGTGCCGAGATTCACAGTACGTCGAAGATGAACGCGCTCAACGGGACGATGACCGAGGAGTTCCTCGACCTCGCCGTGCGACTCCACGAGGAACCGGTCCGGTGTTTCGTCCTCACGGGGTCCGACGGGGTGTTCTGTGCGGGTGGTGACGTCGGGACGTTCGTGAGTCCGGACGCCGCCGCCGAGATTCGGAAAGGGGCGTCGCTCCTCCACGACGCGGTCTACCACCTCGTCGAGGCCGACGTCCCGGTCCTCACCGGTGTCAACGGTCCCGCGGTGGGTGCGGGGTTCAGCTTCGCCATCCTCGGCGACTACGTGCTCGCCAGCGAGGAGGCGTACTTCCAGTTCGGCTACCCCGGCATCGGCGCGACCGGCGACGGCTCGTCGACGTACTTCCTCCCGCGGGTCGTCGGGCTCAGACAGGCCAAGCGTATCGCGCTGTTGAACGAGCGCATCGGGACCGAAGCGGCCGTCGACCTGGGGTTGGCGACCGAAGCCGTCGCCGACGACGCGTTCGCCGACCGACTCGACGAGATAGCGAGCGAGGTCGCCGAGGGCCCGACGGTCGCACTCGGCCGGACCCAGCGGTTACTGACCGAGAGCACGGCGAACGACCTGGAGACACAACTCGCCGCCGAGACCGAGGGGATGGTCCGTGCGGCGCGGACCGACGACTTCGACGAAGGGGTCGCCGCCTTCGCCGAGAAGCGTCCGCCGGAGTTCGAGGGCCACTGAGCGCGCTCGCGGCGGCGTCGGTCGGGCGGGTCGGAGAAGCGTCGGTGAGCGGAGCACGGAGCCACGAGCGTGGCCGTGGCTTCAGGAGAGTCGGCCGGACCCCCACTCGTGGTACGAGCGGAGCGCGTCGGTGCCGGCGTCCGAGATGGTGTAGTAGTTCGTCCGGCGGTCGATCTCGCCTTTCGACACCAGCCCCCGGTTGACGAGCGTGTCGAGGTTCGGGTACAGCCGTCCGTGGGTGATCTCGCGGCCGGTCTGTTCTTCGAGCGTCTCCCGAATCCTCTGCCCCGAGGGTCTGTCCAGACCGACGATACAGTAGAGGAGGTCACGCTGGAACCCCGTCAACTGGTGAATCGTCTGGATGTCGGCCTGTACGTTCTTCCCGCCGTCGATTGCTGTGTCCGAACCCAACATGACCGATAGCTACCACCCGTCTGATATTTGTTATGGACTGTCAAGGCGGTGAGACGGTCGCAACGATGACTGTCCCACCGACTTCACCGACGGCTGCCCCGACACGTCGCCCGTTAGAAAGATGTTAACTCACATTCATGTTCGTATTGCTGAGCTTACACGTTACACGGTGGCAGCGTCGGATACCCCTCGCGTGTCACGGAAGGGTGTGGTGGTCGGTGTCGTGGTCGGAGCGGTTCGCTCGCGCTCCCCGGCGGCGATGCGTTCGTTCAGGCGACGCCGGCGAAGGTCAGCGCCCACGTCCCCGCCGCGGCGCTCCCGAGGACCAGCGCCGCGAGGGCCGCCCGTGGGAAGTCCGAGACGTCCGTGTCCTCGGTGTGTTCCATCGCTCGCCCCGGACTGGCCCCGATGGAACCGGCGTCCTCGGCGGCGTGGACGGAGTTGTCGAACCCACCGAGGACGAACAGCGCCGGTGCCGCCGCGAACAGCGAGACGCCGAACGCGAGGTTGCCGAGCGGTATCGTCGTCCCGAGTGCGACACCGACGAGGGCGAGCGTGAGCACCCCGCCGTACCCCAGTACGTACCTGACGAACAGTGTCGTGGAGGACATCTGTCGACAGTACAGAACGTTACCGTCGCCTTGAGTGTTCGGGCGGCCGACACCGACACGTCCCCGTCAGCGTCGTTCGACCTCGGTAGTCCGGTCCGTCACCCGGTCGCCGGTGTTCCGCGTTCCCGCCGGTTCGAAGAGGAGGACGAACGCCGTCTCGTCGGCGACCGGGCGGTGTTCGACGCCCGCCGGGACGACGTGGAGGTCGTCCTCGGTCAGTTCGACGGCCCCGTCACGGAACTCGACGCGAATCTCCCCCTCGACGACGAGGAACAGTTCGTCGGCCTCGGGGTGTGCGTGCCAGTCGAACGCCCCCTCCATCCGCGCGAGTTTGACGTGCTGGCCGTTCAGTTCCGCGAGCAGTCGCGGCGACCACGGGGTCGCCATCGTCGCGGCCTCGGCGTCGAGTGAGGTCGGAGCCATACGACCCGGACGCACCCCGTCGCCTTAGCCGGTACCGGTCGCTCGTATCCGGTGGATAACCGTCGGTAGTAGACGAGTACTGAACTACCTGGTCGTCGAGACAGTCTCATGAACGAATTCGTCTCCCTCGCCCGACCGGAACGGTGGGTCGAGCAGGACGACACCGCCGTCCGTGGCACGGCGTTCGTCGACGGCGACCCCGTCGACGCGGCGGCGCTCGCCGGCCGGGTCGCGGCCGTCGACACCGCCACAGCGTTCCGGCGGACCGTCGAGCGACTCGACGGGTTCTACGCCGTCGTCCGGGTCGTCGACGGGACGGTCTACGCCGCGACCGACCACGTCCGGAGCGTCCCGCTGTTCTACGCACCCGACCTCGGTCTCGTCTCCGACAGCGCGCGACTGCTCCGCGAGCGACTCGGCACTCCCGCCGTGGACGGCGTCGCGGAGGCGGAGTACCTGACCGCCACCTACGTGACCGGCGACGAGACGCTCTATCGGGGCATCAGGACGCTCCGAGCGGGGGAACTGCTCGAACTCGACACGACCACGCCGGTGGAGGCCACCGGCCGCGTGCGGACCGAGCACCACTGGACCTACTCGCCGGGTGCGGCCCCCGACGCGCCGGAGGCGACCACCGGCGAACGACTCGCAACGCTGGACGACGCGATGGTGACGGCGTTCGAGCGCTGCCTCGCCGTCGCTGACGGGCGGCCCATCGCCGTCCCGTTGAGCGGCGGCTACGACTCCCGCCTCGTCGCCGCGATGCTCGTCCGACTCGGAGCCGAGGACGTCCGGACGTTCACCTACGGACAGGCGGGGAGCGCCGACGTGCGCGTCGCCGAAGACGTCGCCGACGCCCTCGACCTGCCGTGGCGACACGTCGAGTACACTGCCGACGACTGGTTCGAGTGGTTCAACTCCGCGGACCGGGCGGCCTACTACGAACGGGCCGACGACTTCGACGCCATCCCGAACCTGAGCGCGTGGCCGGCGGTCCGTCGACTCCGTGACGAGGGGTGGCTACCGGCCGATTCGGTCGTCGTCCCCGGACAGACCGTCGCCGGAATCGCCGGCCACCTCCCCCGGTCGCTCCTCGTCGCTGACGCCACCGTCGCCGACGCCGTCGACGCCGTCCTCGACCAGCACTACGTCCAGTGGGCACACGACGACGAGTTGGAACGAGCGTTCCGGACGCGAGTCCGCGGCGTCGTCGACGGCGTCTGTGAACCCGAGGACCCCACGAGCGTCTACAGCGCCTGGGAGTGGCAGGAACGACAGGCGAAGTTCCTCTGTAGCGACGGCCGTATCTACGAGGACTGCGGTCTCGACTGGTGGTTCCCGCTGTGGGACCCGATGGTGGCCGCCGCGTGGGGCGCGCTTCCGGTGGACGACCGCCTCGACAAGCGCCACTACACGGAGTACGTCGAGACGCTGTACGCGGACGTCGCGGACGTCGGCCGTGACGCCGCCGAGCGAAACCAGGTGACCGACAGTCGCGTCACCGCGACGGTCACCCGTGTCAGGAGTGCGCTCGCCCGGTCGCCGCTCGCGGGCGTCCTCCGCCCGGTCTACCGGCGCTACCGGACCCGGACCGACACGCGAGCGAGCGGGCAGTTGGGCCACCTCGGGATGCTCTCGCCGGAGCAGTTCGACCGCCTGTACACCGCCGGCCGGAGCCACCACGCCTTCCGAGCGCTCGAAGCCGTCGGGCGGGTGTCGTTCGCCCCGGCCCACGAGGACGGCTGGCCGGGCGAGGTGCTCTCCGTCGACGGACTCGACCGGACGCGGCCAGCGACGAACCGCGGCGTGGCGGGTCGGTCCACGAGCGACCCGCCGACGGAACTCGCCGAATCCGACGACTGACGCCGGCTTCGGCGGCACTCGACGCCGGAGCGGACCCGACGGTGACCGGAGAACGACCGGGGGTGGTCGCGGCCGGCGCTCAGCGGTCGCCGGCCGGTTCGACGTTGACGTTGCTCCGGAGCAGGTTCTCGGGGTCGTACGTCGCCTTCAGGGCGGCGAGGCGGTCGTAGTTCTCGCCGTAGGCCATCCGGCCACGCTCCTCGGCGTCGACGGGGCCGGGGAAACCGGGGTAGGACCCGTCGACGCAGTGCGGTCCGAGCGCCTCCCAGTGACGTTCGGCCCACGCACGGTTCTCGGTGTCGGCCTCGGGGTCGTCCCACGCCGCGTCGACGGTGATCATGAACTCGGCGTCGCGGTAGCCGAAGGCGGTCCCGTCCTCGTCGACGTCACGTATCGCGCCGCCGAGGTGCCAGATACCCAGTTCCGACTCCAGAGACGGTGCGTCGGCGAACGCGTCGGTCACGACGTCGACGACGTCCTCGGAGAGGTCGTCCGCGTACAGCGAGTGCCAGGCGTACCGGCGGCCGTCCGGGAACAGGTCACGAGCGACCTCGTGGACCGCTGCGAGCGGCATCGGTCCGCTCATGTCCATCAGTGGCTCGCCGAGTTCGCGGAGCGGCGCGAGCGCGCGTTCGCCGTCCTCGACCGCTCCGGCGTAGACGCTGAAGACCATGACGACCGGCGCGCCGTGTGCCTCCGGCGGGACCATGGCGAGCGGCGGCACGTGCATGACGACGACGAGCGTCGTCGCCTCGCGTGGAGCGTCCTCGCTCCACTCGCGGAACCGTCGGAGGACGTCGTCTGCGGCGTCGGCCGGGTAGACGACCTGTGCGATCATCACCTCGGGACCGACCTCCACGAGGTCGAACTCGAAGGCCGTCACGACGCCGAAGTTGGGGCCACCGCCGCGAACTCCCCAGAACAGGTCGGGGTTCTCCTCGGGACTGGCGCGGAGGACGGTCCCCTCGACGGTGACGAGTTCGACCGCCCGGAGGTGGTCGACGCCGAGGCCGTGGGCACGGCGAAGCCAGCCGATGCCGCCGCCGAGCGTCGACCCCGCGATGCCGTTCTGGGCCGCAGAGCCGACGATAGGCGCGAGACCGTACTCCTGAGCGGGGTCGAGGACGTCGCTCACGCGAGCGCCCGGACCGACGCGGGCGACCCGCGCGTCGGGGTCGATGCTCACCCCCGTCATCCCGCTCAGGTCGACGACGAGGCCGTCGTCGACGAGGGCGCTCCCGGTGACGTGGTGACCGCCGCCACGAACGCCGAGCGGGAGGCCCTGTTCGCGGGCGAACGTGACGGCCGTCGAGACGTCGTCGGTGCTGACGGCGCGGACGACGAGCGCGGGGCGCTTCTCGACCGCCCCGTTCCAGAGCGAGCACGCCTCCTCGTACGCCGCGTCGGACGGCGTGACGACGTCGCCGTCGACGGCGGCACGGAGTTCGGAGACGAGCGACTCACTGGGAGTTCGGGTTGCGTATTCCATCGGTATCACTGCCCAGACGGGCGGCCAGTAGACTGGACGGGAGACGTTGGCTGGAAACCGTCTTAGCCCTGCTGTGACAGATTATATCCTCGGGGACGTGCGTCGAGCCACGCGACGGCGTGGGGCGTTCTCCACGCTCAGAAACACGAGTCGAGGTCGCGCTCGCCGACGATTCGCCGGAGTTCGTCGGTCTCGCTCGCGTCGAATCGCATCGGCCGTCGCCACCACGGCCCCTTCCCCGAATCGCTCGACAGGTCCGTGACGAGACGGTTCGCGTCGGTTCCGGCGTCCTGCCCGGAGAGCGGTACTGCGCGGTCGAACAGCCGTGAGCGCTCCTCGTCGCCGAGAATCAGGACGTCCGCGTCGAACTGCTCGCGGCGGACGTGCGCGTTCGTCCGGAAGGGGGCGCGTTCCGTCTCCGCCATCCCGCGATACTCCTCGCCCGTCACCGCGTCGCGGGCGAGACACATCGCGCCGACGAGGTACGCCCCCCAGCGCGGCGACTGCCACCACGCCGGGTCGCCCTGCTGGCTCAGTGTCGCGTAGAAGAACAGCCAGTCACCCCGTCGGAGTTCCGAGAGCGGCCGGGCCTTCACGCCGTGTTCGTCGCCGTAGGTGTAGCGCTCGCCGCCGGCTTCGGGGAACTCCGGGTCGAAGTGCATCGGCGTGTCGGCGACACTGCTCACGTCCGTCTCGACGTCGAGGTCGGCGTAGGTCGGAACCGCCTCTCGGGTCGGTTTCGTCTCGGGTATCGGGACGTACTCGAACGTGCCGTCGGGGAAGACGGGGCCGCGAAAGCCCGGTTGATTGGTGTTCGCGGCGACGTTGATGGCGACCGCCCGTCGGTCGCGGTCGGCAGGTGACTCGTCGCTCATCACTCCCCCTCGGGGCGAAACCGGAGCAGTCGGTCGTCGCCGTCGCCCGGACTGCCCCGCCCGTCGCGGTTGCTCGTCGTCGCGTAGAGGTGGCCGTCCGGACCGACGATGGTCGTCCGGAGGCGACCGAACTCGCCGTCGAACAGTCGTTCGTCGAGGGTGACGTCGTCGCTCCCGTCCAGTCGAACCCGGTGGAGGTGCGTCCCCGAGAGCGTCCCGAAGAAGAAGTCACCCTGCCACGCGGTGACGCCACCGTCGTCGGGGTACCGGGCGAGTCCGCCGGGGGCGATGGTGGGGGTGTAGCTCGACAGCGCGGGGACGAACCGGTCGTCCTCACCGGACTCGACCCCGCGGACGACCGGCCAGCCGTAGTTCTCGCCGGCGCGGAGTCGGTTGACCTCGTCGTCGGTGTCCGGGCCGTGTTCGGTCTGGTAGAGCGACTCGCCGTCCGCACCGACCGCCAGTCCCTGCGGGTTCCGGTGGCCGTAGGTGAACACGGCGGGGTGGCCCACGTCGGGGTTCTCCGGATGCGGTTCGCCGTCGAAGGTGAGTCCGAGAACCGACCCGTTGAGCGTCTCGGGGTCCTGTGCGAGGTCCGCGTCGGTGGCGTCGCCCGCGGTGACGTACAGCGTGTCGTCGTGGACGAGCAGTCGACCGCCGTCGTGGTATCGTGCGCCGGGGATGTCCTCGAACATCGGCTCGCTCGCCCAGTCGTCGTCGACGGCGTGGCGGAGCACGCGGTTCTTCGTCCCGCCGTCCTCGTACGTCTGGACGGTGAACGCGACCGACGCGTCGTCGGGGTGGAAAGCGAGGCCCATCAGACCGCCCTCGCCGCGCGTACCGGTGCCCTCGGGTTCGGCGACCACCGTCGTCTCGCCGTCGGCGAGGTGGACGACGCGCCCCGGCCGTTCGGTGAGAAACAGGTCGGCGGGGTCGTCGCCGGGCCACGCGACCCCCCACGGCACTTCGAGGTCGCTGGCGACCGTCTCGGCGACGACCCGCTGACCGTCGTCGGCCGTGGTGGTCGCGGTGCCGCCCTCGGCGGTCGGCGGGTCTGACTGGAGACAGCCAGCGACACCGGTGACGGTTCCGAGAGCGCCCGTACCGACGACCCGGAGGAAGGTTCGCCTGTCCATACCGTTCGTTGGGCCGAACGGGCAAAAGGTCGTTCGTCGTGTGTGTCGAGCGAGAAACGACCGACGGGACGTCCGACTACCGTGGACGTCGGTCGGTCGCGGGACTGTGCGGGTCGACGGGAGCACCGACGCCACGGCCGAACTCGTCGAAGACGTCGAGGTCGTCGGGCAGGTCGTACGGTATCTCTCGGTCGCCCTGGTGGTTGATGAGTTTCCCGTCCTCGGGCACCGGGTCCGCGACGTCCTCGAAGCCGGGCTTGACGGAGATGGACCGGGCGGGCATCCCGACGGCGACGTGGTGGGCCGGAACGTCGCCCTGCACCACGGCCCGTGCGCCGACGACGCTGTTCTCGCCGACCCGACAGCCGGCGCGGACCATCGCGTCGTAGGTGACCCGCGCGTCGTCCTCGACGACGGTGTGGAAGTTGCTCACCTCGGTCTGGTCGACGATGTCGTGGTCGTGGCTGTAGAGGTGGACGCCGTCCGACAGCGAGACGCGCGACCCGACGTCGAGGCGACCCCGGTCGTCGAGGTGGACGTCGTCGTGGACGACCGTGTTGTCGCCGACGGTGATGTTGTGACCGTACGAGAAGGTGATACCCTTGAACAGGCGGAGGTTCTCGCCGGCCTCCTCGAACAGGTGGTCGGCGAGCATCTGGCGGAACTTCAGCGCGAAGTCGACGTTGTCGGCCATCGGCGTCGCGTCGAACTGTCGCCAGAGCCACTGGAGGTGTTTCGAGCGCTTGAACCGCTGTTCGTCCTTCTCGGCGTAGTACTCGGCCTCGACGGTGGCGTTGCAGGGGTCGTAGCCCTGGAGGCGGACGCGCTCGGCGGGCGAGACGTCCTCGCCCGCCTGCCAGCGCTCCCAGGCCTCGCGGTCACCGTAGAGGTCGACGAGCACGTCACGAACTACGTCACACGTGTCCTCGGGACCCGACAGTCGCTCGTCCACTTCGCTCAGGAACGCCTGCAACCCCGCTTCGGCGTCCGGCGGCAGTGAGACGTGCCGTTTCGTCATGGGACCGAGTTGGGACGGTGCGGGCATAGGGGTTTCTGTTGCACGAATCACACAACACCGCTCGAGACTGCCGCCGGTAGCCCCGTCGGCCGCGTCACGGCCGGGCCTGTGACACGTGACCGACGACCCCCGGCGACACCGAGGACGGACCGCAACCGCACCCCATAAGTCCTTCAGTCCGCTAGGCTCGTCCATGCACTACCGCACACTCGGCGACTCGGGCGTCGAGGTCAGTGAGGTCGGGTTCGGCGCGTGGGTCGTCGGCACCGACTGGTGGGGTGACCGTTCCGAGGACGACGCGAAGGAGATGCTCCGGTTTGCACTCGACCAGGGCATCACCTACTTCGACACGGGCGACGTCTACGGCCACGGTCGCTCCGAGGAACTCGTCGGCGAGGCGCTGGCGGACGTCCGCGACGAGGTGACCATCGCCACGAAGGTCGGCTACGACTTCTACAACAACCCGCAGGCCGGCCACGGCGAACTCCCGAAGGAGATGGACGCCGACTACCTCCGCGAGGCGTTCGAGAAGTCGCTGGACCGACTCGACACCGACTACGTCGACGTCCTCCAGTTGCACAACGCGAACGTCGGCGAGGTTGACGAGGAGGTACTCGAACTGCTCGACGAACTGCGCGAGGAGGGCAGGGTCGACGCCGTCGGCTGGGCGCTCGGTCCCTCCATCGGCTGGCTCGCCGAAGGTGACGCCGCGGTCGAACACGACTTCGACGCCGTCCAGACCGTCTTCAACCTCTTCGAGCAGGTGCCCGGACAGCACTTCATCGAGACCATCCGCGAGAGCGACGCCGACACGAGCCTCGTCGCTCGCGTCCCGCACTCGTCGGGCCTGCTCAACGAGCAGGTCCGGCCCGACACCGAACTCGAAGAGGGGGACCACCGCGGGTTCCGCCCCGACGCCTGGTACGAGACGGGGTGGGAGAAACTGGAGAACCTCCGATTCCTCGAACGTCGCACCGAGCACGGGTCGACCGACTCCCGGACGGGGGCCGAGAACGACGGCGAGCGCACGATGGCACAGGCGGCCATCCAGTGGCTCCTGAGCCACGACGAGGTGGCGTCGGTGACGCCGACGTTCCGCACCCGCGAGGACATCGAGGAGTGGGCGGCCGCCAGCGAGACGCCGCCGCTGACGCCCGGCGAGGCCGAACGCGTCGAGGAACTGTACGAGCAGAACTTCGGTGTCGACCGCGACGACGGGATGGACTCGCTGCGCTCGTCGGTCGAAGGGACGGACCTGGAGGGCACCGGCATGCAGTGGGCCGGTCGCTGAGGACGGGTCGCGTTCGACTGTCGGCCCCTATCGCCGGAGGAGTCGACTTCTCGGGAACACCACGCCGTAGGCGACGAGCATCGCAGGCAGAAGAGCGACTCTGTAGCTATCCAGCACTATCCACCCGCTCGGGAGGAAGACTACGACGAGCATGCCCGTCCCGACGGCGAACCACGTGACCTGTGTGACCACGAGGACGACGGCGAGGCGGCCAGGCACACCGTACCGGTCGTCAGCCACCGACAGCCATCGCTGAACTGGCCGACTCGTTCGGTGGACGACGTAGACGACGACGGCGAGCGTCAGCAGGACGAGGAGGAGTCCGGTGAGGTCCGCCGGGAGGACGCTCCGGTCGGGTCCTACTTGCAGAGAGAGTTTCTCGACCGAGAACCGATAGGTTCTCTGTCTCGAATCTCACGGCCACCCTAACCCCGGCAGACTCGACAGAACGCCGCCGTGAGCGAACGGCGAGTCGGCGACCGTCAGCAGTTCGGGGGCCGTGAGGGAGTCGAGTAACGACACGAACTCGCTTCGGGAGCCACCGCCGTCGTAGTCGGTGACGTTCCACGGCGGCCAGATGGTGAGTCGTTCGAACCCGCGGTTCGGGTCGTGGCGGACGTAGACGTCCGCGAGGCCGTCGTGGCCGACGAGACAGAGATCACCGCTACAGACTCGGAGCGTCTCCACGAGGTCCACGCTCGCCGCCGTGTCGAGCGTGTCCTGCTGGACCGCCTCCCAGACCGTCCGGCAGGCCCGCTGGTCGGAGCTGTCGAGGAGAACCTCTCGCACCGTCGTCGCCCCTGACATGGGACCACACACGACCGAGTCGGAGATAAACCGTCGGGTCGGTCCGGCGTGTGAGCGGAGCGACTCCGAGACGGCACGCGAACCCGACCCCGTTCTCGGGGCTATCCTTTTTACGACCGCCGTGGGAGAGAGACGCATGAAGTTCGTCATCGCTGGCTACGGCCGTGTCGGGATTCGGACCGCGGACATCCTCGGCTCGGAGGGCCACGACGTCACCATCGTCGACAACGACCCCGAGAAGGTCGAGCGCGCCGAGTCAGCGGGGTTCGACGCGTTCTTCGGCGAGGGAGACGACGAGGAGACGCTCCGGGAGGCGGGACTGGAGACGGCCGACGCGCTCGGCGGCCTCACCGGCGACCTGAACACCAACCTCAGCGCGTGTGTCATCGGCGACGCCTACGACTGCCGGACCGTGATGCGCATCGACGACGACTACCACGCCGACATCTACGAGAAGTACGCCGCGGAGGTCGACGAGGTCATCTACCCCGAACGACTCGGCGCGGCCGGAGCGAAGACCGCACTGCTCGGCGGTGACTTCGACGTGCTCGGAGACCTCACCGAGAGCCTCTCGGCGGCGAGCGTCGTCGTCGGGGCGGACGCCGACGTGGTGGGCCAGCGCGTCGTCGAGGTCGAGGTGCCCGACGGGGTGCTCATCTACGCCCACGGGAGCGCGAACGAACCGATGACCATCCCGCTGCCCCAGACCGAAATCGGCGTCGGCGACGAGATCGCGTTCATCGCGGAACCCGACCTGGTCGCCTCGGTGCGAGCGCAGTTGAGCGGCGAAGCGGCCCTCTGAGGACGGCCACGTCGCTCGGGGACCGGTGTCGAAGGTGGAAGTGGGGGAGTGCCGGCGTGTGCCCGAGACACGCCGACGGACGCCTGTGTGCCCTCGAAACGCCGGGCGCGCGGTGGGGAGGATGGGGACGAGACCGCAGCGCGCGCCCGGTTCGGGGATGTATCGGTTGGGACTTAAATCCGCGTCAGACGCGCGTATGCCGCAGTCTGTTCGGCTCACGTGACTCACGCTCGCGGCGTCGCGTCACCCGTCGAGGGGTCGGGGGGAGATTGAAGCGACCGGCCCCCGAGGCGAGCGTATGCACGGGACAGGCGTTCCGCTGGTGACCCCCTTCGAGGAGGACGGCACGGTCGACGAGACGGCGGTGGGCGACGTCGTGGAGTGGCTGGAGGCACGCGGTGTCGACTTCCTCGTCCCCTGTGGGTCGACGAGCGAGGCACCGCTCATGAGCCCGGACGAACGCGCTCGGGTGACGGAACTGGTCTGTGCGGCAGCCAGCGTCCCCGTCCTCGCCGGGACGGGACACCCCGGACGGGCCGCGACGGCCGACCAGACGGAGCGGGCCGCCGCCGCCGGCGCGGACGCCGCACTCGTCGTCACACCGTTCTTCTACGACCACGACCAGGCCGCCCTCCAGCGGTACTACGAGGCCGTCGCGGACGAGAGTCCGATTCCCGTCTACCTCTACAGCGTGCCGAAGTTCACGGACGTGGCGCTCGCTCCCGAGACGGTCGAGACGCTCGCCGAACACCCGAACGTCGCCGGGATGAAGGATTCGAGCGGCGACGTCGGGACGTTCCAGCGACTTCGTCGGCGAACGCCGGCGGAGTTCGACCTGCTCGTCGGGAGCGGGAGCGTCTACGCGCCGGCGCTCGACGCGGGGGGGCGACGGCGGCATCCTCGCGCTGGCGAACGTCGTCCCCGAGGCGGCGAGCGAGGTGTACGATACCCACCGCGAGTACGGCGAGAACGCCCGCGAGTTGGGAGCGGAACTGGTCGAACTGAACGTCGCCGTCACCGACACCTACGGCGTGCCGGGGCTGAAGGCCGCGATGCGGGACCGTGGCGCGCCCGCGGGCCACCCGCGGGCCCCGTTCGACGACGTGTCGGTCGCGGTCCGCGAGGAGCTCACCGAACTGGTCGACGACGCGCTGACGCTGGTCTGAGCGTCCCCGCCAGGAGGGACGGACGGCGCGAACTCACAGGTCCGGCGCGGGGGTCGCTCGCGTCGCCGTCGCTTTGAGCGTGGCGACGACGGGCGTTCCGGAGGCGAGTCCGAGACGCTCGACGCTGTCGACGGTGACCAGCGCGGCCAGCGTCGGGTCGTCCTCGTCCGCGTTCGCGTCGTCGTCTCGACGCTCCCCGTCCAGTTCGACGGTGACGAGTGCGACCGACGCGCCGCGGTCGACCCGGACGACGGTACCCGAGAAGCGGTTTCGCGCGCTCGTTCCCCGAGACGGTGGGGCGTCGTCGGGCGCGTGGAGCGTGACGGCGTCCGCCCGGACGGCGACCTGCACGGCCTCGGCCTCGGGGGCGAGTGCACGGAGCGTTCCGGCGGGTGTCTCGACGGTGGCGAGTTCGCCGTCACGGTCGACGATACGACCCGACAGGACGGTCTCTTCGACCGTCGTCGTCCCCGAGAGCGTCGTTCGGAGGCGGTCGAAGCGGGCGAGCAGTCGGTGGCCGTTCGGCGTGAGTCGACTCCCGCCGCCGCCGGCCCCGCCTCGCTGGCGCTCGACCAGCGGACCGAACGCGGTTTCGAGGTCCGTGAGCCGTTCGTGTGCGCGGGCGTACGACCGGCCGAGTGCGGTCGCCGCGGCGTTGAGCGACCCCTCGGCGTCGACCGTCCGCAGCAGGGTCGCGTCACGCTCGTCGAACGTCGCCCCGCCCTCACGCAACCGTGCGTCGAACCCTGCGTCCATGCACCACGTCGCGGGCGAGGGGGCAAAAACCCGCTGACGGCGCAATCGTTATACCCGTGGTGAGAGAACGGTTCGTATCATGAGCGACGAGCAACCCCGCGACTGGGGGGCGACACGACGACGACTGCTACAGGCTGCCGGCGCGGGGAGCGCACTGGTCCTCGCCGGCTGTCTCGGCGGGGACGGTGGCGACGAGGGCGAGAACGGCACCGGCGACGGGTCGGGAAACGAGAGCGGTGGCGGGAGTAGCGACACGCAGAGCGGTGGTGGGGCGGTCGGTGACGGCGAACTCGTGCTGGCGACGACGACGAGTACGTACGACACGGGACTGCTCGACGCTCTGAACCCGGTGTTCCAGGACATGTACGGCATCACCGTGCGGGTCATCTCCCAGGGGACGGGCGCGGCCATCGAGACGGGCCGGGCGGGCGACGCCGACTGCATCCTCGTCCACGCTCGCAACGCCGAGGGGCAGTTCATCAGCGACGGCGCGGGCGTCAACCGTCGTGACGTGATGTTCAACGACTTCGTCGTCGTCGGGCCGGAAGACGACCCTGCGGGTATCGACGGGATGAGCAGCGCGACGGAGGCGTTCGCCACCATCGCCGAGCAGGAGGCGACGTTCCTCTCGCGGGGCGACGACTCCGGGACGAACAAGAAGGAACTCATCGTCTGGGAGGAGGCGGGCGTCGAACCGAGCGGGTCGTGGTACCGCGAGAGCGGCCAGGGGATGGGCGACACGCTCAACCAGGCCAGCCAGTCGGGCGCGTACACGCTCGCCGACCGCGGCACGTACCTCTCCCAGCAGGATAACATCGACCTCGTCATCCACGTCCAGGGGCCGCTCAAGGACGGCCCAGCCATCCTCCGGAACCCCTACGGCGTCATCCCGGTCAACCCCGCGGTCCACGACAACGTCAACTACCAGGCCGCGATGGCGTACGTCGGCTTCCTCACCAGTCCGCAGGGGCAGAGCGCCATCGAGGAGTACACCGCCAACGGCTCACAGCTGTTCTTCCCGAACGCGCTCTCGGAGGAGCCACAGTTCGGCCAGTACGTCCCACAGGACTGGGACGGCTCCACCGAGTCGATGGCGGCCGCCCGGTTCCACCACTGGGTCGACACGGCCGTTCCGGAGGACTTCTGACGGCCCCCACGAACTGACGAGTCGTGTTCCAGGCCGGTATCTTCGAGGAGTTCGGCACGCAGTACCTCATCAGCATCGTCCTCGTGACGCTGCGGGTGAGCCTCACGGCCGTCGGTGTAGCGACACTCATCAGTATCGTCCTCGCCGGTGTCCTCGGGTTCAGGGAGTTCCCCGGCAAGCGGGCGGCCGTCGCCGTCGTCAACACGGGGATGGGCTTTCCCAGCGTCGTCGTCGGCCTCGCCGTCCTCCTGTTGCTGTCGAACCAGGGACCCATCGGCGGCGGGTTCACCCTCGGGATTCCGGGGACCACCGTCGCGTTCGACTTCGGCGGGGTCGAACTGCTGTTCACGCCGACGGCGATGATCATCTCGCAGGTCATCCTGGCGACGCCCGTCGTCACGAGCGTCACGCTGTCGGCCATCGAGGGCGTCGACGACTCCATCCGTGACGCCGCGTTCGCCGCCGGCGGGACCGGAGTCGACGTCTCGGTGGCCGTCGTCCGCGAGGCACGCTACGGCGTCGTCACGGCCGTCCTCGCCGGGTTCGGGCGGGCGGTGAGCGAGGTGGGGTCGGTGCTCATCGTCGGCGGCAACATCGCCATCGCTACCGGCGGCGGGGCGCGCGTCTCGTTCACCCGGACGCTGACGACGGCCATCACCGTCGAGTCCCGGCAGGGCAACTACGAACTCGGCATCGCGCTCGGCGTCGTCCTGCTCGTGCTCGCACTGGCCGTGAACGCGCTGGGGTCGCTCGTCCGCGACCGGGGGAACACCCGATGACCGGTATCGCCGCCGAGAGCCTCACCTACGGCTACTCCGAGACCGTCGTCGAGGACGTGACGCTCGCGGCCGACCACGGCGAGGTGCTGGCGCTCATCGGCCCCTCGGGGACCGGGAAGACGACGCTGCTGCGGACGCTCGCGCTGTTCGACCCGCCCGTCTCGGGACGGGTCCGCATCGACGAGCAGGACCCCTGGGAGGAGAGTCGAGAGGACCGGCGACGGCTCAGACGGCGCGTCGGGATGGTGTTCCAGGACCGGTCGCTGTTCTCGGCGAGCGTCGAGTACAACGCCGCCTACGGCCTGACGGTCCGCCGGTCGTGGCCCGACCGACTGCACCGGTGGGGACGGGACGTCGTCCGTCGGGAACTCGGCCGTACGCCCGGTCTCTCCGCGGAGCGCGTCCTCGGCGAGCGGCCGACCCCGTCGTCGGTGGTCGACGCCCTCGACGCCGTCGGCATGCTGTGGGCGCGTGACCGCCACGCCCGGTCGCTCTCCGCGGGCGAGGCCCAGCGCGTCGCGTTCGCCCGGGCGCTGGCCACCGACCCCGACGTCCTCCTGCTCGACGAACCCACCTCGAACCTCGACCCGCGGAACACGGCGCTCATCGAGGCGGCCGTCGAACGGGCCAGCGACCGTGGCATCGCCGTCGTGCTGGCGACCCACGACATGCAGCAGGCCCGGCGGGTCGCCGACAGCGTCGCCGTCCTGCTCGGCGGGGAGTGTATCGAACACGGCCCGAGAGAGCGCGTGTTCGAGGACCCCGCCGACGAGCGCGCCGCGAAGTTCGTCGCCGGCGAACTCGTCTACTGACCGACCGAGAGACCTGTCGTAACCACGGCTGGTTTCGTCGGCGGGCTCCCGTGAACGGTTCCGATTTCCGACAAGATACAACCGCGAGCGCCCCTTCCGCGAAGTATGGCGACGTCGTCCGTCACGACCCTCCGCAACCGCCTGCCGTTCCCCGCTGGCGACGTGACGGGCGCGCTCGGCGACTCCGTGACGGTGTTGCCGCTGGTCGTCGCCCTCGCGGCGCTCACCCCGGCGAATCTCGGGACGCTCCTGCTCGGCTTCGGCGTCTTCCAGGTGGTCTGGGGCGTCCGCTACGGACTTCCCCTCTCCGTCGAACCGATGAAGGCGCTGACCGGGTTGGCCATCGCGGGGGCGCTGAGCTACGGCGAGTTCCTCGCGGCGGGCCTGCTGGCGGGGGGCGTCCTGCTCGTCGCCGGGCGGACGGGCACGCTCTCGCGGGTCGAACGCTACGTCGGCCGGCCCGTGGTCCGTGGCGTGCAGTTGGCCGTCGCACTCGTCCTGCTCGAATCGGGCCTCTCGCTGGCGGTCGGTGACCTGTCGCTGGCCGTGCTCGGCCTGTTGGTCGCCGGCGTCGTCGCACTCGTCGCGCCACGGGCGGCGGCACTGGCCGTCCTCGGTGTCGGCGTCGTCCTCGCGGTGCTCAACGGTGGGGTGCCCGCTCCGGCCCTCCCGACGCTCGGCGCGGCCGTCGTCCCCAGCCTCTCGGTAGACGCGCTCTCGGGGACGGCCGGCCAGTTGGCGATGACCGTCGGGAACGCCGCCGTCGCCACCTCGCTGCTCTGTTCGGACCTGTTCGACCGAGAGGTGGCCAGCGACGACCTGGCGACGAGCATGGGGACGATGACGCTCGCCGCGATTCCGTTCGGTGGGCTCCCGATGTGTCACGGGTCGGGCGGCCTCGCGGGGAAGTACGCCTTCGGCGCTCGGACGCAGTGGGCGAACGTCCTCCTCGGCGTACTCTACGTGCTGGCCGCGCTCGTCGCCGGTCTCTGGACGGGCTTCCCGATGCCGTTGCTCGGCGTGCTCGTCGGCGTCGTCGCCCTCCAACTGGGCCGGGTCGCGCTGGCCGAACGGTCGTGGCTCGCCGTCGCGGTGGGCGTCGTCGGCGCACTGGTCTCGGTCGGCGTCGGCTTCGTCCTCGGTGTCGTCGTCTACCTGCTGTGGACGCGTGTCCGGGGGGGGACGGGCCGAGGTTACGACCACCCCGAGCGACGACTGACCCGTGACGACCGGAGTGGCCGTTCCACACGCGACCGGAGCGGCTTTTCCACACGCGACCGGAGCGTCCGTATGGAGACGTGGACAGCACTGTTCGAGCGAGCGGCGACGGTCGACGTGAGCGAGGAGTCGGTTCGTGAACGACTCCGCGAGCGACGGAACGGCGATGAGTGAGGGCGACGACGAGAGCGGGAGCGACGGGACACCCGAGAGCGTCCACGCCACCCGCGTCGTCGCCGACGCGGACGTGCTGGCGGCGGACCTGCTGGTCGGCGGGGCGTCCCGTGACGCACTGGACCTCGTCCGGAGTCACTCGTGGGTCGACCTCGTGGCGAGCGACCACCTGCTCGACGACGCCGAAGCGGTCGTCGCCGCCCTCGCGGACGCGACGCTCGCCGCGGACTGGCGAGCGCGCGTCACGGCCCTGCGCGTCCCGGTCGACCACCCGGCGGGCGACCACCCCGCGGTCGCCTCGGCGCTCCACGGCGACGCCGCACACCTCCTGACGCTGGACGACGGCCTGCAGAGCGCGAAGGCCGGCGCGACCATCCGCGGCCTCGTCGAGACGAGCGTCAAGGCTCCGGCCGCGTTCGCCGCGCTGTTCGACCCCGAGTCGGTCTATCCGGGACTGTTCGACGGGCCGTATCCGGGACCGGACCGCGACCCGCGCGAGTAGTCGGCCGTCCGACCGTCAGTCGACGGGGAGGGTGACTCACCGGACGGTCGCGGGGGCAGGACGCCGTGGCGGCCGTGGTGGCGGCGTCCGGTTCACCCCGCGGTCAGCGCTCGGCGTAGAACTCCGCGAACGTCGCCAGCGCGCGGCCGCGATGCGAGATAGCGTTCTTCTCGGCGGCGCTCATCTCCGCGAGCGTCGACCCGTCGTGTTCGAAGACGGGGTCGTAGCCGAACCCGCCCTCGCCGCGCGGTTCGACGATGCGCCCGCGGACGACGCCGGCGAACAGTTTGACCGGGACGTCGCCCGCGTCGATGGAGTCCGTGGTGCTCGCGGTCCCACGGTCCTCGGCCGACAGGTCGTGCCCGCGTCGGTCGCCGTAGTCGACGGCGTCGGGCGTCGCGGCGAACCCCTCGCCGTCGCAGTACGCGAGGACACAGCGGAACTGCGCACGCGGTGTCTCGCCGGTCTCCTCGGCCCGCCGTCGGGCGATGTCGCCGACCCGGTCGACACCGAGCGTGTGCTCGACGTAGGCGGAGTACGGGCCGGGGAAGCCGTCGAAGCCGTCGACGAACAGACCGGCGTCGTCGACGAGCACCGGTCCGCCGACGTGGGCGAACGCCTCGCGTGCGCCGTGGGCCGCGATCGGGCCGAGTTCGGCGGCCTGAATCTCGGTGTAGTCGAAGTCGACCGCCCGGACGTCGGCCAGATACTCGCGGGCTTCCCGGACCTTCCCGTCGTTGGTCGTCACGTAGCTGATCATACCCGTGCTCGGAGCGCGGCGTGAAAAGCGGCGTCGATACTGCCTGCGCCGGAGGGCGTGTCGGGGGCGGGCGAGGCTGGCCGGGCGAGTGGTTCAGTCGACGATGACTTCGACGGGGTCGTCCTCGGGCATCTCGTCGTCGCCGCGGCGCTCGGTGTAGAGGAGGACGCCGGCGACGGCGAGGACGACCCACGAGCGCCAGTTGGCGAGGTTGAGCGTGTAGCCGATGCCGAACGGCTTCTCGACGAGCATCCCGTCGTCGGGCTGCCAGTACGAGGAGAACATCCGTCCGACACTGGGTCGCTCGAAGTTGTACGGGACGCCGAATATCTCACCGGTCTGTGACCTATCTGCCATGGCGAGCGCTACGGCGGGCGACGTTAAACCGTTTGCCACGTCGCTCACGTCGCGGCCGACGACCGATTTAACCGCCCGGTCCGTGTCGTGTGGGCGTGGTGACCCGACGCGACCGCTGGCGAAACGCACTCCGCCTCCTGCTCGGAACGCTCGCACACCTGGCGACCGCTCGGCTGACCAGCGTGGTCGGCCGCGAGGGGTCGTACTGGGTGTTCGGCGCGCGATTCGGGTCGGGGTTCGTCGACAACGCCCGCTATCTCTTCGAGGAGGCGGCCGACCGCCCCGGCGTCCGGGCGGTATGGCTCTCGGCGGACCCGGAGACCGTCGAGACGGTACGGGCATCGGGCTACGAAGCGTACCACAGTCGGTCGCTGCGCGGCCGCTGGCTGGCGGTGCGTGCGGGGACGGTCGTCGTCACCCACAGCCTGCGCGACGTCTCGCTGCCGCTGACCGGCGGGGCGTTCGTCGTGAACTGCTGGCACGGCGTCCCGCTGAAGACCGTCGGGTTCGACGCCGAACTCGGCGAGGAACCGTGGGTCGTCCGTCGTCTCCATCGGCGACTCGCCGACGCCCTCGACGTCGTGGTCTCCCCGTCGCCGCTGGCCGTCCACTCGACGGCGACGGGACTCGGCGTCCCCCGAACGTGCGTCCACGTCCTCCCGTACCCTCGCTACGAACCGCTGGTCGGTGACCCGCCCCGAGCGGACGCGACTGCCGAACGAGTCGCCGCCCTCGCCGAGCGTGGACCGCTGGTCTGGTACCTCCCGACGTTCCGGGAACGTGGGGCCGACCTCGCCGACCGGGTCGACTTCGCGGCGCTCGACCGACTGCTGGCGGCCCGCGGCGCACGACTGGTCGTCAAGCCCCACCCCTTCGAGTCGGTGACGCTCCCGGCCGACCTCGAACACGTGACGGCGCTCGACGGTGTCGACGACCTCTCGACGATGCTCCCGCACGTCGACGTGCTGGTGACCGACTACTCGTCGGTGTGCGTCGACTACCTGCTGCTCGACCGACCGATGGTGTTCTACGCGCCGGACCTCGACGCCTACCGCGAGGAGCGCGGGTTCTACGTCGACTACGAGTCGTTCGTCCCCGGTCCGCTCGTGACCGACGACGACGCACTCGTGGACGCGCTGGCACGGGCGCTCGACGGCGACGACCCGGCCGCGGTACACCGGCGTGCGCTCCGCGAGGCGTTCCTGACCGACACCGGCGACGACCCGGCCGCGACGGTGTTCGAGGCGGTCGACGCGGCCCGTACCGGAGTTCGGTAACACTCCGTACCTCACACGAACCCGTCACTGGAAAACGTAGTCGTACGTACAGGACAACGTGAAGTTTAATATTCCAAGCAAGTAAGGGGAGGCCGCATG
Organism: Halomarina oriensis; assembly: GCF_009791395.1. Classification (GTDB taxonomy): domain Archaea; phylum Halobacteriota; class Halobacteria; order Halobacteriales; family Haloarculaceae; genus Halomarina; species Halomarina oriensis. Next base: position 112,216 of record NZ_WSZK01000015.1, read on the forward strand.
CAAGAGGGTCGTCGGACCGCAGTCACGCAGTCAGTCACCGGGGCCGCGACCGGAGGAGTCGACGTCATCGCACACCGCGGGTTCGCCGACCGGTACCCCGAGAACACGGTCGGCGCACTCGAACGTGCGACGGCCGCCGGCGGGGCCACCCGGCCGACGACGGTGGAACTCGACGTGATGCCGTCGGCCGAGGGCCACCCCGTCGTGTTCCACGACGCGACCCTCGACCGCCTGACCGACCCGCCGGCCACCCTGGCGGGGCAGTCGGTCTGGGAGACGCCGCTGGCGACGCTCCGGGACCTGGAGGTCCTCGGCAGTGGCGAACCGATTCCGCTGCTCGACGAGGCGTTCGCGGCCGTCCCCTCGGACGTTCGGGTCAACGTCGAACTGAAACATCCGGGCGTCGACCCCGGCCCGACGGGACCGCTCGCGGCCGAGGAGGCCGACCGCGAACGCGGCCGCTGGCGACCGGCCGTCGACCGCGTCCTCGCCGTCGCGGACGACCACGGGCACGACCTCCTGTGCTCGTCGTTCTTCGAGGGTGCGCTCGCCGCGGTCCGGGAGCGCGACCCGACGGTCCCGCTGGCGAACGTGTTCCACGACTCCATCGCCGACGGGTTCGCCGTCGCCGACCGCTACGACTGCGAGGCCGTCCACGCACCGTGGAACATGATCTACGGCACCTCGCTGTTCAACGAACCGTACGTCTCCGGCCCGTTCGAACCGGTCGACCTCGTGGGACGCGCTCACGACGACGGGCGGGCGGTCAACGTCTGGACCGTCGAGACCACAGAACAGGCGAGCGAACTCCACGCCGCCGGCGTCGACGGCATCATGGTCGACGACCCCGCTGTCGCCACCGACGTCCGACCACGACCCGACAGTCACGAAGCTGATAACTGAAGAGCTAATCGCACGACAGAGAGTCTTTCCGTCGTGTCATACGAACGTGTTTAGCAGGCCATACGACTAAGGACGCCGGCAGGTTCTTTCGGTCGGAGTCGAGACCACATGAACCACGCCGTCATCCTCGCCGCGGGCATCGGGTCGCGGCTACGACCGATCACGTTGAGTCTTCCCAAGGGGTGTATCCCGGTCGCGGGGCGGCCGATTCTCGCCCATCAGCTACACGCGTACGCCGACGCGGGTATCGAGGAGGTGACCGTCGTCGCGGGCTACCTCCCCGACCGGACGCGAGCGTGCTGTGTGTCCGTCGCCGAGGAGCGCGAGGACCTCACGGTCTCCGTCGTCGAGAACGACCGCTACGCCAACACGAACAACCTCTACTCGCTGGCGCTGCTCGCCGACCGACTCGCGGGCGAACCGTTCCTGTTGAGCAACGGGGACGTCGTCTTCGACCCCGTCGTCGTCGAGCGACTGCTGGCGAGCGACGGCGAGAGCGCCATCGCGTGCGACGAGACCACCTACGACGAGGAGGCGATGAAGGTCACCACCGACGAGTCGGGCCACGTCGACCACATCGCCAAGGACGTCGCGCGGTCGGACGCGCACGCCACGTCCATCGACCTCTATCGCTTCTCCGAGGCCTTCTCGGCGCGGCTGTTCGCCAGAGCCGACCGCGTCCTCGACGGCGCGTACGACGCGTGGACGGAGGTGGCCATCGACGACCTGCTCGGGGAGTTCCCCGTCGAACCGGCCTCTATCGGTGGTGCGGACTGGGTCGAGGTCGACGACGGTGACGACCTGCAGGTCGCGGACCGCACCTTCGGCGACGTCGCCCTCGACGATTACGAGGTCGTGTTCTTCGACCTCGACGGCACCATCTACCTCGACGACACACTGGTCGAGGGGGCGGCGACGGTCGTCGAGACGCTGCGACGGCGCGGAATCGACGTCCGGTTCCTCTCGAACAACTCCTCGGCGTGGAAAGACGACTACGCGGAGAAGCTCACCACGCTCGGTATCGACGCCCGCCCCGAGGACGTCGTCCTCTCGACCGACGGCGTCATCGCCTACCTCGAACGGCGGGACGCCACCGAGACGTACGTCGTCGGTACCGACGCGATGCGCGGGGCGCTCGCCGACCACGGCATCGGCGTCGATTCGACCGACCCCGACTACGTCGTCGTCGGCTTCGACACCGACCTCACCTACGAGAAGGTCCGGCGAGCGACGCTCGCCGTCCGCGACGGCGCGGAGTTCCTGCTGGCCCACGGCGACACGGTCTGTCCGACCGCCGAGGGGTTCATCCCGGACTGCGGTGCCATCGGCGCGCTCGTCGAGACGGCCGCCGACGAACCGCCGACCCGCGTCTTCGGCAAGCCCGACCCCACGATGGTCGACCCCGTCCTGAGCGACGGTGGCTACGCCCTCGAGGACGTGCTCGTCGTCGGTGACCGACTGGAGACGGAGATTCGACTGGCCGACCGACTCGGCTGTCACTCGGTCTGTGTCCTCACCGGCGATGCGACCCGCACCGACGTCGCCACCAGCGAGGTCCAGCCCTCGCTGGTCGTCGAGACGGTCGGTGACCTCCAGCAGTGCTTCGGTGCGGACGCGTCGACCAGCGGCGAGGGTGGCGAGTCCCTCGGCTACACCGACTGAGTTCGGCCCGCTCCGAAACACCGCCACGTGGTGAACCGGTCACCGAGCGCTCGCCTGTCCTCACTGGTACCGGCCGCGCCCTTCGATGTCGCGCAACTGCTCGACGACCGACGGGTCGCCCGTCTCGCGGTACGCCGCCTCGAAGGCGTCGACGAGGGGGGCGGGGTCGTCGGCCGTCCCGACGACCGACCCCTCGAAGACGTGACAGTCCATCGCGTAGTCCTCCACGTCGTCGGAGTGATAGCCGAGTCCGAAGTCGACCAGCCACGTCCGCTCGCTACCTCCGCCGAGAGCGCGGCCGGTCGCGTCGGGGACCCGGACGTTCCGCGTCGTCGGGTCGCCGTGGACGACGCCGGCACCGTGGAGCGTGGCGAGATGCCGACCGACGGTCGCCACGAGGTCGGGGTCGAGTCGTCCGGCGAGGTCGCTCGCGCCGACGCGCTCCATCGTGATGGTCGCCTCGCGCTGGTCGACGTCGTGGACCACGGGCGTCGAGACGCCGAGTTTCCGCGCGTCGTGGAGCAGTCGGGCCTCCGCACGGGTCCGCTCCCGACGGAGTCGCGCGTCGAGGTCGGGATGCCGGTAGGACTTCGCCTCGCGGCGTTTCACGACCCGCTCGCCGAGCGAGACGGTCGCCTCCGCGCCGCGCTGAGTCGGCCCCTCGCGCGGGGTGGCGGCCCGCGAGACGTCCTCACCGTCGCGCCACGTCACGGGCACGTCGTTCGGTCGCCAGTTGGGGCGTACCGCGCTCTCCTCGACGGCGACGGTGTCACCCGCGGCCGCCATCCGTGCGCCGAGCACCGCTATCATCCCGGCGTTGTCCCGCAGGAAGCGCGGTTCGGGCGCGTGGAACGACGCGCCGCGCTGGTCGCACATCTCGGCGAGCATCTCCCGGAGACGGGCGTTCTGCCCGACGCCACCACCGAGGACGAGTTCGTCGCTGCCGGTCAGCGACAGCGCGCGCTCGGCGACTTCCGTGAGCATCCCGAAGACGTGTTCCTGCAACGAGAAACAGACGTCCTCGACGGGGACACCGTCGTCGACGGCCTGTTTCGCCGCGGACATGATACCCGAAAACGAGAACTCCATCCCCGTGACGACGTACGGCAGGTCGACGTACGCGCCGTCTTCGGCAGCAGCCTCGACCTTCGGCCCGCCGGGGTGAGACCAGTCGAGGTGGCGCGTGAACTTGTCGATGGCGTTGCCGACGCCGGTGTCCATCGTCTCCCCGAGCATCCGGTAGCGCCCGCCGTGGTAGCCCAGCAGGTGGGCGTTCGCGCCGCTGGCGTTCAGACAGACCGGCGAGTCGAACCCGGCCGAGGCCCGCCCGATTTCGAGGTGCGCGAGCATGTGGTTGACGCCGACCAGTGGCACGTCGAGGCGCTGAGCGACGGTCCGTGCGGCGGTGGCGACGATTCTGAGACAGGGGCCGAGACCCGGACCACGCGAGAACGCGACGGCGTCGACCGGCGGGTCGTCGCTCGGCCGGTTCTCGGGGGTCGTCTCGCGGGCGTAGTCGAGCGCTGTGGCGACCTGCGTGGGAATCGCCCCGCGCATGTGCTCGGCGGCCTCGCGTGGGTGAATGCCGCCGCTCTCGGGCAGGTAGGCGTCGGTGAAAATCCGTGTGTCGCCGGCCTCGGTGTCGTGTACGGCGGCGCTCGCCGCCCACGCCGTGCCTTCGATACCGAGGACGCGCACGCTACCTTACTCGTCGTCCGTGTGCCACTCGGTGTAGCCACACTTCCCGCAGTGGACGCGGTCGGAGTGCTCGGCGAGGAAGGTGTCGCCACAGCGCGGACACATCTCCTTCTCGGTCGTGCCGTCGTCGGAGTAGTACTCGTTGCGCGCCATCTCAGGCCTCCTCCGCCTCGGGATCGGCTTCCTCGTCCATGCCGATCTTGTTGCGTTCGAGCATGTACTCCTGTTCGACGTCGCGGGCGGCGTCGGCCGTCTCGTAGACCTTCGCGTAGCCGACGGTCTTGCGCATGCCGAACTTCGTGTCGAGTTCGTGGATGACGACCTCGTCGGCGTCCTTGTTCAGTTTCGCGGCGAGCGAGTCACGCACCGAGAGACGCGAGGGGGTCGCCTCGTCGTGGACGACCTCGAACCGCACGTCGGAGCGGTGCAACATCGGGTTGCCCTCCTCCGAGATGACGTTGATTTCCATGGTTACGTTGTACGACAATGCTCTCGTCGCGGCTAAAAGGATTTCGAGTCGGAAAGCCGGCCGCGGCGGGTGCTCCGCGACCCACCGCCCGGTCCTACAGGAACAGTCGGACGTCGTTCACCACGTCGTTGTCCTCGCCCGCGGGTAGGTCGATGGTAGTCGGGTCGCGCCACGACGCGGTCCAGTCGTGGCCCGCCTCGGGGTCGATTTCGGTGGTCTCGACCGGCGACGCGGTGAACACCACGTCGTACCCGCTCGTCTCCCTGCCGTCTTCGGCACGGTACGTGGAGCGACGGACGCGAAGCACGTCGTCGCCGGTCGCGTCGACGCCCGTCGCCGTCGTGACGATACCCCGGGCCGCTTCGACGTACTCCTCGTCGTGGTCCACTTCGGTGAAACAGAGGTGAGGGTACGGTGCGTCGTCGTGTTCGAGCACGAGGAGTCGTCCCTCGGGGTCGGTGACGCCGACGACGACGTATCCCGCGATGTCGTCGTAGGCGTCGTGATGGTGCTGGTGGACCTCCGGCGGGTTCTCGACGTACTCGACGTCGTCACGGTCTCGGAGGGACTCGGGGTCGGTGAGTTCGTCCATGAGAACGACGGTCGCTCCCCCGTCGAGCGGGGAGGTGGTGACCCGCACCGACTGTGAGGAACGCCGTCGCTGGAGGTAGCGAGAACTGATAGAAGAACTCACCGATTTCGTTTCGTCTCTTTTCTACGTGTAATAATTCGCAGCGCGGCGTCTTAACTGTTTCGTCGCTCGGGGGTCACTCGATGCCGAGTGCCTCGTTCGCGCCGTCACCGTCGCCCTCCATCCGCGCGAGGAACTCGCGCATCGCCGCGCGCGTCTCGTCGTCGACGCGAACGTGGACCATCCCCTCGTCGGGTTGGCCGTAGACGACGCTCGCGCCGTCGGGCGCGACGGCGATGGCCGGCACGGCCGCCAGGTCCTCCTCGCCCTCGACGAGGAGAACCGTGGACTCGTCGGACGCCAGCGCGTCCGCGAGCGCGACCAACAGGTCCCGCGAGAGGGTCGCCGCGGGGTTCTCGACGTGGACGACGCTGTCGAACGCGTCGGTGTCGACGCGCTCGTCGTCAGGGAGTTCCGTTCGCTTCGTCAGGCCGTCGACGAGTGCGACGTCGGGCGTCGTCTCCCGGAGCAGGTGGGTCGTGACGACGTCGCCCACCGCGACGAGCGGTCGGCCGGCGTCGGCCAGCAGTGCCGCGGGGTCGGTGTAGAGCGGCCCCACCGGGTCCTTCAACTCGGCGCGGAGTTCCTCGGAGAGTTCGAGCATCGTCACGCCACCTCGTCGCTCGGCCGTCGCTCGGCGCGGGCGGCGGCGTGTGTCGTCATCACCGGACCTTCAGCGCGTACGCACCGGGTTCGGTGACCTCCATCTCCTGGGCGATCTCCGATTGCTCGGGGTGGGCGATGACGACGTAGCCCGCCCAGTCCTCGGTCAGCGACGTGGAGCCACAGACGACACAGGACTGCTCCTCGCCGGCGTCCTGGACGCGGTGGCACTCACGACAGACGAGTCGGGTCGCCATCGTCACTCACCCGCCGTGGCTTCCTGCTCGCGTTTCTTCTGGAGCCAGCCGTGTTTGCCCAGTCCGGGCTGTTTCGCCGTCAGACCGATCTTCGAGTCGCGCGGGTTGCGCTCGTCGATGGACTTGGTGACGATGCGGGCGCGGACGGCGTCGCCGACACCGAGCGTCTGGTTGGACTCGCGGGAGGCCAACTGCTGGCCCTCCTCGTCGAACGCGAGGTACTCGTCGGAGATCTGCGAGACGTGGAGCAAACCGTCGACGGGACCGATACCGACGAACGCCCCGAAGTTGACCACTTCGACGACCTCGCCGTCGATGACCTCCTGCATGTCCGGGTCGAACGTGATGGCGTCGAACTCGGCCTGGTAGTAGACGCCCGGCTTCCCGGGGAGGACCGAGCCGTCACCGATGTCGACGACGTCGACCACCGAGACGACGGAGCCGACCTGTTCGTCCATCCGGCCTTCGAGTTTGTCCTGGAGCAGTTCCTTCACGAGCTGGTCGGACACGTCTGCGAGGAACCGTGGCGGCACCTCGACCGTGTCGCGGAGTGTGACCCTCTTGTACATGTTCAGTTGATTGCGAGTTGGTTGTGGCCCCTTATACCGATTGCCTTGCCGGGAAGACGGTCACGCAGGGGCCCGTCTCTCGTGACCACGTAGTCCGCCGTCCCGCGCTCGGCCAGTTCGACCAGCGCGTCGTCGGCGTAGTCGGCGTCCGTCTCGACGACGGTACACCGCTCGGCGAGGTCACGGCCGACCGACGCGGCCGTCGCCTCCGTCCCGTTGCCGTCTGCGAGCTTTTCGAGTTCACGGACCACCGCACGCGGCGTCACGAGGTCGTACACCCCGGCACCGAGGATTCGGTCGAGTTCGTCGAAGACGCGAACGTCGCACTCGACCGGCATCATCAACGCGCTGGTGTCCATGGCGACGTGCATTCCTATCCGGTGAGCGTCCCGACGCCGATGAGTCGCCAGCGCGTCCCGACGCGGCGGTTGATCGCTATCTTCGCGCCCTCCTCGGCGCAGACGGGGCGTTTGAGGTTCACCTCGGCCTCGTCGTCGCGGGCGCTCGTCACCGCACCCACCGTCGTGGACGTCCCGACGGTGAGCATCAGCGGTTCGCCGGTCGATATCTCCTCGATGTCCTCGCCACCGACGAGGCGGTCGAGCAGTTCGACCTCCATCGTGAACGAGTCCCACGTCGGCGGGAGACTGCCGGGCGGTCCGGCGACCTGTCCCGCCAGCGCGTCACCTTTCGTCAGCGACGGGTCGAGACCCGTCCCGACGCCGAGCAGTCCGCCCGGTCCGACCTCGTCGACGATGTTGCCGCCCGCCTGCAGCGAGCGAACGCTCGTCCGAATCTCGTGGTACTCGGCCTGCCCCCCCTCCTCGATGCGGCGGCCGGGACGGAGTTCGAGGTCGTCGCCCTTCTCCAGACGCCCCTCGACGAGACTGCCGCCGAGCACGCCGCCCATCAGGTTCTCGAACGTCGTGCCGGGGCGGTTGATGTCGAACGAGCGGGCGACCTGCATCCGCGCGTCGGCGTCCGGGTCGCGCTCGGGGGTCGGAATCGCCTCCTCGATGGCCTGCATCAGCAGGTCCATGTTGACCTCCTGCTGGGCCGAGATGGGGACCACGGGCGCGTCCTCGGCGACGGTGCCCGCGACGAACTCCTGAATCTCCTCGTAGTTGTCGCGTGCCCGCTGGCCGTCGACCAGGTCGACCTTGTTCTGGGCGATGACGATGTTCTCGATGCCGATGATGTCGAGCGCCATCAGGTGTTCTGCGGTCTGTGCCTGCGGGACGGGTTCGTTCGCCGCGATGATGAGCACCGCACCGTCCATCATCGACGCCCCCGAGAGCATCGTCGCCATCAGCGTCTCGTGGCCCGGTGCGTCGACGAACGAGACGGTGCGGACGCGCTCGCTTTGCTCCCCGTTGTCACACTCTTCGTCGACCGTGTAGCACTCTGGCTCGTCCATACCAGGGCACCGACGGAACGTCGCGTCCGCGTACCCGAGGCGGATGGAGATTCCGCGTTTCATCTCCTCGGAGTGCTGGTCGGTCCACTCGCCGCTGAGCGCCTGCACCAGCGTCGTCTTGCCGTGGTCGACGTGGCCGACCAGACCGATGTTCACCTCCGGTTGTCGGTTGTTCCCTGTCATATCGAGAGTAATAGGGGGAAGTCGTCCGGTGAAGGATTTAAAACTGCTGTTCTGGGGAGCGACCCAGAATCGGTGCGACGAACACAGTGAGTCTCACGCGATTCACGTGAGGAGCGAGCGTCAGTGAGCGACGAGCGTGGCCCCGGTCGGACCGTGGAGCCAGCGGGTCCGTAGGACCCGCCCACGTCCGACCTCGAACACCGCGAACGGACGACCCGAGTCACACCGAACGGACGAGCAGTGAGTCTCTCCTCCCGACAGGTCCCCTCTCGTGAGTGAGTGCGACGGCCGTCGAACGGCCGTCAGACACCGCCACAACGCCTTTCACGGCGGTCTTCGAGAATCGGGTATGCCACCACTGCGAGCACTGGCGACGTTGCTCCTCACGGAGGTCACCGACGTGGTGGACCGCGGCGAGGACGACCTGCCGGGCGAGGAGATTCCAGTCACCGAAGAGTGACCGACCACCGGGAGACCAGCGGTCGCTTCCGGAACCGGACTGAAACGTTCTTCAGTTGGTTCGCCAACCTAACTGTATTTCTGCTAACACTTTTTCTCCCGTGTCGCGTCCGTCCACCCGTGCTGGGAACTTCCGTCGAACGGACGACCGGTGGCGAGACGGCCGGTCAGGAACCCGCTGTGGGGTATCGACTCCCGAGACTCGACGTGCCAGTCGCGGCGCTGGTGCTCGCACTCGGTGCACTGGTCGCGGTCGGTGCGCTGGCGTGGCTGCTCGTGACCACGCCGCTCGGCATCGTCGCAGTGTACACCGTCGTCGTGTTGTTGCCGCTGCTCATCCCGATGGCCGTGGTGTGGGTGGTGAGTTCGGTGCTGGAGCGGTACTGAGCGCCCGACCGCGTGGCGAACCGGACGTTTTTCTCCCCCGCTCGCCAACCCCGAGCGTGCGCGAGTTCGGCTTCGAGATGCGCCTCTGTGCCCGACTGGAGAGCGACGGCCACCTCGTGAGTCGCCAGCTCGGAACCGGCACGCGAAGCCGACGCATCGTCGACACCGTACTCGTCGAACCCGGCCCGGCGTTCGCCGAGCGGACCCGTATCACCGACGCGACCATCCCCGCGGCGGCCATCGAGGCCGACGTCGGAACCGGCCGGGCGCGCTACTGGCGCGACGCGCTCGCCGACTACCACCCCGAGTACGCCCGCGAGGTGGTCGAAGCGGCCGTCGACGCGGGCTTCTTCGAACGGGAACGGCGCGGCGCACGCGAGTACGTCCGCCAGACGACGCGATACCCCGACGACTGGTTCGGGCGACTCCTCGGCGTCGAGAACAAACCCGACCTCTCGCGGCCCGGCGACCTGGAGACCCAGTTGCGAAAGGACGTCTCGCTCGGCCTGCTCGACGAAGTCGTCCTGGCGACGGCCACGTACGTCACCGGTGCGCATCTCAACCGCATCCCCGAGGAGGTGGGCGTCTGGCGCGTCGACCCCGAGGACGGTAGCTACGAGGTGGTCCGCGAGGCCACGCCGCTCGCTCCCGAGGAGTCGGGTGTCGAGGTCGTCGGCGAATCCCGGACGGAGACGCACGTCGAGGTGGTCGACGCCACCGAGAAGGCCCGTCTCCGTCGCCGGGTCGCCGAACGCGCCTACGGCAAGGGCTGGCGGGTGCCGGTCATCGACTGTCCGCACGTCGACTGTCTCGAACTCGGCGGCGTCGGGCCGATTCCGTACTGTACCCGCGAGGAACGTGTCGTCGGGCCGGGCCACGCCTGTGACTGTGCCGACGGCACGCGTGACGTGGACCTCGACGCGTTCCGAGCGGCGACGTCGCCGTGGGTCCGGAACCCACGGGGCGTGGTCCGCCGGCAGTCGGGACTCGACCGCTTTCGCTGACGACGAGCCCCCTCACGGCACTACCCGATAGAGGAGACGTCGTAGCGCTCGAAGAGGTCGCGGGTCCGTTCGTCGCGGTGGGCGCGGAGGACGCTGACCCCCGCGACGGACGCGCCGGCGTCCTCGACGAGGTGGGCCGCCGCCCACATCTGGGCCCCCGTCTCTATCCAGTCGTCGACGACGAAGACGCGGTCACCCTCACCGACCAGTTCGCGTGCGAGTTCGAGCGTCTTGGTCCGGCCGGAGTAGTCGGTGAGCTGGCGACGGTGGAGGTCCTCGTCGCGCAGCGGGAACTTCCCGCCTTTCCGGACCGGGACGAACCCACAGCCGAGGTCACGGGCGACGGCCGCGCCGAGCACGAGTCCGAGCGCTTCGACGCCGGCGACGTGGGTGCAGTCGCCGGGCGCGGGGCGGCCGACGTCCGTCACGAGGTTGTCGAACACGCCCGGGTCGGCGAACAGCGGCGTCACGTCGTACCGACCGACGGCGTCGGTGTTGAGCCGACGGTGGTAGTAGCTGTACTCCATACCCCTCACTCGTGGGCACGGCTAAGGTCCGTTTCGGCCGACCCGTCGGCGCTACGGGGTGAGAGTCGCCGGGCGAACTCAGAGGGTGTACCGCTCGCCGTCGACGGCGACGTCCTCGGCGAACGCCTCCTCGGGCGTCGGGAAGTGCGAGACGTGGACGATGCGGTAGTCGGCGGCGTTCAGGTCGTCGGCCAGCGCCCGCGCACCCTCGAACGTCATGTGCTTCGTCCCGAACGTCCGTGGGGTGCCGTCGTCGGCCTCGTGGGTGCCGCCGAGCGGGTGGTACTCACAGAGACGAGCGGGGACGATGCCGTCGACCAGCAGGAGGTCGGCGTCCGCGAGTGCCGCCCGCGAGTCGTCGGGAATCGCGTACGAGGAGTCACCGGACAGCGCCAGCGTCGCTCCCGTCTCCGGGTCCCGGACCGTCAGTCCGTAACAGACCAGCGGCGGGTGGTCGACGGGGACCAGCGTCACCTCGAACCCGCAGGACTCGAAGGCCTCGAACGGCGTCTGCGGGTGGACCGTCACCCGGTCGAGGTAGTCGAACTTGCTCCGGACCGTCTCGGCGACGCTCTCGCCGGTCTCGGGGTCGGTCTCGTCGGCGGCGTACACCGGGAACGAGTCGAGCAGACGGTAGGCGTTCCCCAGACCGTCGAGGTGGTCGAAGTGGATGTGGCTGACGACGGCCTCGTCCGGGAGCGGGACGTCCTCGCCGAGGAACTGGTGGCGGAAGTCCGGCGAGCAGTCCACCAGCAGCGACTCGCCGGTGCGCTCGTTGTGGACGTGGACCGAGAACCGCGAGCGCTCGACGCCTCGCTGCCGGGCCGCCTCGCAGGTGTCACAGCCACACCCGGCGGTCGGCGTCCCCGTCGTGTCGCCGGTGCCGAGCAGCGTGACCTCCACGGGTCAGTCGTGGCCGTGGTCGGCGTGCGCGTGGTCGTGGTCGGTGTGTGCGTGGTCGGCGTCACCGTGGTCGTGGTCGTCCTCGTCTTTGTCCTCGTCACCGGCCGCATCGCGGCCGTTGCCCGCGATGAGTTCGTCGCTGTCGTCCATCATGTCGAGGTTCTTCAGGTTGTCGCGCTCCTCGAAGTCCTCGACGGCGTCCAGCAGGTCCTGCTGGGTGAGCGTGGTGCGCTCCTCGGTGAGCGCTTCGAGGACGGCCTCCCGGAGGACGAGTCGGAGGTCGCTCCCCGTCAGCCCCTCGGTCTCGGCCGCGAGGGCGTCGGGGTCGAAGTCCACGATGTCCATCTGCCGGGTGATGACCCGGAGGATGTCCGAGCGCATCCCGTCGTCCGGTTTGGGGAAGTTGACGATCTCGTCGAAGCGCCGCCAGGCCGCCGAGTCGAGTTGGTTCGGGTGGTTGGTCGCCCCGATGAGCAACACCTCGTCGCGGATGAGCGAGATCTCGTCGATGGACTTCAGGAGCGTGTTGACCGCACGCTTGATGGCGGCGTGTTCGTCCGACGAGCGCGTCTTCGCCACGAAGTCGAACTCGTCCATGAAGAAGATACACGGCGAGAGCCGTTTGGCGACCATGAACGCCTTGTCGACGTTCTTGGCCGTCTCGCCGAGGTACTGACTCGTTATCATCGACAGTTTCACCTCGACGAACGGCAGGTCGAGTTCGTGGGCCAGCGCGCGGGCGATACTCGTCTTCCCGGTGCCGGGCGGGCCGACGAACAGCAGTTTCCCGATCTCCCGGAGGCCGATCTGCGCGAGGTAGTCGCGGTGCTCGATGGCTTTGACGATCTTGCCGATCTCGCCCATCTGGTCGTCGGTGAGCACGAGGTCGTTGAGCGTCATCTCGACCTCCTCGGGGGCGCGGACCTCCACGAGGTCGAGCATCTCCTCGTCGTCCTCGTCGAACATCTGGTCGAGGAGGCTGTCGATCCAGATCCGGTCGGCGTGGACCGGGCGGTTGTTCGCGCGAGCGACCTCGTAGTCGACGTCCTCGACGTCGTCCTCGAAGAACTGGGCGAGCGTCGGGTTCGCCAGCAGCCGTTCGGCGTCGGCCCGCTCGGCGAACCACTTTCGGGCCATCCCGACGTCGGTGAAGCCGATTTCGCCGGAGAACTCCGTGCGTTCGGTGAACATCAGGTCCGAGACGGCATCCCAGGGGTGGGCGAGGTCGGTCGCCTCGGCGACGGCCGTCTCGGTGGTCGAGAGAGGCCGTTCGATGCCACCCGGCGCGGGGCGGCCGGAGGACTCGTCGGGGGTCGCGTCGGCGCTCCAGAAGGCGCGGCGATACGCGGGGGGGAGGTCGCCCGGGTCGAGATTGCGGTTCTCGCTGTAGACGTGCGCTGTCAACAGCAGTTCGACGACGTCGAGCGCCGGGGCGGTCATTTCCCGGAGAGTTACGGCTTGAGCGTGATAAGACCGTCGGAGAGCGGTCGTGCCGGCGCGGTCACGCGGCCGGTCGACGACACCGGCGTGGTCTATCGGCCGACTCGGGCCGGAGCGACCGACTGGTTACCACCGTCGGGGTCGAGTGCGTCGAACACCCGCGACTCGACACTGGCGTACTGCCGCCAGTCCTCGCGGACGAAGACGACGAACTCGCTGGACCAGCCGTAGCGCTCGAAGGTGTGTTTCTCGTAGCCGTCAAGATACGGCTCGATGTCCGAGGCGTTCCCCCCCGTCGTTGCCCGGTCGGTCGGCGAGCGTGACGACGACGGGCGGGAGCCGTTCGGGAGCAGTCCGCTGAACGTCGCTCGCACGAATCCGACTGTCGACCCGAACCTCCGGTTCGCCGGGGGCACGGGTCTCGTACTGCTGTTGTTCGATGTACCACGCCATCGGCAGGCGGTCGAACCAGTTGCCCGTCCGGTACGGGTGGTCGGCCTTCGACTCGTTGCCGGTGTAGAACTCGTCGCCGAAGTAGAGGATGTCCGTCCCACGGTTCTCGCGGGAGACGTCGGCGACCTCTCCTTCGAGGAGCGTCTTCAGTTCCGGCGTCGAGGACTGGGCGTACTGGACGAGCTGGTCGTCGTCTGCGGTGTGGTCGGTGAAGTAGACGGTCGTTCCGACGGCGTAGCCGACCTGCGCGGTGACCAGGAGCAAGACGACGGCAGCGAGCGCCACCCCGGTCCGGTCGTCGGTCCGGAACGCGTCGACGCCCCACCGATACAGGACCGCCAGACCGACGGCGGCGGGGAAGACGAGGCCGACGACGGCGTGGACGGCCGCCCACGGCGCTTTGATGTCGGTGACGATGGGGTAGCCCGCGACCGAGAACAGGCCCCAGAAGAACCCGAGCGTGACGAGCGCCCGCGGTCCCGACTCGCCGTAGCGGTCGGCGGCGACCCCGACGAGCGCCAGCACGGAGACGGCCAGCGCACCGACGCCCATCGTCTTCAGGTAGTGGCCGAGATACTCGAGATAGGAGTGTTCACGGTCGGTCACCCACCGGTTGAACTCCTCCCAGGCTCCGACCGTGGACTCCTCGACGACCGCGAGAAACGGCGACGGGTCGCCCGCGAGGAGCGACCCGAGAGACGCGTAGAGGTCCAGTCCACCGGCGCTGTAGGGGTCGCCGTAGCCGCCACCCCGTGGCGCGTAGAAGAACACGACGACCGCGAAAAACAGGACGGCCAGTCCGACGGCCGTGAGCGTCCAGCCGACCCCCTGGAGGCCGAGTCGGTCCCTCGACCGTTCGTACGTCTCGGCCCCGGTGGCGCGGTGGACGTACCCCGCCAGTGTCTCGCGGGCGGGGACCCCCCGGCCCCGGTTCCGAACGAGACTGGTGTCGAGGACGAAGACCCCCGCCCCCAGCCAGCACATCGGGTACAGCAGTGCGTTCTCCTTCGCGCTCAGCGCGAGGGCGGCGGTGACGACGGCGACGGCCAGCCAGCGGCGGTGGCGGGTGTCGTACGCCCGGACGAGGCCGCCGAGCGAGACGAGCATGAACGCCGCGACGAGGACGTCACTGCGCATGAACCGCGAGTAGTACAACAGGAGCGGGTTGAACGCCAGTAGCAGGGCCAGCGCGACCACTTCCGAGTCACGGAGCCGCGAGCGGAACAGCAGCGCCGCCAGCGGCATCGACGCCCCGACGAGCGCGACGACGAGTCGCGCGGAGAAGTCGGAGGGGCCGAGCGCCGAGAACACCCAGCGGTTGACGATGGGCAGGAACGGCCCGTGGATGATGGCGCGGTACTCGAACGCGCCGGTCTCGGTGTACCTGAGAATCCAGTAGGCGACCCGTGCCTCGTCCTGGTGTGCGATGCGGTCGCCGAGCGCGACGAGACGGGCGAGCAGGCCCACCGCCGTGATAGCGAGGAC
This sequence comes from Halomarina oriensis, assembly GCF_009791395.1. Taxonomy (GTDB): domain Archaea; phylum Halobacteriota; class Halobacteria; order Halobacteriales; family Haloarculaceae; genus Halomarina; species Halomarina oriensis. The sequence continues at coordinate 127,326 of NZ_WSZK01000015.1, forward strand.
GGCGAGCAGTGTGGTGCCACCGGGGAGACGGTCGAGCGTGGCCCGGACGCGACCCGCTCGGGTCGCCCGCGTGGTCGGCGAGTCCGTCGCCATCGGTCAGCGACCACCCCTCGGTGGCGTCGTCGCCCGGCGGACGGCGGAGGGCGTGTCGGTCATGCCAACGGGTTTCAGGCACCGCGGCAAGAATCCTTCTACTGCCCGCCGTCGGTCGCGGGACGCCGCCGAACCGACCGATCGTGTCGCCGTCCGTGGGTAAACTCCGAGAACCGCGAGCGGCGTTCTGCCGCAATTTAAGTGTGCGACTCACCTGCATCCGGTATGGCCGACACGACACCCGTCGTCGTCCGGGCGTACCGAACCCCCTTCGGAAAGGAAGGCGGCGCGTTCGCCGACGTACGAAGCGAGGACCTGACGATTCCGCTCGTCAACGAGATTCTGGCCGACACCGGTCTGTCGGGCGAGGACATCGACGACCTGATGCTCGGCTGTGCACAGCAGCGCGGCGAGCAGGGCAACAACATGGCGCGCATCGTCGCGCTGCTGTCGGACCTCGGCGAGTCCGTCCCCGGCACGACCATCAACCGCTGGTGTGCCTCCTCGGCACAGGCCGTCGTCAGCGCGGCCGACGCCGTTCGCGCGGGCCAGCGCGAGGCCATCATCGCCGGCGGCGTCGAGAACATGTCCCGCACCAAGATGGGCGCGAACAACGAGATTCACCTCCGGATGAACGAGGACTACAACCTCGCCGCGCTCCAGATGGGCATGACCGCCGAAGAGGTCGCAGAACGCTACGACGTCTCGCGTGAGGACCAGGACGACTACGCGTTCCGCAGCCACCAGCGCGCCAGCGAGGCGACCACGTCCGGTCGCTTCGGCGACGAAATCATCCCCATCGAGACCGACGAGGGCACCGTCAGCGAGGACGAGGGTATCCGCCACGACGTGAGCCGCGAGAAGATGGGCGAACTCCCGACCGTCTTCAAGTCGGAGGGCAGTGTCACGCCCGGCAACGCCTCGCAGATTACCGACGGTGCGAGCGCGCTACTCGTCACCTCGAAGGCGTTCGCCGAAGACAACGACCTCGACGTGCTCGCCGAAATCGGCAACAACAGCGTCGCCGGTGTCGAACCGGAAGTGATGGGCATCGGTCCCGTCCCCGCCGTCGAGGACCTGCTCGAACGCTCGGGTCGAACAATCGAGGACTACGGTCTCGTCGAACTGAACGAGGCGTTCGCCAGCCAGTGTCTCTACTGCCAGCGCGAACTCGGTATCGACGACGAGAAGTTCAACGTCAATGGCGGGGCCATCGCGCTCGGCCACCCGCTCGGTGCGACCGGTGCTCGCCTGCCCGTCACGCTCGTCCACGAGATGATCAAGCGCGACGCCGAACGCGGCATCGCCACGGAGTGCGTCGGCTTCGGACAGGGAATGGCCATCGAGTTCAGCCGGTAAGACTCACCAACCAGATTTTTTAGTGCGACGTGGCAGGAGCGTTGAGCGACGGCTATCTGCGCGGCTTTCGCGCCTCGATGGCCGACGAGACGAGGAACTCGCTCAGGTCTCGCGAGTCGTTCCACTCGCGGATGAACGAGGCGCTCTCGTCTTTCGGAGCGATAGCGACGGCTTCGAATCCGACCGTGTCGAGCATCTCTTCGAGGTCGGCGACGGTCGCCGCACCCGAGACGCAGGCAGCCAGCGCCTCGGGGTCCTCGCGCACGTCGTCGGGGAACGGCGCGGTCTGGACGACGTCCGAGATGGCGACCCGGCCACCGGGCCGGAGGACGCGGAACGCCTCGGCGAACACCCGTTCTTTGTCGGGTGAGAGGTTGACGACGCAGTTCGAGACGACGACGTCGACTGCCTCGTCGGCGACCGGCAGGTGTTCGATTTCGCCGAGCCGGAACTCGACGGTCTCGGCGTCGTTCCGTCTCGCGTTCTCGCGGGCTTTCTCGACCATCTCGGGCGTCATGTCGACGCCGAGGACGCGCCCGGTCGGACCGACCGCCTGCGCGGCGAGGAAGCAGTCGAACCCCGCACCGGACCCGAGGTCGAGGACCGTCTCGCCCGCGTTCAGGTTCGCGATAGCCGTGGGGTTGCCACAGCCGAGTCCGAGGTTCGCCCCTTCGACGACCGAATCGAGGGCCTCGTCGTCGTACCCGACCGCTCGCGACTGCTCGTCGGCGCTCGACGAGTCGCATCCGCACTCACAGCCGTCGGCACAACAGCCACCACCGCTCCCTTCGGCAGCGATACCGGCGTAGCGCTCGCGGACGAGACGGCGCTGGTCGGCCGCGCTCCGGACTGCTCCGTCGGGGTCACTCATCGTCGCCACCTCGAACGTCGTCGAGCGTGTCGAGCAGTCGTACCGCGACGGGGGTGACGCTGTAGTAGCGCCAGCGGCCCTCCTTTCGCCGAGAGACCAACCCGGCGCTGTGCAGTCGGGAGAGCGCCTGACTGACCGCGCCCTGACTCACGCCGAGTGCTGGCTGGAGTTCACAGACACAGACGCCGTCCGATGCGCTCGCCACGATGCGCAACGCCTCGTAGCGCGTGTCGTTCCCCATCGCCGAGAGCAGTGCCACGTCGGTCGCGACGGTGTCCTCTGCGACGTCGACCGGCATCGAACAGCACGCCTCACCCGTCTCGTCGGTGACCGGAGTTTGAGAGTTCATTTTAGCTACTGCTAATATTAGCAGCTGCTAATATAGCGCTGTCGGCAGTGGTGAACTGCTCGTCGGCCGGTAGCAGGACGGAACGGTTATCGGCCGCCCCCGACAGCCTCGGACATGGAACGCTTGGGCTACGACCACGCGACGGGCCGCCACTGTGGCTCGACGTCGCTGTCGAACCTCGCACGCTACTACGACTGGGGCCTCGACGAGGAGACCTGTTTCGGCCTCGCCTCCGGTCTCGGCTTCACCTTCTTCGAACTCGACGACTCGCCACACCGGGCGTTCTTCGGCCGACCCGTCTCCCTCGAACGCGCGTTCTTCCACACGCTGGAGATACCACACGTCGAACGCGAGGGTGCGGACTGGGACGAGACGTGGACCGACGTCCGTGAACGCATCGACGAGGGCCACCCCGTTCTCGTCTTCACGGATATCTACGACCTCCCCTACTTCGACACGGAGACCCACTTCGCGCCTCACTCGCTGCTCGTCGTCGGGTACGACGAGGGTGAGGCAATCCTCTCGGACAGCGAGTTCGACGACCCCCAGCGGGTTCCGGTCGCGGACCTCCGTGGGGCGATGAACTCCCGGGCGATGGTCCCGTTGCAGAACCGTTACGTCGTCGTCACCGACCCCGAACTCGGTGCGGACCTCGACACCGCCGTCGAGGAGGCCACCGTCGAGATGGCCCGCTCGATGCTCCGACCGGGGACGGGCCGCTACGACCCCGGAACGGTCGGCGTCCACGGCCTCGCGGGCATCCAGCGCCTCGTCTCGGACATGGCGTCGTGGATGCAGCTTCCCGACCCCGCGTGGACCGTCCGGTTCGCCTACCAGAACGTCGAGCGACGTGGGACGGGCGGCGGCGCGTTCCGTGGCCTCCAGCGTGACTTCTTCCGGGCCGTCGACCACCCGTTCGGCGACGACGTCACCGAGGAGATGGCCGCCATCGCCGAGGAGTGGACGGCCGTCGGCGAAACACTGAAACAGGCGAGCGAAGCGGACGAGGACCGAGAACTGCGCGACGGCATCGACGAGGCGGCGGGCGAGATTCGACGACTCGCGGACCGCGAGGCGCGACTCTACCAGTCGATACTCGATTCGGCGAACTGAGCGACGGCCTACCGCTCTTGCCCGGCCGTCCACGGCGTCTCGCCGCTGACGCCGCCCGTCTTGTAGACACCCCGAGCGGTGGCGACGTGCGTGTCCGACCCGTCCTCGATGTCGACGGTGACGGTGGCGACGCTGTTCCCATTGCGCGTCACTTCGGCCTCGGCGACCAACCGCTCGCCCGTCGCCGGTGCGAGGTAGTCGATGCGCATGTCGATGGTCGGTGTCACCGTCTCGTTGAGGTCCACGACGGCGGCCCCACCGATGGTATCGGCCAGCGAGTACGCGACGCCACCGTGGGCGATCATGCTGCCCGGGTTCGAGGAGTGTTCTTCCTGCAGGTCGACGTGACCCACGGCACGTCCGTCACCCACCTCGTCGAGTTCGATGCCGAGGTGGTTGGCGAACGGGATGGAGTCGAAGAAGGCGTCGACGAGGCTCATACCCGTCGCTCGGGCGGTTCGGCCAAGGGCGTGTCGGAACGGCGAAGAACTGCGATACAGGACGCGAGACGAGTCACTCGGGGTGACAGAACACCATCGCCTCGCGGACCGACTCGCGGTCGCCGATGATGGTGATACGGTCGCCACGGTCGAGGACGAAGTCCGCGTTGGGGACCTGCACCTCGCCGTCCCGAGCGACGAGCGTGATGAGACACCCACCGGGCAGTTCGGGACCGACCTCGCGGACCGACCGGCCCACGAGGTCCTCGGAGGTGACCTCGACCTCCTGGACGTCGCCGTTCTCGCCGATACCGGAGGTCCACTTCGCCAGCGCCGGGCGTTCGATGAGGTTGTCGATGGCCTGGGCCGTCGCCGTCGTCGGGGCGACGGTCCGGACGCCGAGGTCCTCGAACGCGTCGACGTTGTTCGCGTTGTTGACCCGCGAGACGATGGTTTCGATGTCGAACCGGGAGTCCGCGAGCTGTGAGACCAGCAGGTTCACGTCGTCGTCGCCGGTGGCGGCGACGAGCGTGCTGGCCTTCCCGGCCCCGGCCGACTGTAACACGTCGATGTCGGTGCCGTCACCCTGCATGACGGTGTGCCCCTCGTTGCGAGCGAGTTCGAGTATCTCGACGGTCTCTTCGACGATGACGACGTTCTCTCCACGGTCTTCGAGACGGTCCGCGAGCGCACGGCCCACGGTGCCGCCTCCGATGATGATTGCGCGCATAGGGATGATGTCGAGGTACTCCGCGATGTAGCGGGCGAGGCCGGCCTCGAACACGACCGTCGCCATGATGACCAGAAAGACGGTGCCGACGAGCAGCGTGGCGGCGCTGTCGAGTGCCGCCGCCTCCGCCGCCGTCCCGGCGATGTCGCCGGCCCGGATGCCGGCGGCTTCCGCACGGAGTTCGACGGCGAACAGCGTCGCCACGGACGCCGGGATGATACCGCGTGGCCCGACGAAGCTCATGAACAGCTTCTCACCGGTCGTGAACCGGTCGCCGAACAGCGAGACGAACACCAGCAGCGGCCGGATGACCACTGCGACGACCACGACGACGATGATGCCACCGATGCCCAGGTCGATGACCTCCTGAGGCTGGAGCAACGCCGCCAGCGCGATGAACACGAACGACAACACGATGAGCGTGATGTCGCCTTTGAAGTCGGTGATGTCCTCTTCGTACGGGAGGTCGGCGTTGCCCAGCAGGATGCCTGCGGTCGCGACGGCTGGCAGGCCCGCCTCGGTGGCGAAGTAGTCGGCCGCGCCGTAGGAGACGAGCGCACCGGCGAGCACGAGCAGGCGGGCGTTCTGCGGAGCGCTCTGTGGCGAGAGGTCGACGTACCGGATGGCGTAGTAGAGCCCGCCCGCGACGACGACGCCGACGAGCATGCCGATACCGAGACGCTCGACGAACCCTGCGACGAGGCCACTCTCACCGGTGTGGCCGATGACCACCTCGAAGACGACGACGGCGATGATGGCCGCCGTGACGTCGTTGACGATACCCTCCGTCTCCAGGGCCGCCTCGACCCGGTCACGGGCCGGGACGACCTCCAGAATCGGCGCGATGACCGTCGGCCCGGTGGCGACGAGCAACGCCCCGATGAGGAAGGCGACGTCCCACTCCGCAGGGAGCGCCAGTTTCACGACGATAGCCGTCCCGACCAGCGCGATGACCGCGCCGACGGTGACGAGACGGATGGTCTCGGCCGGCGCTTCCCGCAGTTTGTCTATCTTGAGGTGGAACGCCCCCTCGAAGACGATGATGGCGACCGAGAGACCGACGATGGCCGACAGCGACTCACCGAACGTCGCCTGCGAGACGATAGGTTCGGGGAGGAAGAAGCCCGAGACCGGCCCCAGCAGCAGGCCGGCGGCGATGAGGAAGATGATACTCGGTGTCCTGAAGCGGTCTCCGAGTATCTGCGAGACCACGCCGAGGGCGATGATACCGGCGACGAGGGGGATGAGTTCACTGGCCACTGTTTCGGGTCCTCGCCGTCAGCGTCGTCCCCGACCACTAAACCCCCACCGGTTCCGTCGAGCGCTTTCCGACCACCACCAGCGACAGAACGGACGTTCGTCCAGCTCTCGCTCGGTTCGGTTGACGTTGCACGGGAGATGGACGCCGGTCAATCGTCGCGGTCGCGGTAGTCGAGGTAGCCGAGCACGCCGCGCGTGTTCAGGCGCGTCTCGGCGCGTGCCTTCCGCTCGCTCCAGACGTCGCCCATCTCGGTCTCGCGCTGGAACCGTTCGATGACCGCCTCGTCGTCGCCCAGTTCCTCGCGCGCGGCCTCGACGTCGGCGACCCACTCCGACAGGACCGCCTCGTACCGGTCGAGCAGTCCGTCGGTCTCGGCCGACCCGAAGTGCGTGAACAGCAGCGTCTCGGGGGCCAGTTCGCGGAGCAGGTCGACGTCCGTGAGCGCCCTCTCGAAGTGGAACTGCGCGGGCGGGGTGGTCTGGACGACGTCGTCCAACTGCGGGACGTAGATGCCCGCCGCGTCGGCGGCGAAGACGGCGTCGTTGGCGGGGTCCTCGAAGACGACCTGGTGGGGGGCGTGGCCCGGCGCGTGGTGGACGCGCAGTTCGTGGTCGCCCAGGTCGACGACGTCACCGTCGGTCACCTCCCGGATGCGCTCGTGGGGCACCGGGATGGGGTCGTCGTAGTACTGCCACTGGTCTTCGACGGCCGCCTTCGTCCCCTCGACCAACCGTGAGGGGTCGGCGAGGTGCGGTGCCCCCGTCTCGTGGACGACCACCTCGGCGTTCTCGCAGGCCCGTGCGAGGTGGCCCGCACCGCCCGCGTGGTCGAGGTGGACGTGGGTGACCGCGACGACGTCGAGGTCCTCGGGGGCGATGCCGACCCGTGCCATCGCGTCGAGGATGTCCGCGGCGCGGGTCCCCAGTCCCGTCTCGACGACGGCCGGTCGCTCGGCGTCGAGGACGTAGACGCCACCGTACTCGGGGGTGTCGTACATCCCCACGTCGAGGAAGTGGAGGTCCTCGCAACTGCCCGTCTCGACTTCGACGAGGTCACCGATTGCCATGTCCGGAGGTGCGTCGGAGGCAGTGAAAAATCGGTCGGGTCCAGCGCTTGGACGCTACGTCGGGCCCGAGCGAGACGACGAGTCGGACGCCCCCAACCCCACTGCGACCCCGAACCACAGATGCGACACGCCTTTGGCCGGACCGGCGGAACCGGCGAGTATGCTCAGCAGACAGTTCGTCCGGGAGAACCCGGAGGTCGTCCGTGACGCCCTCCAGAACAAGGGCGTCACGGACGTCGACCTCGACCACGTCCTCGACGTCGACGAGGAGTGGCGCTCGCTCAAGGCCCGTGGTGACGACCTGCGACACGAACGCAACGAGGTCAGCCAGCGCATCGGGACACTCAAACGCGACGGCGAGGAGGAGGCGGCCCAGGAGGCCATCGACCGGTCGAGCGAACTGAAAGACGAACTGGAGACGGTCGAAGAGCGCGCCGACGAACTCGAAGGCGAACTCGAAGCCGCGCTGCTCGAACTGCCGATGGTTCCCCACGAGGACGTGCCGGTCGGACAGACCGAAGCCGAGAACGTCGAACGCCGGCGCGAGGGGTTCGACGACCTGCGCGAACTGCCCGACGACGTGGTCCCCCACTACGATATCGGCGAGGACCTCGACGTGCTGGACTTCGAGCGTGGCGCGAAGGTCAGCGGCGGCGGCTTCTACTTCCTGAAGGGCGACGGTGCGCGCCTCGAACACGCGCTCGTCCAGTTCTTCCTCGACGTCCACCGCGAACAGGGCTACGTCGACGTCTTCCCACCCATCCCGGTCAACTCGCGGTCGATGACCGGAACGGGCCAGTTCCCGAAGTTCGTCGACGACGCCTACCGACTGGGCGGGGCGAACACCGAGGCGTACGACGACTCGGACCTCTGGCTCTGTCCGACGGCGGAGGTGTCGGTGACGAACATGTACCGCGACGAGATACTGCTCGACGACGACCTGCCGCTGAAACACCAGGCGTACTCGCCGAACTTCCGGCGTGAGGCGGGCGAACACGGCACCGAGACCAGAGGCATCGTCCGCGTCCACCAGTTCAACAAGGTGGAGATGGTCCAGTTCGTCCGGCCCGACGAGAGCTACGAGGCGTTCGAGGGCCTGCTCGACGACGCCGAGGAGGTCCTCAGGGAGCTCGGTCTGCCCTACCGCATCCTGGAGATGTGTACGGGCGACCTCGGGTTCACGCAGGCGAAGAAGTACGACGTCGAGGTGTGGGCACCCGGCAACGACGAGGACGACGGCCCCGAGGAGGGCGGCCGGTGGCTCGAAGTCTCGTCGGTGTCGAACTTCGAGGACTTCCAGGCCCGACGTGCGGGCATCCGGTACCGTCCCGAGCGTCACGAGAGCGCGGAGTACCTCCACACGCTCAACGGGTCGGGCCTCGCCCTGCCGCGCGTGATGGTCGCCATCCTGGAGTACTACCAGAACGACGACGGCACCGTGACAGTGCCCGAGGCCCTCAGACCGTACGTGGGCGGTCAGGAGACCATCGAGGGTCACGACCCGGTCGGCGAGAGCGCACTGGGGAGCGGCGACCGCGAGTAGTCGGTCCTCGCTCCGCGGTCTGAACCCCTTCGACCCGACTAGACGGAGGACGTGACAGTCACGCTACCGGAGCGGAGTCGCTCACGTCGCAGGGACCAGCGGTTTGTGGCTCGCGGGCGTCGAGTGCTGACAGTGATGAACACGACGTCCACGGTGAAGTCGGTCGTCTCGGTCGCCCAGGACCGCAACCTGACCCTGCTCGCGGCCGGCTTCGCCTACTACGCGTTCGCCTCGGCGATTCCGCTGGTCGTCCTGTTCCTGATACTCGGCTCCATCGTCGGCGGCGAGGCGTTCACCTCGCTCGTCGTCGAGCAGGTGGGGTCGTTCCTCTCGGGAAGCGGCGAGGAGGTCGTCCAGCAGGCGCTGTCGGCCGGTGCGGGACGAACCGGTGCGGGTATCGTCGGATTCCTCCTGGTCGTCTGGAGCGCCATCAAGGTCGTCCGGGGACTCGACGTCGCGTTCGCGGAGATATACGCGACCGTCGACGACCCATCACTGGTCGACCAGGTCACGGACGGCCTCGTCACGCTGGTCGGGGTCGTGTTCGCCGTCGGCCTGATGATCGCGGTCGGTGTGGTGCTTCGCGGGGGCGTCCTAGAGATGGTCCCGTACCCGAACCTCCTCGGCGCGCTGGCGCTGCTCGTGGGCCTCACCGTCGGTCTCCTGCCGCTGTACTACGTCCTTCCGGAGACGGACATGACGGTCCGACGAGCGCTCCCGGGCGCGGCCGTCGCCGCCGTCGGTTGGCTCGTCCTCCAGTTCGTCTTCCAGGCGTACCTCGCCGGCTCCGGGAAGTACGCCGCCTACGGCTTCCTCGGTGCGGTGTTGCTGTTCGTCACCTTCCTCTACTTCGCCGGCATCCTACTGCTGGTCGGCACGACGCTCAACTACGTTCTCGGACCGCGGCCGACTCGGGCCTGACGGAGGGCCTCGCGGAGGCCGGTCGGGACGGTCCGTCCACCTGTCGGAGCCCCGTCAGTGTGTGTACGTCGTCAGCCGCGTCACTCGTCCGTCGGCGACGGCGAACACGTCGACGAACCCGAACCACTCGCTCCCGTCCGCTCGCAGGAGTCGCCCCCGGACGGCCACCTCGCGCACGTCCCCGGAGTCGTCCGCGTCGCTCGGCGAGTCGTCTCGAACGTACACCGCATCGAGTTCGTGCGTAGTGTCGGTCGCCGGACGCTCCTCGCGCATGAACCGGACGAACCGGTCGCGGCCCTCGATGGTCCGGTCCGGCCGGTCGTGGACGAACGCGGGCGCGAGCAGGTCGCCGAGCGCGTCGTCCGTGGCGTCCGCGGCGTCGTCGATGGCGCGGTAGTACGACCGGGCGAGCGTGGAGGGGTCCATACGGAGCGTGTCGACGGCCGGTCGCAAAAACGCTCGTGACCGCGACCCGGCCGACCGGCGAACGGCGTGTTTTTCTCACACCGTCGGTAACTCGTCGTGTGGACCTGCACGTCCGGTACGAGGGCGACGACGACCCGAAGAAGTGTTCGGCCCGAAAGCTCGCGCGCTTCGACCTCGCGGAGCTACACCGCTCGGCACGCGCGACACCGACCGGTATCGTGCTCAACCCGTTCGCCGAGCAGGCGCTCGCACCGGGGGACGCCGCCCCCACGGCAGACGAACCGGGCTTCGAGGCGCTCGTGGCGCTCGACTGCTCGTGGGAGACCGCCGAGCGCGAGGCGTTCGACCTCCGTGGTCGCCACCGCGCGCTGCCCTTCCTCGTCGCGGCCAACCCCGTCAACTACGGGACGCCGTTCCAGTTGAACACCGTCGAGGCGTTCGCCGGCGCACTCTGCATCCTCGGCGAACGCGACCAGGCCGAGGCCATCCTCTCGAAGTTCCGCTGGGGCCACACCTTCCTCGAACTCAACGCGGAGCCACTGGAGCGCTACGCCGACTGTGCGAACTCCGAGGAAGTGGTCGCCGTCCAGCAGGAGTACCTCGACGCGGGCGAGGAGTGAGTCGGTGACTACGACTCGCTCGTGGCGAGTTTCGTCAACCGCTCGCGGACGACCCACGGCGGCGAGAGACTGTCGAGGTCGGACTCCAGTTCGAGCGCGTCGAGTGCTGCCCGTCCTTCCGGGGTGTTCGGTCGAGAGAGCGCGTGGTAGAGATACGAGAGACGGAGCAACGACCGGGCGCGCTCGACCTCCATGTCACTGTGGACGCGGAACACCGTCCGCCCGGAGGCCGGCGTCAACGGGTCCGGGGTCGTCCAGCGAGCGTCCACGAGCGGTTCGTGGAGGAGACGGCCGAACGTCACGGCCACCCGGCCGCCGAACGTCGCCGCCCCGACCTCACGACTGCCGAGCGAGAACACCCGGCCGCCGCTCCGACCCGGTTCGACCGTCACGCCGGGCCACCGGCTCACCTCGTCGACGAGGGGTTCCATACGGAGGGACGCATCTGATTCGGTACGAGAACTCATACCAAGGCTACGCGGTCGGAGATATTAAGCTACTCTGAGGGTTCGTCGGCCCCGCTCGCGTCCCCGGTGAGACGGCCCGCGTCGGCGGTCACCCGGTAGCGGCCGCTCGCAGCGTGGCGCTCGGCGAGGGCCGGCGTCGTCGTCACGAACCCACCGAACCCGACCCCGGAGACGACGATAGCCAGCGCGAGGAGGTCGCTCACGGCCACCGGGAGCGTCGGTCCGAGGCCGACGAACGAACACCCCGTACCGAGGAGCACGACGGCGAACAGGAACGGACCGCGGCCGTCGCGGAGCACGAGCGAGGACCGTACGACGAGGCGCACGAACGGACGTGACAGTCACAGGAACGTAAACGTTCGCCGGCGCGTCAGCGGAACCCGCGAGTCCCCGCGAGCGTGAGCGGACTGGTCGGCAGTCCCGTGGGGACGTCCGGGTCGTTGTAGTCGCTCGGTGCGACGTCGTTGGGCGTCTCGGGGTAGAACACCGACGCGAGACGCTGAATCTGCCCACGCCCCACGTCGAGTTCGAACTGCCCGCCGCCGTAGAGCGACGTCCCGCGGTCACGGGCGTACTCGATGCTGTCCAGGAGGGACTCGACGGTGCCGAACCGCGACGGTTTGACGTTGAGCCACGACGGCTCGAACGGGAGGTCCTCGATGGTCTCGACGCTCGTGATGGGCGCGTCCCACGAGATGCGCTCCGCGGCCCCCTCGACGATGGGTCGGGTCTCGTCGGTCAGCGCCGGGTCCTCGACGACGGCGTCGGAAAAGCCCTCGACGACACGTTCGTACAGCGCCGGGTCGGGGTCCTGGTCGACCGTGGTTCCGTGGTACTGGCCCTTCAGGTCGAGGATGCGCACCGGGTAGTCCGCCAGGTCGGCGACCAGCGCGTCGTCCCACTCGCTGGTCGGGTCGAGTTTGAACTCGGTGTCGGGGTAGACGTCGAGGATGTCGTCCAGGCGGTCCGTGCTCGGGTCGTCGCCGAGTCGCGTCGAGACGACGAACCGGAGCGAGTCGTGCTCGTGGTCGAGCACGCTCGCCAGGTCGGTGTCGGCCTGCCGGAGCGCCAGGTCGAGCGCCGCGCTCTCGAACCCCCAGCGGCGGTAGTGGTACGACGCCTCGCGTTCCGCCGGTTCGGGGAACAACTCGACGTCGTCGAGGTACTCGGAGAACCCCGAGAGCGTGTACTCGCCGGCGAGGTCGAGGTCGTGGCCCACCAGTCGCTCGTGGTCCTCGGTGTCGTAAGTGACGTCCTCGCCTTTCCCCGTCTCGCCCGCCCCCGACAGCGCGACGGTCGTCGACATCCGGTCGAACCCCGAGGAAGTGGCACGCTCTTGGGTCGTTCGTTCGTGGTCCTCGACGACCAGCGACAGGTCCGCCACCGAATCGTACAGCGACATACCCGTTCGTCGGGTGGCGCAGGCTTACCGTTTGGTGTGGGCCGACCGACCGCACGGACCACGGGTGGGACTGGAAGGGGCCGGGCGCTCGGCGAGCGAGACGAAGCAAGCACTGGAGTGAGCAGCGCGAACGAAGCGCGCAGCGAGTCACAGCCGTCGAGCGTCCGGGGGCTTCCGAGGCGGTCACGACACCAGTCTCGGTGAAACGACCCCATCGACACCACCTAGCCAGCACTCGCAATCCTTAACCGCGCCCGTCAAGAGAATCGCACATGGCCAGTTTCGAGGAAGCAGAAGCGCGGATGCTGAACAAGATGATCTGCATGCGCTGTAACGCCCGCAACTCCCCCGAGGCGACGAAGTGCCGCAAGTGCGGCTACAAGAACCTCCGGCCGAAGGCGAAAGAGCGCCGCGCGGTCTAAAACGACCTTTTATGCCCGCGCCGGGGTCGCACAGCGACCCCGACAGGGTAAAAGCTCTCCCAGCAAGCGCGCGGGACGTAGTCCCGCTGGCAACCGGCGGCTTCGCCGCCGGTGACGAAGCTTCTGGGAGCCTGTGAGACGCTCCGCGTCTCACAATGGGACCAAAAGGATTCCTCCCTCACTTCGCGCTCCCCGAGCGCTCCGCTCGGTCGTCACCCCGCTCGCTCACTCCGGAGGACTCGCTCCGCTCGTCTTCCGTGCTCCCGCTCGCTTCGTTCGCGGGAACTCCGTTCGCTCGCGGTACGACTCGTTGTACTGAAGTCGTCGGTCGAGCGTGTGAACGTGGTTCGATAGACGCGTGCCGCGTGTGTAACACGGCGTTTAGCGCCGAGCCGTCAGCACTCGACCGGTTCGACCCATATCGTCGCCGGTTTCCCGTCGGGCACGCCGAGGAACGTCGCGTACGCGACGGCCTGCTCGGTGGTGCTTGAGTTTGCTGCGATGTGGACGTTTCCCTGTCCGGGGTCGATGAACGCCTGCCCTGCTGTGTAGGTCCGAGCAACGCAGTCACGCTCGTTGATGAGTTCGAGTTCTCCCTCGGTGATGGTCACGATAACCGGTCCGGGGTGGGTGTGCCACCCGGACGTCCCGCCCGGCTGCCAGGTCACTTTTGCGAGAACGACGCTCGACGCGTCGAACGGAAGCAGCGACGTGATGGGTCCCAGGTCGCTCTCTTCGTAGTCCACCAAGAACCCTGCAGCGACGCTGTCCGGGAACGCCGCATGAGGCGCGAGCAGTTCGACGCTGAATCCTTCGGGTTCGTCCACCTCGTTTCTCCCCGTTGGTTCGTTCTCGGAGCGGGACTGAGTCGCTGCCGCTGGTGCGTTCAACATGAGCGCTCCGAGCACGACTGCGCTGGTTTTCAGTACCGTTCGGCGGACCACACCACCCGTCGAGTCCGTCGCAGTACTTGTCTCGTCGTTTGTTTCACCGGTCTGATGGCTGTCGGTCGATGGCATGACGGGCGGGGTACGCTACCTGTCGGTATAAACTAGTCAGAGAGGTTACAATTGGGACTGTCCGTCTCGTGGCATACTCTCGTATAGGCCCGGCTGAGTTTGGGACGTGAGACCCACACTCTGCAGCTAGCACCACCCCACCCACACGTCCACTCCGCTGGCGTGCGCCTCAAGTACGCGCGACTCCACCATCGGACAATGAGTGACGCTGGGTCTCCGTTGCAGCCAGACCGGCCGGGGAAGGACCGACCGTTCCGTGTCGAGGCACCGTTCGACCCCGCCGGTGACCAGCCGGAAGCCATCGAGCAGTTGGCCGACGGCTACCGACAGGGGATGAGCGAACAGACGCTGCTGGGGGTGACGGGGTCGGGGAAGACCAACACCGTCTCGTGGGTCGTCGAGGAGATTCAACAGCCCACGCTCGTCATCGCGCACAACAAGACGCTCGCCGCACAGCTCTACGACGAGTTCCGGAACCTGTTTCCCGACAACGCCGTCGAGTACTTCGTCAGCTACTACGACTACTACCAGCCCGAGGCGTACGTCGAGCAGACGGACACCTACATCGACAAGGACGCCTCCATCAACGACGAGATCGACCGGCTACGCCACTCCGCGACCCGGTCGCTGCTGACGCGTGACGACGTCATCGTCGTCGCCTCCGTGTCGGCCATCTACGGTCTCGGTGACCCGCACACGTACGAGGACATGGCGCTGCGCCTCGAAGCCGACCAGTCCATCGACCGCGACGAACTCCTGAAACGGCTCGTCGACCTGAACTACGAGCGCAACGACGTGGACTTCACGCAGGGCACGTTCCGGGTTCGCGGCGACACCGTCGAGGTGTACCCGATGTACGGTCGCTACGCCGTCCGCGTGGAGTTCTGGGGCGACGAGATAGACCGGATGCAGAAGATAGACCCGCTCGAAGGCGAGGCGAAAGGCGAGCAGGAGGCCGTCCTCGTCCACCCGGCGGAGCACTACTCGCTGCCCGAAGCGCGCATGGAGGAGGCCATCGCCGAGATAGAGGACCTGATGCACGAGCGCGTGAGCTACTTCGAGCGCTCGGGCGACCTGCTCGCCGCCCAGCGCATCGAGGAGCGCACGACGTTCGACGTCGAGATGATGCGCGAGACGGGCTACTGCTCGGGCATCGAGAACTACTCCGTCCACCTCGACGACCGACAGCCGGGGGACGCCCCGTACACGCTGCTCGATTACTTCCCCGACGACTTCCTCACCGTCGTCGACGAGTCACACGTCACGCTCCCGCAGGTGAAGGGGCAACTCGCGGGCGATAAGTCCCGCAAGGACTCGCTGGTCGGCAACGGCTTCCGCCTGCCGACGGCGTACGACAACCGCCCGCTCAGCTTCGAGGAGTTCGAGGAGAAGACCGACAACCTGCTCTACGTCTCGGCGACGCCGGGCGACTACGAACGCGAACAGAGCGAGCAGATCGTCGAACAGATCGTCCGCCCGACGCACCTCGTCGACCCGAAGGTCGACATCTCACCCGCCGAGGGGCAGGTCGAGGACCTGCTCGACCGCATCGACGAGCGCATCGAACGCGACGAACGCGTCCTCGTCACGACACTCACCAAACGGATGGCCGAGGACCTGACCGAGTACCTCGAAGAGTCGGGCGTGGCCGTCGAGTACATGCACGACGAGACGGACACGCTGGAGCGCCACGAGTTGGTCAGAGGCCTCCGTCTCGGCGAGTTCGACGTGCTCGTCGGCATCAACCTGCTCCGGGAGGGGCTGGACATCCCCGAGGTGAGCCTCGTCGCCATCCTCGACGCCGACCAGCAGGGGTTCCTCCGCTCGGAGACCACGCTCGTCCAGACGATGGGGCGTGCGGCGCGAAACGTCAACGGCGAAGTCGTCCTCTACGCCGACGACACCACCGACGCGATGGCCGCCGCCATCGACGAGACCCAGCGCCGTCGTGAGATTCAACAGCAGTTCAACGAAGACCACGGCTACACGCCGACGACCATCGAGAAGGACGTCGGCGAGACGAACCTGCCGGGGAGCAAGACCGACACGAAGAACGTCGCCGACGTCGACCCCGACAGCGCCGAGGAGGCCGAGGAGTACGTCGCGGACCTCGAACGCCGGATGAACGAGGCCGCCTCCAACCTGGAGTTCGAACTCGCCGCCGACATCCGCGACCGCATCCGGACGGTCAGCGAGGCGTACGAACTCGACCGCGAGGAGGAGGGCGTCCCGGCACCCGCAGAAGAGTTCTGAGCGACGCTCCGGGCGACGCAGTGCGACGTGCTCAGTCCTCGCCGGGTACCGCCCCGTCCGACTCCGCGCTCGCTTCTACTTCGGAGTCACCGGCCGACGTCTCGCCGTCGACGGTCACCCCGCCGTCCGGCCCGTCGCGTTCGTTCACGTCGAGTTCGCCGTCACCGGACGCAGTCCGGTTGCCCGAGGGGTCGTCAGACCCCTCGCTGTCGCCGTCGTAGTCCCCGTCGAGCAGTTGCTCGCGGGGCGTCGTCCCCTTGTCGTCGACGGACATGTCCGCGTAGCCCTTCTCCATCCGGATGCCGTGCCACTCGACGCCCCACTCGGTGAGGCGGGCAACCGTCTGATTGGCCGCGTCCCACGGCCGGGCGGTCCAGACGATGATGGTGTGGCCCGCGTCGTACTGCTCGTCGACCCAGTGGACCATCTCCTCGTCGGGGGCCGGAGCCTCGGTCGTCCGGCCGTCCGGTCGTCCGGTCGTCCTCCTCGCCCTGCGTGAGCGTAGCGTCGAAGTCGACCGCGATGTGCTGCTGCTCGTTCATGCCAGTCTCGGGGAGGGTCACCCGGTCGGTGTATCAATCCGTGGCCAACAGCGGCGTGGTCGTCGACGCGTCGCAACTCCAGGCGGTCGTAAAACAAATTTGTTTTAGCTATTCCAAGCTCGCTTGGCAAACTTTATGGAGAGACCACGGTAGTGACCAGACAGCGCAAACTGCCGTCGTCGGTCGAGAGACGGCCGGAGACGGCGAGTGGCGACACTACCAATGAGTCAACGAACCAGTGACCACGACGGACTGCGCTCGGTCGTCGAGCGCGCACGCACCGGCTACGAGCAGGTCGTCGACGAGGCGGCGACGGACGAACTCGTCGAGACGGTCGAACGGAGCCTCCCGCGCGACGCGGACGCCCGGACGAGAGACGACGCCATCGTCGACGCCGCCAGCGCCCGCATCGAGCGCGACCCGGCCTACGAGCGCGTGGCGGCGCGGGTCGCCCGGTGGCGGTACTACCGTCGGCTGCTCGGAACCGTCCCCGAGGACGACGCCGCGTTCGCCGACGCCTACCGCGAGTCGTTCCGCGACAGCCTCACGAACGGCGTCGAGGCGGGGAGGCTCGACGGACGGATGACCGAGTTCGACCTCGACGCGCTGGCCGACGCGCTCCGTCCCGAACTGGACGAGCGACTGGGCTACGTGGCGATGGAGACGCTCGTCCAGCGGTACTTCCTCCGCGTCGACGACGAACCCACCGAACTCCCGCAGGTGTTCTGGATGCGGGTCGCGATGGGACTCGCGCTGAACGAGGACGACAGAACCGGCCGTGCTATCGAGTTCTACGAGACGATGGCCCGTCTCCGGTTCGTCCCCTCGACGCCGACACTGTTCCACGCCGGGACGAGCCACGCTCAGCTCTCCTCGTGTTACCTGACGACGGTCCCGGACGACCTCGACGCCATCTTCGACGCCTACGGCGAACACGCCAACCTCTCGAAGTGGTCCGGCGGTCTCGGCACCGACTGGACGCCCGTGCGGGCGACCGGCGCGACCATCGAGTCGACCGGGGTCGACTCCACCGGCGTCGTCCCGTTCCTGAAGATTTCGAACGACGTGACGGCGGCCATCAACCGCTCGGGGAAACGTCGCGGGGCGGCCTGTGCCTACCTGGCGTGCTGGCACCTCGACTTCCCGGCGTTCCTCGACCTGCGACGCAACACGGGCGACGAACGCCGCCGCACCCACGACATGAACACCGCGGCGTGGATTCCGGACCTGTTCGTCCAGCGCGTCCGTGAGGGCGGCCAGTGGACGCTGTTCTCACCCGACGAGGTGCCCGACCTCCACGAGACGTACGGCAGCGCGTTCGTCGAACGCTACGAGGAGTACGAAGCGCAGGCCGACGCGGGCGACATCGAGCAGTTCGAGCGGGTCGACGCCGCCGACCTCTGGCGGAGGACCCTCACCCGCCTGTTCGAGACGGGCCACCCGTGGCTCACGTTCAAGGACCCCTGTAACGTCCGCTCGCCACAGGACCACGCGGGCGTCGTCCGCTCGTCGAACCTCTGTACGGAGATTACGCTCAACACGTCGGCCGAGGAGACGGCGGTCTGCAACCTCGGGTCGGTCAACCTCTCGCGGCACGTCGTGGACTCCGGCGCGGACGAGGCGGCAGACGCCACGGTCGGTGACCGCGCGGCGACGCTCGACCGAGCGCGTCTCGCCGACACCGTCGAGACGGCGATGCGACTGCTCGACAACGTCGTCGATCTGAACTTCTACCCCAGCGAGAAGGCCGAGCGCTCGAACCTGCGCCACCGGCCCGTCGGTCTCGGCGTGATGGGGTTCCACGACGCGCTCACCGCCCTCGGCGTCCCGATGGCCAGCGAGGCGGCGGTCGAACTCGCGGGCGACCTGCAGGAGCGCGTCGCGTATCACGCGATTCTGAACTCCGCTCGACTGGCCCGCGAACGCGGCACCTACGAGAGCTACGCGGGGTCGAAGTGGGACCGCGACGTCTTCCCGCAGGACACCATCGACCTGCTCGAACGCGAACGCGGCGAGTCGGTGGCCGTCGACCCCGAGGAGTCACTCGACTGGTCGACGGTCCGCGAACACGTCGCCACCCACGGGATGCGCAACTCCAACACGATGGCCGTCGCACCGACGGCGACCATCTCGACCATCGCCGGGACGACGCCCTCGGTCGAACCGCGCTACTCCAACCTCTACGTCAAGTCGAACATGTCCGGCGAGTTCACGATGCTCAACGAGCGCCTCGTCGCGGACCTGAAACGCGAGGGCCTCTGGGACGACGGGATGGTCGACCGCCTGAAGTACCACGACGGGTCGGTTCAGGAGATAACCGACGTTCCCGAGTCGGTTCGAGAACGCCACCGGGGCGCGTTCGAGATAGACCCACGCCACCAGATTCGAGTCGCCGCCCAGCGCGGCGTCTGGATAGACCAGAGCCAGTCGCTCAACGTCTTCTTCCCCGGCACCGACGGGAGCGTCCTCGACGACGTCTACCAGCGCGCGTGGGAGTCGGGGCTGAAGACGACCTACTACCTGCGAACGCTCGGCGCGAGTCAGGTGGAGAAGTCGACGCTCGACCTCTCGGAGTACGACGGGACACAGTTCCGGGACCGAGGTGACGACGGAGAGGACACGGCCACAGACGGGACTGACGGGACCGGCGAGACCGACCCGTCCCGTGACCTGCCGAGCGTCGAGGACCCGACCTGCGACGCCTGCCAGTAGCGACCGACGAGACGAATCGCCCGACGACCACACTGCACACCCACATCACTGATGCCGATTCTCGACACCGACGGAACCCACGACCCGAACAAGATACTGCCCATCGACTACGACTGGGCCCGCGAGTACTACCAGGCCGGCGTCGCCAACAACTGGACGCCCGAGGAGATACCGATGGGTGACGACGTCGACCAGTGGACGGGCGACGCGCTCACCGACGCCGAACGCCGCCTCGTCGAGTGGAACCTCGGGTTCTTCTCGACGGCCGAGTCGCTCACCGCGAACAACGTCGTCCTCGCCGTCTACGACCACGTCACCGCCCCGGAGTGTCGCCAGTACCTCCTCAGACAGGCCTACGAGGAGGCCATCCACACGGACACGTTCATCTACTGCTGTGACTCGCTGGGGTTCGACCCGGAGTACCTCTACGGGATGTACGACCGCATCCCCGCCATCGAGGCGAAAGACGACTTCGTCGTCGACCTGACCCGTGCAGTCGACGACCCGTCGTTCACCGTCGACTCAACCGCCGACGTGCGCGAACTGCTCCGTGACCTCGTCGGCTTCTACGTGGTGATGGAGGGCGTGTTCTTCTACGCCGGGTTCGCGATGATGCTCGCGCTCAAACGCCAGGGGAAGATGGTCGGCGTCGGCGAGCAGTTCGAGTACATCATGCGCGACGAGTCGCTGCACGTCAACTTCGGTGTCGACCTCGTCGGGCAGATTCGCGCCGAACACCCCGACGCGTGGAGCCCCGAGTTCGGCGAGGAGGTCGTCTCCCTCGTCACCGACGCCGTCGACCTCGAACGGGGCTACGCCCGCGAGGCGTGCCCACCCGACGTGATGGGAATGCACCCCGAGAGCTTCGAGGAGTACGTCGAGTACGTCGCCGACCGCCGCCTCGGACAGCTCGACCTGCCCGAGCAGTACGGGACGGAGAACCCGTTCCCGTGGCTATCGGAGTCCGTCGACCTCAACAAGGAGAAGAACTTCTTCGAGACGAAAGTCACCGAGTACCAGAGCGGAGGATCCCTCGAATGGTGAGCGAGGCCACGACCCTCGCGCCGGTACCCGAGACCGCCACACTCGTCGACTCCTACACCGAGATGAGCGAGATTCTGATGCCCAACCACACGAACAACCTCGGGCGGGCGCTCGGCGGGTCGGTGCTGCACTGGATGGACATCTGTGGAGCCATCGCGTCACGGCGGTTCGCCCGTCGACAGGTCGTCACGGCGTCGATGGACCACGTCGACTTCCTCGCGCCCATCACGCTCGGCGACGTCGTCACCGTCGAGGGCTACGTCTTCGAGACGGGCCGCGCGAGCATGGACGTGCGCGTGACCGTCCGGGCGGAGCGACCCGCAGCGGACGAACGCCGCGACACCGCCACCTCGTTTTTCACCTTCGTCGCGCTAGACGACGAGGAGACGCCGACGCCCGTGCCGACACTCGACTGTCCCGACGAGCGCCAGCGTGCGCTCAGAGACCGAGCGCTCGAACAACGGTCCCGCAGACGACGGGACCTCGCGGAGGGGTAGTCCGCGACTCAGTTCGACTCGGGGTCGGGTTCCGCCCCCTCGACGGCCTCGTCGACCGCCTCCTCGATCTCGATACTCGTCATCTCGACGTCGCTCTCGACGCCCGCGGCGATGTCGGTGATGTCGTCCAGACCGAGCATCTCGCGTGTCTCGCTGTCGAAGTCGTTGGTGTCGAGGGTCGCCGGCACGCCGTGGTCGGTCCCCGAGAGGTGCTTGCCGTAGCGCCCGAGTAGCGACGTGAGTTCCTGGGGCAGGACGTACGTCGTCGAGGGCGACTTGCCGATGTCGCTGAGCGTGTCGAAGCCCTTGTCGATGATGGCCCGTTCGCCCATCGACTCCGCGCTCTTCGCACGGAGGACCGTCGAGATGGCGTCACCCTGCGCTTCGAGGACCTGTGCCTGCTTCTCCCCCTGCGCACGGATGATGTTCGACGTCTTCTCCCCCTCGGCACGTTCGACGGCGCTGACGCGTTCACCCTGTGCCTCCAGAATCATCGCCCGGCGGTGACGCTCGGCGCTCGACTGCTGTTCCATCGCGTTCACGACTACGGCGCTGGGCATCACCTCGCGGACCTCGACGGCCTCGACTTCGACGCCCCAGCGGTCGGTCGGCTCCTGTAACTCCTGGCGGATGAAGTCGTTGATGTCCTCACGCCGCGAGAGCGTCTCGTCGAGCGCCATGTCGCCGATGGCCGCCCGGAGCGTCGTCTGGGCGAGGTACGACGTCGCCCGCCGGTAGTCGTCCACTTCGAGGAACGCACGTTCGGCGTCGACGACGCGGACGTAGACGACGGCGTCGGCGGTGACCGGCGAGTTGTCGCGCGTGATGGCCTCCTGGGTCGGGACGTCGAGCGTCTCGGTCCGCATGTCGAACGCGTAGGTGCGGGAGATGAGCGGCGGGACGAAGTGCAGACCGGGGTCGAGGAGGCCCTTGTTCGCGCCGAACACCGTCAGGGCGCGGTTCTCGTACGCCTGGACGAGTTCGATGGAGTCGACGAAGAGCGCGAGCACGGCGAGCGTGAGGGCGATGCCGACGGCTGCCAGCGACGAGACCGGTAGCATGCCGGTGAACCCCAGCGCGAGGACGGCGCCGGCGACGACGAACAGGTACCTGCTCCAGCGCGGCACCGGTCGGTCGCCGCCGGCCCCGTACCCGGTGCCGAGGTTGTAGTCGCGGGTCGAGGACCCGGCGGAGCGACCCGAGCGGCCGCTGGAGGCTCGACCCTGGTTCGTCTCCCCCTCGCCCACCGCCTGGCCGAGTTTGTAGAAGACGCTGTCGCGGGACCCACTCATACGTTGACTATCGGTGACATACACCTAAGCGTTTCGTGGGCGCGACACCGATACCACCGGCGACGCGAAGTCCTCGCGTCCCCTACCGACCACATGAACGTCGTGTTCCACTGTTCGAGCGGCGACGGCGCCGACCACGGCCACGCCCTCGCCAACGCGCGGAACCTGCTGGCCGACGACACCGTCACCGTCGACGAACTCGCCGTCGTGTTCAACGGCGAAGCGGTCCGGGCCGTCGCCGAGAACGCACCACACGCCGACGAGATTCGGGGAATCACCGACGACGTGCGGTTCGTCGCGTGCTCGAACTCGCTGGCGAGCCGTGACCTCCCCCCGGAGACGCTCGTCGACGGCGTCGAACTCGGGAGTTCGGGCGTCGGAACGGTCGTGAAACTGCAGGCGGCGGGCTATCACTACGTGAAGGTACCCTGAACGCCGACCTCGACACGAACGTCCCCGGTGACGCGCCGTCCCAGCGTCTCACCCCGACGCGCGATGTTCCGAGAAGCTACTCCGACAGCACGCCGTCACCGGCGGTCCGTCCCCAGTTCAGCCCGTTCGAGATGAACGTCTTGTGGCCCCGCCGGAGCCGTTCGGAGGCCGCCTGATGCGAGATGCCGAGTTCCTCGGCGATACCTTCGATGTCGATGCGCCGGGGGATGTCGTAGTAGCCGCGGTCGAGCGCCAGCACGAGCGCCTCGTACTGCTCGGTCGAGAGGCCGAACCGGCCGCTCCGTGTCCCTTCCATCTCGTAGATGTTGTTCACCTCGACCGCGAAGTTCGACGCCGTACAGAAGTCGTAGGTCGCCGACAGCGAGTCCCGCGTCGGAAAGAGGAGGCGGAACTCCCAGCGCCCGTCCCGCCCGCGAGCGCTGAGAATCGTCGACTCCCCCTCGACGAGCATCTGTGCGAGCGCTCGAATCTTGTACACCCACTCCATCCGGTAGAAGAACTCGCCGTCGAGGTCTTCGAGGAGTTCGAACGACCCGACGGAGCCGTCGGCCTCGAACGCCGCTTCGAGACCCTCCCGGTCGGCACCGAGCGCCCAGACGTACGGGATGGCCGTGCTCTTGTCCCGAGCGACGATCTTCACGGGTTCGAACATCGCGGACGGAACCGCCTCGAACGTCTCCCACAGCGCGAACTCGGTCGCCGGCACCTCGATCTCCGCGATGGTGCTCATAACGCTTCCACGCGACCGACCGAGTTATACTGCCGGCTGTAACCCTCCTGGTGATTTCGGCACCACGAGGTGCCGACTCCCTCCACGACGGGGCGGTCGTCAGTATCGAGACCGGCCGAACGGAGACGGAGCGGACAGCCCGTGACGGCCCATGGACGGGTTTATAAGCGAGCCGGTCACTCCGGACGCGGTGTCGACCGGGTCGACGACGGCCGGTCCGGGACGATGCGGACCGAGAGACGCTGACACGGGTATTCGACGGAGTCCGGTGAGCGGCCGCGAGGAGTAGTCCGTGGGTGGCGATCGCGTCGGGGGACGGGCCGGGAGACGACTCGTCCGCGAGTCGGCAGTGATGTGCAGGGACAGACTCCCTTCGCTGGCCCGCCTGCTTCCGGTGTGACGGACGGGCGCTGACGCCAGGCCCGCCGCCGTCGGACGATAGACAATGGCAGAAACCACGAAACACACGACCGAGATGACGCGCGAGGAACTGGCGAACTACCTCAGAGGAGTGGCGGAGGAGTTCGAGCACGACGACAGGACGACGGTGAACGTCGGTAACAAACGAGTGGAACTGAACCCGGCGTCGACGGTCGACTGCACGGTGAGCGTCGAGGAGAAGTCCCGACTGCTGGGGAGCGACTCGGAGACGCTGACCATCGTCGTCGACTGGAAGCTGGGGGGAGACTGAGATGGTCGAACCGCTCGTCTTGCAGGTCGACGCCGGGGACGAGTCGCTCGTGGGGGCGTTGTTCGTCTTCCTCGTGAACCTGCTGGTCGGGACCGTCGGTATCCGCCTCGGCGCACGCCTCGTCGTCGACAGCGACACGGGCTACCGTCGTGCGGCGGTGACCGCCCTGTTGGGTGCCGTCGTCTGGGCCGTCGTCGCGTTCGTCTTCGACTGGATACCGGTTCTCGGCCCGCTCCTGTCGCTCCTCGCGTGGGTTGGACTCATCAACTGGCGCTACGAGGGCGGCTGGCTCACGGCGGCGGGTATCGGTCTCGTCGCGTGGCTCGTCGTCGTCGGTATCCTCTACGTCCTCGCCGCGCTCGGCGTCATCGGGTTCTCGGCGCTGGGCGTGCCGGGAGCGTAGGACCGACCGCGGCACGCCCACGCGACGTTCTGCGCCGCCTGCCGACCCGGCTACAACCGTTTTCTCAACGTCTCGGCCGTCTTCTCGCCGACGCCGGGGACGCTCGTCAGGTCGTCGTGGCTCGCCGACCGGACGTTCTCGACGCTGCCGAACCTCCTGAGCAAGCGCTGGCGCGTCTCCGGGCCGACACCGGGGACGTCGTCGAGGACGGTCTTCACCTCGTCGCGGACGTGCTGGTGGTACTGGACGGCGAAGCGGTGGGCCTCGTCGCGCACCCGTTGAAGCAGGTGGAGGTGAGCGGCGTCGCTCGGCCAGCGCTGTTCGCCGTCGGGCGTGACGACGCGCTCCTCGCGCTTGGCGAGGCCCACGGCGGGGACGTCCCACCCGGCGTCGGCGAGCGCCTCGCGGGCCGCGTCGAGTTGTCCCCGGCCGCCGTCGACGAGCAACAGGTCGGGGTCGGGTCTGTCGTCGCGTGCCTGCTCGCCGTCACGACCCTCCACCGCACGGGTCGCCCGCCAGTGGACCAGGTCGTACATGTTCGCGTAGTCGTCGTTGACGTCTTCGAGGCGTTTGCGGCGGTAGTCGGCCTTCTCGGGCGAACCGCCGACGAACGTCACGTCGGAGCCGACGACGGCCTTCCCCTGGGCGTGGCTCACGTCGAACCCCTCGATGCGCTCGACGGCACCGAGGTCCGGGAAGCTCCCGCGCAGTGCGTCTCGGAGGTCACGGGCCTCGTCGCGCATCCCGACGCTCCGACGGGCGTTCTTGAGCGCGAGGTCGACGAGGGTGGCCTCCCGGCCTGCGCCCGGAATCCGGACGGCGACGCCTTCGCGCTCCAGCCAGTCGGTCACCTCGGTCCCGTCGGGACGTTCGGGGAGGAGGAGCGCGTCGGGTAGCTCCCGCTCGGCGTAGTACTGCGGGACGAACGCGCTGAGGACGCTCGCCACGGCCTCGTCGGCGTCCGGGGCGTCCATCACGTGCCGTTCTCGGTCCACGAGTTGCCCGCGCTCGCTCCGGAGGCGGGCGACGGTCGCCCGGTCGCCCTCGACGGCGACGCCGAGGACGTCGACGGTGCGCTCGCCGCCGCTCGGCCCGCTGACCGCCGCGCTCGCGCCGCCGTGGAACGCCTCGACCGCCTCCAGTCTGTCCCGCAGGTTCGCCGCCCGCTCGAAGTTCTCCTCGTCGGCGGCCTCCTCCATCGCGCGACGGAGCGGGTCGGCGAGGACGCCGGTCTCGCCCTCGAAGAACCGAGTGACGGACTCCACGTCCGCGAGGTAGTCGCTCTCGCCGATTTCGCCCGTGCAGGGGGCGGTACAGAGACCGATGTCGTAGTCGAGACACGGACGAGACCGGCCGCTGAACTTGTGGTCCGAACAGCCCCGCACGCCGTAGGTCTCTCTGAGGGCCTTGACGACGACGTCGACGCGGCCCTTGTCGGTGTAGGGGCCGTAGACCGTCGCCGAGTCGTTCGGGTCGCGGGTCACCTCGATGCGGGGGAACTCGTGGTCGGTGAGCTGGACCAGCGGGTAGGACTTGTCGTCTTTCAGCCGGACGTTGTAGCGTGGCTGGTGGCGTTTGATGAGGTTCGCCTCCAGCAACAGCGCCTGCGTCTCGGTGTCGGTCACCGCGAAGTCGACGCTCGCGGCGCGCTCGACCATCCGGCGAATCCGGGCCGAGCGCGGGTCCGCGTAGGAGCGCACCCGGTCGCGTAGCTCGACGGCTTTGCCGACGTAGAGGACCGTCCCGTCGTCGTCGAGGAACTGATAGACGCCCGGTTCCCGTGGGAGGGCACCGGCACGTGTGCGCACCGCGGTCCCGTCCATCCGTTTCGAGGCACGGGCCGAAGGGGTAAGAGCGTACCGTGTGCGGTGGCGGTCGGTGGCTCCTCCGGGCCGAACCGATTTGCGCGACGCACCCCTCACGCCGGGTATGGACGAGGAAGCCCCCGGCGAACCGGGAGGAGTCGGCGACTGGGTCGTCGAGTCCTCACGCTCGCTCGGCGTCGGCGGGACCACGGTCGGCTACGACCGACTCACGCGACCCGACGGCGAGCGGGCGGGGGCCGGCTGGGTCGAACACCGCGCTTCGGTGGCCATCGTCGCCCGCCACGAGGGCGACGTGCTGTTCGTCGAGGAGTACCGACCCCGACTCCGGGAGACGGTCCTGACGTGTCCCGTCGGGAGCGCCGAACGCGAGGAGTCGCTGGCGGCGGCCGGCCGACGCGAACTCCGCGAGGAGACCGGGTACGAGGCCGAGCACGTCGAGGTGCTGGCCGAACACTACCCCGTGGCGTGGCTTCGGTCGACGCGTGGGGCCGTCTTCGCCGACGGACTGAGACGGGTGGGACAGGACCTCGACGACTCGGAGTTCGTCGACGTCCACCGCGTGCCGGTCGAGGAGGCGCTCGACCGCGCACTGAACGGCGAGGGGCCACGGACCGCGTGGACGCTCCTGCCGCTGTTGCTCGCCCGCGAGGGGGACCTGCTGTGAGCGGCGGCGGAGGAAGCCACAGCTACAAACCGTCCCCGGAGGTACTCCGAACCATGACCGAGGACGACGGCGAGCGGGAGGCGGCGGAATCGGCCACGGGGACGGTCCGGGTGTGGCTCGTCGAACGCGACTACGACGACCGGAACCTCGTGACACTCGTCTACGCGACGCCCGACGGGGAGCGCTACCAGCGCCACGAACGCTCGGCACACCTCCTCTCGAGCCAGGGCGTGACGGCGGCCACCGACGCCGACCCGGCGGACCTCGAATCCGTCGACGACGAGGAGCGCCGGGAACGGTACGCCGAGGAGGTCGACCGGGTCCGCGAGCGCCACGACCCCGGCGACACCCTCTGAACGGGACGGCACCCGGACGACTCCCGGACCTGTCCATCGGACACCGACACTGGCCGTCGTACGGGTGTCAACGGTTCTCGGAGTAGCAACGATTATCACGAGAGCTTCACAAATCTGGCGCGTATGCCCGCGATAGATGTCGACGGCGTCACGAAGCGGTTCGGTGGCGGCGTCACGGCTCTCCAGGACCTGAACCTCACCGTCAAGGAGGGGGAAATCTACGGCTTCCTCGGCCCCAACGGGGCGGGGAAGTCGACCACTATCAACATCCTGCTGGACTTCATCCGGCCCACCGAAGGGTCGGCGACGGTGCTGGGGATGGACGCACAGGCCGACTCGAAGGCCGTTCGACGGCGCGTCGGCGTCCTCCCGGACGCCTACCACGTCTACGAACGGCTGACCGGTCGCCAGCACGTCCAGTTCGCCATCGACTCGAAGGAGACGGGCGAGCGTCCCGAGGACCTACTGAACCGTGTCGGTATCAGCGAAGCCGCCGACCGCAAGGCCGGTGGCTACTCGAAGGGGATGGCCCAGCGCCTCGTGCTGGCGATGGCGCTCGTCGGCGACCCCGACCTGCTCATCCTCGACGAGCCGTCGACGGGGCTGGACCCGAACGGTGCCCGCGAGATGCGCCGTATCATCCAGCAGGAGAACGACCGTGGGACGACCGTCTTCTTCTCCAGCCACATCCTCGAACAGGTCGAGGCCATCTGTGACCGCGTCGGTATCCTCCACAACGGCGAACTCGTCGCCGAGGACTCCATGGAGAACCTGCGGGCGAACATCGGCTCCGGGTCGACGCTCACCGTCACCGTCGACGAACCGACCGAACCCGCCGTCGAGGCCGTCCGCGACGTCCCCGGCGTCAGCGAGGTGAGCGTCGACGGCACCAGCATCGTCGTCGTCATCAGCGACGCCTCGAAGACGAGGATCCTCGAAGCCATCGAGGAGAACGGCTGTGAGGTGCGTGACTTCGCCACCGAGAAGGCGTCGCTCGAAGAGCTGTTCGCCACCTACACCGAGGGTGGTCGGGACGGCCTCCGGAACGGAACCACGCCGACCGCGACCCAGGACACGACCGAGACGGAGGCCCGACGGTGAGCTGGGGAGCCGTCGCACGCAAGGACTTCAGCGACGCCGTCCGAGTCCGGTGGTTCTGGGCACTCGGTGCGCTGTTCGTCGTCTTCGCAGGCGGCGGTGCGTACCTCTACGCCGAGTTCTTCTCGGCGTTCGGCGAGACGACCGGCATCGGCTTCATCGGGTTCCTCAGCGCCGCGACCGGCATCCTCGTCCCCGTCATCGGCCTCGTGCTGGGCTACAAGACCATCGCCGGCGAACGCGAGTCGGGCAGTCTGAAGCTCCTGTTGAGCCTCCCCCACACCCGTGGTGAGGTCGTCGCCGGAAAACTCGTCGGCCGGAGCGCCGTCGTCAGCATCGCCATCCTCGTCGGCTACCTCGTCGCCCTCGTCGTCGGCCTCGCGCTGTTCGCCGAGTTCAGCGTCGTCGACTTCCTGACGTTCACCGGCCTCTCCGTCCTCCTCGCGTGTGCCTGGATCGGTATCTCGCTCGGTCTGTCGACGGCGACGGGGTCGACCTCGCGGGCCGCCGTCTTCGCCTTCGGTTTCTGGCTCGTCGTCCAGTTCCTCTGGGACATCGTCGTCACCCTGCTCGTCTGGGCGGTCAACGGCTTCTCGCTGGAGGCGCTCGGGAACCTCCCCGACTGGGCGCTGTTCCTCTCGGTCATCATGCCGAACAGCGCGTTCAGCAACGCCAACGGCATCGTCGCCGACTCGCTCGGGGCGACCGGCCAGTCGACGCCGTGGTTCACCGAGCCGTGGTTCGGCCTCCTCGTCCTCGTCGCCTGGGTCGTCGTCCCGGTCGGTCTCGGCTACCTCCGGTTCCGGAACGCCGACCTCTGAGCACGAGGTAGCTTTTTCACCCGACGGTCCAGACGGGCCGTATGGTCCGAAAGTCGTACTTTCCTCCACGGAGTGAGCGCCGATGAGCGGCGTTCGCTCGGTCGTCAAGAAGGACTTCAACGACGCGCTCCGGTCGCGCCGGTTGCTGGCGCTCGTCGCGCTGTTCGTCCTGTTCATCGTCGGCGCGGAGTACCTGCTCGTCGAGGTCATCGGCGGCGAAGTCACGTCCGCCGAGGCGCTCGTCGTCTCGTTGCTCTTCCCGACGATGCTGCTCGTCCCCCTCATCGGGCTGGTCACCGGCTACAAGGCCATCGCGGGCGAACGCGAGTCGGGCAGTCACAAGCTCCTGTTGACGCTCCCACACTCGCGGGCCGACGTGGTGCTGGGGAAACTCATCGGTCGAACCGCCGTCGTGTTCGTCGCCATCCTCGCGGGGTTCCTCGCCGGCGGCGTCGTGGCGTTCGCGCTCCTCGGGAGCTACGAACTGACGCCGTTTCTCGTCTACCTCGCCATCACGCTGCTCTACGCGCTGGCGTTCGTCTCGCTGGGTATCGGCATCTCGGCGTCGACCGGTTCGACGAGCGTCGCCGTCATGGCGAGTTTCGGCGCGTTCCTCCTGTTCCAGTTCCTCTGGAGCTTCCTCGTCGGCCTCGTCGACGACCACCTGTTCCCCGAGACGAACCCCGAGTTCCTCCAGGCCATCGCCCAGTTCAGCCCACTCAGTTCGTATCTGACTGGCATCAATCGGTTCCTGAACGACGGCCCCGTGCCCGACCTGCCGTACTACCAGGAGGGCTGGTTCGCCGTCCTCGTCCTCGTGCTGTGGGCGACGGTCCCCGTCACCGTCGGCTACCTGCGGTTCCGCAGCGTCGACATCTGAGCCGTCGGCCGTCCGAACCTTCTTCTCGGAGCACGCGGCCAGCGCCGCCGTGACCTGAGCGTCGACACCGGACGGTTCGCGGGAGCGGGGCACACCACCCCGGCGGTTGGAAGCCGTGTGACGACCCGTCCGGCGAGTGCAGTCCGTCGCCCGTTCGCCCTACGAACCGAGTTCGTCGGTGACGTCGATACCGAACTCCTCGGCCAGCAGCGCCTCGAACTCGGCCTGTGAGAGGACGGGGACGTCGTTCGCCTCGGCGTCGTCGAGTTTCGACTGCCCCGCGCCGTCGGCCGCGACGAGGTAGTCGGTGTTCCCCGAGACGCTGGCGGTGGCGTTCGCGCCGTGTCGTTCGACGAGGTCCTGTGCCTCACCACGCGTCAGCCCCTCCAGCGACCCCGTGAACACGAACGTCGACCCCTCCAGCGCCGCGCCCGTCTCGACGTCGACGGTCTCGGGCGAGACCCCCCGCTCGCGCAGGGCGTCGACGACCTCCCGGTTGCGCGGGGCGGCGAAGAACTCCCGAATCTCGTGGGCGACCGTCTCGCCGACGTCGTCCACCTCGCGGAGGTCCTCCTCCGTCGCGTCCATCACCGCGTCCAGCGTGCCGAAGGTGCGTGCCAGCGACCGGGCGGTCGTCGGCCCCACCTCGGGGACGCCCAGTGCCGTCAGGAAGTCGTCGAGCGGCGGCTCCGTGGCGGCCGCCAGTTCGGCGACGAGGTTCTCCGCGCTCCGCTCGCCCCACCCCTCCAGTTCGGCGAGGTCGGCCACGTCGAGGTCGTAGAGGTCCGGGATGGACTCGACGAGCCCCGTCTCGACGAGCCGGTCCAGTCTCTGCTCGCCCAGTCCCTCGATGTCCAGCCCACCGCGCGAGACGTAGTGCTCGATGGCCCGCCGGAGCTGTGCCGGACAGCCCAGCCCGCCGGTACAGAACGCCAGCGGACCGTCGTGTTCGACCGGCGAGTCACAGACCGGACAGGCGTCGGGGAACGCGAAGTGCTCCGTCTCGGCGTTCTTTTCGACCACCTCCGCGACGTACGGGATGACGTCGCCGGCCCGCTCGATGCGGACCCGGTCGCCGACGGCGACGCCCAACTGTCGAATCTGGTCGGGGTTGTGGAGGCTCGCCCGCGAGACCGTCACGCCCGCGACGTCGACCGGGTCGAGCAGCGCGACCGGTGTCAGTCGACCGGTCCGGCCGACCTGCACGACGACGTCCCGGAGGGTCGTCTCCTCGGTCCGAGCGGGCAGTTTGTAGGCGTACGCCCACCGCGGCGCGCGGGAGGTGCTCCCCAGACGGTCACACTGGTCGAGGTCGTCGACCTTGAGCACCGCGCCGTCGACCTCGTAGTCGAGGTCGTCCCGGTCCTCGACCAGCGTGTTCCGGTAGGCGATAGCCCCCTCGATGTCGTCGACGAGGTCCGTCCGGTGGTTGGTCTTCAGCCCCCACGCCGGCAGCACGTCCTGTCGGCCGTGCTGGGTGTCGAACTGGTGTGTCGAGTCGAGTACGTCGAAGAAGAAACAGTCCAGCGGGCGCTCGGCGGTGACGGCGGGGTCCAACTGTCGCACGGTGCCCGCCGTCGCGTTGCGCGGGTTCGCAAACGGGTCGTCACCGCGTTCGACGCGCTCGCGGTTGTACTGCTGGAACGCCTCGCGGGGCATGAAAATCTCACCGCGCACGGCCAGGAACTCCGGGTAGTCTCCCCGCAGGCGGAGCGGCACCGAGCGAATCGTCCGGACGTTCGCGGAGATGTCGTCGCCCTTCTCGCCGTCTCCTCGGGTCGTCGCGCGGACGAACTCGCCGTCCTCGTAGACGACTTCGACGCTCACGCCGTCGAACTTCGGCTCGCAGAAGTACGCGACGCTCGCGCCGGCGTAGGCGTCGAGCGACGCCTGTCCGTCGCCCCCACCGTCGTCGCTCCCGTCGTCACCCCTCGCCTGCGAGAGCCCCAGTCTGTCGTGGACCCGCCGGTCGAACTCCCGGACGTCCTCGACGTCGCCGCTGGAGTCGATGGAGCGCATCGGTGCGACGTGCTCGACGGTGTCGAACTCGTCGAGCGGTTCGCCCCCGACGCGCTGGGTCGGCGAGCCGTCCGTGTCGAGGTCGAACGCCGCTTCGAGGGCCTGCAACCGCGAGAGCAGGGCGTCGTAGTCCCGGTCCGAGACGACCGGGTCGGCCTCGCGGTAGTACCGGTCGTCGTGGTACCGGATGGCCTCCCTGAGCTGTTCGGCCTGCTCGCGGGCCGTCGCCTCCTCGATGTCGTCGACCGGGTCGAACTCCGTCGGTGGGTCCGCCACGTAGGGGTTGTCGGGAGCCTCCCGAGCGTCCGCACTCATTGCGTGTGGGTTGGTATTTGGGGGTAAAAGTCCGCCTGTTCGCGGTCGGGTGTTTGGGGGACGGTGGGTACAGGCGGGTCCGGCGCGGCCGTCGGGAACACCTCGAAAGCCCCGTGCTCTCGCTGTCTGCAACTCGCTGCGCGCTTCGCTCACTCCGTTCGCTCCAGTGCTTGCGTCGTCTCGGGGAAGGGACGACGTAAGCACCACAGCGAGCGAGGAGCGCAGCGAGGCCCCCGACCCGAGACGACGGGGGCTTTCGAGGTGTTGGCAGAACCACCTCCTGTCTCTCCCTCCGAAACGCAGACTGCGGAGAACGCCTCCCCAAACCCCAGGCGAGGTTTGCGAAGACGGCGACGTTTATCCGCTGGCCGTCCAACTGCCGACCATGCCCGACGACGACTTCCTACTGCTCAATCCGGGCCCGGTGCCGCTCTCGGAGGACGTCCGAACCGCGATGGACGGCCAGATGGTCTCCCATCGCTCGGCGGCGTTCGAGGCGATCTACGAACGCGCACAGGACGGCCTCGACGAGATATTCACCCGCTCGACCCTCTCGGGCGAGTCCACGGGCGACGGGACCTCCCTCGTCCTCAACGGGACGGCGACGATGGGGATGGAGATGGCCGTCTCGAACCTCGTCGGTCCCGACGACGAGGTCGTGGCGCTGGTCAACGGGAAGTTCGGCCGTCGGTTCGCCCGCATCGCCGACCGCTATGCGACCGTCACCCGTGTGGAGGTCGAGTGGGGCCAGTCGTTCGACGTGGAGGCCGTCGAGGCGGCCATCACCGACGAGACGGCGCTCGTCACCGTCGTCCACAACGAGACGTCGACGGGCCTCCTGAACCCCGTCTCTGCCGTCGGCGAACTGACCGCGGAGTACGACACGCTGTTCGCCGTCGACGGCGTCACCTCGGTGGGCGGCGACGTGTTCCGCATCGACGACTGGCACGTCGACGTCGCCATCACGGACGGGCAGAAGGCGCTCGCCGCGCCGCCCGGCATCAGCGCCGTCTTCGTCACCGAGCGTGCGGCCGAGGCCGCTCACGAGCGGAAGGAAGCCAGCGACGGCGCGGGCATCCCGTTCTACTCCGACATGCCGTGGCACCTCCGGAAGGCCGAGCAGCACCAGACGCCGTTCACGAGCGCCGTCCCGCTGTTCCGGGCGCTCGCCGTCGCCGTCGATGAGATCCACGAGGAGGGGATGTCCGACCGCATCGAACGCCACCGCCGACAGGCCGAGGCGTTTCGTGATGGGTTCGCCGCGCTCGGTCTGGAGGCGTTCCCGGACGCCGACGGCCCGACGGAACTGTCGAACACGCTCACCGCCATCGCCCTGCCGGAGGCGATTCGTGGCGACGACGCGACGGCGTTCTTCGACGCCGTCGCGGAGCGCGACGTCAGCATCTCGGGCGGGCAGGCTCACCTCGGCGGCGATATCTTCCGGGTGAGCAACATGGGCCACCTCACACCCGAACAGGTCGCCCGCGGCGTGCGGACGGTCGGCGAGGCGCTGGGCGACGTCGGCGTCGACTGCGACCCCGAGGCGGGCGTGGCGGCCGTCGAGGACGTGCTGAACGGGTAGCCCGGACGTCGTTTTCGACGCGAGAAGCCGGCCGCTCACCGGGGTTCCGAGAGCGGTCGGAGAACGCGACACGAGTCGACGACACCGACTGGTTCGACTGGCGACCGCTCCTTTCCCGTCGGGGGAAGCGAGCCAGGTCGGGGTCGATGCGAAGCATCCCTGTTCTCATACCGCATCCGTCCGCGAGGCCCCGGAGGGGTCGGGAGCGAGCCGTGAGAGCGCCGGGAGCGCCGCCAGCGCCAGCGCGACTTCGAGGCCACCGACGACGACGAACGCGAGGGTGTAGCCGAACTCGCTGGCGAGGACGCCGCCGACGACGATGCCGACGAGGAAGCCCAGCGACCCGACGACGTTGTACCCGCCCATGGCGACGCCTCGCTCGTCCGGACCGGCGAGGTCGGTCACGAGCGCCATCGTCGCGGGGGCCATGAACGCGCCCGTGACGCCGGTGGCGACGAGCGCCAGCGCGGCGAGTGTGACGGTGGGCATGAACACCACGGTGACGACGACGACGCCGTAGAGCGTCGAGCCGAGCGCGATGGGAATCCGCCGACCGATACGGTCGGAGACGACGCCCATCGGGTACTGGAGCAGGGCGAACGGCGCGAAGAAACACGCCAGCACGAGGCCCGTCGTCGCGGCGTCGAGCGCGAACGCCTCGCGGAGGTAGACGGTGCCGACGAGCGCGAAGAACCCCGCGGTGAGGCGGTCGATGAACCCGAAGGCGTACGGGAGGGCGAAGGCGGGACGGTCACGAACGAGTGCGAACGCGGCCAGGAGCGTCTCCCGACGGTCGCCCGTCTCGGGCCGGGGCGTGTCCGAGCGGACGAGCAGGACGACGAGGCCGGCGAGTGCGAGCAGGAGGGCGGCCGCGACGATGGGTGCGAGCGGGTCGACGCCGGTCAGGCGACCACCGACCGGAGCGCCCATCGCCGTCCCGAGACCGATGGCGATGCCCGCCGCGCCCATGTTGCGGCCGTGGCCGCCGTCGAGGTCCATCAGTGTCGTCATCGCCAGCGAGAACGCGCCGATGGTGAACGACCCCTGGACGAACCTGACGAGGAGGACGGTCCCGAAGCCGGTTCCCCGTGGGAGGGCGGCGAGGACGAGGTAGCCGACCGCTCCGCCGAGCGCACCGGCGGTTATCAGCGGGATGCGCCGGCCGAGGCGGTCCGAGAGCGCCCCCCAGAGGCCCGCGAAGAGGACGAACCCGGCGAACTCGCTGGCGAGGAACCACGTGCTCGCGTCGAGGTCGGTCGTCGCACCGAGCGCACCGACGAGGTCCGTCACGCCGGGGTACAGCAGTACCTGCGCGAACAGCACGGCGAAGACGGTAGCGGCGAGGACGACACGTGCACGGCGAGTGGACACGCCACTGGGTAGGGCCTGCGCCCTTCTAACGGCGTCGTCTTCGACATTCGGGAGCCGAGCAGGCGACGGTGGATCGCAGATACCATTCAGATATGAATGGATACGCTCACGCGAGCGAGATAGTCCGGGCGCAAAACGGTGGCTCGACGGCGCTCACCGAGCACATCCGCGGCGTACAGTCATTCGTTGGTTGCAACGAAATGCTTGAACTTGTGAACGAACACTACCGAACGATTGAATTCACCGGCGTATTTTTTCTGAAACAGGTAATTGACGGGGGATACCGTTCTCGCAACAATACAGTCTTCGCAGATATTGCGACAGACACCACAATCTATTTAAATTAGTCGCGGCCCGTGTCGTCCCGAGACATGTCGGAGCGAACCAGTGGACGTAACGGTCCAGCGAGTGGCGACACTACTGCGACCGATGAAGCGGACGAATCGAACGACGTGAACGACGGGCTGCTCGGTCGGGTCGACCGACGGCAGTATCTGAAGCTCGGGGCGGCAGCGGCGGCCGGTGCAGTCGGAGTCTCGGGGGCTACGGCCGCACAGACGCGAGACGGCGTCTCGTTCGACCGGGTCGTCGACGCGGTCGACGACCTCGGGATGGACCCGAACGGGAACGAACCGATCGACTCGAAACTCGACCGGGCGTGGCGGAGCGGGACGCTCATCGAGTTCCCGGCGGGTGACTACCTCGTCACGGAGCAACACGGCTACTTCAGCGACAGGAACGTCGGCATCGTCGGGAAGACCGGCGACCGCTCGGACGTGCAGTTCGTCTTCCCGGACGGCTACGACGACCGGTTCCTCGTCGTTCGGTTCGGTGGCGACTGGCTGTTCAGCGACTTCACCATCCAGCAGTCCGACGACCGCAACACCGGCGTCGGGTGTACGTTCGCGCCGAACGACGGCATGACCATCCGGAACGTCGAGATCGACGGGTACAACCCACGGAACAAGCAGCGTGGGCTGAACATCGCCGTCTACGACAGCGGCGGCGAGGCGACCATCGACGGCTACGTCCGGGTCGGGGAGAGCGCGGTCGGTAACTACCCCTCCGGGACACAGGCGATGCTCGTCCCGACGGACCACAAGGGGACGCTGAACATCCGCAACTCCCGCGTCGAGAACGCGGGCGAGAACGGCATCTACGCCAGCCGTGGGTCGGGCGACGTTCGCATCGAGAACTGCTACTTCGCCAACAACGACATCGCGTCGGTCCGTATCGCCGGGGGCGGGTCGTACGTCAAGAACTCGACGTTCGTCGTCGACACGGACAACACCTCGAACAGCGGGGACTACGACAACGCCCGTGGTATCTGGCTGGAGTCCGGAGCACAGGACTACAGCGGCGGACTCGTCGAGAACTGCGAGTTCGTCCTCCGGTCGGCGGACAACTCCGGAGGCCTCCTCCGAATCGCCGGGTCGGCCAGCGACGTGACGATCCGTGACTCCCGGTTCCGCAACACGACCCGGTTCAACACGATCTACGCCGAACCCGGTCCCGGCTCCATCACCGTCGAGAACTGTAGCTTCACCGACGACGGGACGAACCCGCGTCAGGACTACGGCTCCATCGGCATCGACCAGCGGAACGGGTCGACCGTCTCCGGGTGCTGTATCGACACGGGCGGGTCCCGGAACGGTGTCGTCGTGATGAACGCCAGTAGCTGTACGGTCCGGCGCTCGACCATCGACGTCGGTGGCCGAGCGGTCGTCTCGCGTGGGTCGAGCGTGGCCACCTCGGGCATCTCCAACAGTGGAAGCTGTCCGCTCCCCTCCGACAGTGGGAGCGGCGCGGGCGGTAGCGCCGGCGGTTCCTCCGGCGGGTCCGACGACGAGGACACCGGCGACGAGGACACCGACGACGGGAGTTCGGGCGACGACGGCTCCTCGTCCGACGACGGCGGGTCGTCGAACGACGGGTCCGACGACGAATCGAGCGACGGTGGCGACGACGGCCGTGGCGACGCCCCGAGCGGGACGCGGACGCTCAAGCTGAGCTCCGATAGCCTCTCGCGGTACGAGTTCACCGTCAGCGGTGACCTCTCGTTCGACGACGCCTTCGGGACCGAAGACGCCCTCAGCGGGTCGTCCAGTCGAGGCGTCCTCGCGGGCGGCACCGACAAGTACGAGTTCAGCGGCGAGATCACCTCGTTCACCATCGAGGGCTCGCCGACGGTCCTGCTCGACGGCCAGCGCGTCGACCCGGACTCCCTCGGCGGCGGGGCCAACGGCGGGAGCGACGGCGGGTCGAGCGGCGACTCCTCGTTCGACGACGACGGGTCGTCGAACGACGGGTCCGACGACGAATCGAGCGACGGTGGGTCGGCCGGCGGCGACGAGAGCGACTCGGGCGGCTCCTCCGGCGGCACGATGCACTCGCTCAAGCTCTCCGACAGCGCGGTGTCGCCCTACGAGTTCACCGTCAGCGGTGACGTCGCGTTCGACCCGTCGTTCGGGAGCGAAGACCGCATCGACGGCTCGACGGTGAGCGGCGTGCTCGCCGGCGGCACCGACAAGTACGAGTTCAGCGGTGAGATCACCTCGTTCACCACCGAGGGCTCGCCGACGGTCCTGCTCGACGGCCAGCGTGTCGACGCTGCCTCGCTCGGAACCGGGGCCAGCGGCGGGAGCGACGGCGGGTCGAGCGGCGACTCCTCGTCCGCCAGCGACGACGGGTCGGCCGACGACTCGGCGAACGAGAGCGACGACAGCGGGTCGTCGAACGATGGGTCCGACGACGGTGGCGACGAAGCGCAGGGTTCGTCGAGCGGTGGCGAACTCGCCAACACCGTGTTGCTCCGCTCGCAGGACCTCGCGCCGTACGACATCGAGGTCAGCGGCGACATCGCCTTCGACCCGAACTGGGGGACCGAGGACTCGGTCTCCGACAGCAGTGCGAGCGGCTTCCTCAACGGCGGCGGTGACGCCTACCGCTTCTCCGGGGAGATAACCAGCTTCGAGTACGAGGGCGACGTCGAGGTGCGCCTCAACGGCGAGGACGTCGACCCGAGTTCGCTGGGGAACTGACCGGCTGAGGCAGTCCCGCGGTCTTTCGACTACCCGCCGGGACGGCGACGCACCATCTGCATGACAGCAAGCGTTGCCGTAACTGGCGGTTATTTACTTTCGTAGACGTATGCGTCATAGACATGAGTCACGACGAGACCGGGAGCGGCGGTGCGGGGGACGCCGCCGCCCGCTGGGGGTTCGGGACCCGCTGTGTCCACGCGGGCGGGCGTGACACGGCGGGGGTCGAGGCGGCCGCGACACCCCTGTACCAGACCACCTCCTACGAGTTCCCCGACGCCGACACCGCCGCCGACCGGTACGCGCTGGCCGACGACGGGGACGTCTACAGCCGTATCTCGAACCCGACGGTCGCCACGCTCGAACGCCGGCTCGCCGACCTGGAGAACGGTACGGGGGCGCTGTGCACCGCGTCGGGTATGGCCGCGTTCGACGCCGCCACGCTCGTCCTCGCCAGCGCGGGCGACAACGTCGTCTCCGCGTCCTCCATCTACGGCGGTACCCACGCCTACCTCAGCCACACCGCCCGTCGGCGCGGCATCGAGGCCCGATTCGTCGACACGCTCGACCCCGCCGCGTACGCCGCGGCCATCGACGAGGACACCGCCTACGTCCACCTGGAGACCATCGGCAACCCCTCGCTCGTCACCGCGGACGTCGACGCCGTCGCCGACGTCGCCCACGACCACGGCGTCCCCCTGTTCGTCGACAACACGTTCGCCACGCCCGCGCTCTGTCGGCCACTGGAGCACGGTGCGGACCTCGTCTGGGAGTCGACGACGAAGTGGATTCACGGTGCAGGGACGACGCTCGGGGGCGTCCTCGTCGAGGACGGGTCGTTCCCGTGGGCCGACTACCCCGAGAAGTTTCCCGAGGTGGGCGGCGAGAACCCCGCGTTCCACGGCGTCTCGTTCGCCGAGCGCTACGGCGACCGTGCGTTCGTCGAGACGGCCCGCCAGCGCGCCACCCGCTCGCTGGGCGACCAGCAGTCGCCGTTCGACGCGTGGGTCACCCTGCAGGGCCTCCGGACGCTCGCCCTCCGGATGGAACGACACTGCGCGAACGCCCAGCACGTCGCGGAGTGGCTGGCCGCCCACCCCGACGTGGCGTGGGTCACCTACCCCGGCCTCGAAGACCACGAGACGCACAGCACCGCCTCGCGCTACCTCGACGGTGGCTACGGTGGCGTCGTCGCGTTCGGTCTCGACGGCGGCTACGAGGCGAGCAAGCGCCTCTGTGAGGGCGTCGAGATGAGCCGCTTCCTCGCGAACGTCGGCGACGCGAAGACGCTCGTCATCCACCCCGCGTCGACGACCCACGCACAGTTGACCGAGTCCGAACAGCGCGCCTCCGGCGTCACGCCGGACCTCGTACGCCTCTCGGTCGGTATCGAGGACCCGGAGGACATCGTCGCGGACCTGGAGGGGGCGCTGTGAGCGAGCACGTCGCCCTCGGCTCCTTCGAGTTCGACTGCGGCCAGTCCATCCCGGAGCTCGAACTCACCTACGAGACGTACGGCGAGCGCGCGTCCGACGACTCGAACGTCGTCCTCGTCTGTCACGCGCTCACCGGGAGCCACAACGTCGCCCGAACGCCGGGCACCGCGGCTACCGACGCCGAGACGAGCGACGACACCTCCGCCGCGGACCAGGCGACGGCGTGGTGGCACGACGTCGTCGGCCCCGGCAAGACCATCGACACCCGTGAGTGGTTCGTCGTCTGTGCGACCGTTCCGGGGTCGTGTTACGGGTCGTCGGGACCGAACAGCACGAACCCCGAGACGGGCGACCCCTACGGCACCGACTTCCCGCCCGTCACCGTCGCCGACTGGACGCGGGCGCAGGCCCGACTCCTCGACCACCTCGGTATCGACACGCTGGCGGCCGTCGTCGGCGGGTCGGTCGGCGGGATGAACGTCCTCGACTGGGCGCGACGCTACCCCGACCGCGTCGAACGGGTCGTCGCCATCGCCACCGGCGCACGCCTCGACGCGCAACTGCTCGCGCTCGACGGTATCGCCCGCCGAGCCATCACCACGGACGACGACTGGCAGGAGGGTGACTACTACGGGACGGGCCGGGAACCGACCGAGGGACTGGCGCTCGCTCGCCAACTCGCGCACGTCACCTACCTCTCGAAGGACTCGATGGACGACCGGTTCGGTCGCCGGAGCGCCACCCGCGACACCGGGCAGGGCGCCGACTTCTCCAGTGACCCCGGCGCGGCGTTCTTCCCGTACCGCGACGTCGAGTCGTACCTCGACTACAACGCCGACCGGTTCACCGAGCGCTTCGACGCCAACGCCTACCTCTATCTCACCCGCGCGATGGACGAGTTCGACCTCGCGGCGGGCTACCGCGACGAGGCCGACGCGCTCGCCGCGTTCGACGGCGAGGCGCTCTGTCTCTCCTACACCGGCGACTGGCACTTCACCGTCGGGCAGGGCGAACGCCTCGCCGAAGCGTTCCGCGCCAACGGCACCGACGTCGCCCACCACGTCGTCGACTCGGAGTACGGCCACGACGCCTTCCTCGCCCACCCCGAGACGCTCGACGCGCCGCTCCGGGACTTCCTGAGCGACGGCGTGAAAGGCGGGTCCGTCCGCGACGACGGCGCGGAGCACGCCACCGACGAGCGACCGCGGTTCGCGCCGGTCCACGCCAGCCTCTTCGGGCAGGGGTGAGCGGCGCGGTCCGCTCGCCGGCGGACTGGACGACTACCGCCAGAAGACGACGACGCCGACGCCCACCAGCACCGCGACGGCGTACGCGGGATGGGCGACGAGCACCGCGCTCACGACGGCCGGCGAGACCGACCGGAGGGTCACGTCGGGAGCGCTCAGTTCCCGGACACGCATCGAGAGGACGGTCGTCGCCGCGATGGCCATCACCGCACCGGAGACGACGAGCGGCTTCGCGCTGGCCCACGCGAGGGCACGCCCGACGACGCGACCGGGGAGCGCGACGGGATTCATACTCGGGAGAACGTCACGGAGGAGGATAAAAACGCGTCAGACGCGCGGCGTCCGTCGGGACGGACAGCGGGTGGCCGTGGTGGCGCTCGACGGCCGTCTCAGTCCTGCTCCGTCGGGACCAACTCGAAGCTAACGTCGGTCGCGTTCTCGGAGTACTCCCAGAGGCGGCGGGCGGCGTCCCGGTCGTGCGAACGGTCGGTCGACTCGACGCGGGTCGGCCCGCCGCGCATCTCCATGAAGCCGTCCGGGCCGTAGTACGCCCCGCCGACCACGTCGGGCGCGGTGGCGGCGTAGAGCTGTGGGAGTGCCCCCTGCTCGGCGTCCTGTGCGACGATACGGTTGAGGAGGCCCATCGCCAGCTTCCGGAGGCGAGAGCCACGCATCTCCGGGCCACGGGCCTGGAGTTCGGTCGCGGAGTAGCCGGGGTGGGCGGCGACGCTGCTGGCGTCGGCGTCCGTGGCCTCGAACCGGCGCTGGAGTTCGTAGGCGAACAGCAGGTTGGCGAGCTTGCTCTGTGAGTAGGCGCTCCACGGGCCGTAGTCGGTCTCGCCGTGGA
This sequence comes from Halomarina oriensis, assembly GCF_009791395.1. Classification (GTDB taxonomy): domain Archaea; phylum Halobacteriota; class Halobacteria; order Halobacteriales; family Haloarculaceae; genus Halomarina; species Halomarina oriensis. The sequence continues at coordinate 169,548 of NZ_WSZK01000015.1, forward strand.
GGTCGCCGAAGCGCATCTTCCCGCCCGTGTGGGCGGTACTGGAGACGGTGACGACACGGGCGTCCTCGGCCGCGAGCAGCGGGTCGAGGAGCAGACCGGTGAGCGCGAAGTGGCCGAGGTGGTTGACGCCGAACTGCATCTCGAAGCCGTCGGCGGTCTCGCGGCGCGGAATCGCCATGATGCCGGCGTTGTTGACGAGGACGTCGAGGTCGTCGTGGCGGCGACCGAACCGCTCGGCGAACGACCGGACGGAGGCGAGGTCCGCCAGGTCGAGGTCGAGCAGTTCGAGCGAGGCGTCGGGCGTCTCGTCGCGGATGCGGTCGAGGGCGTCACGGCCGCGGTCCAGACTGCGACACGCGAGGACGACGTGGGCGTTCGCGGCCGCGAGCGCACGGCTGGTCTCGAAGCCGAGGCCGCTGTTCGCACCGGTGACGAGGACGGTTCGCCCCGACTGGTCGGGGATTCGGTCGGCGTCCCAGTTCATCGAACGGCACCCCACGCGGGGAGAGACGACTGGCGGTTCACAGGCACCGTTGAACCGTCCCGACGAATAGCGTATCGGACCGCTGTCGGCGGAACGACGGGGGGCGACTCACAGCAGTCCCCGCTCGGCCAGCAGGTCGTGGAGGTCGGCCATCGACGTGACGACCGTGTCACACGCCGGTTCGACCGCCGGTTTCGGGTCGTAGCCCACGGCGAGACCGGCCACCTCCAGCATCGGCAGGTCGTTCGCGCCGTCGCCGACGGCGACCGTCTCGTCCATCGGGACGCCCACCTCCGCGGCGAGGGCGCGAAGCGCGTCGTCTTTCGTCCCCTCGACGAGCGGGCCCTCGACCCCGCCGGTGAGCGTGTCGTCCGCGTCGAGGACGCGGTTGGCGACGACGGTGTCGACGTCGACTCCCTCGCGGGCGAGGGCGGCCTCGACACCGCGCTCGAACCCGCCAGTGAGGATGGCGACGTGGTGGCCGGCCTCGCGGAGCGCCGCGACGACGTCGGCCGCGTTCGGGCGCAACACGACGTCGCCGAACGCCCCGTCGGCGCTCTCCGTCGAGAGACCCTCCAGTAACGCGACACGCTGGCGGAGGCTCTCGGCGTAGTCGAGTTCGTCGTTCATCGCCCGCTCGGTGATGCGGGCCATCTCCTCGGCCGCTCCGACGCGTCGCCCGAGCAGGACCGTCATCTCCGAGTCCGACAGGGTGCCGTCGAAGTCGAACGCAACGAGCATACACCGCGTTCGGATGGAGGGGGCATACGCCCGACGGTCCACGCAGTTCCTGTCGAACGCGGCCGCCGGACCGTCCGAGCCCGGGCGTCGTCCTCACCTCCCGTTCGAGACGTCCTCGCACGTGAGGTCGGGCGGCGTCGAGTCCGTCGTGGGGGAGTCGACCTGCTCGTACAGTTCGATTCGGCCGGTCCCCGTCACCCTGACGAGCAGCCCGCGATACGAGAACGTCACCGACGCGATGTTCATCGCTCGCGTCTCGTCGTCCAGCAGACCGTCCAGGGCGTCCCAGTCGACCGTCTCACCCAGCGGCGGGGTCGACGCATCGCCCCGCCCGCACTCCGCTTCCACGAGGGTGACGAGCGTCGTCAGCAGTTCACCCTCACCGGGCGCGAAGGGGCCGGCCGCTACGGGGTCGTGCTCGGCGACTGCCGGCGGGTCGTCGCTCATTGATTCGTCGTAGTTTCTACTGATATAAACTACCACGGGCTAACAGATTAGGTGTCGTCCGCCCGGTGACGCAACCGACGGAGAACGGAGCGGCCGGCGACCGCGGAGCGTGGTCCGTGGTAACCAAGCGTGTGCAAGGATGGCCGCCGCCGCAAACGGTTATCCTCGGGGCCTGTGAGTGAGGGGCATGAAGGTACTGGTGACGGACCCCATCGCCGACGCGGGGGTAGACCGCCTCGGAGAGGCGGGGTTCGACGTGGTGACGGCGTACGACGCCGAGGGCGAGCGACTACAGGGACTCGTACGCGACGCGAACGCGCTGGTCGTCCGGTCGGGGACCCAGGTCGACGCGGCCCTGCTGGACGCCGCTCCGGAACTGGTCATCGTCGGGCGTGCCGGCATCGGCGTCGACAACATCGACATCGACGCCGCCACCGACCGCGGCGTCGTCGTCGCCAACGCCCCCGAGGGGAACGTCCGCGCCGCCGCCGAGCACACCGTCGCAATGGCGTTCGCCGCCGCCCGCTCCATCCCGCAGGCGCACATCCGCCTCACCGACGGCGAGTGGGCCAAGGGCGAGTTCCTCGGGACGGAACTCAACGGCAAGACGCTGGGCATCGTCGGCCTCGGCCGCGTCGGCCAGGAGGTCGCCAAGAAACTCGGTAACGTGGGGATGGACCTCGTCGCCTACGACCCCTACATCAGCGCCTCGCGCGCCGACCAGTTGGGCGCGGAACTGGCCGACCTGGAGACGGTCCTCGACCGCGCGGACTTCTGTACCGTCCACACGCCGCTGACCCCCGAGACGGAGAACCTCATCGGCGAGGCCGAACTCGACCGCCTCGCCGGTGGCTACCTCGTCAACTGCGCTCGCGGCGGCATCGTCGACGAACCCGCACTCGCCGCGGCCGTCGCCGACGGGACCCTCAAGGGCGCGGCGCTCGACGTGTTCGCCGACGAACCGCTCGACCCCGACTCCCCGCTGCTCGACGTCGAGGACGTCGTCGTCACGCCCCACCTCGGCGCGTCGACCGAAGCGGCACAGGAGAACGTCGCCACGAGCATCGCCGACCAGGTCGTCGCGGCCATCGAGGAGGAACCGGTCGTCAACGCGCTCAACGCCCCCTCGGTCGACCGGAGTGCGTTCCCCCGCATCCGCCCGTACATCGACCTCGCCGAGACCGCCGGCCGCATCGCCGTCGGCCTCTTCGACGGCCGTATCGACGACATCGAGGTCGAGTACGCCGGCGACATCGCCGAAGAGGAGGTCGACCTCGTCACCGCCAGCGCACTCCGCGGCGTCTTCCGGCCGCTCCAGAGCCGAGTCAACACGGTCAACGCGATGCAGATCGCCGAGGAGCGTGGCATCGACGTCACCGAGTCGAAGACCTCCCAGTCCGACGTGTTCCAGTCGCGCGTGAGCGTCATCGTCTCCGACGGCGAGGAGGACGTACGCGTCTGTGGGACGCTCTTCGCCGGCGACGACCCGCGTATCGTCCAGATCGACGGCTACCGCGTCGACGCCATCCCCCACGGCCACATGCTCGTCGCGCGTAACCACGACCAGCCGGGCGTCATCGGCCTCATCGGAACCGTCCTCGGCGACCACGACATCAACATCGCCGGGATGTTCAACGGCCGCGGGACCATCGGCGGGGAGGCGTTGACCGTCTACTCGCTCGACAGCGAGGTCCCCACCGACGTCGTCGACGAACTGGAAGCCGACGACCGCATCATCAAGGTCCAGTACCTCCACCTGAACGACGAGGGCTGAGAGGGGTTCGCCCGCGTGCCGGGACCGGACCCCCCTCCCGACACGTGCGCACCCGAACGTTCAAACCGGACGCCGAGGCCAGCGTCGGCCATGCAGTGAGAGTCGCTGTGAGTGGTTCCACGCGGCGTCGTGACCGCACCCCGGAAGGGAGTCCGACACGGCCGCTCACGGGAGGACGGTGTCGGCTGCTCGATCACTCCTCGTCGTTCCAGACGAGTTCCAGTCCCAACTCGGCGTCACAGCCGACCTCGCGGTCGGTGTCCTCGCGGGCTTCGGCGTCGTCCTGGTAGCCCCGGCAGTGGCCCTCCTGCAGGATTTCGACGACGTACGCCGGCGACCCACAGCGGGGACACTCCAGCCAGTGGCCGTCCTCGTCCTCGTGGAGCGCGTCCGGTTCGAGTTCCATCCGCGCGGCGTCGCTGTCGGTGCTCATACCTTCGAGAACTCGTGACACACGGAAGGGGGTAGGGCTTGCAACGTCAGTGACGACCCCGGCTACGGCAAGCGACGTCGGAGTCGTGCCGCGAGGCTCCCCGAACGGCCGTCGAGGTGTGCGAGCACCGCGTCGGTGTCGTTGGCGACCGGTTCGGGGTCCCGCCCGGCGAGCGCCGCCGCGTCGGGGTCTTTCAGCAGGTGGCCCGTCGTCAGACAGACCACGTCCTCGCCCGCGTCGACGACCCCGTCCTCGCGGAGGCGACGGAGACCGGCGACGCTAGCCGCGCTGGCGGGTTCGACGCCGACACCTTCGGCGGCGAGTGCGCGCTGGGCGTCGGTTATCTCGTCGTCCGAGACGGCCACCGCGGTTCCGCCGGTCTCGCGGATGCCCGGCAGCGCCTTCGGCGCGTTGACCGGGTTGCCGATGCGGATGGCCGTGGCGATGGTCTCGACCGCCTCCCAGCGGCGCACCTCGTCGGCGTCGTTCTCGACGGCCTCGACCATGGGGGCGGCTCCCTCGGCCTGGACGCCCGTGAGCTTCGGGACGTCGCCCGGCGCGAGCGCACCGGACTCGACGAGTTCGCGGAACGCCTTGTAGAGCGCGGCGGTGTTGCCCGCGTTGCCGACCGGCAGGACGATGCGGTCGGGGAACCGCCCCGTCTCCGCGTAGAACCGTTCGAGAATCTCGAAGCCGATGGTCTTCTGTCCCTCCAGTCGGAAGGGGTTGAGCGAGTTGAGCAGGTACGCCTCCCCCCGCGCGGCGAGGTTCTGGACGATGTCGAGACAGGAGTCGAAGTTGGCGTCGACTTCGAGGATGCGTGCACCGTGGAGCGCCGCCTGTGCGACCTTCCCGGCGGCGACCTTCCCGGAAGGGAGGAGAACGAGGGTTTCCAGCCCCGCTCGACCGCCGTAGGCGGCGAGCGCGGCGCTCGTGTTCCCGGTCGAGGCGCACGCGAGGCGGTCCACACCGAGTTCCCGAGCGACGCGAACGCCGACGGTCATCCCCCGGTCCTTGAAACTGCCCGTCGGGTTCATCCCCTCGTGTTTGATGCGGAGGTTGCGCACGCCCAGGTCGCCTTCCAGTCGCGGCACCTCGTACAGCGGGGTGTCGCCCTCCGGGAGCGAGACGCCCTCCTCGAACGGGAGGGCGGCCGCGTAGCGCCAGACACCGAGGCTGGTCGACTCGTCGAGAGCCGGGCGGGCGGGGTGGTCGCCGCCGGTGCCGAAGTCCGCGAACGTCGGGTAGTGCTCGTAGCGCGCTTCGAGGAGGCCGTCGCACTCGTCGCAGGTGTAGCGCACCGCGTCGAAGGGGGCGAACGACTCGCCACAGTCGATACAGGCCAGCCAGACGCCGTCGTCGGCCGCCTCGGGCGTCGTCTCCGAGAGTTCCAGTGTCGCCATTGGGTCTCCTGCGGGCGACGCGGGCAAAAAGCGGCCGGTCGATGCGGCTTCTGCCGGGCGGTCCGGTGACGCGTCGGAGCCTACTCGCCGAACTCGTCGATGCGATCGTGGACGTACGCCGACCACTCGTCGAGCGTCTCGTGCATCAGTACCTTCGCCTCGTCGAGCGGCGTCGCGGTGTACTGGTAGACGTGGCCGCCGCCGTCGAGCAGGCGTCGTCGCCGTTCGGCCAGCCCCTTCTCGCGGAGCGTCGACAGCGACCGGTTGACGTTCGACCGGTCGCGCTCGACCACCTCGGCGAGTTCGGCGACGGTCGTGCCGGGGTTGTCCAGTAGCGTGAGGTACGTCTCGGACTCGTGGCGCTGGATGCCGAAGACGCAGGCGAGCACCTCGGCGAACGGGGGAGCCTCGTCCACCATCAACTCGCGGAATCGGTTCGGACTCGGGTCCGGGTCCATAGGGGTCGATAGAAGCGACTGGCGAATAAAGCCACGTTACGTATCGGTCGCGTAGCCGTTGTTGACCATACACTGGCGCATCTCGTCGGCGGCGGTGTGCTTGTGAAGCCGTGTCGGCGTGTCACAGTAGTACGTCTCGCCGTCGAATCGCAGCGTCACTTCGTGCGGGTCGCCGAGGAACGTCGTGCTGACGACGATGCGCTCGCCGGCTTCGAGGCGGTCGAGGAGTTCGTCCGTCGTGTGCTCTCCCGCCTCGACCGTCGTCGGAGTACTCATCGAGAGGACGGTCGGCGGCCACGACTATCAGTGTTCGTTCGTCCCGGCCGCACGGATAAATCCGAGTCGTCTGTGCGTCTGTGTGTCACAACCAAGCACACGGGGTGGCGCTAATCCGTCGGGCAGTCACCCCACTGGTGCGATGAGTCAAGCGACAGCGACCAACACGACGACCAGCACAGCAACGAACACCGGATGGGTGACCGGCGTCGCCGGCGGTATCGTCGGCGCGGTGGTGATGGGTGCCCTGATAAGCCTCATGAACCCGCCGACCCTCCAGGTCGCCATCCCGAGCCTGTACACGCTCGCGCCGCCCGAGAACGGACTGCTGGGGTGGATCGTCCACGTCTCTCACGGCGCCGTACTGGGCCTCGTCTTCGTCGCCATCGTGAACGCGAGGGGCCTTCGCGGGTCGGTCGGTGGCCTCATCGGTGGTGGTGTCGCGTGGGGTGTCGTCACGTGGGTCGTCCTCGCCGCCCTGCTGATGCCGGTGTGGCTGGACGCGGTCGGGTCGCCGGCGAACCCGCCGTTCCCGAACTTCGCAATGCCCAGCCTGCTCTGGCACGTCGCCTACGGCGCGGTGCTCGGAACTGTCGTGGCCGTCGCCGACTACCTGTAACGGACCGAGCTCCGTTTCGACCGGCGGGAGGGAGACGGGGTCGGCGTCGAGGACTACGGCCCGCACTCCTCAGTCGAGTAGCCACGTCAACAGCGCCTTCTGTGCGTGCAGGCGGTTCTCGGCTTGCTCCCAGACGAGCGAGCGCTCCGATTCGATGACGGTGTCCGTCACCTCCTCGCCGCGGTGGGCGGGGAGACAGTGCATCACCGCCGCGTCGGTGCCGGCGAGCAGGGACTCGTTCAGTTGGAACCCGCCGTCCTCGAAGACGGCGAGTTTCTCGGCACGCTGGTCCTCCTGACCCATACTCACCCAGACGTCGGTGTAGACGACGTCGGCGTCCGCGACGGCCGCTTCGGGGTCGTCGGTCACCGTCGGCGTCGCACCGAGGTCGGTCGCCCGCTCCACGACGGCGTCGTCGATGCCGTACTCGGCGGGCGTCGCCACGGTCAGGTCCAACCCCGCGAGCGCCGCACCGACGACGAACGACTGCGCGACGTTGTTGCCGTCGCCGACCCACGCGACCCGTGCCTCGTCGCCGAACCGTTCGCGGATGGTCAGCAGGTCGGCGAGCGTCTGACAGGGGTGGGCGGCGTCGGTGAGGCCGTTGACGACCGGGACCGTCGCGTACTCCGCGATTTCGACGACGTTGGCGTGGTCGAACGTCCGGACCATCACGGCGTCGACGTACCGCGAGAGCGTCCGCGAGATGTCTTTGGCGGGTTCGCGGCCGCCGAGGCCGACGTCGTCGGGGCCGAGGAAGACGGCGTGCCCGCCGAGCTGTGTCATCCCCGTCTCGAAGGAGACGCGAGTGCGCGTCGACGGTTTCTCGAACACCATTCCGAGGGTCTGACCGGCGAGGAACTGGTGGGTGTTGCCCGCCCGCTGGGTCGTCTTGAGCGACGTCGCGCGGTCGAGAATCTCCGTCACCTCCGCGGGCGAGAGGTCGTCGATGTCGAGCAGGTGACGCGGGCCGGCCGCGTCCTCGTCACCGCTCTCGTCGGTCGTGAGGCTCATTCGGCACCTCCGAGGGTGCGGGCGACCGATTCGAGCACCGTCACCGAGCGGTCGAACTCCGCCAGCGAGAGACGCTCGTCCGGCGCGTGGTCGAGGTCCGAGTCGCCGGGGCCGTACGTCGCCATCGGGCAGTCCCACGCCTCGGCGTAGAGGTTCACGTCGGCGGTTCCGGTCTTCCGCAGGAGACGGGGGTCGCCGCCCGCCTCGCGGATGGCGACGCGGAACGCGCGAGCCACCTCCGTCCGGGGACTGGTCATCACGGGAGGAATCTCGTCGTGCCAGTGGACGCTCCCGCCGTTCAGTTCCCGCTCGACGCGCTCGCGGACCTCCTCGGTCGTCAGGGCGGGCGGGACGCGAAACTGGACGGCCATCGTCGTCTCGACGGCCAGACCGTCGTCGGTGGTGCCCCCCTCGACGGTCGTCGGCTTGGGCGTCACGCGCTCGAAGACGGGTGACCACTCCTCGCCCTCCGCTGGCGCGAACGCGCGCTCGACGCACGACCACCACTGGAGGGCGTCCTGAATCGCGTTGTTCTCCGGCCGGGAGGTGTGGCCCGACTCGCTGGTGGCGACGTACCGTCCCGCCACGAGGCCCCGATAGCCGAGTGTGATGCCGTTCCACCCGGACGGTTCGCCGTTGACGACGGCGTCGGGCGCTTCGCGGTCGGTGACGAGGTGGCGCGCCCCCCGCGAGTCCGTCTCCTCGCCGACGACGCCGACGAACGAGACGTCCGTGTTCACGGCGGCGACGGCCATCGCCACCAGCGGCCCCGTCGCGTCGACGCTCCCACGACCCCACAGTACGGGACCGTCCTCGCCCTGTTCCACTCGAACCGGAATCTCACCAGGGACGGTGTCGACGTGCGACGTGAGCAACACCGAATCGTCCGCAGGGGCACGGACGTTACCGACCTCGTCGAGCCACGCCTCGCGGCCGTGCTCCTCGAAGAACGCGACGAGCAGTTCCGCCGCTTCGCGCTCGTCGCCCGACACCGAGGCCGTTGCGACCATCGACTCCAGCAGGTCGCGTGCTTCCTGCGCCGAGACCGTCGCCGTCGTCGCGTTCGCGGTCGTCATCCGACCACCTCCGAGAGCGCGTCGACGACCCGCGTGCAGTGCTCCTCGTCGACGACGAGCGGTGGGAGGAGTCGTAACACCGAGCGACCCGCCGGGAGCGCCAGCAACTGGTGGCTCATCGCCAGTTTCGGGAGCAGGCGGTTCGCACCGCGCTTGACCTCGATACCGACCATCAACCCCTCGCCGCGCACCTCGCGGACGTCCTCGCCGATGGCCGCCTGCAACTCGGTCAGCAGGTGGTCGCCCATCGCGGCGGCGTGATTCGGTAAATCCTCCTCGACCAGCACGTCGAGGGTAGCGTTCGCGGCGGCGGCGACGACGGGACCGCCCGAGAACGTCGACCCGTGTGGGCCGGCATCCTCGGCGACCCAGTCCCGACAGAGCGTCGCACCCATCGGAAGGCCGCTGGCGACGCCCTTCGCCGTCGTGACGACGTCGGGGGTCACGTCGTGGTGTTCGACCGCCCAGAACGCCCCCGTCCGACCGAGACCGGTCTGTATCTCGTCGAGGATCATCGCCGCGCCGTGGTCGTCACACGCCTCGCGGACCGACTGGAGGTAGCCCTCGGGCGCGGGGTTGATGCCACCCTCGCCCTGCATCGGTTCGAGGATGACGCCCGCCGTCTCGTCGTCGACGGCCTCGGCCATCGCCGCGCTGTCGCCGTACTCGACGAACTCGACACCGCCGGCGAGCGGTTCGAACGGGTCGCGGTACTCGTCTTTCCACGTCGTCGCCAGCGCACCCATCGTCCGGCCGTGGAAGCCGCGGGTGGTGGCGACTATCTTCGAGCGACCGGTCGCGCTCCGGGCGAACTTCAGCGCCGCCTCGTTCGCTTCGGTGCCGGAGTTACAGAGCCACACCCGGTCGCAGTCGCCGGGGCCGAGCGACGAGAGGCGTTCGTAGAGGCCGTCGCGCACGTCGACGGGGTACGACCCCTGGACGTAGAGCAACTCGCCGGCCTGTTCCCGAATCGCCTCGACCACGTCGGGGTGACAGTGTCCGGCCGGCGTGACGGCGTAGGAGGCTCCGAAGTCGAGGAACGCCGTCCCCGAGTCGTCGTAGAGGTGGACGCCCTCGCCACGCTCGATGCGGAGCGGTTTCTCCGAGAAGACGAAGCTGCTCACCGTCCGGCCTCCACGGTCCCGGACTCGTCCACCTCGTCCACCAGTGCATCAGGGAGAATCGTCGTCCCCGCGCCGTCGAGCGCACCGCTGACGGGCGCGTCGGCGTTCGCATCGCCGATGGTGACGCTCGCCGCGCCATCTTCGAGTGCTTCGGTCGCGGCCATCACCTTCCGGGTCATGAACCCCTCGGCGGCGGCGGTGAGCGTCTCGTACGCGGTGGCCGAGTCCACCACGTCGACGACCGACTCGGGGTCGTCGAGGTCCGTGAGGACGCCGGGCACGTCCGTCAGGAGGACGAGGTCGGCGTCCAGCGCACCCGCGACGGCCGCCGCCGCACGGTCGGCGTCGGCGTTGGCCGCGAGCCACTGGTCTCCATCTTTCGCCAGCATCGGGACGGTCACGACGGGCGTGTAGCCACCTGCGAGCAGCGTGTCGAGCAGGTCCGAATCGACCCGTTCGACGGTCCCCGAGTGGTCGCCACGGCGAATCTTGCGCTTGCCCTCTTCGACGACGCGTACGGCGGACTTCCGGGGGCCTTCGAGCAGGCCACCGTCCACCCCGGAGAGACCGACCGCGTTCACGCCGGCGTTCTGGAGGCCGACGACGAGGTCGGTGTTGAGTTTACCAGGGAGGACCATCGAGAACACCGCCATCGTGCGCTCGTCGGTGAACCGTCCGACGACGCCCGACGGCGTCTCGACGTACTCCGGGTCCTCGCCGAGCGATTCGAGGGTGTCGTCCACCGCGGTCGAACCGCCGTGGACGACGACCACCCGCTCGCCGCTCTCGACGAGGTCCGCGACGTCGGCCAGCGCGCCCTCGGGGTTCACGGCACGCGCACCACCGATTTTGACGACGACCGTCACGTTACGGTGCCCCCACAGGGTGCAGACCCTGGAATTCGAGACCGGCCGTCTCCTCGATACCGAGTGCGACGTTGGCGGCGTGGACCGCCTGCCCCGCCGACCCCTTCATCACGTTGTCGATGGCCGAGAACACGACGATACGGCCGTTTCTCGGGTCGAGTTCGAAGCCGACCTCGGCGTAGTTCGTGCCCGCGACCGACTTCGGTTCGGGGTAGCGATAGACGCCACCGCCGCCCGAGACGAGGCGGACGAACGGTTCGTCCTCGTAGCGTTCGCGGAACGCCCCCCACAGGTCACCCGTCGTGACGCGTTCGTCGGGGAAGACGTGACACGTCGCGCTCGCGCCGCGCACCATGTCGACGGCGTGGACGGTGAACGCGACGCGGCCGACGAACTGCTCGATTTCGGCCTCGTGGCGGTGGCTCGTCGGCGCGTACGGCCGCACCACACCGGAGCGTTCGGCGTGCGAGGCGGCCGCCCCACCGCCCGCGCCGCCCTCCGAGGAGCCGACCTTCACGTCCACGACGGGGCGCTGTGAACCGAGGAGGTCGGCGTCCGCGAGCGGGAGCAGACCGAGCATCGTCGCAGTGGCGTTACAGCCACCCGAGGCGATGAGGTCCGCGCCGGCCAACTCCTCGCGGTTGAGTTCGGGGAGCGCGTACGTCGCGTCCGCGAGCAGTTCGGGACGCTCGTGGCCGTCGTACCACTCGTCGTACTGGTCTTCGGTGTTCAACCGGAAGTCAGCAGAGAGGTCGACGACGGTGTCGGCGGCGTCCCGGAAGTCGTCGATGCGCTCCATCGAGACGCCGTGGGGCGTCGCGGCGAACAGCACGTCGACCGAGTCGAGGTCGGCGGGGTCGGTAAAGCGCAGGTCCAGTCCGCGCAGGTTGGGGTGGGCGTGACCGACCGTCTTGCGCGTCGCCGACCGACTCGTGGCCTGTTCGAGGTCGAACTCGGGGTGGCCGGCGAGCAGGCGAAGCAGTTCGCCGCCGGCGAACCCGCTGGCCCCGACGACGCTCGCGGTGAGCGTCACGTCGTGGCCTCCACGGTCTGGTCGTCGCCCTCACCGTCACTCGCGGCGACGCGCGACTCCAACCAGTCGACGACCTTCGCAGGCACGTCCACGTCGACGGCGTCGTCGAGCGCCTTGAACTCGACCGTGTGGTTCACTTCGTGAATCGTGTATCCATCACCCGTCTCCATCAGGTCGACACCCAGGAGACCGCCACCGACGGCCTCGCTGGCGCGGGCGACGAGGTCCGCCACCTCGTCGTCGACCTCGAACGGTTCTGCCGTCGCGCCCTTCGCGGCGTTGGTGAGCCAGTGGTCCGACGAGCGGGTCATCCCCGCGATGGGGTCGCCGTCGGCGGCGACGACGCGGATGTCGCGGCCGGGTTTCTCGACGAACTCCTGGACGTAGAACACCTTGTGTTCGTAGTGGCCGAGCGTCGCCTTGTGTTCGAGGATGGCCTCGGCGGCGCTTCGGGAGTCGAGTTTCGCCATCAGCCGCCCCCACGACCCGACGACGGGTTTGAGGACGCAGGGGTAGCCGTACCCCTCGATAGCGTCGAGGGCGGCGTCGGTGGTGAACGCCACCGTGGTGTCGGGCGTCGGGACGCCCGCCGCCTCCAGCGCGAGGCTCGTCTCGGCCTTGTCCGCACAGAGTGCGGCCGTCTCGGCGCTGTTGACGACGGGCACGTCGTAGTGGTCGAGGAAGCGCGTCGCGTACTTGCTCCGACTCGTCGCCAGACAGCGGTCGACGACGACGTCGCAGTCGGTCAGTCCCTCGGGCGCGTCCGACAGCGAGAACTGCTGGTCGCGCACGTCGACTTTCGTCACCTCGTGGCCGCGCTCGCGCAGTTCCGAGAGCAGCAGCTTCTCGTCGCGCCGGATGCGCGAGTAGAGGATGCCGACGTTCACGCCGCCTCCTCCCCTGCGGTGGTCTCGCCGCTTCGGGTCGACTCACGTGCTCGGTCGGCGACGCTCACGTGGGTCGCAAGCGTGCCGGGGAGTGTGTCCTGTGTCACCGTCACTCCCCCCAGTCTTCCTCCAGTTCGGGGGCAACGTCGAGCTCGACGGGGTCGGTCGACAGCACCTCCAACTCCGCACCACAGGTCCCGCAGTCGAGTATCTCGCCGGTCTCCACGTCGTCGGGCAGGACCACGTCGGCCCCGCACTCTGGACAGGTCGTCATCGTACCTCCGTCTGGGCGGCTCAGCTACTTAATTCCATCGAACCTATCAGAGAAAATAAACTATAGAACCGTCGCTAACGGCGTCGGAAGCGGTTTCGTCGGCGGATGCGTCGTCGGTGTGTCATCGGTGTGGTAGTTCAGTTCCGGCCGAAGCCGGCGGCATGGCCCGCCGTCGCGGTGTTCGGGACGGAGCGGTCCTGTGAGCGAGGACGGTCCGGTCAGACATACGCCGTCACCTCCGCACGGAGTTCGTCGTTCGCGTCGCCGACCGCCGCCACGAGGTCTTCCAGAGCGGTCTCGTCGTCCGCGAGTCCCTCGGACACCGTGTCGAGATGTTCGGCGACCGTCTCGGGGGCGGGCCCCCCGAGCGAGTCACGCGCGGCGACGTTCGAGACGGGGTCGAGCGCGGTCTTGACGGCCGCCTCCGAGACGTACGTCGACAGCGGTTCGTCGAGCACCTCCTCGGCGGCCGCGGCCACGAGGTCGAAACTCGGCGTGCCGCCCTCCTCGGCCGCCTCCGCAGCGAGCGCCAGCACCTCGTGAGCCGTCCGGAACGGAATCCCGGACGCGGCGAGCAGGTCGGCGACACCCGTCGCCGTCGAGAACCCCTCGCCGGCCGCCGCTTCGAGTTCCGCCTCGGGCCAGTCGGCGGTGGCGACCGCACCCGCGGCCACCGCCGTCGCCTCCGTCACGGCGTCGACGCTCGCCCAGATGTGCGGCGTCGCCCGTTGCAGGTCGCGGTTGTACGCGCGTGGCAGGCCCTTCAGCGTCGTCAGCAGGCCGTTGAGCCCCGCGCTGGCGTCGCCCGCGGTCCCCCGCACGAGTTCGAGCGTGTCGGGGTTGACCTTCTGGGGCATGATCGAGGAGGTCGAGGAGTAGTCGTCCGCGAGGTCCACGAGGCCCTTGTTGGCGAAGACGAGGACGTCCTCGGCGAGTCCGGAGAGCGTCGTCGCCAGCGTGGCGAGTGCCGCCGCCGTCTCGACGAGGAAGTCCCGCGTCGCGCTGGCGTCCGTCGCGTTGTCCAGCACGCCGTCGAACCCGAGCAGTTCGGCGACGCGCTCGCGGTCGATATCGAACGTCGTCCCCGCGAACGCGGCCGCGCCGAGCGGCGACTGGTCGACACGGGCGTACGCGTCGAACAGGCGTGCCGTGTCACGGGCGAGCGCCTGCTGGTACGAACACGCCCAGTGCGCCACGGTGGTTGGCTGGGCTGGCTGGAGGTGCGTGTAGCCGGGCATCACCGTCTCGGTGTGCTCGGTGGCGACTTCGAGCAACGCCTCGCGGCAGGCGAGCGTCGCCTCGATGGCGTCGGCGAGGTCCTCGCGCAGGCGGTAGCGGATACACGTCGCCACCTCGTCGTTGCGCGAGCGGGCGGTGTGCATCTTCCCGCCCACGGGGCCGACCTGGTCGATGACCGACGTCTCGATGGCCGCGTGGATGTCCTCGCCCTCGGGGAGACCGGCGTGTTCTTCTACCTCCACCACGTCGAGCGCCTGGAGGATGGTCGCCGCCTCCGTGTCGGTGACGATGTCCTGTTCGGCCAGCATGACGACGTGGGCGCGGTCGACCGCGAGGTCGGCCTGGAAGATGCGCACGTCGGCGTCGAGCGACGAGAGGAACGACCGAGCGGGGCCGCCGCTGAAGCGCTCGCGGCGGACCACGTCCGAGTCGTTCGTTCCCGTCATCTCACTGTTCACTGCCACCGTCGGGGAGCGCCTCTGTCGTCTGTTTGGTCGCCTCCTTGGCCTTGTTCGCCAGACGCGTCTGGAACCCGTGGTACTTCGCGACGCCCGTGGCGTCCTCCTGGGCGATGCCGTCGACGGTCTCGGTGTCGAACGACGCCGCGGACTCGGAGTACGTGGCGAACTCGCTGTCGCGCCCGACCGGACGACACTGCCCGCCCTCGAACTTCAGGGTGACCGTGCCCGTCACGCGCTCCTGCGTGGTGGCGATGAACCCTTCGAGCGCGTCGACGAGCGGAGCCATCACGAGGCCCTCGTAGGCCTTCTGGGACCACTGGGCGTCGACCTGCTGTTTGAACTGGCGTTCCTCCGCAGTGAGGACGAGGCCTTCGAGTGCCTCGTGCGCTGTGAGCAGTGCGGTCGCCGCGGGGTGCTCGTAGTTCTCGCGTACCTTCAGGCCGAGCATGCGGTCTTCCATCATGTCGGTGCGGCCGACGCCGTGTTTCCCTGCGAGGTCGTTGAGCGTCTCGGTGAGTTCGACAGGGTCCATCTCTTCTCCGTTCAACGCGACTGGATACCCCTCCTCGAACGTGAGTTCGACGAGTTCGGTCTCGGCGTCTCCAGGAGTCGCGGTCCACTCGTAGATGTCCTCGGGCGGGACGTAGTTCGGGTCCTCCAGCGCGTCGCCCTCGACCGAGCGACTCCAGAGGTTCGTGTCGATGGACCAGTCGCCGCCGTTCCCGCCGTCGACCGGCAGGTCGTGTTCGGCGGCGTACTCGACCTCCCAGTCACGGGTCAAGCCGAGTTCGCGGATTGGCGCGATGACCTCCAGGTCGGAGCCACGCCAGACGGCCTCGAAGCGCAACTGGTCGTTGCCCTTCCCGGTACAGCCGTGGGCGACGGCGTCACAGCCCTCCTCGATGGCGACGTCGAGGATGGCCTGCGCGATGACGGGGCGGGCGAGCGCGGTCCCGAGCGGGTAGCCCTGGTAGTCGGCGTTGGCGCGGACGGCGTCGAAACAGAGGTCCGCGAACTCGGCTTTCGCGTCGACGACGAAGGTGTCGACGCCGAGTGCCTCGGCGGTCTCGTCGGCCTCGTCGAACTCCTCGGCGGGTTGGCCGACGTCGACGGTGACGCCGACGACTTCGTCGTAGCCGTACTCTTCTTTCAACAGCGGGACGCAGACGGTGGTGTCGAGCCCGCCGGAGAAGGCGAGCGCGACTTTCGATTTCGTGGTGTTGGACATCGGGTGTCGGGTGCGATTGCAGCGAACGCGCCGAAACCTCGGCGCTGGGCGGTTGGAAACTGGGCGACGGTCGAGGGGAGAATGTAGTTACTGGGCCAGGAGGCCCGGTCGCACCCGTCGCGGAAGGGCACCGCCCGCGGCCGGCGTGCCGGGAGAGCGGTGAGTCGTCATTACCAAACCGAAACGACGCGACCAACATAAACCTGTCTCGAACGGCAAGCACTGCACTGGCGTGTGAGCACCCCACACGGACGTTCGGGGCGTTCTTGTCCGTTCGTCCACTCACTCGGAGGGTGTACAGTCTGAACGCCCCGATTCCCGCCGATGTCGAGACGGTTGCACGGGAACTGCAGGCCGACCTCCCCGAGGGTTGTCGACCGCGCGACCGGCTCACGCTGGTCGTCAAACGGGTCGGCGAGGGCGAGACCGACCACCGGGAACTGGCTGGACGGGCGCGGGAGGCGCTCTCGGGAGCCTCGGCCAGCCACGCACGACTCGGGGGCGTCGGTACGTTCGGCGACGAGAACGGCCCCGTCGTCCACCTCCGCGTCGAGAGTCCGGACCTCGAACGCCTCCACCGTCGGCTCTGTCGGTCGTTCGACCCGGTTCCCGACATCGAGAGTGAGAACTACGTCCCGCACGTCACGCTCGGGCGTGGCGGCGACGCGGGGGCGGGTACGTCGTTCTGTGAGCGCGAGGTGGAACCGGTCGAGTGGCAGGTCTCTGACCTGCTGCTGTGGTCGAACCGCTGGCGTGAACCCGTGACGTCACTGGCGCTCGGGCGGTAGTGGACTCTAATCGAGGCGCTCCGGTCGCGGCGGTCCCCTACGGTCGCGGCGGCGACCCGTCCCACGCCTCCATATCCGAGTAGAAGTTGAGCATGGCGAACTTCAGTTTCGACGGGTCGATATCTATCTGTTCGACGCGCTCCTCGGCCGGGAACGCCTCCTTGACGCTGTACTTCTTCATCTCGCGGCGAGCGCGTTTCGTGTAGCGCTCGTCGAGCAGGATCCGCACGCCGAAGTCCGCCGGCGAGCGCACGACCCGCCCGAGCGCCTGTCGGGTCTTGCGGACCGTCGGCACCTCGACGGCGTACTGCCAGCCCACGTCCGTCCCGTCGAACGCCGTCTCGTAGGCGTCCTGCACCGCGTTCATCCGGTCGTCGAGGTGGGGGTAGGGCACGCCGACGACCACGACGGTCCGGGCGTCGTCGTCGTCGAAGCTCACCCCCTCGGCGAGGGTGCCCCACAGCGAGGTGAACAGCACGCCGTCGTCGTCAGCGGTGAACCGCTGGCGCAACTCCTCGGCGCGTTCGCCGGGCCGGTCGAGGTAGCGTGTCGCGTCGATTCCGGCCGTCCCGAGCAGGTCGTGGTAGCGCTCTGCCTCCCGATAGCTGGGGAAGAACGCGAGCGTGTTCCCCGGCGTGAATTTGACGGCGTCCGCCAGCGCCGAGGCGACCCGCGTCTGCGTGTCGCGCTCCTCGCGTTTCGAGGCGAACAGCGCCGGGATGTCCACCGCGTACGTCCGGCGGCGCTCCTCGGGGAACACCGCGCCGTACGCCATCTCGACCGGCCCGTCGGTGTCCGGGTCGTCGTTCTCGTCGCCGGCCTCGCCCAAATCGGCCCCCGACAGCCCCAGCACGTCGCCGAGCACGTCGAACGGTCGGAGCGTCGCGCTCATCAGGACGCTCGCGTGGAGTTCGTCGAACAGCGGTTCCGTGACACGACGCGGGATGCAGGTGTACAGTTCGGCGCGGCCGTAGATGGCGTCCTCGGCGGTCCCGCCGTCGGTCTGCGCCTGTCCGTTTCCGTTCGCATCGACCGCGGCCCGTTCCCCGGCATCGTCGTCGCTTCCGTTGGCGTCGAAGCGGCCCGGTTCCCGCACGGAGACGACGGGGTACTGGCCCTCCTCGTCGGAGTCGCGCAACCAGTCGTCGACGAACGTCGCCGCCTGGAGGACGCGACACTCCTTGCGGGTCCGCGTCTCACCGTCCTTGTACGCCTCGTGGTACTGCCGGTCGAGGTCCTTCCCGAGTTCCAGCGCCACGTCGAGGTCCTCGTGGATGCCCTGGCCCGTGTAGGCGTCGAGGAAGGCGAGCGTCAGGTCGTCTCGGCCCCGGTCGTTGGTGATCGAGAGGTCGTACCAGTCCTCGCCGACCTCCTCGCGTTCGCCGTAGGCCAGCGCCTCCTCGTAGGTGGTCACGAGCGCCTCCCGGAACGCGCTGACGACGTTCTCGGCCGGTTCGACGCGTGGGTCAGCGGTCTCTGCGAGTTCCGCCAGCGCGCTGTCGAGCGTCGGTTCGGCGAGCGCACGGGTCGCGTGGTCGCGGGCGGCGTCCTCGACGTTGTGCGCCTCGTCGAAGACGACGACGACGTCCTCGGGGTCCCTGCCGAGCCACCGGAAGAACTGCTCGCGGATCATCGGGTCGAGCAGGTGGTGGTAGTTACAGACCACGAGATCGACGCCCTCCATCCCCTCTTTCAGCAGTTCGTAGCCACAGAACCCCTCCTCGTGGGCGTGTTCGTAGATGTCGTCGGGCGTCCGCACGTCCTCGAACAGCCACTCGTAGAACGGGTCGGTGTCGGCGACGAGGTTCTTGCGGTAGTACTCACAGACCGACTGCTCGCGCAGTTCTTCGAGTTCGGTTTCGAGGGCCGTCATCTCGTCCATCACGGCCTGTCGGCTGGCGGTGGCTTCGTCGGCGGCCGCACCGCCCGTACCGGGCGACTCCGCGCCCTCCTGGGCTTCGTCGAGCAACTCGTCGCTCATCTCGCCCAGTTCGGCGCGGTCCTGTTCGACCTCCACGAGTTCCTTCGTGGTATCTCGAAGCGCCTGACACTCCTCGTAGCCCACGTCGATGTGACACATCGAGGACTTGCCTCGGAAGACGACGGTGCGGATGGGTTCTTTGCGGGTGATGGCGCGAGCCTCCTCGATGAACTGGCGGGTCTGCTGGTGGACGTTCGTCGTGATGACCACCGTCTTGTCCGTCCGCCGGGCGTGTTCGAGCGCGGGGACCAGCGCCGCGAGGGTCTTGCCCGTGCCACAGGCCCCCTCGAACAGCACGTCACGGCCGTCGTCGAGCGCCCCCGAGATGGAGTCCATCGCCTCTCGCTGGTGGTCGTACGGACTCCCGTACGGGAAGAATCGGAGGTACTCGGGCGACGACTGGCTCACTGGCAGTGAGTTGTGCGCCCGGCGCTAAAATCCCTCGCCCCTCGCAGTTTGGAAGGTCTCTCTCGTTCGGGTGTCGTGGCAGGAAGGTGTGAACACCTCGAAACCCCCCACCGGGACGACTCGCGCTGAGGGCTTTCGAGGAGGCGCCTCAACAACGATTCCAGGCAGGGTCTTCGTGTGGTCTGTATCGACGAACTGGGGTACAGCGAGACTCGATACTCCCGGTCAAACCTCGGGTTCGATGTACACCTTCCGCACCTGCGGTTCGCGCTCGATGATGGTGTCCTCGATGCCCGTGATGGCGTCGTCGATACCCTCCACGTCGAGGCTGTCGTCGAAGCTCACGTCGGCGGTGACGATGAGTTCCTCCGGCCCGAAGTAGACCGTCCGGAACTCGTCGATGTGCTCGACGCCCTGCCACTCGCGGATGATACTGCGAAGCTGCTCCTCCTCGTCCGACGGGAGTGACTCGCCGATGAGCAGCCGCTTGTTCTCCCACGCCAGCGCGAGCGCGAAGCCCATCAGCATCAGGCCGATGACGACCGACCCGATGGCGTCGTATACGGGGTTGCCCGTGTACCGCGAGAGGAAGATAGCCAGCATGGCGATGCCCGCCCCACCGAGCGCGATGGAGTCCTCGGTGAACGCGGTGAGGGTGGTCACGTCGCTGGTCTTGCGAAACGCCTCGCGGAGCGTCTCCCACTCGTGTTCGACCATCTGCTTCGAGAGGCCCTGATACGCCTTGTAGAGCGCCCACGTCTCGAAGATAATCGCGCCGGTGAGGACGATGTAGTTGACCCAGACGCTCGGAATCTGTGCGCCGACGACTGGAAGGGTCACGCTCCCCGTCGCCACCTCGCCACCGTGCATGATGGCGTGGTAGCCGTGTTTCAGCGACTCCCAGCCGGCGATGCCGAACAGGAGGACGGCGACGAGAAAGGAGTAGAAGAACTGTGCCTTGCCGTACCCGAAGGGGTGGCTCTGGTCGGCCTCGCGGCCGCTGTAGCGGATGCCGAACAGGAGGAACACCTGGTTGCCCGTGTCGGAGATGGAGTGGTACGTCTCCGAGAGCATGGAGGGACTCTGGGTGAGGAGGTAGCCCCCGAACTTCATCACGGCAATCGCCCCGTTGGCGATGAGCGCGGCGAGAACGACCGACTTGCTGCTTGCCATCGTCTCACCGTTCCGGGGGGACGGCAAAGAGTTACCGGAGATTGATGTAGCGGGCCGTCGCAGTCGCCGTATGATTACGGTGGTCTCCGACACACACGGCCGAGACGGACACCGACTGACGGGTCGTACGCTCGACGCCGTCCGCGAGGCCGACCACGTCCTCCACGCGGGCGACTTCAACACCGAGGCGGTCCTCGACGCCTTCCGGGAGGAGGCAGCGTCGTTCCACGGCGTCCACGGGAACAACGACACACCGGGCGTCCGCGAACGCCTGCCTCGCCGACGAACGGTCGACTTCGGCGACCTCCGTATCGCCATGGTCCACGGCCACGAACACACCGACACGTCGCTGGCACTCTACGGGAGACAGGAGAACGCCGACCTCGTCGTCGTCGGCCACTCACACCGACCCGACTTCCGGTCCGTCGCCGACGTGCCGGTGTTGAACCCCGGCAGCCACGCCGAACCGCGCCGCTATCACCGAGCGCACGCCGAACTCGAACACGACCCGCTCCGGGGCCGCCTCGTCCAGCCGGACGGAACGGAGCTCTCCCGGTTCGAGGTGTAGCGTGACCGCTCTCCGAGAGCGGTGAAAGCATGGGAGGGAGGGCTGAGTCCGGTTCGGGGACCGGGGGAGGACCGAAGCTGCATCCGACACGACGTGCCCCGACAGCTTATACACGACCGAGGCTCAAATGGGCGTTTGACCGATAAGCGGTGCGGGCGTCGATGGGCGTCGGAACCGCCGTCTCGCCGTCCGTGGCGGTGGCCACAGGATGCCACACCCCTCGCGGACCCCGAAACACCTTTGGCCACGACTGTGCGAGCACAGGTATGTTCATCGAGGTCAGTCTGGGGATGCTCATCATCCTGGGCGGCGTGATGGCCGTCATCCTCGCGCTCTACTTCATGTTCCGCCGGACCCTCCTGGCGTTCAACGAGGGCGTCAACGAGCGTCGCTGACGTCGCCCCGTCGCTCCCCGGCTATCGCTCGCGGAGTCTGTCGAGCGCCGTCTCCACGTCCTCGCGCGAGACGTCCCAGTGGGTGACGAACCGGACGAGGTGGTCGTCGAACGGGACACCGAGCACGCCCGCCTCCGCACACTCCTCTAAGAACGCCTCGGCGGAGTCGTCGGTCGCTCCCAGCACGATGTTCGTCTCCGGCGTGTAGGGCGTGACGCCGGGGATGGCTTCCAACCCCTCGGCCAACAGCGCGGCGTGTTCGTGGTCCTCGGCCAGTCGCTCGACGTTCTCCAGTGCGAGCAGTCCCGGCCCGGCGACGATACCCGCCTGGCGCATCCCGCCGCCGAACAGTTTGCGCACCCGCCGAGCCTTCTCGACGAACGCCTCGCTCCCGGCGAGCATCGACCCGACGGGCGCGCCCAGTCCCTTCGAGAGACACATCATCGTGGAGTCGACCTCGTGGGTGAGTCGATGCAGCGGGCTGTCGAGCGCCACCGAGGCGTTGGCGAGTCGTGCGCCGTCGAGGTGGACCGGCACCCCGAGGTCGTGGGCCGCGTCCGCGACGGCGTCGATATCGGTCGGGGCGATGGCCGTCCCGCCCTTCGAGTTGTGGGTGTCTTCGAGACAGACCAGTCCCGTCCCGGGGCGGTGTCCGTCGGCTTCGACGTACGCTTCGTGGACCTGTGCGGGCGATATCACACCGCGGTCGTCGCCGTCGACGGGGCGAACCTGCAACCCCGCGTGCTGTGCGAACCCACCCAACTCCCACTTGTAGACGTGGCTCTCGCGTTCGACGATGGCCTCCTCGCCGCGCTCGGTGTGGACGCGGGCCGCTATCTGGTTGCCCATCGTCCCCGAGGGGACGTAGAGCGACGCCTCGAACCCCAGCAGGTCCGCGACCCGCGATTCGAGGTCGTTGACCGTCGGGTCCTCGCGGTAGACGTCGTCACCGACGGGCGCGTCGCGTGCGGCCTCGCGCATCGCGTCGCTCGGTCGGGTCACCGTGTCACTCCGCATGTCGATGGGTCGCTCCTCGCTCATGGTCCGTGCTACCGGGCCGGTGGGCAAATACGCCGTGGTCCGGCGGCGGGTCGTGACGGCCACCCTCGACGGTCCGGCGGTTCCGAAAGCCGTTTTGACTCCCCCGAGGAGGTCGACACATGGACCCACGCATTCGGGAACACGCACAGATCGTCGTCGAGCACTCCACCGAGATGGAAGCCGGCGACAACGTCGTCATCGACGCCCACCCCGTCAGCGAGGACCTCGTGACGGCGCTTCACGAGGCCATCGCGGACGTCGGCGCGAACCCGCTGGTCATCCAGGAGCGCCTCGGCGAACGCTTCAAGCGCGCGTACCTCCGTAACCACGACGGCGAGTTCGACGACGAGGCCTTCCCGGACCACGTGATGGCGCTCTACGAGGCGATGGACGTCTACATCGCCGTCCGCGCCTCGGACAACGCGACCCAGACCGCAGACGTCGACCCCGAGACGAACCAGGCGTACAACCAGCTCACCCAGCCCATCCTCGAAGAACGACTGGGCAAGACCTGGTGTCTCACGCAGTACCCCGCCGCCGCCAACGCCCAGCTCGCCGAGATGTCCACCGACGGCTACGAGAACTTCGTCTGGGACGCCATCAACCGCGACTGGGACGAGGTCCGCGAGTTCCAGGCCGAGATGGTCGAGATTCTCGACGACGCCAGCGAGGTGCGCATCGTCTCCGGCGAGACCACCGACGTCACGATGAGCGTCGAGGGGATGCACACGCTCAACGACTTCGGCGAGGCCAACCTCCCCGGCGGCGAGGTGTTCACCGCGCCCGTCCCCGACAGCGTCGAGGGCGAGGTGTTCTTCGACAAGCCCGTCTACCAGCAGGGCCGCGAGATTACGGACGTTCGCGTCGTCTTCGAGGGCGGCGAGATCGTCGAGTACGAGGCCGGCAAGAACGAGGAGGTACTCGACAACATCCTCAACACCGACGAGGGGGCGCGTCGCCTCGGCGAACTCGGCATCGGCATGAACCGCGCCATCGACCAGTTCACCTACAACATGCTGTTCGACGAGAAGATGGGCGACACCGTCCACATGGCCGTCGGCCGCGCCTACGACGCCTGCGTGGGGGAGGGACAGGAGACCAACGAGTCCGCGGTCCACGTCGACATGATCGTCGACATGAGCGAGGATTCGTACATCGAGGTCGACGGCGAAGTGGTCCAGCGCAACGGCACGTTCCGGTTCGAGGACGGGTTCGAGGGGTAGCGAGGCACGAGTGAAACGAGCGCCTCGGGACATCCGAACGGTGAACGAAGTGAGCCGTGAGGAGAGCGAGGATTTCGGTTCGCTCAACCCTCGCCTACTGAGCGGTGAGTGTTAGCGAACCGTGAAGACGGATTCGGGAAGTAGCGAGATTCTCGTTCCTTTCGGTCACTCCGAACCACGGGAATCCGAGCGGTGACCGCAGGGAGCCGCGAGGACGGTCCGTAGCCCGACCGCGGTTCCAGCCTATCGCGTCTCCTCGGTGATCCACGCCAGAAACTCGTCGGTGCCACCGATTTCTGAGTAGGTGATTCCCGGCAGGTCGTCGCTGTGGAGGTCCCGAACGAGGTCACAGAGCGCCTCGAAGTGCTCCTCGACGGTGAACGCCCGGACCGTCCAGTACTCCTCGTCGTACACCGTTCCTTCCCAGTGGTAGTGACTCGGCCCGCCCGAGAGACGCGTCCCCGCGGCGAGTCGCTCCTCGACGATGGCTCTGGAGATACGTTCGGCTTCGCGTTCGCCCGGCGCGCCGATGTCGACGGCGACGTGCGTCATGCGGACGGTTCGGCCGGGCGCATGGTGAGTCTACCGCCGGACGTCACTCCCCGTCGTCTTCGGCGTCCGACTCCTCGGCGCTGCTCAGCCCGTCGTCGCCGCGGTCCAGCGCCCGCTCGACGTCGTGGTGGTCGGAGTAGCCGTCGAACCACCGGACGGTGCGTTCGAGGCGGTCGACGACGTGCGACGGTTCGCCCGAACGCGACAGTTCGTGGCCCTCGCGCGGGTAGCGTACGAGACGCGTGTCGACGCCCTGCTTTCGCAAGAACAGGTAGAGCATCTCGCCGTTGTTGACGGGGACGCGGTAGTCGTCGTCGGCGTGCATCACGAGCGTCGGCGTCGTCACGTCCTCGACGTGGGCGACGGGGGAGTGCTCCCAGAGGAACTCGGGGTCCTCCCACGGCGTCGTCGAGAAGTCCATCTCTATCAGTTGGAACGCGTCGGTCGACCCGTAGAACGACGAGAGGTCGTAGACGCCGCGCTGGGCGACCGCACCCGCAAAGCGGTCGGAGTGGCCCACTATCCACGCGGTCATGTAGCCGCCGAAGGAGCCACCCGTGACGAACTGGGCGTCCTCGTCGACGCCGTACTCCTCGCAGACGACGTCCGCACCGGCGAACACGTCCTGCATCGTCACGTCACCCCAGTCCCGGTCGATGCCCATCGCGTGGTCCTCGCCGTAGCCCGTCGACCCCCGTGGATTGCACCAGAAGACGACGTAGCCCCGCGCCGCGAGCAACTGGAACTCGTGGAACATCGTCCCCGAGGTGGACCACATGACGTGAGGACCGCCGTGAATCTCGACGGCGAGCGGGTACTCCTCGTCCGGGTCGTAGTCGGGCGGGGTCAGCACCCAGCCCTGCACGTCGTTCTCATCAGACGTGAACCAGAACTCCTCGGGTTCCTGGACGTCACGCTCGGCGAGCAGGTCGGCGTTCACCTCGCTGAGTCTCGTCGTGTCCCCATCGACGAGCGAGAACACGTCCCCGCGGTGGTCCCACTCCGAGCGCGTGAACGCGACGCGACCGTCCTGCACGGACAGCCCCGAGAGTTCGCCCTCGCTCACGAGTACGTCGCAGTCGGCGTCGTCCTCGATGGCCGCGCGACGGGCCACGAGGGCCCCCTCGTCCGGCGTCAGGAAGTACAGCAGGTCGCCGTCGAACTGGAACCCGGCGGGCGCGACGGTGCGGTCGAGTGCGCCGGTGGGCGTGACCGTCTCGCCCGTCTCGCGGTCGATTACCTCCAGTTCGGTCTGACGCATGGCGGCCTTCTCCTCGGGCGTCCGGGGGTACGCCACCAGACCGTCTTCGGTGGCCGCGATGGTCGCCACCCACCCCGTCGTCCGGACGAGTGTCTCCGCCTCGCCGCTGGAGAGGTCCAGCGCGTCGATATCGTAGACGATGGAGTCGTCGGGGTCCTCGTCGCGGTTGACCGCGTAGTAGAGCGTGTCACTGTCCCCGAACTCGGGGGCCGAGAAGTCGAACTCGCCGTCGGTGTGGCGGGTGACGTCCCCCTCGGACTCCTCGCCGGCGTGGCCCACCGTCACCGTGTAGAGATGCGAGCGCAGGCCGTCGAAGTACTGTGTCCCGGCGCGGTAGACGGTTCGGTCGATGACCCGCGGGTCCGGGGCCTCGCGTTCGTACTCGGGGGCCTCGCTCGCGTCCAGGTCCAACTCCTTGTCGCGTTCCTCGGCGGTCGCACGTTGGACGAACGCGACGTGTTCCCCGTGGGGCGACCACGCGATGGAGCCGACGCCGCCGACCACGTCGGTCACCTGCCGGGCCTCACCGCCGTCGGTCGGGAGCACCCACAACTGGGGCGTGTCGGCGTCGCCGCGTGCGCTCGTGAAGGCGAGGCGGTCCCCCGACGGCGACCAGCGCGGTTCGCCGTCGCTGCCCTCCTCGGCGGTGAACTGACGGGGCGGGCCGTCGCCGGCGGCCGAGACGACGTACACCGTCGTCTCGTACTCGTCGTCGTCGGTTGGCTCCTTCCGGACGAACGCCACCCGCTCGCCATCCGGCGAGAGTCGCGGGTCGGTCACCTGCACGATGTCGTGATAGTCCGACGCCTCGAATCGCTCCATGGTAGCGTGGGTCGAACCGGGATGCCCTGTACGCTTCGGTCGCCGGTTGCGGGCCGGGGAGCGGACGACCGGACGACACGCGCAAGCCTCAAGCGTTTGCCCTCGTAGAACCGGTAGATGAATCGGCAGGTCCGCATCGCCGTCCGGGGCGCGGTGTCGGAGGCACTCGTGGCGCGACTCACCGACGGCGAGTTCGTCGTGGACGGCGACGGTGACGTCGACTGCGTGGTGGCGACACTGGACGCACTGAACGACCGAACGGAACCGACCGCCGACGACCGGGACCGTATCGGCGGGCGTCGGCCGGGTCGGACGCCCGTCGTCGCGCTCTCCCCGGAAGCGTCCGCGCAGGCCGCCGCACTCGATGCGGGTGCCGACCGCTGTGTGACGCTCACCGAACGGTCGGCGACGGACGCGCGGAACGTCGCTGCCGCGGTGCGACACGTCGTCGACCCGACCGACTACGACCGACTCGTCCACGAGTCGCTGGACGCGCTGGCGGACTTCTTCTTCCTGTTCGACACGGAGATGCGACTGCTCGTCTGGAACGACGCCGTCCGCGAGGTGACCGGCTACTCCGACGCCGAACTCGCGGAGATGAACCCGCTCGACCTCATCAGCGAGGAGGACGTGGTCGAGGTTGCGACCGCCATCCAGCGTGCCATCGGTGAGGGCCGGGCGACCGAGGAGGGCGACATCCTGACGAAAGACGGCGAGCGCATCCCCTACGAGTTCACCGGCACCGCGCTGACCGACGCCGACGGAGACATCCTCGGTGTCTCCGGCATCGGGCGCGACGTGAGCGAGCGCTACCGCCGCGAGCGGACGCTCGAACGACAGGCGGAGTCCCTGGAGACGCTCAACCGCATCAACGAGGTCATCCGGAACGTCAACCAGGACCTCGTCCGCGCCCAGACCCGCGAGGACGTCGAACGGGCCGTGGTCGACCGGTTGGCCGCCGAGTCGGGCTATCGGTTCGCGTGGGTCGGCGAGTACGAGGCCGGATGCGACCGGGTCGTGCCCCGGACCTGGGCGGGCGAGTGCGACACGCCGTTCGAGACCGACGACGACGAACGACAGACGGCCGAGGACGCCGCGGCCACCGTCGCCGTCCACGAGGGGTCGATGCAGGTGACACACCCGTCGGCCACCGACACGGTCGAACCGCTCGGCGGGCACGAGGTGGCGGCGGTGGCCGCCGTCCCTCTCGTCTACCGGGGGGTGACCTACGGCGTCCTCTGTGTCTACGCCGACCGCTCGGACGCCTTCGACGGGACGGAGCGAGCGGTGTTCCGCGAACTCGGGGAGACCATCGCCTACGCCATCGGGGCGGCCGAACGCCGGCGGGCGCTGGTCGCCGATACGGTCGTCGAACTGGAACTGGTCGTCGACGAGGTCGACGGCATCCCGCAGGCGGCGACCACCGTGGACGCCGCAGTGTCGTTCCGGGGGGCCGTCCCCGAGAGCGGCGAGTCGCTCTCGCAGTTCTACCGCATCGACGGCGACATCGACGGCGTCGTCGAGGCGGTTCCCGACGGCACCGACCTCTCGGTCGTCCGAACCGACGACGACGGCGGCGTCGTGCGCGTGACCGGTGACGGCTCGTTCAGCAGTCTCTTCGCGGACTACGGCGGGACCATCAGTCGCGTCCACGTCGAGGACGGAGGGTTCAGACTCGTCGCGGTGTTCCCCCAGCGGACCGACGTCAGGAGCGTCCTCGACGCCGTCCGCGAACGCCTTCCGAGTGCGAAACTGGTCGCACGGCGCGAGCGCGAACGGAGCGACGGCGTGGAGTCGGCGGCCGCGTTGACCGACCGCCAACTGACCGTCCTCACGACGGCTTACCACCTCGGCTTCTTCGACTCGCCGCGGGCGAACACCGGCGGCGAGGTGGCAGAGGAACTTGGCATCTCGACGCCGACGTTCCACGAACACATCCGTATCGCCGAGCGGAAACTCGTCGAGGCGTTCCTGACGGCTGACGACACCGGGGACGAGCGGCCACGCTGAACGCCGGGAGACCGGAACCGTCGACCCACCCGGTCGTGGTACGTCCCGACACACCAGAGATGTTAGTACCGACGCTCATTGTCACGCGGTCCGTCGACACGGACGAGACGACCCGCCGACACGACCGTCACGGACTCGGGCCGACCAAGGCCCACCGGCGAGTCGCTTCTTCGTTCGTCGGCATTGGTTGAATTATTCCGATACCGGTTCGTTTTTAACTTACGTGTACGTCATCCATCGCATGTCACGCGATACGGGACGTGATGACACGCACCGCGACGGGAGTGACCGGACTGCGAGCAGACGGTCTGTGCTGGCGGCGGCGGGCGCACTCGGGGCGAGTGTCGCCCTGCCGTACACGAGCGGCCGGGCGAGCGCCGGGTTGGGGGACCTCGTCGACGACACGCTCGACACCGCGAGCGACGCGCTTCAGGAGACGCTCGTCGTCTTCGAGTCGAACGCCGACGTGGGTCTGCTCGACCGCCTCTCGCTGACCGACGGCTTCCTCGCACTCGACGTGCTGCCGGTCGGCTACGCGCTGTTGACCGGACCACAGATCGAGGAGGTGGCCGGGTGGGAGGCCGTTCGCTACGTCGAGGCCAACCGCGAGTTGGACTACCACAACGCCGACGCCCGCGAGGTGACGGGGGTCTCCGGCGTACGGAACGACCTCGGCTACGACGGGTCGTCGGTCCACACGGCCGTCATCGACTCCGGCGTCGCCGGCAGTCACCCGGACCTCGACCACGCCGTCGAGAACAACTACCGCTGGGTGGGCAACCCGCTGGGTGAGCCGACGCTGTGGGTGCCCGTCGGCGGCCTCGACTCCGACGACATCGGCCACGGGACCCACTGCTCCGGCACCATCGCGGGCGACGGCACGCGGTCCGACGGCGAGGACGCCGGGATGGCCCCCGGTGCGTCGCTGACCGTCTACTCCTCGGGGGCGGCGGTCTCCATCCTGAAAGCGGCCGCCGCGTTCGACCACCTGCTGGCGAACCACGCCGACGAGGTGAGCGTCGTCTCGAACTCCTACGGCGCGGCCAGCGCGGACGACTACAACCCCGACGGGGCGCTCCAGACCGCGACGTGGGAGACGTTCGACGCCGGTCTCCTGCCGGTGTTCTCGGCGGGGAACAGCGGCCCCGGCAACGACACGCTCAACGACTACGCGAAGGCCCCACACGTGCTCTCGGTCGCCGCGACGGACGACCAGCGAGCGGTCACGGACTTCTCCTCGCGCGGGCGTGCGGCGTCGACCGGCGCGAACTACGACCGGGAGACCGCACTCGACAACCTCCGGGCGTACTACGATTCGGGGAGCGCCAGCGGACCGGTCGGTCTCTACCGCAACGGCGTCGGCGCGCCGGGCAACCAGGTCACTTCGACGATGTCGCCGCTGGACGTGCTGAACGTGCAGGGCGGGGACACCGACCTCTACTACGCCACCATCTCGGGCACCTCCATGTCCTGTCCGGTCGTCAGCGGGACGGCGACCCTGCTTATCGACGCCGCCCAGCAGGAGGGCCACGGAACGCCCGCACCCATCGACGTGTTGAACACGCTCGAAGCGACCGCGTACGAGGCGGTGGACGGCCACAACCCGGCGAACATCGGGGCTGGCTTCATCGACGCCGAGGCGGCCGTCCAGCGTGCGGCCAACGGGAACGTCGCCGGCTTCGGCGACGTGACGCTCACCCAGCCCTGAGCGGGTCCCGACAGGCGTCGGGGACGGCCCTCTCGGGACCGTCCGCCGTCGCTCCCGTCGAGAGTCGTCTCAGGTTCTGGTCTCCGGTGGGTGTTCGCGTGCGCCGAGTCGCATCCGGTAGTAGTCGTCGTAGCAGTGACCGACCGAGGAGACGGCGAGGACGACGCCGAGGAACAGCGACCACGAGAGCGGCGAGACGAGCGTGAACGGCGGGAGACCGACCGCGGCAGCACCGAAGCAGACGAACGACAGCGCCGAGAGACCGAGATAGTAGAGCCCCCACGGGACGGTCCACGGCGGGAGTACGTCCACGTAGAAGTTCGTCGACGCGGTCTGCCGGGAGAGTCCCACGACTCCGCGCCGGGAGTCGTAGTCCACGAACCCGCCGTCGTTCATCTTCGGCAGGTGGAACTGGTGGAGCGCGTTCTGGACACGTTTCCGGTCGGTGTAGTCCAACTGGGTCACCTCGACCTCGTTCTCCCAGGCGGCGACGTGTTCGGCGAGGTCCCGGAGGTCGGTCTCCCGACCCAGCCACTTCAGGTAGTGGATGACGTACCGCCGCCGGCGGTTGCTCAACACGTCGAGTACCGCCTCCCGTTCGAACGGCCGTTCCTCGTCGTCCGCCACCCCACGGGCGGCGATGGTAGCTCTCGTCATACGCATCGTCTGAGCCGGGCGAGTCGCACATGTATAGATATTGACAGCCGAGGCCGACTCACGCCGGCTCCCGGAACGTCAATACCGAGCCCGAATCCTCGATGGCTCCGTATTGGTTTCACCGGTAGTGCGTCCGAACGACCGTAAACCGTCTCTTCTCGGTTCACGGGGTCGCTATTCGAGCGGTGACCGAGCGCTAGAGACGGCCGTTCGAACTCGTAGGCCGAGTATTGAGCCACGAATCGGAGCCCGAACCGACCGAACACGTCCTCTGTCGGCGGGGCTGTCGGTGTATATCGACGTAGGTAGCGCCGAACGTCTGATTCGTCCGCCGACGAGCGGGCAGAAGACACATGCAACGACGAAAGTTCCTACTCGGTGCCGGCTCACTCGCAGCCGGCGCGGCAGCGGCGATGGGTACCGGCGCGTTCACGCACACGGCAGCACGGCGGGGCGCGAGTTTCAAGATAGCGACCGACGAGAACGCGTTCCTCCAGTTGACCGCACCGAACACACTGGAGAACGGGGAGTACGCCGACGACTCCACCGAGAGCGTCCTCCCTGGAGACCAGCTCACGCTCACCTTCGACGAGAACGCGGAAGTGACCGGAACCGGTCTGAACGCCGATGCACAGCAGTGGTTCGACGAGGTGTTCCAGATAGCGAACCACGGGACCAAGAGCGTCAACGTGTTCGTAGACGACGACGAACTGACGCACTCCGACCGTATCGTCTTCTACACGGGCGACACCGACGGCGAACCGGTCCTGGAGAACCCCGACGAGGGGTTCTCGCTCAGCGGGTACTCACCCTCGGCAGAGGGACCGTTCTCGGCGGACGACGACGAGACGGCTGTGAACAACGACCCCGGTTCGTACTGGGTCACGCTGGGACCGGGTGACGCCGTCGCCATCGGCGTCTACGTCGACACGAGGGACCTCGAGACGGTGCAGGACCTCACCCCCACCGACGAGGAGGTCGTCATCAAGGCCGAAGGATGACCCGATAGCCCGTCGCCCAGCGACGGCACGGAGCGCGTTCACTCCGACGCAGTCGGTCTCACACTTCTCCGACGAGCGGTCCTCGACGGGCCCTTCACCGTCGAGACATCGTTCGCCGGTCGACGCGCCACTACGGTGAGCAAAGCCTTTACCGACGTCGTCGCGTATCTCCGCTCAACGATGGTACTCGACAATCTCGGTAGCTCTCTCCGGGGCACCCTGAACCAGCTTCAGGGCAAATCCCGCCTCTCGGAGGAGGACGTCGCCGCGGTGGTCAAGGAGATACAACGTTCGCTCATCGAGGCCGACGTGGACATCGCGCTGGTGCAGGACCTCTCGGACTCGATTCGGGAGCGAGCGCTCGAGGAGGAACCACCCGCCGGCACGACGGCCCGCGACCACGTCCTCAAGATCGTCTACGAGGAGATGGTCGCACTGGTCGGCGACTCCACCGACCTCCCGCTCGAATCCCAGACCATCCTCCTCGCGGGGCTTCAGGGGTCGGGGAAGACCACCAGCGCCGCGAAGATGGCGTGGTGGTTCTCGACGAAGGGCCTCCGCCCCGCGGTCATCCAGACCGACACGTTCCGACCCGGCGCGTACGAGCAGTCCCGCCAGATGTGTGAACGCGCGGAGGTCGACTTCTACGGCGACCCCGACGAGGAGGACCCCGTCGAAATCGTTCGCAAGGGGTTCGAGGAGACCGCAGACGCCGACGTCCGCATCGTCGACACCTCCGGGCGCTCCGGCCTGAACGAGGAACTCATCGAGGAACTGAAAGAGATCGAGGGGTTCGCGGCCCCCGACCGCAACCTGCTCGTCCTCGACGCCGCCATCGGGCAGGGCGCGAAAGACCAGGCCCGCGCGTTCGGTGACGCGGTCGGTATCGACGGCGTCGTCATCACGAAACTCGACGGGACGGCACAGGGTGGTGGTGCGCTCGCCGCCATCAACGAGACGGACTCCTCTATCGCGTTCCTCGGGACCGGTGAGACCGTCCAAGACATCGAGCGCTTCGAGCCCAACGGCTTCATCTCCCGACTGCTCGGGATGGGCGACCTCAAGCAGTTGGCCGAGCGCGTCGAGCGGGCCATGCAGACCACCGACGGCGAGGACGACTGGGACCCCGAGGACATGATGCAGGGCAACTTCACCCTGTACGACATGCGCAAGCAGATGCAGGCGATGAACAACATGGGCCCGCTCGAACAGGTGATGGACATGATTCCGGGCTTCGGCGGCGGCCTCATGGACCAGTTGCCCGACGACGCGATGGACGTCACGAAGTCGCGGATGCTCGACTTCGAGGTCATCATGGACTCGATGACCGAAGAGGAGTTGGAGAACCCACGCGTCGTCGGCGCCGAACGCACCGAACGCATCGCCCGCGGGTCGGGCAAGAGCACCGAGCGCATCCAGGAACTGCTCGAACAGCACCAGATGATGGAGCGGATGATCAAACAGTTCCAGGGGATGGGCGACGGCGACATGCAGCGCATGATGAAACGGATGGAACAGCAGGGCGGCGGTGGCGGCGGGATGGGCGGGATGCCGCCGTTCGGCGACTGAGGTTCTACTGTAGCGGGGCCACGACAGCGGTGTGACGGTAGTACCGAACGCCGCAGAAGCCCTCGTACGCCCGGGTCGATGCTCTCCGTTGCGCCCTTCGTCCGTTTCCCGCGCTCCAGTGCTTCCGTCGAGCGTCGTTTCCCCGAGCGTACTCGCCGTTGTCCACCAAGGACCGCACCGTCCCCGGCTTTCACGCGCCGTTGAGCACCGCCACCACGTCCGCGAGGACCGACGAATCCTCGACGGTGTGGGGACCGGAGAGCGGCGAGACGCTGACCGCCCCCTCGACGATGGCGTGCCGGTCGCTGTCGACGGGGTAGGTGTCGCCGTGGGCGTCGAGGTCCGGATACGCCTCCTCGCGGCCGTCGGCGCTCGCCCAGAACGTGTCGACGAGGTGGTGGGCGTCGCCGTCGGCCTCGACGGTCGTGTCGTAGTCGGCGGAGGGTCGGGTGACGCGCATCGTCGGCATCGTCTCGGGGCGGCCCGTCGGGGCGTTCAGGTTGAGCACGTCGACGCCCTCGAACACGTCGGCCTCGCAGGCCCGTTCGACCAACCGGCGGGCCACGTCGGCCGGCCCGGAGAAGTCGAACGCCTGCGGCGGGTGCGGGAAGAACTCCTCGGGGTGGTACGCCGAGACGGCGACGGCGGGGACGCCGAGGAACCCGGCCTCCATCGCGGCACCGACCGTCCCCGACCGGCCGAGAACGTACGCGCCGACGTTCGGGCCGTGGTTGCACCCGGAGACGACGAGGTCGAACTCCCGGTCCAGTCCACGGAGACCGTAGGCGACACAGTCGGCGGGCGTCCCCGTGACCGCGACGGCGTCCTCCCGGTCGGAGACGGCGACGGTCCGCGAGCGGGCACGGCCGACGCCGCTCCGGTCGGTGGCGGGAGCGACCACCGTCACCTCGCCGAGCGTCGAGAGGGCGGCACGGAGAGCGGCCAGACCGGGGCTCTCGACCCCGTCGTCGTTCGTCAGGAGGAAGTTCATCGCGCCCTCCCGTCGAGGAGAGCGACCTGACTCGTCATACGACACGGTTCGTGTCGGTTACAAAATCGGTGTCGTTCCGTGGTCGGTGCGTCGATTGCTTCGGCTGACGAATCGTCCCGAGCGGTTCGTCGACCCGTCCCGGCGGGCGGTTCCGACCGCAGTCGGCTTTTTGTCGCCGGCGCGCATCGACTCGCCCGATGACCGTCGGCGACGTCGCACGTGAGGCCTACCGCGAAGGACTGCCGGCGCTGTCCGCGAGCGCCGTCGGCGGCCTCCTGGCGGGCGTCGCGCTCAGCGGGATGCGCGCCGAGTTCGACGCCGTCGCCGGCTTGCTGGTACTCGTTCCGGCCCTGC
Source organism: Halomarina oriensis (assembly GCF_009791395.1). GTDB lineage: Archaea > Halobacteriota > Halobacteria > Halobacteriales > Haloarculaceae > Halomarina > Halomarina oriensis. The sequence continues at coordinate 203,887 of NZ_WSZK01000015.1, forward strand.
TGGCGACCCGCGGGAACGTCTACGGGTCGCTCGGCGCACGCATCGCCACCGCGCTCCACCAGGGACTGGTCGAACCGCGACTCCGTGGGAGCGACGAACGACTCCGCGCGGCCGTCCTCGCCGCGCTCGGCAACGGCGTTATCGCCAGCGGCTTCTCCGCCGTCGTCGCGTGGGGAGCGCTCGTCGCGCTCGCCGCCCCGCACACCAGTCTGCTCGCCCTGACGAGCATCGCCGTCCTCGCCGCGTTCCTCTCGGGTATCGTGCTGGCCGTCGTCGTCGTCGTCGTCGTGTTCGGCGGGTTCCGACGCGGCATGAACCCCGACACGCTCGTCGGCCCCATCGTCACGACTGCGGGCGACGTCTTCGGCGTCCTGTTCCTCTGGCTGTCGGTTCAACTCGTCACCGGAGGGATCTGACGTGGCGACGGAGTGGACCGTCCGGGCCATCACGCGGGCGACGCTCCCCATCCTGCTCGTGTTGACGCTCGTCGCCGTCGCCAGCGGCCTCGTCCTCGGCGGGTTCGAGGAGACGCTCTTGGAGTACCCGTCGTTGCTCGTACTCGTCCCGGTCACCATCGGCTCTGCGGGAAACCTCGGGAGCGTGCTGGCGTCGCGGCTCTCGACGGCGTTCCACCTCGGGACGCTCTCGTTCGGGGCCGACGAGACGCTGCTGGGCAACGCGATCGCCACCGTCGCGCTGTCGCTGACCGTCTTCCCCGTCATCGGGGCCGGTGCGTGGCTCCTCACGTCGCTCCTGACCGAGAGCGGCCTGACGTTCACGACGGTGCTCGTCGTCGCCGTCGTCTCCGGTGCCGTCCTCGCGGTGCTGGCGGTGCTCGTCACCGTCACGACGGCCTACGCCGCCTACCAGTTGGAACTGGACCCCGACGACGTGGTCATCCCCGTCGTCACGAACACCTGCGACGTGCTCGGCGTGCTCGTGCTGTTCGCCGTCGTGCAGGTGGTCGTCTGAACGACGGGACCGCCCCGTGCTCGCCGGCGGGTCCTCCCCGCTCGAACCTCGTGGTCTCGCTCGCTACGCTCGTTCCGACTCACGGCGCTCGGCACGCTTCGCCGTTCGGTCCGGCGGCCGAACAAAACGAGTCGGAGGCGGGAGCGACAGCGACCGAGGCCCCAGACGGCCCCGTCCGTCCGCCCTACGGCCGCCACACCGAGTCGGGGTCCACCCGACCGGCGAGCACCGCGTTGATGACGACGCCCAACAACACCGCCAGACCACCGACGTAGAGCCACGTGAGGAAGATGAGCAGTCCACCGACGACGCCGTAGAGGTGGACGCTCTGGGAGACGGTGGCGTACAGGCGGAAGAACACCGCCGAAACCGTCCAGAGACCGGCGGCGAACACCGCGCCGGGCAGGGCCTCGCGTGGCGAGATGTCGACGCCGGGGAAGACGTAGTACAGCGGGAAGAAGCCGACGACCAGTGCGACGAACAGGACGACCGGCGCGAGCAGCGCCCAGAACGTCCCCTGGACGAGCAGTGACAGCACGACGCCGACGCCGATACCCAGCGAGAACGCCAGCGGCGTCGTCACCGTGGCGATGGCCACCTCCTCGACGCGCCGGAGGAACGACCCCCGCTCGCGCGTGCCGTACACCTCGTCGAACGCCGTGTTCGTCGTGTTGAGCGTCCGCGTGACGCTCCAGGCGAGGATGAGGAACGCGAGCACGACGGCACGCAGACGGCCCGACTGGGCGCTCGTCGTCGAGAAGAGCAACGACTGCAACTGCCCGCTCTGGAAGCCCACCACCGAGGAGAGCGTCGAGAGGGCCTGTTCGAGACCCCCGACGAGCGACAGCGCGACGACCAGGAACAGACCCAGCGGGATGAGCGTGTTGAACGCGTGGAAGCCGAGGCTCGCCGCTTTCACCGATACCTGTTCCTCGCGGGCGACGGCGACGGCGGTCCGAAGCGCCGTCCGATACGCACCTGTGTCCACACCCTCAGTTCGGCGTGATGGTACAAAAAGACGAACCGTGTTCGGACGGTGCTCGTCGTCGGACCGGCGCGGTCAGGCCATCGCGCGACACGTCTCCGCACACTCACGGAGGACGCGCGCACAGGTCTGGCAGTGGTCGTGGTCGTGGCGCTCACACTCGTCGGCACACGCCTCACAGGCGTCCGCACAGACCGCCGCGAGGTCACCGCTGTAGTCCGAGTCCCGTGCCATGAACCGGGCGTGAGTGCTGGCGACGTCGGCGACGTCCCGACAGAGGCGGATACACTCGGCCATCTCCTCGCCGTGGCCGGCGCACTCGTCGGCACACCACTCGCAGGCCTGGGTCGCCTCCAGACAGTTGTCGAGACACTCCTTCTGGTCGTCGTTCAGGTGGTCGATATCGTCGAGCGCCATACCACGAGGGTGACAGCGAGTCGTCGTCCGCGTTCGGCTTGCCGAAGCAGGTAGCCGGAGGAGCGCGACCGGTCCCCGCCCTCAGTCGTCGCTCGGGGGCGACCCGTGTGTACGGTGGACTACCGCGAACCGGGCGGGCAGGTACTCGACGAACGCCGGCGGGACGAGGTGGGCGAGGCGCGCCCAGTACTCCGCGAGGCGACGACGGAGCAGCGTGTAGCCGGTGGCGATGGCGAGCAGTCCGGCGACGGCGAGGGCGACCGGCCCGTCGCCGACCAGCAGCGCGGGGGCCGCGACCAGTGCCGCGAGCGCGAGGTCCGCGGGAGCGCCGTCGTAGGGGACGAGGCGGCGCGGCCGGAGCCAGCGACCGTGGAAGTGGCTGTAGACCGCCCGCTCGGAGGTGGCCTGCCAGGGCCTGAGTTCGAGGCCGCCACCGAGGACGTCCATGGCGGCGTGCGTGCCCACGGCCGCGAAGAACACTGCGAGAGCGACCAGTTCGACCGACGGTGAGAGGAACGCGAGGGCGACCGCTCCGGCGGCGAGGAGCGGCCCGTACACCGGGAAGTGGAGCGTTCGGCGATGCCCGACGTAGAGGTCGAGGTCGGGGGCGAGGCCACCCAGTGCACCCGCGAGGACGGCGACCGGCGTGGCCGCCGGAACGAACAGCGTGGCGACCACGCCCAGCACGATACCCACGAGCACGTGGGTCATCACCATCATCGACGCCCGTATGGGCTTGAACTGTAAATCCGTATCGACGGGGATAGCTCTTAGCCCGCAGACGACCTACCCCACACTCGATGGCGACCGAGTGGCGACGAGTCGAACTCCAGCGGGCTATCAGCCGCCTCTTACAGGTCGCTATCGGCGTCCTGTTGCTCGTCGGACTCCTCGCCGGCAACCTCGGCATCGTCGTCAACGCCGTCGTCGCCCTCGGCGTGACGTTCCTCCCGGCGGTGCTCGAACGCGACTACTCGCTCCCGCTGAACTCGACGCACACGCTCTGGCTGACGCTGGCCGTCTTCCTCCACACCCTCGGGATGACCGGCCTCTACCGCGAGGTGTGGTGGTGGGACCACGTCACCCACACGCTGTCGGCCACGGTGGTCGCCGCCGCGGGCTACGCCGCCGTCAGCGCCCTCGACGAGTACTCCGACGCCGTCCGGTTCACCGACCGGTTCCTCTTCGTGTTCATCGTCCTGTTCACCGTCGGTCTCGGCGTGTTCTGGGAGGTCCTGGAGTTCGCCGCCCGTGAACTCGCCGACGTCGTAGGGGCAGACCCCGTCCTCGTCCAGTACGGCCTCGAAGACACCATCGTCGACCTCGTGTTCGACATGGTCGGCGCGGTGTTGCTCGCGCTGTTCGGGACGAACGAACTGTCGGACCTCGTCGAGGACCTCACCGAGCGCTACGACGGCGCGTGGAACTCCCGGACGAAGTGAACGCCAAGCCGGCGACGGCACGGCCCGCCGCCGAGCATAAGCCGCCGTGTCACCTACTCACAGCCGTGCGATTCGAACCCCGCCCGCGCGTCGTCGACTGGAGCATCCTCGGTGTGCTCGTGCTCGTCCTCTGCTCGGGAGTCGTGAGCCTCGCCACCGGGAGCGTCCGCGACGGCTGGGTGTTCTTCGCCCACGGCGCGGGCGGACTGACGCTCGTCGTCCTGCTGTTCTGGAAACTCCGGCGCGTCCGCCCACGGGTCTCGGCGGGCGTCCGGTCGGGGTCGGGCCGCGTCCTGCTCTCGGTCGGTCTCGCCGTCCTCGCGCTGGCCGCCCTCGGGACGGGCGTCGCGTGGGTGCTCGGTGCGAACCTCGACCTCTGGGGGTGGACGTTGCTCAACCTCCACATCGGCCTCGGCCTCCTCGTCGTCCCGATACTGCTCTGGCACGTGCTCGCCCGCGCCCGTGCGCCCGCCAGCGAGGACTGGGAGGGCCGACGGACGATGCTCCAGTACGCCGGACTGGCGCTGGCGGGGGCGCTCGTCTGGCGTGCCCAGCAGGCCGTCGTGGCCGTCCTCGACACCGCGGGCGCGGACCGACGATTCACCGGGTCGAAACCCGAAGGCGGGTCGGGCAACCGCTACCCCGTGACCAGTTGGGTGCTCGACGACCCCGACCCGGTCGACACCGACGACTGGCGACTCCACGTCACCGGCAGCGTCGAACGGCCGTTCCGGGCGGACTACGCGGCGCTGACGAGCGAGGAAGCGAGCGCGACACCGACCGTCCAGCGAGCGCTGCTCGACTGCACCAGCGGCTGGTACGTCGAGCGCGACTGGCGGGGGGTCCGGGTCGCGGACCTGCTCGACGCCGCCGAGACGAACGACGACGCCACGTGGGTGACGTTCCACTCGGTGACCGGCTACCGGTTCGGGTTCCCCGTCGAGGAGGCCCGCGAGTTGCTCCTCGCCACGCACGTCGACGACGAGCGGTTGACCCACGGCCACGGCTTCCCGCTCCGACTCGTCGCCCCCGACCGTCGCGGCTTCCAGTGGGTGAAGTGGGTGACGGCGGTGGAGGTCCGGGACAGTCGGGACTGGGGGCAGTGGGTCGCCATCTTCGTCAGCGGTGTCGACTGACTCAGACGTCGGCAGAAGGCTTGCTCGGTGAGTCGATGCGGGCCGAAAGTAACTCACGGACACCGAGTACGACGAACACACCGAAGACGGCGGCGACCAGCGGGCGCTCTGCGACGGCGAGTTCGTAACCGGCTGCGAGGGAGTTACCGAGCACGAACGCCAGCCATCCGGCGACGAGCGAGTCGGTTGCTTCCCGGACACCGAACGCGGCGAGCGCTCCGAACAACGAGAACCCGAGGGCGAGAAAGCCGACCCGCACCGCGACCAAGCCGACGATACCGACAGAACCGGCGGCGACGGCGGTTGCGGTCCGTTCACCGAACCGCTCGGTAACGAACGGGAGAGATGCGACGATGACGAGGAACCCGACTATCGGGAGAGTGACGACGAAGAAGTCGAGAAAGAGGCCAGCCAGTGTAGCGAACGTGGCGAGGCTGAGCGACTGTACGACGTGTTGACGGCGGGACACCATACACCGAAGCTATCGTCACGGGGACAAGAGTGTTAACGTCACTCCGTAGCGGCGAGAATCGATTCGGCGTCCGGGAACGGCCCCTCCACACGGAGTGCCGTCATCCCGGCCCCTCGTGCGCCCTCCACGTCGTCGTCGCTGTCGCCGACCATCACGTACGTCTCGGCATCGACGGCCCGCCGGACCGCCTCGAAGGGGTCCGCGGCGGGCTTGTGCGCCCCCACGTCGTAGGAGGTGACGACCGTCTCGAACGGGGCGAGCAGGTCGTGAGCGGCGAGTTTCGCCCGCTGGACGCGTCGGACGCCGTTCGAGCAGACCGCCAGCGGGTGGCCGGCGGCGGTCAGCGTGTCGAGCGTCCCGCGGACGCCGTCGGGGACGGACGAGCGTTCACACTCCCGGTCGACCAGCGTGACGGCGAGCGCCGTCGGGTCGGCGTCCAAGTCGAACCGCTCGCAGGTCTCCACGAACGCGACACGGTACGGTTCGGGCGTGAACGACCCGAACGCGGCGAAGAAGCGCTCGCTGTAGTGTGTGACCCACCGGTCGTCGGTCCGACCGAGTTCGTCCTCGAAGGCCGCCGCGACGAGCGTGTCGTACGCCGGGTACTGCAGGAGCGTCCCGTCGAGGTCGAAGAGGACGGCGGGGTCGGCCGGGTCGCTCATCAGTTCCGGTCGGCCCCGTCCTGCGTCGGGTCGCGGGCCGCTCGCTCGGCCAGTTCGTCCATCGGGACGCCGTCCTCGGTGGGCGGCGCGACGTACTCGATGTACGTCTCGGCGTCGGGGTCGTGGACCGTCACCTCGACGAAGACGTCGCCCAGTTCGCCCTCGCTCCCGACGGCGAAGTTGACCGTGCCGACGTACGCTGCCTGCTTCTTCAGACGGAAGGTGAACGTGTCTCCTTCGAGGGTGTCCTCGAACGTGTTCCGGGCGGTGTCGAGGATGGCCTGCTCGCGTAGCAGGTCCGAGAAGTGGTCCAGCGAGTGGGCCTCGCCGACGAGTTCGCCCGGTTCCTCCCGGAGGTCGGCGTTCGGGAACAGTTCGTGAATCGCGTCGGCGACCCGGTCGGTCACCTCGGTCGGTTCGACGGGTGCGCGAACTTCCACGTCGACGCTGTAGACCGTCATTCGTGATCGCCGTCGAGGATGGCTTCGACTCGCTCGTGGAACGCCTCGAGGGAGCCGTCGTTGTCGACGAGCACGTCCGCCCGGAGAATCGCCGCCCCCATCCCGAAGCCGAGTTCACGCTCGTCGCGGGCCTTCAGCGACTCCCCGCCGTCGTCGGCGCTGGTGTCCCGCGCCCGCAGGTCGACACGGTCGAGGCGGTCGTCGAAGTCGGCTTTGATGCCGACGAGCAGGAAGTCCTCGCCGTACTCCTCGCGGAACCGCATCGCCTCGACGTCCGAGCGGATGCCGTCGACGACGACCGTGTCGTTCCACGCCAGGGACTTCTCGACGAGCGGGAGCGACCGTTCGGCGATGGCGAGTTTCCCGTCTTCCTCTCGTAGTTTCTGTGCGACCGCACCGTGGTGGTCCGCGGGGTCGAGGCCGCGTCGACGACACTCCGCGCGGATGACGTCGCCCATCACGACGACCGGGACGTCGCGTTGACGAGCGACTTCGGCGAACTCGCCCTTCCCGCTCCCCGGCAGTCCGACCGTACCGATGACTCTCATTTGCCGGCCGTACGGGAACGGCTCCGTAATACCCATCGGTTCCGAGGGGGGAACCCGACCGCTTTTTGTGCGACGACGTGGACCGGCCGATAGGGCACGTAGCTCAGTCGGACAGAGCGTCGGACTTCTAATCCGATGGTCATGGGTTCGAATCCCATCGTGCTCGTGAGCGTGTTGTAAGCGGACGCGAACAACCGCGAACGCACCACGTGGGATTCGAACGAGGCGAGTCGCGCGCAGCGAAGCGAGCACGTCTCGACGTTGTTCGAATCCCATCGTGCTCGCTCACTGCGTTCGCTCCCACGATGTAGTCCCCCTCACTCGCTTCGCTCACTCGCGGGACTCCCATCGTGCTCGTGAATCCGCCGAGCGACAGCGAACCGGCTCACCGCCGAACGTCGACGACGAGCGTCGACTGCAGCCAGGCGTCGGACTCGGTCGGGTCGACCAGCAGAGCGACGGTGCCCTCCGGCGTCGGTCGGACGTAGAGCGTCGTCGTGATTTCGACCGGCGTGTCGAGGTCGGTCTCGTCGATGGGCATCGCTCGGTCGGGGGGTTCAGCGGTCGCCGTCTCGCTCGACGGTCGCTCGCTCGTCCAGTATCTCGCCGACCGACTCGACACGGGCGGTGACCCCGTCGCCGGCGTCGTGTGTGACGGTCACCCGGTAGCCCCCGACCGGGAACGACACCCGGCCCGACCGCGGCGCGTCGCCCCCCAGGTCACCGAACAGTTTGTCCAGTCCACTCGGGTCGACGTGCTCGAACAGACAGACGTCGAGGTCGACCGCATCGACACCGTTGGCCCGCGCGAGCGCCGCTGCAACCACCTCACTCGGCCGAACCCTCGACCGCTCCAACTCCACGACCATTCGCACCTGCTGGTCCATACTGTCTCGACCGTAGTAATTCACGACCGAAACAGTTCACAGTTGATGTATTGTGTCGTGCCGTGAAAGAATTAACTATCGTAAATTCGGACGGCTAATCACGTTCCGAGAAGTTACACGGAGGTTCGACGTCGGTTCGTGGTGGCGTCAGTCGCCGAACAGCAGTCCGAACAGGCTCCGCTCGGCCGCACGGAGGTGGCGGTTCACCGTCGGCTGTGTCACCCCGAGCAGTTCGGCCACCTCCTGGCCGTTGCTCTTGCGCGGCCACTCGAAGAACCCCGCGGAGTAGGCGGTTTCGAGCACCTCGGACTGGCGGTCGGTGAGTCGTGAGCGGACCTCGCCCTCGAACGCCTCCGAGGAGCGGACCGGTTCGTCGCGCTCGTGGCGCGAGACGAGTTCGACGCGCCCGAACTGGCCTTCCAGGTACCCCACGAGGCCGCGGACGTCGGTGGTCCGTGGGACGCGAAGGGTCACCGTCGCCGCGCCGTCGTCGACGTCGACGCGTTCGAACACTGCGCCGCGGTCTAAAATCGTCGAGACGAACGTCGACTCGCGGGCGGTACACTCGAACCGGCAGGTGTCGTCGGTCGAAGAGAGGTGAGTCAACCGCTCGATGGTCGGCGACGCGTCGGCGTGGGGGCGTATTCGCTCGAAAGCGATGCCGCTCGCGGTGAAGAACAGGTGGACCCGGCCGTCGAGTCGCCGCACCGCGTTCTCCAGGTGGAACTCGCCGTCACTGCCGTCGACGAACCCGAACAGCGGCGCGTCGAGGTCGGGGAGGTCGAGGGTGAGTTCCACCGAGCGGTCGCCGGTCAGCGCCTGCTTCCGTTCGATGGCGTTGACGGCGTAGCCGATGCTCTGGCCGAGTTCCGACAGCACCGTCACCTCCATCTCCTCGAACGCGTTGGGCGTGTCGGCGTAGAGGCTGAGGATGCCGTACTGGGTGTCCCGGTGCTGGACCGGGACCGCGAGACACGACCGGAACCCACGCGAGAGCGCTGCCCCGCGCCACGGTTCGAACTCGGCCGCCCGGAGGATGCTGTTCTGGACGGCCGGCGACCCGCTCTCGATGGCGCGGCCGGCCGGCCCCCGTCCGGTCGGCGCGTCGTCGGCCGTCACCGTCACGTCGGTCAGATACCCCTTGCCGTCGCCGGCCGAGGCGACGGGGCGAACCTCGTCGGTCGCGCCGTCGTGACGACCGAACCAGACGAACCGGAACGGGTCGATGGTCGCCAGTTTCTCACAGACGAGTCGTTCGACCTCCTCGTGGGAGTCCGCCTGGACGAGCACCCTGGTTATCTCGCGGATGGCGCGGTTGATGCGGTTGACCCGTTCGAGTCGGTCGTTCTTCGCTTCGAGGCGGTCGCGCTGCTGGCGGAGGTCGGCCTCGCGGGCGGCCCGGTCGAGCGACGAGCGAGCGTTCGCACAGAGCAGTTCCGCCGCGAGGAGGTCGGTCTCCTCGAACGCGTCGGGCCGAGGGGAGAGCGTCACGAAGACCCCGTGTTCGCCCAGGGGGAACGCCGCCAGACTCCCGACGGTGACCTCGCCCACCGGGTCGAAGTCGGGTCGGACGATTTCCTCGCCCTGGATGAACGCCTCCCAGACGGGGTTGCTCGACGCGTCCGCGAACAGCGAGGACGCGGCGCCCGACAGCGTGGCGTCGGCCTCGGCGGTGAGCGTCAGTTCGCCGCTCTCCTCGTCGTAGAGCGTGATGTACGACTGCTGGAGGCCGAGGACGTCCGCCGCCGCCTCGACGACCGTCTCACAGACCGCTTCCCTGGTCGTCGCCTCCGCGAGTCGCTGAGCGCGTTCGTTGAGTGCCTCGAACTGGCGGACGCGGTCCTCCCGGCGCTGGTCCGCACGCTTCCGGTCGCTCACGTCCCGGAAGTACACGGACAGTCCCGTCTCGGAGGGGTACGCGTTCACCTCGAACCAGGCCTCCAGTGGCGGGTAGTACTCCTCGAAGGTGACCGACTCCCCGGTACGTCGCGCCCGCTCGTACTCCGTCTCGAACGCCGTCCCCACCGCCTCGGGGAACGCCTCCCAGAGGACCGCTCCGACGAGGTCGGACGCGGGCCGTTCGAGGAGCGTGGCCGCCCGCTCGTTGACGTAGGTGAACCGCCAGTCGGTGTCGATGGCGAAGAACGCGTCCGTGACGCGTTCGAGGATGCCGTCGAGTTCCCGTTCGAGCCGTCGCCGTTCGGAGACGTCCCGGACGACTCCCACCCGGCCGACGTCGCCGGCGTCGGTGGTGAACGGCGAGACACGCGCCTCGATGGGAACCGCCCGCCCGTCGACGGTCGGGAGGTCCGCCTCGAACGTGACGGCGTCGCTCGTCTCGTCGAGCGCCTCCCGGAGGCCGTCGATGGCGTCCCCACCGATTCGGTCGGTCACCGTCGAGGACCGCTCGCCGAGCAGTTCCTCGCGGCTGAACCCGGTGAGTTCGGCGTACGCGTCGTTGACCGCGACGAACCGCTCGTCGCTGTCGAGCGCGTAGACGCCGTCGCTGATGGTATCGAGGATGGCCGCGTGTTCCGACCAGTCGTGGGCCGGCGTGGTCTCACGGGGCGTCGGGTCGACCGGAGGGTCCTCCTCAAGCGGCCGCTCGACCGGCGTCGGGTCGCCGAGCGCGTTCCGGAGCGCCCCCACGACGATGTGCGCGGCGGACCCGCTCTGGCGGTCGACGACGGTCGTGACGCCGGCGTCGTAGGCGGCGTCGACCGCGTCGGCCGACGGGTCGGCGGCCAGCCACACCGTGTGGAGCCCCGGGTCCGTCTCCCGAACCAGCGCGAGGAGTTCGGTAGCCGTCGTCCCCGAGAACGCGTCGGTGACGACGACGGCCCCGACGTCGCCGGCGTCGAGTTCGGCGCGGCACCCCTCGACGGTCGTCACGGGCGAGACCGTACGCTCCTCGAGCGCCGCCCGGAGCGTCGAGAGGGTCGTCTCCGCGTCGTTGCTCGTCGGGTCCGGTGTCCCGTAGAGCACGCTGGATTCGGTCACGGCAGGTGTCGTCTGGATAGGAGGGCACACGAGAAACCACGACAAAAAACTAGCGGGGGCCGACGCCGTTCGTTGCGGATAGGTTCTCAGTGGCCGGATCGTCGAACCCACCCGTCGATGGCCGGGGACGCGAGACGACGTGTGCGACGGACCGGTCGGCGGCGGGGAGGAAAACGTGCGGTGGCGGTGGTCGCACCTCGTCGACGCCGTGACGAACCCGAAGTGGGCGTTCGTCGAACATCGAGGGCGTCGACATCGATCAAGAGCGACTGCTCTCGCACGTCCTCGTGGGCGGAGCGGACGGTGCTGTTCTGGCTGTCCTCGCCAGCACTCGCCGTCTACAACGCCGTCGTCGTCTACGTACACGTCGTCGCGGACCTGCTCCGTGACGCGGCACTCGCCTGAGACCGCGAGTCGAGAGGAGAGCGAGAGCGCGACCGGGACTCAGTACGACCGGGAGACGACCGTCGTCCCCGCGTCGTCGGTGACGGTCACCGTGTCGCCGCCGTTGTTCCAGACCGGGCCGCTGGCCGACCAGTAGAGGTCACTCGCGGTGTCGCTCCCGCTGCCGGTGTGGAGCGTCACCTGCGCACCCGCCGCGAGCGAGAACGACGGGAAGGTGTAGGTCTTGCCGACCGAGTCGGAGACCTGCCAGTCGGTCAGGTCGAGCGCCGCCGTCCCGGTGTTCTCGAAGACGACGTACTCGTCGTTCATGTTGTTCCGGTCGTTACCCTGCGCGTCCTCGTGAATCTGGGCGATTGCGAGGTCACCGGACCCGGAGTCACCGTCACCGCCCTCGTCGTCGGGGTACGTGTACTCGTCGACCACCGCGCCGGTGTCGTCGGCGAGCGTCGCCGTGTCACCCCCGTTGTTCCAGAGCGGCGAGCCGTTACCCCAGTAGAGGGCCGTCGCGGTGTCGCTCCCGCTCCCGGTGTGGACCGTCACCGTCGCACCCGCATCCAGCGAGAACGTCGGGAACGTGTAGACGTGGTCGGCGGCGTCCGAGAGCGTCCACCCGGTGAGGTCGACGCTCGCGCCCCCGGTGTTCTCGAGGACGACGTACTCGTCGTTCAGGTTGCTGCCGTCGTCGCCGGCGGCGTCGTAGTTGACCGTCGTGACGGTGACGCCGTCGCCGGAACCCCCCGTGTCGCCGCCGTCGTTCGTGTCCGAGTACGCCGAGAACAGCGGGAACGAGCCGTCGAAACTCGTCGTGGCCGGCACCGACGAGTCGCCGTTCACGTTGCTGGAGGCGTCGGTGACGCTGTCGGCGTTGAGTCGCAGGTCCGACCCGAGCGCACTGGCGACGGCGTCGAGGTTGCTCCGTGGCCCGGAGAAGACGTCCCCGCTGCCGAGCAGGACGACCGCACCGCCGGCGTCGCGGAACGCGGTCAGCGCGTCGAGTTCGGCCCGCGTGAACGCTTCGGGTGGCGTCGTGACGACGTACGCCCGCGCCCCGGAGAGGTCGGCGTTCGCCACGTCGTTGACCTGCTCGAAGCCGAGGCCGACGCCTTCGAGGTAGCGCTTGTAGTACGCGGCGTCCTCGACGGAGAGCGCGTAGTCCGCGCCGAACTGGCCGTGGCCACCGTCGACGACGACGTCGCCCGTGCGGTCGGTCAGCGAGTCGATCAGGTTCGTCAGGAAGACGAAGTTCTCGTAGCTGCTGGTGTCGACGGCGTAGCCCTCGGCGGACTCGTAGGACTCGTCGACGAACGGCGACCCGACCATCGCCACGTTCGCCGCGGCGTCGACGGCCGCCAGCGGCAGGTCCCCCGAGTACGACTGCCCGCCGCTGTAGACGGTCTGGCTCGCCGTCGACTCGGCGCTGACCGGGACGCGGGAGGCGTCGACCGCACCCGAGTCCGTGCGTACCGTCGCGGGAGTGGGGAAGAACAGGTCGGTGACGTCGCGGTTGCGAATCTCGCTCGAACTCGCGGGGTCGGACGCCGCCCACAGACCGAGGCCGGCGTCGCGGGCGGCCTGTTCCTCGGCGCGGAACGCGTCGTGCCGCGAGAGGCCCGAGTCGTAGACACGAGTGAGGCCGTCGGTGACTATCTCCTCGTTGTAGAGCGTGTCACGCGACCCGGAGCCGTCGGCGTCGTAGTAGAGGTACGCCAGGACACGGCCGAACGCGTCACGGGTCGGCTCCTCGGGGTCGAAGGCGACGTCGACCGTCTCCCCAGACAGGCGGGCCGTCGCGTAGTCGGTCGCCTGCTGGCCGTAGTCGGCGAGCGTCGGCAGGTCCTCGATACCCTCCCACTCCTGGGTCCGCTCGTACTGCTGGTTCGCGGACTTCTCGGGCGTGTCGATACCGAGCACCCGGATGGACTCGACGGTGCCGTCGAGGTCGACCTTCACCGTGTCGCCGTCGAGGACGTCGGTGACGGGTGCGGCGTAGGTCCTCGACTTGTCCAGTTCGAGGCCGTCACGGTCGGCGAAAAAGGGGAACGCGGTGTTGAAGTTCGTCGTCGTCGGCTGGAACGTCGAACCGGCGTTGTTCGTCGAGTCGACGACCTGGTCGTCGTTGAACCGGAAGCCGGCACCGACGGCCTGCGCGACGGCGTTGGCGTTGGCCGTCTCGTCGTAGTTCGAGTAGTCCGCCTGGTCGTGGAGGAAGAGAACGCCCCCGCCGGAGACGAAACTCGCCATCGCGTCGAGTTCGCTCGACGAGAACGCCGTCGACGGCGAGGTGACCACGGCGGCGTCGGCGTTCGAGAGGTTCCCGACGAGGTCCGAGGTTCCCTTCACGAGGTAGCCGTTCGACTCGGCGTAGTCCTCGAACGTCGAGAACTGCGAGAGGTCGTAGTACTGGCCGTGCCCCGAGTCCCAGTAGACCGTCCCCGACCCGCCCAGTAGGTCGTCCCAGACGTTGAGCAGGAACTCCTCGTTGCCGTTCTGCCAGTTCGTGCCCCCCGCGACGAACGGACAGCCGACGCCGACGACGGTCCCGTCGACGGCGACCAGCGGAACGTCCGTCGAACTCGGGTACGAGACGGCGTCCCCGTCGCCGTCCTCGTCCGTGTTCGTCGCCGACGACTCCGCCCACACCGCGACCAGCGAGTCGTCGGTTAGCAGCCCGCCCGAGGCGTCGAGCAGACTCGCCGTCGAGTCGAACACCAACGACGGAACCGTCGTCGCCGCCTCGACGCGCCCCACCGCGTCGGCCCCCACGAGTTTGCTCCCGAGTGCTGTCCCCGCAACCGTCGAAAGGAACGTGCGTCGTTGCACACGTCAGTCCTGTTCGTTCATTACATAAACGTTCGTATTTCTTCTATAGAGCAGACGGAGATAATCGAAGTCGCACAGGGCTGCACAATCATCGGTCGTCCGGCGGCACTACGGGGCGACACACGGGTCGACGTCGGCACGACGCACTCGTGAGGTGTGGCGGCGTGACCGAGCGGTCGCTCGGCGGTCGGGAACGAACGAGGCCGGTGTCGGTTTACTCGCCGAGCAACCGGTCGACGATGCGCTCGGGGTCGAACCGTTCGAGGTCCTCGTAGCCCTGTCCCGTCCCCAGAAAGAGGATGGGTTTCCCCGTGACGTGGGCGATGGAGATGGCCGCCCCGCCCTTGGAGTCGGCGTCGGCCTTCGTCAGAATCGCGCCGTCGATGGCGGCCGCCTCGTTGAACTGGCGGGCACGCTGGGTCGCGTCCTGCCCGGCGACGGCCTCGTCGACGAACAGGGTCATGTCGGGGTCGACGACGCGGTCGATCTTCTCTAACTGGTCCATCAGGTCGTTCGAGGTGTGGAGTCGACCGGCGGTGTCTCCGAGCACGACGTCCACGTCGTGGGCCTCCGCGTACTCGACGGCGTCGTAGATGACCGCCGCCGGGTCGCCGCCCTGCTGGTGGGTGATGATCTTGCGGTCGAGGGTCTCGGCGTGTTCGCGGAGCTGTTCGTTGGCCCCCGCTCGGTAGGTGTCGCCGTTGGCGAGCACCGACGACAGTCCACGCGACTCGAACCACTCCGAGAGTTTGGCGATGCTCGTCGTCTTCCCGACGCCGTTGACGCCGGTGAAGATGACGACCATCGGCTTGTCCGCGTCACGAACCCGCTGTTCGAAGTCGAACTGGCCGACGCTGATGACGTCGACCAGCGCCTCACGAAGGGCGGACTCGACGACCTGTCCGGTCGACTGGACCTGTGCCCGTGTGGTCCCTTCGACCTCCTCGCGGATGGTCTCGAGTATCTGCCGGGTGACGCTCATCTCCACGTCCGAGGAGAGGAGCGCCAGCTCCAGCTGTTCGAGCGGTTCGTCGAGATGCTCGGGCCGGATGATGACGCCACCGGTGGCGAACGCCTTCGCACGCTGCCCGAACCCCGCTTTGAAGTTCTCGCGGTCGTCCTCGCTCGACTGTGCGGGCCCGTCCGGACGGGTCGGGCCCGACTCCGACGACGAGACGGACTGGTCGGTGCTGTCGGCGTCGGCGGAGTCGCCGGTCGCTCCCCCGTCGGCCGAACCGGTGTCGGTGACCGGGTCGTCGGCCACGGCCCGCTCGTCGGTCGGAGCGTCGTCGACCGACTCGCTCCCAGCCTCAGCGGCGTCCGGTTCGGGGGACGGGTCGGTCTCGGCCGGAGCGTCGGCCGCGCCGTCTGCCGCCTGCGCTTCCTCTTCGGCCGCCTCCTCGGCGGCTTCCTCGGCGTCCTCGCGGAACCGGCCGAGTTTCTCCTTCAGTCCGTCGAACATCGCTTACTCGTCGTCGCCGTCGCCGTCGTCCTGCTGGCCCATCTGCTGCTGGAGCTGCTGCATCTGCTGCTGTTGCATCTGCTGGGCCTGCTGTTCGAGCTGGTCGCTCTCGGCTTCGAGTTCGGCGACCTCCTCCTGAACGTCGGCGATCTGCTCGTCGAGCAGGTCCTTGCGCCGGTTGAGGCTCTCGATGGCCCCGGCCTGGTCGCGCTCTGCGGCGTAGCCGCCACCCAGTTCGACGACGATCTCGTCGATGTCGGCGACCTCGGCACGGACGTACGCGCCACCGCCCAGCGGGACCTGCACGGTGTCGCCCGAGTCGAGGCGCTCGACGGCTTCGACGGCCTCGTCGACCCCGGTCTTCTCCTGACGGATCTCCTCGATCTCCTCGTCGAGGGACTCGATCTCCTGCTCGATGGCCTGCATCTGCTGTTGCAGCTCCTGCATCTGACCGCCGCCGCCACCACCCAGGCTCATGCTGCGGCCTCCACGTCGCCGATCTCGACCTGAGTACGCTTCAGGCCGTGCTTGGAGCCGAACTCGGCGAGCGTGTGCTCGCGAGCGACCGACTCGTTGATCGCGTCGATGCTCTTGGAGAACGACTTCCATCCATCGCGGCCCTGGAACCGGCCGCTCACAGTAAACTGGCTCATACGCCACGATGCGGTGGCGAGCGGGAAGAAAGTTCCCTTTCCGGGGTCAGGACGTGTGGGACGCCGTCTCAGTCGATGAATCCGAGTGCGGCCTCGATGCGACCGAGTTCCGGTCCCGTCGTCTCCTGCCCACAGACGTAGCCGTGGGTGTTCGCCACCAGCCCCGAACCGACGAGCGGCGCACCGTAGTTGATGGTGCCGATGTCGGCGGGGACGTCCAGTAGCTCTTCGAGGTAGTCGAGTTCCCCGTCGGCGGCCTTCGGGTGACAGAGCACGCCGTCGTCGGTCGCCACGGCGGCCGTCCCCACCGTCCGGACGGTGGCGACCTCACCGCGCTCGACGGGCACGCCAAGCGCGTCCTTGACGGTCATGACGGCCTCCCGAGAGAGGTCCGGGTGGACGTACGCGCCGTAGTCGTTGGCGAGGACGACGTTGCCGGCGGCGTTGATACGACCGGGGAGCGTCTCGACGGGGACGTCGGTCGCGTCCTCGATTCGCTCGCGTTCGTAGTCCTCGATGCGACTGCTGACCAGCAGGGCGTTCTCGTTGCCGACGGCGAGTGCGCCGACGGTCGAGGAGCCACCGATGGTCGTGGGGACCGGGGTGACCTCGAGTTCCTCGGCGAACGAGTCGACGAGGTCCTCGTCGGCGTCCGGTCTCACCAGTAGCAGGTCGTCTGTCGCACACGCGAAGACGCCGACGTACGACGAACCGAAGAGAGCCGCGCGAAGCACGCCTATGCCGTCTCTACTTCGACGATGCGCTCGCCCTCTTCCTCGAAGCGAGCGGCACGGACGCGAAGCTTGCTCGGCGGTTTCTTCCGACCACGCTTCCAGACGGCCTCGTTGACCGAACTGTCGAGGCGGACCTCGTCCGTCTCGACGGCGAACTGCTTGGCGAGGTGCTCGCGGACGAGCGTCATCGCCTTGTCCGCGCGCTTGTGCTTCGGTTCGGCCTTGACGTCACGGAGCGGGACGGTGACGACGCGCTCCTCGAAGTCGTTGGCGCTCATTCGTCCGTGTCACTCCGCCGCCAGTGACGGCGCTTCGGGTTTCGCATCGTGTCGCGGTCGGTCTTCATGATGACCCACGCCGGGACGCGACTGTTCTGACGCTCCAGCTTGGCCAAGCGCTTCTTCTTGGCCTTGGACTTCTTGCTCATACTGGCAGGGAGTTCCGCCGGCGTGCATAAATGGTTGTTCCTTTGTTCGGCGTGTCGTCGACCGCCCGCGACGGGGGCAGAACCGACCGACGACGCCCGAACGCGCTCACGGTCCGGGAGGACTCGACGGAGCGTGTGACGACCTCACACCAACGTCAGTGGGACCATCAACAGCACCCCTGCCGTGACGCCAGCGGCGAGTTCCGGGTAGCCCCGCGACGGCAACCCTTCGCCGACGTCCAGCGCCTCGGGGACGAACTCCGAGAGGACGAGGTATATCATCGCCCCCGCGGCGAACCCGAAGCCCACCGGGAGGAACTCCCGTGCGACACGGACGAAGTAGAACGCGACGACCGCACCGATTGGCTGTGGTAGACTGGAGAATATCGCCCACCACACCATCCGCCAGCGCGAGACGCCCATCGCCTGCAACGGGATGGAGATGGCCAGTCCCTCGGGGACGTTGTGGACGGAGATGGCGACAGTCATGAACACCGCCAGCAGCGGCACCGTGAGACCGAGAACCGGGATACCGCCCTCGCCGAGACCGAGGTCGGCGAACGAGACGCCGATGGCGACACCCTCGGGAAAGGAGTGGACCGTCAGCACGCCGAGGATGAGCACGAGTTTCCGGTAGTCGGCCTCCTCGTACTGCTTGGGGTCGACCTCCGCCCCCTCGATGACCGAGTGGGCGACGACGACCAGCAGGACGCCCGCGAGCAGACCGACGACCAGCGGGAGCCACGTCCGGGCCGCGACGGAGAGACCGAGGTCGACGGGCAGCGTCCACGGCTCGGCCTCCGCGAGGCCCTCGCCGACGAGGCCGAACAGCGACGCGGCGACCATAATACCCGACGCCAGCCCCCACAGCACGACGTTCCAGCGGTCCGACACGGAGTCGACGAGGAAGAACGGCAGCACCCCGACACCCGTCGCTAGCGCGGTGACGAGTCCGGCGAGGAAGACGAGCGCGAGGGAGGCGAGTTCGACCACGAACGAAGTAGGCGGCGGACGACCATAAACGTATCAGACTTTCGATAATTTTGGCGGGCCTAAACCCCGAGCTCGGCCGTTCAGCGGCGACGACCGCTCAGAGCGGGAGTCGGGCGACGGAGTCGTACACCGGGCCGTCGGGGGTGAGCGTGCTCTCGACGAGGTGAACCGTGTCGACCCGGAATCGCGCCGAGTCGGGAGCGGACTCGGCGACGATTCGCCGGACCTGTTCCCTGTCGGCGGCGTGGTCCGTCCGGGCGAGCGTCACGTGTGGGGTGAAGTCGTGGCCGTCGGGAGCGAAGCCGAGGCTGGTCGTGGCTAGCTCGACGGCCGCAGCGAGGCGCGTCAGTTCGGCGGTGCCCTCCTCGACGCCCAGCCAGACCACCGAGACGGAGTCGCCCTCGGGGAACGTCCCGTAGCCCCCGAGCGTACAGTCGAACGGCGAGACGCCGGAACCGGCGACGGCCGAGTCGAGCGCCGAAACGAGCGTGTCGAGGCCGGGGACGGCGTCGGTGGGGCCGTCGTGGTCCGTGGCGCTCGCCGCGCCCGTCGACTCGTCGGCGGCCTCCGCGAGCGTCTCGTCGACGTCACCCAGGAACTGGAGCGTGACGTGGGCCTGGCCGGGGTCGGTCGGTCCGAGACCGTCGAGTCCGCGGAACGGCTCCTGGGCCGCGGCGACGGCCTCGCTCACCGGGGCACAGTCGACGCCGACGAACGCACGCATGGGTCGGCGGGACGTTCGGGGGCGTAGCCCTTAACCCTGCCAGTCGCCAAACCCGGTCATGACCGACGGTTCCGACCGCGATTCGCAGGACGCGGGTGACGGGGAGCGACCACCCCACCGGTACTCGGAGGGGCAGGGGTTCGGCGACCCCTACGAGGGGTTCGACCTCGACCCGCCCGAACTCGACGTCGACCTCTCGAAGGTCGACCCCGTGGACTCGCGGGCGCTCACCGACATGCTCGACGAACGGCAGGTCTCCAACGAGAACGTCGACACCGACCTCCTGGTCGACGTGGGCCTGGAGTACATCCAGATCAAGCGCTACGAGCAGGCGACCGAGACGCTCGAACGCGCCGCCCGGCTCACCGACGACGACGGTATCGCCCAGGAGGCGTGGGTGAACAAGGGCGCGGCCCACGCCGAACTGGAGGAGTACGACGAGGCCATCGGCGCGTACCGCGAAGCGCTGCGTCTCGACGACGACTCCGAGCACGCCGCCACCGCCGAGACGAACCTCGCGTACGCGCTGTGGGAGGCCGGCCGGACCGAGCAGGCGCTCGACCACGCCGAGCGTGCAGTCGAGGTCGACCCGCGATTCGGGCAGGCGTGGTACAACCGTGGGTTCTTCCTCGCCGAACGCGGCCTCAACGAGGAGGCCGTCGACTCCCTGGACAACGCCATCCGTCTCGGGTTCGACAACCCCGAGGTGCTAGAGGAGAAGGCCGCCGCGCTCGAACAGCTCGGCGAGGAGGAGGAGGCCGAACGGCTCTCCGAGCAGGCCGACGAGATACGCGAACGTGCGGAACAACGCCTGGTCGAGTAGATGCTGCTGACAGAACGAGAGACACAGGAGGGACTGCTCGTCTCGGTGTGTGACCCCGACGTGCTCGGCGAGACGTTCGAGAGCGGCGAGTTCTCGCTGACCGTCGAGGAAGAGTTCTACGCCGAGGACGCCGAAGAGGCCGACGAGGACGCCGTCGTCGGTGCGCTCGCACGCGCCGCCGTCGCCAACATCGTCGGCCGAGAGGCGGTCGACCTCGCCATCGAGAACGGGTTCGTCGACGAGGCGACCGTCCTCGACCTCGGCGAGACGCGACACGCCCAGTTGCTCCGGATGTAACTATCGAACCGTTCTCCGGTCGTTCTCTCGTGTGTGACGTCGGTAGCGATGGCGCTCCGCTAGTTGGCGGCGTCGCGCTGCTCACGGGTCGCTTCGTCGCCAGCAGCGACGCTGCTGGCTGCCTGCGGGCCCTTCGGTCCCGCTTTGCTCCCCGTTCGCTGCGCGCGGTTCTCACTCGCTTCGCTCGTTCCGAACCGCGCTAACCGAAGGTGTGTTACTCCCCCGGCACCGACACACCGGCAATGAGCACACAGGACACGACCCCGCTCGACGTCGAGCGCATCCGTGAGGAGTTCCCCATCCTCTCGCGGCGGGTCGGTGGCGACGTGACGACACCCGGTGAGGGGCCGGGCGACGAGACGCCGCTCGTCTACCTCGACAACGCGGCGACCAGCCAGACACCCGACCGCGTCGTCGACGTCATCGCCGACTACTACCGCTCGTACAACGCGAACGTCCACCGCGGCATCCACAGCCTGAGCCAAGAGGCGAGCGTCGCCTACGAGGAGGCCCACGACCGGGTCGCGGAGTTCGTCGGGGCGAGCGGCCGCGAGGAAATCGTCTTCACCCCCGGCACCACCGAGGGGATGAACCTCGTCGCCTACGCCTGGGGCCTCGCGGAACTCGGCCCCGGCGACGAGGTGGTCCTCACGGAGATGGAACATCACGCCTCGCTGGTGACGTGGCAACAGCTCTGTAAGCGCACCGGCGCGGAGGTCAGGTACATCCCCGTCGACGAGCAGGGCTACCTCGACGTGGACGCCGCCGCGGAGCTGATCACCGAGGACACCCAGATGGTCAGCGCCGTCCACGTCTCGAACACGCTCGGGACGGTCAACCCCATCGCGGACCTCGCGGACCTCGCACACGACCACGACGCCTACCTGTTCGTCGACGCCGCCCAGTCGGTCCCGAATCGCTCGGTCGACGTCTCGGACCTCGGTGCGGACTTCCTCGCCTTCTCGGGGCACAAGATGTGCGGTCCCACGGGCATCGGGGCGCTCTACGGCCGCGAACACGTCTTCGAGGAGATGCAGCCGTACCTCTACGGCGGCGACATGATTCGGAAGGTCACCTACGAGGACTCGACCTGGGAGGACCTCCCCTGGAAGTTCGAGGCCGGCACGCCCAACATCGCCGGCGGCATCGCGCTCGGTGCGGCGTGTGACTACCTCGACGACGTCGGCCTCGACCGCATCCAGGCCCACGAGGAACAGCTCACCGAGTACGCCTACGACCGCCTCACCGAGTTCGACGACGTCGAAATCTATGGGCCGCCGGGCGACGAGCGTGGTGGCCTCGTCGCGTTCAACGTCGACGGCGTCCACGCCCACGACCTCTCCTCCATCGTCAACGACTACGGCGTCGCCATCCGCGCCGGCGACCACTGCACCCAGCCGCTCCACCAGAAGATGGGCGTCGCCGCCTCCGCACGGGCCTCGTTCTACCTCTACAACACCCGCGAGGAGGTCGACGTGCTCGTCGACGCCGTCGACGAGGCCAGACAGCTGTTCGCGTAGTCACGGCGAGACCGGGCGACGACGCCCGACCGCCCGCCGTCTCACTCCTCCGGTTCGTCCGCAGCGAGGAGTCGCCACGTCGCCAGTGTACCACCCGCGAGCGTCGCCAGCGGACCGAACCCCGGCCCGAACCCGCTCGACTCCTCGGTCGAGTTCCCGTTCGTCGTCGGTGGTGACGCCGCGTCGTTCGGGGTCGGCGACGTCGAGCCATCGGTGCTCGACGGTGCGGTCGTCCCGTTCCCGGCGGTCGACGACTCCGACTCGGACGTGGTCGGCGGCGACGCCGAGAGGTCGCTCGCCACCGGTGTTCGGGTCGCCGCCGGGTCCGTCGACGCGTCCTCCGGGGGACTGGCGAACGTGTACAGACCCGCCGGTGAGGACGACTCGCCGTCCGCGCCGGCGACACCCATACTCGGTGCGGCGAACCCGCCGCTGACCGGCACGGCATCGAAGAACGACGCCTCCGTGGGGGCGGCGTACCCCGCGAGCACCCCCGGCGCTGCGGGGTCCGAGAGGTCGTACACCCGGACACCGTCGGTGTACCACGAGGTGTAGAGTCGGTCGCCCCGGAACGTGCAGTTGTGTGCCGTCGTGAGCGTCAGCCCCTCCTCGGGGTTCGGTGCCGACGGCGCGAGGACGGTCAGCCGACGACTCGTCTCCAGCGTCGGGACCCCCGGCCCGTCCTCGACGAGTCCCGCCTCCAGGTCGGAGATATCCCACAGCGAGACGCCACCCATCCCCTCGACGCCGTCGCCGAACGCCTCGTGACTCACCGCGAGCACGCCGTCGCCGTTGACGGTGGCGTTGTGGGCGTTCCCCGGCGGGTTGAACATGGCTCGTCGTCGGTCGTTGCCGGAGACGCCCGTCAGGTTCTCGATAGGGAGGCCGCCGACGCGCCCGACGGGCGACGGCGAGGCCGGGTCGCTCACGTCGAGGACCCACGTTCCCGTCTCCCAGTAGGAGGCGTACAGTCGGTCGCCGTCGAGCAGCAGGTCGTGGCAGTTCCGGAGGCCCGAGGCGACGTTCGCCAGTCGGTCGTCGGCGTCCACCGGCGACCACGCGGTCACCGCCGACGAGTCGCCGCCGTCGTCCATCTCGACGACGACGACCGGTTCCCTGGCGTCGCCGCTACCGGTGAGGTAGGCCGTCGTCCCGTCGAGGGCGACGTTGTGGACGGCGTGGTCGGTCTCGTGGAACGAGACGAGTTCGGGCGCGTCGGGCGTGGAGACGTCGAACAGCGCCGCGCCGCGGAGTTCGGTCTCCCCGGCACCGGCCGGGCCGGCGACGAGCACGTTCGACCCGGAGCGTTCGACGTCCCAGACACCCGTGAGCGGCCCCTGCTCGTGGTCCGCCTGGATGTCACGCCGCTCTGCGAGGACCGTCGGGGACGCGAGGTCGGAGACGTCGACGACGGCGAACCCGTCGGTGGCGGCGACGTACACCGTCTCGCCGTCGTCGCCGACGGCGGTGTCCATCGCTCCGGTGACGGCCACGCGCCCGGCCGGGCCGAACGCGTCGTCCTGCGAACGGGCGACGGCCCCACCGGGGACGGTGCCGAGCGCCGCGAGCGACCCGAGACCGGCGAGGACGGTTCTCCGGCGCATTCAGCGACCCTCCACGGCGATCGGTCGGTGAGGGCGAGTCGTGTGACGGGGACCTACAGTCATAGTCAGTGACCGTTTCGCTCGCTGACTGATATATCTCGGCGTTACTGAAACGTGCGTCTGAGCGACCGCCCGGAACCGTTTTCAGCGGGACTCTCGTAGCGTCGGCAACGATGGGACTCGGCTCGGACATGTATCGGCAGCAGATACTGGACCACTACAAGAACCCCCGCAACTACGGCGAGTTGCCGGACGCCACGTTCTCCCACGAAGGCGAGAACCCGACGTGTGGCGACACCATCGAGGTGCACGTCCGGCTCGACGACGACGGTGAGACCATCGAACGGGTCTCCTTCGAGGGCGACGGCTGTGCCATCTCACAGGCCAGCGCGAGCCTCCTGACACGGGAACTCCCCGGAAAGACACTCGACGAACTCGACGCGATGGACCGCGACGACGTCGTCGACCTGCTCGGCGTCGACATCTCACCGATGCGCATCAAGTGTGCCGTCCTCGCGGAGATCGTCGCACAGGACGGCGCGAAGATTCACACCGGCGAACTCGAAGTCGACACGACGACGACCGAGGAGTAGCCGCCCCCGTTCTCTCACCGTCCGTTCCGGTACGCAGCGGTCGCTACGCCACCGTCGGCACCGGTGGGAGACACGAAACAGGGAAACGAGAAACGCGGAGGGCGGGGGTTCCGATGGGGAGCGGCGACGCTTACTCGGGTTTCAGCCCCTCGCCGGTGACGCGCATGACGGCCTCGCCGTCGGGGAGGTTCGGCGCGTCGACGAGTTTGACGATGCGCTTGTTGCCCTTCGACTTCCGGAGGTACATCCGGAACGTCGACTTGTGGCCCAGGATGTTCCCACCGATGGGCTTCGTGGGGTCGCCGAAGAACGCGTCGGGGTTCGACTGGACCTGGTTGGTGACGACGACGGCCGCGTTGTAGAGGTTCCCGACGCGGTCGAGGTCGTGGAGGTGCTTGTTGAGTTTCTGCTGACGGGGAGCGAGTTCGCCACGGCCGACGTACTCCGCGCGGAAGTGTGCGGTCAGCGAGTCGACACAGAGCAGACGGACGGGGTACTCGTCCTCTTCGTGGTCGCGGGCGATCTCCTGGGCCTTCTCGGCGAGCAGGATCTGGTGGTTGGAGTTGAACGCCTTTGCGACGTGAATCTTGTCGAGGAACGACTGGAGAAGCTCCTCGCGGGCCGCCTCGTCGTCGGGCGTCCCCTCGATCTCGCGGTCGTCCATCGCCGCCTGGAGCACGTCGTCGTCGAGGCCGAACAGCATCTCCTCGATGCGCTCGGGCCGGAACGTGTCTTCCGTGTCGATGAAGATGGTGCTGCCACCCAGCCCGCCCTGCTCCGGTGGGAGCTGGACGTTCACCGAGAGCTGGTGGGTGATCTGGGACTTGCCGGACCCGAACTCGCCGTACACTTCGGTGATGGACTGCGTCTCGACGCCGCCGCCGAGCATCTCGTCGATCTCCGGGATGAGCCACTCGAGTTTCCCGATGCGCTCGCGGCGCTGGAGCACCTGTGACCCGGTCTCGAACCCGCCGATGTCGGCGGCCTCGCGGGCGGCCTGGATGATGTCGTGGGCGGTCGACTCGCCGACGTCGGCCGTGTTCGACAGCTCACCGGGGGAGGCGACGGCGATACCCTGATACGAGTCGTAGCCGTTCTCCTTGAGCTTCTCCGCTGTCGCCGGACCCACACCGGGGAGGTTCTCGAGGTCTACTGGTCCTGCCATGAACGTGGCTTGCGCCCGTCCGGGTATAAACCCTCGTTAACAGCGTACTGAAAGTGAAACCGCCCGACGATAGTGCGGCGATTCGTCACGCAGGCGAGAACGTATCAGTCGGAGAGTGGCGGCGAGTGGAAGTAGACCGTGAGAGAGGGTCGGGGCGGCCGCGATGGCTCAGGGCATGTCCAGCGCGGCCGCGGTGAGCGCGAGGACGCCGAAGACGCCCGCGACGGTCAGCACGGACTCGGAGACGCCGACGGTTGCGGGACCGAGGGCTTCGGCGACGACCAGCACGACACCGAGCAGTGTCTGTATCGGGCGGCCAGCTATCCGACGCGGTGCGTAGCGGAGCGTGAGGGCGAACCCCTCGACCACGCTTCGAACGCGAGCGAGCGGGCCACCCGAGTCCGGCCCGTCGACCGCTTTCGCGGCGTCGAACACCGCGTGGGAGACGCGTTCGACCCGACCGGTGTGGACCCGCTGGCCCGTCGTGTCGGCGACTTCGAGGAGCGTGACGTGCTCGTCGCCGATGCCGACGACGCGGTAGGTGGCTGGCGCGAGCGTGTCGTCACCGACCCCCGACTCGTCGCCCGTCACGCGGACGTGGTCGTACGGGGCGACGTTCATCCCCACGGTCGGCCGTCACCCTCGGGCCACAGCGGGTACCAGTACTCTTTCTCCGCTTCGACGGTGAGTTCGCCGTCGAGGAGGCTCTCCAGTTTGAACTCGACCGACGAGTCCCGGTCGTGACCGCCGGTCGGCGCGAACGGGTAGTACGCCCCACGGCGGAACGAGTAGACCCAGTAGACGACCTGCCCGGCGTCACCGGGACCGGCACCCGGTCCCGTCGACCCCTTCTCGAAACTGAACAGCGCGGCGAGCAGGCGCGACCCGAACCCCTCCTCGACGAACGTGTCCGCCGCGAAGTGGATGGAGGTGACGAGGTCCTCGAAGTCGTCGTCCTCGAGGACGACCCACTGGTAGCCGTGGCTGTCGCCGACGAACCGGGCTTTCGTCCCCGTCTCTATCTCCCCGGCGTCGAGGATGGCCTCGACCTCCTCCATCGTCTCGGCGAACGCCGTCGAGTCGACGTTCGAGAAACAGAGCGCCGCCTCCCCCGTCGAGTCGTACCGGAGGTCCGCCTCCATGGTCATGTACGCCGTGCTCATCCCGAACAGGTCCTCCGGGGAGGCCGCCCGCGTCGCGTCGGCCTCGGCACTGATACCCAGCGCCGAACGGAGGGAGTCGAAGATGCCCATACACGGGGTAGCGCCGGGGGTGTCTTAGAGCTACACGACTCGCCGGCCGGTCGGGAGCGAGAGGAGAGGACCGTCGCCGAACTCGGGCGAGTTCGCGTCAGGCCAGTTCCTTCTCGAGCGCACGGAGGCGTTCGACGCGCTTCTCGGTGCTCGGGTGGGTGCTGAAGACCCGTCCGATGAACCCGCTCTTGATGGGGATGATGAAGAACGCGTTCATCTCCGCCTGCTCGCGCATGTCGTCCTGTGGGACGTTGTCCATCTGCCCCGATATCTTCAGCAGGGCCGAGGCGAGCGCCGCGGGGTTGCCGGTGATGACCGCCCCGCCACGGTCGGCGGCGAACTCGCGGTAGCGACTGAGCGCCCGGATGAGGAAGAACGAGACCACCCAGACGACCAGCGAGGCGATGATAGCGACGATGACGCCACCGTTCTCGCGGCGACCACCGCCGAACCACCAGCCGAAGCGGACGACGAGGAACGCACACGTCGAGAGGAACGACGCGATGGTCATCACCATCACGTCGCGGTTCTTGATGTGCGCGAGTTCGTGGGCGAGCACGCCCTCTAGCTCCTCCTCGTTCAGCGTGTTCATGATACCCGTCGTCACCGCGACGGCGGAGTTACTCGGCGTCCGGCCCGTAGCGAACGCGTTCGGGACCCGCGAGTTCGCCACCGCGACCTTCGGCTTGGGGACGTCGGCCTGCTGGCTCAGCCGCGACACCATGGCGTGCAGTTCCGGATACTCCTCCTCGCTGACCTCGCTGGCCCCCATCGAGTAGAGTGCGAGTTTGTCGCTGAAGAAGAACTGTGCGACGAGGAACACACCTACGACGGGGAGGACGTACCAGACACCGGCGTACGAGACCGCGCCGACGAACGCGATGTAGAGGGCGAAGAGCAGGAACATGGTGAGCACCATCCGCCCACGCAGTCCCCAGTCGGGTTTCCATTCCATACGGGAACATTGGCGACCGGAGGGTTAAACGTCACCGTCGCCGGGCGGTGGTCGGAACGCGAAAGAAAGGTACGGGCCGTATCAGTCGTCGGCCGGTTGCTCGACGCGCTGGCGCTGTTCGTCGTGGAGGAGACAGGCCGCCTCCCAGCCGGCGCTCGTCTCCCGGAGTTCGGGAGCCGTCTGTTCACACGGCGTCTGGAACTCCTCGTCCAGCAGGTCACGACCCGACTCGTGGTCGTCGCTCACCTCCGCGGTGAGCGCCCGGTCGAGCACGTCCTCGGCCTCGTCGTCCGACAGCCGTTGTGGGATGTCGAACTCCTCGCGGATACCGGCTTTCAGCCCCTCGTCGTCGAGGACGGACTGTCCGTCCTCGGCGGTCTGTACGTGGCCGTCCCCGGCCGCGTCCGAGTGGGCCGTCCGGACCGTCTCCAGGTCGAGCGGTCCCTTGCGCATCCGCTGGCGCAGGTCCTGGACCGACCGCCAGTGTCGCTGCTCGAACTCGTAGCCCTCGGGCGGGATGACGTCCGGACAGCGCGTGTGGAACCGACAGCCAGCGGGCGGGTTCGACGGACTCGGAACGTCACCCGAGAGCGTGATGGACTCGCCACGCTGGCGCGGGTCCGGCTGTGGAATCGACCCCAACAGCGCCCGCGTGTACGGATGCTGTGGGTTCGAGAACAGCTCCTCGGTGGGTGCGATTTCGACGATCTCCCCGAGGTACATCACGGCGACGCGGTCACACACCTCGCGGATGACCCCGAGGTTGTGGCTGATGAACAGCATGGCGAGGTCGAACTCCGCCTGGATGTCGTTCATCAGGCTCAGGATGTCCGCCTGGATGGAGACGTCGAGCGCACTCACCGGCTCGTCGGCCACGATGAGTTCGGGGTTGACGACCAGCGCACGCGCGAGCGCGACGCGCTGTTTCTGGCCCCCGGAGAACTCGTGGGGGTAGCGGTCGATGTCGTCCGCCGAGAGGCCGACGCGTTCGAGCAGGTCCTTGACGATCTCGCGTCGACGGTTGCGGTCGGAGATACCGTGGATGAGCAGTGGTTCGCCGACCGACTCGCCGATGGACATCCGCGGGTCGAAACTCGCCGTCGGGTCCTGGAAGATCATCTGGGCACGACGGCGGAACCGTTTGAGTTCGGCCTTGTCGTACGTCGTGATGTCCTCGCCCTCGAACAGCACGTCGCCCGCGGTCGGCTCTTCGAGTCGGAGCAGCGACGTCGCAACGGTCGACTTCCCACACCCCGACTCGCCGACGATACCGAGCGTCTCACCGGGCGAGACGCTGAAGTCGACGCCGTCGACGGCACGGACGCGCCCGACTTCCTTCTTCAGTACGCCCTGTGTGATGGGGTAGTGTTTCTTCAGCCCCTTCACCTCGAGGAGTGTTCGAGCGCTCATCGGTCACCTCCATCGGACCGCACCGACTCATCTGTATCGGTCCCAGCACGACGGCCGGTCGTTCGTCCACCGTCGGTTCGCGCCGTCCGGTTCTGTGCGGCCGCGAACTCGGTCTGGACGACGCTCTCGTCGTAGCCGTCGCCGTAGAAGACACAGGAGACCTCCTGGTCTGCACCCTCGACGGAGTACATCGGCGGCTGGTCCCCGGTGAAGCAGTCGTCGACGGCGTGTGGACAGCGCGGCGCGAACCGACAGCCGTCCGGTGGGTTCGTCACGCTGGGCAGCGACCCGCCGATGGAGACCATGTCGCCGCCCCGACCGGGGAGACACTCCAGCAGTGCCCGCGTGTAGGGGTGGGCCGGACTCTCGAAGAGGTCGAAGACCTCGCCGCTCTCCATCACCTTCCCGGCGTACATGACGACGACGCGGTCGGCGATCTCGGCGACGACCCCGAGGTCGTGGGTGATGAACAGGATGGCCATCCCGAGGTCCTCCTGTATCTCCGCGAGGAGGTCGAGGATCTGGGCCTGGATGGTCACGTCGAGCGCCGTCGTCGGTTCGTCGGCGATGAGTACGTCGGGGTTCGACGCCAGCGCCATGGCGATGATGACGCGCTGTTTCATCCCGCCGGAGAACTCGTGGGGGTAGTCGTCGAACCGCGCGGCCGCGTCGGGGATACCGACACGGTCGAGCAGGTCGATGGCCCGCTCGCGGGCCGCCTCGTCGTCGTCGTCGCTGTGAAGCTGGACGGCCTCGACGATCTGCCACCCGACGGTGTAGACCGGGTTGAGTGCGCTCTGTGGGTTCTGGAAGATGTGGGCGATGTCGCCGCCACGGATCTTCCGGAGCGCGTTGTCGGGCGCTCGAACCATGTCGATGTAGCCACGGGAGATCCGGTCTCCCGAGCGCTCCTCGACGATGACGAAGTGCTTCTCGTCGCCGGGACGGTCCTCCTCCGGCGGCACGTCGGTCCCCGCCGTCCCGGGAGCGTCGTCCTCGTGGACGTCGAACACCCGTTTGGGGAACTGGTCGGCGAGTTCGCGGACCGACTCGACGTCGCGGAACTGGACCTCCCCGATGGGGATGTCACCGGGGGGCATCTGGAGGATCTTCGTGATCGACTCGCTGGTGACGGTCTTGCCGCTGCCGGACTCGCCGACGATACAGACCGTCTCGCCACGGCTGACGTCGACGTCGATGCCGTCGACCGCGCGGACGGTTCCGTCGTCCGTGTGGAACTGCGTGTGGAGGTTCTTGACGGATATCAGTGGGTCACTCATGTGAAATCACTCTTGTCGTGGGTCGAGCGCGTCTCGGAGCGCGTCGCCGATGAAGTTGAACGCGAGGATGGTGAAAAACAGGAACAGCCCTGGAATCGTCGCCACCCACCACGCCGTACCGAGGTAGTTTCGCCCGGCCGAGATGGTCGTCCCCCACGACGGAATCGTCGGGTCGCTCAGGCCGAGGAACGCGAACGCCGCCTCCGCGAGGATGAGCCCCGGGATGGCGAGCGTCGCTGCGGTGATGATGCTGTTCGAGACGTTCGGGACGACGTGTCGACGCACGACGTACAGCGGACTCGCGCCCGCGCTCTGTGCCGCCTTGAAGTACTCCTCTTCGGTCCGCTGGAGCGCCTCCGAACGCACGATACGCGAGATACCACCCCAGCCGAACAGCCCGAAGATCATGATGAGCAAGAACAGACTGGGCTCGAAGAGGTACGAGAGCAGGAGGAACAGGAAGAACTGCGGGAACGTCAACTGGATGTCGACGTAGCGCATCAGCAGTTCGTCGACCCACCCGCCCATGTACGCCGCCGACGCGCCGATGGCCGTCGCGATGACGATGTTCATCAGCGTGGCGATGAGGCCGATCTGCATCGAGACGCGCATCCCGAAGATGACGAGTTTCAGGATGTCACGCCCGTCGCGGGTCGTCCCCAGCGGGTGCGCCATCGTCCCCCGACAGACGCTGTCGGTGACCTGCACGAGACAGTCGCCGCCGGCCGCCGTGCTGACGGTGGTGAACACCGGCGGCAGGAGTTGTGCCTGGAAGTTCGACGTCGGGACGCTGATGAACAGCGGCACGATGGTCCCCACCAGGAAGATGACGACGAGGTAGACCATGCTGATGACCGCGGCACGGTTCTTGCGGAACTGCCGCCAGTAGTACCGGGTCATCCGCGGGTTCCGCGCGAGCGGCACCACGGCGTACCAGAACATCACCATCAGCGTCGCCACGAACAGCCAGTCGACGCCCGTGACGTCCCAGACGAACGACCCGAAGTCGAACGTGGGCGCACCGGTCGCAACCTCGATGCCGAGGACCGTGTACTCGGCCTGCGGACCGCCGCTGATGTACTCTAGTAGCCACTCCGCGAACGGTCCGTTCCGGATGGCGTCGTACAGCGCGAGGAGGCCGAACAGGGCGAACGACCCGAGCTTGATGGTCGTCAGCAGCGGTCGACTACCCGAGCGCTGTTCGACCTCGTTCCAGTCGATGTCCTCGAATCGGCTCGAACCCCGTCGTGTGTTGTCGGTGTCCGCCGCCATCATCGGTCACCGTAGCTGATACGCGGGTCCAGCACCGTGTAGGCGATGTCCTGGAGCAGGTTGCCGACGACGGAGATGAACACCGGGATGAACACCGTCCCCAGCACGAGGTCGGTGTCCTGGTTGATGATGGCGTCGTAGCTCAACCGGCCGACGCCGGGAATCCCGAACACCACCTCGACGAGCAGCGACGACGCCAGGAGCAGTCCCAGCAGGTCGCCGACCAGCAGCGTCGACAGCGGCACGAGCGTCGGCCGCAGGATGTGTCGGGAGAGCATCCGCCACCCGGTCGCACCCTTCGCGCGAGCGGTCTTGACGAACTCCGCACGGACGTACTCCAGCGCCTCGGCACGGGCGTAGCGCATGTTACCCGCGATGGCCCCCGTCGAGAGGACGACGATGGGCAAGAACAGCTGTCGAAGGTTCGCCAACGAGAACGTCTGTGTGTCCGCGATGGAGGTCTGGAAGATGATCGGGAACCAGCCCAGCGTCTCACCGAAGATGAGCAACAGCATGATACCGAACCAGAAGTTCGGGATACTGATACCGAAGAACGCCACGAACGTCGCGGCGTAGTCGGTCTTCGTGTACTGGTTGAGCGCCGAGTAGAGCCCGATACCCATCCCTACGACCGTCGAGATGACGATGGACGGTGCGGAGTACATGATGGAGTACGGGAGCGACGCGACGATGGCGTCGAGCACCGGCTCCGAACGAGTGTCGGACCAGCCCCAGTTACCCTGGACGTAGTTCGTCACGTACTCCGTGTACCGGTCCCAGAGTGGTTGGTTCAGTCCTCGGCGCTGCTCGTACGCATCGAGCGCGGCCTCCGGGTCGCCGCCGCTCTGTGCGGCCTGGAACTGTAGCTGTGCTACCTGCTGGTCTGGCGTGATCTCGAGGAACAGGAACGTGATCGTCAGGATGACGAACGCGACCACTGCCGCCCACGCGACACGCCGAATAACGTACCACCTCATTCCTTGATGTCAGTAAATATGTAGATTGGTGCTCGTCAGCCGATACGGGTGTGGGCCGCCGTTCAGCCCTGCTGGAAGTACCAGATGTTCGAGTCCCACCCGCTACCGAACTCGGGTTTGGGGCCCTGAACGTTGTTCTGGTACCCGCCGATGGCGACGCCCATGTTGAGGAAGTTGAACGGCTGTTCCTCGGACTCCAGCCCGAAGATCTCCGCGTAGATCTCCTGGCGCGTCGACTCGTCGACGGCCGTGGAGGCCTCCTCGTAGAGGCTCGCGAAGTCGGCTTCCGGTTCGTAGCCGTAGTAGTTGATACCGCCCTGCTTGATGACGAAGTCGCGCGTCTGCGAGGGGGTCCGCGGGTACGTGTTGAACACGATACCGGTCATGATGTCCCACTGCTCCGGACTGACCGACTGGTCGCGGTTGCCGCCGTTGTACGGGCCGGCCGCGTACTCCGGTTCACCGCTGAAGTCCGGGTTGTTGGACGGACTGTTGGAGACGTAGTTCTCCAGCATCGAGTTGAACTGGAGGCCCTGGAGTTCGACGTTGAGACCGATCTTGTCGTACTCCTGGGCGATGAAGCGGTTCATGTCCTCGGTGGTGTCGCTCCCCTGTGCGTAGACGAGGTTGAGCGTCACCTGCTCGCCGTTGCCGTCGACGATGCGGTCGCCGTCGTAGGAGTACGACGTCCCTTCGAGGGTCGGTTCGAGCATCTCGCGGGCGAGCTCCGCGCCGTACTCGTCGCCGACACCGGTCTGGACGACCGTCTCGTCCGAGTACCACTTCGAGAACTTCGGCTGGAAGGTGTGCGCGATGGTCGCGTAGCCGCTCAGGATGTCGTTGGCGATGGTCTCTTTGTTGACCGCGCGAGCGAGCGCCTGACGGGACTCCTTCTGTCGGAAGACCTCGTAGAAGTTGCCGTTGACCCGCTGGTTGTAGATCATCGAGGTCATGTACGCCTGCGGGGCGACGTTGATCTCGACGCTCTCCTCCTGCTCGAACTGCTGGACCTGCGTCGTCGGGATGCCAGTCGACGTGATCTCGCCCGTCCGGAGCGCACTGAGTCGGGTGCTCTGCTCGGGGATGACCTGGAACGTGTAGCTGTTGAAGTACGGGGCACCCTGCCACGCTTCGGGCACGTTCTCGGCCTCGCGCATGTAGTAGTCCTCGTTGCGCGTCCCGACGAACTGGGACTCGCGCTCCCAGCTTTCGAGGGAGTACGGACCGAGGTTGCCGGCGTAGGCCATCGTCTGGACGTCCTCGTCCTGTGCGAGGCCCTCGCCGTCGCTGTCGCCACGGTACTTCTCGATGAGGCCCTTCGGCATCGCCGTCTGGCCCCACATGACGGGTTTGAGCGGGAACGCCGGGTCGACCTGCGGAAGCTGAATCTCGAAGGTCAACTCACCGGTCTGCTCGACGGGAATCCACTCGTCCTGGCGCTGCCAGTCGCTCTGGTTGGGGTAGCCCGTCCAGTTGTCCTCCGCCTGGAAGACCTCCTGAATCATGTAGACCCAGTCCTCGGCCGTCATCTGGCCGTAGTCGCCACCCCACTGGAGGTTGTCGCGGAGTTCGACGGTGTACGTCTTGCCGTCCTCCGTCGAGATGTCCGCCCAGAGCGGGAACACTTCGAGGTCGGGGGTGACACCGTACGCGCCGTCCAGAATCGAACCGATTCGGTCGCCGGACTCGCCGTCCGCGGCGGCCGCACCGAGCAGGTTCAGCGAGACAGCGTCGGTCCCACGCCCGGTGACGTAGTCGCCGCTGACCTCACGGGAGGCCTCCGTCGTCGTCGTGGTCTGAGGCGCCTCGGACGTGTCGGGACTGTCGCCCTCCGTGCTGTCGGTGTTGGTGTCTTCGGTCTGTGCTGGAGTGCCAGTCGAGTCCCCGTCGTTGGGGTCGCCGCTGGAACAGCCTGCGAGTGCCGCGGCACCGCCGATGCCGAGCATCTTGAGCATGTTGCGACGGTTTGGGAGCCAAACCTGCCTGACACCATCGGATTCCTCGTTACCAGATGGCATTGGTCACACAAACTGTTGGCCCCACATATACCCTTCGATTGATAAAAACCAACTTTCATCTCATTTAACAACCATCAGCCACCTCGGAGATTCTATCACAGCCGGACAACGAGCTGCCGATACGGACCACGAATCAGTAATTATCAGAAACGGCGGTTCTGGTTAGAATCCGGTCGCGTTCCCGTCCTTGCGTGGCTCGGTCGCGGCCGACAGGACGCCGTCCCGGTTCCGGGCGAACTGTGCCCCCCCGAACAGCACCGGTGGGAGTACCTGCACGTCGTGGCCCCGGCGGACTAACCCGTTCTGTATCTCGCCGGGGACCCGTGTCTCCACCGCGAGTCGCCCGGACTCCCGGTATCGCCAGCGTGGAGCGTCGAGTGCCTCCTGTGGCGTCATCCCCTCGTCGACGACGTTCGTGACGACCTGGAGGTGACCCTGTGGCTGCATGAACCCGCCCATCACGCCGAAGGCGGCCCAGTCGTCCTCGTCGAACTTCAGCAGGCCCGGAATCAACGTGTGGAACGGACGTTTCTCCGGTTCCAGTCGGTTCGGGTGGTCGTCGTCCAGCGAGAACGACGCCCCGCGGTTCTGGAGGGCGATGCCGGTGTCACCCGCCACGAGGCCGGAGCCGAACCCGGCGAACCGGGAGTTGATGTAGGAGACGACGTTGCCCTCGTCGTCGGCGACACACAACAGGACGGTGTCGGCGTCCTCGGCGTGGGAGTCGGGCACGCCGAACGAGACGTCGCTCGACTCGTCGGTCACGTCCGCGGCACGCTTCTTCGCCCACTCCTTCGAAGCGAGCGGCGGCATCTCCTCGTACGCCGGGTCGGTGATGTAGCGGTGGCCGTCGTGGAACGCCCGTTTCGTCGCCTCGGCGAAACGGTGGTAGCGCTCTACGCCCTCCATCTCGGCGGCGTCCAACTCGCTGGCGATGTTCAGCGCTTCGAGCGCGATGAGTCCCTGGTTGTTCGGCGGGAGTTCGAACACCTCGGCGCCGTTGTAGGTGGTCGAGACGGGGTCGACGAACTCCGGTTCGAACGCTCGGAGGTCGTCCATCGTCAGAAAGCCGCCCTCGCGCTGGACCTCCTCGACGATGGCCTCACCGATTCGGCCCTCGTAGACCACGTCCGCACCCTCCTCGGCGATGGCTCGCATCGAGGCCCCGAGTCGGTCGAGCGTCGTCACCTCGCCCGCCTCCGGTGCTCGTTCGCCGTCGACGAGGTAGGCGTCCCGAGCGTGGTCCGACTCGAACAGTTCTTCCGCGCCGGTCCAGTGGCTGGCGATGACCTCGCTGACCGGATAGCCCTCGGTGGCGTACCGGATAGCCGGTTCGAGCGCCTCGGCGAGCGTCCGGTTCCCGAAGCGGTCGACGGTCGCCTCCCACCCACGGGCGGTCCCCGGCACCGTGACGGTGTGCGGCCCGGTGAACGGCATCTCGGCGTCTTCCGGGGCGGTGTCGTCGGCCTCGCTGGCGACGGCCTCGCGGACCTTCTGCCGGGTCGCCTCGCGTGGCGCACCGCCACACGAGCGCATCCCGCCCACCTCGCCGTCGGCGGTACGATACAGCGCGAACACGTCCCCGCCGAGTCCCGTGGAGGTCGGTTCGGTGACGTTCAGTGCGGCGGCCGTGGCGACGGCGGCGTCGAAGGCGTTCCCGCCCTCCTCAAGCACTCGCACGCCGGCCTGTGCAGCTAACGGCTGACTCGTTGCGACCACGCCGTTCGTGGCGTAGACGGTCGACCGACGCGACCCGAACGTATCGACGTCCCTGTCCATGCCAGAGCCACGCGCACACCCCACATGGTTCCGGCGGTTCGGCGACGGTGGACGCGACGACGCGAGCGGGCCCACCGGTCCCGTGCCGGCCGAGTCGCCGCGACCACGTGACGCGGGAGTTAACCGTCCGAACGCGCTACTCCCGGCAATGAGTTCACGTACGTCGGGCGAGTTCTGCCCGAGCTGTGGCGACCCCGTCGAGGAGACGGGCCCCCGTCCCGGCAACCCGACCGGTCGGGACGCGAACCTCTGTGACGCGTGCTACTTCGAGAACTTCGACCTCGTCGACGTCGACGACGAACTGCGTGTTCGCATCTGTGCCCGCTGTGGTGCCGTCTACCGGGGCAACCGCTGGGTCGACATCGGCGCGGAGGACTACACCGACGTCGCCGTCGAGGAGACCCGCGAGGCGCTGGGCGTCCACGTCGACGCCGAGGAGGTGTCGTGGCTCGTCGACCCCGAACAGGTCGACCAGAACACCATCGTGATGCACTGTCACTTCTCGGGACTCGTTCGCGGGACGGTCCAGGAGGAGGACGCCGAGGTCCAGGTCCGGTTCGCTCGGGAGACCTGTACCCGCTGTTCGCGCATCGCCGGCGACTACTTCGCCTCCGTCGTCCAGGTCCGGGCCGCAGAACGCAACCCGACCGACGAGGAGGTCAAGCAGTCCATCCAGATGGCCGAGGAGTACATCGAGAGACGCGAGGAGAAGGGCGACCGCAACGCGTTCATCTCGAAGATCGACGAGGGCAAGGAGGGTGTCGACATCAAAATCTCGACGAGTCAGATGGGTCGGGCCATCGCCGAGCGTGTCCGCCGCCGGTTCGGCGGGTCAATCACCGACTCCCGCACCCTCGTCACCGAGGACGAGGACGGCAACGAGGTGTACCGGGTGACCTACGCCGTCCGCCTTCCCCCCTACCCCGCCGGGACCATCGTCGAACCCGACGGCGACGACCCCGTCCTCGTTCGCTCGGCCCACGGCAACCTCAAGGGCGACTACCTCACCACCGGCGAGCACTACGAGGCGTCCAGCGAGGAGGGCGTCGCCCCCGACGCGCGGCGACTCGGCCACGTCTCGGACGGCCGGGAGACCACGCTCGTCGCCGTCGAGGACGACCACGCGGTGCAGGTGCTCGACCCCGACACGTTCGAGACGAAGACCGTCGCACGGCCCTCCTATCTCGACACCGACGCCGACACCGTGACCGTGTTCAAGAGCCGAGCCGGTCTCCACGTCCTTCCCGAGGACGCGACGCAGTAGCTCTCCGGTCGCTGGTTTCGCGGCCGGCAGAACGAACTCGCCGGCCGCACTGGAGTCCCCCTTCTCGACTCGCCGACACCTCGATTCGCTACGGCTCCGTCTCCGGGTCCTCGACGCGTTCCCGACCGCGAATCGTGGCGAGTCGCTCCTCCACCGCTTCGTCGAACCTGACGAACGGGTCTACGTCCATGTGCGTGCTAATGACTGACGTACACAAAACTCTTACTCCGGCGTCGAAACCGGTTTGAACGTTCGTCCGCTTGCGACGGTATGGACCGTGCTCGTCTCTTCGCGCTGCTGATGGCGCTGCTGATGCTCTCGTCCAGCATCGTCGGGTTCATCAGCCTGCTGTAGCGCCTCTCGCGGTCGGCCACCAGAAGACTCATACCGAGCGACAGGTTCGACCCGACATGCGCAGACGGACCTTCCTCGCGACCGGCGCGACCCTCCTCGTCGGTGCCCTCGCCGGGTGTTCCCGCCCCGCCTCCTCCCTCCGGATGACGGCCGTCACGGACGCCGAACTGCTCGACCGGGTCAGCGCCGGCGGTGACGAACTGAGCGACCGTGACCGCGAACTCGTCGCCGAAACCGTCGCCGACGGGACGGCGACGCGGGTCGGGCGTCACCCACCCTTCCACCGGGACCTGCCCGTCGAGTACGAGTCGTCGTTCTACGCCGTCTCGTGGGCGGAGACGGGCGAACGACCGGGAACCGCGGTCACGGTCGAGGTCGACTACGACGGCGACGCGAGCGGCCGCCGAACCGTCGCCTACGAGGCCCTCTCCGAGCGCGACCGCTCGCTGCTCTCCGGACTGTTCCCGCCCCGAACCGAGCGCCGCGAGGACGAGGGCTACGACGTCGGCGTCGGTGGAACCTACACCGAGACCGAGCGCGAGCGGTCGGTACTCGTCGACGGCGGGTACGAGGCGGTTCGCTACGACGGGACGGCCTATCCGACGGCCGTCGAGACCGACCCGACGACCCTGACCGTCTATCGCTACGAGGCGACCGAAATCGCCGCGGACCGCGAGGCGCTGCTCGACCGCGTCCGTACCGACCACCGGTTCGTCCTCGACGACCTCTCGTCGGCCGAACGGGACGTCGTCGAGACGGCCGTCGAGGACGGCTACAGCAGCGACAGCGAGTCGGCCGGGTTCGAGTCGCTGCTCGACCGGTTCCGCGAGGAGTCGCCCGTCGACTCCCACGGCCGCGAGGGGACGGTCGACGCCGAGTACCTCGTCCGCTACCGCGACGAGACGTACTGGGCGGACCTCCACTACGACCCGGAGCGCCTCACCACGGCCGCCTGAGTGCGACCGTTCGTCGGTGAGAGACCGCTACTGCCAGACGTCGCCCAGCGGGTGGTCGTCGAGCGACCGTTGTCGGGAGCGCGAGCGGTTGCGACGACCGCCGCCCGACCCGCCGTCACCACCGTCGTCGCCGACGGCTGCCGCCGGGTCGAACGCCGGCAGGGTCGGTTCGCTCATCAGGTCGACCTGCTCGGCGAACCACGGCGGCATGTCGCTCCTGGCACGCTCGAACAGGTCCAGCAACGACGAGTCCGCGAGGTACGTCGCCCCACTGTCGTCGGGCGCGCGCACCACGCGACCGCACGCCTGGATGACGGTTCGCAGGGCCGCGCGGTAGTACCACGCCCACTGGCCGTCTTCGAGGCGCTGAGCGACCCGCGAGTCCCGCGTGTTGGGGTACGGCGCTTTACAGAGCACCTGCCAGCGAGCGAGGTCGTAGTTCAGGTCCAGGGCCTCCTCCATCTTGACCGAGACGAACAGGTCCGCGCCGTCCGAGCGTTTCCACGAGTCGAGCGCCGCGTCCCGTCCCGCGGCGTCGTGGGTCCGTACCCGGTCACCGACGCCGAAGTCGTTGAGCAGTCGCACCAACTCCTCGGCGATGGCGTAGGAGTGGGCGTGGACGAGTCCCTTCTCGTCGGGGTGGCGCTGCATGAGACGGACGACGAGTCGGGCGATGTTGGGAAGCGTCTCCTCGCGGTGGTCGTAAGTCATCTTCCCCTGTGTCGTGTCGTAGAGCGGTCGGTTCTCGACCGGGAACGTGTGTTCGACGTCGACCAGCGCGACCCGCGAGGGGTCCAGGCCCGACGAGCGACAGAAGGCGTCCTTGTTCAGGATGGTCGCCGACAGGAGCGCGAACTTCGTGCCACGGTCCCAGACGGTGTGTTTCAGGTAGCGCTCGGGGTCCATCGGTTTGACGACGACTTTCGACCCCGCCCCGTCGTGCTGGTCGACGACCCACGTCGTCGCGCTCTCGGGGTCACGCGCGTCCTCAACGAACCACTGGAGTTCGCGGACGAGTTCGGCGATGCGGTCCCGCTCGGCGACCTCCTCCTCGCTCAGTTCGACCTGACTCCGGAGTTCGGTCTGACGCCGCTTGCAGACCGTCACGAGGCCGTCGGCGTACGTGGCGGCGTCCTCGGTGTCCTCGATTTCGGGGGCCGGTTTCGTCTCCCACATCGGCACCGTCGCCGGGCCGAGTTCGATGGTCGCGTACATCTCGGCCCACTCCGCGAGGCCGTGGGCCTCGTCTATCACGACGACGTCACGCTGGCCGAACACCTCCGACCCGGCCATCTGCATGAAGTACGCGAGCGTCATCGCCGCGATGTCCCGGTTGGAGGCGATGTCCCGGTCCGAGAAGTACGGACAGCGGTGTTTGACCGGGCAGTCGAACCCCCGTTCGCGGGCACACGGGGCCTGGTCGACGGCCGTCGTCGTCTCGCCCGGCAGGAGACACGAGTAGTTGCCCTTCCCGCGGACCACCGAGAGGTCGTCCAGCAGGTCGTCGCCGCGCGTCGTCCAACTGGGAGACCTGCGGCGTGGTGTAGTACGCCCCGACCGGTTTGGCGGCGTCGTCCTCGCCCGCACGGCGGGCACACCCGGCGATGGCGCGGGCGAGCAGTGACTTCCCGCTCCCGGTCGGCGCACGGACGAGGACCACGTCGTTGCCCGCCTCGAACGCCGCACGGATGTCCGCGAGCGCTCGCTCCTGCGTACCGCGAAACGAGGGCGCGGGGAACTCCTCGACGATGCGGGACGGCTTCACGGTCGGTCCTGCGACGCGACGGGAATAATCGCATCGGTCACGGAACGGGTGGCCCGACGGGGTCGTCGGGTCACTCTCCCGCGAGCGCCTCGACGTCGCCCGCGGTCACGTCCCGGTCGTCGGGGAGGCGGTCGATACAGTCGAAACAGAGGAACCACTCCGAACCGTCGGCCAGTTCCAGCGCCAGCCCCTCGCTCGGGCCGGGGTCGAACGACCAGAGGTTGGCGATGCCACCGGCGACCCGCACGCGTCGACCACAGCCGTCACACGTCTGCTTGCCCATACGGACAGCAGACACCGCGCCGGTATGAGTGGTCGGTCAAACACGCGTTTGAACCTCCGTCAGCAGTTTATCAGTAGCCCGTGTAGCCGTAGTTGCCGGTCGTCCGCCGGACGAGCCGCCCAGTCCCCTCAGCCGGTCCCGGCCGCGACCGGTCCCCGTGGTCGCCCGTCGCCGGGCGGCGGAACCGCCTGGCTGCGAGCGACTCCCCGGAGTCGGCCCGTCTTCCCTCGGCGGGTCTTCCCCTCTCCGACGGTCCCCGTGCCGTCTCCTCCTCCCGTCGGTGTCCCCTCGGCGCACCGACCTCCCCTTTCCCTCTGGTTCGACGGACGGCCCCGACACGTCTCTCGTCGGTCGAGCCGGCCTCAAACCGCCGTTTGAGACTACGGAACCGGTACGGTATCACACCACGTGGTCGGTGGTATGCGTACCTCCATCACCGTCGTCCTGGTCGCCGCGCTGGTCGTGGCGACGGCCGGCGTGACGGCTGTCGTCGGCCCCGCACTGACCGACTCGCTGACCGCTCCCGAACCGGGGACGGACACCGACGAACCGCTCTCGCTGGTCACCTCCGACTCGGACGACTCTTACGCCGCCTACCTCGCCGACGGGAGGAGTCGGGGCGGCTACTACGGTGTCGGGGTCGGTGGCGTCGCCGGGGGCGGCGACGGTGCGGTCGTCGACACTGCCGCCGGGGCCGAGCTGACCGAGAGCGCCAGTGCGAGCGCCCCCCGTGCCGAGGCGGACGGTGCCGCCAGCGCCGGCGCGCCCGCCCACTCCTCGACGAACGTCCAGGTCGAGGGCATCGACGAGGCGGACGTCATCGAGACGGACGGCAGGTACATCTACTACAGCGGGACGCGCGGCGACGCGACGCAGGTCGTCGCCGCGTTGCCCGCGGACTCGCCGGCCCACGTCGCCAACGTCCCCGAGGGCGGCCGACTGTTCCTGGTCGGGGAGACGCTCGTCGTCGTCGGCCACCAACGCGTCGCGGGCTACGACGTGAGCGACCCGGAGAACCCCACGCAGGCGTGGGAACGGGCGCTCGACGCCCAGGTCCGGACCAGCCGAATGACCGAGGGGCGACTGTTCCTCGTGCTCTCGACGGCACCGCAGGCGTGTCCCGTCGAACCCGTCGAGGGGGCGGACGTGGCCTGCACGGACGTGCTCCACCCGCGTGCCCCGATGCCCGTCGACACCACCTACACCGTGACCACGCTCGACCCACACGAGGGAGCCATCGGCGAGCGCGTCTCGTTCGTCGGCTCCTACCGGTCGGTCGTCTCGATGACCCACGACGCGCTCTACGTCACCTACACCGAACGGACCGACGGGCGCGAGGCGATGCTGGAGTACCTGCTGGCCGACGGGCGTTCGGAACTGCCCGCCCCCGTCGTCGACCGACTGGAGACGGTCGAGGGCTACGACCTTTCGCCGCAGGCCCGCGCCGTCGAGGTGCAGGCCACCCTCGACGGCTGGCTCCGCGGCCTCTCACCCGAGATCCGCCACACGAAACAGCGAGCCATCGCCGAGGGCTACGAGCAGTTCCTCGACGACCGGAAACGCTCGCTGACGACCACCCACCTCGTCCGCGTCTCGACCGACGACCTCTCCGTGGAGGCGACCGGGTCGGTGCCGGGAGAACCGCTCGACCAGTTCGCTATCGGCGAACACGACGGCCACCTCCGCGTCGCCACGACGGTCGGGGGGAGCGTCGCTCCGTGGAGCGACGTCGAGACCGAGAACGACCTCTACGTCCTCGACAGCGAGACCCTGGAGCGGACCGGCGAGGTGACCGGCATGGGTGTGAACGAACGCATCTACAGCGTCCGGTTCGACGGTGACCGCGGCTACGTCGTCACGTTCCGGCAGGTCGACCCGTACCACGTGCTCGACCTCTCGGACCCACGGAATCCGACCGTCGAGGGGGCGTTGAAACTGCCCGGCGTCTCGACGTACCTCCACCCGCTCGGTGACGACCAGGTGCTCGGCGTCGGCCAGGAGGACGGCCGCGTCAAACTCGTCGTCTTCGACTCCAGGGACCCCACCGACCCGACCATCGCTCACGAACGCGTGCTCGACGCCCGCTGGTCGGCGGCCGCCCACAACCACCACGCGTTCCTGCTCGACGCCCGCAAGGAGGTGTTCTTCCTCCCCACCGAACACGGCGGGCACGTGTTCGACTACTCGCTCGACCGGGTCGCGGACGTCGACGTCGACCGGCCGCGACGCGCCGTCTACATCGGCGACCACCTCTACGTCGCCGGCCACAGCGAGTTGGTCGTCGTCGACCAGCGGACGTGGAACGAGACCGCACGCCTCCCACTCCCCGGCGGCCCGGACGACGGACGGGGGGACGACGGCGACACGAACGCGACTCGGTGACGACGCGACCGGCCCACTATCAACACAGTTACAACTGTCGCGGAGTTCGGACGAGGGAGATTAATTTCACGTATCCCGTAGTATAAGTAGGTTGATTGCGGAGAGGTGAGAACTGTGGTCGTCTCCACGAACAGTGGTGACGACTAACATATGAAACGACGACAGTTCCTCACGACGACCGGACTCGCGGTGGCGGCCGCCGGAGTTCCGGTCGTCAGCGCTCGAGACGCCGAGATACCGAACCCGAACGCCTACCTCACGAACCGACAGCTCTCCCAGCAGCTTCGACTGCTGAACCGCACCAGCCACCTCGTCTCCCTCCGGCGCATCGGCCGGTCGGCGGGCCTCCGTGACCCGCTGTGGGAGGTCACCGTGGGTGAGGGGGAGACGAACGTCCACCTCATCACGCAGATTCACGGCGACGAACCGGCCGGGACGGACGCCATCGTCAAACTGCTCCAGCAGATAGTCGCCGAACCCGACCGCTACGAGGACGTCCTGCGGAACCTCACCATCACCGTCGTCCCGCGCGTCAACCCCGACGGCGCGATGTTCGGCTGGGACGCGGACGAGGACGGCGACTTCGACCGTATCACCCGTCGTCAGAACACCCAGAGGTGGGACGAGGACGATTCGCGGTACGAACCGTACTACCACTACGCCGAGAGCGGCACCGACGAGTTGCCCGCGCCGGACCCGCCGCTCGGCTACGACATGAACCGCGACTTCAACATCCTCGACGACCTGGGTCGCACACCGGGCAACAGCGGTGGGAAAGGCCACGGAAAGGGGAACGGCAAGGGCG
Source organism: Halomarina oriensis (assembly GCF_009791395.1). Taxonomy (GTDB): domain Archaea; phylum Halobacteriota; class Halobacteria; order Halobacteriales; family Haloarculaceae; genus Halomarina; species Halomarina oriensis. Next base: position 247,842 of record NZ_WSZK01000015.1, read on the forward strand.
AGAAGAAGGGCCACGGGAAGGGCAACGCGCCCCGCGAGTTCTTCCCCGAGGAGTACTGGACCGGAGGCGACGGCCAGTACCGACTCGACCTGCCCTACGAGGGCTACACGCTCCGGTCGAGCGGACTCCGACTGGCCCCGGAGGTGCGCGCCGTGACCGAGTCGTTCCTCCGAGCGGACCCGGACTACGCCATCACCCACCACCACCAGGGCATCCCCTCCGTCCCCGACACCGACCCGCTCGAACCCTCCATCATGAGCGTCATGGCGGCGTTCGGCGAGGACTACCTCGATCAGGCCCCGTTCTACGACGGTGAAGGGCCCATCGAGGACAGCGTCAACCCGTTCATCGGCAAGGAGACGAGCGACCGCTCGCTGAGCCTCAACAGACTGGTCGCCGACAGACTCGCCACCGTCACCGAGCCGTGGGACGAGTTCGACACGGTGACGCGCTACGGCTACGCGACGCTGTGGGGGTCGTATCTCGACGCGCTCTGTCCGCGGACGAACGCGGCGGGGATGCTCTACGAGGTGTCGGGCCAGACCGACGCCGTGGGGTCGCGTGCCTACGGGCTGAAGGTCGAAGCCTCGCGGGTGGGCTTCGAGGAGACGTTCCTGACGCTCGCGGCCGACCCCGACCTCTCGTCGGTCGACGCCGAGAGCTACTTCGACCTGCCGCTGTCGGGTGAGTCGTACCCCGTCGACGACCCCGAAGGGACGGGCCGGGCGGCCGCCCGCGCCCGCCACGCGCGACCGACGCCCACCCCCCCGACCGACGCGTTCCGGCAGGGCTGAACGGGACGCGCGGACCGACACCGAACAGGACGTCGTTCGTCGCCGCGACCACCGGGAGGCCAAGGAGTAAGCGGCCGCCGCCCCTACGTCCGGTATGCGAGTTCTCGTCACTGGAGCGAGCGGGTTCGTCGGCAGTCGCCTCGTTCCGGCACTGGTCGAGGCGGGCCACGACGTGGTCACACTGGTGCGCACGCCCAGCGAGTACGACCCCCCCCGACGGCGTCACGGTGAAGCAGGGCGACCTGCTGGAGGTCGGAAGCTTCGAGCACGCGCTGGCGGACGTGGAGGCGGCGTACTACCTCGTCCACTCGATGCAGGCCGGCGAGGAGTTCGAGGAGCGCGACCGGCTCGCCGCACGTCACTTCGTCGACGCCGCGAACGCGGCGGCCCTCTCGCGGGTCGTCTACCTCAGCGGTCTCGGCGACGACCGCGACCGCCTCTCGGCGCACCTCAAGTCGCGCCGCGAGGTCGAACGGGTCCTCGGCGAGGGCGAGGCCGACCTCACCGTCCTCCGGGCGGCCATCGTCGTCGGCGACGGGTCGGCGAGTTTCGAAATCGTCCGGCAGTTGGCCGAGCGCCTCCCCGTGATGGTGACGCCGAAGTGGGTCGACACCGAGTGTCAGCCCATCGCCATCGACGACGTGGTCGCGTACCTCGTCGGCGTCCTCGCCAGCGAGGCGACGGCGGACAACACCTACCAGATCGGCGGGCCGGAGGTGCTGACCTACCGTGAACTCATCGAGCGAACCGCGGAGGTGACGACCGGGCGACGACCGTTCATCGTCCCGGTTCCGGTGCTCACCCCACGGCTCTCCTCGTACTGGCTGGCGCTGACGACGGACGCGGAGATGAGCGTCGCCCGCCCGCTGGTCGACGGGATGCGCAACCCGGTGGTCGTCGACGACACCCGCATCCGGACCGTCGTCGACGTGACGCCCACCTCGTTCGACGAGGCGGTCAGACGGGCACTCGGACGGGACGAACGGGTCGGCGTCGAACACGCCACCGAACGCGCCGAACCGCGCGGAGCGGACTGAATGGGACGGCTCGAGTTCGGCGAGACGTGGGTCTACGAGTCCATCGTGACCGCGCTGCCGGGCATCGACGTCTCGCGGCCGTTCGCCATCGGCCTCCAGCTCGTCCTCTTCCAGGTGGGCATCACCCTGATCTGGTGGGTCTACGACTTCCCGACCGAGACGTTGCTGGCGGGGACCGCCGCCGTCGTCGTCGCCACGCTGGGGAGCGTCGAGATGCTCCGCATCTCGGACCTCGTCAGGTCCGAACGGCTCCCCGACGCCTACCAGCGACTGCTGTTCGGCTCCAGCATCGAGGTGGTGCTGGCGGTGCTGGCGTTCATCGCGCTGGTCACCTATCTCTTCACGGCCGGCACGCCCGAGACGCCGTCGCTGGTCGACCGACTCTTCGGGACCGAACCGCCGGTCGTCGCCGTCTACCTGACGCTGCTCGTCCTCTGGGACGTCTGTTACCGCATCGGCACCGCGTGGTGGGCGGCCGTCGTCGCACTGTGGCGGTCGGTCCGCTACCGGTTCGACGAGGGGACCGCGCGCGTCCTCCGGCGGGCCGACCTCGAGGTCGTCGGGTTCGCGACGGCCCAGCTCGTGCTCGTCCCGTTCGTCCGGGACCAGACCGTCATCGTCGCGGTCATCGTCGGGCACGTCGTGGCCGTCTGGCTGGTCGCGGGCCTCTCGGCCGTGCTCGTGACGACCAGAGCCGAAGTCGACGAGGCGACGGACACCGGTGTGAACGCGACGGCGAGGGAGTGAGACGCCGGTCGGGGACACGAGCGCCCGCCGCGAGGGACGCCGTCGCTCACCGGTCGAGGGCGTGAGAACTGTCGACTCCGAGTTACTGGGACTTCATCCGCTTGAACTGGTCGAGCAACGCTTCCGCGGATTCGCCGGAGTCGTACTCCAGCGTGCCGCGATACTCGACGCGTTCGTCGTCGAAATCCGCGTCGACCGACGCCGTCTTCGCCTCACGGCGCTCGTGTTCGTCTTCGTCATAGGCTCCCATTGACATGGTATACCTACCCTTGCGAACTACTGAGTATCAATGTAACGGATAATTTCGTGAAACATCGACTGTGGAAATCAGAGGACAGTGAGTCCTTCCAGTGGTAACGGTGGCGTCCGGTACGGCGGGTGTGTCGGAACTGCTAACCGGCCTCGGGCGAACCGACGCACGTGGCAGGTCCACTGCGATTCCGTCGGTCGACCGAAGCGTGGTCCGAGCGGCGGGTCCGTCAGGTGCTCCTCTCGCCGCTCGACGAACGGTTCGGAGCGACGTTCGGGACGACACGTGCGCCGCCGCCCGACCGGTTCTCGGGGGGTCGCCTCGACATGGACAACGGCGACGTGGCGCTGTTCGCGTGGTACACCGAGGAGGGTGAACGCCCCGAGGCGTACTGGCTCGGCAACACCGAGACCCCCGAGGTGCTCTGGCGGACCGACAAGGTCGGCTGGGACGAGGCCCCCTACGGCGTCGCCCGGTGGGCACAGCGCGAACTGCTCGCCGACCTCGCCGAACAGGACCCCTGGCTCGCCGAACGTCGCCACCTCGCGTGGTACTTCCTCCCGGTGTTCTTCTCGAAGGACGGCCGCGAGAGCACGCGGTCGTTCTTCCGTGACCACGCCGCGGGGTTCCCCGACGCCGACCGCGACCGGGTGTTGCGGTTCTACGAGTCGCTGTTCGCCGCCGGCACGCTCGACGCCGACCGGGAGGTGATGGCCGGGAAACTCGGCACCAGCCCACGGGTCGACCTCACGCGGATGAGCGCGGCGATGGCGGAGTTCCACGCCGCGAAACTGCTCGCCGACTCGGACAACGAGTTCGTCCCCGAAATCGACCTGCAGAGCGGCCACGCGCTGGATTTCGTCGTCGGCGACGGCGTCCGCGACGTGCCGCGACACGAGCTCCCGCGCCGTACCGACACGCTCGTCGAGGTGACGCGTCCTCGACCACCCTCCCGTCGTGTCGCCGACACGCCTATCGCGGCGTTGCGGGCGACGGCCGACGCGAAGACCGACGACCAGCTCGACGCCCACCCCGAGGCGCTGCTGTGTATCGACTGCTCGTCGTTCCGCGACGACCAGTGGAACACCATCCGCGCGGAGAAACCGCCGCTCCCGCACAGCCCCGCCGTCGTCTACCGGATGCGTCCGAACGGCTCCGTCGAGGCGTACCGACACGGCGACACGCCTATCGACCTGAGCGGCGCCGTCCGCTGGGTCTGACCGGGACGCTACAGGTTCAACTCGACGACCGTCTCGGTCGCACAGTCCGGACACGTGAGGTGGTAGCGCAGATGCCCCGAGCGTGGTGCTCGGTCGGCTCTCGCCCGCCACTCACCGTGGAGCAGGGCGTCGGTGAACCCACACTCGCAGGCGACGACGGTCCGTTCCAGTCGGTCGCTCAGTACCCTCCCGCCACGCTCGCGTGAGTCGGCCAGTCCGCTCGACATACTATCCCTTGCTAACACTGCACAATAGCTCCGTCGCCGCCGGTCCGACAGAACGACAGTCATCGCGTACGAGTGGTGTCGACACTCGCCGCCGAACGGGTGCGTCGTCACGTGGTGTGACGACGGGAGGAGTCGACGCAGTGTGACGATGGCTCTCGGGACGCGAGACGAGCGGGCAGAACCCCGACCAGAGCCGTCGAACTGCTCGTTCGGGACCCGAGTTAGAAGCTCACCTGGTCGGGACCGGTCTCACCCACCACCGTCGGGTCGCGGTCGGAGTAGAACCGGCGGCCGATAGCCTTGCTGGACACCGAACTGTACAGCGCGAGACGGGCGGATTCGGCGTCCTGGAACGTCGTCGCCTCCATCGGTGCGAGCGCCTCGGCGACCGTCTCGGAGCCGTTCGGGAGGTCGAGGACCATCTCGCCGTACTCCTCGATGAGGTCCTGAGCCGTCGCCGGATAGCTGTGAGCGTCGAAGCGGTTGGTCGCGTCTGTGAATGGACGCATACTCCAGGACACCACGACGACCATCATAAACGTTCACCATAAATCATGGTCGATAGTACTAGGACCTAGAGGTCGTCGTGCGGACGGACCCCTCGGATGCGTCCCGAGCGCGACGAGTCGGTGGCGTGAAGACGCCGCTTCGCCGACACGGCGTATGGTCGTCGCAGACCTCCACACCCACACCACGAACTCCGACGGGCAGTTCACGCTGGAGACGCTGGTCGCCGCCGCCCGCGAGTACGACGTTCGTGTCGTCGCCGTCACCGACCACGACCGAACGCATCCGGACCTGAACACACCGGTCACGCACGTCGACGGCGTCACCGTCGTCCACGGTATCGAACTACGTGTCGACGCGGGCGACCAGGAGGTCGACCTGCTGGGCTACGCGGTCACCGACACCGCGTCGCTCGGAGCGGAGACCGACCGCATCCAGGCCGACCGAATCGAGCGCGCCCGAAAGACCGTCGCACTCGTCGAGGCGGAGACGGGCGTGGACCTGGACGTCGCCTTCGAGCCCGGCGTCGGCCGCCCCCACGTCGCCCGCGCCGTCGCCGAGAGCGACGCCCCCTACGACTACGAGGGCGCGTTCGACCACCTCATCGGCGACGACGGCCCCTGTTACGTCGCCCGCGCCGTCCCCTCCTTCGAGCGTGGCGTCGACCTGCTCTCGGAGGCGTGTGGACTGGTCGGGCTGGCTCACCCGCTCCGCTACGGCGACCCCGAGGCCGCGCTCGCGCTCTGTGACCGTCTCGACGCCGTGGAGTACCACTACGACTACGGCCGCGAGGTCGACCTGCGTCCCGTCGAGCGGGCCATCGAGGAGTACGGCCTCACCGTCACCGGCGGCAGCGACGCCCACGACGAGGTGCTCGGCCGAGCCGGCCTCGACCGCGACGAGTACCGCGCCTTTCGGAACGCGGTCTCGCTGTGACTACATCCGTCCGTCGACAGCGGCGATAGTCCCCCCACCCGCAACTCTTCAGTAGCTTCCGCTCGTAGCGAGCGTATGCAGTGCCACTACTGCGACGACCCCGCAGACATCTCCGTCGAGCGCGGCGGTGTCAAAGTCGGCCTCTGTGGTTCACACTTCCGGAGACGAATGGACGAACTGAAAAACGACGGGTGGCTCGACGACCTCAAGGACGATCTCCAGACCGACCGACTCGATAGATAGACGCCCACGTTTTGCTGCAGTCGCGTGCTGCCGGCCACTGGCCGGCAGCGGCTCCCTGGTAGACCCTGGACGGAAAGCACTTTCTCATCATCAGAACGGCAGAGCCGTTCCGGTTAGCAGCCAGAAATCGAAGGTTTCTGGCGACACCTCCCTTCGGAGGTTCAGCCGGCCCGCTCGCTCGACGCTTCGCGTCTCGTCACCGGCGGTGAAGCCGCCGGTTCCCAGCGGGGCCTCCGGTCCCGACGAGTGAAACGAGTCGGGAGGCAGGGAGCGACAGCGACCACGGTCCCGCACGGCTCGCGGTACGACGCAGACCGCGGAACCGTTACGCCACCACAACCCAACCGCCACAGCGACGCCACCGCAGAACGGCCGTCTCAGCCCCGCGAGCCGTCCACGTCGATGGCGTCGACGGGGCAGATGTCGACACAGAGCATGCAGTCGATACACTGACTCTCGTTGACGGGCGCGGCCTTCCGGTCGCTGGTCGGGTGACCGGGCGTGTCGGCCCACCCGAACACGTCGACGGGGCAGTTCTCCAGACACGGCCCGGAGCCGTCACAGATGTCGAAGTCGACGGCGACGTGCGTGCCGTGGATACCCAGCCGTTCGGGTTGGTCGACCTCCCCCCAGACGTCGTAGTCGGCGTCGATGTCCAGCCAGTCGCCGACCGAGGAGCGTTCGCGCGACTCGGCGAAGTTCGGGTCGATAGCCATTGCCGGCGTTTGGTCGGTAGCACACTTAAGGCCCTCGTGGTGAGCGAGACGCAGGGGGGAACGGACGGTAGTGAGTGAGCGAGACTCCCGACGGGTGGACGACCGGGCCATCGTCGTGGAAAACGCTATCCCGGCGCACTCCGACGGGCGGTGTATGAAGCACGTCCGAACCGAGGAGGTAGACTCGTGGATGAGTCCCGCGAGCGTCCGCCGCCCGCTGGGCGAGGAACTTGGTACCGAGGACATGGCGCTCAACTACTACGAACTCGCGCCCGGCGAGTCGTTCGCGTTCGGCTACCACCGCCACGCCGGCCAGGAGGAGGTGTTCTTCGTCGTCTCGGGCGAGGCGACGTTCGAGACGGAAGACGGCGAGACGGTCGTCCGCGAGGGTGAGGCCGTCCGTTTCGAGCCGAACGAGTACCAGCAGGGCTGGAACCGCGGAGAGGAGCGAGTCGTCGCACTCGCACTCGGTGCGCCCGCCGAATCGGGCGAGACGGAGGTGCTCCGAGCGTGTGAGAACTGCGGCGGGCGGACCCCACAGGGTATCGAACCGACCGAGGAGAAGGACGCACTGGTGACCGTCTGTGAGGGCTGTGGGGCCGAGACCGGACGGTTCACGAGCGGGCCGTGAGCCACGCGCCGCTCCGTCGGTGACGCCCTCGGCGGTGGGTTTTCGAGCGACCGGGACGTAACGACGGGTGTGAACGACCGCCGTCGCACCCCGAAAATCGTCTACGACGACGACTGTGGGTTCTGCACGTGGTGTGCTCGCTGGGCCGTCCGCGTCGCCCCCGTCGAGGCCGTCGGCTTCTCCGACCTCACCGACGACCAGCGGGCGCTCCTCCCCGGCGACTGGGAGGCGTGTGCCCACCTCGTCGTCGGTCGGACCGTCTACTCCTGTGGCGAGGCCATCGAGCAGACGCTCGCCCGCTCGAACGTCCCGACGAGCGTCGCGGTGGGGACGCTCCGGAGTCTCCCCGGCTACGACGAGGCCCGCGAACGCGGCTACCGGTGGGCGGCGGACCGACGCGACCGGTGGGGCCGGTTCAGACGCGCCGAGTCCGTCGAGTGAGTCAGTCCACCCGCTCGCGCAAGGCCCCCAGCGTCGCGTGGACGTGCCCGGCGAAGCGCTCGGCGTGGCGTGCCGTCGCCGCTGCGTCGTGCTGGTCCTGGAGATACAGCGACCGGAAGTACGAGACGAAGTTCAACAGCGAGAACGTCGGCGCACGCTCCTCGAACCGATCGGCGAGCGGCCGGACGGACTCGTAGCCTTCGCGGAACGCCTCGAAGCGGTGGTCGAGTCCGCCCTCGCCACCGAACACGGGGAGTGCGACCCGCCAGACGTCGAACGCGGGCGGGGCGACCAGCGCGTGCTCGAAGTCGACGACACCGGTCACCCGCCCGTCGTCGACACCGACGTGGTCGGGGAGCCAGTTGCCGTGACAGCACACCGGGTCGGCAGGCGTCTCGAACACCTCGGGGTGGTCGCGGGCGAAGACGAGCGCTTCCTCGGCGACGGTCGCCGCCTCGTCGTAGCCGTTCTCGACGAGGTAGCGCCGTTCACGGTCGAGGAACAGCGCCGCCGTCTCGGGCCACGAGGCCCCGGCACCGACGAGTGCGAGCCCCCGGCCGGATACCCCGGTCGCTACCGGGAAGCCGAATCGGTCGAACCGGCCGGCGGTATCGTCGTGGAGTCGGGCCAACCCGGCACCGGCGAGGCGTGCCCACGCCTCGTCCTCGCGGACCGGGCCGGGGAGGCCGTCACACCACCCCGCGACGAAGTGGTCCTCGCCGGTCCACAGGACTTCGGGAACCGGGAGAGCGGTGTGTTCGGCGACGAACCGTAGTACGGCGGCCTCCGTCGCGGGGTCGCCCGACTCGTGGGTCGCGCGTTTACAGACCGCGCGCCGGCCCTCGACGGTCACCGCGTGCGTGACGTGCGGTGGGACGCGGTGGAGTTGCCGGTCGACGGTGAACTGGTCGGTGTGCTGTGCGAGCGCATCGGAGACGTCTCGTGTCATGGTCGATTCCCCTGACGCGGGGGGCACGGTCGGAGGCTGACCGGCGCGGCCGCTCCGACCGCGGAAGGACGACCGAACCGACGACCGTCCGGCACTTATCTCGTTCGGAGTCGGGTCGGCCGTAGCTACTGTCCGCTCCAGAGACCTATCGAGGAGAAAGGGTGTCGTTTCGACTGGAACCGTGCCCGGAGTCGGGCTTTTGCGGGTGCAGTCCGGAGGGCGTGTATGGGACTCGACCGTAACGTCGGCGGCATCGACCGCATCGGACGCGCCGTCCTCGCCACCGTGTTGGCCGTGTCGACGCTCGGCGCGGTTCTGCGCGGACGTCGTGGACTCGCGACGCTGACGCTCCTCGCCAGTGCGGGACTCGCGTTCAACGCCGTGACCTGCTTCTGTGGGTTGAACGCGGCGCTGGGACTGGATACGTCCAACGAGGGCTGAGAAACGAACCGGAAAACCCGCATTCCCGAGTGGAGCGAGGGAGTTCTCGGACGAGAGAGCGCAGCGAACGAGCGTCCGACCTCGTTAGCGTAGCTTTCTGCGTCGAGTGGTCACGCGAAGCGTGACCCGAGGCGTAAAGCGGTACTATTCGAACGCGGCGATACCGGTCAGGTCCTGCCCGAGGACGAGCGTGTGGATGTCGTGGGTGCCCTCGTAGGTGTAGACCGTCTCCAGGTTCGCCATGTGGCGCATCGGCGAGTAGTCGGCCGTGATGCCGTTGCCGCCGAGCATCTCGCGGGCGATGCGCGACTGGTCGCGGGCCATCCGGACGTTGTTACGCTTGGCCATCGAGACGTGCTGTGGCGTCATCTCGCCGCGCTCTTTCAGTTCGGCGAGCCGGTAGGCGAGCAGTTGGGCGGTCGTAATCTGGGTCGCCATCTCGGCGAGTTTCCGCTGTTGGAGCTGGAATCGTGCGATGGGGCCGCCGAACTGCTCGCGGTCGGTGGCGTACTGGCGGGCCGTCTCGAAGCAGTCACGCGCCGCGCCGATAGCGCCCCACGCGATGCCGTAGCGCGCCTGCGTGAGACACGACAGCGGCCCCTTCATCCCCGACACCTCGGGCAGGACGTTCTCCGCGGGGACGTAGACGTCGTTCAGCCCGATTTCGCCCGTGATTGAGGCTCGCAACGACAGCTTCTCGTCTATCTTGTTCGTCGAGACGCCGTCGCGGTCGGTCTCGACGAGGAACCCGCGTACCGGGTCGTCGTCGGCCGAGCGGTCGCGTGCCCAGACGATAGCGACGTCGGCGATGGGGGAGTTGGTGATCCACGTCTTCGAGCCGTTGAGCAGGTAGCCCTCGTCCTCCGCCTCGGCGTGGGTCGCCATGCCGGAGGGGTCCGACCCGTGTTCGGGTTCGGTGAGGCCGAAACAGCCGACGGCCTCGCCCGTGCCGAGTTTCGGCAGCCACTGCTCTTTCTGTTCGTCGCTGCCGAACGCGTGAATGGGGTACATCACGAGCGCACCCTGGACGCTCGCCATCGACCGCAGTCCCGAGTCACACGCTTCGAGTTCCTGCATCAGGATGCCGTAGGCCGTCTCGGAGACGCCGGGCAGGCCGTAGCCCTCCAGATTGGGTGCGTAGAAGCCCAGTTCACCCATCTCCTCGATGAGGTCCGTCGGGAAGGTGCCCTCTATCCAGTGCTGGCCCACGTCCGGGCGCACCTCGTCGTCGACGAACTCGCGTGCGGTGTCGCGGATCATCCGCTCTTCGGCGTCGAGGTCCGATTCCAGTCCCACGTAGTCGAGCATAGTCGTGTTGAGGGTTGCGTCGGTAAAAGCGCTCGTACCCGACCAGTTCCACCGCGCATTTGTCGGTCGCGCGTGTCGTCCGTGTATGTACCAGCGGACCGGTGACCACCGGGAAGCGTTCCGGACGAGCGTCCTCGCCGCCGGTCTACTCGCCGTGCTGGGCGTCCTGACGTGGGTGAGCGGCGCGAGCGCGCTGTTCCCCAGTCTCGGCCCGTCGGCGTACGTCCTCGCGCTCAGACCCGACGCCGAGGAGTGTCGGCCCGACCGACTCGTCGGCGGGCACGCCATCGGCGTCGGCGCGGGACTGTTCTCGTACCACGCGCTGGCCGCCGGGCACGTCGTCGTCACCGACCAGCCACCGCTGTCGGGAGCGGCGCTCGCCCTCGCCGGGGCCGGGGTCGTCTCGCTGGCGCTCACCGTCGCGCTGATGGTCTGGACGGACCTCCGGCACGCACCGGCGTGTGCGACGACACTCATCGTCTCGCTGGGCCTGCTGTCGACGCTCGCAGACGGCCTCGTCATCGTCGCGGCCGTGGTCGTCCTCCTCGGGACCCAGCGGACGCTCGCCCTCGCCGAGCACAGGTGGCTCTACCCGACGTTCCGTCGGCTTCGGAACCGGACGGTCTGAGCGGCGTCACCCCGGGTCCGCGGCCGCATCGACTCGAACCTCGCGCACGTAGTCGGTGAAGTTCTCGAACAGTCGTTTCGCCTCACAGGCCGCGGCGTAGTTCTCGGACGTGATGCCCGCGAGGACGCGCTCGATACGTTCCTCGCCGAGGAACCCCTTGCCCTCGGTCACCTCGCGGGCGGTCGCCTCGTCGTACTCGGGGTGGAACTGGACCCCGAAGGCGTGGCCGACCCGGAAGCCGTGGACGCCGTACTCGTTCTCGGCGAACACCTCGGCCCCCGGTGGCAGTTCGGCGACCACGTCGCCGTGCGTGGTGAAGACGGTGAACTCGTCGGCCAGTCCGGCGAGCAGCGGCGTCTCGGCGGTTCGCTCGACGGTCCGGTAGCCGATTTCGAAGCCGGCCTCGGTGTCACGCTCGCCCATCGCCTCGACGGTCCCGCCGAGCGCATTAGCGAGCAACTGGTGGCCGAAACAGACCCCGAGGATAGGGAGATCGCGGTCGTGGGCCGCCGCGACCCACTCGCGGGCGTCGTGAATCCACTGCTCGTCGTCGTACGCCGACGCCTTCGACCCCGTGACGACGACACCGTCGTAGGGGACGGGACCGTCGGCGGGCGATTCGGGCGGGAGTTGACCGTCGGGCAGGGAGAACTCCGTCAGGTCGGCGTCCAGTTCCCGACGGAAGTTACGACGGGTGCTCTCGCCGGCGAACGCGGCGTTCAACAGCGCGAGACGTGGCCGTTCCATCGCGTAAGCGTAGGCTACGGCGTGGTTAGTGCGTTGTGTTCCGACCACGAGCGACCGCCGTCGCTGGTCGGCCGAGCGCGAAAGAAAGGGGAGTACGGATCGTCGCTGTCCGCCGTTCAGGCTTCCGACTCGCCGTCGAGGTCGATGACGACGGTGCCGGAGTCACCGGCGTCGAGCGTCACCGTCTCGTAGGCGACGAGTTCCTGACCGTCCGCGTTGGCGCGGACGAACGTGGTGTCGTCGCCGGGCAGTTCGTAGCCCGCGAGCGTCAGCGTGACACCCTCACAGTCGGCGTCGTCCGAGACGCTGACCGTCAGAGTCACTTCACCGCTCTCGCCGTCGTAGCTGACGGGCGTGTAGCTGACGTGACAGCCCGCGAGGGACTTCGTCACGTTCTCACCGGGCACCATGTGGCTCCCAGTGACCGTGCCGTCCGCGAGGACGGTCTGGGCCTGGAGCAGGCGACCCTGCGTGCCGTAGAAGTCGGGCGCGTCGTCCTCGTCGTCGCCGTCGACGCCGAGCGTCTCGATGACGTCACCGGCCGCGACGTCGATCTGGTAGGCGGGCATGTCCTCACCGTCGCCCACGTCGCCGTCCTGACCGTCGTCCTGGCCGTCGTCGCCGTCGTCCATCCCGTCGTCGGAGTCGTCGGAGTCGTCACCGTCGTCCATCCCGTCGTCACCGTCGTCCGCTTCGCAGTCGATGACGACCGTCTCCTCACCGACGACCGTCCCGTCGACGAGCGTCGTCACGTTGTACTCGCCGTTGGCGACGTTCTCGAACGAGACGGTGCCGCCGGCTTCGATGGTTCGGTTCAGCGACGCGTCACCGGTCACTTCGATGGTGACCGGGACGTCGTTGTCGTTCGTGACGGTCGCGTCCGCACCGTCGACGCTGCAGGTGTACTCGATGCTGACACCGGCAGGGTTCTCCATGCCGAGGTCGCAGTCGCTCTGCGTGTTCGAGGCCTTCACGTCGATCTGTTCGTCCTCGTAGAACAGACGAACGGTCGCCGACCCGTCGTCGGCCGTCGGGACGGTGAAGAACGCCGTCGAGTTCGCGTCGACCGAGAGCGTGCCGTTCACGTCCGTGCCGTAGATGTCGTAGGAGACGTCCACGGCGACGTCGTTCTCGTTCGTGACCCGGTACTTCGCCAGGTCGTCCTCGGTGTCCGTACAGATGGCGGTGAGCGTGATGTCCTCGGTGTCCACGTTGGGTTCGCCGAGGTCACACTCGCTGACCGTGTTGGCGTTCTTCGTCTCGACGTTCTCGCCCTCGTACATGAGGACGACCGTCGTCGGACCGCTCGTGTTCACGTTGAAGAACACGTCCTCGCCGGCGACGGCTTCGACCGTACCGGTCTCGTCGGAGCCAGCCACGCGGTAGTCGAGCGTGACGTTCTGGTCGAGGCTACTGCGGACGCGCATCTGCGAGAGGCCGTCCTCGCTGTCCGAGCAGATACCCGTCAGCAGGATGCCGTCGTTGACCTCGTCGAGCGTCGGCGGGTTCTCCTCGCCGAGGTCACACTCGCTGACCGTGTTGGCGTTCTTCGTCTCGACGTTCTGCCCGTCGTACATCAGCACGACCGTCGTCGGGCCGTCCTCGTTCGTCTCGACGTTGAAGAACACGTCCTCACCGGCGACGGCTTCGACCGTACCGGTCTCGTCGGAGCCAGCCACGCGGTAGTCGAGCGTGACGTTCTGGTCGAGACTGCTGCGGACGCGCATCTGCGAGAGACCGTCCTCGCTGTCCGAGCAGATACCCGTCAGCAGGATACCGTCGTCGACGGTGCCGACGTTCAGTTCACCGAGGTCCTTCTCGCTCTGCGTGTTGGCGTTCTTCGTCTCGACGTTCTGACCGTCGTACATCAGCACGACCGTCGTCGGACCGCTCGTCTCGACGTTGAAGAACGTATCCTGACCAGCCTTCGCGGTGACGGTGCCGGTCTCGTCGGAGCCGGCCACGCGGTAGCTGAGCGTCACGTCCTCGTCGAGCGTGCTCCGAACACGCATCTGTGAGAGACCGTCTTCACTGTCCGATGCGATACCGGTCAGCAGGATACCGTCGTCGACCTCGTCGAACGACAGGTCGTCGTCGTCCTGCATCGCGGGTGCGCCGATGACCATCGCGGCCCCCGCGGCCGACGTGACCAACAGCGCGGTCATGAGTACGGCGAGTAGCCGCCTCATCGATACACCTCTGGGATAGCGGGTCGGGACGACCCACCTGTGATGGTTTCCGAGTCCATGCACTTCGTCGCACAACATATCGACTGTTAGTTACACGTCGACTGAGAGAGATTATCGCCCCGCTATCAGTTCGAGCCGAGCCGAGCAGCAAATCGCCAGACTGCAGCCCGTTATGTTCGAGGATACTGTCAGAAATATCCGTATAACACCGGTTCGGCACAGTCTCTTTCAATAGGATGTCGGTGGACGAAAACGTACCGGACCGTCTCGGATCGTGTGTGAGCGCCTCACGTCGTCGACCGCTACGAGGACCGATGGACGGACCCGTGGGGCGGTCACCGTCCGAGGAACCCGACGAGTTCGTCGTTGGCGACCCGCGAGGACTCGACGTGCGCGAGGTGCCGACCCGGTAACGAGACGAACTCCCCGTTCGGCAGGGCGTCGGCGAGGGCACGACCCGCCTCCTGCGGGACGACCGGGTCGGCCGCGCCGTGACAGACCAGCGTCGGGAGCGTCAGTTCGTACGGCGTGTCGCAGTCGTACGCTCGGAGCGCGGCGACCTGCGCGTCCCGGACCGCGTCGGGAGCGTCGTCGTCGCGCCACTTCTCGACGCCCACGACGACCTCACGCTGGCGCTCGAAGAACGCCTCGGAGAAACACGGCGCGAGCGAGTCGGGACCACGGTTCCCGAGCACCGACAGCATCCCCTCGTCGAAGGCGTCACCGGAGAGCGCCGACCCGAAGACGACGAGACTCCGGACACGCCCCGACTCGCGGGCACACTCCAGGGCGACCATCGCACCGAGTCCGGCACCGACGAGGTGGACCCGCCGTGCGCCGTGGTCGGCGAGCACTGCGGCGAGGTCGGCCGCGAGCGTCGCCACGTCGAACGACTCGGCCGTCGTCTCGGAGCGACCGCTCCCCCGGAGGTCGGTGACGACGGCCTCGAACGGACCGGCGACCGCCGCGTACTGCCACGACCACTGCCAGGCGGCGTAGCCCGCCTCACCGACGAACACGACCGGTCCGGCGTCCGGGACAGCCTCGCTCTCCGAGGCAGCGGCCCCGCTCTCACCGACTTCGTAGTACAGCCTCGCGTCCTCGCGTTCGACGACTGGCATACCGGACAGTGCGTGAGGCGGTGCTTTCGGCGTTACGTTCGCCGTGCGAGTGAGCGAGACGACGGGACGGAAGAGGCGAGAGCCGACGCCGTCAGGCGTCGAGTTTCTGTTCGAGGATGGCCGGCGCGGCTTCGAGGGCGTCGTCCAGCGCGTCGACGTCCGGTCCGCCACCGTCCGCGAAGTCGGGCGCACCACCGCCGCCACCACCGACGCGACCGGCCAGTTCGCCGACGACCTCACCGGCGTTGACGCCGACGCCGTCGGGGACGGCGACGACGAACCGAGCGTTCTCCACGCCGGACGCGACGACGGCGACCTTGCCGTCCTCGGCCAGCGCGTGTGCCGTCGCCCGCAGTTCGTCGTCACCGACGTCGAGGCGCTGGACGACGGCGGTCACGTCGCCGAGGTCCACCTCCGTGCCCTCGCTCGCCGCGGCACGTGCCTCCGCGAGTTCGGTGGTCAGGTCCTCTATCTCCTTGCCGCGAGCCTTCCACTCCTCGAAGAACCGCTCGGCGGTGTCGGGTACCTCCGCGGGCGAGACGTCGAGGGCCTCGGCGGCGGCGTACAGCGAGTCCTCGGTCCGCTGGGTCGCCTCGATGGCGGCCTCGCCCGCGGCGAACGTGATTCGCTCGACACCGTCCTGGATGCGCTCGGTCGAGAGTATCTTGATCGTCCCGATGTCGCCCGTGCGCGTGACGTGCGTCCCGGCGCAGGCCTGCACGTCGTCGCCGACGTGGATGAGGCGGATGTTCGTCCCCGGTGGGATACCACCCTGGTAGAGGTCGAAGCCGTACTCGGCCTCGGCGTCGTGGCGGTCGGGCCACTCCTGCGTGACGCTGGTGTTCTCGGTGACGACCCGGTTTGCGACCCGCTCGATCGCTTTCACGTCCTCGCGGGCGAGACGCTCGTAGTGCTGGACGTCGATACGCGAGGAGTCGACGCCCTTCTGCGCACCGGCCTGGCGGATGTGCGTGCCGAGCACCTGCCGGGCCGCGTAGCCGACGACGTGGGTCGCAGTGTGGTGGGCCATCAGCCGACGGCGACGGGTCGTGTCGAGACGCCCGGTGACGAACTCCCCCTTCCCGATGGACTCCTCGACGCGGTGGAGGACCACGCCGTTCTCGGCCTGCGTGTCGACGACGTCGACGGTCGTGTCGTCGCTCGACAGCGTCCCGTGGTCGGCGGGTTGGCCACCGCCTTCGGGGTAGAACATCGTCTGGTCGAGCACGACGTCGTAGCCCGCCTCGCGCTCGATGACGTCGAGGACGACCGCCTCGAACTCCGAGCCGTCGGGGTCGTCGTAGAACAGGCGCTCGGTGTCCGGGAGGTCGGCGACCCGTTCGTCCGTCTCGTCTGCGACCTGCGCGAGGTCACCGCCGCCGTGGCGGGCCGCGACCTGTCCGTAGAAGTCGTCGGGAATCGTCACCGACGCGCCACGCTCTGCGGCGATCTCCTCGACCATGTCCGGCTGGATGCCGTGGGAGTCGTACAGTTCGACGACCTCCTCTAAGGGGATCTCCTCGTCGCGCTCGGCGTACTCGTCGGCGAGTTGCTGGACGCGACGACCGCCGCGTTCGAGCGTCTCGCGGTACTTCTCCATCTCGGTGCGGACCATGTCACGGACGGTGTCGCGGTTCTCGTAGCCCAGTCGTTCGGCCTGCATGTCGACGAGTTCGTCGAGCGGCGCGTCCACGCCCACGTCGTCGACGAGGCGCTTGGTCCGACGAAGCACGAGGCGGGCGAGATAGCCCGTTCCGGCGCTGGAGGGGACGATGCCGTCACCGAGCATGTACGCCAGCGTCCGCGAGTGGTCGGCGATGGCGTAGATGGTCTCCAGTGGCTCCATCAACTGTTCGAGGTACGCCCGCTCGACACCGAGTTCGGCGGCGATGTCCGCGCGGGCCGCCATCATGTCCTCGGCCTCGTCGATGTCGAGGTTACCCGCGAGTTTGGCAGCCTCGTGGACGAGTTCGGCGTCCTCGTCGCTCAACTCGACGCCGGCGTTCTCCTTGAGGAACGCGGTCATCTCGGGGTAGACCGCCTCGTACACCGTCGGCGTCCCCTGGCTCATCCAGGTCCACCGTTCGAGACCGTAGCCGGTGTCGACGATGTAGGTGTCCATCGGCGAGTAGCGGTTGCCGTCTTTCATCTCGTACTCGCCGTCGGGGTCCTGCTCCATCGACATGAAGACGAGCGTGGCGAGTTCGGCACCGCGATAGATGACCTCGATGGCAGGACCGGCGTTGCCGCCGCCGACCCACGGGTCCTCGATGTAGACGATGTCCTCGATGTCCGCACCCATCGACTCGAAGAACTCGTCGCAGTACTGGACCGTCTCGTCCTTCCAGTAGACCTCTCCCTCGTAGGCGTACTGCTCGGGGTCCTCCAAGTCCTCGCGGGCGTTGAACGCGTGGTGGGCCATCATCTCGAAGGCCATCGTGTGACGGCCCGTCTTCCCGACGTTGTCGATGTCCTGCATCCGGATACAGGGCTGGGAGATGGTCAACGGGTTCGCGGGTGGCGGGGTCTGACCCGAGGTGACCAGCGGCTGGAAGTCGTAGATAGACGCCTGCGTTAGGAGCACGTCGTCCCGCCAGCGGTTCGCAGCGACCGGGTACGGGTCGATGCGCTGGTGGTCGTGGTCCTCGAAAAACGAGAGGAACGCCTCGCGCATCTCTTCGAGCGTGTACTGCTCGTCGAACGCGGGTTCGCCGATGAACGCGTACTGCGCACACGGTGGCTCACCGCACGTCTCACGGGAGACACGACTCCAGAAGTGGGCACCACAGGACGAACACTCCTGGCGGGTGAACCCCTCCTCCTCGAAGTACGAAAGCTGGTACTCCTCGTCGAGTTCGCTCATTACCCCTGTTTTGGCCGAGCGGCGGGTAAAACTGTTCCGAACCCCCGAACGCTTCGACTCGCGTGGTGGTCAGCGACCCCCATCAGTGAAGCAGTCGTGTCACTCCCGATTCGAGAAGTTCGACGAAAGTCATCAGTAAACATATTTTGTTTTTACCAATCCATGCCACACGTTTAAACGTGAATCCGGTGTTTTCTGCCCAATGTCTCAGAAGACACGGGAGACTCGGCGGACGTTCTTGAAGCTGACAGGCGTCGCGGCGGCGGGGGCGACGCTCGTGAACCCCGTCGAGGCGGCGGCAAACGGGTGGCAGGTCGTCGAGTCGGGGGTAGGGGTGACGCTGTACGACGCCGCGATGACCAGCGAGGGACCGTACGCCGTCGGTGCGGGCGGACTGGTGCTCTCCCGACGAAAGGACGGCTGGCAACCGGTGCTCGAACGCGGGCCGACCGTCGAGTCGAACCCGCTCCGTGGCTGTGACGTGACCGACGACGGTCGGAACGTCTGGTTCTGTGGCGGGTCGGGCGTCGTCGGCCAGTACGACGTCGTCGACGAGCAACTCACCGACTACTCCGCCCCGATGGGCAAGACGTCGACGTGGCTCAACGTCGCCGTCCGCGGTGACGCCGGCAGCGAGACGGTCTACCTCGTCAACGGGTCGGGCGAGTTCCTCGCCGGGACGAAGACTAGCGCGGGGGGCATGGACTGGGGGGACGTCGTCAAACCCGGTGGCGGGTCGAGCGCACCGGGCATCGACTTCTGGACCGACGACGCCGGCTACGTCTCTGACACGACGGGGAAGGTGTACCGCACCGAGGACGGCGGGCGGACGTGGACGACGGTCGGCATCAACGGCGCGAGCGTCAACCTGAACGACGTGGCCGTCCGCAACGAGGGTGACATCGACGTCGCCGGTGGCAACGGCACCATCTACCGCCTCAACGACGGCGACGGCAAGGGGTGGAAACGGAAGAACGTCGGTGAAGAGACCGTCCTCGCGGTCTACCGGACGGGCGCGGAGGGTGGTCTCGGCTGTGGGACAGGCGGCTACGTCTACGACCGCAAGAAGAACAAGTGGGATCGCGTGGAGACGCCGACGACGAACACGCTCCGCGGGGTCGCCACGGGGGACTCGGGACAGTACCCGCAGGTCGCCGTCGGGGATTCGGGCACCATCGTCGAACGCGGTGAGTACACCGCCGACCTGCCGAACACCGTCTCGCTCTCGGCCGATTCCTCGCTGGAGTACCGCCTCGACGTCGACGGTGCCGTCGAGCAGGCCGGCGACGTGGAGTCGAGTGACACCGTCACCAACCGCACGAGTCGGTTCAGCGTCGACACCGTGACGGGGACGCTCACGAGCGGCGACACCGACACGTACGACTACTCCGGGGAGATCGTCGACCTCGAAGTGACCAGCGGCGACCCGGCGGCACTCACCGTCACGGTCAACGGGAGCGAGTCGAGCCTCTCGCAACTCGCCAGCGAACCGTGGACCGAAGCGGCCTCGCCGACGGGCCAGACGCTCAATGGGGTCGTCCAGACCGTCGAAGGCCCCTACGCGGTCGGTAACGGGGGCGAGGTCCTCGCTCGGCGGGCCGACGGCTGGGAGTTCGTCCTCGAATCCGGGCCGACGACGGCGTCGAACCCGCTGACCGGCGCGGCGGTCAGCGACGACGGTCGGAACGTCTGGTTCTGTGGCGGGTCGGGCGTCGTCGGCCAGTACGACGTCGTCGACGAGCAGGTGACCGACTACTCCGCACCGGGCGGCAAGACGTCGACGTGGGAGGACCTCGCGGTCACGGGCGCGGCAGGCTCCGAGACGGTCCACCTCGTCAACGGCTCCGGGGAGTACCTGAAGGGGACCAAGACCAGCGCGGGTGGCATGAACTGGGGGACGGCGTTCAAACCCGGTGGTGGCTCCTCGATGAAAGCCGTGACGTTCGTCGACAGCACGACGGGCTACGCCGTCGACACCAACGCGAAGGTGTACGAGACCACGAACGGCGGCGACTCGTTCACCGTCGTCGGCATCGACGGTGGGTCGGTCGGTCTCTACGGTGTGGACGCCACCGCGACGGACGACGTCGTCGCGGCGGGCGGCGACGGGTCGTTGTTCCGGTACAACGGTGCGGTCTGGACGAAGCTCTACGCCGGTGGGAACCAACTCGGCGACGTCTCGCTCGACGGACCCGACGGTCTGACCTGCGGGGCGGGCGGCACCGTCTGGGAACTGTCGCTCGACGGCTGGGAACCCGTCGAGACGCCCGTGACCGCGACGCTCGCGGGCGTCTCGCTCGGCACCACGGGAACGTACCCGGACGTGGCTGTCGGCTCGTCGGGGACCATCCTCGAACGCGGCGACTACACCGCGACGCCGAGCGACATCCTGACGATTTCGAGTACCGACGGCAGCGACGTGAGCTACCGGGTCGAAGTCGACGGCGTCGTTCAGAAAGCCGACCGCGCCGACGGCGACGACAGCGTCTCCGGCAGTACCGTCGAGGGCAGCGTCGGCGGTGTCAACCTCGAAGACAGCTACCGGTTCTCGGGGACCATCACCGACTTCGTCGTCACGAGCGGCGATGCCGCCGCCCTCGCCATCGAGGTGAACGACGAGTCCCAGAGCGTCGGGCAACTCTCGGCGGCCGGGTGGACCGAGGTCACCTCGCCGACCGGCAACGGTCTCAACGGCGCGGCCATCGGCGCGGACGGCCCCTACGCCGTCAGCGGCGGTGGCGAGGTGCTCGCCCGCCGCGACAGCGGGTGGACCGTCGTGACGACGTTCCCCGGCGGCGGCAACACGTTCGCACTCACCTGCGCCGACGCGTCCAGCGACGGCGGCAACGTCTGGTTCGCCGGTGCGTCGGGGGCGGTCGGGCGCTACGACACGTCGACCGGGACGATCAGCGACTACTCCGCGCCGAAGGGCAAGACCTCGACGTGGGAGTCGGTCGCCGTCGCGGGGCCGGCGGGGGCGGAGACGCTCTACCTCGCCAACGGCTCCGGCGAGGTGCTGAAGGGCACCAACAGCGCCGGCGTCGTCACCTGGAGCGACGTGCAGAAGCCCGGTGGCGGGTCGTCCATCAAGGGCGGCACCGCGCTCGACGCCTCGACGGCGTACTTCGTCGACACCAACGCGAAGGTGTACGAGACCACCGACGGCGGCGAGTCGTGGTCGACCGTCGGAATCCCGGGAGGCACCGTCGGCCTCTACGGCGTCGGCGCGGGGAGCACCGAGGACATCTCCGTCGCGGGCGGCGACGGCTCCATCCTGCGGTACAACGGGGCGGTTTGGACCCGCCTCGACGTGGCCGACGGCGGGTTCACCGCGCTCGTCCGCGACAGGGAGAACGCCCTCGCCGTGGGCGGGAGCGGTCGCGTCTACCGCCGGACGTGGGACGGTTGGGAACGGGAAGAGACGCCCGCCGCCGTCACGCTCGGCGGCGTCGCGCTCGGCGGGGAGTTCCCGGACGTCACCGTCGGCTCTTCGGGCACCATCTTCGAACGACGACTGTAGTCGGGCGACCCACCCGGCTCGCCGCGTCGTCTCGTTCGACCCGGTGTGGGCGCGAGAAACGATTTGGTCCTGCCTCGCGTAGTTCTGTGCATGGAGACCGCCAGCCAGTCACGACTTCCCCGCGAGCGACCGCTGCTGACGCTCGGAGCCGCCGTCTTGCTCTGTGAACTCGTCGGCATCACCGGCGCGCTGTTCACCGCGACGGGCGTCGAGTCGTGGTACGCGACGCTGAACCAACCGGAACTCGCACCGCCGAACTGGGTGTTCGGCCCCGTCTGGACGACACTGTACGCGCTGATGGGGGCCGCCGCGTGGCTCGTCTGGCGTGAAGGGAGCGGACGGTCACAGCAGGTCGCACTCGGACTGTTCGGGGTCCAGCTCGCGCTCAACTTCGCGTGGTCGTTCGTCTTCTTCGGCGCGGAGGCCATCCTCCCCGCACTCGCCGTCATCCTCGTCCTGTTGTTCTTCATCGGGACCACCGCGACGGCGTTCTGGCGTATCGACCGCCGAGCGGCGCTCTTGCTGGTGCCGTACCTCGCGTGGGTGAGCTTCGCCACGTACCTCAGCTACGGGTTCTGGCAGTTGAACTGAGGAACAGTGGTCGGCGCTCAGAACAGTTCGAGGTCGAGTGCCGACACTCGTTCGAAGTCGTCGTCACGAGTGACGAGCGTCAGGTTCCGGTTCAGTGCGGACCCCGCGATGAGGGTGTCCACCTCGCTCAGCAACGCTCCCCGGTCGTGGAGTTCACGATACAGTCGGCCCGCTTCGGCCGCGTCCGCCGGTGAGAGGTCGAACACGGTCTTCCGAGCGAGGAGTTCGGGCGCTTCCTCGAAGAACTTCGCCAGTTCGTAGACGCTCGTGGTGGTTGTCGCCGCGTCCCCGGCGATATCTGCGTGTCCTCGCACGGCTTGCTCGTCCTCGTAGATGAGGTCGACGAGAACGCTCGTATCGAGGAGGAACTCAGTCACGGTGCCTCTCGATACGTTCACGGAGTCGCCGCTCTCGTCGCTCGTCGGCGTCGGTTCGACCATCGGGGACCTCCTCCGGAGAAAGTGCCAGCGTGACGTCCGCGCCGACGAGGTTCGAGAAGTCGCCGGGGTCGTCGGCAGTCAGTCGAAGAACGACGTCGCTGAAGCTCTCTCCCTCGCGTTTCTGCGCGGCGAGTCGCTCGTAGGCGTCCTCACGGAGCGAGATGTTCTTCGAGGACATGTGTACGTGTACACGGAGCAAAAACCGTTGCGCCGACTACTCCTCGGGTTCCAGCGCCAACGACGCCAACAGCGCCTCCAACTGGACCTGCTCGTTCGCGCCGACGGTGATGCGGTAGTCCGCCTCGCCGATGCGGTCCATCACGCGCACCGCCTCGCGGTCCGCCAGTCCGAACTCCCACACCGAGCGGTGGAGCTGGTCGATGATGTCCCCGCCGGCGATACCCTCCTCGGTGATGAGAGTGTCCAACTGCGACCGGGCGGCGGTGAAGTCGCCGTCCAGCGCCTTGCGGACCATCTCCTGGACCGTCTCCGGACGGGCGGTCGAGGTGATGGCGTAGACGGCCTCCTCGTCGACGGTGTCGCCGGTCGTGCTGGCGGCCTGGAGGCCGTTGATGGCCTTTCGCATGTCGCCGGCGGCGGCGTAGACGAGCGCGTCGACGCCGTCGTCGGTGACCTCGATACCCTCGTTGGCCGCGATGGCCCGAATCTGGTCCTCGACGGCGTCGTCCGACAACGGCGCGAACCGGAACACCGCACACCGCGACTGGATGGGGTCGATGATCTGCGAGGAGTAGTTACACGAGAGGATGAAGCGGGTGTTGTTCGAGAACTGCTCCATCGTCCGGCGCAGCGCGGACTGGGCGTCGCTCGTGAGTGCGTCGGCCTCGTCGAGGAAGATGACGCGGTAGTCGAAGCCGCCGAACGAGACCCGCGCGAAGTTCTTGATGCGGTCGCGGACCACGTCGATACCGCGTTCGTCCGAAGCGTTGAGTTCGAGGAAGTTCTCGCGCCACTCGTCGCCGTACACCTCCTTGGCGATGGCCGTCGCACACGTCGTCTTCCCGACGCCGGCCGGCCCCGCGAACAGCAGGTGCGGCAGGTCGTCCTTGGCGATGTAGCTCTCCAGTCGCTCGACGATGTGCTCCTGGCCGAACACGTCGTCGAGCGTCTGCGGACGGTACTTCTCTATCCACACCTCGCGC
The DNA here is from genome assembly GCF_009791395.1 of Halomarina oriensis. GTDB lineage: Archaea > Halobacteriota > Halobacteria > Halobacteriales > Haloarculaceae > Halomarina > Halomarina oriensis. Next base: position 271,551 of record NZ_WSZK01000015.1, read on the forward strand.
CCGCGTGGGCGGGAGTCTCCCTCGGCCGCCTCGCTCTCGCTCATAGTCACACCAGTCTCGCGCCTCACTTAACTACCGCGAGAGCGGGTTCGCCGGGACCTCGGCGCGACGCCTCCGGGCCGAACGGCTCGAACGCGACAGCCTGAAATCGCCGCTCTCCCGAACACGTCCATGCACGTCACCGTCCACGTCGTCGGCGAGGACGCCCACGAGGTCGACCTCCCCGACCCGACCTACGGCGACCTCGTCGCCGCCGTCGACCTCAGCCCCCACGAGGCGACGGTGCTGGTCGACGGCCGCCCCGTCCCCGAGGACGCACCGGTCGAGGCCAGCGAGGTGCGGGTGTTGCGACTCATCAAGGGTGGGTAGCGTGCGCGAGGACGTGCCGGTCCGTCGCGCGACTCCCGACGACCACGTCCCGGCGATGCGCGTCCTGGAGGGTGCGCTGCTGGAGGTGGACGCCGCCACCGTCCGCGAGCGCATCGAGCGGGGGGCGGTGTGGGTCGCGGTGGTCGGCGAGCGGGAGGACTCGTCGGAGCGGGTCGTCGGTGCCCTCCTCCTCGACACGCCCGACCGCGAGGGTGTCGCGCCGCGTCCCGAGGAGGTTCGGCCGGACCGACGACACGTCGAGGCCGTCGCCGTGACCCACCAGCGTCGGGGTCGGGGCATCGGACGGGCGCTCGTCGAGGGCTGTGTCGAGGAGACGGGCTGTGACCGCCTGACGGCCGAGTTCCGCGCCGAGGTGGAACCGTTCTACGAGGCGCTGGGGTTCGACGTGGACGAACTGGACGAGGGGCGGCGCTGGGGAGAACTGCGGGTCGGGCGCTGAGGAGTCGGCGAACGCTGCCGAGGACACGCAAGACTAAAACGAGACCGGTCCAAGCGCCGAGCGATGCAACTGCTCTGGGTGCTCGTGGGACTGGTGAGTGTCGCTGGAGGGGTGTGGTCCGCTCGGAACCCGATGCAGGCGCGAAGCTGGGCGTCAGCCGAACGCTGGCAGTCCGACCCCGACTCAGCAGCGCGCGACCAGCGACGCACGGCCCGAACGATGGGCGGGTTTCTCGTCGCCTTCGGCGTTGCAGTCGTCGTCTGGGGAGTGCTGGCCTGAGCCGGCTCAGATACGCGGTTCGAGCAGTGTTCGGCCGGCCACGAGGAGTTCGTCGACGCGCTCACCGTCGTTCGCCTCCGCGTAGACCCGGAGTTTCGGTTCGGTCCCGCTCGGGCGAATCAGGAGCCACGTGCCGTCCGCGAGGAATATCTTGAACCCGTCTTTCGTGCCGACCCGGTCGACCGCTTGGCCGGCGACGGTGTCGGGGAGGTCACCGTCCAGCGAGTCGAGCACGGCCGCCTTCCGGTCGTCGGGGCAGTCGACGCTGACCCGACCCTGGTGGATCTCGCCGTACTCCGCTTCGATGGCGTCCGCGCGCTCGTCGAGCGGGCGCTCGGCGTGGGCCTGCGCGACGACGAGCGCGAGACAGACGCCGTCCTTGTTCCGGAGGTGCTCGGTGATGCCGAACCCGCCGGACTCCTCGCCGCCACAGAGCGCGTCGGCGTCGGCCATCCCCCGGGCGACCCACTTGAACCCGACGGGGACCTCGACGGCCTCCTCGCCGTGGTCCGCGGCGATGCGGTCGATGAGCGCCGTCGTCGAGACGGTGCGGACGGCCGCTCCCGACCCCGATTCGAGCAGGTAGTCGTAGAGGACGGCGAACAGCAGGTTCGGGTCGAGATATCCCCGCTGGGGCGTGACGACGGCCATCCGGTCGGCGTCGCCGTCGTTGGCGAACCCCAACTCGGCGTCGCCCGACGTGACCGCACTCACGAGGTCACCGAGTTTCGCGGCGCTCGGTTCCGGCGATCCACCGCCGAACGCCGGGTCGAGGTCGGTCCGGAGGCTCTCGACGGACGCGCCCGCCGCGTCGAGTAGACGGTCGGTCACGTCGCGGCCGCTGCCGTGCATCGCGTCGTAGGCGACGTGCAGACCGTCGAGGTCCGCCCCCGAGAACGCCAGTGCGTGCTGGCCGTAACTCGTGGTGAACGTGTCCTCGCGGACGGTGCCACGCTGTTCGGTCGCCGTCGGTTCGGCGAGTCGGCTCACCACGTCGTCGGTCACGTCGGGCGTCGCGGGTGCGCCGTCGCCGGGGAGGAACTTGATGCCGTTGTACTCCGGCGGGTTGTGGCTGGCCGTTATCATCACGCCGCCCGCCAGTCGGCGGTCCTTGACCGTCCACGCGAGGACGGGCGTCGGGCAGTCGCGTTCGGAGAGCAGCACCTCGAAGCCGTTGGCGGCGAGCGTCTCGCTCACGGCGTCGGCGAACCCACGCGAGTGTTCGCGGGCGTCGTAGCCGACGGCGACCGTCTCACCCGCCTCGGCCGCCCGGAGGTGGTCGGCGACGGCCTGCGCGACGATGCGGACGCGGTCCTCGGTGAAGGTGTCGAGGGTCGCGCGCCAGCCGTCGGTGCCGAAGGAGATGGCGTCCATATCGGCCACTCGCCGTCCCGTCGCAAAAACCCACCTGCCACAGTGCGACGGCGTTTTGCGTCGCGCTCGCGTATCGACGGTAAATGGTACGTGTCGTCGCCGTCAGCGGCAGTCGCCGCGAGGCTAGCACCACACGACTCGCGCTCGAACACGCCCTCGCGGCCGCAGAGGACGCCGGGGCCGAGACGGAACTGCTCCACCTCGGAGACGTCGACCTCCCGCTGTACCACCCGAGCATCGACGAACAGGGCGACAGCGAGGAACTGACACGACTCGTCCGCGAGGCCGACGGCGTCGTCCTCGGGTCGCCGGTCTACCACGGGTCGTACTCCTCGACGTTCCGCAACTTCCACGACTACTGTAGCTTCGACGAGTACAGGGACACCGTCGTCGGTCTGCTGGCGACGGCGGGCGGTGGCTCCTACGGCGCGACGCTCGAACACATGCGTAGCACCGTCCGCGGCGTCCACGGCTGGGTGGTTCCCCACCAGGTCGGCATCCGCGGGGCGTCCCGCGAGTTCGACGACGACGGGGCGTTCGTCGACCCGAACCTCGCCGACCGGGTGGAGAAACTCGGTCGCGTCGTCGCGGAGGAAGCGGAGATGCGGGCGGCCGCCACGGCACGGGCGAACGCCGACGACTGAGGGTACGGCCGGAACCGGTCACTGGGGGGCCGAGTCGTCCTCGCCGGCACCGTCGGCACCGTCCAGCAGTCGCTCCTTGTGCACGCGCGAGAACTGTTTTATCTCGTACTCACGGGACATCGCCGCCGACTGCGACCCGTAGGTCTCGACGTAGACGAGTTCGAGGGGCCCGCGCCCGCGGGTGTACTTCGCGCCAGTCCCTTGGCGGTGTTCGCGGAGGCGACGCTCGACGTCGGTGCTGTAACCGGTGTAGAGCGAGTCGTCGCCACACCGCAGGATGTAGACGTAGTGGGTCACGCGCGTCAGGTCACTGCAAAGGGCTTCACGTGGTGGTCACACCACGGTTCGATGGTCCGTCGCCATCAGTTTTCACGTGCGCGGTCTCGAGAGACTTCTGCGATGCCTGCGTTCGCCGAACAGCTCGGGCAGGCGTGTATTCGACCGGTTTGGTCGGCGAATACTCGCGCAAAGCGCTCCGAGACGTGCGCGTTGCAGTGGTCGCACTTGGCCATGGTACGCCGGCTGGAATGCCGGCACGAGTAGTTGCCGCCCGAGACTCATATAGTCTTCTTGTATTCAGTTGACTTTTCGGCGACAAGAATGGTCAGTCATCGGTCCGGGCCGCGTCGAGTCGGCGGGCGATCAGCCCCGCCTGTACCCCCGCTGCGTAGCCGGCGTCGACGTTGACGACGGTGACCGGCGCACACGACTGGAGCATCCCCGAGAGTGCTGCCTCTCCGTCACCGCCGTGGCCGTACCCCGAGGCGACCGGCAGTGCGATGAGCGGGAGGTCCACCAACCCCGCGAGCACCGTCGGGAGCGCCCCTTCGCGGCCGGCGGCGACGACCAGCACGTCGAACTCCCGGAGGTCGTCGAGCACGTCGAGCAACCGGTGGAGGCCCGCGACCCCCACGTCCGAGACGCGGTGGACCCGCACGCCCATCTCTTCGAGCGTCACGGCCGCCTCGCCGGCGACGGCGCGTCCGCGGTCCCAGCCGCGACGACTCCCACGTCGGCGTCCAGGGCGGGGCGCTCGAACGCCGGCGCGTGGGCGACGAGCGTCCGGGCGCGTCGGTCGTCGCAGACCGACGCATCGGGGTGCGTCTCGTCGATGTGAGCCCGAATCGCGTCGGCGCTGGCCGAGTCGACGCGGGTACACAGCGCCCGACCGGTCGTCTCGACGGCCGTGGCGGCGAGGTCGGCGGCCTCGGTCGGCGTCTTCCCGTCGACGAGAATCGCCTCGGGGACACCGGTCCGTCGCTCACGGGCCGCGTCGAACCGACCCGAGTCGGTGGTCGCGTACCCGCGCAGTCGTGCTTCCGCTTGGGCCGCCGACAGGTCTCCCGCGGCGACCGCGTCGAGGATGTCACGCATACCACCGCCTGCGCGCGCGAGAGCAACGAACCCGTCGAATTCGACTCTCGGCCACAAGAAATATCGTACTTCACATGCGAATCAGTTTCTATCATTTCTATCGAACCTGTACAAAGCGGGGAGCACCGGCGAGAGGCCCCATATTTGGGAAAGTTTATAACGGACCTCCGAGAACGGCCGACTGCATGGCAGACCTAATCGTCAAAGCGGCCGTCAAGGATGCGCTCGATGAGATGAACGTGGCGTCGGACTTCTACGACGCACTCGACGAGGAAGTGCAGGAGCTGCTCGACGACGCAGCCCGACGCGCCTCCGAGAACGACCGCAAGACGGTCCAGCCCCGCGACCTGTAAGTCGGTTCACGGACCAGCTTTCTCCATTTATTCCGCCGCCCAGAGCCATCGCCGTCCCGGACGACGCGACGGTCAGTACCGCTCGACGGTGACCTCCTCGTCGGCCCCGCCCACGTAGACGGCGTCGGCGAGGCCGACGAACAGGCCGTGTTCGACACAGCCCGGAACCGCCGACAGTCCTCCGGCGAGGTCCGTGGGGCTGTCGACGGCCCCGAACGCGCAGTCGAGCACGACGTTGCCGTTGTCGGTGACGACGGGGCCGTCCTTCCGCGTCGCCACCCGAAGCGTCGGGTCCCCGCCGAGGTCACGAACCGCCGCCTCGACGGTCGGGGCAGCGTCCGGGAGTACCTCGACGGGAACCGGGTGGTCGAGTCGGGCGGCGCGTTTCGACTCGTCGGCGACGACGAGAAGGCGGTCGGCGCTCGCGTCGACCACCTTCTCGCGGGCGTGGGCCGCACCGCCTCCCTTGACCAGGTCGCCCGCCGCGAACTGGTCGGCCCCGTCGATTGCGACGTCCGGTGTCGCGTCGTCGAGCGTCGTCAGCGGGATACCCACCTCGCGTGCGAGCGACCGCGACTGGTACGAGGTGGGGATGCCACGAACGTCCAGGCCGGCGTCGACCGCACGGCCCAGTTCGCGGATAGCGTACGCCGTCGTGCTCCCGGTGCCGAGGCCGACGACCATGCCGTCGACTACCTCCTTCGTGGCCGCCTCGGCGGCCCGCCGCTTGGCCGCCTCACTCCCGTCGGTCGACTTCATACCGGCCGTTCTCGCGGTCCGAGCAAAAAGACACCCGCTCGACCGTCGTCGGCCCACGACTGGGCGACGCGCTCGCTCGGGCGTTCGCCCGCGAGGGCTGGCAGGTCGGTCTCCTCGCTCGGACGACCGACCACACCGACCCGCTCGCGGCGACCATCGACGCCGAGACGCCCGGCGACGCCCTCGCCGACCGGTTCGTTCGACTCCTCGACGGCCCCGCCGGTCACCGAACTCGACGTTCGGGCGCAGTAGCTATGTAGCGCCCTCGTGTCCCCTCGGACATGTTCGGAACAAGTGGCATCCGCGGCCCCGTGGGGGAGGTGGTGACCGCCGACCTCGCGCTCACGGTCGGGCGGGCGGTGGGTGTCGAGACGGACCGCGTCGTCGTCGGGCGCGACCCGCGTGCCAGCGGGCGACTGCTCGTCGACGCACTGACCGCCGGCCTGCGTGAACTGGGCACCGACGTCGTCGACCTGGGCGAAGCGTCGACCCCCACCGTCGCACGGGCCGTCGCGTGGGAGGACTGCGACGCCGGCGTCTCCGTGACGGCGAGTCACAACCCGGCCGAGGACAACGGTATCAAACTCTGGCAACCCAGCGGACAGGCCTACGACGAGGCGGGACGCGAACGTATCGAGGACCGTATCCGGACGCGCGAGTTCGACCTCGAAGCGTGGGACGGCCTCGGCGAGCGGACTCGCTCGGACGCCGACGAGCGTCACGTCGCCGCGCTCGTCGACAGCGTCAGCGTCGAGGGAATTCCGGAGGTCGTCGTCGACCTCGGGAACGGCGCGGGCACGGTGAGCGTCGAAGCCCTCCAGCGTCTCGGCTGTCACGTCGAGACGCTCAACGGCCAACCGGACGGCCGGTTCCCCGGCCGTCCCAGCGAACCGAACGCCGAGACGCTCACCTCGCTGTGTGAACTCGTCGGTGCGGGCGACGCGAGCCTCGGCATCGCCCACGACGGCGACGCCGACCGGATGATGGCCGTCGACGAACACGGCGAGTTCGTCCCGAAAGACGCCCTGCTCGCCATCCTCGCCGCCGAGTCGACCGAGGCGGGCGAACGAGTCGCGGTCCCCGTCGACACCAGCCTCGCGGTGACGGACTTCCTCGCCGAGCGTGACGTCGCGGTCGAACACACCCCCGTCGGCGACGTCTACGTCGCCGAGGCGCTCGGCGGGGACGTCACCTTCGGGGGCGAACCGTCGGGAGCGTGGATCTGGCCCGACCAGACGCTCTGTCCGGACGGTCCGCTCGCGGCCTGTCGTCTCGTCGAACTGGCCGCCGACCGACCGCTCTCGGACCGTATCGCCGAGGTGCCGGACTACCCGATTCGCCGGGCGAACGTCGAGGTGGCGGACAAGGAGGCCGTGATGGCCGCCGTCGTCGAACAGGCGACCGAGCAGTACGACGAGCGCGACATCTCGACCATCGACGGGGTGCGCGTCGACCGAGGCGACGCGTGGTTCCTCGTCCGGGCCAGCGGGACCCAACCGCTGGTCCGAGTCACGGCCGAAGCGAGGGACGCAGACAGGGCAGAAACAGTACTCGCGGAAGCGCGGTCGCTACTGTAAGTCGGTTAGATACGACGCGTCGAGCGTGCCTCGCGGACGCTCGCACCATCACGAATCTTGTCCTCGCAGTTCGGACAGACTCGGGGACTCTCCACGTTATCCGGTGTAAAGACCCGTGCGTACGCCACCGTGACGAAGGAACCGCAGTTCTGGCATTCAGGCATACGCTCAGAAGCTACAGTTTCATAGACTATAATGGTGACCTTCCCAGCAACCTCGAAACGGCCGCTGACAGGACTTTTCGGCATTTTCGACGGTCAGAAAGCGATAGTTGTTCACACGACTGATGTGAACGTTACCACGGTGAGAGTCACCACGTAGCACTGTCGGTCGTCGTCCGTGGCGGTCGACCGGACGGAACACTCAGGTGGACGCTCGACGGAGACGACGTATGGACGTGGTCGTCGTCGGGGCGGGCAGTCTCGGGAGCCTGCTGGGGGGGTTGCTCGCACGCGCTCACGACGTGACGCTGGTCGGCCGAGCGCCACACGTCGAGCGCGTCCGCGAACGCGGCCTCCGCGTGACGGGTACCGTCGAGACGACCGTCTTCCCGGACGCTCGAACCGCCGTCCCCGCGAGCGCGGACCTCGCGCTCGTCACCGTCAAGGCCTACGACACCGGAGCGGCCGCCGCCGCACTCGCCGAGACGGCCCTCGACGCTGTGTGTTCGCTCCAGAACGGCCTCGGGAACGAGCGAACGCTCGCCGACGCCCTCGACGCGGCGGTGCTCGCCGGCACCTGTACCTACGGTGCTCGACTCGTCGCTCCCGGCGAGGTGGCCTGCACCGGCGTCGGGGAGGTCGTCCTCGGCGCACGCGAGGGCGGCCCCTCCGAGACCGCCGACCGCGTCGGCCGGGCGTTCGCCGACGCGGACCTCGTCACCAGTGTCGCCGAGGACATGCCGCGGCGACTCTGGGAGAAACTCGCGGTCAACGCGGGCATCAACGCGCCGACCGCACTCGCTCGCATCCACAACGGGGCGCTCCTCGACGACGAGGCCGGGACCGTGATGCGAACCGCCACGCGGGAAGTCGCGGCCGCCGCCCGCAGCGAAGGGTTCGACCTGAGCGACGACACCGCGGTTCGGGCCGTCGAGTCGGTCGCCAGCGCCACCGCCGACAACCGTTCGTCGATGCTGCAGGACGTCGAGAAGAGTCGCCGCACCGAAGTCGACAGCATCAACGGCGTCGTGGCGGGGCCGGACGCCCCGGTGAATTCGACGTTGACTGCGTTACTCCGTGCGTGGGAACGCGAACAGGGGTTGCGGGAGTAACGAAGGGTGTGGAGCGGTGCTGTGCGGTAGGTTCGTGTGTTGTACCGCGAGTGAGTGGCAGCGAACGAGCGGGGTGACGAGCGAACGGAGCCACGGCTTGCCGTGGCGAAGTGAGTGAGTGAGGAATCCTTTTGTCGCCAGACATCTCCGATCACTGGCTGCTAACCGAAAGCCTCCGGCTTTCGGTGATGGTCCAGCTTTTGCCCTCCGGAGGTGAGTGACCAGAGGGAACGAACCCCCGGTCGGGTACAGAAGGTGGTTTAGAAGGGTGCGGCCGGGCCTTCGTCGTCGTCGGAGTCGATGTCGCCACCGCGGGACTCGCCGGGGAACGACGGGGACATGCCGTCGCCGCCGCCGTGCCCAGCGGCCATGCCGGTGTCGGCGTGGACCTGCGTGATCTCGGGAATCTCCTTCGTCATGCGGGACTTGATGGCCTGGATGGTCATCGGCGAGATGCCACAACCCGAGCAGGCACCGCCGAGACGCAGCGACACCGAACCGTCCTCCACGTCGAGGTTGGTGATGGCGGCGCTCCCACCGTGCATCTGAATCTGCGGGAAGTTGCGACGGAGGAAGTTGGTCACGTCTTCGCGGAGTTCGTCCTCCGAACGCGCTTCGGTGCTCATAGACGACGGTAGCGGACGAGGACGCTTAGATGTTGTGTGTACTCACTCGGTTCGTGGCTCGGCGGGGAGGTCGAACACCCCTCGAAGCTGGCGTTTCAACTCCTCGACGTAGCGTTCCACGACGGCGTCGAACCGGTCGCGCTCGACCTCGACACCCTGGAGGCGCTCGTAGGCGTTCTCCGGGAGATCGATGCGGAACCCGCCGTCCTCGTAGACCGGTTCGCTCTCGTTGAGCACCATCTGGTCGATGCCGTGGATCAGCCCGGAGTCGTACTCGCTGTTCATGACGTCGAACGCCTGCTTGTACGCCTGCTGGAGTTCGGTGAAGTGCTCGACGTACTTCTCCTCCTCGAAGGTCTCGGGGTCGAAACCGGCCATACCCGACTCTCACGGTCCCACGGTAAAAGCCGGGCGGTCGCTGGCGCGTCACCCAGCGACGGTCGAGGGGCGACGGCCGAGTGGTCGAACGGGCGGACAGTAACGATTGTGAACACGAGCCACCCCCTCGCCGGATGGTGATTCCGAACCCTTAATTTCATCCGAGTATCAGCACGGACGATGACCGACTCCGTCCGGCACCGACTGATGGGCGTCGGCGGCGTCTTCGCCCTCACGGCGCTGGCGGTGGTGCTGGTCAACAACCCCGCCGTCCAGTCGTTCGCCACCTCCATCCCCGTCCTCCGCCGTCTCTCGCCGGACCCACCGGGCACCGCCGAGTTCCTCATCGAACTGCTCGTGACGGTCTGTGTCTTCCTCCTCGCGTTCCTCCCGCTCTATCGCCCCCGGCCACGCCGGATTCTGGACGTGCTCGTCCAGAGCGTCGAACGCGTCGTCCTCGCCGGCCTCGTCCTCGCCAGTATCGGCTACTTCGACTACACCTACCGCCTCCCGCGGTTCACCCTCCTCGTCGTCGTTCCGTTCCTCGGCGTCGCACTCCCCCTCTGGTTCGTCTGGATTCGCCGCCGCCCCGCTCGCGGGACGAACCGCGCCGTCGTCATCGGCGACGACCCGCGCGGCATCGAACGCGACATCGAGGAGTCGGACGTCCCCCTGCTCGGCTACCTCTGCCCGTCGAGTCGCTTCCGGTCCGAAGGCGAGTCAGTCCAGGCGCTCGCCGACGGGGGCGTCAGCGCCGACGGTCTGGAGCGACTCGGTGGGCTGTCGCGCATCGAGGACGTGCTCGTCTCCTACGACGTCGATACGGCCGTGCTGGCGTTCGAGCAGGCCGACCGCGCGGAGTTCTTCGGCGCACTCGACGCCTGCCATCGGAACGGCGTGGACGCGAAGGTGCATCGGGAGCACGCCGACTCGGTACTGACCAGCGAGGACCCGGCCGGGCCGCTCGTCAACGTGGAGGTCGAACCGTGGGACGTCGAGGACTACCTGCTCAAGCGCACGTTCGACGTGGCGTTCTCGCTGGTCGGGCTGGTGGTGCTCGCTCCGGTCATCTGTCTCATCGCGCTCGCGGTGAAACTCGACGACGGCGGGCCGGTGCTCTACCGCCAAGCGCGGACGGCGGTGTTCGGCGACACCTTCGACGTGTACAAGTTCCGGACGATGACTCCAGCAGGGGAGTCGGAGACGCCGGTCGAGGACGCCGAGAACGACCGAATCACCGACGTGGGACGCTGGCTCCGCAGGACGCACCTCGACGAGGTGCCACAGTTGTGGTCGATTCTGAAGGGTGACATGAGCGTCGTCGGCCCCCGTGCGGTGTGGACCGCCGAAGAGGACATCCTCGAAGCTGAATCCGAGACGTGGCGCAAGCGCTGGTTCATCAAGCCGGGGCTAACCGGGTTGGCACAGATTCACGACGCCAAGAGCACCGACCCGACGGCGAAACACTACCACGACATGCGGTACGTCGCCGAACAGTCGTTCTGGCTGGACGTGAAGATCATCACAAGGCAGGTGTGGGGGGTGTGTGAGGACGTCTGGGGGATGCTGTTCACCCGGCAGTGAGTAAACCGTTCGACTCGCTCCGTCGGTCGGGGCGGTCGTACTCCCTCCGACGTTTCGGTACTCGGACCGTCGCGGCCACCCTCTCCTCGACATCGGTCGCTCATCGCACGCACCTCTCGTCGAGTGCGACCAGTATCTTCTTCATGAGTCTCCGGAAATCACCGTGTATGAGGGTCCTGAGAGTCGCGCAGAAGCTCTATCCAGAAGTCCCCGGTGGTGGTCCGTACCACGTTCACGCGATGTCTCGTGACCAGGCCGCGATGGGCCACGACGTGACCGTTCTCACGGTGTCCGACGACGAACGATTGCCGACGCGAGAAGAGCGAGACGGATACACGGTGGTCCGACGTCCATCCTCGGTCGAGATGCTGGGTAACGAGGTTTCCGCGGGTGTCGCTCGCTTCCTTCGTCGCGCGGAACGGTTCGACGTCGTCCACGCCCACTCACACCTGTACTTCTCGACGAATCTCGCGGCGCTCTCACGGCGAGTCGGCGACGTTCCACTGGCCATTACGAACCACGGGCTGTACAGCCAGAACGCTCCCGAGTGGCTGTTCGACCTCTATCTACGTACCGTGGGTCGGTGGACGTTCAATCAGGCAGATATCGTGTTCTGCTACACTGACGAAGACGAAGAGCGGGTCCGAAAGTTCGGTGTAGACTCACCAATCGAAGTCGTCGCCAACGGCGTCGATACGGCCCGATTCACACCCGAAGGGCCGACGAGTGACCGCATCGACCACGACGGTCCGGTCGTACTGTTCGTGGGTCGGCTGGTCGAGGGGAAACGACCACAGGACGCGGTGCGTGCAGTGGAGCAACTCCGTGAGACTCGACCCGATTCGGAACTGTATCTCTGCGGGGAGGGGCCGCTGCAAGAGGAGTTAGCGGCACTCGCTGCAGAAATCGGTGTCAATGATGCGACTCATTTTCTGGGACACCTAGCCTACGACGAGATGGCGAGCGTGTATCGGGCGGGAGATGTCCTGATACTGCCGAGTCGAGCAGAGGGGATGCCGCGCACTGTTATCGAGGCGATGGCCTCGGGCGTACCGGTGGTGGCCAGTGACCTGAAGCAGGTCACCCCAGTCGTCGAACATGCTGGCGAAGCTGTCCCAATCGGAGATATCGAAGGATTCAGCACCGCGCTCAACGCGACACTCGGTGAAGCGCACGGTCCACGAGCAGTTGCCAAGGAGGGATTCGACTGGACAGAAACCGTCGAGCAGACGACGGTCGCGTTGGAGAACCTCTGCTTTCGGTAGGTTCCCTCACCAGGGACACCCCATGCTACCTCGTCGTCGTGAGAGCAAATAAGACAGAACTGTTTTCCCACCGACTTGCCAACCCGGACTATGTCCAGTAGCAGTGCATTTGACGAGACGACGGCCGCAGGCACTCACGGCTGAGATGGACGACATCGTGTTCGCAGCCGGCTACTACGACGCGTTCACCGGCTCTCAACAGTCGATGTATCCGCTTTTAGTCGAGACAACTGCCTTCGATTCGACACTCCTGCTTCCTGAGTGGGGGGAGTGTGCGGAAGTCTTCGACGCTGCGGGGGTGACGGTAGACGTACTCAGATATCCCGAGCGACTGGATAAGTTCGGTGGTCAACTGCTTGCTGGCGGCGTCGGTGAGAAAGGAGTGACAGGCATTTGGTTGCTCAGCTATTATTTGGATGTCGTTCGGTACTTTCGGTCGAACTCGTTCGACGCACTCTACTGCAACGACGTGCGTTCGCTGCTCCTGTTCGCACCGCCCGCGAAGGTGCTTGGGATACCAATTATCTGGTACGTCCGTATCGACACACCTATCGACAGAATCGACCACGTCGGCGTCCGACTGGCAGACCACATCCTGACCATCTCAGATGGGGTCCGGGAGCGATTCACTGACGAGGAACTCAGCACGTACGGGTCGAAGTTCACGACACTCTACACGGGTGTCGACCTCGAACGGTTCACGCCTATCGAGGAGGACGAACAGCATAAGACTGAGACGAACGAGAGCGTCACGTTCGTCGAAGTGGCGTCTATCCAGTCTCGGAAGGGTCAGCGCGAACTCGTCGAAGCGCTCGAACCGGTGTTGCGAGCGAACGAACACGCACGCCTCGTCTTCGCTGGAGACCATGCCGAGGGAGAAGCCGCGTACCGACGCGACGTCAAACGACACGTCTCAGAGGCTGGTATCGACGACAGCGTCGAGTTTCTGGGCTGGGTCGACGACGTTCCGAGTGTGCTCCGGGAGGCAGACGTGTTCGTCCTCCCTTCGGAGAACGAAGGCTTTCCCCGTAGCATCCTCGAAGCGTTCGCGGCCGGTCTGCCGGTCGTCGCGACTGATGCTGGTGGAACCGACGAACTCGTCACCGATGGTACGAACGGCTTCGTGGTCCCGGTTGGCGACACGGAGGCGCTCAGGGCGCGACTCATGAAACTAGCGGAGGATGCGGCATTACGCGACGAGATGGGCGCGGCAGGCCGCCGAACTGTCGAGCGAGAGTTCAGCATGATGCGATACACCGAGATGTTCGAGCAGTTCGTCTGCCGTCACGTGTTCAACAACGAGAGGAAAGCGTAAACCACAATCATGACCCCAATACGAAACCCGAACAACGTGCTTGTTCTCACTGTGGACTGCCTCCGAGCAGACATCTCCCAAACGATGCAGTGGGATTCGTTCTTGGAGCCGTTCGACACTATTGAGTTCACAGACTGCATCGCGACCGGGTCCGGAACGTCGACTTCGTTTCCAGGTATCCTGACGAGTACCTACCCACTGGAGTTCGACGGCTACGGTTCGGTGGGCAGTGATCGAACGACGCTCGCGGGACTGTTCTCCTCGAACGGGTTCGCCACAGGAGGGTTCCACTCGAACCCACTCATCGGCGAGGATTTCGGGTACGGAGATGGGTTCGACGAATTTTACGACTCCGTCGGTGGGAAGCGGCGGCTCAACAGCGTCCTTCGACGAGCGCTACCGAAACCACTCCACGAGTTCATCAAGAAGGCCTACTTCAAGAGCACAGACTACAACGACCTGCCCTACGAACGTGCCAATGAGGTGAATATCCGCGCGGAGCAATGGATTCGATCCGCCGACAGTCCGTGGTTCTGCTGGATACACTACATGGAACCACATCATCCGTACAAACCCCCTGCAGACTACACGGATGTCGATGAGGCGGTCCAGAACGACCTCTGGATGCGGATGAACGAAGACCCCGAAAGCATCACCGACGAGGAAGTAGACGTGCTTCGTTCGCTGTACGAGGCAGAAATCGAGTATCTATCGACACAGTTGACGAATCTCGTCGATTCGCTCTCGGAAGACGGGCTGTTGGACGACACGCTCATCGTAGTTCTCGCAGATCACGGCGAGGAGTTCCGTGACCACGGTGGACTCGCACACCGACCAGTACTGTACGAAGAACTGGTCCACGTCCCACTCCTCTTTTCAGGTGACGTCGTCGAAGCGGACAGGACCGACGAGCGTCTGGTCTCAACGCTCGATGTCGCAACGACTGTCGCTCATGCGTCCGGAATCAGTCCTGCCGACTCGTACAGAGGGGCTGACTTGCTCTCGGTCGACGAACAGCCTCGCGAGCGGTGCTTCAGTGAACTCTCGCACACATCCGGCGGTGGCGGCGAGGTCGTCGAAGACCAGCTCAAAGTCAGTTGTCGAACGGTAGAATGGTCGTTTATCCACGACCGTCAACAGGGGGATGATTTCCTATTCAACAGGCAGACCGACTTTCGAGAGCAAAACGACGTGAGTAGCGACCACCCCGCCGTGGTAGAGGAGTTCAGAGACGAAGTGCTGGCCCACCTCGATGTGGTGCTCTCCGGAGCTTCGAACCGGCGCGAGGAGGTCGGCGAAGAGGTTGAGGACCGACTCCGCGAACTGGGCTACAGGTAGTCTGGATTAGCGTCGGTCGGTGAGGAGTCGGGTCGTCGAGAGCAGGAGTGCGGCGACCGTCTTCAGTCTCACGTCGAACGCGAGTGACGTCCGAAACGAGTCGACCGCGGCCCGGTACTGGCCATCGAAGTGCCGTCGCCGCCCCTGTCCATAGTGTAACGACCCGTAGAACACATCCAGATGTTGTTCTGTCTGTGGGACCCGTTCGGTGGCTAGTTCGGCAAACTGGACGTTCGAGTCGAAGTGCAGTTTTCTCGATGTCTTGGCCGACAGTCCGCCCTCATGCTTTCGGACGTCGACGAGATTCGGGCAGAAACAGACACCACCCTGTGTCGCTGCCTCAAGCAAGAGCAGGTGGTCCTCACGGCGTGAGAGCGACTCTTCGAACGTCACAGTCACCTGGTCGGTATCGACGAGTATGGAAGAAGTGAGCGAGTCGAGTCGACCGGAGAAGACATCGCGTACGAAGTCTTCGGTCGTCCGTGACGTCCCCTCGACACAGAGCCCTGCACCCGTCGCAGCCATCCGGTCGAGCTGTCGCTCCAACTTATCTGTCGTCCACAGGTCGTCGGCGTCAAGGAAGGCGACATACCGTGTCTCGGCCCTATTTAGTCCCTCATTACGAGCCCACGCGGGACCACGTTGATTCTTGTCGGCGACTGTCACAATGTCGACGGGGATGGTCTGGTTGCGGGCAGACTCCTCCGCCTCTCGGAGCATCGACTTCGGGGTGTGTTCCGGACTGTACGGAATCACGACCGAAACGACCGGGTCCTCGTCTGATCGTGTCTGCGGGGGAGCCATCGCGTTGCCGGAGAGTGCGACGGCGCAGGTATAAGCCACGCGACTCGTCTGGAATCGAAGCGACCAAACAGCACGCTGCTAATCAGACGGACGAATGCTTCCCGACCGGTACTCGCTCGCGAACCTTCGGCGAGCGCTCTCGGACCCGAATCTGCTGCTTCGAGAGCCGAGACGATTCGCCCACTCTCTGTCTTACCGGATTAACGAGTTCTTCTACAGTCGGCAGTCCCGTGAGGAAGTCGTACTCGCCGAGGAGGACTGGGACGTGCTCGTCATCCTCGATGGGTGTCGGTACGACCTCTTCGCGGGTCAGACCGTCGTCGACGGGACGCTCTCGAAGCGCTACTCCTCGGCGAGCGAGAGTTGGGAGTACATGCAGGATAACTTCGTCGGCCGGACGTTCCACGACACGGTCTACATCACGGCAAATCCGCACTGGTACAAACTGGCCGACGACGTGTTCCACGATGTCGTCGATATGCTCGAACTGGACTGGGACGACGACCTCCACACTGTCCACCCCGCCGACGTCGTCGAACGGGCGAAGCGAGTCGACCGAGAGTACCCCGACAAGCGACTCGTCGTCCACTTCATGCAGCCACACTTCCCCTTCATCGGTCCCGCCAGCGAGAATATCTCGCACAAAGGGCTCAGTCGGGAGCTCGGTGTGAACGAAACGGGAGAGATGAACATCTGGCGGAACCTCGAACTGACCGACGACCACGACCCCGCGGCTGTCGTCGAGGCGTACGAGGAGAACCTCGAACTGACGTTGCCGCACGTGAGAGAGTTGTGCGAGTCGATTACCGGTCGCACCGTCGTCACGGCAGACCACGGTAATCTCGTCGGCGAACGCCTGTGGCCCATCCCCATCCGTGGCTACGGCCATCCACGGGACCTTCACGCGCCGGGACTGGTGACCGTTCCGTGGCTCGTTTGTGAGGACGAGCGTCGAGCGGTTCGGAGCGACCCGCCTGAGGCAGTTGAACGGCAAGACGACGGGACTATCGAAGAGCGCCTATCCGCTCTCGGATACGTCTGAATCGAGGACTCGGTTCACACGTCGCCGCGTACTCGCCCGCGATGGCGGCGGCGAACGCCCAAAAGATGGCGTAGACCGTCGACCCGTGATAGAGACTCACCCAGAAGTTGAATGCGTGAAACGTGAGCAGTCCGGCGAGTACCATCATCCACATCTCTCGGTCGGTCCGTTGCTCCAGAGCGAGACGGAGTGTAGCGTAGTACGTGTACCCCACAGCAGACATGAAGAGAACGAACCCAGGAAGGCCGAATTCGACCAAGACCGAGAGGTAGGTGTTGTGCGCAGTCAGTCCGAACTCCAAACCGAGTTCTCTGGTGAGCAACTGGAAATTACCACCACCGAGTCCGAACAGTGGGTACTGCAGGGCGACCTCCAGTGCGGTGAAAGCCAACCACACCCTGATTCCGAGGTTCTCTACGACGAACGATAGAAGCAGTTCGGAGACCCCCGAACCGATCGGTGGCGTCGTCGTCTCCTGACCTCCGGTCGATTCGGTCGGTGACGGCGTCGTTCCCTGACCACCGGTCGGTTCGGTCGGTGACGGTGTTTCTCGGCCGTCCGTCGCCTCTCCGGGCGGTGTCTGCCCGACGGAGGACTCGTCCGGCGGCGTGTCCGCGGAACTGGTCTCTGCTTGGTCTTCCGAGAACCGTCTGAAGTTGAGCAGCAGGAGGCCGCCCAAAACCGAGACGCCGGTGGCCACGAGGGACCCGCTGGGGCCGAGGGGTGTAGCGCGTGCGAACAGTCCGTAGCCGCCAACGAGAACGAGCAACAGCAGGAACGCACCAAGGCCAGAAGCAGTGTCAGCGAGGAGGAGAACGAGTGTCGTCGGGAGGAGTATCAGAAGCCACCAGCGGGCGGTCCCCGTGTACTTATCGGAGAGAACGACTGCCGTGACAGGGGCGAGCAGGAACAGTACCGCCAACAACGAGCGGGAGGTTCCGATGAATCCCCCCGGAAAGAGACCGGTGGCGTAACTGATTCCGAACATCGTCTTACTCGCGATGAGATCACCGGTCTTGTCCCCGAGGACCGTGAACCCGAACGCCGCACCGCGCAGTCCCTCCGCGAGCGCGACGGCAGCGTGGACAGCCAACGGCGGTACGAACGCGAGGACGACATCTTTGAAGCCGTAGATGGTCGTGATTGCGAACACCGCGAGCAGCACCGCGAGCATCCGTACTCGACCGACCGTGAAGAAGACCGCCGCACTCTGAGAGGGACCGTTTCCGACGAGCGCCGATACTGCTGTCCACCCGATGAACCCTGCGAGGAGTAGTGGCAAGAACGTGAGCCGGGTCAGTCGCTGTACCTGCCCGAACGAGTACAGGACTGCGAGTAGTCCCAACGCGGCGACAAGTACCGGGTCGACGAGCAGTAGTTCGAGGTCGTTGCTTCTCGACCCTTCTACGATTGGAACTTCGGCGGAGAACGTCGACAGCACGAACAGTCCCGCGAATATCCCTTCCGGAACGCTGTCCATCCAGACGACGAAGCCGAGATAGCAAACGCCGGTGAGACCGAGTGTCGCCAGAACTGGGACGGAGAGAATCACAGAGAGGACCGGCGAGAGCACACCGACGAGAAGAGAGACGACAAGGGAACAGACCAGCAGTGCTCGCGGGGAAGACGGAGAGAGGGAGTTACGGTTGGAAATCCGAGAGAGCCGACTGACGACGGACATTTGAGTGAAACGAACGAGCACCGACGTAAAAACCCGTTGAGACGTTTCGACGGCGGTCGAGACCGTCGTCGTTCACCCGAGATACTCTCGGGCGAAATCGACGTCATCCGGTTCGACGCCCATCGTTACGAGGAGTCCGAGGTAGACCACCCCACCGAGTGCGCCACCGCCGACGACGAGTGCGAGTCCGTCGAGGAACTGTCGACAGCCGATGACGACGCCACCGGCCACCGCGATCGCGACGAGCGGTTTCACGAAGCGACGGGAGTACGGCACCATCCGTTCGTAGTGCCAGACCTCGACGAGTCGAACGACGTTGAGCGTGCCGAGAATCGCGGCCGTGGCCGCAGCCGCACCGACCATACCGAACTCGACGATGAAGAAGTAGTTCAGAATGAGGTTGAGTACACCGAACGTCGTCTGATTGAGCGAGACGAGATACTGGTGGTCGGTCATCAACAGAAGGTAGCCGCTCGGTCCGACAGCGGCGTTCAACAGCTGGCCGAGCAAGAAGAACGCGAGGACGAGTTCACCCGTCGAGAACCCCGAACCGAACACCGCGAGCACCTCGCTACCGAGGACGATACCGAACACAGCGATGGGAAGCGACGCGGTCAGCCCCCACCGAGTGACCGTGGCATAAATCGACTCCAGTTCGGTTCGTTGGCCCGCTTCGTGGAGTCGGGACGCGACGCTCGGGAAGATACGGTTCAACGCGGACAGCGGAAGGACGACGACCGTCGCCAAGAGGACGGAGACGTTGTAGATACCGACGGCACTCGACGTGAGAAAGTAACCGACCATTAGTACGTCGGCACGGGTGTACAAGAACGACCCAGCGTCTTTGACCGTCAACGGGAGCGAGAACCGCGTGTACTCGACGATATCGCCCCGGGGGACACGACCAAAGACATGGATGTCGGTCTTCTTGCCGAGGAAGGCGAGCCCGATGACCAGTACGAGGAGCGAGGAGATGGCGATGGCAGTGACAGCACCGACAAGTTGGTAGCCGAACTGGAACGCCACAGCGACGGCGAGCAGTCCGACGAGGGGCCGGGCGATCTGCTGGACGAGGACGTCGTACTCCGGAAGGTCGAGCGCGCGGAAGGCACTACTCAACACCTTGAGCAGCGCACGGGCGACGAGTAGACCCGCGAGAATTCGAATCGTCGGGACTAGCGCGGGGTCTTCGAGCGTGTACTGTGTGAGGAGTGGTGCGAAGACCCAGAGCAACGTCGCGGCCGTGAAACTCCCGAAAAGCGAGAGGGCGAGCGCGAAGACGAGGATGCCACGGCGTTCCACATCCGTTTCGAGGGCCGGAAGGTAGCGAAGAACGGCCTTGTCGGATCCGAGGGTGGTGACGGTGATAGCGGCACCGACGACGGTGTTCGCGAACGCGTAGATGCCGTACAGTTCGACGCCGAGTCCGCGAGTGAGAACGAAGTTGAAGAGGAACCGAAGAACGTTGTAGAGCACTTTTCCCGCGGCGAAGAACCCTGCTCCACGGAAGATAGAGCCGAGAGACGAGACCTGCAGACTCCGGTCCATACACCGAGTCGCGTCGTCCTGCATAAAAAGAGCCAGATTCGGGTTGGAGAGCGGCCAAGAAACGACAGTTCACGGGACGCCGGTTCAGGAGTTCAGGACGAGCGGTTCGTACCAGTCACGGTCGTTGCGGTACCACTCGGTGAACTTCCAGACACCCTCCCGGATGGTCGTCGTCGGTTCGTAGCCGATGAGATCATTCGCCTTCGAGATGTCCGCGTGCGTGTGGTCGGCGTCGGCGTCGTGGCGTTCCTCGTACTCCAGCGTCAGGTCGGGGGCCAACTGGTCCCGAATCTCCTCGGCCAGCGTTCTGATTTCGATGTTGTCGGTCGACCCGACGTTGACGGCTTCGCCGTCGGCGGCGTCTTCTGCCAGCAACGTGACGTTCGCTTCGACTACGTCTTCGACGTACGTGAAGTCACGCGTCTGCGTGCCGTCGCCGTACACGACCGGCGATTCTGCGTCGAGACACCGCGAGACGAAGTTCGAGATCGCCATGTTCGGGCGCATTCGTGGGCCGTACACCGTGAAGTAGCGCAGTGCGACCGCCGGCAGGTCGTAGACCTCGCTGTAGGAGCACGCGTACCGTTCGGCCGCCAGTTTCGACGCTCCGTATGGGCTCACGGGCGTCGTCGGATGGTCCTCGTCGTACGGGAGGTACCGTGGCTTGCCGTAGACCGACGACGAGGAGGCGAGGACGACCCGTTCGATGCCCGTATCACGGGCCGCGTCGAGGACGTTCAGCGTTCCGTCGACGTTGACGTCGTCGTACTTCCGGGGGTCCTCGACGCTCGGACGCACGCCTGCCTGCGCGGCCTGATGATAGACGTAGTCGACCTCCTCGACCAGTTCGGCCACGACGTCGGCATCTCGAACGTCCCCCTCGACGAGTCGGTAGGAGCCGTCGCCTCCGGCAGCGCGTTCGCGGCACCTCTCGACAGTGTGCGCTTTGATTCGAGTGTCGTAGAACGGGTCGAAGTTATCCAGCACGACGACGTCGTGTCCATCGATGACGAACCGCTCTGCGAGGTGGCCGCCGATGAACCCCGCACCGCCGGTGACGAGTATTCGCATTTCTGACCTTTTAAAAAGTCGAAGATAAAAGGCTGCTGTATCTGCACCGTCCGACCGAACGGTCCGGGGTGCCGACCAGTGCCCTGTTCGTCTCGTCGGGTTCCGCGAGAAACGAGTACGGGTCCGCCGAGCGTCGTGCGAGCGACACTCACCGTGTCGTCGACCCTACCCCACCCCGATGCGACGCCTTCTTTACTCGACTCGAACGTGAGACGGTATGGTTACAGCCGGCGACGTTCGCGCCCTCCTCGACGACCGGCCCGAGTTGCAGTCGGCGACCGAGGCCGTCCTGTCCGCCGACGAACCGTTCACGTTCGGCGACCTGCCGATAGACTCGGGGCAGTTCGGCGAACTCGTCGCCGGCGGTGTCGTAGAGAAGACCGAGGGCGGAAACTACCGGGTCGCCGACCGGAACGCCGTTCGAGACGGACTCGACGCGGCACGCGACGGTGAGCCGGGCACCGAGACCGGCTCCGCATCGACGACCGGTCGCTCGATGCCGTCGCTCTCGACGCTCGGCTCGTTCGACCGGAGCGACCGACTCGCCGCTGCCTGTCTGCTGGTGGCCCTCGCGTTCGTCGTCGCCTTCCGGCTCACCTCGTGGAGTGCCGTCTTCCGTCCGGATCACGTCGTCCTCTCCGGGAACGACCCGTACTACTACCGGTATCTGGTCGAGCAGCTGCTCACCGACCCCGAACTGAGCGTCTCGAACCTCCCGCTGAGCTCCGAGAACGGCGAACCGCTGACGATAGCGATACTCTGGCTGGTCGCCAGCCTCCTCGGCGGTGTCGGTGCTGTCGGCGGCGTCCTCGCGTGGTACCCGGTCGTCGCGGCCGTCGTCACCGCCGTACTCGTCTACAGTATCGCAGCCCTCGTCACCGACGACCGACGGGTTGCACTCGCCGCCGTCCTGATGCTCGCCGTGTTGCCGGGCCACGCGATGCGGACGAGTCTGGGGTTCGCCGATCACCACGCGTTCGACTACGTCTGGCTGACGCTGACGCTCCTGGGCGTCGTGCTCGTGACCGTCGCCGCCCACCGTGCTGACGGCGACGTCCTGCCGCGACCGGACCTCGCGGCGGTCGGCATCGTGACCGTCGCCCTCGGTGTGGCCGGTCAGGTGCTCGCGTGGGAGGCCGGCCCGCTGCTCGTCGTCCCGCTCGGCCTCTTCCTGGTGGCCGACGGCCTCAGAGCGGTCGCCCGCGAGGAGTCGCCGCTCCCCACGAGCGGCCCGGTCGTCCTCGGTGTCGGTCTC
Source organism: Halomarina oriensis (assembly GCF_009791395.1). GTDB lineage: Archaea > Halobacteriota > Halobacteria > Halobacteriales > Haloarculaceae > Halomarina > Halomarina oriensis. The sequence goes on from NZ_WSZK01000015.1 coordinate 293,920, forward strand.
GCGGCCGGCCTCACGTGGCTCGTTCACGGGACACTGGGCTGGCACACGACGCCGGTGGTCGTCGCGCCCGCACTGCTCGCTGTCGGTGGCCTGGGAGTTCTGGTCGCCGGAGCGGCCGCCCGTCGCGTCGGCCTGCCGGCGTGGGCGCTCGCGGTCGGTGAACTCGTCGGGAGCGTCGTGGCGGTCCTCGCGTTTCGAGTGCTCTTCCCGGAGTTCTGGACGGAGTTCACCACCGCGGCCACGGACCGACTGTTCGGTTACCGCGCCATCGCCGAGGTCCAGAGCCTGTTCAGCCAGTCGCTCGGGTGGCTGTTGCTGTTCGGTCTGCTCCTCCTCGTCGCCCTACCGTACCTCGTCTGGAGTCTCTCACGCGCCCGCGAGGACGCCCGGTGGCTGCCGCTGGGCGTCTACGGCGCGTACTTCCTGGTGCTCGCCGTCGTCCAGGTCCGGTTCGTCGGGGAGCTGTCACCGCTCGTCGCCGTCTTCGCGGGTCTCGCGTTCGTCCACGTCGCCGCGTGGGTGGACGTCGTCGCCCCGCCGGCACCGTTCGGGGACGGTACTGCCTCAACGCTCGCCCTCCCCGACCGCTCGACCGCACAGGCGCTCGTCCTCATCTTCGTGTTGCTCGCCGGCCTGAGCATCGTCCAGGTCCCGCTCAAGACCAGTTTACTCACGACCGACAGCGACGACTACGAGACGGCGGTCGCTATCGACGCCTACAGCGAGTCACAGGGCCTCGAATACCCCGAGAACTACGTCCTGACCGAGTGGGGCGAGAACCGGATGTACAACTACTTCGTCAACGGCGAGGCGTTCTCCTACAGTTACGCCCAGAACAACTACGCCCCGTTCGTCGCCGGCACGAACGGGTCGGAGTGGTACGACCGACTCGACCGACGGGGGTTCGTCGTGACGAGCGACGGGGTGGTGTCCGGCGTCGTGTCGAGTGACGCACTCGGAACGCGCCTCCACCTCGACAACGGGAGCCGCGACGGTGACACGCCCGGTCTCGGCCACTACCGACTCGTCGCCACGAACGACGGTGGGAGCTACAAGGCGTTCCAGTTGGTCCCCGGTGCCGTCCTGCGCGGGACGGCCGACCACTCGTCGACGGTGACCGTCGAGACGCGGGTCGAGGTGGAGGACACGACGTTCGTCTACACGCGACAGGCAACGACGAACGCGGACGGGCAGTACACCGTCCGGGTCGCCTACCCCGGAACGTACACGGTGAACGGGAGCGGCGGCGGGACGGCGGTGACGGTGAACGAGTCCGCGGTCGGGGACGGGTCGACGGTTCCGACGGGGACCTGAGGGCGAGCGCATCGTGGCGACGAGCGGGTGCCGAACGCTCAGAGGACGAGCGCGCCACCGAGCATCGCCACCGCACCCAGTCCGAGACAGACCAGCCAGAACGGGACGCGTTCGACGACCCGGAGGAGCGCGTCGATGGTCGCGTAGCCGACGAGGAAGGCGGTGAGCAGTGCGATAGCGGCGGCCGTCGGCGTCACCTCGCCGAGGCCCGTATCGACGTACGCGATGGCCGCGCCGCCGAGCGCCGCGGGGATGGAGAGGAGAAACGAGAAGCGGAACGCCGAGGAGCCGTCGTAGCCACGCAGGAGCAACGTCCCGGTGGTCATCCCCGACCGGGAGACGCCGGGGAGGATGGCGACGCCCTGAGCGGCCCCGACGAGGACGGCGTCGAGGAGGTCCGGGTCACGCTCGGTGCTCGCGCGTCCCGCCGTGAACTTCTGGAAGAGGCCGGTCACCACGAGGAGGACACCGACGAGGACGACGACGGTCCCGCCGGTCAGTTCGTTCACCACCTCGTCGAGCGTCGCGTAGGCCGCGATACCGACGAGTCCGGAGACGAGCGTGCCGACAGCGAGGAACGTCACCGGGGCCTGTTCGCCCACGAACGCGCGTTTCGGTCGCCAGTCGGGGAGGCGACCGAGCAGTTCGGCGACCTCCTCGCGGTAGTAGACGCTGGCCGAACCCGCCGTCCCGAGGTGGAGAAAGAGGCTGAAGGCGACGGCCGCCTCCGCCGGCCGGCCGAGCGCCGTGAGGACGACGGTGAGGTTCCCCTCACTGGAGATGGGGAGCCACTCGAAGATACCCTGGAGGACGCCGGCGAGCAGCGCGACGAGGAGCGACCGGTCCATACCACATCGGTCGAAGCCGCGAGTAAAGGGGTTGCTGTTCGGGGATTCGGGCGGTGAGCGCACGACGAAACACTGAGACACCTCCACGACGACCGAACGACCGTGACCGACGACCCCACCCGACGGCTGGCCGACCACCTCGTCGCCACCGGCGAACGACCTATCGACAGTCGAACGAACGCGTGGCTGGGCGAGGCGGAGGCGCTCGCGCTCGACATGGCCGAGTCCGACCTCGACCCAGCCGTCGAGCGCGAACGTGCCGGCCACGTCGTCGAACTGCTCTCGAACGTCGACGGGACGGGCGACGAGCAGGCGGACGAACACGTCACGGCCGCACGCACGCTCGCCGAGCGGTTGGCCGGCGACTCCAGTCGGTCCGCACCGCACGACTGAGCGACGGACCGACCCGGAACGTCGGCTTCGAGGTGAACGCGGTCACCGGAGTCGGTCGGCCGAACCCACAGTCGTCGAAGTGGGCGGACCCGTGTCGGCTTCACCTGCCGGTTACCGAGGCCGTCGCCTTCTTGCGGGTCCGACTCGTCTCTACGCACATGTCGAAGGTGACCCGCCTACTGACGGTACTGCTCGGACTGTTCGTCGTCGCGTCGGTCGTCCACTACGCGCTGTTCGGTGCGCTGCCGTTCGGGAAGCCCCAACTGCTGGCGGACGCCCAGAGCGAGTACGACGGGGACGCGACGGTCGAAGTCGTCGAGTGAGCGACTGAACACCCCTCTCTTCGACGGTTCCGCACGCTCTGAGTGTTCGCCATCGCGGTCGTTTTCGTATCGTGGCTGACGGTGTATCGGCCGGACGCGACGGCGACCGCTCGTCTGCGAGAGCACGGTCGACTCGGCCGAGATCCGGCTATCCGAGCTGTTCGCCGACGATGGCGTCCGCTCGCTCGACGAACGCTCGCTCCTGACCTGCGGGAATCGTCGCACCGGCGGCGACGTCGTGGCCGCCACCCTTCCCGCCGACGGCCGCCGACGCCTCGCCCATCACCGCAGAGAGGTCCAGTCCCGAGCGAACGAGCGCGTGGGTACCCCGCGCACTCACCTTCGTCTCCTCGTCGCTCTTCGAGGCGAACGCGAGGATGGGGACGTCGCGGTCCACGCCGTCGCTGCCGACCGCCATCCCGGCGACGATGCCGACGATGGTCTCGCGGATGTGGGTGCCCGCGTCGAACCACTGGACGTGCTCCTCGCGGGTGACACCCTCGTTCTGCACCCAGCGCAAGCCTTCGGAGAGGTTCCGGCGGTGGTTCGTCAGCAGGTCGCGCGCCCGGTCGAGCGCGCCGTCGCGGTCCCCGAGACAGACCGCGAGGCCGACGTCCGCCCGCTCGTAGCGTGCGGTGGCGTTGAGGAGCGTCGAGAACTCGCTGGCGTCGCGGAGTTCCGTCCCCTCCGGTTCGTCGAGGAGCGTGTACGTCGTGGCGACCAACCCGTCTATCTTGTGCGCGGGGACGCCCCGCTGGATGGCTCGCTGGACCAGCGCGCTGGCGACCGTCTGGCGTTCGTCGCCCGAGAGGTCGACCCACGTCCGCCACTCTCCACCCGATTTGAGGTCCACGTCGAGGGCCGAGAGGAAGCCGACCGCACCGGACTGGCTGTTGGAGATGCCGGGGATGTAGACGTCACTGGAGTACTCCAACAGTTTCGGGAGCGGTCGCGTCTGACGACCGTAGAGTGCGAGGTCGGTCGCCTCGCCGAGAACGCCCGCCTCGACGCCCTCGGCGACGATACCGGCGTTCGCCCCGTGGAGTTCACCACTCGACGCCTGCATGTCGCCCACCGCGCCGACGACGGCGAGGCCCGCGAGGTCGGTGTTCGCCGCGTCGTCGCCCGTCGTCGCCCGCCCGAGTTCCCGCCCGAGGACGTACGCCGCGCCGGCCCCGGAGAGTTCGCTCGCGCCGTCGAGGCCGAACAGGAGGGGGTTGAGGTGGAACTCGGTCTCTTCGTCGGCGGGCCTGTGGTGGTCGGCGACGACCGGCGTGAAGTCGCCCTCGCGTTCGTGACGCGCGATGTCGTCGAGTTGGCCGCTCCCGAAGTCGGTGAACAGGACGGTGTCGTAGTCGGCCGCGGCGATGGTCGCTATCTCGTGTGCGTCCAGTTGCTTCTTGAACACCGCCTCGAACTCGATACCCGCCCGTTCGAGCGCCGTCGAAGCCACTGCCGCGCTCGTCAGTCCGTCGGCGTCGATGTGAGAGGCCAGCAACACCTCGTCGGCGGCGAGCAACCGGTCGGCACAGTCCGCGGCGTGGTCGGCGAGTTCGGGGACGGGTGGCGTCATCTGCGAGCGAGTAGTTCGTTCTGCGGTATAAACTGCTGGCCCTCACCGACGGGACGTTCCGGCGACGGGGAGACACCCCGTTCGGACACTTCCTGTATTCTGAGTAACAGCTATTATCCGAGACGACGATGCCGAGAGCGACAGCGATGGACCGAACCGAGGAGAACTGGCATCCGCTCCGGCAGTGGGCGAATCGAGCGGCCGTCGACGCCATCGACGGTGTCGACAGGGTACTCGGGAGCGCGGACGCCCGGATGCGGTTCTCACGACTCTGGTCGAGTCGGCAGAACGCGGTGTTGATGTACCACTCCGTCGGGGGGATACCGGGCTACGTCGGGAGCCTCCCGGTCGAACGGTTCGTGGCCGACCTCGAAGCGCTCGTCGAACGCTACGACGTCGTTGACCTCCCGGCGGTGCTGGACCCGACCGAGACCCGACCGAAGCGGGTCGCCCTGACCTTCGACGACGGGTTCGTCGACTTCTCGACGACCGTCCTCCCGTTGCTGCGCGAGTTCGACGTCCCGGCGACGGTGTTCGTCTCCAGTGCGTTCGTCGACGACGAGAGCAGGGCACTCGCCTACGAGCGCCACGAACTGGAACCGTCGGACGACCGTCTCCTGATGACCGAGGCGGAGTTGGCCGAACTCGTCGAGGAGGACCTCGTCACCATCGGCAACCACACGCGGACACACCCGAGGCTCTCGACGCTGGACACGGCGACGAAACGCGAGGAGATACTGGGTGCGAAGTCCGACCTCGAATCCCGGTTCGGCGTCACCGTCGACCGGTTCTGTTACCCGTACGGCGACTTCGACGGCGAAGCGGTCGACATCGCGGCGAGCGCACACGACCTGTCGGTCACCATCGACCGTGGTCTCGTCGCCCCGTCGACCGACCCCCACCGAATCCCCCGCATCGACGGGAACGACCCGCGAGCGGAGATGTGGTGGCGACTCACCGACCTGCGGTACGTGCCGGCGACGGTCCTCGGTCGGACGCTCTGAGCGCCGCCCCGTCGGAGTGAGTCGCGCGGACGGGCAGGACCCGGCCCCCGACCGGACTCACGCGTTCGGCGACGCTCCCGAGAGCGTGGCGACGGCGGCCCGCGCGAGCGCCTCGAAGTCGGCCGTCTCGGGGACGAGGTCCACGTCGATGCCGGCGGCTTCGGCCGTCTCACGGGTCGGCGCACCGATGGTGGCGACGACGGCGTCACCGAGTCCGACGAGTGCCTCGTCGTGGACACCCCGTTCTGCGGCCGCGTCGAGGAAGTGCTGGACGGTCAACGAGGAGGTGAACAACGCCGCGTCGAGGTCACCCGACGCCGCGAAATCCGCCGAGACCCCCGACTCGGGGGGTCGAGTCAGGCGGTACAGCGTGGTCTCGTGGACGAACGCGCCCGCGTCGTTGAGACCGTCGGTCAGGACCGCGGAGCCGTGGTCGCTTCGGGCCACCTCGACACGAGTCCCGCCGACGCGGTCGGCCAGCGCCGCGACCAGTCCCGACGAGGAGAACTCCTCGGGCACCACGTCGACCGTGTAACCGTGCTCGCGGAGGACGCCGGCCGTCGCCTCGCCGATGGCACACAGCGTCGTCCCCTCGGGAGTCCACCCGGCGTCGGCGACGAGTTCGACGCCCGTCTTGCTCGTCAGGACGGCGAAATCGGCGTCTTCGCGGGGAGTCTCGCCCGTCGGGTCGACGGCGAGCATCGGGTCACCGACTGGAGTGACGCCCAGCGAGTCGAGCAGGTCGACGGCACGCGCCAGTCGCTCGTCGTCGGGGCGGAAGACGGCGACTCGGGGGCGCCCCTCGCTGCCGGTGCCTGCTGTGCCGGTGTCGTCGCTCACTCCTCTCCGACCTCCGTGGCGTCGAACGCCTCGTCGGTCCCGTTTCGCAGGAACGCCGCGAGCGTCTCGCGGGTCGCCGCCACGTCGCCGACGACGGTGATGGCCGGCGGGGAGATGTCCTCGCGGTCACGGACCTCGACGATGTCCGCGAGCGTCCCCGTCGCCACACGCTGGTCGGGCCACGTCGCGCGCTCGACCAGCGCGACGGGCGTCTCCCCGGACATCCCCGCCTCGCGGAGTTCGGCAGTGTAGTCGGGGAGTTTCCCGACGCCCATCAGGACGACGAGCGTCCCGCCCGTCGCCGCCAGCGCGTGCCAGTCGACCGCCGACTCCTCCTTGGTGGGGTCCTCGTGACCCGTCACGAACGTGACGCTGGAGGCGTGGTCGCGGTGGGTCACCGGGATGCCCGCGACGGCGGGACCCGCGACCGCGCTCGTGACGCCGGGGACGACTTCGAAGGGCACGTCGTTGGCCGCGAGGTGTTCGGCCTCCTCGCCGCCCCGACCGAAGACGAACGGGTCGCCACCCTTCAGACGGACGACGACGTTCCCCTCGTGGGCGAGTTCGACCAACCGGTCGTTGGTGTACTCCTGGCTCGTCCGGTCGCCGCCGGCACGCTTGCCGACGTCCTCGCGCTTCTCGTCGGGGATCAGCCCGAGAATCTCGGGACCGGGCAGTTTGTCGTGGAGGACCACGTCCGCCTCCGTCAGCAGACGGTGGGCCTTGACCGTCAGCAGGTCCGGGTCGCCGGGACCGCTCCCGACGAGGTAGACGACGCCGTCCGCGTCGGACTCGGCCATCTCACTCCTCCCCGTCGTCGCTCCCAACGGTCGGCCACGGGGTGCTGGGGGTGTGGTCGCTCGTCGAGTCGTCGGACCCGTCCGCCTCGGGGGCCGACTCGTCTTCGACGTCGTCGGAGTCCACCTCGCGTTCGTCGGCGGTCGTCTCCGACGCCACAGCGGGCGTCTCCTCGTCCGTCGACTCCACGGCGGTCTCGGAGGGTCCCTCGGCGTCGGTGTCGGCGTCGGTGTCGGTGGCCGACTCCTCGGCGTCCTCGCGTGCGCCGCGGTCGGGTTGGCTCTCGCGGCGGGCACGCTCGATGAGGTCCGCCGCACCGCGGTCGGCCAGGGCCTGGGCGAACTCGCGGGCGGCCTGCGGGTGGCGCTCGACGGGGAGGTCACGGTTCTCGCGTATCTCCTCGGTGCCGTCCTGCGAGAGGACGCGGACGGCGACGTTCACCTTCGAGCCCTGCAGTTTCGCGTAGATGCCGACCGGCGCGACACAGCCACCGCCGAGTTCGGCGAGGATGGTCCGTTCGACCGTCGCGCGAACGCGCGTCGGCGGGTGGTCGACCGCGGAGTGAATCCGCTCTGCCACCTCGTCGTCGCGGGACGTGACGGCGATGGAACCCTGTCCCGGCGCGGGGACGAACCGCGACGGCGAGAGGCGCTGATACTGCAGCGAGTGGGCGAGTCCCGAGCGGTCGAGACCGGCTTCCGCGAGGACGATGGCGTCGTACTCCGTCTCCACGTCGCGTTCGAGCGCGCGGCGCTGGAGTTCGCTCAGGCCGTTGAACCACGTGTCGAGGTCCTCGTCGAACGACTCGGTGGTGGCGTCGTCGTCCGCCCCGTCCGTCTCCTCCGCATCGAGACGGCGCTCGTGTTCGCGCTGGAGACCCGGCGCGAGCAGTTTCTCGGCACGGGTGTCGACGTTCCCCCGGAGCGGCTGGACGTCGAGGTCCGGGCGCTCGGCGAGCAACTGGGCCTTCCGGCGGAGGCTGGAGGTGCCGACCGTCGCGCCGCTGGGGAGGTCCTCCAGCGGGCGGCCGTCGACGGTGACGAGGACGTCGGTGGCGCTGGCACGCTCGGGGACGCCCGCGACGACGAGGTCGTCGGGCATCTCGGTGGGCATGTCCTTCATCGAGTGGACGGCGGCGTCGACGTCGCCCGAGAGGACCTGTTCGTCGAGTGCGCGGACGAACGCGCCGGTCTTCCCGAGGCGATGGATGAGTTCGTCGGTGATGCGGTCGCCGCGGGTCTCCACCTCGACGAGGTCGACCGGCCGACGCCGGGTCGCCAGCACCTCGCGCACCGACTCGGCCTGTCGGAGCGCCAGCGCCGACCCGCGCGTCGCCAGCCGTAGCGTATCGCTCATACACGGACTGGACGGCGAACGCTGAAAAGACGTTCTATGGCGTCCCGACCGCCTGTCGACGCTTGTAGAGGTAGTAGAACGCGACCGCCGGCTGGACGATCTGGACGAACAGGCCGAGAGCGGCCACGCCGGCGAACAGCGTCGGGTCCGGCCGCCAGCCGACGTTCGCCTCGGTCACCGCCTGCGCGTCGAAGTAGAGCGCGACCGGAAGGAGCAGACTCAAGACGAGACCGACGAGCGCCAACAGCACGAACACGAGGAAGGCGAGCCCGAATCCGACACCCAACAGCCCGGCCGGATCACCGAGGCCGATGACTGCGGGCACGAACACGGTGAGGAACAGTAACAACCCGACGACGTACGCGAAGACGAAGAACGCCCCCGCCAGCGCGATGGCTTTCCACCACTCGGAGTCGACGTATCGGTCGGTCGTGTGACTCGCGGTGGCCGTGCGAGTCGTGGAGGGTGACGACATACGCGACACCACAGTGTCACGCGGCATAAACGTTCAGGGGAGTGTGGTCGCTCGGGAGCGTGGAACCGACGACTGCCGACCTACGAGAAGAACGCCTCGTACGCGTCCAGCGTCTCCTCGACGTCCGCTTCGGTGTGGGCGTAGCTGACGAACTGGCTCTCCATCTGGTTCGCGGGGAGCAAAATCCCCTGTTCTTCCATGAACGGTCGGAACAGGCGGTCCCAGCGCTGGTCTCGGCGTTCGCCACGTCCGCGCCCGTCTTCGGACAGTCGCCGTAGCGCTCGCAGGTCGGGTCCTGCGTACACCCGGCGGAACAGCAGTCGCTCTGTGGGCCGGTCGCGCTCCGGCCGAACACCACCTTGAACATCGAGTCCGTCCCGACGACGGTGTACTCGGGGGCGCGGTCGGCGACGATGTCGGTCAGGCCCTCCCGCAACTGCTCGCCGAGTGCGTTCACGTGCTCGTAGACGTCCTGCTCGGCGCAGAACTCCAGCGTGGCGAGACCGGCCGCCATCGTCACCGGGTGTCCCGAGAACGTCCCCGACTGGAAGACGTCGCCCGACGGCGAGAACTGCTCGATTATCTCGCTCTTGCCGCCGATAGCGCCGACGGGGAACCCGCCGCCGACGATCTTGCCGAACGTCGTCACGTCGGGCGTGACGCCGAACTTCGACTGCGCACAGCCCAACCCGCCGACGCGGAAACCCGTGATGACCTCGTCGAGGACGTAGAGCGCACCGTGGTCGTCACAGAGGTCCCGAATCGTCTCGTGGGAGCCCTCCTCGGGCATCACGATACCCGAGTTGCCGAGGATGGGTTCGGTGAGGACGCAGGCGATGTCCTCGCCGTGTGCCTCGAACACGTCGCGGAGCGCGTCCTCGTCGTTGAACGGCACGGGCAGGGTGTGCTCGGCGAACGACTGGGGAATCCCGCTCGTGGAGGGACGAGGGTGCTCGACGTCGCCCTCGACGAGCGTGGACTCCTGCGCGCCGTGGTAGCCCCCTTGCATGACGACGATCTTGTTCCGACCCGTGTAGCCACGGGCGAGGCGGACGGCCGACACCGTGGCCTCCGTGCCGGAGTTGACGAAACGAATCATCTCCACGCTCGGGACGTGCCGGACGACGAACTCCGCGAGGTCCACCTCGACTTCGGTGGGTGCGCCGTACATCGGCCCCTCGCTGGCGGCACGCTGGACCGCGGCGGCGACGGACTCGGGCATGTCGTGACCGAGCAAGAGCGGTCCGTAGCCCATCACGTAGTCGACGTAGCGGTTGCCGTCCTGGTCGATGACGTGTGCACCGTCGCCCTTCCGGACGAACGTGGGGTACGGTTGGGTCGCCCGGACCGAGGAGTTGACACCGGCGGGCATGACCGACAGCGCCCGGTCGTACAGCGCCCGAGAGTTCTCGCGGTTGCGAGTCATGGCGGCGCTTCTCGCGGGTGCAGTAAGGAGGTTACTGCATCGGTGGTCGAGACGAGGTCACGCGGACCGAGCGGCCCGGACGCCCGCGAGGAACTGCCGACGGGCGTAGGCAGCGGTCCCGCCGACGACGGCCGAGCCGAGCGCGAGCAGTGGGACCCCGGCGAGCGCGCCGACGAGGACGGCCGCTGCGAAGCCGGCCACGGTTCCAGGGTCGAGGAACACCCACGGGAGGGCCGTCGACCCGAACGGGACGCTCGCAACCGTGAGGACGACGAGACTCGCCAACCCGGCGAGGACGCTGTCGTCGAGGACCGCGCGTCCCCCACGCTCGAACAGGCCGACGACTACGCCCGGCGCGAACAGGGCCACGGAGGCGACGCCCGCACCGAGGACGTTCGAGAACGCGAGGACGCCGAGGCACAGCGCCACGAGAACGCCGAGCGTGACCGCTCGCCAGTCGACGCTGTCCGTCGGACGCGGTGGGTCGTCGGTCACCCGAGGGACTCGACTCCGGAGCGCGGCCAACCGCACCCACATCCGACGGCCCTTCATACACTACAATGAGATAGTCTCTTTCATATAACTGTTCGGCTCGTGGGACGAACGTCGGCCGACCCAGAGCGAGCGAGGGACGGGAGGCGAACGCCTCGACCGATACGAGCGGTTCAGACCGCCTCGATGCCCTCCGTACCGGTGCGAATCTGCCGGGCGTACTCGACGGGCAGGACGAACACCTTCCCGTCGCCCTTCTCGCCGGTCTTCGCGGCCGACGCGATGGCCTCGACGACGTCCTGTGCCGGCGTCTCGGCGACGACGCACTCCACCTTCACCTTCTGGTGGAGGTCCACGACGTACTCCTCGCCGCGCCACTGGCCCTTCTTCGCGGGCTGTGAGCCGCGACCGGAGACGTTCGTCACCGAGATAGACGGTGCGCCGGCCTCGACGAGCGACTGCTTGACCGCGCCGAGCCTGTCCGGTCGGACGTACGCGACGACCATCTTGATACCACCGTCGTTCGGGCGGCCGTCGTCGCCGACCGAGCCGCCGTCGGTGCGGACGCCGCCGTCGGTCGTGACGACGGGGTCGTCACCGAGGTTGAACTCAGGGTAGGTCTCGACGCCGTGTTCGGAGATGTCGAGGCCCTCCAGTTCGTGTTCGCGGGTGACGCGGGCCTGGCCGAGCGCCTTCAGACCGCCGAAGACGACGGCCGTGGCGAGGACGGTCCAGCCGGCGATGACCGCGACGCCGACGAACTGCGGGACGACGAGGTCGGTGCTGACGACCCAGCCACCACCCTCACCCACCGTGAAGAACGGCAGGAGGAGCGCACCGAGCACCCCGGCACTGCCGTGAACGGGGAACACCGCACAGACGTCGTCGATGTGGAGGCGTTTCTCGACGAACTCGAACACCACGGGGAGCTGTGCGCCCGCGAGGAAGCCGATAACGGGCGCGGCCCACCAGACGATGGCGTCGGTGTTCGACGTGATGCCGACGAGACCTGCGAGCATCCCGTTGGCGACGTACAGCGTGTCGACCTTGCCAGTCTTCGCCAGCGAGACGGCGCTCGCGCCGATGGCTCCGGCGGCCATCCCGAGCGTCGTCGTCAGCGCGACGCGGCCGAGTGCCCCACCCATGAACTCGCCCGTCTCGGGGTCGAGGATGGTCGCCTGTGTCCCGACGTTGAAGCCGTACCAGCCGAAACAGAGCAAGAGCGTCCCCAACACGGCGAACGTGATGGAGTGGCCGGGGATGACGTTGACCGAGCCGTCGCCGTCGAAGCGGTTGAGCCGTGGGCCGAGAATCCAGGCCGCGGTCAGGCCGGCGATGCCACCCATCCCGTGGACGATCATGCCGCCCGCAAAGTCGCTGAAGCCGACGCCGAACCCGAGTGCGCCGTCCGCCGAGAGCAGGCCCGACCCGGCCCACGTGAACCCGAGGACGACGGGGTAGACGAGCGCGGCGAGCGCGACGGTGTAGACGACGTACGCGCGGAGCTTCGCACGGCCCGCCACCGCCCCGGAGACGATGGTGGCGGCCGTCATGGCGAACACCGCGCCGAACAGCCAGCCGACCCAGGCGTTCGGGTCGTCGACGTAGCCGAAGGGTGCGGCGTTCCCGCCGACGACGTTCCCGATGCCCTGTCCGACGAGGAAGAAGGCCGTCACGCCGACGCTCCAGGTCAGCATGTTCTTCGTCAACTGGTTGGCGACGTTCTTCGAGCGCACCTGCCCCGCCTCCAGCATGGCGAAGCCGGCGTGCATGAAGAAGATGAGGAACGTGACCGTCAGCACCCAGACGGTGTTGATGCTCTCGGCGACGGCCGCGAGGTCGGAACCCGCCTGCACGAGCGTCATCCGCGTACCCCCCTACTGCGACGTTCGTCCATCCATACTCCGAATACCGTGACGTTGTGCGTGTAACTCACGGAACCATGTCACGAAACACACCTACAAAAGAGTTCGCTCGTGCATTTCAATATTTTCGCCGGTCAAGACGACGTTCGTGCGAAATGAGGTACAGTATTACGGATATAAGGTCGTACTTCGTCCGCTTATCGGACGTTCGACCGCTCCGGAACCGACCGTTCGTCCACGCAAACGTTGCCGTGAGTGGCACTGACACCCGGTACGCGCGGACGGGGACCGTGCGCTGGCGGTGGGGACTCGTGTCCATCGATGCCGACGGTTCGGCGCACGCATCCGACGACGCCCGGTCGCTCGGTCGAGCGACGACGCCACGCTCTCTGCAAGAGCGTCGGACTACGGCTGGCTGGTCGCCGAAAGCGACGACGCGACGCTTTCGGCGAAGTACGTCAGGATCAGGTCCGCACCGGCGCGTTTGATGGAGAGCAGCGACTCGTGGGCCGCGGCGTCGAGGTCCAGCCACCCCTTCTCGGCGGCGGCGTGGAGCATCGCGTACTCACCCGAGACGTTGTACGCGGCGACGGGGTAGTCGGACGCCTCGCGGACGTCCCGGACGACGTCGAGGTACGGGAGTGCGGGTTTCACCATCAGCACGTCCGCGCCCTGTTCGACGTCCAACTGGACCTCGCGCCGCGCCTCGCGGGCGTTCGCGGGGTCCATCTGGTAGTGCCGGCGGTCACCGAACGCGGGCGCACCGTCGGCGGCGTCACGGAACGGCCCGTAGAACGACGACTCGAACTTCGCGGCGTAGCTCATGATGGGCACGTCCGTGTGCCCCGCCGAATCGAGCGCCTCGCGGATCGCGCCGACCATCCCGTCGGTCATGCTGGACGGTGCGACCATGTCCGCGCCCGCGTCGGCCTGCGAGACGGCGGTTCGCGCGAGCAGGTCGAGCGTCTCGTCGTTCTTCACCGTCAGGGTGGGGTCATCGGCGGCGTGGTCCTCGACGACATCGTCTCGGCGGAGCCGCTCCCAGCGCTCCTTCGCTTCGCTCTCGAGAACCCCGCAGTGCCCGTGGCTGGTGTACTCACAGAGACAGACGTCGCCGACGACGTAGGCGTCGGTCTCCTCGCTGACCGCCCGCATCGCTCGCTGGACGACGCCGTCCTCGGCGTACGCCCGCGACCCGACCGCGTCTTTCTCCTCGGGGATGCCGAACAGCATCACCGCCTGTACGCCCGTCGCCAGCACCTCCTCGACACGCTCGACGATACCCGAGACCGGCACGCGCGGATGACCGGGCATCGACCCGATTGGCACCCGTTCGTCGGTCGTCGCGTCGACGAACACGGGGGCGATGAGGTCCGAGGGCGACAGCGACGTCTCGCGGACGAGCGGTCGAATCCCGTCGGTTCTGAGCCGGCGGGGACGGTGAGTGAGGTCCATACCCGACAGTCGGAACGGGCGGTGAAAGCCGTTGTCGATGCGGTGGGCCGAACACCACCGAACACCCACACGACCCGACTCACGACGTCGGCATCGAGACAGCGATACGACGAGGAGAGGCGTGTTCGAGACGACCGTCGTGGCCGACGAGGAGGGAGAACGGACGGTGAACGACGGTCAGTCGTCAGCAGTCGTCGCCGATTCGGAGGCGGACTCCGACGAACCGACCGTCACGTCGCGTGCCTCGATGGCCTCGGCGATGAGTTCCGAGAGGCCGACGATCTCGATGTCCTCCTCGAAGCCGCCGGTCTTGCGGCCGTCCTCGTACATCGTCAGGCACATCGGGCAGGCGACGACGAACTTCTCGACGGCCGGGCCGGCCTCGGTGTCCTCCAGCGCCTCGCGGAGGCGTTCCTCGCTCGGCTTCTCCTCCTCTTCGAGGTCCATCCAGAGGCCGCCGCCACCGCCGCCACAGCAGTAGGAGTTGGCGCGGTTGCGCGGCATCTCGTGGAGGTCACAGCCAGTGGCACGGACGAGGTCACGCGGGGCCTCGTACTCGTCGTTGAACCGACCCAGGTGACACGGGTCGTGGTAGGTGACGGTGTAGTCGAGTTCGGTCCCCGACAGCGGGAGGTTCCCGGCCTGCACGAGTTCCTGGACGACCTGCGTGTAGTGGAGGACGTCGATCTCGCCGCGCTGGTTCCAGAACCCCTCGACGTCGAACTCCATCATCGGGTCGTCCGCGAGTTCCTCGAAGTCGATCTCCGGGTACTCGTTTTTGAACGTGTTGTACGAGTGGGGGTCCGTGCAGACCAGCGTGTCGAACTCACAGGCCTCGAACGACTCGACGAGCGTGCCGGCCTGTTCGAGGAAGAGGAACTCCTCGCCGACGCGCCGGACGTCGTTGCCGTCGTACACCTCGTCGTCGTAGAGGATGCCGACGTCGACATCGGCGGCCTCGAAGATGGTGGCGAGCGAGCGAGCGACGGCCTTGTTCCGGTCGTCGAAACTCGGGTAGTCGCCGACGTACCAGAGGTAGTCGACGGGTTCCTCGCGGGCGTCGGTGACGTCGAACGAGAGGTCCTCGGTCCAGTCGGCGCGCTTGCGGTTGGGGTCGCCGAACGTGTTGCCCTTCTGCATCACGTTCTGGAACATGTCCTGGATGGAGGGTTTGAGTGCCCCCTCGTCCGTCATCTGGCGGTTCATGCGCGTGAACGACGAGAGGTGCTCGATGTCGACCGGGCAGGCGTCCATGCAGGCCATGCAGGCCATACAGGACTCCATGGTCTCGGTGTCGATGACGCCGCTGCCGCCGTCGGCGACGATGGGTTTCGAGTCCGTCTCGCCGGCGTCGAGGCTCTCACGGTAGCTCTTCAGGTCGAGGATGACGTTCCGTGGGTCGAGCGGTCGGCCCGACGCCTTGGCGGGACAGACCGACGAACAGCGCCCGCACTTCGTACAGGCGTCCTGGTCCAGCATCTCCTTCCACGAGAAGTCGTCGACGTCCTCGGCGTTCGTGTGGTCGAGGTCCAGCGGGATGCCCGGGAGGCGCTTGCCCGCCTTGTCGTCGTTCGTGACGACGTTGGCGAAACTCGAGATCATGTGGAACGGTTTCGCCATCGGCACGGCGACGATGAAGCCGAACGCGAGCAGTGCGTGGGACCACCACGCGGCCGGGTAGACGAACGTCGCCATCTCCGGGTTCATCCCGACGCCCTGGAAGACGAGTGCGACGAAGTAGCCGACGAACGACACCGTCTCGTGGGTCGGGAACTCCGTCCCGAGGATGCGCAGTCCCTCGACGACGTAGCCGCCGACGCCGAGCAGGAACAGCGACCAGACGAGGAAGGCGTCCTCCCAGCTGTTGTGGCGGTCCCAGAGTCGCTCCATCCGCAGTCCGTAGCGCCGATAGAGCGCCACGCCGACGCCGACGACGAACAGCAGCCCCATCGCGTCCATCACCAGCGAGTACGAGAGGTAGAACGCGCCCGTGAAGAACGACTCCTGACCGAGCAGTTTCGTCCAGATGTCCATGTCGATGGCGAGGATGGTGGTGCCGATGAGCAGCGTCAGGAACCCCCAGAGGATGAACGCGTGCATCACGCCGCCGACGAAGTCGCGGTTGAACTGCTTCTCGTTGGTGAACACCACCTTCGCGGCGCGGGCGATGCGCCCCGGCAGATCGTCGAGTCGCGCGGCGTGGTCCGGTTTGCCGGCGCTGTAGCGTGCGAAGCGGTCGTAGACGCCCCAGAGGAACCAGACGACGGTCACGGCAGCCAGGAAGTAGAACATCGCCTCACCGACCGGCCCGATCTGCCAGAACGTCGGTCGCGTCACCTCCTGCTGGAGCACCACCTCCCCTCCCGCGAGTCCGAAGTTTGTCATGGTTTACCAGCGAGGCGACTCGGGGTTAAGTGTTATCAACGGAACGTCCGCTGTTCGGCGTTTTCTGTCGACCGACCGACTACACGAGGGACGCGAGAACCGGCGCGAGGGCGGGGGTGAGTGCCCACCCGATTAGTGCCAGTGCGAGGCCGAGCGCCACCGCGTCGGCCGGACCGAACCGAAGCCGGGGGAGCGTCGGGTTCCACGACAGACAGCGTGCGCGCATCGCCAAGGCGAGTCGGTCCGACCGGTCGAACACCCGCCCCAGTCCCGCGACGGCGACGAGTCGTATCCGCTCGTGGACCGGCAACCGGTCGCCGAGTCGCGCTCGCATCGCCGTCCGCGTCCGGCGGAGGTCCGCCCGCAACACCGTCAGGTACCGCGCCACCAGGCCGACGCAGAGTCCCAGCGCACGACCCGGTTTCCCCGGCACGAGCCACTGGAGCGCCGCCTGTGACTCGCGGGTCGGCGTCGTCCGGACGTACGCCGCGGCGACGAGCACCACGAGCAGCGTCCGGTAGCTGGCGAGCGCCGGCGCGACGGCCTGTTCGGGAGCCAGCCACGGCGGACCGAGGACGACCACCTCGACCAGCGGGCCGGCGAGCAGGAACGGAACCAGGAGTCGGAGTTCGGTGAGCGCCTCCCACGGCGCGGTTCGGGCGGCCCACAGACAGCACGCGACGACGCCCGTCCCGACCAGCAGGCCCCGAGGCGACGTGTGAGCGAACGCCGCGAGCGCGAACCCGACCTGGACGGCGAGTTTCGCCCGCGGGTCGAGGCGGTGTGCCAAGGAGGTGCCAGGGGCGTACATCACCGCTCCGGTGGGCGGACGCCGAACTCGGCGAGACGGTCGGCGACGGCGTCGGGCGGGCCGTCGAGTGCGACCCGTCCCTCCGAGAGGACGACGACGCGGTCGGCGGCCGTCGCCACGTCCCGCAGGTCGTGGGTGACGACCACGACGCCGGTCCCGCCCTCCTCGAGTCGACGGAGGTGGTCGAGGACCGCCTCGCGTGCCGGCCAGTCGAGGCCCGCGAACGGTTCGTCCAGCACGAGATGTGTCGGCTCCATCGCCAGCGCACCGGCGATGGCGACGCGCGCCTGTTCACCCCCGGAGAGTTCGTCGATACGTTCGTCTTCCCGGCCATCCATCCGGACCGCTCGGAGCGCCGTCTGCCGACGCTCGGCGATGGTCTCGTGAGAGAGACCGAGGTTCGCGGGACCGAACGTCACGTCCGCACCGACCGTCGCCGCGACGAAGCACTCGCGGGGGTCCTGGAACACCATCGCTACCGACGAGCGAGCGGTGACGGGGTGGTCGGTCACGTCGTCGCCGTCGACGAGGACCGCCCCCTCGTCGGGCGTCAGCAGGCCGTTGAAGTGTCGGACCAGCGTCGTCTTACCCGACCCGTTCGGACCGGCGACGACGACGAACGCGCCGTCGTCGAGCGTCAGCGACACGTCGTCGACCGCTCGGGACTCGCCGTAGCGGTGGACCAGCCCCCGTGTCTCTATCATCGTCGTGGCACCCGTTCAGTCGAGGGCGACGTCGTCGCTCCGGGCGATGCCCACCGCCGCGACCAGTTTCAGCGCCTCGGCAGGGAGGAAGACGAGCGTCCCGCCGACGATAGCCGCTTCGAGGCCGAGGCCGCCGAAGTAGACCAACCCGAGCGTGCCGACGGTGTAGATGACGACGACGCCGGCGACCAGCGACCCGACGAGTCGCGGGAGGCCGACGTCATCCAGCGAGCGGAGCGACGGCCCGCCGTGTGCGAGGTGGCCGATGACGCCCGCCGCGAGCGGATACGACAGCAGGTAGCCGCCCGTCGGGCCGAACAGGACGCCGACACCGGCCGTCGCTCCCGCGAACACCGGCAGTCCGACCGCACCGGCGACGAGGTAGACGGCCATCGACACCGACCCCCAGACCGGCCCGAGGAAGAGGCCCGCGAGGAACACCGCGAGGACCTGGAGCGTCACCGGTGCGGGCGACAGCGGGTACTCGAACGAGACGAACGCGAACGCACCGGCCAGCGCGGCGAACAGCGCCACCCGCGCGAGGGCGAGCGCCGTCGCCGCGTCCACGAGGTCGACCGACTGCTCCTGTGTGCTCATGGTCGGCGTGCGTCGTCAACCAGTGAGTACCCTTCGGTTGACGACGCGTCGGACACCGTCGCCTGCCGACCGGACGAACGTCGGTCGAATACGGGTGAGAGTACGAACTATTCAGGGGGTAGATTGAAATACGTAAGACTCGTTTCGTTTTCACCACTGATGGACGAGAAGACCGCGGAGCTACGCGACATCTTCATCGACGTGACCGACGGGGAGACGGTCACCGAGCGCCAGGAGGACGCGCGTGGCTCGCTCACAGAGGACGACGAGCGCATCGACGAGCGCATCGACGACGTCGTCGCCCGGATGCGCGAGCAGTTCGACTTCGACACCGACCTCTCGACGGGGACCCTCCGCGAGGTCGCACGGGGCTACCACGACGACGAGGACGACGGCACCATCGCCGAACGAATCGACGTCGACGAGGAGACCGTCGTCACCGCCCGCCACGACCTGCACCTGCTGCGTGAGGAGGAGACAGAGGGCCCCTTCGAGCTCTCCCGACTCCGCGAACTGCGCAACGACGAGCACGACCGGACCGACGAGGACCTCGCCGCCGAACTCGACACCGACGTCGGGACGCTCCACACCTACAACGCCGTCGTCGACACCCAGAACGAGAAACGCAGCGTCAACGACCGCTTCGCCGACGAGTTCGCCGAACTGCTGACCGACGCCGACCTGCAGGACCACACCGAGACGGTCAACGACGACGGCCTGGAGGAGGCGACCGAGGGGATGGAGACGGACGTCTCCTTCTAGTCGACCTTTTATGCACGCGCCGGGTCGCTCCGCGACCCGGCAGTGTAAAAGCTCGAACAAAAGGATTCCTCGCGGACTCCGCGGTGCTCCGTCCGCTCGTCACCCCGCTCGCTCGTCGCTCCGCGACTCGCTCGCGGCACGACCGAGGGCCGCCACCGCTACGCGACCGCGACTGCACCGCACCACCCCGAGTTCAAGTACGAACGCGCGACCAGCCATCGCCATGCACGCCGTCTCGGACCTCGCGGTGGCCGCCTACTGCCCGCGGAAGCTCTACTACCAGCGACGCGACGACGACCCCTACGGCGAACGCGACGAGCGCCACGAACTCCCCTTCAGGTACGACGAACTGCTGGCCCCCGAGGCGGACCTGAGTGACGAACCCATCGAGGTGTCACCGACCGGGTATCGCTCGAACCTCGGGCAATCTCGTGCACGGGTCGGTCCGACGGCGTTCGAGGCGCTCTCGGACCCGAGCGACCGGGACGTGTTCGTCGAAGGACGACGTGTGCGAGGAATCGCCCACAAGGTGCTGGAGGAACCGCTCGCACCGTCGCTCGTCGTCGCCGGCGACCCACCCGAGACGGGCGTCTGGGAGCCACACACCGTCCGAGCGGTCGCGCTGGCCCGTGCACTGGAGTGGGACCGGCAGGAGACCGTCGAGCGAGCGTACGTCGAGTACGCGACCCACGGCGTGATTCGGGAACTCGAACTGACCGCGAGACGGACGGGTGCGTTCCGGCGAGCGCTACGGACGGCCGCGAGCATCGACGGGCCACCCGCCCGGACCCGGAACCGCTCGAAGTGCGAGTCCTGCGAGTACCGGGGGAAGTGTGGCGTGAAGACGCGGTCGCTGCGTTCGATGCTCGGGCTGGGGTGAGTCGGACGCGCCGGAGTCAGTGTTCGGCCAGCCAGCGCTCGACGGCGTCGGCGTCCTCGCCACGGCGGTGGACCGTCTCCGCGGCGACGTCGACGACGGTGGACCCGCCGCCGGGTGTCTCACCGGCGTCGAGGACGAGACACGCCTCGTGGATGCTCGCCGCGAGTTCGTCGACCGTCCGGGCGCTCCCGGTCCCCGAGCGGTTGGCGCTAGTCGCGGTGACGGCCGTCTCCACGCGGTCGAGGAGCGCCAGCGCGACGGGGTGGTCCGGGACCCGCACCCCGACGCGGTCACGGCCGGCCGTCAGCACGTCCGGGACGCCCTCGCGGCGCTCGGCGACGAGCGTGACGGGACCGGGCAGGAACGCCTCGGCGAACGCCCGTTCGCGCTCGGAGAGTCGGACGTAGTCGTCGAGCGCGTCGACGGCGTCGACCGCCAGCGAGACGGGCTTGTCGCGCGAGCGGCCCTTCACCGCGAAGACGCGCTCGACGGCAGCCGAGTCGACGGCGTCCGCGCCGAGACCGTACACCGTCTCGGTGGGGTAGACGACACACTCGCCGCGGCGAATCGCGGCGGCCGCGCTGTCGAGTGCGGACGCCGAGACGGGCAGCGAGTCGGACGAGTCGTCGGCCATGCGTCGGTTCAGACGTGGTCCGCGATGGCGGTTTCGACCTCGTCGTACTCGGGGAAGTCGGGCCACTCGCTGGCGACCCACGCGTACCGAATCGTCCCCTCGGTGTCGACGAGGAAGACGGCGGGCCAAGGCTCGCGGACGCCTTCCATCCCGTCGAGTTCCCAGTCGATGCCGAACTGCTCGGCGACGCCCGCACCGGGGTCCGAGTAGAGCCGCGAGTCGATACCGCGCTCCTCGATGAGCGTCTTGTGCTCGTACGGCGAGGAGACGGAGACGCCGACCACCTCCAGACGCTCTTGCCACTCGCGGTCACGAATCTCGTTCCAGATGTACGTCGCCGGGAACGCACCGTCCATCGGGTGGAAGACGAGCAGGACGGGGCCGTCCGCGTAGAGGTCCGAGAGCGCGACGTTCTCCCAGAACTCCTCGTCGACGAGCGGGCGGGTGAAGTCGGGGACGGTGTCGCCCACCTCGGGGTGGTCGACGTCGGGGAGGTCGACGACGTCGAAGTCGACCATCTACGCGCTCACCCCGTCGCCCTCGACGTAGGTCGCTTCGAGGTAGTCGACGATGTTGGCGCTCTCGGACATCGTGACGCCGGTGTTCTCGTCGACGATGGCCGGGACGGTCCGTTTCCCGGAGATGCGTTTGACGACGTTGCGGTCGGCGTGCATCGGTTCGACGAACCGCGAGCGGTACGGGATGTCGTTGTCCTGGAGCACGCGGACGACGCGTTCACAGAACGGGCACGCCTGCAACCGGTAGAGCGTGATCGCCGGGTCACTCATACCTCGACGGACGGCCGAGACACCCCTAAGCGTGTCGCCCTCGTGTACGGGTGGCGACGGGCCGTGAGCCACCGACCGTGGGGTTCCATGACAACGTTTAATCTCCCTCCCACGGAAATCTCCGCGTTAATGGGCCATAGTCTTTCGACAGTGCTCTCTTCCACCTCGCCCGGTTCGCTAGGTATCCCACCCGACCTCATCACGGTGGCCGCTCAGGCCAGCAACGTCGACATCCTCGGTTTCGAACTCACCCCGACGATGTTCGCGGCGCTCGGGGTCGGCATCATCACCGTCCTCATCGCGCTGTCGGGGTTCTTCTCCTCCTCGGAGATAGCCATGTTCTCGCTGGCCTCTCATCGCGTCGAGAAACTGGCAGAGTCCGGATCGTCGGCCGGACTGACCCTCAAGAGCCTCAAGGAGGACCCTCATCGCCTGCTCGTCACCATCCTCGTGGGGAACAACCTCGTCAACATCGCCATGTCCTCCATCACGACGGGACTGCTGGCGTTCTACGGGTTCGACGGGGCGAGGGGCGTCGCCATCTCGACGTTCGGTATCACCGCGCTCGTCCTGCTGTTCGGCGAGAGCGCACCGAAGTCCTACGCCATCGAGAACACCGAGAGCTGGGCGATGCGCGTCTCGCGGCCGCTGAAACTCGCCGAGTACGTCCTGCTCCCACTCGTCATCACCTTCGACTTCCTCACGCGGACGGTCAACCGCGTCACCGGTGGCCAGAGTGCCATCGAGACGTCCTACGTCACCCGACAGGAGATACAGGACATCATCGAGACGGGCGAACGCGAGGGCGTCCTCGACGAGGAGGAACGCGAGATGCTCCAGCGTACCCTCCGGTTCAACGACACCATCGCCAAGGAGGTGATGACGCCGCGTCTCGACATGACCGCCATCGACAAGGACTCGACCATCGACGACGCCATCAGCCAGTGCATCGAGTCGGGGCACGCCCGTCTGCCCATCTACGAGGGGAGCCTCGACAACGTCATCGGAACGGTCCACATCCGCGACCTGGTTCGTGACCTGAACTACGGCGAGCACGAGGAACTCGAACTCGACGACCTCGTCGAACCGACGCTCCACGTCCCCGAGTCGAAGAACGTCGACGAACTCCTCCGGGAGATGCGGGACAACCGCGTCCACCTCGTCATCGTCATCGACGAGTTCGGGACCACGGAGGGCCTCGTCACGATGGAGGACCTCACCGAGGAGATCGTCGGCGAGATTCTGGAGGGTGGAGAGGACGAACCCATCGACTTCGTCGACGAGGAGACCGTCATCGTCCGCGGCGAGGTCAACATCGACGAGGTCAACGAGGCGCTCGACATCGACCTCCCCGAGGGCGAGGAGTTCGAGACCATCGCCGGGTTCATCTTCAACCGCGCGGGCCGACTGGTCGAGGAAGGCGAGGAGATCACCTACGACGGCGTCGTCATCCGCGTCGAACAGGTCGACAACACCCGCATCATGAAGGCCCGTCTCACGACCGAGGGCGTCGTCGAGGGCGAGACGGAAGCCGGGGCGCAGAACGACGACTGAACCCCTCGACAGTTCGCGGCTCTCACGTCTCACGGTTCTCTCATAGCACTCTCACGGCACTCTCGGGGCCGACCGCCGCCGGCCCACGCTGCGTCGCTCACACGATGCCGAGGGCCAGCGAGACGGCGGTGTAGATACCGTAGCCCAGTCCGAGTGCGAGCGCCAGCGAGAGCACCCACGCGCCGACCGTCTTGAGCATCTTCTCGGCGCTGACGCCCGACCCGCCGGCCGCGTAGCCGCTGCCGATGATGGCGGAGACGATGATCTCGTTGAACGAGACGGGGACGCCGAGGAAGACGGCGGACTGCGCGATGGCGAACGACGGGATGAGTGCCGCGATGGAGCGCCGTGGCCCGAGCGAGGAGTAGTCCTGTGCGAGCGTCTTTATCATCCGTGGTGCGCCCGTCCACGACCCGGCGAGCAGGCCGACGCCGCCGCCGAACAGCACCACCCACAGCGGTATCTGAGTGGCGAGGTCGTCGAGCAACGGGAGCAACGGACCGAGCGCGAGGCCGACCTGACTCCCACCGGCCGAGAACGCGACGAGGCCGCCGAGGACGAGCAGGAAGTGGCGCTGGGCGGCGACCGGTCCCTCCCGGAGGTCCCACGCGAGCAACCCGGCGGCGACGAGACCGAAGACGGCCGAGACGCCGACCAGGAACGGCGTCCGACTGGGACCGTCCGAGCGGATGTAGAGGGCGTCGACGACGCTCGACGGCTGACCGGCCGGCCCGAGCAACGCGAAGTCGACGTTGGCGAGGATGACGCCGACGAGCGCCGCGAGGGCGAGCAGGACGGCCCGTTCGGGGACGCGGTCGCTCCGGAGCAGGCGAGCGGTCGCGTACGCCGTCCCGCCGCCGACGAACGGGACGAGCACCCAGAGCGTCGAGATCTCTCGGTACTTCGCCCACGCGGGGTCGCCGCCCATCGCCAGGCCGACGCCCACGACGGCACCGGTGACGGTGAACGCGGTGGCGATGGGGTAGCCCGCGAACACCCCGATGGCGACGAGTGCGGCGGCGAGCAGGAGGGCGACGACGGCCGCCAGCGGCGAGAGCGTCACGCCGCCGATGAGTTCGCGGCCGACCGCCTCGGTGACGTTCGCACCCTGTAACAGCGCACCGAGCAGCCCCAGCAGGCCGACGTAGAAGCCCGCTCGCATCACCGAGATGGCGTTGGCACCCACTGCGGGGGCGAACGGGGTCGACCCCGACGACCCCGCACCGATGGCCCACGCCATGAACAGACTGGCGAGTGCGGCGACGACCAACGTGGCGACCAGCGCGAGCGCGACCATTCTCTCTTGGCTCTTGGACGGAGCCACACAAGAAGCTGTAGCCTTCTGTCGCTCGATTCACGCTCTCTCGGGACGGTCGGTACGCTCTCCGACCGGGAGTCGTCGGGGGGCGTCGGGAGAATCGCGGGGGCGTCGAACGGTCAGTTCGCGGTCGGGCGGGCGTCGTCGTTGTCCTCGGGGACGTCGACGCCGTCGCCGCCTTCGACCGCCTCCAGAATCTCGGTGTCCTTCTCGGTGTCGATGTGCCAGCGCTCGACGCTCCGTTCGTAGTCCGCGAGGCGGTTCGAGACGCGAATCTTCAGGTCGTCGTCGTTGACGTTGACTTCGAGTCGGTACTCGGGGTTGTTACGCTCGGCGCGCTGGAGGTTCGCGCTCACGAGGTCGTTGTCGAAGTAGTACGGCGACATCTGGGTCATGACGTTCCGGTAGACCGCTCCCTCGACCTTCCGGAGGGCACGCCGGCCCGCGGAGTCCGCCGCACGGGCGACGTAGTCGATGGACTCCCCCCACTTGTCGACGGCCTCGCCGGTGTCCTCCTCCAGTTTCTCGTAGGACTCGGAGAGCTTCTCCCCGGCGGTCTTCAGGTCCTCGTCGGGACTCTTGCCGGCCTGTTCGCCGGGGCCCTCCCCGACGGCGGCCTGTTCTGCCGTCTTCTCGTTGAGGGTGTCCATCCGCTCGTGGCTCTTCGGTCGCCACTCGTCCCACTCCTCGAATGCCTCGGCGTCGATGCCGCCCGCTTCATCCCGGCTGTCGTGGAGGGCGCGTGTGATGCGCTCGCCGTGTTCGACGACGTCGCCCCACGACCCGCTGACGCTGAATCCGGAGACGGTCTCTTCCATGCGCTACTGCTGGTAGGTGGGCGCGTGGCAAAAACCTCTCCGGCTACGGTAATCGTCCGTCGGTTCGTTCGACCGGTCAGCGTCCGTGGACGAACCGGGTCGCCGCCGCGTCGAGACGGTCACGAACGCCCGAGAGCCACGCCGACGGCGACACCCGCCGGAGCGACCGGTCGTCGAGTTCGATGCTCCCCTCGGCGAACGGGTCCTCGCTCCGCTCGAACGTCCCCGTGACCGAGGTCATCGCACACCGGCCGCACTTCTCGGCGTCTCCCTGGTCCTCGCTCATGACTCCGCGTTCGACCGGGAGCCTGTTAAGCGTTCTCGTGAGTCGCCGTGTCCCGCGAGACGAGTGCGCAAACGCTTTGCGAGTCGATACCATGAACACGAGCAGATGACCGCCGAGGCCAGCGGTGGGGACCGCGAGACGGGCGCGGACCGACCGGACGAGTCAGCCACCGACGACCGAGTCGAGGACGACACAACCGAGACCGGCGAGACGCGCCCGGAGTGGGACGACGAGTTCCTCGACCGGGTCGCCGACAGCCTCCAGTTCAACTACGACCTGCAGCGTGACGAACGCGTCGCGGGACGGCGATTTGCCCTGTACGGCCGCCTGGAGATGGACAGTCACAAGCAGTTCTTCCACCCAGCCATCTCCTTCGGTCACCAGTTCAGTTACGAGCACCTCTACGTCGACCGTCTCCCGCGTCCGACCGTCGCGGACCTCGACTCGCTGGTCGAGGTGGGTCACGAACTCGCCGCCGACATCGACCACGACGAGGAGCACTACGCGACGGAGTTCGTCTTCGTCGTCCTCGCCGAGGAGCTCACGGACGACGTGGCCGCCCGCGTCCGGAGCCACGACGACCGGACGATGCTGAAGTACGGCTACCACGGCCACTACGAGGTCGACCTCGTCGTCGTCGTTCCCGACGACCAGCGGGTCGTCGACTCCGGATCCCCCATCGCCGACGCGTTCCGCCTGTGGAACACCGGGCAGGAGTCGAGCGGCCTCCTCGGCCGGCTGAAGGGCCTGTTCTGAGGCGGTGGGGTGGCAGGCAGTTGCGGTAGCTGGGCAGTAGGTTATCGGTTGTACCGTGAGCGAGCGGGGTGACGAGTGGACGGAGGTGCGAGAGCACCGAAGAGAACGAAGAATCCTTTTGCTCCAGCAGTTACCCTGTGGGGCGGCCCTGCCGCCCCACTCGTGGATAGAAGGTGGTTAGTCGTCGCTCGGTGCCGTGCCGGTGTAGCTGTCTCTGACCCGGCTGATGTTCTGATAGCCCATCCACGCGATGGCGATGGCGAGGCCGGCCAGCGTCAGCGCGATGAGACTCTGCATGACCGAGGAGATGAGGACGGCCGTCTCCCCCGCCGCGAGCGCGTCGAGGGCGGCGGCCGGGGCACGCAGGATGCCGATCCAGAGCAGCGCCGTCAGCGTGACGACGAGCATCAGCGCCATCGGCAGGCCCGTCGAGAGGAGCTGTTTGGAGTCGTCCCAGTTGGCCAGCCAGAGTGTGGCGGCGAGCAGGGCGAGTGCGGCGAGCGTCTGGTTCGCGCCGCCGAACAGCGGCCAGAGGCTCGACCACGTCCCGCTACCGACCAGCAGGTACGCGGGCAGACAGAGCAGCAGGCCCGAGGAGGCGTAGCGGTTCGTGGCGAAGCGCTGGGTCGACGTCTCGGGGACGCCGACGATCTCGTCCATCATGTAGCGACCGAGGCGGACGGCCGTGTCGGTGCTCGTCAGCAGGAAGCTGACGAAGACGAGACCGACGAACGCGGCGAGCGTCGTCGAACCGAGGGGGATGCCGAGTCCGGAAATCATCGCCGCACCGCCGGCCGGGAAGTTGTTGAGCGCGCCGACGACGCCCGCGGAGAAGTCGGTGAACCCGATGATGGCGAACGCGCCGACCGCGGTGGTGGCGAGCAGGCCCTCACCGAGCATCGCGCCGTAGCCGATGGAACGGGCGTCGCTCTCCTTGTTCAGCTGCTTGGCCGTCGTCCCCGAGGACACCAGCGAGTGGAACCCGCTGATGGTCCCGCACGCGATGGTGACGAACAGGAACGGGAAGATGGGTCCGAGCGGACTCGTGAACCCGAGGAACGCCGGGTACTGCGTCGAGAGTTCCGAGACGGTCGCCGTCTCCCCGGCGACGGTGACGTCGATGGGCGTGAAGCCGACGACGAGCGCGACGAGTGCGCCCAGCAGCATCGCGCCGACGCCGGTGTAGAGCAGACTCGACGTGAGGAAGTCACGCGGCTGGAGCAGCACCCACACCGGCAGGACGCTGGCGACGAAGCCGTAGACGACGACGACGGGCACCCACGCGGCGGTGTTCGCGCCGAACGCGCCCGCGAGCGGGAGCCAACTCCACGCGTCGGCGGACCCGAGGAGGGTGATGGTCCCCTCGGGGAGACTGCCGGTGTCGACCAGCGCGATGGGGAACAGCGTCCCGACGTAGACGCCGGCGAAGACGAGGCCGACGAAGACGACGGCCCCGATGGCGAACGGGAGGTTCAACTGGTAGAGGTAGACCCCGAACACCAGCGCCAGCGCGATGTAGATGAGGCTCGCCGTCGCGGCCGACGGGTAGGCGTTGAAGACGACGCCGACGACCAGCGCGAAGACGGCGATGACGAGGATGATGGTGAGGAAGGCGAACCACAGCAGCATGTCCTTCCCCCGCTCGCCGACGTACTCACCGATGATGTAGCCGATGGACTTGCCCTCGTGGCGGACGCTGGCCGACAGCGACATGAAGTCGTGGACCGCGCCGAACAGCGGGTTCCCGATGGCGATCCAGAGGATGGCCGGCAGCCACCCGAAGGCCGCGCCCGCGGTGATGGGCCCCACGATGGGTGCCCCCCCGGCGATGCTCGAATAGTGATGCCCCAACAGCACCGACCGTTGTGACGGGACGTACTCCTGCCCGTCTTCGTACTTGTGCGCTGGTGTCTCCCGGTCGTCGTCTAGCTCGACGAACTGAGCCAGATACCGGGAGTATCCGAGGTACCCTACGGTGAACGTGACCAGTGAGAGCACCACCAACACGGCAATTTGTACCATGGTTCGTTGTTACCCATGAACAACCCACCAATAAACGTTACCATTGGTAACAACGGGAACGCCGTTTACTCGGTGTAGTGACACGGTTACCGCCGGGTTTCGACCATACGGAACTACGGAGCTTTATTTAAATCGAGACGTCGAGTTCTTCGGCGACTTCGGCCAACAACTCGCCACGAACTTCGGCGATTCGTGTCTCGATGGCAGCCACCAGCGGCGGTGTGAACTCGCGTTCGACCCGCTGGAGGTGCTCTCGCTCCGTCTCGACGCGCTGGCGGAGAAACCGCGCACCGCGGCCGTCCTCCTCGGGGTCCGGTTCGGGCGTCAGGCGGTTCATCACCAGTCCGCCGACCGGCAGGTCGCGTTCGTCGTAGCTCTCGATGGCCCGTTCGGTCTCGCGCAGGGAGAGTTCGTCCGGGTTGAGCACGAGGAAGAACTGCGACCGCTCGCGGAGCGTTTCACCCGCGAACTCGAAGTTCTCCTTCCGTTCGCGGAGACGGGCGATGATGGGGTCGCCGACCGCCGAGCGTCGGGGTTCCATGTCCCCGATGGCGGCTTTCTCGTAGAGGTCCACGCTCTTCTCGCGCTTGCTGAGCAGGCGGTCGATCCAGCCTTCGAGGTACTGCGGGAGCGAGAGCAGACGCAGCGTCCCGCCCGTGGGTGAGGTGTCGAAGACGACGCGGTCGTACTCCTCGGAGTCGCGCATCACCTCGATGAACCGGTCGAACAGCGCCGCCTCGTGGGCACCGGGCGTCTGGTGGGCGAGTTCGACCTGCCGGTCGATCTCGTTGACGATACTCGGCGACACCTGGTCGCCCAGCGCTCGCTTGACCTCCATCAGGTGCTCGGAGACCTCCCGTTCGGGGTCGATCTCCATCACCCACAGCGAGTCGTAGCCGTCGACCCGCTGTGGGTCGTCGTCGAACCGCTGGTCGAAGACGTCCGCCGTCGAGTGCGCCGGGTCCGTCGAGACCAGCAGCGTGTCCAGTCCCGCCGTCGCGCACTTGTGGGCGTACGCCGAGGAGATGGTCGTCTTGCCGACGCCGCCCTTCCCGCCGAAGAAGACGAACCGTTGCATTCGACTCAAAAGTGGTACTGCTGGCCCTTGCGTTCGAGCATCGAGTCACGGTCCCACATCCGTCGCTCCCACTGGTCGAACTCGTCGCCGAGGTACGGCAGGAGTTCGGCGGTGTAGTAGGAGACGGGTGAGGGGATGCCGAACGCGTCGGGGAAACACGCCAGCAGGAAGGCGTCCTCCTGGTCTTCGGCCTCCTTCTCGACGAGTTCGTACGCCGGGTGCGAGACGAGGCCGTGGTAGAGGCCGCGAGCGATGTCCGCGACGCGTTCGCGGAAGGCCGCGATACGCTCCCAGAGGTCCATGGTGAGAGGTGACAACCACCGCTCAAAAGCGTGTCGGGGTTGCGTGAGGCGGTTGGACGACTGTCAGGTGGTCGGCGTCGCCGTCGTGTCGCTGGGGTCGACCCGGACCTCGCGGGTCGCACGCTCCGTCCCGACGTCGAACGTACACACGTCGGTCGTCTCCTCCTCACCGGCGTAGAACCCCATCTCGTCCTCGACGGTGGCCGACTCGCCGGGAGCGACGGCCGACGCAGTCGCCGCCAGCGACGGGGAGAACATCCCCGTGTCGAGCGTCGCGTGGAGTCGCTCCGCTCGGCCACCACGGTTCGAGACGGTGGCACGAACCGGAACCCGTTCGCGAGCGGTGACTCGCTCGGGCACCGAGAGCGACTCGACTGTGAACCGGGCGGGCGACCGGAGCGTCTCGACGGCGGCAGGCGACACCGGCACCGACCCGCCACTCTCGTGTCGGAGCGTCGCGTCGGCGGACCCGACCGTTCGCGGAACCCGGAACGCGAGGGTTCGACTGGTCGTCCCCTCGGCGACGAACCAGTCGGGGAACCCCGGCGTCTGCCGGGTCGTCGAGGCACGACCGATGCGGGTCAGGCCACGGTATCGCTCGCCGTCGAGGGTGACGGTGAACGCACTCGGCGACTGGACGGCGCTCGTGGGGCCGGAGACGGTCAGAAAGAGGAACTGGTGGTCGGGGCTCGCGGCGACGGCCGCGTCGTCGACGTTGTGGACGTAGTGGAGCGTCGTCAGCGCGTGGTGGTCGTCGATGCTGACGGCGGGTGTCACGGTGTCGCCCGACAGGACGCCGGTACACCCGGCCAGCGAACCGAGCGCACCGACAGACGCGAGCGACCGGAGGAGCGAGCGGCGGGAGGGACTCATACCGATACGTTCACGAACCGGAACAAGTGCTTTCTGCTCGTCACGACGCCGACCCGCGACGGACCTAAGTCGCCCGCGTTCGACA
Source organism: Halomarina oriensis (assembly GCF_009791395.1). Classification (GTDB taxonomy): domain Archaea; phylum Halobacteriota; class Halobacteria; order Halobacteriales; family Haloarculaceae; genus Halomarina; species Halomarina oriensis. Next base: position 324,735 of record NZ_WSZK01000015.1, read on the forward strand.
CACGGCCCATGAGCCAGAGCGGGGGAACGCCGGTGACGGTACTCAGCGGAGCGCTCGGGGCGGGGAAGACGACGACGCTCGACCACCTTCTGACGAACGCCGACCGCCGCCTCGCGGTGCTCGTCAACGACATGGGCGAGGTCAACATCGACGCCGAACTCGTCGCCAACCGCGACGGCAACGTCACCGAACTGTCGAACGGCTGTATCTGCTGTGACCTGCGCGACGACCTGGAGGTGGAGGTCAGCAGACTGGCCCGCGAACGCGAGTTCGACCACCTCGTCGTCGAGTCCTCGGGCATCTCGGAACCCGCACCCGTCGCCTCGCTGTTCACCACGGGCGCGGCGAGCGCCCCCTACGAGTTGGACACGCTCGTCACCGTCGTCGACACCTCGACGTTCCGCGAGACGGTCGAAGGGAGCGAGACGGTCGAGGCCGACGCCGTCGCCCGCGACCGACCGGGCCGGGTCGACCGCGAATCGGAGACCCGCCCGCTCGGCGAGTTGCTCGTCGCACAGGTCGAGACGGCCGACGTCGTCCTGTTGAACAAGTGTGACCTCGCGGGCGCGGACGAGGTCGACGCCGTCGCGGACCTCGTCGCCTCGCTCAACCCCCGAGCGCACCTCGTCCGGGCCGAACACGGGCAGGTCGACCCCGCCGAACTGCTCGACTCGGGCCGGTTCGACCTCGACACCGTCAGCGAGACGGACGCCTGGACACACGCCGTCGAACACGCCGAGGGTGACGGCGACCACCACCACGACCCCGCGACCGAGTACGGCGTCGAGTCGTTCGTCGTCCGGGCACGCCGACCGCTCGACCCCGAGGCGTTCGCCGCCTTCCTGCGCGAGTTCCCCGACGGCGTGATTCGCTCGAAAGGCATCGTCTGGCTGGCGGGCGAGGCCGACCGCTCCTACCACGTCGAACAGGCCGGCCCCTCCCGACGGGTGGAGGTCCACGGGCAGTGGATAGCGGGACTGGAGCCGTCGCGTCAGGAGATGCAACGCCGGATGCACCCGGACCTCGACTGGGACGACGAGGTGGGCGACCGACGGGTCGAACTCGTCTTCATCGGGAAGGGGATGGACGAGGCGGCCATCCGAGAGCACATCGAGTCGTGTCTGGTCGACCGAGAGACGAGCGTCGAGCCCCACGAGTTCCCCACCGAGGCCGACGAGACGTTCGTGGTGTAGTCGACCCGCTCAACACTGCTTGTCGAGGTTCCGGAGCGCGCGTTTCAGTTCGCCGCGACGTTTCCAGCCGGCGAGTCGCTCCATCGGCCCGATACCGGCTTCGAGCGTCGACTCGGCGGTCAGGCGCGTCCCCTCGTTCTCCGGCCGGTAGTCGATGGTCGTCGTCAGCGTCTCCAGTGGCCCGTCCAACTGCTCGTAGCGGAGGCCGTCCTCGCGGTCCTCGAAGGCGAACACCATCGAGAGGCCCGCACGGGCGGCCCGGACGAGCGTCTCCCCGTCCCCCTCGGCGTCGGCGTCTCCCTCGGCGACCTCTTGGACGTCGAAGCTCCCCTCGGCTTCGATGACGGCCTCGGGTGTCAGGACGCGGGCGACGACGGACGGCGGTGCGGCCACGAACCGCGACGCCTCGACTGTGCGCATGGTCGTGGTGCACGCTCAGCGGACGTAAAACGGCAGCGAGGCGAGCAGGCACACGCCGACGACCACCAGCGCGACGTAGAACAGCGTCCGGAGGCGGTCGGAGGCGGGCACCTCGCGGCGGACCTCCGGTCGGACCGTCCAGACGAGGCGGTAGTACGACAGCACGCAGACGAGGACGAAGACGACCGTCGCGAGCGCCAGTCCGACCGCTACCGACAGCCCCAGTCCGAGGCAGTACGGCGGGACGAACGAGTAACACCCGAGCGCCGCCATCCCCGCGACGACGAAGAAGGGGACGGGGTCGACGGCCTCCCCTTCGCGGTTGCGGACGCGCACGTTCGACGACATCGGTGTGGCCCGGCAAGTAGCCCGTTGACGCCCTCGCCGGACAGTCACCCGCAGAGCTATGTTTCGCGCGACGAACCGGGCCGTATGGCCGACGGTGACATCCGCGTGTTGCTCGTCCTCGACGTCCTGCTCTCGGCGGTGTTCGCCAGCGTCGCGCTCTATCTCGGGGAACTGGGGGGGCTGGTCGCGTTCACCACCACCAACCTCGTCGTCGCCACCGCCGTCCTCGTCGTGGTGACGTATCTCGCGGTACTCCGGTAACACCCCGAGAACGTTTCCACAGGGTTATGACCACCCGCATCCAGCGTTCGGCAAATGACCATCGAGGAACGCGGCAACGCCTCGCTGCTGACGCACGCGCTGGCCCGAGACACCCTCTCGCGCATCCGCGACGTGTCGACGTCGCAGGTGTCGTTCCGAAAGGGGCTCGTCAAACTCGGCCGCATCGCGGGCTACGAGATCATCGACGGGGCGATGGAGACCGAGTACGTGCCGGTCGAGACGCCGCTGACCGAGATGACCGGCGAGCGCGTCACCGGGATGGACGACGTCGTCATCATCAACGTCCTGCGGGCGGCGACGCCGTTCGTCGAGGGCCTGCTCAAAGCGTTCCCCCGCGCCCGCCAGGGCGTCATCTCGGCGGGCCGCGACGAGGAAGCCGGGATGGACGACGACGGCGAGTTCCCCATCACCATCGACTACGTGAAACTGCCCACGATTCGAGAGGAGGACACCGTCATCGTCGCCGACCCGATGCTCGCCACCGGGTCGACGATGTGTGTCGTCCTCGACCACGTCCTGAACGACCAGCCGAAACCCGCCGACCTGTTCGTCCTCTCTGCGGTCTCCGCACCCGACGGCCTCATCCGCGTCGGCGAGCAGTTCCCCGAGGCGGACCTGTTGACCGTCGCTATCGACGACTACCTCGACGAGAACGGCTACATCGTCCCCGGCCTCGGCGACGCGGGCGACCGTGCGTTCGGCACCGGCGGGCGCGGCGAGGACTGACTCGGCCGCCGGACTCGGGCACGTCGCCCCCGCCGGTCACGACGACCCGTCCGCAGCGAACCCCCTTCCTTCGACTGTAGACCGACTCGACGTCACGCGGTTCTCCGGCCCCGCGACCGGTCACGAAACCCACCGTCGTTTGCCGATGGTCGACTACGAACGACTCCGGAGGGGTCGGAATCACGACAGCACAACCTTCATCTGCCCGAAGACGCAAGCCAGCATGTTCCGCTTCCGTGGCGGGACGATGGCACTCGACACGTCACGACGGGTGGTCCGCGGCAGTGGGAACGTAGGACCGCTCGGCACTTCTACTCGGAGAGTTCGACACGACCACTCGTCGCACTTCGCAACCGGTCACGGAGCGCCGCGCTCTCCGCGACGGGAACGCGAACGTCGAACCGGACCTGCTCGCCGTACTCCGCCTCGAACTCGACGCCCGTGCTCTCCAGGATACCACGTACCGTCCCGGAGTCGTCGTACTCGGTGACGACCCCTACCTGCTCGTGGGGCACCTCCTCGACGACGCCGGCGGCCGCGACGGCGTCGTTCACCGACTGCGAGTAGGCCCGGACCAGACCGCCGATGCCGAGGTTCGTCCCGCCGTAGTACCGGGTCACCACGACGACGACGTTCTCCAGGTCCCGACCCTGGAGGACGTTGAGCATCGGTTTGCCCGCACTGCCGGAGGGTTCGCCGTCGTCGCTGGAGTACTCCCGGAGCATCCCGTCGCTGGGAGTCCCGTCTCGCGGCCGCTGGCCGCTCGACCGTTGCGCGGCGCTCTGCGCCGCGCCGTCACTCTCCCGAACCCGGTAGGCGGGGACGTTGTGGGTCGCGTCGTCGTACTCCGACCGGACCTGGTCGACGAACGACTCGGCGGCCGCGACGGAGTCGACGGGGCGGGTGTGGCCGAGGAACTCGGAGCCACGGACCTCGAAGGCGGCCTCGCCGTGACCGGCCAGGGTACGGTACGAGTCGCTCACACTCGGGGGTCGGCGAGGAGCGACAAACGGGTTTCGCGTCGCGGTAGCACGACGGGCACTGTCGGCGAGGAGTCCTCCCGCGGGCCGTCGTGCTGGCGGGAGCAGTCGTCTACGGCGACGCGTGACCCCGAACGGAACGGGGACGGCCCGAACCGACGGTTCACTCCAACTCGATCTTCCGAACGAACGGGAGGGCACGAATCTCGGTGATGAGGTCGCCGGGGAGGTCGGTGTCGGTGATGATGGAGAGGCGCGGTTCGTCGGTGAACTCCGGGTCCTCGCTGACGGTCTGACGGATAGAGATGCCCGCGTCGGCGAGGGTCCCGGTGACCGTCGCCACGATGCCCGACGCCTCGGCGTCGTCGACGTAGACGGTCAGTACCGTGAGGTCGAGCACCGGCGCGAGGTCACGGAGACTTGGAATCGCGGAGATGTTCTGGAAGATACGACGCAGTTCGGGGTCCGCGAGGATGGCGTCGGTCGTCGCGTCGACGACGCGGCGGTCGACACCGATTTCGCGGGCGATACCCGTGTTCGGTATCTCGATACCACCGGAGACGACCCGTCCTTCGTCGTTGACCGAGAACCCCCGTTCGAGCAGCAGTCTGATGACCGCCTGCTGGCTGGGACTGTTCTCGAACTTCTCCATTATTTCGTCGAACATCTATCGTGACGCCACCTTGGCGGAGGCGCTTTTAGTGGTTTCTGTCCCGCCGAGGGCGACCAGTCGGACCGAAAGCATATCTCGACGCTCGGGCAACGCCTCGTAATGTCCGTCACGCGCCGGCAGGTGCTCGCGTCCCTCCCGCTCTCGCTCGGACTCGGAGGCTGTCTGGACGGCAGCGGTGGCGACACCGGGGACGCTCTGTTCCTCGCCGCCGACCTGGTGGTCCACAACGACACCTCCGCGCGTCGGACCGCGACGGTCCGCATCTGGACGACGCCGGACCGGCCGGCCCCACCGACCGACACCGCGGACTCCACCGTCGAACCGCCGGCCGACGCCCCCGACTTCGAGGAGACGGTCGACCTGGCCCCCGACGGGAACGTCGAGTACGACGACCCGGCCGCACTGGACGAGCGTGCCGTCGTCTCGGTGACCGTCGACGGTGGGCCGTCGGGGACGTACGCGACGTCTCACGGGATGGGTGACCCCCACCAGTTGTCCGCGGGAATCGGCGTCGACCGGGTACGGTTCGGCGTCGTCGTGGTGTGAGCGTTCGGTTCGCTACAGTTCGCCCTTCGTGGACGGCGTCCCCTGTCGACGCTCGTCCGTCCGGGTGGCGTCGTCGAGCGTCCGGGCGAGACACTTGAACAGCGCCTCCACCTCGTGGTGGGCGTTCTCGCCTGCCACCTCGGCGTGGAGCGTCAGGCCCGCCGTCGTCGACAGCGAGCGAGCGAAGTGGCCCGCCATGTGGCTGGTGAACTCGCCGACCGAGTCCTGTGAGAACTCGCCGTCGAAGCGAAACAGGGGGCGACCCGAGACGTCCACCACGACGCCGGCGACGGCCTCGTCGAGGGGGACGCGTCGGTCGGCGAACCGGACGATACCCGAGCGGTCGCCCAGCGCCTCGTCGAACGCCTCGCCCAGCGCGAGCGCCACGTCCTCGACGGTGTGGTGGTCGTCGACGTGCAGGTCGCCGTCACACTCGACGCGCAGGTCGAACAGGCCGTGACTGGCGAACGCCGTCAGCATGTGGTCGAAGAAGCCGATACCCGTCTCGACGTCGGCCTCGCCCGACCCGTCGACGACGAGTTCGAGGTCGATGTCCGTCTCGGCCGTGGTGCGCGTCACCATCGCGCTCCGCGTGGTCATACCCGAATGAACGGCGGCGAGGGCTAATCCGTTTCCCTCACGACTCGCCGCTGGCGTGTCGTTTTTCCGTCGGGCGTCCTCCGTGCAACCGTGTCCCGAGTCAGCGAGCGACTGCTCCGAACGGCCACGCGGTCGACGACGGAACTCGCCAGTACGAGTCCGACGCTGTCGGCAGCGAGCGCCGGAGTCGCGTACCTCGGCTACCGCGCTCGACGGTGACCACCCCGAACCGACAGTCCCACCCGCCGACGAGTCCGTCGACGGACGAGTCGTGACAAACTAGTTATACTTCTGCGGAGTAGGTGGCCTGCTATGCCGACGTACGTGGTACTGGTGAACTGGACGGAAGACGGGATGGAAGCACTCGACGAGAGCCCCGGTCGACTGGACAGCGCGAAGGACCTCGCCGAGTCGCTCGGCGGGGAGGTGAACCGGTTTCTCATGACGATGGGGGAGTACGACATGGTCGTCGAGATGGAGATGCCCGACGACGCCGCGATGGCGACGATGGCACTCAGCCTCGGGCGCGGCGGAGCCGTGTCGACGGAGACGCTCAAGGCGTTCACCGAAGACGAGTACCGCGACATCGTCGACGGACTGCCCTGAGGGTCGGTCGCGTCTCGCGGGTCGGAACCCTGCGGGACCGTGGTCGCTGTCGCTCCCCGCTCCCGACTCGTTTCACCCGCCGGAACCGGAGGTTCCGCTGGAAACCGACACCGCTGGCCTCGGTGACGAGCGGAGCGAGTGAGGACCGCGCGTTCACTCCTCGACGGGTTCGAGGCGTGCCGAGAAGTGTCGGAGTTCCTTCATCGGAGGCTCCTCGACGATCTCGAGGCCGACGTACTCCTCGCGCTGCTCGCGGACGGCGGCGGCCGTCTCCGCGACGTGTTCGAGGTGCTCGCGCCAGTAGGTCCGGCGGGGGACGGCGAGACGGACGTAGTCGGGCCGGTCCGCGCCGGGGAACGCGAACGACCCGAGTTCGACGCCGCGGACCGCGCCCTCACGATACAGTTCACAGACGAGGCGCTGGCCGGGGAACCGCTCGGTCGGGATGTGGTCGAGCAGTTCGCCCGCGTCGACGTAGACGGCGTGCCCGCCCGTCGGCGTGACGATGGGAATCCCGGCTTCCTGCAGGAGTTCGCCCAGCGTCGCCACCTGTTCGACACGCTCGGCGACGTACGGCGGGTCGACGGCCTCACGCAGACCGACCGCCATCGCCTCGATGTCGCGTCCTGCGAGGCCGCCGTAGGTCGGAAAGCCCTCGTAGAGGATGGCGCGCTGTTTCGCACGCTCGAACAGGTCGTCGTCGCGGATGGCGGCGAACCCGCCGATGTTGACCAGCGCGTCCTTCTTCCCGCTCATGGTGATGGCGTCGGCGTACGACAGCTGTTCACGGGCGATATCGGCGAGGGCACGGTCGCCCTGTCCCGGTTCGCGCTCCTTCACGAAGTGGGCGTTCTCGGCGAACCGGCAGGCGTCGACGACGAACCACGCGTCGAGTTCGTCGGCCAACTCGGCCGTCTCGCGGATGTTCGCTAAACTCACCGGCTGACCGGCCGCGGAGTTGTTCGTGATGGTCGTGACGACGACGGGGATGCGCTCGGCACCCACCTCGTCGGCGATTTCGCGGCCCTGCGCCACGTCGAAGTTCCCGAGGAACTCCCCGGTCGCCTCGCGGTCCCACGCGCCCTCGACGGGGCAGTCGACGGCTTCCGCACCCTGATTGGCGACGTGCGCACGGGTGGTGTCGAAGTGGGTGTTGTTGAGCACGACGTCTCCCTCTTCGAGGAGCGACCCGTAGACCACGTTCTCCGCGCCGCGGCCCTGGTGGGTCGGGATGACGTGCTCGAAGCCCATCACGTCGGAGACGGCGGACTGGAGGCGCGCGAAACTGGACGACCCGGCGTAGGCCTCGTCACCGCGCATCAGCGCGGCCCACTGCTCGTCGCTCATCGTGCCCGTCCCGGAGTCGGTGAGCAGGTCGACGTAGACCGCGTCCGAGTCGAGGTTGAAGACGTTGTGACCGGCCGCGTCGAGCGCCTCGATGCGCCCTTCACGGTCGGGGAGACGAATCGGCGTGACCGCCTTCGCCTTGTACGAACGCATGGCCGACGGTTCGGGTCCGACGTGATAACTCCCGTCAGGACAGCCGTGTCCGTCCGCGGGCGGCGCTGTTCGACGGTGGCCAGGTCTGGTCGTCACCCCCCTCAGGCGTCCATCGCGTCGGCGAGCGTGAACCGGCCCTCGTACAGCGCCGTCCCGACGACGACGGCCGCCGCACCCGTCTCGCGGAGCGCGCGCACGTCGTCGAGCGTGGCGACGCCGCCGCTGGCGACGACAGGGATGGAGGTGGCCTCCACGAGTCGCCGGACCGGGTCCGTGCGGACCCCCTCCAACTGCCCTTCGACGTCCACGTCCGTGAACAGGATGCCCACCGCCCCGAGGTCGGCGTACCGCTCGGCGGCCTCGGCGGGGTCGAGACCGGTCCCCTCGGTCCACCCCGAGACGACCACCTCGCCACCCTTCGCGTCGAGGCTGACGAGGACGCCCTCGGGGTAGTCGGCGCTCAGGTCGGCGACGATGTCGGGGGTCTCGACGGCCGCCGTACCGAGGATGACCCGGTCGACCCCCGCGTCGAGGAGCACCCGTGCGTCCGCCGCGGTGCGAATACCGCCGCCCATCTGAACCGGGACGTCGACCGCATCGACGACGGCCGCGATGGCGTCGGCGTTGGCACGTTCTCCCTCGAACGCGCCGTCGAGGTCGACGAGGTGGAGCGTGCGTGCGCCCGCCTCGACCCACCGCTGGGCGGCCTCGACCGGGTCACCGTACCGCTTGCCCGTACCGCGCTCACCGCCGACCAGTTGGACCACCTGTCCGTCCTGCACGTCGACCGCCGGGACGACCTCGAACGTCGGGAACATACCGGAGGGTCGGGCGTACGGAGCGTAAAGACACCGAGACGGACCGGTCGACGACGTGCCGCGTCGACCCGGCGGCCGCCCGGACACTCGGGGGCGACCACGGAGTGCTCACGGCGACACACCCGACGCCATCGCGGCCGTCGTCGATGGACGACCGAGTGACGTGCTGTCGGTGCTCCAGCAGGCACTCCTACCCTGGAACTCACGGCGGGCGTGGTGGTCGTATCCGGGTGGTCCTGCTGGCAGTCGTCCCGTTCGTCACCGTCGAGGGTATCGTCGTGTTCTGGGGGCTCTGCGCGGGACGTGCGGCGGAAGGGCGTCACCAGACGGGGCGGTGATTCCGCCACCACAATTTAAACCGGGGCGTGAGTAAGGTTCGGGTGTGGTCGAGGTACTCCTACTCGTCGGCTTAGCAGTGGCGGTGTTCGTCGGCTTCAACATCGGTGGGTCGTCGACGGGCGTCGCCTTCGGCCCCGCCGTGGGGAGCGGGACGCTCGGCAAACTCGCCGCGGGCGCGCTGATGACGGTGTTCGTCCTCGTCGGCGGGGCGACGGGCGGGACGCGCGTCATCCAGACGATGGGCGGGGACATCGTCCCACAGGACCAGTTCACGCTCGCGGCGAGCGTCGCCGTCCTCTTTTTCGTCGGGATGGCGCTCCTCGTCTCGAACCTGTTCGGCGTCCCCGCCTCGACGTCGATGACCGCCGTCGGCGCTATCGCGGGGTTGGGCGTCGCCACGAACACCATCGACTGGGGGACGATGGGTCGTATCGTCACCTGGTGGCTCGTCGCGCCCATCCTCGCGTTCTGGGTCTGTGGCGTCATCGGGCGCTACCTCTACCCGTATCTCGACGCGTGGCTAGACCTCGACTCCTCGGACGACCCCGCGCTGTTCGTGGACCGGTCGGGCCTGGTTCCGATTCCCCGTCGTCACCCGAACGCGCGACGGCGAGAGGTCATCGGAACCGTCCTCGTCATCGCCATCGGCTGTTACATGGCGTACGCGGCGGGGGCGTCGAACGTCGCCAACGCCGTCGCCCCGCTGGTCGGCGCGAACGCGATTCCTCCGCTCGACCTGTTCGGTGTCTTCGAACTCAGCAGCCTCTACGTCGCCGTCGTCGTCGCCAGCGGTGCTATCGGCCTCGGGGCGTTTACCATCGCCCGACGGACGCTCGACACCGTTGGCAACGACCTCACCGACCTGCCGCTGACGGCGGCGCTCATCGTCGAGACCATCTCGGCGAGTCTCATCACGTTCCTCTCGTTCATCGGCATCCCCGCCAGCCTCGCCGTGAGCGCGACGATGTGCATCGTCGGCCTCGGGTGGGGACGGGCGACCCGGACCACGACGCTCTCGGACGCCGCGAAGGCCGCCCGGAGCGGCGAACCGCCCGTCGCCGTCGACTCCGTGGCGGCCGACGGCCACGGCGGCGGCCGCGTCAAGAGCGTCAGCGACGTCCCCAGCATCGGCGAGGAAGACCCCGGCAGCCTCAAGGCGAGCGACCTGTTCGACCCCGCCGCCACCGCCCGCGTCGTCGTCCTCTGGGTACTGACACCCAGTATCTCCGCCGTCGCGGCGTATCTGGTCTTCCGGTTCGTGCCCGTCTTCTGACCTGTCGCCCCCGAATTCGCCGATTTCGACGCGAGCAGGTTCTTAGGCCCGCCTAAAGCCGCAACAGCAACATCTAACAGGGCGGCGGGAGTACGCGGGAGTGATGCCTACAGTCGAATACCTCAACTACGAAGTCCTGGACGACCACGGCTGGTCGATGGACGACGACGACCTCTTCGACGAAGCTGCCGACGCCGGCCTCGACGCGGAGGACTACGGCACGCTCGACGTCAACGAGGGCGAGTACATCCTGGAAGCCGCCGAGGCCCAGGGCTACGACTGGCCGTTCTCGTGTCGCGCCGGCGCGTGTGCGAACTGCGCCGCCATCCTCAAAGAGGGCGGCATCGAGATGGACATGCAGCAGATCCTCTCCGACGAGGAGGTCGACGACAAGAACGTCCGCCTGACGTGCATCGGCTCACCGACGGCCGACACCGTCAAGATCGTCTACAACGCGAAACACCTGGACTACCTCCAGAACCGCGTCATCTAAACCCACCTTTTATCCACGAGTGGGGGCCTGCGGCCCCCACAGGGTAAAAGCTGGACCAAAAGGATTCCTCGCTCGCTTCACGCTCTTCGAGCGTTCCGCTCGCTCGTCACCCCGCTCACTCGTTACACTCGTTCGCGGTAAACTGCGCTCGCGTTGCTCGCGCGGATGCTGTGAATCGACCAGTTTCTTCCAGCCAATCTCAGCTGATTCATCTGTTAGACAGAGAGCGTGGGTCTATCAGGTGTCTTTTCAGCAGCGGCAGCTGTCGGTATGTGACGAAGGTAATCGGCTCACTTCAGAAGTCGACCGTGGCTTATACGGGTGCCTTCGACTCGCTACTCGCCGAAGCGAGCCGTTCCACTTTCGATTTCATCTTCGGTGAGGGCGAACCACGCGTAACGCCGCTGCTTAAATTCGAAGTACTTCGCTTTGTGCATCGTCTCCGTCTTGACGATGATGTAGTAGCTCCCGGGCTTCTCCATCACTCCTTTCAGAACTCTCCGTTCCCCCGAGGCAACCGCTATGTCGTGTTCTGTCGGGTCGGACGTGTCGTCCTCCACGGGTTGGGCGGGAGTATTCCGACGGTCACGCCTCGTTTCAGGAATGTCTGCGGAGAGATGTCGGGTCTTGACCGACACAGAGGCCTTCTCGCTCAGTTCGTTGTCTATGTCTATCGAACCAGTCGTCTGCACTCCTTGTCTTCCACCGCAACCCGCCAACGCTGCGAGGGACGTCGTGCCACACAATTGAACGAATCTCCGCCGAGAGGGCATTACGCAAGCCGAGCATCCGGCCAATTAAATCTTTTCTGACGACCAGAATGATACACACGCGGCACGGGTCTAACAATACCGGCAAGCTGTGCAGTGCGGTTATCTCGTGTACTGCACCGCGAACGAGCGCAGCGAGTGAGCGGGCCGATTGAACCCTCGAAAGAGCGAGCGGAGCGAGTGACTGAGGGGGTGATTGAGTGCTTTTGGTCCAGCTTTTACCCTCCGGGGGGCTTCGCCCCCCGGTCGTGGATAAAAGGTGGTGGGTGAAAGATGGGTGTTCTAAATCCCGGTCTCGTAGCGCAGAATCCCGGCGACCCCACCGAACGCGTTCATCAGCTGTTCGCCCTCCTCGAAGTCCGTGGAGATGAACTTCGTCTCCGAGCCACGCTGGTCGGCGATGTCCATCAGGTGCTCGATGACGTCCTCGCGTTCGCTCTCTCCGGCGGGGACGGTCTCGGCGCACTCCGAGCAGTCGTGGTCGGGCGTGTTCTTGCGGTTGTCGATGACCTCGCGCTCCTCGTGGCCGTTCTCGCAGGTGTAGCTGACGACGTCCTGGCGGAGGTCCTCGGAGATGAGCAGGCGGTCGACCGAGCCCATGACGAGGTTCTTTCGGGTCGGCTCGAACCCGTAGGTTGCTCGCTCGCCGTCGTGCAGTTCCTTGAAGAACTCGTCCATCTGGGACTTGTCCTTCATGACCTCGGTCTCCGCCAGCAGGTCCTCGGCGTTGTCGACGAGTTCCTTCAGCCCCGAGTCGTCGGTGTACGAGACGTCTATCTTCCCCAGCACGATGTCCTGGAGTTCGTGGTGGAGGTAGCTACCGTCCATGAACTCGTCTTTCGTCGGCGAGGGGCCGCCGACGAGGACGCCGTCCATCTCGTGACGTTTCGGGACCATCAGGTCGTTGGCCATCCCGGCGACCTTCTGGTAGAAGTTGTCGATGGCCTCCAGACGCAGGCGGGCGAATCGCTGTGCGGACTGGCCACCTTTCCGCTGCTTGCCGGGGACGAGCGAGGAGGCGGATTTGACGGCCTCGATGCGCTTGCCCTTCAGCCACCCCACCGTCGCCTCGCGGCGGTCGAGGACGACGAGACCGTAGAGACCCTTGTCGCCGAACATCTCCTCCAGTGGCTCGGTGAGGAACGCCGAGTCACAGTGGTAGCGGAACGACTGAACGGGTTCGGGTGGGTTCTCGAGGACGCGCGTGACCATGTCGGTCTGGCCGCCGCCGCTGTCGATGGCCCCCGAGAACAGCACCATCCCGTTGTCCGGCGGCGACTTGTAGTAGCGCAGGCGGTCTTTGAGCGAGGTGAGGGCGTCCTGCACGGACGTTCGGGTGTCCTTGGACTTGATGTTCGCCGCCTCGCTGTGCTCCTGGGTGACGTGGGCGACGACGTCCGAGATCATCCGGTCGGGCGGGACGTAGATAGTGACGAGCTGTGTTCCTGATCCCGAGTACTCCTTGAGTTCCTCGATGACCTTCTGGAACTCGTATTTCTGTCGGTCGGACTGCTCGTCCGCCGAGTCGTCCGCTGGGCTACTCATTACTCCCTGTAGAGGAATCGGAGGTAAGTACCCTTTGACCCTCGGAGCGACGCAGCAATCGTTTTGTGCCCGTCGTCCTCAGCCTCCGGTAATGGGCCAGGTGTTCGCTATCGCCGGTGGCAAGGGCGGCGTCGGCAAGACGACCACGACCGTGAACCTCGGGGCCGCGTTCGCGGCGGCGGGCTACGAGACGGTCGCCGTCGACGCCGACCTCGGGATGGCGAACGTCGGCGAGACGCTGGGTATCGAGCACGACCCGAGCGTCCACGAGGTGCTGGCGGGGGAGGCGAGCGTCGACGACGCCACCGTCTCGACCGACCACGGCTTCGACGTCGTCCCCGGCACGCAGTCGCTCGACGCCTTCGCCGCCGCCGACCCGGCGAACCTGCGCGGCGTCATCACGACGCTCCGCGAGGCGTACGACGTCGTCCTCGTCGACACGAGCGCCGGCCTCTCCCACGAGGTGACGGTCCCCCTCGGACTGGCTGACCGGACCGTCCTCGTCACCTCGCCGGACATCGTCGCCATCAAGGACGCCGCCAAGACGGGCCAACTCGCCAAACGCGTCGACGGCGAAGTGGCGGGCGTCCTCGTCACCCGTGGCCGCGACGATACGTACACGCAACAGGTCGTCTCGGAACTGGGCGACGACCTGCTGACCGTGGTCCCCGTCGACGAGCGCCTCGTCACCGACGACACCGTCGCCGCTCCCGGCAGTCCGGTCGCACGGGCGTACAACCGCCTCGCCGCCGCACTGCTCGGCACCGACGACCTGCCAGAACCCGACGGCGTCTACGCGCACGTCGCGCCGGACCCACCGAGGGTTCCCGACGGTCTCACCTCCGCTGTGGTCCCGGCCGAGGACGACGAGAGCAACGGGGAAGGAGCCGCCACCGACGAGAACGTCGACGGCGAGGCCGCCTCGAAACCCGAGCCCACAGGCGAGGAGTCAGACGGTGACGAAACGGTTGACGAGGAGGACGTTGCAGACGACGTCGGCGAGAAGCGGGAGGACGCGGACCCTACGGCCGAAGAAGGAGGAGACGAGTCGCCGGCGACCATCATCGAGAGCGCGGCGGCCGAGGCGGGCGTCGAGGTGCCGGCCGATTCTACGGAGGACGAGGAGCAGTCGACGGCGTCCGAGGAGGAGCGAAAGAGCGCATTGGGCCGGCTTCGCGGGTTGTTCGACTGAGCGGTGCGACGTCGGGCGACCGAGAGGAGGGTTACGGCACCCAATCGAGCAACGCGACGGTGGTGTCCTATCCGACGACCCCGGCCGACTGGAGGAACGTCCCGAGCGCGAGACCCAGCGCGCCACCCGCGCTGGCGAGGAACGCCGTGCGCTTCGACACCCCCAGTGCGTAGAGGAGGAACGTCACGGGAACGAACGTGAGGGAGGTAGCCACCGAGTCGGCGAGGAAGGTGAACGGGTCGACCAGGACGTACACCACGATAGCACAGACCGCGAGCACGAGCGCCGCGAGTCGGTCCGTGGGGAGAGACGACGGGACCATAGCCGCCACTCCCCCGCCGGACGTATCGTTCTACCGCCGAGCGGTAGCGGTCGAACGGACTGGGAGGCGTACGACCATGTTTCGGACGCGAGACGTGTCGCTCGCGGAGGGACATATCACATGGTCGCGTCCGCGATTCGGTCGGCCAACGAGTGGGCAGCACAGCAACCACCGGCACAGGTCGCCGTCCTCGGGGCCGTCGTCGGGGTCGTCCTCGTCACGGCGCTCGACGTCGTACTGGGCGGTTCGGCGGGACTGGGCACGATGCTCCTCGGCAACGTCGTCACGATGGTCGTCATCGGGGCGGCGACCTACGTCGGCGAGAAGCGCCGGCGGGAGTCGTCCAGCGCCTGAGAACGGCCACCTCGGGTTTTTCGGGGAGACTGTTTCGAGGAGTCACGAGTTCGGCGACTCGGCGGACACGTGGTCGGGCGCATCGGGCGCGTCGTCCGCTGGTCGTCGCTTCGGGAGCCAGCCGTACGTTCCAAGCGAGAGCGCGACCGTTCCGAGGAGTGTCGAGAGGCGGTTCGGTCGGACCGACGAGACCGGTACCCCACCGGGGAAGGTCTGGCCGTATCGAAGTACGTTGCTCGTCCAGTCGTACCGGAACGCGTGGTAGACGTCCGGCCCGGAGCGGGCGACAGCCCGCGTGAGTCCGCCCGACCCGACGAACCCGACCGTCGAGGTGGCGAGTCCGAGTGCCAGCAACGCGACGACCGTCGACCACGACCAGCGACCCCGGCCCGCGGTGACCGCCAACGCCACCGGAACCGCGAGCAACACCAACACGAAGAGGTCGTGGAAGGGGACCGGCCCGTAGTTCGTCCAGAACAGCGTGAACTGGTACCCGACGACGGCGAGGAGGACCAGCGTGCCGACGGAGAGTGTTCGAAGCGAGGGCCGGCGCATACGCCGACACGTCGGCGAGCACGAACATAGCCGTTCGGGAGGGCGACACGGTGACTGTGGCGGTCGGAAGACGCGTCCGTCACATCGACTCGGGAGCGGCGACCCCGAGGATGTCGAGTGCGTTGGCGATGGCGTGTTTCGAGGCGGCGACGAGCGCGAGACGGCCGGCGGCGACGTCGTCGTCCTCGGCGTTGAGCACCGAGCACTCGCGGTAGAAGGCGTTGAACGCCTCGGCGAACTCGCGGGTGTAGGTGGCGACCTGGTGGGGTTCGAGCGAGTCGGCGGCCTCCTCGACGACGGCGGGGAACCGTGCGATGTGTCGGAGCAGGTCGCGTTCCTCGGGCGAATCGAGCAGTGCGATGTCGACGTCCGAGTCCGGTTCGATACCTGCCTGAGCGGCCTCGTCGAGGATGCCACACGCTCGTGCGTGGACGTACTGGACGTACGGTGCGGACTGGGCCTCGAAGTCGAGCGCCTGGTCCCACTCGAAGGTGATGGCTTTCGTCGGCTGTTTCGAGACGATGTCGTAGCGCACCGCGCCGATACCGACCTGGTGGGCGATGCGTTCGACGTCGTTCTCGTCCAGGTCGTCGTCGCGGATGCGGTCGTCGAGGCGGTCGGTCACCTCGTCGCGGGCGCGGTCGATGGCCTCGTCGAGCAGGTCGTCGAGGTCGATACCGGTGCCGGCGCGGGTGGACATCTTCCCCTCGGGGAGGTTGACGTACGAGTAGATGACCGACTCCAGTTTCGAGGTGTCGTTGCCCAGCAGGTCGAGCGTCGTCCTGAGCTGGTCGGCCTGGAGCTTGTGGTCCTCGCCGAGCACCGTGACGGCGCGGTCGTAGTTCTCGAACTTCCACTCGTGGTGTGCGAGGTCGCGGGTCGTGTACAGCGAGGTCCCGTCCGAACGCAGGAAGACGAGGTTCTTCTCGATGCCGTGCTCCGAGAGGTCGAGTTGCCACGCCTCCTCCTCGTAGACGGCCTCGTCGAACTCCTTGAGGCGGGCGACGACGTCGTCGGTCGCCCCGTCGCGCATGAATCGCGTCTCGCGGACGAACTCGTCGAACTCCGCGGGGAGACGTCCGAGACACTCGCGCATCCCCGAGAGCACCTGGTCGACGACCTCGGTGACCCGGTCGAACGTCTCCTCGTCGCCGTCTTCGAGGCCCTGCAGGATGGCCTCGATTTCGGTCTCGGCCTCGGCGACGTCGGCGGCGTCGGCCTCCGCCAGGAACTCGTTGCCCCTGCGGTAGTACCGGACGAGGTCGTACTCGATGCGGTCGCGTTCCTGCTCGGGCAGGTCGGCCTCGTCGAACGTCTCGTAAGCCCAGGTGAAGACGGCCATCTGACGACCGGCGTCGTTGACGTAGTAGTGGCGCTCGACGGTGTTCCCGGCGTATTCGAGGAGATTCGCCACTGCGTCACCGACGATGGGGTTGCGTGCGCGGCCGACGTGGACCGGTCCCGTCGGGTTCGCCGAGGTGTGTTCGACGACGACGCGGTCGTCGGTCGGGGCGAGACGACCGAACGTACCGGTCTGGCCGGCGTGGAGCGTCCCCGAGAAGTAGTCCTCGCTGGGGTAGAAGTTGAGGTACGGCCCCTGGGTCTCGCACCGCCCGACGTACTCCGCGTCGGTCAGGTCGACGGCGTCGGCCAACTCGCCGGCGACCTGTGGCGGCGGCGCGCCGGCCTCGCTGGCGAGGCGGAACGCGACGCTGGAGGCGAGGACGGACTCCATCCCCTCCGGTGGCTCTTCGATGCCGAGGTCCTCGGTGTCGTGGCCGAGGGCGTCGAGGGCGGCGGCCAGCGCCGTCGTCACCTCGTCGCGGAACGGTAGGAACATACCGCTCGGTTGCCCGCCACTCGGTAAACGGGTTTCGTTACCCCGTCAGCGACCGACACAGGGCGACGGCGAGCGTGAACCCTGTGACCGAACCGCACAGTTTAACAGAATCGTGATGCATACCACCTTCGTTACGCTTATGCTCGGGACGCGCTCAGTACCGGTATGGCAGAATCGACGCTCGCGGTCGGGGCCGACGCCCGCGAGACGCTGAAACTCCTCGCGCTCGACGGGGCGCTCGAGGGCCGGGCGAACGTCACCTGCTCCGGTCTCGCCGACCGCCTCGACGTCTCCACCCAGACCGTCTCCCGCCGCCTCCGCGAACTCGACGAAGCCGGCCTCGTCGACCGTGAGATGGGCTCGAACGGCCAGCGCGTGACGACCACCGACGAGGGCCGGCGCGTCCTCGAACGCGAGTACGCCGACTACCGCCGCCTGTTCGAGACCGACCGCGGCGTCGACCTCCACGGCACCGTCACCGGCGGGATGGGCGAGGGCCGCCACTACATCTCGCTACCAGGCTACAACCGCCAGTTCGTCGAGCGACTGGGCTACGAACCGTTCCCCGGCACGCTCAACGTCGAACTCGACGCCGAGAGCACCCGTGCACGGGCCGCCCTCGACGGCCTCGAACCCATCCGCATCGACGGCTGGGAGGACGACGAACGCACCTACGGGCCGGCGTTCTGCTGGCCCGCCCGACTGGTCGTGAGCGCGGAGCACCGGTCCGCGAACGACGACGACGGCTACGAGGTGGTTCACGTCGTCGCCCCCGAACGTACCCACCACGGGCAGGACAAGGTCGAACTCATCGCACCCGACCGACTGCGCGACGAACTGAGCCTCGAAGACGGTGACGGCGTGACCGTCCACGTGGAGGGCCAGTGATGCAGCGAACCGACGGCGTCGCCCGGACCGTCGCCGCCTTCGAGCGTGGCGAACCCGTCCTCGTCCACGACGCCGCCGACCGGGAGGGCGAGACGGACCTCGTCTACCCCGCCGGCAGCGTCACGCCCGAAGCGGTCGCCCGGATGCGCAACGACGCGGGTGGTCTCGTCTGCGTCGCACTCTCCGACGCCGTCTGTGCGGCGCTCGACCTCCCGTTCGTCCAGGAGGTCATCGACCACCCCGTCGGCGCGGACCACGAACTCGGTTACGACGAGCGCTCGTCGTTCTCGCTGACCGTCAACCACCGCGAGACGTACACGGGCATCACCGACGAGGACCGGTCGCTGACCATCACCGAACTCGCCCGCGCGGCCGCCGACCCGGACGCCGCCGAGTTCGCCGAGACGTTCCGCGCCCCCGGCCACGTCCATCTCCTGCGTGCGGCCCCGAACCTCGTCGCCGACCGCGAGGGCCACACCGAACTCGGTCTCGTGCTGGCCGAAGCCGCGGGACTGCCGCCGGCCGTCGTCGTCTGCGAGATGCTCGACGACCGCACCGGCCGGGCGCTCTCACCCGACGACGCCCGCGCCTACGCCGAACGCAACGGGTTCGAGTACGTCGAAGGGAGCGACGTCGTCCGGCAGTTGGGCTGACCGCCTGCAGAACGTTTTTTCACACCACCTGGCAGTTCGAGCGGATGTTCCGCCTCGGACGCACCGACGACGAGACGGTCGCGCTGGTCGAAGCCACCTCCAGGCGGCGGGAACGACGCCGGGTCACGAGGACGGTCGCATCGTCGGCGGAGTGACCGGATTCACGGCCACCAGTGAGGTGGTCGTCGACGTCGGTTCGCCGGCCCCGTCCGAGCCGGTCACCTTCGTCTCCGTCACGGGACGATACGAGCGTCGCTCACAGTTGCAGTTCTTCCTCCGGCGGAAGGTAGCCGAGCGCGACCGAACGGTTCGAGCGCGAACTCCGCGAGCGTGCAGGTAGCGACTTGGCGACGCTCTGAGACGCGCCCGTCGACTACCGACTCGGGAGTCCTCACCTCACCGATTCCCCGTCAGGACCAGCAGCAAGCCGAAGAGGACGCCGAGGACGACGAGCGCCACGCCGCTGAGGCCGTACAGTTCGGCGGGGCTGTACTGGAACTGGTCGCCGTACGTCGTGATACCGGCCGACAGGAGGAGGGTCAGCCCCGACCCGGTCAGAACCGTTGCGATGTCGAACCCCGCGGGATTACCGAAATCAGACACGGTGGCGCTACCGAACCAGCGTCGAAAGGACGGGTGCTTGCACAGGCGGATCGCTCGTCGCCGACGCGGTGACGGCTCCGACGCCGTCGCCGCGGGAGGGCGAGTGGAGACGCGCTCGCTGCCGGACGGCGACGCCGACCGCTGAACCGCCGAGACACCTCCTGACGGGCGACAGGCAAGAATCGCCAACACTCAAGAGGGCCGGTGCGGAGGGTTCGGTATGGGATTTGCCGACATGGACGTCGACACCATCTGGATGGATGGCGACTTCGTCGACTGGGACGACGCACAGGTCCACGTGCTGACTCACGGACTCCACTACGGGACCGGCGTCTTCGAGGGCGTGCGCTGTTACGACACCGAACGCGGCCCCGCCATCTTCCGGTGGGACGAACACCTCGACCGACTCTACGACTCCGCGAAGCCCTACGACATGGAGATCGCCCACGACCGCGAGGAACTCACCGAGGCGACGCTCGAACTCATCCGTCGCCAGGACCTCGAGTCGTGTTACATCCGCCCGCTGGTCTACTACGGCTACAACTCGCTGGGCGTCTCGCCGGGTGACTGCCCGACGAAGACGATGATCGCCTGCTGGCCGTGGGGCGCGTACCTCGGCGAGGACGCCCTGGAGAACGGCATCGACGTGATGGTCTCCTCGTGGCGGAAACACGCCTCCAGCCAGGTTCCGACGAACGCGAAGACGACCGGCCTGTACGTCAACAGTCTGCTCGCCGGTGAGGAAGCACGACAGAACGGCTACCGCGAGGCCATCGTCCTCAACAAGGAGGGCCACGTCGCCGAAGGCCCCGGCGAGAACATCTTCCTCGTCCGCGACGGCGAGATATTCACGCCCGGCCTCGCCCAGTCCATCCTCGACGGCATCACCCGGAACACCGTCATCACGCTGGCCCGCGAGCGTGGCTACACCGTCAACGACGAGGCGGTCATCTCGCGGGGCGAACTCCACACCGCCGACGAACTGTTCTTCACCGGGTCGGCCGCGGAGGTCACGCCCATCAAGCAGGTCGGCAACGTCTCCATCGGGTCGGGGACCCGCGGTCCCGTCACCGAGGAACTCCAGAAGGCGTTCTTCGACCTCGTCGAACGTCGCACGGACGACCACGACGAGTGGTTCACGTACATCGACGAGGAGCAGTAACACCGCTCGGTCGCGGCGAGCGACCACACACCCGTCATCTCTTTCGACACCCGCCCGGTAGCGACGAGGGATGACAGCACGTGACTCGGCGGAGGGCCACCCGTGACCGGCCCGCGACTCGGCGTGGACGTCGGTGGCACGTTCACCGACGTGGTGCTCGCCACCGACGACGGCCTGACGACGGCGAAGGTCCCGTCGACGCCCGACCAGAGCGAGGGCGTCATCGCCGGTGTCGAGAAGGCCTGCGAGCGAGCGGGTGTCGCCCCCGAGACGGTCGAGAGCTTCGACCACGCGACGACCGTCTCGACGAACGCACTGCTCGAAGACGACGGGGCGCGGACGGCACTCGTGACGACCGCCGGCTTCCGCGACGTCCTCGAAATCCGCCGGCAGGACCGGCCCTCGCTCTACGACCTCGACGCGACGCTCCCCGACCCGTTGGTTCCGCGACGTCGACGGTTCGGAGTCGAGGAACGCGCCACGCCGGAGGGCATCGAACACGAGGTACGGGACGACGACGTCGGGCACGTCGCCGACCGCATCGAGGCGGCCGACGCCGAGAGCGTCGCGGTCTGTCTGCTCCACGCCTACGCCCACCCCGAGAACGAGCGTCGGGTCGCCGAGGGCCTCCGTGAACGCCTCGACGTGCCGGTCTCGGTCTCCCACGAGGTACTCGCGGAGTTCCGCGAGTACGAGCGAACCGCGACGACGGCGGCCAACGCCTACGTGACGCCGGTCATCGACGCCTACCTCTCGCGGCTCGAATCGAGAGCCACGGAACACGGGCTTCCGGTCCCGCGGGTGATGCAGTCGAACGGGGGCGTCGCCGACGCCCGGACCGTCCGCGAGCGAGCGGTCACGACGGCGCTCTCCGGGCCGGCGGCGGGCGTCGTCGGGGCGGGTGCGGCCGACGCCGGGGACCTCGTCACGTTCGATATGGGTGGCACCTCCAGCGACGTCGGTATCGTTCGGGACGGCACCGTCGAGCGCACCACCGAGGGGACCGTCGCCGACCGACCCATCCGCGTCCCGATGGTCGACGTGACCACCGTCGGCGCGGGCGGTGGCTCCGTCGCGTGGGTCGACGACGGTGGGGCGCTCCGCGTCGGACCACAGTCCGCCGGTTCGACCCCCGGCCCAGCGTGCTACGGCGACGGCGGCACCGACCCCACCGTCACCGACGCGGCGCTGGCGCTCGGCTACCTCGGGGCGGCCACCGCGCTCGGCGGCGAGTTGGCACTCGACGCCGACGCCGCCGAGACGGTGCTGACGGACCTCGCGGCCGAGGCGGACCTCGACGGGCCGCTCGACGCCGCCCGCGGTGTGGTTCGCGTCGTGACGGCGACGATGACGCGGGCGGTCCGGGCGGTGACCGTCGAGCGCGGCGAGGACCCACGGGAGTTCTCGCTGGTCGGCTTCGGCGGCGCGGGGCCGATGTTCGCGGCCGCGCTGGCCGCCGAGTTGGGCGTCGAACGCGTCGTCGTTCCACAGACCGGTGGCGTCCTCTCGGCGTTCGGCCTGCTCGTCGCCGACGAGCGCCACGACGCCGCCCGGACGACACCCCGACGGCTCGCCGACGCCGACGCCGAGACGGTCGAAACGACGCTCGACACCCTCGCCGAGGAGGTGCGGGCGGCGAGTGAGGCCCCCGAGGGACTCGCGGTGTCGTTCGCGGCGGACTGTCGCTACGCCGGCCAGAGCTTCGAGTTGGCCGTCGACCTCGCTCGGCCGTTCGCCCCCGAGACGGTCGCCGAGCGGTTCCACGCCGTTCACGAGCGCCGGGCAGGCTACCGACTCGACGACCCGGTCGAACTCGTCACGCTGCGGGCCGAGGGCGTCGCCGACCGACGGTCGGTCACCCGGTCGTACGCTGGCGGGGCGAGCGTCGAGGCGGCACGCGTCGACACCCGCGACGTGTGGTTCGACGAGGAGCCACGCGGGACGTCGGTCTACGACCGCGAGCGCCTGCCGGTCGGCGAGACGCTCGACGGACCCGCGGTCTGTGAGCAGGCCGAGAGCACCGTCGTCGTGCCGCCGGGGTGGGACGCGAAGGTCCGCGAGGACGGGGCGCTCGTCCTCACGCGTGGTTCGGACGGGGGCGACTCGGCCGGGACGGGCGGGGAGGCATCCGACATCTCCGGAGGGGATCGGTGATGGACCCCATCGCGCTGGAGGTGTTCCGCAACCGCCTCGAAGGTGTCGCCGAGGAGATGGGTCAGGTACTGATTCGCGGGGCGTACTCGCCGAACATCAAGGAGCGCCGGGACTGCTCGACGGCGCTGTTCGACGCCGACGGCCGTCTCGTCGCGCAGGCCGAACACATCCCGGTCCACCTCGGGGCGATGCCCGCCGCCGTCGACGCGGTGCTGGAGCGTGACCCGCGAGCGGGCGACGTCTGGGTCCTCAACGACCCGTTCGCGGGGGGAACGCATCTGCCGGACGTGACGATGGTCTCACCGGTCGGAGCGACGAGCGATGACGGTGGCCGCGACGGCGGTAGCGAGAGCGGCGACCGACTCGGCTACGCCGTCTCTCGCGCCCACCACGCCGACGTGGGCGGAGCCACACCGGGGAGCATGCCAGCCGGCGCGGCCGCCATCTACGAGGAAGGCGTCCGCATCCCGCCCGTCCGTCTCCAGCGCGGTGGCGAACGGGTCGAAGACGTGATCGACCTGCTGCTGGCGAACGTCCGCAACCCCGACGAACGACGGGCGGACCTGCGGGCACAACTCGCGGCCAACGAGCGCGGTGCCGACCGACTCCGCGAACTCGCCGCGAACGACGACCACCCCCTCGACGAGGCGTTCGACGCCGTCGTCGACTACTCTCGGGAGCGAACGACCAGTGCACTCGGGGACCTCCCCGACGGCACCTACGAGGCCGAAGACGTGCTCGAAGGCGACGGCCGGACCGACGAGGACGTCCCCGTCGTCGCGTCGGTGACCGTCGACGGCGACTCCCTGTCGGTGGACTTCACGGGGACAGCCGACCAGGTGACCGGCAACTGCAACGCCCCGCGTGCGGTCGCTCACAGCGCCGTCTACTTCGCGGTCCGGGCGGTCACGGACCCCGAGATACCGCCGAACCAGGGCTGTTACGACCCGATCACCGTCCGGATACCCGAGGGGAGCCTGCTCGACCCGAAACCGCCCGCCGCCGTCGTCGGCGGGAACGTCGAGACCAGCCAGCGCGTCACCGACGTGGTGTTCGAGGCGCTCGCCGAGGCGGTCCCCGAGCGCGTCCCCGCACAGGGACAGGGGACGATGAACAACCTCACCGTCGGCGCACGGGACGGCTCGTTCGCCTACTACGAGACCGTTGGCGGCGGGTTCGGAGCACGCTCGGACCGTGACGGGATGGACGGCGTCCAGGTGGGGATGACGAACACGCTCAACACGCCGGTCGAGGCGCTGGAACTCGCGTACCCGCTCCGGGTCGAGCGATACGGGTTTCGCCCCGACAGCGGCGGCGACGGCGAGTACCGCGGCGGACTGGGACTCGAACGCGCCGTTCGCGTGCTGGAACCGGCGACCGTCTCGCTGCTGACCGAGCGCCGCCGCCACGCGCCACAGGGCCGGGCCGGCGGCGCTCCCGGCGGGACGGGTGAGAACGTCGTGGTCCGACCGGACGGCGACCGGGCGGTCCTCCCGGCGAAGGTGACGCGGGACGTTCCGGCGGAGTCGACCGTCGTCGTCCGGACGCCCGGCGGCGGTGGCTACGGTGACCCCGCCGCACGCGACCCGGCCCGACGCGGCCGTGACCGTGTCGACGGCGTGGTCACCGAGGACGGAACCCTGGACGGAACGGACGCGGACGGCGACGACGACACGTCGGAGTGAGCCTCACTCGGCGCAGGCGTAGTAGGTGACGTGGTCCCAGTCGGCCGGAATCGGTTCGTCGCCGAGTCGCGCGGCCGGGACGTTCCGGGCGGTGACGTGGCCCGCACGGACGAGTTCGTCGAGCTGGTCGTGGAGGAACTGGGTGTGGACGAGGTCGGTGAGCGCGTCGGTGGTCGTGACGCCGCCGTCGCCTCGTTCCGCCCACGAGGTGCCCATCACCGCGTCGGCGAGTTCCCGGTCGTGGTAGGCGACGCCCGTGTGGTCCGCGAGATACTGGCGAACCGCGTCTCGGTAGGTCGACGCGTCGGCCGCGCTCTGCCAGGCCTCCTCGGTCGTGTCGAGTGGCATACCGGTCGTTCGCCGACCACGAGCAAAGGCGTTGGTGCCGAAGCGGTCCCCCGTACGGGTGGTTGGAGGCTCGTCTCCGGTAGTGGCTCAGGCGGTCGGTTCGGCCCGCCGCGAGAGGCGTGCCTCGGCGACGGCGAACACGAGCGTACTCACGACGCCCAGGAGCGTCCCGACGGTGAGCGCCCCGGCGAGGTACGCCGCGTCGCTGTACTGGAGGAAGTACGCCGTGACCCCCTCCAGCACCGCGGCGATGGCGAGGACGTAGAACGGCGCGTTACAGTAGCGCCACCTGAACCGCTCGTGGAGGTACTCGTCGGTGATGCGTCCCAGACTGGCGACGACGCCGGCGGCGGCGAACCAGACGATGGCACCGTTGACGAGAGCGACACCGCTCCGGAGGACGCCGACCTCACCGCCGGTCTGACGGACCGTCGCCACCTCCTCGACGCCGCCCGCACCGCCGATGACGAGCAACGCGGCGGCGACGACGTAGGTGACGAGCGTCACGCGACCGGCGTACAACCCGGTCCGTGCCCGGTCGACGAGTCGGTCGACGGCCCGTTCGACGCCCAGGCCCCGGCCCAGCAGGTAGAGCCCCAGGAGGCCCGAGACGACACCGAACGTCACGGCCGGCAGGTCGAGGAGTTCGGCGACGATGATGAGCGGGTAGACCAACAGGAGGATACCCAGCGGGACGAGGATGGTCCCGCGCGTCTCGGGGTCGTCGAGCACCTGCTTGATGGTGTAGTACATCGATTCGAGGTCCTGGGCCTGCCTGACGACGACGCGGCGAACGCCGTCGATGGGCACCCGCGAGCGGATGACCGGGATGACGGACTCGTCCTGTGCGCCGTCGGTGACGACGACGGCCTGCACGTCCTGTCCCGTCGTCAGGCGCGCGAGAACGGTGTCGACCTCCTCGCCGACCTTGCGGTTGGCGGCGACGTCACTGCCGTTCGTCCCCGTGACGACGGCCACCTCCCGTTCCTCCTCGTCGAACTGGTCGTAGAGGTGGACGCCCTCGAACAGCACGTTGACGTCGGAGTCCTCGGGGTCGGCGGTGGCGAGGGCGACCGCGGCCTCCTCGACGGCGTCGCGGCCGACGACGGGCGTCGAAAAGCCCGTCTTCCGCCCGAGGTCGTCGTCGAGGTCGACACAGAGGACCAACAGCATTGCGAGAAGGTAGGCGGTTGGGCGGTAATGAGTTTCGGGGTTGGCGTCGCAGGGTTCGAGGGCGACCGGCCCACGACACGAACCTCGACCCGCACTCGAACACCAGTCTCACGCTCGATGGCTGGTCGTTCGGCGAGTCGACGGTCTGTATCGTCGAGAAACCGGACGGACGACTCGTCTCTTCGGAGTTCGTCGAGTGTCAGCGGGCGGGCCAGGAGCACGCGAAGACCATCGCTTCGGAGCACCACGTCCATGGGAGCAGTTCGTCCCGAGGGCGCGAGCGGTCGGCACTACCGGGGGCGGGAGGTCACCCCTCGTGACGAATCGACTCCAGCATCGCCGTCACCTCGTCACGGTCGTCGAGCACCCGCGGGTACGCCCCGATGCCGAGGACGAAGTCCCCGCCCGCCGCGACGGCTTCGGTGATGGTGAGGAATATCTCGACGCGGACGTCCCCGCCCAGCAACAGCGCGGTTCCGGCGTAGCGCGTCGCTCGCGTCTCCTCGCCGAGCACCGTGACGCGGCGCTCGCTCTCCCGACGGAGGTCCCGAAGCGCCTCGTAGCGTTCCTGGACCATCGCCAGCAGTTCGTCGGTCGACATCTCGCCGACGGGGTTGAACGTCTCGCCGAGCACCGCGACCTGCGGCGTCGAGAGCGCGGCGAACACCGCCGCGCGGAACCGGCCGACGAGCGGTATCTCGACGGCGCGTTCGTACTCCGCGACGACGTTCGTCGCCTCGACGTCGCGGCTCTGCCCGGCGACCTCGTAGGTTCGAGTCACCGGGGACTCGCTGGTACGGTGGTGGCCGTACCCCGTCGCGGCGAGCGTCGAGTCGGGGACCGTCGCGGCGCTGGCACCGAATCGTGCCGGTTCGTCGCCCGTCAGGACGCCGAGACAGCCCGCGAGCGCGGTGACGCCGGTCGCGCCCACACCGGCGAGGAGTCGCCGCCGGTCGAGGCGCACGTCGCGTGTGGGTCCGTCCATACGTCGACGGGAGGTCCCGTGGATACAAACCACCGCCGGTCGGCGTGCGTCGGTCGCCGGAACCGTCTCCCTTCAAGGGTGGGCCGGTCGAACCGTGGGTATGGACCGACGGGCCTTCCTCGCGGCCGCGACCGGCGTGACCGCGGCAGTGTCGGGGTGTTCGACCGGGACGACGGAGGGGAACGACTCGGGCAGCACGGCGGAACAGCCGACGCTCGGGGCGACGCTCACCTTCGACATCCCGGCGGTCGACAGCAACGCGATACGACCGCGTTACACCTGCGACGGGGAGAACGTCTCGCCGGAACTCATCGTCATCGAGACCGGCGACGCCATCGAGACGCTCGCGCTCGTGATGGACGACCCGGACGCCGGCCCCGAACCGTACGTCCACTGGACGCTGTGGGACGTGCCGCCGACACTCGAATCCATCCCACAGGACGTCCGCAAGCAGGCCACCGTCTCGTTGACCGAGGTCGAGAGCGAGGGCGAACCGCCCACCGTCTCACAGGGGACCAACGACGCCGGCAGCGTCGGCTACACCGGCCCGTGCCCGCCCGAGGGCGAGGAACACCTCTACCGGTTCCAGTTGTACGGCCTCTCCGAACCGCTGGGCGTCGAACCGGGGGCCGACCCTGAGGCCGTCCGGGACGCGCTCGACGGGACGGTCGTCGGCGAGACGACGTTCACCGGCCGCTACGGCACCCCGACCGAGTAGCCCAGAGACAAGCCCCAGCGTTATCCGACGGCCGACTGCACGTGACGTATGGCGGTTCCCACGGCGATTGGCCAGGCAGCGCTCGACGGGACGACGATACTGACCGGGACCGTCCTGGTGTTCGTCGTGAGCGTCCTCGTCGGCGGCGTGGGCAACTACGTCGGTATCAGAGTCGTCTCCGACCAGCATCCGTCGTTCGTCCACGCGGTAGTGTCGACGGTCATCAGCGCGGCGGTCTGGGCGCTCGTCAGCTACGGGCTTCAGGTCTCGGAGGCGAGCGTCACCCCGTTCGCCGGTGCGCTCGTCGCCCTGCTCGTCTGGATACTCGTCCTCTACGTCCGGTACGACGGCGGCATCGTGACGGCCGTCCCGGCCGGTGTCGCCTCGTGGCTCGTCGCCGTCGCCACGCTCTACCTCCTCGCGCTGGTCACGACGGTGCCGTTCGAGGCGTTCGGCATCCCGGCGGTCTAACCGTGCTGCGCTCGAACGAGGACCGACGTCCGTACGACCGACACCACTCACCATCATGAACGACATCATCGACGACACCGACCGGTCACGACTCGCGTGGTGGCTCCTCGGCATCGTACTGGCGGCGGTACTGTTCGTCGCCGTCCGACAGTTCCTCGGCGCGTTCGTCTTCGGACTGTTCGTCTACTACGCGGTCCGGCCGGTCGACCGCCGCATCGAGCGCCGGGTCGACTCCTCGGGACTGGCCGCGACCGCCACGCTCCTGGTGGTCGCACTCCCGCTGGTGCTCCTGGTGGGCTATCTCGCCGCCCGACTCGCCATCGAGATCGGAGCGGTCTCCACCGAGCGAGTCGTCGCACTCGTCCAGCCGTACCTCGACGTCTCGCGGCTCGTCGCCAACCCCCGCGAACTCGTCTCGATGCTCCGCCAGCGGGACGCCCTGCGGGTCGGGAGCACCCTCTTCGGGACGGCGACCGCCGTCCTGATACGGCTCTCCCTCGCACTGGCGTTCGTCTACTTCCTCGTACGAGACGACCACCGCGTCGCCGGCTGGTTCCGCTCGGAGGTGGGCGACGAACGGTCGGCCGCCTACGGCTACCTCTCGGCGGTCGACCGCGACCTCGAGTCGGTCTACCTCGGGAACACGCTGACGGCGCTGGCCATCGCCGTCCTCTCGGTGGTCGTCTACAACGGGTTCAACGCCCTCGCACCGGCTGGGCTGACGATTCCGTTCCCGACGGCGCTCGCGTTGCTCACCGGCGTCGCCAGCCTCGTCCCGCTGGTCGTCGGCAAACTGGTCTACGTCCCTATCGCGGCCTATCTCGTGGCCGTCGCGGCGCGGGGCGACCCCTCGTTCGTCTATCCGCTCGGCTTCCTCGTCGTCTCGTTTCTCGTCCTGGACATCATCCCCCAGACGTTCGTCCAGCCGTACGTCGCCGGCCGGACCATCCACGTCGGACTGACCATCTTCGCGTACGTCCTCGGGACGACGCTGTTCGGGTGGTACGGGCTGTTCCTCGGCCCGCTCCTGATGGTGCTGATGGTCCAGTTCGTCCGCATCGTCTTCACCGAACTCGTCCACGACCGGCGAATCACCCCCCGCGTCACCGCCGCCGAGGGACTCGGGTCGAGTCCACGAAGCCCGAGCGCCGACGACGAGTGACGCGACCGGGTCGGAGCCAGGGGCAACGACCGGCGACCCACGAGTGAGCAACGGGCGACCCTAAGTGAGCGTCCTCGGAACAGGGAGTCATGGCGACCGACCGACCCCCGAAGTGGGAGTACAAGAGCATCGAACCGTCGAAGGGACTGACCAAACGAGAGGTCGTCGACCCGACGGCCGAACTCAACGAACTCGGGGCCGAGGGGTGGGAGCTGACCGCGACGCTGAGCTACGACAAGGGCGGGACGAAGCTCCTCGTGCTGAAACGGCCGGTGTACGATGAGTGACGAGGACCTCGAACTGGCGGCCCCGAGCCACCTCCGGAAACGGACGGACGTCAACCGGTACGTGTTCTGGGTCCTCATCGATCTGAACCGGTCGGTGCTCGTCGCCGGGTTCGCGTTCGTCGTCTTCTGCTCGTTCATGCTGTTGGGGGTGCTCGAATCCACCTCGCTCCGGGCGATGATGACGAGCGGCGACATGGTCGAGACGGTGTTCTCCGGTCTCGTCGGGGCCATCATCACCTCCACGACGCTCGTCGTCTCCATCAACCAGCTCGTACTCTCCCAGGAGATCGGGTCGCTCGGCACCCAGCGCGAGCGCATGGACTCGACGATGGACTTCTATCAGAACACCGACGAACTGTTCGGCACGGTGACGCCCGCCTCGCCGGTCGAACTGACGCGAAAGCTCATCGAGACCTGTGAGGAGCGGGCGGTCACGCTCCGGGAGACGGTCGCGGGCAACGACGACGAGCAACTCCGAGAACGGGTCGACCTCTACGTCGAGGACCTCGTCGACAACGCCGAGACGGCCTACGACGACCTCGAAGACGCCGACTTCGGGACGTTCACCGTCGTCTCACCCGCACTGGACTTCAACTACGCGAAGAAGATGTTCGACATCCGGCGACTGGGCGAAGACCACGAAGAGAGTCTGAGCGACGACGAGCGGACCGCGTTCCGCGAGATGCTGGAGGCCGTGACGATGTACGGCCCCGTCCGGGAGTACATCAAGGTGCTCTACATCCAGTGGGCGCTCGTCAAACTCTCGCGGGCCATCCTCTACGCCTCGATTCCCGCGCTCATCGTCGCTGGCGGGATGGTCCTCTTCACCGAACCGAACACGCTCCCCGGTACGTTCCTCGGCTTCGACAACATGCTGTGGCTGGTCAGCGCCGCGTTCGCCGTCTCCGTCGTCCCCTTCCTCGTGTTCACCGCCTACATCCTCCGACTGGCGACGCTGGCGAAACAGACGCTCACCGTCGGCCCGCTCATCCTGAGCTGAGCCGGCGAGGACCGCGACACCACGACCCACACCGTCGCCCGGAACGCACGGCTTTTCCCGCTCGACACCGAATCGTGGAGCAGAATGCTGTCCAAGGGCTGTGAACAGTGCGCGAAAGGCGGCAAGATGGTACTGTTCGTCTACGGCTACTGTGACCAACGCGACTGTTTCTACTGCCCGCTGGGTGAGAACCGCAAGAACGTCACCCAGACCTACGCCAACGAGCGGCCCGTCGAGTCCGACGAGGACGTCATCACCGAGGCCAAGCGCATGTCGGCGCTGGGTACCTCCATCACGGGCGGCGAACCCCAGGAGGCGATGGAGAAGACCTGTCGGTACCTCCGCCTGCTGAAAGACGAGTTCGGCGAGGACCACCACACCCACCTCTACACGGGCATCACCGGCGGCCGCGAGAACATGCGCCGCCTGAGCGAAGCGGGTCTCGACGAGATTCGCTTCCACCCCCCCTACGAGCAGTGGGGCGACCTCCACGGCACCGAGTGGGAGGAGATTCTCTACGTCGCCCGCGAGGAGGGGCTGACCCCCGCCTTCGAGATTCCGGGCATCCGCGGCGAGACGGAGTTCCTGGACTTCCTCGACGAGGGGGCGGCCGACTTCTGCAACGTCAACGAGTTCGAGATGTCCGACGGGAACTACGAGCGGATGCAACAGGAGGGGTTCGAACTCCGCGAGGGCCACATGAGCGCCGTCGAGGGGAGCCACGGCGTCCTCGAGGAGATGGGCGATCACCCGAAGGTCTACTTCTGTACGAGCGTCTTCAAGGACGCCGCCCAGCACCGCTCGCGGCTCAAGCGCATGGCCGAGAACATCGGCCGAGAGTTCGACGAGGTGACCGACGACGGGACGCTCGTCTACGGCAAGACGTGGCTCACCGAGCCCGAACTGGCGGCGCTCGGTGTCCCCGAGGAGTTCTACGTCGTCAAGGAGAGCCACGTCGAACTGGCGTGGTGGCTGCTCGAAGAGATGGTACAGGACGGCGACGCCGAGAAGGGCGAGATCGTCGAGCAGTACCCCACCTACGACGGCACCGTCGTCGAACGAACGCCGCTGGCGTAGCTGTCCTGAAGGCCGTTCCTCCGGAAGCGAGCGATAGCGAGCTTCCGGCCTTTTTCGTGCAGGGTTTTCGAGGAGTGGTGCGCGAACCGTGTGAGCGCACCCGACGAAGAAAACGGTGCGAGGGCGAGATCGTCGAGCAGTACCCCACCTACGACGGCACCGTCGTCGAACGAACGCCGCTGGCGTAGAGCGCGGTCGTCACGTCCTAACTGCTCGGTGCGCTGGCGGCACAGAGAACCACAGGTCTCGGGAGACCGCACCGAACGACGGACGCGGCGGGTCACCGCGAGCGGGTGCAGTCTGGGTCTCGGGCGTGGTTCGTGTCACGGTCGACTCGTTCGTCGCGGTCTCGAACCAGGCCGGTCGCTCGACGCTGGTGGTTCCGACCTCCTCGAACGACACCGTCCGGACGACTCGGACCGTCTCACCACCGCGTTCGGCCGTGTAGGCCAGTCGTGACCACGTTACCAGTCCGTCGTCGGTGACGGTAGCCATGAACGAGAGGTTCCGGGCGCGGCCACCGGCCAGACCGACGACGGTGTCCCGACTCGGTGTCCCCGTCGAGACGAGTCGGTACTGCGCCGCCGACCAGCGGTCGGGCTGAGAGGCGACGGTGAAGTTCATCCCGTGGAACGCGAGCGAGTACGTCGAACTCGCCAGCAGGTCCGAGATCAGCACCGTCCCCACGATAGCGCCGGGGTCGCGCCGTCGACTGTCGAACCGCTCGGTTCCGTTCCGGACCTCGCGTTCGGCTACCCGCGTCCCCGCCATGTACTGCTCCGTGCGGCCGTCGAGACCGGTGCTCTCGACGACCGTCCCCTCGGCCCGGCGGTCGAGGTAGAGCCGTCGACGGTCGGCGCTGACGAACCCACGAATCTGGACGGACGCGCGGACGGTCCCGTCGGGTGCGTACTCGACGGTCCGTCGCGTCGTCTTGAACGACCGACCGCGGAGCGCCGCGACGTGCGCACCGACGAGTCGCGTCGGCGCGACGACACCACCCGTCGTCACCCCCGGCGCGACCGTTCGCTCGCTCGGAACCTCGGTCGCCGCGTCGGACGGGACGGGCGCGGGCGTCACCGTCTCCGGGTCCGTCGCCCCGCCCGACCCGCCGGTCCCACAGCCAGCGAGGACGACCAGACAGGCGAGACAGACGGCGACGGTCCGGCGCATACGACCACCTGTGTGGCGAGGGTGCTAATCGGTATCGACGCCCACGACCCGTCGTGTCCACCCGCACTTGAACTGCTGTCGGACGCAGGCCGAGCGGGTTATCCGTTCGGTCGTGCAGTGGACGACGCAATGTCGACCAGAACCGACATCGACGAGAGTGACGAGGGGAAGACAGTGGTCGGGCCGAACGGCGAGGAGGTCGGCCGCATCGTATCGGTCGAACACGGCACCGCGCACGTCGACCCGGACCCCGGCATCACCGAGACGGTGAAGTCGAAACTCGGGTGGGGTGACCGCGACGAGGACACCTACCCGCTCCAGGAGGCCGCCGTCGGGTCCATCACGGACGACGAGGTCCACCTCCAGAGCCTGTAGATGGACGTCGACGTCGGCACCGCACGGGTCGTCTACGAGACGCCCGACGGCGTCGAGCGAGTCGAAGTGGACAACGAACACGTCGCGTTCGTCGACGAGCACTGGGTCGTCGTCGAACCCAGCGGCGAAGCCGACGAGGGAACGGTCACGCGCATCCCGCGTGACCGCGTCTACCGCGTCGAGCGGTCGACCGAGGAGGTCACGTCCCGCGCACGGGACCTGCTCGACGAGGCGACGTCGAAACTCGGCTGAGACCGGCGCTCGCAGGCCGAAGCCGGCGTCTCAGCGGTTCTCGTTTTCGAGCAGTTCCAGGTCGCCGACGACGTCGTACGGGTCGTCGCCTGCGCGGATGCCTTCGAGCATGACGAACGCCCGGTTCGGCGAGAGGAAGTGTCGACAGACGACGTGGCCCAGCGGCGTCGCCGTCGCGCCGTCGATGAAATCGTACTCCAGCAGGCGGCCGAGCGCGTGTTTCGTCGGCACCTGTCCGATCATCCGCTCGTTGAGTCGGGCCGCACCGTTGCCCGCGACGACGATGTTGGCGAGCGTCTCCTCGACGGCGGCGGCCTCGTCGTAGGGCGTGGCGACGGACTCCATCTCGCCTTTGAGGAGTTTGAACGCCACCTCGTCCTCGCTCATCTCCATCGAGTTGTGGTAGACGCCGTCCGGTTCGACGAGGACGTACACCGTCCCCTTGTCGTGGAAGTCGGGCCGCCCCGCCCGGCCGAGCATCTGGTGGAACTCCTGGACGGTGAGCCACTCGATGCCCATCGCCAGCGAGTCGAAGATGACCTGCGAGGCGGGGAAGTCGACCCCCGCCGCGAGCGCCGCCGTCGTGACGACGGCGGAGATGTCCTGGTCCGCGAACATCCGTTCGACCTTCTTCCGACGGCCGTAGTCCAGTCCCGCGTGGTACGGGGCGCTGTCGTAGCTGAGCTTCCGTGAAATCTCGTGACAGCGGCGTCTGGAGTTGGTGAAGACGATGGTCTGACCGCGATACCCCTTCGAGGACTTCTCGTCGAACGCCCGTTTGACGAGTTTGTCCTCGATGTCGAGTTTCTCGCGCGATTCGGCGAACGTGACGTGACGTTCGATGGGGACCGGCCGTTCCTCGAACTCGACGAGGCGGGCGTCGAGACCCCGCGCGAGCTGTTCGGGGTTGCCGACCGTCGCCGAGAGGTAGACCCACTGCGTGTCGTCGTCGTTGACCCGCGTGTACTCCTTCAGGCGGGAGATGAGGCCGTCGAGGCGGTGGCCACGCTCCTGTTCGCCGAGCGTGTGGACCTCGTCGATGACGACGGTGCCGACATCGCCGAGGTCCTTGCCCGTCCGCAGGGCGTGGTCGATACCCTCGTAGGTGCCGACGATGACGTCCGCCGTCGGGTCGAAGCGGTTGCCGTCGTCGCGGATACGCGAGGCCCCCACGCGGATGGTGACGTTGGCGAGATGGCCGTACTTCTCCTCGAACTGCTCGTGTTTCTGGTTGGCGAGGGCGACGAGCGGCACGAGAAAGAGCATCTTCCCCTCGCCCTCCAGCACGCGGTCGAGGCCCGTCATCTCGCCGACGAGCGTCTTCCCGGTCGCCGTCGCGCTGACGACGAGTTGGTCCTGGCCCTCCAGGAGGCCGTTCTCGACCGAGAGGCTCTGGACGGGCAGCAAGGTGTCGAACTGGTCCGTAATCAGTGACTTGAGGTTCGGGTGGACGTCGAGCGAACTCGTGGGAACCGGGTCGACGTCCTCGACGGTCGAGGATATCTCGTCGAACTTCGTCAGGTCGGGGTCGAGTCGCCCCTTCAGCAGGTTGGCGATGCGTTCTAAGTCCTGCACTTCGAGCAGCAGGTCTTCGAGGCGGTCACGGGCACCGGCCTGCAGGTTCCGGTAGTTCATCTCCCGTTCGAGTTCGCGCTTGGCACACGACGGGCAGATGTACTCGTCGTCGGCGAGGATGGCCGTCTCGCTCGTCAGCGGCGAGTAGCGCCCCGCGTTCGCACAGTACCGACAGGTCCGGACGACCTTCGCCTCCAGTTGGTAGCCCGAGAGCATCTCGCGTAACCGGTCGCGTTTCTCCGGTGCGGTCTGCTCGGAGATACGGATGCGCTCGGCGCGGCGGGCGAGTTCGACGAACTGGTCGGGCGAGCGCAGGTCCTCGTCGGTGTCCTTCTTCACCCGAAGGCGGGCCGGACGCGGCCCCGCCGAGGTGTCTTTCAGTTCGAGGATACCGTGGAGCACGCGCTGGCCGTCCGTGCGAACCGCGACCGTGTAGTCGTCCTTTCGCTCGTGGAGGAACAGCGTACCGACCTGTGCGACCTGCTGGGACACGTCTGCCCCGGAGTAGTCCGTCGGGCTACTTGACTGGCCCGGATGACGAGAGCGAGACGTCCGAGCGGTCAGTCTACTCCGAGCGAGAGGGAGAGGGATGCGGTGGATGGTGTCACCGATATCTCGAGGGCTCCCGCTCGCACGACTCGGTGCGACGCGGACGCTCCTCTCAGTCTTCCCGAGAACGGGACTCTCAGTCGTCGCTCCGCTGTCGGGTCACTCCTCGAGGAGTTCGATGGTGTCGTCGCCGTTCGGGACCGCACAGAGGAACGCCCCCTCCTCGTCGCCCTCGTTGCGGTACCAGTGGACGACGCCCGCCGGGATGAACAGCGAGTCACCCGCACGGACGACGTGTTCCTCCTCGCCCAGTCCCACCGTGTACTCGCCGTCGATGACGTACTGCTCGTGTTCGACCTCGTTGGTGTGTGGCGGCACCTCCGCGCCGGGGTCGAGGGTGAACCGCCGGATGGCGAGGTTCGGGGCGCCGTCGTCGGGTCCGACGAGGACGCCTTTCGACATCCCGTCGGCCGCACCGACCGACTCGTAGTCGACCTGTTCGGCGCGACGGACGAGCGGTCTGGGTGCGTCGGGGGCGGTGTCGTCGGTGACGTCGCTGTCGTTCATGGGCGAGCGTCGGCGTGGGGAGACAAAACGCTACGCCCGTCGTCGCCCGCCGTTCGTCACGGCCGGCGACGACCGTCCGCGGGGGGCGGGCGGCCCGGACCACGCTGTGACTTAATACCGCTCGGACCGCATCTCCGGTATGCGAAGCTTCCGTATCGGGAGCGTCTTCGGCATCCCCATCAAACTCGACCTCACGTTCCTGTTGGTGTTGCCGCTGTTCGCCTACCTCATCGGCGCACAGACCGACCTGTGGCGGGAGACGCTCGGCACGACGCTCGGCGTCACCATCGACCTCGGGCCGTTCGCCCAGGGCCTGTTCCCGTTCGCCCTCGGGTTCGTCGCCGCCGTCGGCCTGTTCGCCAGCGTCCTCCTCCACGAACTCGGCCACTCCGTCGTCGCCATGCGCTATGGCTACCCCATCGAGTCCATCACGCTGTGGCTGTTCGGCGGCGTCGCCAACCTCGGCGAGATGCCCGAGGACTGGCGGGAGGAACTCGCCATCGCCATCGCCGGCCCCGTCGTCAGCGTCGGCCTCGGGGCGATACTCCTCGTCGGCCTGTTCGCCCTGCCGAGCGAGGCGACGGCCGCGACGGCGGCGCTCCTGTTCGTCGTCGGCTACCTCGCGGTGACGAACGTCGCGCTCGCGGTGTTCAACCTCCTGCCGGGGTTCCCGATGGACGGTGGGCGCGTCCTGCGGGCACTGCTCGCCCGCACCCGGACGTACGCACGAGCGACCCAGATAGCGGCGGAGGTGGGCAAACTGTTCGCCATCGTCCTCGGCCTCTCGGGGGTGTTCCTGCTGAACAACCTCTTTCTCGCCGGCATCGCGCTGTTCATCTACATCGGCGCGTCCTCGGAGGCTCAGCAGACGATGATGAAGGCGGCGTTCGAGGGCGTCCGGGTCCGGGACGTGATGACCCGTGCGGAGCGTGTCGAGACCGTTCACGCGGAGGACTCGGTGGCGACGCTCCTGGACCGGATGTTCACCGAGCGTCACACCGGCTACCCCGTCGTCCGCGACGGAGCCATCGTCGGGATGGTCACGCTGGAGGACGCCCGCTCGGTCCGGGAGGTCGAACGCGACGCCTACCGCGTCGAGGAGGTGATGACGACCGAACTCGTCACCATCGGTCCCGAGGAGGACGCGATGGCCGCACTCGCCAAGATGCAGTCCGGCGGCGTCGGCCGCCTGCTCGTCATCCAGGGTGCGGGCGACCCCGAACGTGCCGACCTCACGACCGACCACGGCGCGTTCGTCGGCCTCGTCACCCGCACGGACCTGATGACCGCGCTCGACGTCATCCGGTCGAGCGGGTCCCAGGGGCCCGTGAACGTCCGTCGTCGGGAGAGCGACGGCCCGGACGGTCGACTACAGTCCGACACCGACCGCGACACGCTCGCCGACCGCCACCAACCGGACGGCGGCGACGGCGACGCCGACGAGTCGCTCTGAACGACCGACGCTCGGCGACCGACCGCTCGCGGCTACGCGGTCCGGTTTCCGTCCTCGACCTCGCCCAGAATCCTCACGTGCTCGCGGAGCCACGCTTCGGCCGCGTCGAGCGCCGCCTCGTCCTCGCCGGTCACCTTGATACGGTTGGGTTCCTCGCCGCGTGACGGGTACGACCCGAGGGCCACGTCGGGCAGTTCCTCGCGGGCGTCCTGTAGCGTCGGCGTCACCTCACCTTCGACCATCGACGTCTCGAACGTCCTGGTGACCCGGTTCCCGGCGAAGTCGTCGGCGAACCCCGCGAACATCGCCTTCATCTCGCGGGGGATGCCCGGGATCACGTAGACGTTCTCGGCGACACACCCCGGCGAGAGGCCGTCCGTGTTGAGCAAGGGGCGGGAGCCCTCGGGGATGGAGGCGTGGCGCTCGACGTCCAGGTCGAGGTCCGGGTACTCGTCGCGGACGGCTTCGACCGTCCGTTCGATGTCCTCGCGGGCGGTCTCGTTCACCACGAGCGGGCGGTCGAACGCGGCCGCCACGCCGTCCATCGTCAGGTCGTCGGGCGTCCCGCCGAGGCCGCCGGTGACGACGACGGCGTCGAACCCCTCGGAGAAAGAGCGGACGTACTCGGCGATGACCGCGACGTCGTCGGGGACGACGGCGATGCGGGCGAGCGTCACCCCGCGGTCGGCGAGTTGGCGGGCGATCCACGTCGCGTTCGTGTTCTCGATGTCACCGGCGAGCAGTTCGTCGCCGACGGTGAGCAGCGCGGCGTTCATGTCCGTCGAACGGGCTTGCGTCGGATGAGCGTTGCTGCGGCGAGCGCGGACCGGCGACGGCCGACGGACCGTCGGCTACAGCAGTCGCCGGAGGACACGCAACGGGAACGTGACGATCGCGATCACGAGACTGACCGCCGAACGGAGTATCGACCGGAGCGCACCGAGCATGCGCCCGTGGACACGGGAGTGGCAGGTGGTCGTGTGGCCTGCTGACGCAAGCGAGCGACGCGC
This sequence comes from Halomarina oriensis, assembly GCF_009791395.1. Classification (GTDB taxonomy): domain Archaea; phylum Halobacteriota; class Halobacteria; order Halobacteriales; family Haloarculaceae; genus Halomarina; species Halomarina oriensis. The sequence continues at coordinate 363,430 of NZ_WSZK01000015.1, forward strand.
ACTACGGGTTCGAGCGGGCCGCGAGGTTCTGTTCGTACTGGGGGACGACCGCCCAGTAGTACATCAGCGCGGCGTACGCCGCGATACAGAGCCAGGTCAGGCCGACCGTCACGAGGGGTTCACTGAGAGCCATAGCTGAACGTTGCCAGCACCGCACCCTGGCCGTGGTCGCTACAGATTGAGCGCCCGACCGGGACGATGGCTAGCATCGTAGATTGATAGGGGTTCGAGAGTATCATCGTTTCGGATAATTCGATGGTCGATACGGGTGCCTGCCATGTCAAGCGACCTCGTTTTATCCCAACAGCAAAGTGTGAAGGAAATCGAGATAGAGACAGTGCCGCTTGTCCACCCTGCAGATACGATCACGGTCCTGTCGATCGGGACGAGCGACGAGCGTCTCTCGGTCCTCCGAGAACGACTGCGTGCTTTCGAAGGGACGGTCCACTACGAAGCGGTCGCCGGCGTCGAGACGGGCGAGCAGTTCCCCGACCGGCCGGGGCCGACCTGTATCGTCGCCTCGCAGGACCTCGCCGACGGCGAGGGACTGGAGGCGCTTCGACGGTGTCTCGCTCACTACCCCGAGGCGGTGACGATTCTCCTCGCGGACGACCCGACCGCGGCGCTCATCGAGGACGCGTACGCCGCGGGCGTCGACGAGGTGGTCCACTACACCGGGCCGGAGAAGCGGGCCGTCGTCGCCCACCACGTCGAGACCCACCTCGGGACCGGTCGTCGTTCGGCCGAGTCGCCCACGGAGCGCCAGCAGTTGACGGCGCTGGCCGCGACGACGTCGGACGCCATCGTCACGGTCGACGAGGGTGGGACGATCCGCTACACCAACCCGGCGGTGACGGACGTGCTCGGCTACGACCCCGACGAACTGGTCGGCGAACCGCTGACGACGCTGATTCCGCCCGACCTCGTCGACCGCCACCGCGAACGGCTGACACGGTATCTGGAGACGGGCGAGCGGACCATCGACTGGAACGACATCGAACTCCCCGGTCGGCGGGCCGACGGGCAGACGGTGCCGCTGAGCGTCGCGTTCTCGGAGTTCGTCGACGACGGCGAGCGCTACTTCACCGGCGTCATGCGCGACGTCACCGACCGGAAGCGACTCGCGGCCGAACGCGACCTGTACCACGACGCGACCCAGCGAATCCTCGGCGCGGACTCCTTCGAGGACGGCCTCCGAATCGCGCTCGACGCCGTCGGGTCGGCGATGGACTGGCAGTACGGCGAGGCCTGGACGGCACGGGACGAGCGACTGGGGTGTGTCGACGGCTCTTACACCACCTCGGCGGCGAGCGAAGCGTTCGGGGCGACGACCACCGACTGGCGGTTCGAGCGTGGCGAGGGCCTCGTCGGCCGGGTCTGGGAGACGGCGACGGCCGAGTGGATGGTGGACGTGACCGGCACCGACGCCCCGTTCGAGCGGTCGGCGGCCGCGGCGGACGCGGGTCTGCGTGCGGCGCTCGGCGTCCCCATCGTGAGCGACGGGAGCGTCGTCGCCGTGCTGGTGTTCTTCCTCGAGGAACCCCGCGAGGTCGACGAGGGGATGCTGGAGGCGACCCGGACCATCGCCGCCGACCTCGGCCGACTGATGGAGCGACTGGAGGCGGAGACGGCCCTGCGAGCCGAGCGCAACCTCAACGAGCGCATCCTGGAGACCAGTCCGGTCGGCATCGCCATCCTCGGCACCGACGGGACGTTCAGCTACAGCAACGACCGCGCCGCGGAGATTCTGGGTGCCGAAGACCTGGACCCACCCTTCGGGTACGACGACCTCGACGTCGAACTGCTGTCGTTCGACGGACGACCGGTCGCCGGCGACGAAGCACCGTACCGACGACTCGCGGAGGTCGGGGAGTCCGTCTCCGGGGTGCTTCGCCTGCTCGTCGGCGGGGAGACGCGCTGGCTCTCGGTCCACGGCACACCGCTCGACGTCGACGAGAGGCCGTCGACCACGACGGTCCTGTCGCTGCACGACGTGACCGACCGAAAGCGCCGCGAACGTCGCCTCCTACAGCAGGAGACGGCGATGAACACCGTCGGTGACGGTCTGTACGCCCTCGACGAGGCGGACCGGTTCGTCGTCGTCAACGACGCGTACTGCGAGTTGATTGGCTACGACCGGACGGAACTCCTCGGCCGCCCGGCGAGCGACATCGTCGGCGACGACGTCACCGAGGCGGCCAGTGCGCTCCAGGCGGATATTCTGGACGGGAGAACGGACGAGGCGACGATGGAGACGACGCTCACCACTGCGACCGGCGACCGCGTCCCCGTGGAGGCACGCATCTCGTTGTTCGCCAGCGACGAGGACACCGTCGGCCGAGCGGGCGTCGTCCGCGACATCAGCGACCGCAAGCGCCGTGAGGAGCGTCTCGTGGCCCTCAACGAGGTCGGTCAGGCGTTGACCGTCGCCGAGACGCCCGGCGACGTCGCGGACATCGTGGTCGAGGGCGCACGCGAGATACTCGACCTGCCGCTGACCACCGTCGAGTTCTACGACGAGGCGAGCGGGGCGCTCCGGCCGGGACCACGCTCACCGGAACTCGTCGAGGTGGTGGGGGAGGGACCGCTGTTCGACTCCGAGTGGGGACTGCTCTGGCAGGTGTACGCCGAGAGCGCCGGGCGGGTGTTCGACGACCTCCGCGAGGAACCGACCGGCGAGACGCCACTGGAGAGCGCCATCGTCCTCCCCGTCGGGAGCCACGGCGTGTTCGTCGCCGGCGCGACGACTCACGGGTCGTTCACCGAGACGGACGCGCTGGTCGCACGCATCCTCGTCGCCAACGCCATCGCGGCGCTCGACCGGGTCGACCGCGAGCAGGCACTCCGCACACAGAAAGCGCGTCTCGAAGAGCGCAACGAGTCCTTAGAGCGGGTCGACCGACTCAACGGTGTCATCCGCGGACTGACGCGCGAACTCACCGAGGCGTCCACCCGGACCGAGGTCGAGGCGGCGCTCTGTGCGGAACTCGCCGAGGCGGACCCCTACCTCTTCGCGTGGGTCGGCGAGCACAGACCGGGGACCGACCGGATCGAACCGCGGGCGAGCGCCGGCCGCGAGGACGGCTACCTCGACGCCATCACCGTCACCGCCGACGAGGAACCGACCGGTCTCGGGCCGGCGGGGACGGCGCTCCGGACCGGCGAACCAGCCGTCCAGAACGACCTCCACACCGACCCGCCGTTCGAGCCGTGGCGAACCGAGGCGATGCAGCGGGGGTATCGCGCCAGCATCTCCGTCCCGCTGGTCTACCGCGAGACGGTCTACGGCGTGTTGAACCTCTACGCGAGCGAACCGAACGTCTTCGACGAGACGGAGGTCGCCGTCCTGGACGAACTCGGCCGGATGGTCGGCTACGCCATCAACGCCATCGAACGCCGAAAGGCGCTCGTGAGCGACAGCGCCGTCGAACTCACGCTCGGCGTCGACGACCCCTCGGTGCCACCCGTCGCACTCGCTCGGGAGACCGGCGGGACCTTCGAGTTGGACGGACTGGTCGAACGCAGCGACGAGACGTTCCGCGTGTTCTTCGCCGTCGACGGAGCCACGCCGGAGGCGGTCTACCACTTCGCCGAGCGGACACCGACCATCGAGCGACTCACGCTGTTGAGCGAAGAAGAGACGCGAAGCCGCTACGAGGCGGTCGTCACGGACGACGGCTTCTTCAGCGAACTGCTCGGCTACGGTGCCCACCCGACGGGGATGGTCGTCGACGAAGACGGCGGGCGCGTCACCGTGGAACTACCCCAGAGCGGCGACGTCCAGACGTTCATCCGGACGTTCGTCCGGCGCTACGACGAAGCGGAACTGCTCGCCAGACGGACGCGGAACCGACCGGTCCAGAGCGTCGCGGAGTTCGAGGCTAGCTACAAGGAGCATCTGACCGTGCGACAGCAGGAGGTGCTCGAAACCGCGTACTTCAGCGGCTTCTTCGAGTGGCCACGCGAGACGAGCGGGAAGGAACTCGCCGGCCTCCTCGGTATCTCTCAGCCGACCGTCAGCCGCCACATCAGGACGGGCGAGCGCAAACTGTTCGGCCTCGTCTTCGACGACGACTGACCCACCGGTGCTAGAATACTAGCGTCGGCGGACGTGCTCCCGATATCACGTTATCGGATCGGCCTATCCGTAACGGCGCGAACCACTGAAAGGATGACTACCACCACGGCCGATACGCCCACCGACTCGGTCCTGCTCGCTATCGTCGAGAAACTCGCGGCCGCACGCGACGCGGACCCGCTGGAGCTCCCGCCGCTACACGACTACGTCGACACCGACGCGCTGGAGTCGCTCGTCGGGGGGCGGACCGACGCCGGACGGGGAGGGGTGCACGGGGTTCGGTTCCGCGTCGACGACCACCAGGTGTCGATTACGGGAGACGGGACCGTCGACGTCGTCGACGTCGAAGCGGGTCTCGACCAAGTCTCGACCCAGTTCAACTGACCATGCACAGAGGGGAGTCGAGTCGAGTCAGAGGCCGACCCGAGCGGACGGACGACACGACACGCGACGACGAGACGTCCACGACCGACGACCGGTACGGGGTCGTCTGCCGGGCGTGTCCGTTCGCACGGACGGTGGATGGACTCGACCCGGCGCTCGACTGGACGGACCGGCACACGGCCGAGCGAGACGAGGACCACAGCGTGGACGTCTACGCGTTCGGCTACCTCGCCGACCTCGCGGCCGAACTGCCGCCGCCGGAGGCGACCGAACCGGAGCGACGGGCGATGGCACTCGTGACGACGGCCGACTCGACGAGCGACGACCCGACGAGCGACGACCCGACGGCGGACGGTTCGACGGCGAGCGACACCGACGACGAGCGCACCGCGGGCGACGACTGACGGCGACGGGCCTCGCCGAGAGACAGCACGCGACGGGGTCGGCCGCGGTCCGAATCGCTACTCCGCGCGGTCGCGCAACTCGACGCGCCGAATCTTTCCCGAGGAGGTCTTCGGGAGCGACTCGACGAACTCGATTTCGCGGGGATACTCGTAGGCCGCGAGTCGTTCGCGGGCACGCTCCTGGAGTTCCGCCCGGAGGTCGGCGTCCCCCTCGACGTCGGGGACGAGTTCCACGAACGCCTTGATGACCTCGCCACGCGTGTCGTCGGGGACGCCGACGACGCCGACCTGTTCGACCGCCGGGTGGTCGAGCACCACCTGCTCGACTTCGAGCGGCCCCACACGGTAGCCCGAGGTGATGATGACGTCGTCGGCACGGGACTCGAACCGGACGTAGCCCGCGTCGTCGCGCGAGACGAGGTCGTCGGTCAGGAACCACCCGTCGTGGCGCTTCTCGGCGGTCGCCTCGGGGCGATTCCAGTACTCCGCGAAGAAGACGCGTTCGTCACCCGACCGGACGGCGAGTTCACCGACCTCGCCGGCGGGCAGTTCCTCGCGCGTCTCGGGGTCGAGGACCGCGATGTCGTAGCCCGGTAGCGCCTTCCCCATACTCCCGGGACGCACCTCGAACCACCGCGAGTTGGCGACGACGAGGTTGAGTTCGGTCTGGCCGTAGTACTCGTTGACCGCGACGTCGTCGAGACGCTCGTCGGCCCAGTCCAGTATCTCGGGCGTGAGCGGTTCGCCCGCCGACGCGATGGCTTCGAGCGGGAGGGCCGCGGGCGGCGTCGCGTTCATCAACATCCGGAGTGCGGTCGGCGGAATCAGCGCGTGGGTCACGTCGAACGCGTCGAGGACCGAGAACGCCGCCTCGGGGTCGAACCCGGCCATCGGCGCGGCGACCACCGTCCCGCCGTAGTGCCACGTCCCCAGCAACAGGCCGCCGAGCGCCGACCCCCACGCCCAGTCGGCGGGCGTCCAGCAGACCGCCTCGGCCCCGAGGCCGGCGTCGAAGAACGTGTGGGCGGCCGCCGCTCGCCCCGCCCAGACCGCGTGGCGGTGGCGAACGCCCTTCGGCGGCCCCGTCGACCCGGAGGTGTACATGATGGCGGAGTCGGTGTCCGGCGTCGCGTCGTGGGGGTCGACCGTCGCCGAACGGTCCGCGACGAGCGTTCGGTACCCGACCACGTCGCAGTCGAACGGGAGAGCGGTGTCCGCGTCGTCGGAACCGTCGCGGTCACCGGCGTAGAGCGGGTGCTCGTCGAGCGCGACTGCGGTCTCCAGGTCGGGACACTCCTCGCTGGCGGCGGCGAGGGCCGCCTCGACCTGCGGGTCGAAGACGACGACGCGGGCCTCGGCGTCGTCGAGGCGGTAGGCGAGCGCGTCCCGCCCGAACAGCGTCGTCAGCGGGACGGTGACCGCCCCCAGCAGCCAGCACGCGAGGTGCGCGATGGGCGTCTCGGGGCGCTGTGGTGAGACGACGCCGACCCGGTCACCCGGTTCGACGTCCAGCGAGGCGAGGCCGTTGGCCAGCCGACACGCTCGTTCGTCGACGTCGGCGAAACTGTAGCGCTCACCCGTCGCCGCGTCGAGGAGCGCGACTCGCTCCTCGGGGGCGGGTGACTCGTGTTTCCGCAGGCAGTCGACCGCCGGGTTGTACCGCTCGGGAAGCGACCACTCGAACGTCTCTCGGGCACGCTCGTAACTGTCGTACTCGGGCATCACGTGCCACGGCATGCCCCCTCGTTCGACAGGTCGGAACTTGGTGGTTCGGGTGGCGGCCGAAGACGACGGGAGCGAGCGGTCTTACCGCGACGGGAGACCCGCCCGACGCTACGGCGTGAGGACCGCCCGCCCCTCGATGTCGCCGTGTTCGAGTTTCTCGGCGACCGTGTTGATGTCCTCCAGGTCGTAGCGGGTCGTCCGGAGTTCGACGTCACCCCGGTCGACCAGCGCGACGAGTTCCTGGAGTTCGGTGTAGCGCCCGACGAGCGTCCCACGGTAGGCGAACTCGCCGTCGACGAGCGTCTGGGCGGGTTCGTGGACGTGCCCGCCGTAGCCGACCACGTGGTGGTCGCCGCCCGAGGCGAGGACGTCCGGGCCGAGTGCGGTCGTCTCGTCGGCCCCGACGAAGTCGACGACCTGCTTCGCTCCGCGGTCGTCGGTGAGGTCGTTCACGACCGCCGCGACGTCCTCGCTGGACGGGTCGACGGTGTGGTGTGCCCCGAGGTCACTGGCGAGGTCACGGGCCGCCTCCTTCGGGTCGAGGGCGACGACGGTGGCGGCGCTCATCGCGTCGAGACACTGGAGGCCGATGTGGCCGAGGCCGCCGACGCCGACGACGACGGCGGTGTCGCCCGGGTTCAGTTCGGCGACGGCCTTCTTCACGGCGTGGTACGCGGTGATGCCCGCGTCGGCGTGTGGCGCGATGTCCGTCGGGTCCGTCCCTTCGGGGAGCGGGATGACCGCCCGTTCGTTCGTCAGGAGCGACTCGGCGAACCCGCCGTCGTGGGTCAGACCGGGGAACGCGACGTTCTCACAGTACATATCCTCGCCGAGTCGACAGGGGCGACACGTCCCGCAGGTCATCACCGGGTGACAGATGACCGGGTCGCCCTCCTCGACGACGGTCACCTCCTCGCCAACCTCGGCGACGTGGCCCGCGTTCTCGTGGCCGAGCGTCATCGGGAGGTCCTGCGGGACGTACTCCTCCCACATCCCCTCGACGACGTGGTTGTCCGTCTGACACCACCCCGCGCCGGCGATGTCGACGACGACACCGTCCGACGCGGTCGGTGTCGGCCGGTCGACGTCCTCGATGGTCAGTGCCTCGCTCATGTCGTCGGTGTACTCGTGGAGTCGCGCGGCGTGCATCGTTCGGCGTATGACAGCACTGCCCAATAGTCGTTACTCAGTCTCGGAGAACGGTTTACTACGTTCGAAAACCGAGCAAGATACAAATGTCATGATACCGCATGCCACACTGCGATGTACGAACAGGACGGCGAGGAGATATTCGTCATCGACTCGCACCTTCACTACTGGGACGCCAGCGAGGAGAACATCACCCACGAGGGCGGTGAGCAGTTCATCCAGTGTTTCTACGACTACCACACCGGGTTCACGCCCGAAGAGCGCCAGTGGTCGCTAGAAGAGTACCGGAAGTACGAGGAAGAGCGGATGCTGAACGACCTCTTTGGCAACGCGGCCGTCGACATGGGTATCTTCCAGCCGACGTACCTGAAGGAGTTCTACGAGGACGGCTTCAACACCATCGAGGACAACGCGAGCATCACCGAACAGTACCCCGAACGGTTCGTCCTCAACGGCCGGTTCGACCCGCGTGAAGGTCTCTCGGGGATGCGCGAACTCGAACGGCAGAACGAGGAACACGACCTCCAGGGCGTCAAACTCTACACGGCCGAGTGGCACGAGGGTTCGAAGGGGTGGCGACTCGACAGCGACGACGCCTTCGACTTCCTCGAACTGTGTGTCGACCTCGGTATCGAGAACATCCACCCGCACAAGGGCCCGACGATTCGGCCGCTGAACCGCGACGCCTTCGACGTCAACGACGTGGACGACGCCGCCACCTCCTTTCCGGAACTCAACTTCGTCGTCGAGCACCTCGGCCTGCCCCGCCTCGACGACTTCTGCTGGATAGCGGCCCAGGAACCGAACGTCTACGGCGGCCTCGCGGTGGCCGCACCGATGGCCCAGAACCGTCCCCGGAAGTTCGGCGAGATAATGGGCGAACTGCTGTTCTGGATGGACGAGGACCACGTCCTGTTCGGGTCGGACTACGCGCTGTGGAACCCCGACTGGCTGGTCGAGACGGTGATGAACGCCGAACTCACCCAGGAGCAACGCGACGAGTACGGCGTCGAACTCACCACGGACGTGATGAAGAAGGTGATGGGTGAGAACGCCGCCGAACTCTACGACATCGACATCGAGGCGAAGAAGGAGGCGTTCGCCAGCGACGACGTCACCGAGGAGTTCGGCCTCGAAGCACACTACGAGGAGACGGGGGCGGCCGCCGACTGATGGCGACGAACGCTCGAACGGGAGCGGCCACGACCCGTGCTACCGTCCGCGAGCGCCTGCGGCGAGTGACCGACCCCGAACTCGACGAGTCCATCGTCGACCTGGAGTACGTCGACGAGATTCGACTGCTCGGAAGCAGGGTCCACGTCACCTTCACGCTCCCGACGGCGTGGTGCTCGCCGGCCTTCGCTTGGATGATGGCGACCGACGCCCGCGACGAGGTAGAGACACTGGAGGGCGTCACGCGCTGTACGGTCCGACTGCGCGAACACATGCACGACGACGAGATAACGGCGGGCGTCAACCGCCGGTCGACGTTCGGCACGGTGTTCCCGGACGCCGACGGTGGCGTCGACGAGATTCGGGCGACGCTCGACGCGAAGTCACGACTCGCCCGCCAGTACGACGCCATCGACGCGCTCCGCGAGGCCGGCCTCACCGACGACCAGATTCGGACACTCACGGCCGCCGACCTCACGCTGGACGACGAGACGGCGACGGTGACGCTCGCGGAGGGCGCGTTCTGTGTCGCCGTCGACCACGACCCCATCGCCGCCTACCGCCAGCGCGCCGACGTGACGGGCCTGCTCGGCGACGACCACCCGGAGCTGTTCCGGAACCCCGACGGCGACCCCATCGCCGCAGACCGGTTCGACCTCGTCTACCACCGCTCACGACTCGCCAACGTCAACATGACCGGTCAGGGGTCGGTCTGTGACGCTCTCAACGAGGCGCGCCACGCGCCCGGCCGACCACCGCTCTCGCGCTGAAGGCTCCACGTTCCGCGTTTCCCCACCGCCTCCGGTTCAGTCCCCGTCCCGGTCGAAGACGTACCGGGACTCGGGGTACGACCGACCGCCGACGGTGGTCTGCCGTTCGTCGGCGTGTTCGAAGCCGAACCCCTCGTAGAACTGTCTCCCCGGTTCGTTCGCGGAGAGCACCATCGCGTTGATGCGGTCGACGCCGGCGTCGACGAGTTCGGTCGTCGTCCGGTCGAGGAGTGTGCGGCCGACGCCCTCCCGGCGGTGGTCCGGGTCGACGTACAGTCGGAGGATGTAGCCCTCGCGGTCGGTGACGTTCCAGGTCGCGTGGACGAACCCACGGAGGCCGCCGTCGTCGGCGACGAGGACGAGCGTCCGACTGTCCCTGAGTTCCGCGGCGAGACGCTCCGGTGCGTACCAGTCGTCGACCGCCTCCTCGGCGGTTTCGCGGGTCACGATGTCCGGATAGTCGGTCGTCCACGAGCGTTTCGCCACCTCCCGTATCGGCGCTACGTCCCGGTCGGTCGCCCTTCTGACGTGCATGTGAGTAGTCACCACACCAATTCGGTTAGCCCTTCGCTGTGTCACGTCCGTGAGACAGTACCACCGAGGGAACTGTCGGCAGGGAGAGTCGGCCGTCAACACTTGCCACGACACGCACCGTCATGTATCGAGAACACGGACGGTCCGTCGTCGACGCGACGTCGGCACGGCTATCATTGGAAGGGCGTCCTCGTCACCGCCCTTTTCGGCGCAGAACCGCCGAGCGGCGGCGCTCGGTCTCAGTATCGGTCCGTCGGGTCCGGAGGAGCCGACGCCGCCGCGAACAGCACCTGGTGGACGTTCATCGGCCAGACCGCCAGCGGGTCGCGGGTCCCCTCCTCGACGAACGGTTCCTCGAACACGCGGTGGGACGCGACGGACTCGAAGCCGCGGTCGGTCAGGCTCTCGGCCAGGTGAGGCCGTGGCTGGAGACCGGGATACTCGTCGAGGAGGTCACGGACGTACATCCCGTGAGCGCTGAGGCGGGTCATCTCGTCGAGTGCCGCCGTGGCGTGGTCGTCGTCGAGCACCTCGAAGAGACCCATCGCCAGCGAGTAGTCGAAGAAGTCGTCGGCGTAGCCGAGACCGTCGAGGACGTCGCCCTGCTCGAACCGGACGGTTATCTTCGGGTGGGGCGAGTCGGCGAGTCGACGGGCGTTCTCGACTCTGGACGCGCTCAGGTCGACCCCGACGACCTCCAGCGGGAAGCCGTCGTAGTCAGCCGCTACCCACCGACCGGCGACGTGTTCGGCCACGCGCAGGGTCTGGTCGCCGTCACCACACCCCACGTCGAGGAGGCGGGCGGTGCCGGGCGCGGCGAACCGGTCCCAGCCGACCGGGGGGTGGAACCACGCCTTTCGGCGTTTCAGGTACGCCCACTTCGGCCGGTCGATGGGCCGCTCCAGCGACCGGAAGTACGACTGTGGGTCGTCGAGGAACGCCTCGGAGGTGTTCTCGGCGTGTTCGTCGTGCGCTCGCTGGTGCCGTTCGTTCGCCCAGCGTGCCCGCTCACGCGCCTCGCTGTAGTCGGTGATAGCCGCCGTGGGGTCCTCGATGATGCCCCAGCGGTCGAGTTCGTGGAAGTCCGCCGGCGTCGGGACGTGCATAGCTCCGAATGGTGCGCGACCGGGATGGCTGTTCGTCCGCTCGACGGGTGGGGCCGCCGACGACCCGGCCGAACCGAGCGGACGTCCTCAGGGGAGCTGTGAACCGGCCCACTCGTGGTACGCTTCGAGCGCCTCGACACCCGCCTCGGAGATGGCGTAGTAGTTCGTCCGGCGGTCGATTTCGCCTTTCGTGACGACACCCGTCTCGACGAGCGTGTCGAGGTTGGGGTAGAGACGGCCGTGCGTGATCTGGCGGTCGGAGCGACCCTCGAGTTTCTCCTTGATGGACTGTCCCGACGGTCGGTCGAGGCCGGCGATACAGTACAACAGGTCGCGCTGGAAGCCGGTCAACTGGTGGATAGTCTTGTGGTCTCCTCGCGCCGTGTGCGTCGAAGAGACTCCCGCGTCGGATCGAGACATGACAGCTCACAGTATTTGTTACGAGGTGATTGTTATTGAGCGCCAAGAACGTAGGAGCGTTGCAACGATGACTGTTGCACGGCCGCCTCGGGCCTGTATTGTGACCTTTACCGCAGGCAGCGAACCGGTCGGCTCCGTCGGTGCAGGAGCGACCCGCGTCGGCGGCCCACGCCGGCGAGCGGCGGGCGGACACGGGCGTCGCCGGCGGCGGACCGTCACCGCGACGCCGAACCGACCTCCCCGTCCAGTGGGTGGCTACTGGTCGGCTAACTCCGTCGTCGGCAGGGCGCTGCTCAACGCCTCGCCGATGAGTTTCCGTTCGCCCTTCCGGAGGTGTTCGAGGAACGTCGTGTGACTGATACCGAGTTCCGCGGCGAGCGTCTCGGCGTCGGACCTTCGGGGCCAGTCGAAGTAGCCCGACTCGTACGCGAGCGTGACCACCTCGGACTGGCGGGCCGACAGGGCCGACGTCGGGTTCCCGATGGGGTGGATGCGCGAGAGACGGACGGTGCCGAGGTCACGCAGGTCGCTGATGATCGCCCTGAGGTCGTCCCGACTGAAGATGATGACGTCGAACGTCCGCCGAGTCCCGTCGAACTGGTTCATCTGCTGTAACATGCCGTGGTGTTCGCGGATGATGGGCAGGACACCGGAAGACCGCTTCGTGATGACCAGTTGCGTCTCGGGGACGTACTCCAGGTCGTGGACCGCGTCGCTCGCCGCCAGCGCCTCCGCGATGGCGTCGCGGTGCTCCCCCGCGTCCATGACGAACCGGATGTTCTCGTCGTCGATGGTCTCGAAGTAGTAGATGGGGAACGACCCGTCGTCGATAGCCGCCAGGTCGCTGAGGACGTAGTCGGCGTCCAGGTCGATGTCGATGGTAGTCGTGAACATGGTGCGTGCTCGTCGTCGCCCTCTTCGACCGAACGCATATGAATGGCCGGGAACACGGCACCTTTGCCTTAAGTCAGTCGTATAAACCACCTACACATCTCGGGAAAGACTACATTCACCCACGGTCGCTCAATCGTGGTATGTCAGACCACGATAGTGGCCCGCCGCTGAGCGGACTCACCGTCGTCGACTGTTCGGGGATGATCAGCGGCGGGTTCGCCACCGCTCAACTCGCCGACTTCGGCGCGGACGTGGTGATGGTCGAACACCCGGAGGTCGGGGACCCGCTCCGGGAGTGGCCGCCGTTCGACGGCGACACCTCCCTGAAGTGGAAGTCCATCGGTCGGAACAAACGCTGTGTCACCCTCGACCTGAGCGCCGAGGCGGGCCGCGAGGTGCTGCTGGAGATGGTCTCGGAGGCGGACGTCTTCTTCGAGAACTTCCGCCCGGGGACGCTCGAACGCTGGGACCTGGACCCGGAGACGCTCCACGAGCACAACCCGGAACTGGTCGTCGTCCGCCTCTCTGGGTACGGCCAGACCGGCCCCCGCTCGGAGAAACCCGGCTTCGGCACCGTCGCCGAGGGTCTCTCCGGGTGGGCGCACGCCAACGGCTTCCCCGACCGCGAACCGCTTCTCCCGCCCATCAGTCTCGCGGACCTGATGGCCGCGCTGTTCGCCGTCCAGTCGACGATGTTCGCGCTCTACGAACGCGAGGTGGGCGAAGACGGTGGGAGCGGCGTCGGTCAGGTCGTCGACGTGAGCCTCTACGAACCGCTGTTCCGCCTGTTCTTCGGCGACGTTGAGGCGTACGACGCGCTCGGAGAGACCCGCGAGCGGACCGGCAACCGCCACCCGAGCGCCGCCCCCCGGAACGTCTACGAGACCGCAGACGGCCACATGACGCTCTCGGCGTCCTCCCAGCGCATCTTCGAGAACGTCGCGGAGGCGATGGACCGACCGGACCTCGTCGCGGACCCCCGCTTCGAGACGAACGACGACCGGGTGCGCAACGCCGCGGCGCTCGACGCCGAAATCGAGGCGTGGACCCGCGAGCGCACCACCGAGGCAGCCATCGAGACGATGGAGGCCCACGACGCCATCGTCGGCCCCGTCTACGACATGAGCGACGTCTTCGAGGACGAACAGTACCGCGCCCGCGAGGACGTCGTGGAGGTCGACGACCCGGCGCTCGGGTCGATACGGACCGCCAACACCGTCCCGAAGTTCTCGCGGACGCCCGGCGAGGTCCGTCACGCCGGCCCGGACCACGGCCAGCACAACGCGGGCTACTTCCTCGAGGACCTCGGTCTCGACCCCGAGCGCTACGACGAACTCCGCGAGGCGGGGGTCATCTGATGCTCCTCAACGACGTGACGCTCCGCGAGGGCGACCAGATGCCCGGCCGAGACTACTCCGTCGAGGCGAAGGTCGCGGCAGGGAAGGCCCTCGACGACCTCGGCGTCGGCTTCGTCCAGGCGGGGTTCCCGGTGACCGGCGAGAAGGACCGCGAGGCGATCCGTCGCCTGAGCGCCGAGACCGACGCTCCGACCGTCGCGCTCGCCCGGTCGGTCGCCGGCGACGTCGACGCCGCCCTCGACGCCGAGGCCGACGTCGTCGAGGTCATCATCCCGCTGTCCGAGCGCCAACTGGAGTACGCGCTCGGGAACTCCCGCGAGGAGGCGACGGCGATGGCCCGTGAGGCGGTCGACCGAGCGGTCGACGGCGGCGCGGAAGCCCACGTCAGCCTCGTCGACGCGTTCCGGACCGACCCCGAGCATCTCGTCGCGTTCGCCGAGCGGTTCGCCGACGTGCCGTACATCACGCTCGCCGACACGGTCGGGGCGCGCGCGCCGCCGTCGGTGGCGTCGCTGCTCGCCGACGTCGAACGGGCGGTCGGTCTCGACCGTATCGGCGTCCACTTCCACGACGACGTCGGGCTGGCGACGGCCAACGCGCTGACGGCCTACCAGGCCGGCGTGGCGAGAGCCGACGTCAGCGTCGCCTCGCTCGGCGAGCGGGCGGGCAACCCCGCGCTCGAAGAGGTCGTCGTCGCGGGCGCGACCGAGTACGGCTCCTCGTTCGGCGTCGACGAACGGCGACTCGTCCCGACGTGTGAGGCCGTCCTCGACCACCTCGGCGAGTCGGTCGAACCGCGGAAGGGTATCCTCGGCGAGGAGGTGACCGAACACGAGTCGGGCATCCACACCGCGGCGATGCTGCGAGAGCCGAGCGTCTTCGAGCCGTTCGACCCCGCGGAGTTCGGCGGCGAGCGTCGACTCCTGTTCGGCCGCGGGACCGGTCGGTCGGCGGCACGGGTCCTGCTCGAACGGGTGGGCGTCGAACCGACACCCGACCACGTCGAGACGTTGCTGGACGCACTGGCCCGCGAGGGACCGATGGGGACCGACGAGGCGCTGGCGTTCACCGACGCGCAGTTCGCCGACACGGAGTTCACCGACCGGTAGCGGCGGCGGTTCGGCGCTGCCACTCTCCGCTTTCGAGACGACACGGCGTCGAGCGACGCCGCTCGCGTCAGAGCGGTCGGACGAAGAGAACGGAGGAGGTCTCAGGCCATCTGCGCCGTGTCCGAGCCACGCGACCCGAGGTGGTTCTCCAGCGCGAAGAACCCGACGTTGACCACGGTGGCGATGAGCACGAGCACGACGATGATGGCGAGCATCGGGGCGGTCTGGACGCCCGCGATGTACTCGACGAGCGTGTAGCCCAGTCCCGCCCGCGAGGCGAACATCTCCCCGAGGACGATGCCGAGGAACGTCAGGTTGAACCCCAGTCGCAGACCGATGACCAGCCCCGGCAGGATGGACGGCACGACGACGTGTCGGAACGTCTGCCAGCGCGAGAGGCGCAGCGACCGCGCGACGTCGAGGTGGGTGTCCTCGATGGTGGCCATCGCCGACATCGTGAGGATGGCGACCGGGAAGACGCCGTGGAACCAGCCGAACGCTATCTTCGAGTCCATCCCGAACTGGAAGACGAACAGGAAGATGGGGAACAGCGTCACCTTCGGGATGGCGTAGGTTCCCAGCACGATGGGTTCGAAGACGTCGTGCCAGAAGTCGTTCAGACCGAGGACGACGCCGACCCAGATGCCGACGACGATGGCCAGAGCGTAGGCGACGACCAGTTCCGTCATCGTCCGCTGGAGGCCGTCTATCATCCAGCCCGAGCGGAATCCGCCGACCAACGCCTCGAACGTGGCGGCGGGCGTCGCGAGGGCGAAGCCGCTGACCGACATCGCCAGCACCTGCCACAGCGCGAGGACGACCAGCGGGACGGCCACCCGCCCGAGCAGGACGACGTCGCCGTCGAACCGGAACCGCGTACTCCGGGTGCTCACGTCCGGACCCTCCGGTAGAGCCGGTTCTCGACGTAGCTCAGGACACCGTTCATCACGAGTGCGAGCACGACGACGAACAGCATCGCGGCGTACATCCCACGCACGTCGAAGTTGTTGTAGTTGTACGCGATGAGCCAGCCCAGTCCGCTGTCGGCGAGGATGAACTCGCTGGCGATGGTGCCGATGAGCGCGTAGACGAACCCGAGTTTCAGCCCCGTGAAGACGTAGGGCACCGACGCCGGGAAGTAGACGTGACGTAGCATCTGCCAGGTCGAGAGGTTCATGTCGCGGCCCGCGAGCACGTACGACTCGGGAATCTCGCCCAGGCCCGACGCCGTGTTCGTCACGATGATGACGACGCTGAACCCGAACGCGATGAGCAGGATGGGCGCGATACCCAGCCCGATGAGCGAGACGAGCAGCGGGTAGAACGCGAAGAAGGGCACCGCGTAGTAGATGAGCAGGTACGGGTCGAGCACCTGCTTGAGCGACTCCACCTTCCAGAGGACGACGCCCGCCCCGATACCGACGACGAGTGCGAGCGCGAACGCGCCGAAGACGGCCACGAACGTCTGTATCAGGTGGGGCGTGAGGTCGCCCGATCCGAGCAGACCGGCGAGTTCGTCGACCATCTCCGACAGCGGGATGAGCGTCGTCGGCGAGACGAGGCCGAGTCGGGGGGCGAACTCGACGAACCCGACGACGCCGAGGACGACCAGCGCCTGGACGAGGCGGACCTTGTTCGTCCGGGAGAGACCGAGGTCGACGCCGAACCCCCTGTCGACCTCGGACATCACTGCTCGGCCCCGGCCTGCTGGGCCTTCTGGGAGAGCCCCTTCTTGCTCTCGTCTTTCAACACGGTCCAGAGGCGCTGGACGAGGTCGTTGAACGCGTCGGTCGACATCGTGTCGTCGTCACGGGGCCGGGGGATGTCGTTGTCGACGATGGTCTTGAACGTCCCCGGTCGGGCGCTCATCACGGCGATACGGTCCGAGAGCTGGACCGCCTCGTTGATGTTGTGGGTGACGAACAGGATGGTGGCGTTCGTCTCCCGCCAGATACGCAGCAGTTCCTCGCCGAGGATGAGTCGCGTCTGTTCGTCGAGTGCGCCGAACGGTTCGTCCATGAGGACGATGTCCGGTTCCATCACGAGCGTCCGGGCGATGGCGACACGCTGGTTCATCCCGCCCGAGAGTTCGGTCGGGTCGGCGTGTTCGAACCCCGAGAGGCCGACGAGTTCGATCATCTCCATCGCACGGTCGCGGGCCTCCCCTTTCTCGACGCCGCTACGACGCAGGCCGAACTCGACGTTCTCGACGACCGAGAGCCACGGGAACGTGCTGTGGTCCTGGAACACCATCCCGATGCGTTCGTCGGGGCCGGTGACCGGCGACCCCTCGATGGTCACCTCGCCGGCGGTCGGGTCGACCAGCCCGCCGATGACCTCGAACAGGGTCGACTTCCCACACCCCGTCGGACCGATGATGGAGACGAACTCCCCGCGGTCGACGGTGAGGTCGATGTCGTCAAGCGCGACGATGGTGCTGACGCGGTCGTCGCCCAGTCCGTACGTCTTCGAGATGTCGGTGATGTCGAGCATTACAGCTGTGAGAGGTCGACGTGCTTCTCTTCGGGCAGGTACGACTGGTCGATGATCTCCGTCCACTCGACGTCCCGGTCGATGAGGTCGATGTTCTTCATCCCCTCCTCGATGGTCCGGAGGCCGCCGACGGAGAACCCGTTCTCCGTGTAGTACTCGTCGGGGCCGACGTTCTCGATGGCCGCCGCCATCACGTCGGCGTCGTAGCCCTCGTTGTGGGAGGCGAATATCTCGGCCATCTCCTCGGGGTTCTCCCGGACGAACTGGACGCCGCGAGCGCGAGCGCGCATGAACCCCCGAACCGCCTCCGGGTTCTGTTCGAGGACGTCCCCGCCCGCGATGAGACACGTCTGCTGGAACTCCTCGATGTAGTCTTTCGCCCAGAAGGCGACCTGCCACTGCTCCTCGCCGGCCTGCTGGGAACTGAACACGGGGTCGAGGTTCGCCGCGGCGGCGATAGAGCCCTTGTCGAGAGCGGTGAGACCCTCACTGACACCACCCATCGCCTGGAACTCGACGTCGTCGGGACTGATACCGTCGGCGCGTTTGACCGCGAGCGCCGAGGTGTTCTGCGTCACCGACCCGGCGCTGGTGTAGCCGACCTTCTTCCCGGCGAGGTCGGTGATGGAACTGACGTCCGACCCCTTCGGGGCGACCCAGTTGATCGTCCCCGGCGTGTTCGTCGCACTGCCGATGATGGTCAGCGGCGCGCCGGCGTAGTAGGCGTTGACCGCCGCCGGCGTCGCCACCTCCCCGAACGCGAGGCCGCCGGTGACGACGTTCCGAACCGTCGTCCCGCCGCCCGACGACCCGACGAAGTTCTCGATGTCGACGCCCTCCTCCTCGAAGTACCCCTGGTCGAGCGCCGCCTGGTACGGCGGGGAGTACATGAGGATGGGCCAGTGGGTCACCGTCGCCTCGGTGCTGAACGTCCCGCTCGACCCACCGCCGCTGCTGTCACCGGTGGTCTGTCCGTCGCCGCCGCCACCGCTGTCGTTGCTCTCGTCCCCGTTCCCGAGACATCCCGCGACGCTCGCTGCGAGTGCCGTTCCCGTCGCGCCTAGCACCGTCCGTCTGGTCGTGTTGCCACAACCCGTGTCACCCTGTTGCATAGAATGCAGAAACACAGCGATTCAGGTATGGCTTTGACCGACACTTGTGGGGCCATTATAACTGTAGGGAAATATGATGACGAACGGGCCGTCCGCTTCTGCCAGGATTCCGCGAGGACCGAAGAGCGCACGCCGTCTCGTACGAGACCGAAAGGCGTCACGACCGGACCACCGAACGGGACGTCGGCCACCGGTCCGCAGCGAGCGCCCACTTCACCTCTCGTACGCGACGATTCGGAGCGACCCGTTGTCCGTCCGGAGGGTGAGCCGGTTCGACCCGTCGCCGACGGTGCCGCTGGCGGTCCCGGCGGTCTCGTCGACCTCGAAGTCGAACCCTTCGACGGTGAGCGACCCGTTGTCGGTCGTCGCTTCGACCGTCGCGTCGAGCGCAGGCGAGAGCGCCACCTGCAACGACCCGTTGGCGGTCTGGAACCGGGCC
The DNA here is from genome assembly GCF_009791395.1 of Halomarina oriensis. GTDB lineage: Archaea > Halobacteriota > Halobacteria > Halobacteriales > Haloarculaceae > Halomarina > Halomarina oriensis. The sequence continues at coordinate 382,578 of NZ_WSZK01000015.1, forward strand.
TCGTCGGTGATGGCGGTCACGGCGACGTCGAACGAGCCGTTGTCGGTCTCGACGCGCGTCACCGGCAGACCGCGGGGGTACCGGACGTCGAGACCGACGCTGACCGACGCGCTCGCGGCGGCCTCCCGCACCTGCCGGGTGAGCAGGAGTTCGCCGTCGTTCTCCACGGCGACCACCTCGACGCCCTCGATGGCCTCCTGCGACGGGCCGCTGACGGTGGCGGTCACGTCGAGGACGTCGCCGTCGTACGGGGCGAGACCGACGCTCCCGTTGTCGAGGGCGACCGCGAGCGGCGTGTCCGTCGGGACCTCGAACGTCGCTTCGGTCGTCCGTGACTCCCGACTCCGGAGGACGCGCTGACACCCGGCGAGCGACGTCGCGCCGGCGGCGAGACCTGCGAGGACCAGGCGGCGGTGCATGGTCGACAGTCACGTGACAGTCCTGAAGTACGTTTCGAGACGTCGTTAGCTGCGACCACGTATCGTGACGAGAACGCCGACACGCCCGCTCGCCGCTCTCGGCGGTCCGGTTCCGGCCGAGAACCGCGTCGGAGAGGAGCGTCGACGAAGCTGCGTCGACAGCTCGGCCTCACGCTCCCGACCGCACTCGTCACCGTCCCGCGACTGGCCATCAGAGCGGTCAGAGCACGAGTCTGACGCGGCCGAACACCGACGACCGACCGGACGCCGTGAGACGGCGTTCGTCAACTCATTTCACTTTCTCGATGACCACCACGTCGCGTGGCGAAACCGCTGGGAGTTTCGGTCGGCGGGCGGCGGTGACAACTGCTTTGGGGACGCCGGGCCTGTGTCCGACACAGATGTCAAGCGACTCCGAGACGGCGACGGCACGGCGAGACGCGGTCCGAGAACGCCACCGGGAGACGGCCGACGAGGTCCTCCCCGAGCACACGGACCTGTACGTCGGTGGCGAGTTCGTCGCGGCCGACGCGGGCGAGACGTTCGACACTATCGACCCGACGACCGGCGAGGTGCTGGCGTCGGTCGCTCGCGGGACGGAAGCCGACGTCGACGACGCCGTCGAGGCGGCGTGGACCGCCTTCGACGAGGAGTGGTCGGGGGTCTCGGCGGGCCGCCGCCAGCGCGTCCTGACGAGCATCGCCGACGCCATCGAGGCGAACGTCGAGGACCTCGCGCGACTGGAGAGTCTCGACAACGGTAAGCCCGTCTCGGAGGCGAAGATCGACGTCCGCGGCGCGGCCGAGCAGTTCCGCTTCTTCGCGGGCATCGTCCGGGAGAACCCCGGCGAGACGATGAACGCTGGCTCCCGGTACGGGCAGGTCATCAAAGAGCCCTACGGCGTCGTGGGGCAGGTCATCCCGTGGAACTTCCCGCTGCTGATGGCGTCGTGGAAACTCGCCCCGGCGCTCGCGGCGGGCAACTGCACCGTCCTCAAGCCCGCCGAGCAGACGCCGCTGTCGGCGCTGCGACTCGTCGAACTCGTCGACGACGTCGTTCCCGACGGCGTCGTCAACGTCGTCCCCGGCTACGGCGAGGAAGCCGGTGCCGCCGTGACGGGCCACCCCGACGTCCGGAAGGTGGCGTTCACCGGGTCGACGGCCGTCGGCAAGCAGGTGATGAAGAGCGCCGCCGACACCGTCACCGACGTCACGCTCGAACTCGGCGGGAAGAGCCCCGTCGTCGTCTTCCCCGACGTCCACCCGAAGAAGGCCGTCGCGCTCGTCAAAGCGGCCATCTTCTACAACACCGGCGAGTGCTGTGAGGCCGGGTCGCGCCTGTTCGTCCACGAGGACGTCGCCGACGACGTCCTCGAAGGACTCGTCGCCGCCATCGACGACATGACCATCGGCGACCCCCTCGACGAGGAGACGGACCTCGGCCCGAAGGTCTCACGCGAACAGGTCGACCGCACGCTGGAGTTCCTGGAGACGGCCAAGGAGGACGGCGGCGAGTTCCTCGCCGGCGGCGGCCAACCGGACGACGAGACGCTCGCCGACGGCTGTTTCGTCGAACCGACGCTCATCGAGGGCCTCGACCACGACAGCGAGGCCGTCCAGGAGGAGATTTTCGGCCCGGTCCTCGACGTGTTCCGCTGGGACGACTACGACGAGATGATGGCACTCGCTAACGACGTGGAGTACGGTCTCGCGGGCGGCGTCATCACCGACGACATCACGAAAGCGAACACGACGGCGCGCGACATCGAGGCGGGCTACATCTGGATCAACAGCTACCACGACCTGGTTCCGGGCCTCCCGTTCGGCGGCTACAAGCAGTCCGGTATCGGCCGCGAACTGAGCGCCGAGACCCTGGAGCACTACCAGCAGACCAAGACCATCAACCTCTCGCTGCGCTGAGTCCCGGAGACCGAAGACTCGTCCGACGGTCCTCAGCGTTCCCCGAGAACCCCCGTGAGGCGAGACGGGGCCACGCTCGCTCGACGCCGCGTACGCTCCGTCGGGGTTCCAGTCACCGGCGTCCACACCGTCGACCGGGCGGTGAGCGTGGACGGCCGACTCCGAACACCGAATCGGAGGTATCGAGCCCTCTCGGTCCCGTCCGCTCGTGTTTCACTCGGCGAGGAGCCCGGGGAGCCTAACCGTTTAGGTGAGAGATTTAGTCGTGTGTAGGTCAGTGGTTGTAGTGTGAAATACACGGATTCGGACGTGCCGCTGGCGGAGGCGGTGACGCTACTGGAGACGACGACGTGCCGGCAGGTCGTGGCGTTCCTCCTCGAAGTCGACGGAGTCTGGGACGTCAGAACGCTCGCGGACGAACTCGTCCGACTCGACCCGACCCTCCCCCCGGATACGGAAGCGGACCGGAACCCGGTCGAGGAGCGAGCGATTCGGTTGTACCACTGTGCGCTCCCGAAACTCGCGGAGGCGGGCGTGGTCGAGTTCGACGTCGACGAGCAGACCGTCGCGCCGGCCGAGCGACTCGACGCGCTCGGGGCGCATCTCGGGGAGACCATCGACTACTCGGACGGCGGCGGCCGGTTCGGCGGCGTCTTCGCCAGTAGCTGACACCGACTTCCGACGGCGTCGACGACCGGTTCGCACCCGTGTTCAGTGATACTGAACGCCAGCGGTCGCTCGGCTTTCGTTCGTCGTCGCTGAACGCGGGGGCCGCCGGTAGTCTCAGCACTCAGTCGGTCAGAGTCAGTTCGATCTGGTTCGCGGCGCTGATGACGAGACCGGGGAGGTCCTCTTCGAGTCGTTTCCCGGAGAACCGTTCGCCCGGTCCGAGGACGGAGATCGCTGCGGGAGGGTGATCGGGGAGGCGAACCGGTGCGGCGACCGCCCGCATCCCGGTGAAGGCTTCCCCGCGGTCGTACGCGAGACGGCGGTCCGTTATCGTACGGAGTTCGTCGCGGAGCGAGGCGGCGTCGGTGATGGTCCGGTTCGTCCGCCGCTGCAGGCCGTCGGTTTCGACGTAGGCTTCGACCTCGTCGAGCGAGTACTGGGCGAGCACTGCCTTGCCCGCGGCGGTCGTGTGGAGCGGGAGTCGTGTCCCGAGCCTGACCCGGCGGTCGTTTCGCGCTGCGTCACAGACGTCCGCGTAGACGGCGTCGCCGTGTTCGGCGACGACGAGGGCGGTCGACTCGTTCGTCGAAGACGCTAGCTCCGCGAGCGGTGACCGTGCCGTCTGGTACAGTTCCATGCCGTCACGGACCTGCATGCCGACGTCGAGCAACCGGAGGCCGAGCCGATACCGGCCGTCCTCCGCGACGACGACGCCGAGTCGTTCGAGCGTGGTGAGATGGTTGTGGACAGACCCCTTCGAGAGGTCCAACTCGGTCGCCAGTTCCGTCACGCCGGCGTCGGTCCGCGAGGAGAGCGCGGCGACGATACGAAGGTTCGTACGTACGGCGCCGACGGGATAGTCGGGCATCGTCGATATCTGGGTCCGACGGTACAAAACGTTCAGTATGGCAAAACATACCGGAGCGACCGCTAACGATAACAACTGACTCCCCCAGGTTCGTCGAACAGCGCAGGGACGAATCAGCAGGCCCGAGAGCACCGAATTCGGCGGTTTTCTGTGTGAAAAACCGTTCACTATCGCTAAACACCTCGATTATAAATACGCCCGTTCACCACCTTGTATCCGCCCCAGAAGCCTTCAAACGACAGTTCTCTCCAAGCAACGCAAACATCTAAATACCCGCTCCACAAACGATTGTGATATAGCATGTCAGACGATATCACAACCGAGGTCGATCGACGACGACTACTGAAGGGTGCAGGCGTCGCGGCGATGGCCGGACTCGCGGGCTGTGCGGGAACCGGTGACCCGAACGACGATTCGACGCAACAGAACGGCGGCGGTGGGGGCGGTGGCAACGGGACGAGCGGGTCGAGCACCACGGAGGGGCCCGCGATGGCCGACGCCGTCGAAGTCTGGGGCTGGGACGTCGCGGCGAAGTCCCTCGACCTCATCAACGACCCCTACGTCGAGGAGCACGGCGGTGAGGTCACCATCACGCAGATCGGTCGTGCGGACCTGAAAGACAAGTTCAAGTCGACACTCCTCTCGGGGTCGGGCGCACCCTCGGCGGCGATGATGGAGAGCGTCGACGCCGCCTCGTGGGTCGACACCGGCGGACTGCGCGACATCTCCGACTGGCTCTCCGAGTCGGGCATCAAAGACGAGTTCGTCTCCGGGAAGTGGGGACCCCTCGAGAAAGACGGGAACACCTACGCGCTCCCCTGGGACGTCGGACCGGTGGGCACGTTCTACCGGCGTGACGTGATGAGCGAACACGACATCGACCCGTCCAGCGTCGAGACGTGGGACCAGTACATCGAGGAAGGGAAGAAACTGCCCGACGACCAGTACCTCCTCAACCTCCCGTCGAACGACTACGACGGGCTCTGGCGGATGATGTTCCGGCAGTTGGGCGGCCAGCCGTTCACCGAGAACGGCGCGGTCAACATCAACTCCGAGAAGAGTCTGCAGGTCGCTCGTATCCTCAAGCGCATCCGCGACTCCGGCGTCGCCAACGACCTCGCGTCGTGGTCTTCGGGCTGGTTCACCGCCTTCGGCGAGGGGACGACCGCCAGTCTCACCGCAGGTGCGTGGATGGAAGGGACGCTGAAGGCCGAACTGGGTGACACCAGCGGGAAGTGGGGCGTCTTCAAGCCCCCCGCCATCGAGTCGGGCGGACCACGAGCGACCAACTGGGGTGGGTCGAACCTCACGATTCCCACACAGGTCTCCGACGAGACGGCCCGCCGCGCCTGGGACTACATGGCCTACACGCTCGGCCAGAAGGAACACCAGCTCACGATGTACGAAGAGTACGGTATCTTCCCGGCGCTGAAGTCGACCTACGAGTCCGACGCCTTCGACCAACCCAACGAGTTCCTCGACGGGCAGGAAGCCGGTCGCATGTTCGCGGATATCGCCCCGGAAATTCCGCCGTACCGCTACACCATCGACACCCCGGCGGTGACGAAGGCCGTCAACACGCACTTCCGGGACATGATGAACGGCGGGAAGTCGCCGAAGGAGGCCGTCGATGCGGCAGCACAGCAGGTCGCCGACCGAACCGACCGGGACCTCGCCTGAGTCCCGCCCATGGCGACACAAGATACGGCCTCCCAAGCGACCCCGACCGCCAGGGACCGACTCCGGTTCGTCCGGCAGTCCGTCAGCCACCGGCTTCCGAACGCGGGGGAGGGGCTCGTCGGCTACCTGTTTCTCCTCCCGGCGCTGCTCGTGTTCACCGTCTTCCTCGGCTTTCCCATCCTCTACACGCTCTACCTCTCCTTTTTCCGGTTCGAAGGTGTGAGCAACGAGACGGTGTTCTGGTTCGACCTCGGCTTCTTCAGCTACGAACTCACCAGAATCGCCGATCTGACGTTCGTCGGACTGAACAACTACACGGCGCTGCTGTCGGACTCGCTGTTCCACCAGGCGCTGTTCAACACGACGTTCATCCTGCTCGTGCAGGTGCCGCTGATGGTCGCGCTGGCGCTGGTGTTCGCCGTCGCGTTGAACGCCTCGTTCGTCCGGTTCAAGGGCGTCTTCCGGACGGTACTGGCGCTGCCCGTCTCCGCGAACCTCGTCGCGTACTCGACGGTGTTCCTGTTGATGATGCAGGACGCCGGCCTCGTCAACTACGTGCTGACGAGCGTCGGTCTCCCGGCGATTCCGTGGCTCACCAGTTCGTTCTGGTCACGGATGACCATCGTCGGCGCGGTCACCTGGCGCTGGACGGGCTACAACATGATCATCCTGCTCGCCGGACTGCAGACCGTCCCCCAACAGCTCTACGAGGCGGCCGAAATCGACGGTGCCAGCCGGTTCGAGAAGTTCCGGTACGTCACCATCCCACAGCTTCGGCCGGTGTTGCTGTTCGTCGTCGTCACCTCGACCATCGGGACGTTCAAACTGTTCAGCGAACCGGTCATCATCAACGGCGGTGGCGCGCCGCTGGACTCGACCATCACCATCGTCCAGTACATCTATCAGACGGCGTTCATCGACTTCCGACTGGGCTACGCGAGCGCGCTCACCTACGTCCTCATCGCCGTCGTGAGCCTGCTCTCGGCCGTCCAACTCAACGTCGGAGGTGAGGGCGATGCGTGAAGAGACCCGCCGCGAGGCCGTCTGGCAGTTCCTCGCGTACGCGTTCATCCTGCTGGGAGCCGTCCTCACGCTCGTCCCGCTGTACTGGATTTTCGTCGCCTCGACGCTCGACGAACAGGAGTTCCTCTCGACGACCGAACCGCGACTGATTCCGGGAGACAGCTTCCTCCAGAACTTCGAGTCGCTACAAGCCCGTGGGAACGTCCAGTTCGTCGGCCACCCGGGCGAGATGACGCAGTACGTCGACTTCGGGTTCGGCTACGTCTACTACGACGTCTGGCACCTCTGGGACCTGGGGGCCCTAGAGAGCAGCATCTTCGTCGCCGTCGTCTACACCCTGCTGTCGCTGGTGTTGTGTTCGATGGCCGGCTTCGCGTTCGCGAAGTACGAGTTCCGGTTCAAGAAGCCGATGTTCTACGCCATCCTGGCGACGCTCATCCTCCCCATCCAACTGCTTGTCATCCCGCTGTTCCTGTTGATGAGTCAGATCGGGCTGACCAACAGCTACTGGGCCATCATCCTGCCGTGGGCGGCCAACCCGCTGGGTATCTTCCTGATGCGCCAGAACATGCGCTCGATACCCGACGCGCTGTTGGAGTCCGCCCGGATGGACGGCGCGACCGAGTTCCAGTTGTACTACAAGATCGCGCTGCCGACGATGAAGTCCTCGTTGGCCGCGCTCGCCATCATCCTGTTCCTGTTCCAGTGGAACCTGTTCCTGTTCCCGCTGGTCATCCTCGAACAGGGGAAGTACACCATCCCGGTCGCCATCAACCAACTCGTCGGTGCACAGCGCGTCTACTACGACCAGATCATGGTCGCAGCGACGCTGTCGATCATCCCCATCGTCGTGCTGTTCCTGGTGCTCCAGAAGCAGTTCGTCAGCGGGATTCTCGCCGGTTCGGTCAAGGAGTGACCCATGTCAACGATTACACTCGATACACTACGAAAGGAGTTCGACTCGGGCGACGAGCGCATCGTCGCCGTCGACGACATCGACTTAGAGATACGGGACGGGGAGTTCCTCGTCCTCGTCGGCCCCTCGGGCTGTGGCAAGACCACGACCCTCCGCTGTGTGGCCGGCCTCGAAGACGTCACCAGCGGCACGATTCGATTCGGCGACGACGACGTGACCGACCTCCGTGCCCGTGAGCGGGACGTCGCGATGGTGTTCCAGAACTACGCGCTCTACCCGCACATGAACGTCCGGAAGAACATCGGCTTCGGCCTGAAACTCTCGACACAGCAGTCGAGTGCCGACATCGACCGACAGGTCGAGGAGGTCGCCGAGATGCTCGGCATCGAGGACCTGCTCGGCCAGAAGCCCAAAGAGCTCTCGGGCGGACAACAGCAGCGCGTCGCCCTCGGACGAGCCATCATCCGCGACCCCGAAGCGTTCCTGATGGACGAACCGCTGAGCAACCTGGACGCGAAGCTTCGCTCGCAGATGCGAACGGAGCTCCAGACGCTCCAGCACGACCTCGACGTGACGACGGTGTACGTCACCCACGACCAGACCGAGGCGATGGCGATGGGCGACCGTATCGCCGTCATGAACGACGGGACCCTTCAACAGGTGGGCACCGCCGAGGCGGTCTACAGGTCGCCCGTCAACGAGTTCGTCGCGGACTTCATCGGTTCGCCGAGCATCAACCTGTTCGACGCGACGGTCGACGGGAATCGCCTCGACGGTCCCGGCGACTTCGGCTACCGACTCGCCGACACCACGCCAGTCGAGGGGTACGAGTCGGTTCGCGTCGGTGTCCGTCCCGAGGACATCGAACTCGTCGCTGACGGTATCGACATCGAGACGAAGGTGCTCGAACCGATGGGCAACGAGAACTACCTGTACGCCGACCTCGGTGGCCACGAACTGACCGCCCGCGTCGCGTCGACGGCCCGGCCCTCGCCCGGCGACGTCGTCTCGTTCACCTTCGACGAAGACGCGCTCTACCTGTTCGACCCCGAGACGGGCGAGGCGCTGAAGACGAAAACCGAAGGCGAGCGACCAGGTGAGGACGGTCACGTCGAGGAGGTGGTCGGGTAGATGCGTATCACGGACTACGAACTCTACCAGGTGCCACCGCGATGGCTGTTCCTCCGCCTCGAAACGAGCGACGGCCGGGTCGGTTGGGGCGAACCGGTCGTCGAAGGGCGCGCCCGGACGGTCAAGACGGCCGTCGAGGAACTGCTCGACACCTACCTGCTCGGGTCGGACCCCGACCCCATCGAGGACCACTGGCAGACGATGTACCGCGGCGGGTTCTACCGCGGTGGCCCGGTGCTCATGTCGGCCATCGCCGGTATCGACCAGGCGCTGTGGGACCTCAAGGGCAAGCAGTTCGGCGCGCCCGTCTACGAACTGCTCGGCGGGAAGGCACGGAACCGCGTGCAGGTCTATCAGTGGGTCGGCGGGGACCGGCCGGAGGGGGTCGCACAGGCCGCCGAAGAGAAGGTCGAGGAGGGGTTCGGCGCGCTGAAGATGAACGCCACCTCCGAGATGCGCCGCGTCGACACCCCGGCGGCCATCGCGGAGGCCGAAGAGCGACTGGCGACCGTCCGCGAGACGGTCGGCCCGGACGTCGACATCGGCGTCGACTTCCACGGCCGCGTCTCGAAGTCGATGGCCAAGCGTCTCGCTCGGGCACTCGAACCGCACGAACCGATGTTCATCGAGGAACCGGTGCTCCCAGAACACAACGACGCGCTCCCCGAAATCGCGGCGTACACCTCCATCCCCATCGCCACGGGCGAGCGGATGTACTCTCGGTGGGACTTCAAGGAGGTGTTCGAGAGCGGCGTCGTCGACATCATCCAGCCGGACCTCTCACACGCCGGCGGCATCACCGAGGTGAAGAAGATCGTCGGGATGGCCGAAGCTTACGACGTGGCGATGGCTCCCCACTGCCCGCTCGGCCCCATCGCGCTGGCATCGTGTATCCAGGTCGACGCCTGCTCGCCGAACGTCCTCATCCAGGAGCAGAGTCTCGACATCCACTACAACGAGACGAGTGACGTGCTGGACTACCTCGCGGACCCCTCGGCGTTCGACTTCCAGGACGGCTACGTCAGCCTCCCCGAGGGGCCGGGGCTGGGTATCGACCTCAACGAGGAGCACATCCGCGAACAGGCCGGCGACATCGACTGGCACAACCCCGTCTGGCGTCACGAAGACGGCAGCGTCGCGGAGTGGTGACGATGGACCGATTCACCGACCGCGTCGCCGTCGTGACGGGGTCGACACGCGGCATCGGCGCGGGCGTCGCCCGACGACTCGCCGACGAGGGGGCGAGCGTCGTCGTCACGGGCCGGAGTCGTGACGCCGGCGAGGCGACGGTCGACGACATCGAAGCGGCGGGCGGCGAGGCGGTGTTCGTCCGGGCGGACATGCGCGACCCCGACGACATCGTCGCGCTGTTCGACGCGTGTGTCGAGGAGTACGGCCGCCTCGACGTCCTCGTGAACAACGCGGGCGTCGAGACGGACACCGCCGTCGACGAGGCGACGGTCGAGGACTGGGCGTTCGTCGTCGAGACGGACTTTCGGTCGTTCTGGCTCTGTGCGAAAGCGGCCGCCGAGCGGATGGACGAGGGGGCTATCGTCAACATGTCCTCGAATCACGCCTTCCTCACGATGCCCGGGCTGTTCCCGTACAACGCGGTCAAGGCCGGCATCAACGGGATGACGCGGGCGATGGCGCTCGATCTGGGACCACGGATTCGCGTCAACACGGTCAACCCCGGCTGGGTCGCCATCGAGCGGACGACCGACGACATGGACGAAGAGTACCGCGAACACCTCGAATCCATCCACCCGGTCGGCCGGGTCGGGACGCCCGCGGACGTCGCCGCTGCCGTGGCGTTCCTCGCGAGTGACGAGGCGGGGTACGTCACCGGGACGTCACTGTTGGTCGACGGTGGCCGGACGGCCGTCATGCAAGACGACACGCTGCCCGACTACCGCGCTCGCCGCGAGGAGGAGCCGTGACCCGGCTTGACGTGACCACCGGGGCGACGACAGTCCTCGTCGAACAGGAGACCGGCCGCGTACACGTCGAGAACGAGGAGCAGACACTCCTCGACGGACACCTCGGCGTTCGACTCGCCGATGGAACCGTCGTTCGTCCCGGTGACGACGACGCGTCGCTCACCACGGCCGTCACCCTCGAAGCCGCCGACGGTGCGGCCGACCTCACGCTGACCGTCACCAACGAGGGCGACGAACCACGACGTATCCAGGCGTTCGACCTCCTCGACGGGACGGCGACGTTCGGCCCCGACGACCGGGTGTTCGAACACGGCTACCAGTCGTGGTCGCCGACCGCGACGCTCGGTCTCGACGAGCGGTTCCCACCCGAAACCGAGCGCGCGAGGCCACAGATGGTCGACCTCGCCGCCCCCGACGACGTACGGACGAGCCACGGTCTGACGGCGTTGACCGGCGAGCGAGGAACGGTCACGCTCGGCTTTCTCGACCACGAGGCGTACCTGAGTCGCTTCGAGATGGATACTGACGCCGAGGGGACGACACAGGTTCGCGCCTGCTGTCCGGCCGACGGCGTCACCCTCGAACCGGGCGAATCACGGGCGAGCGCACCGCTCCGTATCGATGCGACACGCTCGCTCCCGGACGCGCTGGCCGCACTCGCCGAGACTATCGCCGACCGGATGGACGCCCGCGTCCCCGAGCGGGCCCCGACCGGGTGGTGTTCGTGGTACCACTACTTCACCGAGGTGACGGCCGACGACGTCCGGACGAACCTCGACGCGCTCGACGCGTGGGACGCCGACTTCGACGTCGTCCAACTCGACGACGGCTACGAGGTGGCGTTCGGCGACTGGCGAACGCTCGACGAGGGGTTCGACGACATGCGCGAACTGCGTGAGGACGTCGCCGCCGCGGGCTACACCCCGGGACTGTGGCTCGCGCCGTTCTACGTGCAGGCGGACTCGGACCTCGCCGCGGCCCACCCCGAGTGGCTCCTGACGCGCGACGGCGAGCCGGTCGATGCGGGGCCGCGTCACGGGCCGATGTACGCGCTCGACACGACTCATCCGGGTGTCGAACGGTGGCTCCGCGAGACGTTCGAGACGGTCGTCGACGAGTGGGGGTTCGACTACCTCAAACTCGACTTCCTCTACGCCGCCGCGCTTCCGGGCGACCGCACGGAGGACGTCACGCGGGCGACGGCGTACCGCCACGGCCTCGAAGTGATTCGTGAGGCGGTGGGCGAGACGTTCGTGCTGGGCTGTGGCGCACCACAGTTCGCGAGCGTCGGGCTGGTGGACGCGATGCGCGTCGGCCCCGACACCGCACCGTACTGGCACCGAGCGGGCGAGAGCGCGAGTCAGCCAGCCCACGAGAACGCGGTTCGGAACGTCCTCAACCGACAGTTCACCCACCGTCGACTGTGGCTGAACGACCCCGACTGCCAGCTCGTCCGGTCGACGACCGACCTCACGAGCGCCGAACGCGAGTCGTTCGCGGCGCTCGTCGCCCTGACCGGCGGCACGAACGTCCTGAGCGACGCGCTGGCGGAAATCGACGACGCCGGTCGGACGCTGTTCGAGCGAACGCTCCCGCCGGTGACCAACGGCCACGTGGACGGCGTGGGCGAGCGCGAGTTCCCGAACCGCGTAGTCTGTGAGCGGCCGGCCGACGGCGCAGTGGCCGTCGCCGCGTTCAACTGGACCGACGAGCCGCGAACGCTCCGAGTCGACCCGCGAGCACACGTCGACGGGACGGAGACGCTCGCGTGGGTCACCCTCGCGAGTCCCACCACCGACGGAGAGGGCGATGCCGAGACGACCCCTGTCGTCCACGACGGGGTCGTAGAGCGAACGGTCGCCCCCCACGGGACGGTCCTCGTCCACTGCGCGTCACGGCCAGCAGCGTCCCGGCCCGTGGTGCTCGGTGCACGCCACCTCGCGAACGCCGCCACGCAGGTCCGGAGCGTCGAGTGGCGTGACGCCTCGCTTCGGGTCACGCTCGACGCTCCCGCCCCGATGGACCTGGTCGTCTGGACGCCCGACGAGTGGCGACGTGCCGACACCGACGCGGCGACCACGGGCGAGACGACCATCGTGACGGCGACCCCCGGCGAGAACCGCTTCGCCTTCACGACGAGCGACTGAGCGGCCCCGACCGTCGGCCGACCACTCACCACACGACTCACGTACTGCCCGACGACCATCCCCCACGTTCGACTCGATGACCGACACCACACCCACCGACGCCGAGGACAGCACCGACACCAACGCACCGTACGCGAGCGAGACCGAATCACCCCGCATCGGGGTGTGTTACTTCCCCGAGCACTGGCCACGCGAGCGCTGGGCGACGGACGTCGAGCAGATGGTCGAGGCGGGCATCGACGTCGTCCGCATGGGCGAGTTCTCCTGGGCACGACTCGAACCCGAGCGCGGCGCGTTCGACTTCGAGTGGCTCGACACCGCCGTCGAGTTGCTCGGCGAGGCGGGCATCGACGTCGTGCTCTGTACGCCGACGGCGACGCCACCGAAGTGGCTCGTCGACGACCACCCCTCGATTCTCCAGGAAGAACCGGACGGCACACCGCGTGCGTTCGGCAGCCGTCGCCACTACTGTTTCAACTCCGCCGTCTACCGCGAGGAGACCGAGCGCGTGGTCCGCGAGATGGCCGACCACTACGCCGAGAACCCACACGTCGTCGGCTGGCAGACGGACAACGAGTACGGCTGTCACGACACCGTCCGGTGTTACTGCGACGACTGCGCGAGCGCGTTCCGGGAGTGGTGTCGCGAGCGCTACGACGGCATCGACGACCTGAACGAGACGTGGGGGACGACGTTCTGGAGCCAGCGTTACGGCTCGTTCGAGGAACTCGACCCGCCACGCCACACCGCCGCCGAACACCATCCCTCACGGCTGCTCGACTACGGCCGGTTCGCCAGCGACAGCGTCGTCGCGTACAACCGACTCCAGACCGACCTCCTGCGAGCGGCCGACGACGACTGGTTCGTGACGCACAACTTCATGGGGACCTTCTCGACGCTCGACTCCTACGACGTCGGCGAGCCCCTGGAGTTCGGGACGTGGGACTCCTACCCGACCGGGTTCGCACAGGACCGCCGGCTCGGCCCGACGACACCCGACCGACTGCGAGCGGGCGACCCCGACCAGGTGTCGCTGAACCACGACCTCTACCGGGGGGAGAACGGCTTCTGGGTGATGGAACAGCAACCGGGCGACATCAACTGGCCGCCACACTCCCCCCAGCCAGGTGAGGGCGCGATGCGCCTCTGGGCACACCAGGCGGTCGCCCACGGCGCGAACGCGGTCTGTTACTTCCGCTGGCGGCGCTGCCGTGAAGGGCAGGAGCAGTACCACGCCGGCCTGCGGCGACAGGACGGCTCACCGGACCGTGGCTACCACGACGCCCGACAGGCGGCGACGGACCTCGCCGACCTCGACCTCGGACCGGTCGACGCACCCGTCGCCCTCCTGCACCGCTACGACGACTGCTGGGCACTCTCGGAACAGCCCCACTCCCCCGAGTTCGACTACTGGGGCCTGCTCGGCGCGTTCTACCGCGGCCTTCGCGGGCGGGGGGTACAGGTCGACGTCGTCTCGCCGGGCGACACGCTCGACGACTACGCCGCCGTCGTCGCGCCGTCGCTCCACCTCGCCGACGAGTCGCTGGCGGACCGTCTCGGCGAGTACGTCGAAGCGGGCGGCCACCTCTTCCTCGGACCACGCTCGGGGGCCAAACTCCCGGGCAACAAGCTCCAGCCGACCCTCGCGCCGGGGCCGCTCACCGACCTCGTCGGTGGCCAGGTCGACCAGCACGAGTCGCCACCGGAGACGCTCACCACACGCGTGACGTATTGCGGGGAGTCCTACGACTACACGACCTGGGGAGAGTGGCTCGACGCGGAGACGGCGACCGTCGTCGGCCGACACGACGAGGGCGTCGGGGACGGGAAGCCGGCAGTGCTGGAGCACTCCACTGGAGACGGGTCGGTCGCGTACTGTGGCGTCTGGCCGGGGACCGACCTGGCCGACGCGCTGGCGGTGGCCCTCCTCGAACGGGCGGGAGTCGCTCACAGCGAGCGCTTCCCCGAGACACTCCGAGTGGCAGAGCGCGACGGCTACACCTGGGTGTTGAACTTCGGGAGTGACCCCGTGACGGTCGAGACTTCGGGGGAGTCGACTGCAACCTGGCTCGTCGGCAGCGAGACCGTCCCCCCGTACGGCGTGAGCGTCGCCGAGGAGACGAGTGCGGTCGACCTCTCGGTCACGTCCGAGTGAGCGAAGGTGGTCGTGACGGAGTCAGACTGGCCGCTAGGTAAACCGGTCGTGGGACTCTGCTGACAGTCTCGTTACGAGTGCACCTTCCCCGACGAACCGCTACCGAGAGAGTGCAGTGCGAATCGGTCGGAAGCCCCGAGACGGTGTCTATCGCTGAAGCAGTTGCCGAACAACGCGATTCACCCACGAGAGCGACAACGACCGGACAGTGTGACAGCGGGTACGCTGCACTCAGTTCGACTCCGCTTCCTCAGCACAGGGCAGAGACCTGTGTGGACACCACCTGCAGTGCTCACCAGGGGTGTACTCCTCGAACGAACTGGTGTCGGCCGCACGAAGCTGCTCGACGAGACGTGTCTCGGACGTCTCGACGTCCTCCGCTGTGAACGAGCGAGTCTCGACTGCCGGACCGACCTCGCCAACGTACGCGTAGCCGGCCTGTCGGATCGGCTCATCGAACAGTTCCTCACAGGCCAGCACGTAGAGTGGGAGTTGGAGATCCTCGGCCAGAGAGCGCTTTTTCGTGGTGGCTTTGTAGTCGAGAATCACCAACTCGCCGGTCGGTGATCGACAGACGGCGTCGATTACACCGGTGACGGCGAAGCCGTCGAGTTCGAGCGCGAACGCACGCTCCGCGGCGACGACCTCCCACTCGCTCGCCTCGCACTCGAAGTAGCGTTCGATGCAGTCGACCGCATCGTCGAGGGCGTGATTCAGTCCGCGTGTGGCCGCGAGTTGCGATGCGATTTCGATCCACTCTGTAGGAGAAGCAGCACCACGAATAGCAGCTCGCTCAGCAGTCTCGTGAAAGAGGACACCGATCTCACGTACCGACGGAGCGTCGCTGCTCGTTCCTCCAGTAGTACGCTCTCCAGCATCGACACCCGCCGGATCGTCGAACGCCCAGAGCACGTGGTCGAGGTAGTGCTTTCGCTCACACCTCGAGAGCGTGTCCAACGACGTGTAGCTGTGTCGTCGACGGAGCCTCGGTGTGTCGAGTGGGTCGAGCGCCTCGACCGGAATACCGACCGTCGTCGGATCGACGGCGTCGAGATCACCGTCGAGCAGTGAACGCGCCAACGAGAGGACGCGCTTGCGGGCAGGACCTCGTGCCAACGCGTCTCCGTCGTGGGTTCCAGTCACGACACCAGTCGTGTCCATCGGTGTTGCGAGCGTCTCCGTTCCGTCGTCGAAGTCCGCCGGGAGACAGCTCTGAATCAGCTCCCAGATCGGGAACTCGACACCACCGACTTCCCACGGGATCGATTCCGGCAACCCCGCTTCGACGACCGAGTCCGGAAGGTTCTCGCCGTCGTCTTCGGTCCTCTCATCACTCCCACCGACGAGTATCGACAGCTCTTCGGCACGAGTGAGTGCCACGTGGAACACGCGACGCGTCTCGTGCTCGTCTCGGCGGGCGAAGTCGGTGTCGAGAACCGACCCACCAGAGAGGACGTGTTCGAGCGTATCGTACGGTCGCTCGTTGGGCGACCACTCGTCGGCGGTCAACTGTGGAAGAACGACGACCGGGAAGTCGAGCCCTTTGCTCTTGTGGATGGTCATGACGTCGACCGCCGAGTCTTCGGTGTCGGGTTGGTCCTCGGACGAAGCCGCGGCACTCTCCGTGATCTCCCCGTGCAGTCGAAGGAAGTCGACGAACTCCCGAGAGAGTTCGGGCTCGATCGCCCCATCGTCGAACGACGCGATCAGCTCGTCTAACTGGGCGAGGTCACGACGCTCTTGCTCGGACAGGAACCACTCGACCGAGGTAACGTCCTTCAACTCGCGGTACAGCCGCGTCAGCGAGTACGTATCACGGAGATCGAGGAGTTGCGTGAAGTCGTCGCGAGCGGCCTCGACGCGCTCGGGCTCACGGAACCGCTCGGGCGGCGTCGACTGTAGCTCTTCGAGCAGTGGTTCGTCAGTCGCGTTCAGTCGAGCGACGTCGGTCTCGTGGAGCCGATATCGCATCGTCAGCACGCGATTGAGGCTGATCTCGTCAGTCGGGTCGGCCAGTGCTTTCAGGTACGCCAGCACCGTCCGGACGCCAATCGACTCGTCTGCGAGATCGCCAGCGAGTTCGTACGGGATACCAGCCCGCTCTAGCGAGCGAACGATGGGTTGGGCGTGTGTGTTCTTCCGGACGAGGATCGCCACGTCACCCGCGCTGTACTCTTCGTCGGCCAACTCCGACTCACCGGCCAGCAGTCGTGTGATCGCGTTCGTGATCTGCTGTGCTTCGTCCGCGGGCTCTTCTGCCCTATCGATCGTCACGACTCCCGTCGTCGCCTCGCGTTTCTCGCCGATCGCCTCCAGTTCCTTCGTCGACCCTCGTGAGTCGAGGTGTTCGAGTGCCTCGTTGGCGAGGTCGAGGATCGGCTGGCGAGAGCGGAAGTTCTCCTCCAACGTCTCGTCGGTGAGATCATCGAAGGCCGCAGAGAGCCGTGAGCCGATGTTCTCGATGTTCGCCCCACGCCACTCGTAGATCGCCTGGTCGTCGTCGCCGACGACGAACAACCGGTCTTCGGTCACGAACTGCTGGACGAGTTCGAACTGGACGGTGTCGGTGTCCTGGTACTCGTCACAGAACACGTAGTCCCACTGGCTGGTGATCCACTCTCGGACCGCCTCGTCTTCGAGGAGCGCGTTCGCTCGAACGACGAGATCGTCGAAGTCCAGCAGTGTCTCCTCACTCAGCCGACGCTCGTAGGCTGCGTACCCCGCTGTGAGATCAGACGCCACCTGGCAGTTGCCGATGAACGACTGGAGCTTCCCAGTCAGCGTGAACCCTACCTTGGGGATGCCCTTCGGTGGGCTGGAGTACGCCCCGAACAGGTATGCAGGAAGCTTGAACGCCGGTTCGAGATCGCCGTCGACGATCTCGTCTGCCCGGTCGGTCAGCAGCGTGGCGAGCCGGTCACACGTCGCCTCGAGTTCAGAACAGAACGACCGTACGTCTGCAGCCACTCCATCGGTCTCCAGTGACTCACGCTCCGTCGCGATCGCTTGCTTGAGCGCATCGAGCCCATCGCACATCTCGTCAAGGCGGTCGTGTGTGGGCCTGCGCCAGCTGACTTTGACGTGCTCTTCTGCCGCTGCTTCGATCCGTTCGATCAGTTCATCGAGCGCCAGCAGATCTGCCGGTTCGCCCAGATACGCCTCCAGTTCCTCGGGGAAGATACCGGAGCGCTTCATCGCTGGGATGAACCTTAGCAGTCGCTTGGCTGCCCCTTTCCCGTAGCCGTCGGGGTCGAACACCTCCGGTTTGGTGAACCGGTAGGGCATCTCGTCGAGGACGTCGTAGACGATCGCGAACTGGTCGGCCTCGGTCGCAATATCGTAGCGAGGATCGAGGTCAGCGTGGTAGGCGAACTCCTGGAGTAGCTCGTGGCAGATGGCGTGGTACGTGTACGCCTCGATATCGTGGCCCCGTGACCCGAGCTTCTCGACCAGTTTCTCGCGCATCGAGTCGGCGGCGTTGTTGGTGAACGTCAACGCCAAAATCCGGTCGGGAGGGGTGCCGTCTTCAACGAGGCGTTCGATCTTCCGCACCATCGTGAACGTCTTTCCAGTGCCAGCACCGGCGAGCACCCGCATGGGGTAGTCATCAGAGTCAATGATCCTCTGCTGGTCTGGTCGGGGAGTGTTCTCCTCCGATTCCTCGTCGGACGTGGCCGCCTCGACGGACACGTCTCGGTCACTCATCGACGCTCACCTCCCCAGCGAGGTAGTCGGGACACATCGCCTGGAACGTGCAGTCGTCACAGGCGTGTTCTTTCTGGAGTGCGACGGAGTCGGGGACGTAGTCACCTGCCTCGATGGCGTCGTAGTACTCCCCGATGAGCTCCCAGATCTCGTCGTAACAAGTATCGTAAATCTGTCCGACATCCCGCCCTCTGCCACGGACAGAAACCTGAACGCCATCGACTCCCGGTTTCGTCTCAGTGTCGGAGAGCAAACCGTAGTACGTGAACTCGACATCCATTCCTGGCTCGTACTCGGGATGCTCTTTGACGCCCTCGACGTACGTGGCCGCCTGAAACGTACTCTTGACCCGCTGAGGGCTGTGATCATCACCGGCGTGGTGAGCCACGACAGCGTCCTTCGAATAATCGGAGATGATCCCTTTGAGATTGCTCTTGTAGTCGATGACTCTGATCCCCTCAGCCGTTTTCACGATGTTGTCGGCACGCCCACGCAACGCGACACCTTCTCGCTGGCACTCGAGCCACTCTTCGGTAGCGATCGAGTTTCGAGCGTGGTCGAGGCCCACACCATCGAAGTAGTCCTCGATCGTCGCGACACACAACAGGTAGTCGTATCGGTAGTGAGCATCGGAGGCGTACTCGCTCCTGTCCGTTTCCTCGTCCCACCGAGCGTCGATGGCGTCACTCGCCATCGTTCGGATGTCCTCGTCAGTAATCGCAGCCCCCTCACGAACTGTCTCGCAGGTATCTTCGATCGCACCGTGGAGCGCCAAGCCCCGGTCCAAGTAGCGTCGCGTCTCGTCGGGGGAACCGACCTTCCAGACCTTCTCGTACTGGTAGCGCCGTGGGCAGTCGGCGTAGACGCCCAATCGCGACGGTGAGACCGTGAAGAGGTCGTCATCGCTCTTACTCACGACGGACCACCCCCTCAGCGAAGTCAGTGCGAGACTCGATTGCTCGCTGGAGACCATCAGGCGGGTCGTTCGCCAGTAGCGATTGGATCACACCGAACTCGCGTTCGATCTCGTCGATATCGATCGGATCGTCGGTCACACCCGCGAGTCGGATCTCTTCGAGTGCGTCCTCGGTTCTCGTCAGTGCGAACGAAACCGCCTCACCGTGGGTATGAATCTCGTCGCTCTCTCGTCGGTCCAGTTCACCGAACTCCTCTTCGACAGCGGTGAGGAATCTCGAAGGCTGGAGTCGACTGCCTGTTCCGCCCTCGGTCTCGGTGTACGTACCGAAGTAGAGACGGTCGGAGGCAGTGCGTGCACCGACCGCGAGCATCCGCCTGCTCAGTTCGGCGTAGTACGCCTTGAGCGGGCGTCGACCGTCCGAACCAGCAGTCTCGAACGTCTCGTGAACGTCTTCCGGGCTTGGTGCCGTGAAGGCGGGGTAGCCGGGGAGTTCTTCCAGGTGCGGTGTGGGAAAGAGCGCGTTGAACTGCGGGTCTGCAGGGAACTCTTCGTCGACGACGTCGAGGAGGAACACCGCCTCGCGGGAGAGGTCCTTCGCTACTCGGACGGCGTCGACGAGGACACCGTCTTCCGGAACCTCCAGTTCGGTCGCTATCTTGTCGGAGGTCGTATGCTGGAACTCCCGTTCGAGTGCCCGTGCGAACACGCTCCACGAGGCGTCGACGAGCGGTGATTCGTCGACGAACCGTGCCAGCTGGAGGACGTCGCTGACGTGGCGGAACTGTGTTTTCGCATCGACCGACGAGTCGAGTTCGGCGATTCGCTGTTTGAGGCCGGATTCGAGCAGCCACGTCTGGAGCGCGGCTTCGAGGCCATCAGCGTCTCCAGCATGTCGGATCCGCTCGAGGAGTTCGTCGCCGATCGTCGGGCTTCGTGCAGCGAGGACGCTCCGTGCACGAGTCGGACTCCACTCGCGTTCCTCGTCGTCACTGCACCAACAGACCACCGCGTAGAGTTCCCGCGCTGTGGGATCGTGGATTAGCCCTCCGACCGTCGCAGAGGCTGTCGGAATCCCTGCCGTTCTGAGGATTCGTAGTGCATCTCCGACGGGTGCGTTGGAGTCTCGAAGGACGACCGCACACTCGCTGTACGGAACGCCCTCGACCCGGTGCAGACGCTCGATCTCCTCGGCGACGGTTCGCACCTGCGCAGTGAACGTCTCTTCGTCGATGACGGTCAGCGAACCGCCCTCGGCCGTGGTCGGGGAGTGATCGCTCGCGAGAAACGATGCACAAGCGGCGGGGAGCGGGACGTCTCCGTTACGATCGGACGGCTGCTGTGTCTCGTGTTCCGCTACACTCGTGAGTTCGGTCGCGTAGTCGTCGATAGTACCCGGTTCGTTCCACGTTCGCTGAATCGCACTGTTCCGTTCGGCGATGCAGACGAGATCGACGCCCTCGGTCAGTCGAGCGAGATACGCTCGGTCGATCGGAGTGAACTCCTCGAACTCCAAGACCAGTACGGCATCGACCCCTCGTCGAACTCGCGCTCGACGATCGGCGTCAGCGAGCGCTACTGCAGCGTTCGAGAGGACCGCCGACGGGTCGAGGAGGCCGTTCTCACCGAGCCACTCGTGAAAGCCATCGTTGAACGCCGTGAGCTCGGCCAGTGCGGGCTCGTCGGTCTCGATCTCGCCACCCTGCCAGGTCGCCTCAGCGACGAAGCGTCCCACGTCAGACTCGAACGACTCCTGTCGGGCGGCCCGTTGTAGATAGGGCGTCTCCCACTCGTGCTCTGCCAGATACTGGCCCAGTAGCAGGCCCTGCTCGCTGGGCGTGAGGAGTCGCGGCGGGGACGGAAGCTCTGCGATCGTGTCGCGGGCGTGAGCCGAGAGTCCCCGGATCCGGGGCTGTTCGATACCACCGATCGACTCACCAACTGCGTTGGCGATCTCATCGACTCCGGTGGGGAACCGCTTGAGAACGAGAACGTTCGACTGCCCGTGTTCTTCGATCAATCCCCGATACGCCGGGACTACGTGAGCGGCAAGTCCATCGCCAAGGAACGGAACGAGACGGAGGTTCCCCCGAAGCGACGGCCGATCGTCGAGGCCGTAGGTCATTCTGTCAAGTTGTGTGATCGGACGATATGTAGGTACTGGGTGGCAGGGTTGTCATGGCCTAGTGAGTATTTACCCCAGAGTCCAGTCAGTAGATCGGATGAACGACGCGATCTATCTCAGGCAGGGCGAGCGACTCGTCGAAATGACCGAGCAGCCATACGAGTACGAGCGAGTGCTCCAGGATCGATTAGCCAACTATCCCCGGTTACTCGCTGGGGGCCAGATGTCTGACGAAGGGATCGATCGATGGGCACTGATCGGCCGCGAGAAATCTGTCCCGGACAAAGAAGGCGGTAACGAGCGCTGGTCTGCGGACCACCTCTTCGTCGATCAGAACGGTGTCCCCACCATCGTCGAAGTGAAACGAAGCGAGAACACGGAGATTCGACGCCGAGTCGTGGGACAGATGTTCGACTACGTCGCCCACGCGAGTATCTACTGGGACGCGGAGACGCTCAGTGAACGATTCATCGAGACGTGCGAGGAACGCGGCATAGACCCCGACGAGACACTCACAGAGGTAGTTGGTGATAGCTCGGTAGACGATTTCTGGGACACGGTCGAGAAGAACCTCCGCTCGAAGAAGATTCGGCTCGTGTTCGTCGCCGACGACGTCCCGAGCGAACTGAAGCGTGTCGTCGAGTTCCTGAACGAAGCGATGCAGGACGTCGAAGTGCTGGCCATCGAGGTCGTGCAGTACACGAGTGATGGAGAATCCGTGTTCGTCCCTCGACTGCACGGCCAAACCGAGGAAGCGAAGGCGTCGACTTCGTCGACGACGACTCGAAGTGGGAGTGAGTACGTCCAGACAGAGGCAGAGTTGTACGAGGACTTAGAGCAGAAGGTGGCGAACGGAGCGATCACTCGTGAAGTAGCCGATTCGTTCGAGCATCTCTATGAGTTCTCGAAGAGTCTCGGGGACGAAGTCGACATCGGCGGAGCGAAGAACGCGAACTTCGGGCTTCGCGTGAGCGCTCACCAGGGGGATCACAGCGGTCGACCGAGCGTCTTCACAGCGAACGTCAGTGGCCATCTCAAGGTGTGGACGGCGAAGATGCCCCTCGACGGTGATAATCCAGCAGCGTCGCCAGTCCCCTGGAATCCGAGTGCGTACGAAGAGTACGAGGAAGCCTTCGGTTCACTGGATGGGGTACCCGCTGGCGAGGCGAAGGCGCCATTCGAGATACTGGCCCGTGACGACAACCTCGAAGAGTTCAAGCGAATCGTCACCGAGTTCGTTGCACACTGCCGAGAAGCTGCTGATCAGCAGTAGTCGTTTTCAGCAGACGTCGTCCGTTGAGACTACGTATGGATGCGGTCTGTCGCGAGCGTAGTCGCCAGGCTGGTGAGTTCTTGACGACACGTGAGTTCTTCGAGCCACCGCTCGGGAAGCGTATCTGCACCGAACCGAGCCCCAGCGACGGCTCCTGCGACTGCTCCGATCGTATCGGCGTCACCGCCCATGTTCACTGCATCCACGATGGCTTCCTCGGCCGATTCGGCAGTCAGTCCGTGGTACAGTCCTACCTGAAGTGTCGTCACCACGTAGCCCGTGTTCTCGAGATCTTCTGGACCAAGGTCGGTCGATATTCGCTCTAATGCACCGACGAGTTCGGCAGGGATTTGATCGACGTCTGCGAGCGCCAACGCTAACGGGTTGTTCACTCCGTCGAGTAGCCCAACGATAGTCGTGTTCAATATCGCACAGCCAGCCGTACACCGTGGGTCGGCGTGCGTGATCTGAGAGGACTGGCGGCTGATCCGTTCGAGGGCCTCCAAGTCGTCGCCGAAGGCGATCGCGTGTGGCGCACACCGCATCACGCTCCCGTTGCCCGCGTTTCCACCTTCGTGACTCTGCTCCCAGACACGCTGGCCTGCTTCGTCCCACGGCGTGTCCTGCTTGAGCAACCGAATCGACTCGGCGGTCATTCCTCCGATATCGAACGGCCCACTGTCGTACCACTCGACGAACCGTCGAGCAATGTCTTCGGGGTCGAACTGACCCCGCTCTACGAGACTCCGAGCGACACACAGCGCCATCTCGGTGTCGTCGGTGATCGTTCCCGCTGGCTGGCCGTGCGTCCCGTAACCGAGCATCTCCGTCACGATGCCGTGCTCGCGTTCGATCGACGCCGGGGACATGAACTCGATCGGTCGCCCGAGAGCGTCGCCACAGGCGAGACCCAGTAGTGTCCCAGCCGCTTTGTCGTCACTCATGTCCGAGAAGATAACGACACCCGAGTAAGCTCTTGTCCCGACACGATAGAGACGAGGACGCCAAGGAAGGACGAGCACGACCCAGAAGCCCGTGCCACCCATACGCTTACCACACTCGGTAAAGACAGTCAGCTGTAATGAAACGGCGATGGGTGACCGCATCCAGTACGACGTTCGAGGCGATGGTCAACCCGATCGCCGCCGCCTGTACCGAGGGGTACGTTCCAGACGAGTACCACATCCTCGTCACGCCGGGGTCGGCCGAGGACGTCGAGCGAGCGATTCCACTGATCGAGACGACAGTCGCGGAGTACGGCGGCGACCTCGACGTCACCCGCCAGACGCTCGACGACGAGATGGACTTTGCCACCATCGTCGAGTACTATCAGGGTGCCATCCAGACGACGACAGCGCGTGACGATACAGTCGCCGTCGACGTCACCCCCGGTCGGAAGTTCATGTCCGCGATCGCCTTCCGCGCTGGCTTGCAGTACGACGCCACACACGTCTTCTACCTCTTTCTCGACTCGTCGGATTTCTACGGGCAACCCTACGACGCGATTCCACGACCGGCCATCTCGCTCGTCGACTTCACGGAGGTGGTCGGGTGAAGCTCCAACGTCGGCACTTCACGACGCTCCTCAACGCGTTCTACGACGACGGTATCACCACCATCCCGGTCGAGCATCCTTGCGAAGACGTCGGTGAACTCGTCCGGTTCGAACTCGGCGACTACCGAGGAAGTACGGTTCGATTCACCTGTGGACCGCTCTCGTACGAGGACCGACGAGACGACCTCGAGCGCGAGTACGACGAGCAGATCGTCGCCGATCTCCCCGGTCCCGAGCACTACATGCGGGCGCTCGTCGGCGGCGGTGTCGCACCGCTCGAAAACCACGACGAGGTCGAGACGTTCGTCCGCCGCTACGGCTATCCCGACCTCGAAGCGGGTCATCGTCCAGTGTTCGCGGGGATCGACACCAACCTCCTCATGTGGCGACCGGAGTCACTCCTCTCACTCGATCCCTCGAACGGCGACGAGCGTGGTCGGTCGCCCGTGAACGGATATGCGCTCTCGGCGGGCGTGAAGGAGGAACTCGACTTCCACTTTCGACACGGCGAGTCGCGTCGGTTGGTGGACGCCTTCGGACCAGAGTTCGACCGACTGAAGGGCCAACCGACGAGCGACAACAGACAGGGGTTGCTCGGACTGTACGCCTACCGCCAGTTCATGGCCGAGCGTAACGTCGACGTCGTCCCCGGCGAGAAGGGCGACAGAGCGATCGTCGATAGCTATCACGACTACCACGAGGAGGACCGCAACCGCGTCGTCCTGTTCAGCAACGACCACGGCTTCGTCGACCGCGCTCACGAGTGTGGACTCCTCGCCCAACACGTCTCGTTCCCGGTCGACACGCGTCGGAAAGCGACGGTGTCGTGGCGAGACATCGAGGAGACGCTCTACCTGCTCACCGTCGTCTTCGGCGTCCTCGTCCTCCCGAAGGTCACGCTCTATGGCGCGTGGGAGGGCAAGGACGGCCGGGACTGGCAGACCGAGACGGTCGATGTCGACTGTCGGAGTCCGAAGTACCAGAGAGAGTTGAAGCGGCGAGAGCGGATCGTCACTGCGTTCGACGCCGCGATGTAGTCGACCACCGGGGCGGCCACCAGACCTCGTCTCGACCGGAGGTTCTACTCGTACGCGGCGAGAGACTCGTCGAACGACGCATCGAGGAACTCCGTATCCATACCGTGTGGCTCCTCGGGGTCGAGCAGATACCGCAACAGCCGATTCACGTAGACCTCGGCTCGCCGTCGCTTTCCGAGGCCGTATTCGACGACGTTCATCGTCGAGCGAGGCGATCCAGGGCGCTCGGTGATGACTTCCCATCGCTCACTGAGCGCACGCAGTCTCGGCGTCAGGTCGTCGGGGTCCATCGTCTCACTCTCCTCGTCATCTCGACGGATCCGTATCAACTCACCGCCACACGTCGTTCAGCGACCGCTCATCGAGGGTGGATCTCGGTGAGTTCGATAGAGCTACGCCGGCACTCCTCCCTGACGAGATCGAATCGCTGTCGAGCCTTCTCGGTGCTTCGGTCGTCCGTTTCACCCTGCTGGAACGGGTTCTTGTTCGTCACGACGACGAGATGCCGAGAGTCCGCCCCGTCGAGCGCACCGAGTTTCCGCAGGTCCGCGGAGAAGTGTGGCCACTCGTCGATATCCGGGTTCTCGAACGCCGCACCGGCAACGTCGACGTTCTTGATGTATTTGAGCTCTATCGCGTGTTCGATTGCTCCCGCCGGAAAGTACTTGCTCCCGTCGACGAGTCGGACCGTGAGCACCGGTTCGTCGCTCTCGGGGACGCAGTCGAGGCCGGCGTACTCCGAACTCGCCTCGGGATCCAAGACGGCCACGTCGAGGCTCGTGTTCCCCACACCGGACGTTCCGAAGTTGACCTCGGCCTGGACGTTGCTGATCTCGTGGGGAGCAGCGATTCGATCGAGATACTTCCGTTTGTAGCCGGTCACGTCGCCCAGATCGTAGCCTCCACGCGCTCGAATCGACTCACCCATCCGTCTTCGAAGGAGCGTGAGTAGTCGGGCTTGGAGCGCGGCCTCCACCGTGAAATCGAGCGGTGTCGTCTGAAACTCGGCGTCGAGGTCGTCGATCGCCAACCGGATACTCATAGTGGACGGGCACTCGCAACCGGGAGAAGTCACTTCCGAACGACCGATGGTTCGTGGACTTCGGGGATAAATCCGGGAGTCCGCCTCCGGGGCTTCCGGAGCGGTCTCTGTAGCAGCGTCCCGAGCGGTAGAAGCTCGGAACCACGGGTGGAGTCAGCGGCCGGGAAACTGTCGATCCAACGCGGTGAGAGGCTTCGGATCGACACCGCGCGAGGGAAGTAGACGAACCACGGTTTCCGAGGGTTCGTCTCTGAAAAGTCGGATGAGAATACTGAGACCGGGTGCGAGAATCGCCCGTGGTCGCTCGCTGCGGTCGCTGCGGTCGCTCCCAGATTCGATTTTCTGTGGACACCCGTCGCTCACGAACGTGTTCACGACAGGAGGTCCGGGTGCGAGAATCGAACCCGCGTCTCAGCCTCCACAAGGCTGAAGGATGACCACTACCCCAACCCGGACGCGCATCCGCTAGTATCCGGCGTCCCTTTGAATACGTTACGACTCGGGGTTGGGCGTGCCACTCGGTTGCGCGGGAAATACGAAGAGAGAAGCAGTCGGGAGAGCGGCGACCGGCTACTCGACTCGGGTCGGTCGGAGGCACTCGATGGCGAGCAGTCGACCGAGAGGTGACACCACGACCGGCGACTCCATCGTCGAGTTCGGCCGAGAAGTCGGGCCGAACGCGCGGTGGTAGAGCGAGTTCACGACGAGGGCGTTCACGGGGGGTTCGGCAAACTCCGGCCGACTACCCGGCCGGGCACGCACACCGAGTCCGGAGAACCCCCAGACGACAGCAGGAGCGAACGCGAAGAGGTCGACCAACTCCGTGGAGTCGACGACCGTGACAGACCCGTGAGCGTCCCGCCGATGGTGGTTTGCTCGATAGTGAAGGAGGCGAGACCGGTAGATCGAGTCCTCCACCCTCGTCGAACCGGGGTCCGTCGAAGCCCGTTCGAACGGACCGCTCGTGTGCAGGCGAGAGACTTTATGTCGAATGAGCCACTACGATTAGACGACGCTTCGTCTGGAGGGCCGAAGCGTCAGCGGGGACCATTTAGAACAGTCGGCCCGGCGGGTCTTTTCTGCCCGCTCGGGCCGGTGTTCTGTTCGGCGATAGGACCGGCGAGTCACACCCATCTCGGCGGCCGGTGAGTGTCCAGTTCCTCGCTGGTGAACAGCTAAAGCAGGGTCAGCACCAGTCTCCGCGTTCACGACCACCGTCCGGAGATTGTTGCAACCCACACGTGTTATATTGTTTCAGATAAATTTTTGTAAAAACGCAGACAAGTGTGGAGTATGTCCGATACCCAATCGGCGTCCGAGGCGTTCGCACAGAACCCAAGCATGATCGGCAACCTGTTCGCGCTGCTCACACTGCGTGACGACTCTATGACGGCGTCGCTAGCGAACAGCGGCGGTACCACTGGCCCGTAAGAGCGAGATCATTCGATGAGGTCGGCAGAGACGGACTCGCTCCAAGAAAGCGTCCCATTGACCGTTACTGGCACTCGTTCACTCATCGTCAGCAGTTCATCGAGTTCATCCGTCGAGGCGGTCAAGGTGGTGAGGTGCCCCGACCCCAGATGCCGTGTGGTATTGTCTGCGAGATACGGTGTCACCATCGAGCCGACCGGCCACTGTGACGTTGGATAGGCGAAGTATCCCACCTCGAACGAGTCGGGGCCGGTCCGTTCGATATCGAGTCGGTTTGCTGCCCCGCTTTTCGTGCTCGTGAGACGCGCGTTACCCGACCCGACGATGACGTACTGCCGCCCCGTGATGGTCTCTCGACCGATGACGGCCAACGCCGCGGCCAGCGAGAACCCGCTGTTCAGCAATCGAGCGATCTGTAACCCGACCATCGTTGCGGGGTCGTTCGCCACCTCCTCCAGTGTCACGACGCCACCGGTCGCCCCCGCATCGACGAGCGCACGGCCCTGAACGTACGACTGGCACGCGTTGAGGACGAACGCTCGCCCACCGAACGAGTCGAGCGTCCGAACGTCGAGATGCCCGTCCGCGCACGCCAGTCCGTCCGACGTCGCGTGACCGATGTAGTGGAGCAGGTCGTGGTTCGCTTCGAGCAGCGCACGCGTCTCCGCGACGGTCTGCTCCTCGTGAATCGTGACGTCCATCTCGACGAGTTCGCGGACGCCGTACAGTTCGCCCACGGAACGCTCTTCGGTCATCTCGGGGGCGTTGGCGATGACCTGCACCCGTGTCGGCCCGTTGCCGACGGCGTCGAGTTGGCGGAGGGAGGCGTCGGCGGTCGGAATCGACGCACCGACCGGGACACCGTCGCCGAGCCAGGCGTGTTCCAGACTGTCGACCGGGGGAGCGCTCACCCGTCGGGGGACGAGGTCCTCGTCCGGCCGGAACGGCTGGACGTTCGTCGGCGGACCCGCACCGTCGGCCCGGTAGAAATCCGCGACGCTGTTGCCGATTTCCGTGGCGATGCTAGCTGGCTCGCTCGGAGTGGTCGTGATGGGTCGGACGTGTGCGAGGTCGTGCGCCGCGAACGGGAGGTACGGTGCGTGCTGTGGGTCCGGCGCGACGTCGGCGGTCAGCTTCCACGTCGGGACGAGGTCGGCGACGTCCTCCCACGGCACTGCGAGGGCGGCGTCGACCTGCTCGGGGAGCGAGCGGTCGTACAGCGCCGGGAAGTCGACGTCGACACGTCGTTCGAGCACCCGCCGCTCGTGGAGGTCGACCGGGAACAGCCCTTCCGTCCGTGTGACGCAGTCGAACAGGAACAGCCGTTCGAGCGTTCGCTGGACGCCGGTACTCATCCCGTCGGGATGCGTCAGGGCGTGCTCAGTTCCATCCGCGACTAGCGCCGGCTTCGGTCCCGGACGAACCTGTGCGTTCAGATAGTACGCCAAGGATGCGACCGAGAAGACGTGGCCGTACTCGACCGGGACCTCGATGTGGACGGGTGTGTCACGCCGCTCCAGCCCCTCGGGGGCGCTGAACGGGCCCGGTTCGACGTCGACGAGCGGCGGGCACCCGCGCAGCGACGGCCAGGCGCGTTCGGGGGAGGTGGTCTTGAGCGCCGACCCGAAACACGAGACGGCTCGCATCAGGTCTCGGGGACGCTCGCTCGTGTGGACGGTCGCCTGCGGACGAGTGTGGAGGGACCGAAGCCCGATCTGAACGCCGCCACCCGGCAGTCGGACGATGCGGTGGCCGTCGTCGACGGTCGATTCGATCGGGCCGTCGACGCGACAGTAACACTTCACCCCGAGGGATTCGATCTGCACGAGATACTCGCCGTCGGGCATCGTGACCGCCTCGCGGTTGGTCGCCGCTTCGAGGAGTTCCCCCTCCGTCGTGCGGACGTACAGTTCACACAGTATCGGCAGAACGAGTTCGTGACACACGACGTCGACCGCCGTCTCGACCGGAAACGCGAACCGCTCGACCGACACCGCTCGTGGCGAGACCGGTCGGTCGGTGCGGACGACGAGGTCGACGCCCTCGGCGGGGTCCGCGAGGCGAATACCAGTGGGCGTCTCGACCGCAGCGATCGAGGGGCCAGACGGTGTCATGCGTACGTCGGTGTCGGAACAGCGTCGGCCTCAGCGGTCGAGCGGGAGCCATCCCGAGGTCTCACCGTGGTCGAGGAGGTGCCACGACTGTTCCGGTTCGCTCTCCGGTCGGTCACGCAGTCGGATATGTATATCGACGGTTGGTAACAGTGCATCGACCAGTGGGTCCGACGACGGAATCGGGAGCAGGAAGTGTGCGTATCCTCGGGAGCGAGCGACCTCGTCACCGACGATTCGGACGAACCGTCGGACCGCTGGACGGGGGTGTTCGTCGAGGAGTGGCCGGAGTGTCACGACACCGACGCGCAGTGCGGCCGGTCGAACGCCGTCGGCGCGTTCACGGTGGGCGGCGACGACGTCGACGAGTGCGGCCCGGAGGTCGACGAGTGGTGTCCGCTCGCGTTCGAACACCGCGTCGGTCTCTCCGGATACGGCCACGTTCGTCGACGCGCTACCCGACGAGGCGGCCGTCGAACCGTCTCGGACGCTCCGGTATCGGACGAGACGCGTTCCGCCGTCCGCAGCGGCGGCCTCGGGGACGTGTTCGGCCACTCGCGTGTCGCCGACGTCGACGACTGCGAGGGTCCGTTCGCGGCCGGCCGCTTCCGGGCCGAGAAGCAACCGGTTCTGGAGCGCCACGACCGACCGGTCGACGGCACCCGTGACCAGAATCCGACAGCCCTGCCGCTTGTGTTCCGCGAGGAGGTCCTGGAACCGCCGCGGACCGCGGGGGCGCTCACCCGAGTCCGACGGCGACCGATTAGTCATTGGAGAGTAATCCTTTTCAACCAATATAAATCACCGCACTACGAAGCGGTCGGCGTTCGGCAGTGGCCGGCGTTCCGACTGGCGAGCGAGACGACGTGGAAGTGGCCCGGCGAGTCAGGCGCCGGGGGTCACCCACGGTCCTCGGAGAGGTTGAGCGCAGCGACGAGGCGGTCGGTGATGACCTGCGCGACCATCGAGACCAGTCGGTCCTTGTCTTCGTAGCTCGCGAACACGCCGAGTGGAACCTCGCCGCCAGCCATCTCTCGGTGGCCACCGGCGCTGCCGACGTTCGAGAACGCCTCTCGGAGCAGTGACCCGACGTGGATGCGAGGGTCCGTCGAACGCGCACTCATGTGGATGGAGTCGTCGATGATGCCGAAGACGACGGCCGTCTGAATCCCTTCGAGGGTCGCGAGGTAGTCCGCCGCCTGCGGGAGGGCGTCGCGTTCACTCGTCCGTCCGACGTGCGAGATGAGGACGGAGCCTCGAACGTCACGGGTCCGGATGGCCTCCGCGATGGCGTCGACGGTCGCTCCACTGACCGACGGTGTCGCGAGCGTTCGGAGGAGGTCACGGTCGGCCAGCGAGTGGAGGTGCCCCGCCGCGGCGTACTCGGCTTCGGTCGCACCACGGAGGAAGCCCAGCGTCTCCCTGCGAACCGCGAACAGGAGCGCCGTTGCGAGCGACGTCTGGACCGGGAGGTCCAGTTCGCGGACGTACTCGGTGAGGATGGTCGCGGTCGCACCGATGGACTCGCGGTGGTCGACGAATCGGGCGGCGACGTCGTCGGCGGGGTGGTGGTCGATGACGATGTCGATTGGCGTCCCCTCGGGGACCTCGTTGTTCGCGCCGGGGGTGGAGTGGTCGACGAACGCGACCAGCGAGTCCGACGACCGGTCGACCACCGCGTCGGCGTCGAACGCCCTGAGGTTCATCTCGAGGAGGTTGATGAACGCACGGTTCTGCTGATGGGAGATGTCGCCGCTGTAGAGGATGCGCCGCTCGTCGATGCCGGCGTTCGCGGCGATTCGACCGAGCGCGAACGCACTCGCGAGACAGTCGGGGTCCGGGTTGTTGTGACAGACGATGGTGAGTTCGTCGCCGTCCGCGAGCATGGACTGCAGTGATTCTGGCCCAGTCATCGGTTACTGTAGCCGATAGGAGACCACTCGTAAGGGTCTATCTACCCGAACACTCCGACCCGAACCGGTCCACTCGGACCTGTCCGCCCTCGTATCTGCCGTTCGGAACGGGGCGGACGTCAGGTGAGCCCGACGCCCTCCGCCAGCAGTTCGTGCGACCGGAGCGCCTGCTCGTGCGTCCCGGTGACGTGCTGAATCATCACCTCGCCGACGCCGGTTCGCTCGGAGAGTTGGTCGAGCAACCCGGCGAGCGTCTCCGGACTACCCGAAATCGCACGCGGCCACTCGTCGTCGTCGAGCGTCGCGGGCGTCGGGTCGGGGACGCCACCGAGTTCGTCGACGGCCTCCTCGATGGAGGGTCGCGTGCCGACGACGCCACGTCGCATCCGCTGGTAGGTCGCTTCGGCGACGGCACGGAGCCGTGCGGCCTCGTGGTCGGTCTCCGCACAGACGGCGTTCAGCGCGACGATGCCCCGGGGTTCGTCGACGCCACCGACCGACCGAGACGCCGCGAACCGCTCGCGGTACTGCTCGAACGAGCGAACCGCGAGCCGTGGACGGATGAACGCCGCGAAGCAGTACGGCAGCCCCAGTTCGCCCGCGATGGCCGCGCTGGACGGACTCGATCCGAGCGCCCACGGGACCGGTGGCTCCCGGTTCGAACGTGGAATACCCAGTTCGCTGTACGGATGGTCGTCGGGGAAGCCGCCGTGGAGGTGGTTGACGACGGCTTCGAGCTTCTCGGCGTGGTCCTCGTCGGGGTTCTCGACGCGCCGACTCGTCCCGAGGGCGCGGTCGGCCGCCGGCGAGTTGTTGGCTCGACCTAGCCCCGCGTCGATGCGACCCGGTGCGAGGGCGTCGAGCGTGCCGAACTGCTCGGCGACCTTGAACGGACTGTAGTGGTTCAGCAACACCGCTCCGGAGCCGAGTCTGATCTCGTCGGTCTCGGCGGCCAGGTAGCCGAGCAGGACCTCCGGGGTCGTGCCGGCGATGGAGTCGGTCATCCCGTGGTGTTCGGCGACCCAGAAGCGCGAGAACCCGAGTCGCTCGGCGTGCCGGGCGGCCTCGACGGTGGCTGCGAACGCGTCGGTGGCGTTCCCGCCGTCGGGAACGGGCGAGAGGTCGACCGCGGAGAGATTCACACCACTGCTCGGGGACTGTGAGGGGTAACGGTTTGGTTAGCGCGAGCGACCACGACGCTTCCCGTGCCGACCGGACCCCGAGACGGCCCTCCTCGGGCGGCGTCACCGGACACCCCGACCGTGAGAGATACCGTCGACCGGTTCGGGTCGAAGTCACCGGAGTGAGCGAACGGTTCGACCGGTGACATCGTTCGTCGGGAGAGTTCGGCGAGGAGTGGAGAGTACCTGCAGAAAGCATTTACCACAGCGTCATCTACCGAACGTGACACGCACACTGGCCTCCCGAAAAGCGGGACGGTGAGACGGTCGTTACAGACCGTCCGCGATCCCGTCGTCGCCCCGACATGTCTCAAGCAACACTGGCGCCGTAACGGCAGCCAGTGTGCGTGGCTCTTTGCTTGGTCCGGAATAAACGTTAGTACTGACGGCGTGACGATGTGGTCTCCGCCGAGGAGAGTACAGTGGGGTGTCACGACCGGAGAGTCCGGGCCGGGTGAGCCGAGAACCACACTCGTCCGGTCCGACAGAACCGGGAGGGTCACCGCCGACGCTGACACCGACGTGACCCCCCGAATCGGGTCGGCCGCCCACTGTGTGAGCACGCCCGCGAACGGGGAGTCGTGGGCCGCACGTCAGGAGTCGAAGCGACGGGTCGCTCGGCGTTTCGCGGGGCGGAACTGCTCGACACCGACGAGTCCGGCACCGAGACAGACGCCGCTGGCGAGGAGGGACCGACGAGTGAGAGGAACCTCGGGAGCCATACCTCCGCTCGTGTGCCGACGGGGACAAACGTACCGATCGTCTGACCGTTCGACCCGACGGGGGAGACGCGGCGTCCGTCGAGGTCATCCACCCCGGACCGCGTCGAGATGTGCCGAGAGCGCGCCGTTGGCTCTGTCGTACTCCGAGCGTCGGTAGAGACCGAACCCGCTCGGGTCGGAGACCGCCCAGTAGCGCTCGTCGGTGGTCCGGACGGCCAGCACGACGAACTCGCCGAAGTCCGTCGTCAGTTGCTGGACGATACGGATGGCTTCGGCCGAGCGTCCGGTCGTACGGTCGACGAACCGCTGGGTCCGCCAGTAGAGGTTCGGTTCGACGTCCGTCACCGACGCTGCCAGGGCCATAGCAGTGACGGATAGTCGTTGTAGAGTGACAAAAACGTGGTGACACGACGAGGAGAGTGAGAGACTCCGGAGACAGTCACGCGGTCGATTCGGTCGACGGTCGTCGTCGATCGAGTCGTCCTCGGCCACGTAGCCGTCCCTCCGGCCCCGACGGGCGAGAGCCGACGCTCGCCGGGGACCCGTTAGTTTAGAGTAGCCACCAGCACGCGTGCTACGATAGATGCCCTCCATCGAGACGACGGACCTGACCAAACGATTCGGCGACACCGTCGCCGTCGAGACGCTGAACCTGACCGTCGACACCGGGACCGTCTTCGGCTTTCTCGGGCCGAACGGGGCCGGGAAGACGACGACCATGCGGATGCTGACGGGCCTGACCCGCCCCACGCGGGGCCGGGGGACGGTCGGGGGTGCCGACGTCACCGACCGGGACGCCCTCCGCCCGCACATCGGCTACCTCCCCGAGGAACCGCCACTGTACGACCACGCGACGGCCTACGAGCAGTTGGAGTACGCCGCCGGCCTGCGTGACCTCGACCCGACGGTCGCCAAGGAGCGCGTCGACAGCCTGCTCGACCGCCTCGACCTCCCACCCGAGGACGCCAGCACACGGATCAGCGACTACTCGAAGGGGATGCGCCAGAAGGTGGCGTTCGTCCAGGCGGTGCTCCACGACCCGAGCGTCGTCTTCCTCGACGAACCCACCTCGGGGCTCGACCCGCGGGCCGCCCGGACGCTCCGGAGCCTTGTCGCCGAACTCGCCGACGACGGGACGACGGTGTTCCTCTCGACGCACATCCTCCCGGTCGTCGAGGAGGTGGCCGACACCGTCGGTATCCTCTACGACGGCGAACTGGTCGCCGAGGGCACACCCGGTGAACTCGAACAGCGTGCCGAGACCGGCGAGACCCGCTCGCTGGAAGACGCCTTCCTCGAACTCACGACCGACGAGGAGCGCGTGGACGTCGACGCGGACGGCCGAGCGGTCGCCACGGAGCAGCGCGATGGCTGAGGCGGGGTGGCTCGGCCACGCCCTCCGGATGGGCTGGTTCGACTTCCGGCGGTCCGCCCGCGCGATGCGTGAGGACACGGGCCGACTGGTCCTGCTGGCCGGCGGGGTGCTGTTCCCGACGCTGCTGCTGGCGGGACTGGCGGTGCTGTTCGTCCCGGAACTGCGCGGCAGCGACGTCGACTTCGCGCTCGGTCGGTCCGCACGCGGGTCGTTCGCGCTGTTCTGGCTGTTCGGGACGTTCATGCTCGCCCAGCGGACGACGGCCGCCCACCGGGAGCCCGTCGCCGACGCGTTCGTCCTGACGACGGTGTCGCCCCGAACCGCCGTCGTCGGTGGCGTCCTCGCCGAGAGCCTGCGGGCGCTGACCTACGCGCTCCCGGTCGGCCTGCTGGTCGCCGTCGCCACAGCCTACGCGTTCTCCGCGCCGGTGAGCCTGTTCGTCGTTCCGCTGGTCGGCGGCCTGTTCGTCGCCAGCGCCGTCACCGCCGGGCGAGTGCTGGGGTACACCGCGGCGTGGCTCGTCGCCACCGTACCGTGGGTCGCGCGACACAAGACCGCGCTCGGCATCGGCGTCGTCGTCGCCTTCTTCGGCGGCTACACGCTGTTGCAGGTGCCACAGCTTCCGGTTTCGGTGAGTCCGGCCCTCCTCGGCGTCCTCCCGGTGGGCTGGCTCGTCGACCTCGTCGCCGTCGGCACACCCGTCGGCTGGTCGCCGGGCCACGCAGTGGGTGGGGTGGCCACCGCCACCACGGTCCTCCTCGGCGGTGGCTGGCTGGCCGAGCGCATCGCCACGTCGCTCTGGTTCGGCGAACCGGTCGACGTCACCGACACCGACGACGGGCCACCGACCCGCCCGGCGACCGACCGCCGCGCACTCGAACGCGCCGTCGGTCCGCTCGGTGTCCCGGTCGTATCGGGGCCGACGCGGGCCGTCACCGAGTGGACGCTGCTCCGCGCCCGCCGCGAGCCACAGCGCCTGAACTTCCTCATGATTCCGGTGTTCGGCGGTGGCTCCGCCCTGGGGAACCTCCTCCTCCAGGGAAGCGTCTCGCTGGCGGTACTCGGACCGGTCACCGCCGTCCTCGCGGCGTGGGCCGTCGGGGCGGCGTTCGGCCTCAACCCGTTCGGCGACGAGGGGGCCGTCCTCCCGTCGACGCTGACCGCGGTGTCCGGGCGCGCCTTCGTCCGGGGACTCGTCGCCCCGAGCCTGCTGTTTCTCCCCGTCGTCGCCGTGCTCACGCTCGTCGCCGCGGTCGGTGGGGGTCACGGTCCGCCCGTCGCACTGGCGCTGACGCTCGTCGCCTGCTTTCTCACCGTCGTCGGCGCGGCGCTCGCCCCGCTCGTCGGGATGTGGTTCCCACGGTTCAGCGCCATCCGTATCGGGAACAGCGACGGCGTCCGCCCACCGCGACTGCTCGCCGGCGCACTCCACGTCGCGCTGGTCTGGGTGCCCGGCGCGGCGCTCGTCGGCCTCGTCGTCGCTCCCGAACTGGTTCGACTGGTCCTCTCGGGCGTCGGCTACGTCCCCGCACTCCTCCTCTCGCTGGTCGCCCGCGGCGGCGAGGTGGCCGCGCTCGCGGCGACACTGACGGGCGTCGGGGAGACGATTCTGGGCCTGCCGCTACCGGCGTTCCGAGTCGGCGTCGGTGCGCTGCTGGTCCTCGGTGGCCTGCTCGTGGCCCGAGCAGCACTCGGACGGGCGGTCCGGCGGTTCGACCGCTACGAGGTCCACTGAGTGCGAACGAGCACGTCCGGTGGCTCCCGGACGGGGACCGCTCGCTTCCGGTCGAGCGACCGACCCGGAACGGTGTGAGTCAGGCCGGACAGCCCGTCCCGTCGCCCGTCCCGTCGTCGTCGGAGTCGTAGTCGAGGGCGGCGGCCACATCGAGGAGGCCCGCACCCTGCTCGTCCTCGGCGTTCCCGATGTCCTCCGCGCTGTCGAGCAGTCGGTCACGGACCTCTTCAGGGGAGGTCCCCGCGGCGAGCAGTTGGGCGACCCCACCGGCGACGTGCGGCGAGGCCATCGAGGTACCGTCGAGGACGTCGTGGCCGTCGACGACGGCCGAACAGACGCTCTCGCCGGGTGCGGCGACGTCCACCTCGGGACCGGTCGAGGAGAACGACGCGATGCCGTCGTCGATGGTCGTCGCGGAGACGGCGACGAACTCGTCGTAGGCCGCGGGGTAGCCCACCGAGTCGGGTCGACCGGCGTTCCCGGCCGCGGCGACGAGGACGACTCCCGAGTCGCGGGCGTACTCCCCGGCGGCCTGCAGCGCCGGCGACTCCGAGGGGCCGCCGAGACTCAGGTTCACCACGTCCCAGCCCTGGTCGGCCGCGTAGCGAATCGCACCGGCGATGTCGGAGGTACGACAGCCACCCGCGCCGCCACACACCTTCAGCGCGTGGAGGGTCGCCTCGGGGGCGACGCCGACGACGCCGCTGTCGCCCTCGGTGGCCGCGACGGTGCCCGCGACGTGCGTGCCGTGGTCGCCGTCGTCCGACCACGGATGCTCGCAGTCGTCGCCCGAACACTCGACCCACGCCCTGTGGTTCCCCTCGACGCTCGGGTCCGCGAGGTTGGCTTCGAGGTCCGGGTGACTCGCGGTGATACCACCGTCGACGATACCGACGTGGACGCCCTCCCCCGTCGCACCCTCGGCGTGAGCCACGTCGGCGTCCACGCGGTCGATACCCCACGGGAGCACCTGGTCGCTCGGCTGCTGGTCCTCGCCGCTCTGCTGGTCGCTGGCGGGTGGCGTCTCGCTCGCCGGCGCATCGACGTACGACAGTTCGTGGTCGGGGTGGACGAACGCGACGTCCTCGCGGGAGAACAGCGACTGGCGCGTCGCCTTCGAGTACGCGCCGACGACGAGCGTCAGACCGGTGTACTTCGAGAGGTCGATACGCTCCTCGCGGGTGTCGGAGACGGACGCGGCGGCGAGGGTGGCGTCGGCGTCACGTGCCCCGACGATGTACCGGTCCATCCGGTCGAGGGCGACCGCACCGACCCCGAGGCCGACCGCACCGACCCCGACGGTCTTCAGCACGTCCCGGCGGGACCACTCCGGATTCGACATACCTGTGCTTGTCAGTCATCCGTGATAAGTGTTCGAACGGGGACGAGTGTCGCGGGGCCGGCGCGGTCAGACGTCCGACCGGTTGCCGGACTCGTCGACGGGGCGGGTGAGGCCGTCCCTGAGGTCGTTGCCGAAGTGCGCGCCGAGCATCCCCGTGGTGAGACTGAGCGCCGCCGCCATCACGAGCAGTTGTGGCTGGAGGGCGATGAGGCCGAGGATGGCGTCGACGATGCTGCCACCGATTAGCTTCGAGACGAACAGGACGCCCATCCCGGCGAACAGGCCGGCGAGTCCCGACTCCAGCAGCGGGCGCTGCTCGAAGGCGAGGCCGGCGACGAACCCGCCGAGGAGCGTGCCGACGAACGCACCGACCAGCGGGACGAACTGTATCCCGAGGGCGGTGCAGACGCCGACGACGAGGAGGGCGACGGCGAACCGCTTGAACGAGAACCACGAGGGCATACTCCGGAGATATGTCTGTGGTGTAATGTGTGTTTCCCCGAGACGAACGGGGAGTCCGAGCGGTTAGCCCGGAACCGAGCCGTTCAGAAGTAGATGTCGCCGATTCGGTCGGCCGTCCGGAGCGCGAGTGCCTGCCCGGTGTTCGTCGGGTTCGGGCCGCCGATGCCGTTGGCCATCGCGGAGTGGTCGGCGACGAACAGCCGCGAGACGTTCTTCGCCTCGGCGTTCGCGTCGAGCACCTTCCCCATCCGCATCGACGACTGCATGTGCAAGAGGAGCGGCGGCCACTCCGCACGGTGGACGTGCGACGCCCCCGCCTCACGGTGGATACGGGCCGCGATACGCGCGAGTTCGTCGCGCTTGGCGTCGTCGTCCGGGTGCGGTTCCCACTTCACCTTCGGCACCGCGCCGTGTTCGTCGCTGAACGTGGTGTCCAGCGAGACGCCGTTGTCCTGCCGGGGCAGGTCGTCGGTGAGGATGAGCAGCGCCTTCGTCTGGCGGTAGTTCGACATCTTCCGCTTGAGTTCCTCGCCGACGAGGTAGCCGCGGGTGTCCCACGGTTCGTCCGGGTCGGTCGGCGTGTCGAAGCTGTAGCCCGCCTCGGTGAACAGGTAGTCGGCGTAGGAGACGAGGCCGGGCGACATGCCGATGTCCTCCATCCCACCGACGCCGGGTTTGTCGAACCGGACCGCGGAGTTCTGCCCGACGTACGGGTCCATGTGTTCTTCCTCGGGGTTGATGGCGGCGACGGCGTCGTCGTCGTAGACGCCGACGACCCAGTCGAACCAGTGGGTGGTGAGGCCCTTGCCGACCCAGCCGTCGTCGGGGAGTCCGGCGTTGAGCCAGAGCCGTGGCGTCTCGATACAGCCACCGGCGAGGACGACGGTGTCCGCCGAGACGCGCTGGGACTGCCCGGACCACGAGTCACGGAACGTGACACCCGTCGCCTCCATCGTCCCCGCACCCTCCTCCGTGTGGATGTCGGTGACGAAGGCGTTCGGACGGATGGCGACGTTGCCCGACTCCGGTTCGGTGTTGGTGTCGAGCGCTCGGGGCACCCAACTGACGTTGCTCGACTTGCGAGCCTTGTCGCGGACGGGTGCGTCGACGGGCGTCGACGACCCCTGGAAGTGGTCGCCGACGAGCGTGTCGCCGCGGAAGCCGTCGTCGTAGCTGAACGACCCGTCGTAGTCGGCGTCGAGCGGTTGACCGGTCGACGTCTCGCGGCCCGGCACCTCGACGGCGTTGGCCTGTGGCCGCCACCCCGTCGACGTGACGTTCTTCGTGTCGATACGGTCGTAGCCCGCACCTTTCGCCCCCTCGATGAACACCTCCTCCTTGGCAGTCATGGGCGCTTGCTGGGTGAACGTCACCTCCTCGTTGAGCTGGAAGTACGGGACGAGGTCCTCGTAGGAGATGGGCCAGTGTGGCTGCTCGTCGATGGCGTAGGGGTACGCTCGCGGGTGGTTCGAGAAGTAGTGCAGCGAGGTGCCACCGACCGCACCGACCTGCCAGATGAACGCGTTCTGGTGGAGGTTGCGGAACCACGGCGCACGCGAGTGGTCCGAGGGGCCGACGCGGAGGTAGCCCCACGTGGGGTCGTTGGCGTCGGCCTCGCGGTGGGTGAACTGCTCGTCGAGCAGTTTCCCGTCGAGGTCGTCGGGGTCCGTACTGACCGTCCCGCCCGAGTCCGCGTGTGGTTTCGGCCACTTGCTGTTGCCGTGCCACGGACCGCCTTCGAGGATGAGTACGTCCAGTCCGTGTTCGCGGGCGAGACGCGAGGCCGTGGCGGGACCGTCCGCACCCGCACCGACGACGACGACGTCCGGGTCACGCATCACCGACCACCTCCGAGGCCGTCGATGACGTCGTCACCGGTCAGGTCGTCGGGGAGGTCGAGGTTCTCCGCGTCCGGGTCCGCGAACCCACCCGGAACGGCGTGTCGCCAGTTGGCCGCGTAGCCGTCGGCCGGTCCGGGGTAGCCGCTCTGTCGGCGACTCTGGACCTCGCCGGCAGGGGTCTGCAGTTCGCGCTCGGTCGGCGTGTCGGTCTTGGTCGTCCCGTAGCCACCCCACTCGGTGTAGTAGCCGAAGCCGTGGAGACCGTTGACCGCCATCACGACGTACTTCAGGATGCCGAGGTCGGGGACGAACGGCGAGAGCAGTTCGTCCAGGTCGTCGACGACGCTCCCGTCGACGATGGTCCAGAGACAGCGCAGTCGGTCCTCACGAGAGAGTTTGGTGAACGTGCCGCCGCCGGGGAACTGCTCGTTCGCGGAGAGGGGGTCCTCGTTGTTCCCCCGGACGATGAACTCCGCGGCGACGATGTCGAAGACGAGCGTGAACACCGGCGCGTAGGGGTAGTTCTGGAGGACGCGGTGGGTCGACTCGTTCGCCGTCTCGACCACCACGTCGAACTCGGCGGTGTCCGCGTCGAGGTCCGAGACCGACACCTCGAAGCGTTCGACCGAACCGAACGTGAGTTCGTCCTCCAGTTCGTCGGCGTCGAGACCCAGGTCGAGCAGGTCGAGCAGACCGAGGTCCGTGAGGTCGAGGACGCCGTCGAGTGTCGACCCGAGCAGCGGCAGGTCGTACTCCACCTCGAACATCGCCCGAGGCATGAGCGGGTGGGCCGGGTCGAGTTTCTCCGAGACCATCTCCGCACGAATCTCCTGGAAGTGGTTGAAGTCCCAGATGAGGAACTTCTCCAGTTCGATGTCCAACCCGCCGGGGACGTGTTCGGGGCCGAGTTCGGCCTCCAGTTCGGGGGTTCGTGGGACGATAGCGTCCACGATGGACCGATAGGTGTCCGCGGTGTGCGGGTCGCTTTCGAGCGGTGCATCCATCGCCGCCTGTGCCTGGCCGAACGTCGCGTTGGACATCGAGAGCGCCGCGAGTCCCCCGATGCCTTTCACCACGTTCCGCCGTGTGACTGAGTCGAGTTTGTCGTCCATAGCAGTCGCTGTTGTCGAGTTCGAACACGGTTGCCCCAACAGCGTGCCAACCGTGCCCACAACCCGGTACTATCGTTCATTAAGGATTTCCCCTAATAATTATTGTATTCAGACTTAGTTTCACTTTTGAAGTGGAGTTACTAACCTAGCAGGCGGCCGGAGTCGTCGCTCGGGGTGAACGGACGACGACGACACCGACGCGGTCGCCGGTCGGCGGCCGACTACGTGACGACGACCTTCCGGATGCGCGTCCCGTCGACCTCGACGACCTGCAACTGGCGACCGTCGACGGTCACCGTGTCCTCGGGTTCGGGCGCACGACCCAACTCGTCGAGGACCAACCCGCCGATGGTCTCGAACCCTTCGCTCTCGAACTGGGTGCCGAGCGCCTCGTTGACCTCGGTGAGCGAGACGCCGCCGTCGATGGCGTAGGTGCCGTCGCTCCGCTCTTCGATGGCGGGTTCCTCGGTGCGGATGTCGAACTGGTCGCGGATGTCGCCGACGATCTCCTCGACGACGTCCTCGACGGTGACGAGACCCTCGAACGTCCCCCACTCGTCGATGACGGCGGCCATCTGGCGCTGTTCGCGCTGGAACTCCTCGAGCAGTTCGTCGACGAACAGCGTCTCGGGGACGACGACGATGTCACGCGCGAGGTCGCCGGCGGTGACCGTCTCGTCGTCGCCGTCGAACGACTCGCCGATGCGGAGGATGTCCTTCACGTCGACGAAGCCGACGACCTGGTCGCCGTCGTCCTCGACCACGGGAAACCGGGTGAAGTCGGCGGCGACGACCATCGTCCGAAGCTTCGGCAACGGCGTGTCGACCGGGACGCTCGTCACGTCGGGGCGCGGACGCATTATCTCACGAACCGGCGTGTCGTCGAGGTCGAACACGCCACGGATCATCAACACCTCCTCGCTGTCGACCTCTCCGGCCGCGCCCGACTCGGCGAGGATGGCGAGGATCTCCTCTTCGGTGTGGGTCTCGTCGCTCTCCGAGGCGGAGGAGACGCCGACGAGTCGCGTCGAGAGGTTCGCGATGCCGTTGAAAACGATGATACCCGGCATGAAGAGGTAGTAGAAGAACTTCATCGGCGGCGCGACGAGCAGCGAGATGCGTTCGGCCTCCTGGATGGCGAGCGTCTTCGGTGCGAGTTCGCCGTAGACGACGTGCAGGAACGTGATGATGCCGAAGCCGATGGCGACGCTCACGGTGTGGACCGAGGAGTCGGGGAGGTACTCGCCGAGAATCGGGTCGATGAGCGCCGCGATGGCGGGTTCGCCGGCCCACCCCAGCCCGAGCGAGGCCAGCGTGATACCCAGCTGACAGACCGCGAGGTAGTCGTCGAGGTTGTCGGTGGCCTCCTTGACGAGACCCGCCGACCGTCCCCCTTCCTCGGCCATCCTGTCGACGGTGGTCGAGCGCAGGCGGACCAGCGCGAACTCCGCGGCGACGAAAAAGCCGTTGAGGACGACGAGGAACAACGCGAGTGCGATGCGGCCGCCCGCCGAGACGAGGTCTATCTGCATCGTGAGCGTGTCGGACGTGACGGTCGTGAACGGGTCGACGCGAGGCGAGAACGGAACATACGGTGGCAGTATCCGCCTCCACGGTAAAACCGTACCGCCGGCGTGTCCCGC
The DNA here is from genome assembly GCF_009791395.1 of Halomarina oriensis. Classification (GTDB taxonomy): domain Archaea; phylum Halobacteriota; class Halobacteria; order Halobacteriales; family Haloarculaceae; genus Halomarina; species Halomarina oriensis. Next base: position 425,966 of record NZ_WSZK01000015.1, read on the forward strand.
CTCGACGTTGCCACTGTTCGACGACCGCCGACCGTCCGTTTCCATCGGTAGCGGAACCAGCCGCCGGACTCGCTACGCTTACGCCGGAGACGGCCCGAACGGGGAGTAGTGGCATTCGAGTCGGCAGGGGACGCGTCGCGGAACTGGCGGTCGGTGGCGACGGTCGCCGGCTGGCAGGCCGCCGCGAGTCTCTGTTACTACACCATCTTCGCGGCGACGGGCGTCATCCGCGACGTGTTCTCGCTGAGCGAGACGCTCGTGGGCGTCTTCCTGACCGCCGCGCTACTCGGCTACACCGTCGGGCTGTTCCCGAGCGGCGCGGCCGTCGACGGGTTCGGCGAGAAGCGGACGATGGTCGTCGGACTGATAGCGCTCGCCGTCGCCGCGGTCGGTGTCTCGCTCGCCCCGTCGTACCCCCTGTTGCTGGGCGCTGGCTGCCTGCTCGGGGCGGCGTACTCGACGGCGATGCCGGCCTCGAATCGCGCCATCGTCGTCAGCGCCCCGCCCGGTCGGCAGGGACTGGCGATGGGACTCAAGCAGGTCGGCGTCACCGCCGGGAGCGCCGTCGCCTCGCTGCTCGTCACGGGCATCGCCGCCGTCGCCGTCTGGAAACTGGGGTTCTGGGTCGTCGCGGCGCTCGCCGGTGGCTACGCGCTGAGCTTCGCCGTCCTCTACGACGGGTCGCCGGGCAACGGGTCGCTCGCGCTCCCGGACCTCTCGGGGTTGTGGGCGAACCGGGCGTACGTCCTGCTCGTTCTCGCGGGCCTGTTCGTCGGCGCGTCCATCTTCTCGATGCTCGGCTACACCGTCCTCTACGTCCAGGACGCGGTCGGGCAGAGCGCCGCCGTCGGCGGGGCGGTGCTCGCACTGACGCAGGTGACCGGGAGCGCCGGCCGTATCGGTGCGGGTAGCCTCGCCGACCGCCTCGGCGGGGCGACGGGGGCCGCGACCGTCGCCCTCGGGCAGATGGCGCTCGCCGTCGCCCTGTTCACGACCATCGCCGTCGGCGACTGGTCGTTCCCCGTCGTCGTCGTCCTGTTCGTCGGTCTCGGTCTGTCGATTCACGGCTCGACGGGCGTGTTCTACTCCTGTCTCTCCGACCTCGTCGACGACGGTGACATCGGCGGTGCGACGGCGGGCGGCCAGACCGCCATCAACGTCGGCGGCCTCCTCGCCCCGCCGCTGTTCGGCCTGCTGGTCGAGACGAGCGGCTACGACCTCGCGTGGGGGTTGCTGGCGGCGACGACGCTCGCGGCGACGCTGTTGCTCCTCGCGGTCAGACGGCAGGCCTGAGCGGACGGCCGGGCGACGCGACGCCGTCCGTCGGCGGCCGTTGCACGGGCAGGCCGAGCGGGTACCCACGCTCCGCGAGTCCGTCGGGACACCGATGCCCGACCAACTGGAGGGGACGGCGGTCGCCGTCCTGCTCGCACAACGTGGCACCGAGGAACCGGAGTTCACCGAACCGCGCGACGCGCTCACCGACGCCGGCGCGGACGTCACCGTCGTCGGGACCGAGACCGGCGAGGGCGAGACGGTGAACGACGACCTCGACCCCGGCGACAGCTACGACATAACGACGACGTTCGAGGAGGCCAGTGTCGACGACTACGACGCGCTCGTGATTCCCGGCGGCTGTGTCGGAGCCGACACCCTCCGAGCGGACGACGAGGCGGTCTCGTTCGTGGAGGGGTTCGACGACGCCGGCAAGCCGATGGGCGTCGTCTGCCACGCGCCGTGGCTGCTCGTCGAGGCCGACGTCCTCGACGGCCGGACGCTGACCTCCTATCACAGCATCGAGACCGACCTCCGCAACGCCGGCGCGGAGTGGGTCGACGAGGAGGTGGTCACCGACGACGGCCTCGTGACGAGTCGCAACCCCGACGACCTCGACGCGTTCTGCGAGGCCATCGTCGAGACGTTCACCGAGGGCGACGGGTAGCGCCGGTCGGCGTCGTGCGGACAGCGGCGTCGGCACCGGCGTCCGACCGCCGCGCTTTTGCTCGCCGACCGAGTACCGGGGACAACCGTGGCCATCACGGACAAGATATACCTCAAGAACCACCGCCAGCTCTCCTCGCAACTGGAGACGAACCTCCCCAAGAGCGCGTTCTCGGGGGCGACGCTCGACCTGCTGTTCCAGAGCGAGAACCTCGCTAACCTCGACGACGCGACCCAAGAGCGGGTGCTGGACTTCGCCACCGACTTCCTCGACTGCGACTGCGACTCGAACCCCCACTGTGGCCACCCCGAGCGCAAGTTCATGCGCTACCTGCTCGAACTGCGCGAACAGGGTCTCGGCCCCGACGCCATCGTCGACGTGATGGGCGACGACTACATGCTCTACGCCTACTCCGGCGACGTCCTCTCCTTTCTCGACCAGTCGGTCCGCACCCTCGAAGCCGTCGAGGAACTCGCAGAGGTCGAAGGCTATCGTGAGGCCGCCGACGAGGCCCACGAGCGCAAACGACGGCTCTCCTGACCGACCGACGGACGCGACGGCCCGTCCCCACGACCCGACTCCGAGCCGCGACGCCTGAGATACATTGACGTAGCCGGCGTCGAAACGGAGTGGTAACCGATGGAGTCCGCCCCGACGACCGACCGGACGTTCGACGCCTACGCGCCACTGCTCGACGACGAGACGCGACGCGAGATTCGTGACGGGGCGACCGCGGTGTCGGACCTGCGCGTCGCGCACGTCAACACGACGGCCAGCGGCGGCGGCGTCGCCGAGATGCTCGGCCCGCTGGTGGCGCTCTCGAACGACCTCGGCGTCGACACCGACTGGCACCTGATGACCGCTCCGGACGCCTTCTACGAGGTGACGAAGGCCATCCACAACGGGTTGCAGGGCGACGGCGACCCGCTGACGGAGACGATGGGCGCGACCTACCGCGAGACCGTCGCCGAGAACGCCGCCGCGTTCCGGGGCGACTACGACGTCGTCGTCCTTCACGACCCCCAGACGCTCGGGATGGCCGACGCACTCCACGAGCGGTTCCCCGAGACGGTGTTCGTCTGGCGCTGCCACATCGACCTCACCGACCCCTCGCCGGCGTACCTCGACTTCTTCGACGAGGACCTCGCGGCCGTCGACCACGTCGTCGTCAGCCGAGACGCGTACGCCACGTCGCTCCCCGACGTCGGGACGACCGTCGTCCACCCCGCCATCGACCCGCTCACGGCGAAGAACCGACCGCTCGACGAACTGACGGGCGACGACGCGGCGGCCGCCGCGCTGGACCGGTACCCGGTCGACCCCGGTCGCCCGCTGCTGTTGCAGGTGTCGCGGTTCGACCCGTGGAAGGACCCGCTGGGCGTCGTCGACGCCTACCGGCAGGTCCGCGAGTCGGTCCCCGGCGTGCAACTGGCGTTCGTCGGCGGGATGCCCGACGACGACCCCGAGGGACTGGAGGTGTACGAGGCGGTCGAAGCCGAGACCATCGACGACCCGGACGTCCACCTGCTGACGAACCTGCCCGACGCCGGCGTCAACGTGATGCAGCGAGTCGCCGACGTGGTGCTCCAGAAATCCCTCCGTGAGGGGTTCGCGCTCACCGTCTCGGAGGCGCTGTGGAAGGAGACACCGGTCGTCGGGACGGACGTCGGCGGCATCCCCCTCCAGGTCGAGGACGGCGAGAACGGCTACCTCGTCGGGCCGGAGGACATCGACGCGACCGCCGACCGGTGTCGTCGACTCCTCGAAGACGACGCGCTGGCCGAGCGACTCGGAGAACAGGGTCGGGAGACGGTCCGACGGAAGTTCCTCATCCCGCGCCTGCTCGCGGACTACTGTGACCTGTTCGAGCGGGTCACCGACTGACGAGGTGGAACCGGACCGAACGAGTCGGCGGGCTACCGCCGGCCGACGTCGACCGGACAGCCGTTTATCTCGCCGCCGCGCATCCCGTCTGCCAGCCAGAACGTCGAGAGGAGCACGGCGACGAGTCCCAGAAGCGCGAACTCCAGACCGTCGAGCGGGAGGAAGCCGAGACCACCGATACCGACCAGCGACAGCACGCCCGCGAGCACCGCAGAGCCACAGGCCGCACAGCCAGCGCCGAGCGTCCCGAGGACGACCCCCGCGACGCCGCCACCGCTCCCCGACACCGTCAGGCCGTGTTCGCGGACGTGGTACGCGACCATGGCGAGGTTGACGCCCATCAGTGCCGCGAGCGTCAGGACGGCGATACCGGGCAACGGGTCGATGGCCGTTCCGGAGAACGACGTCCCGACGAACGGGTAGAGTTCGACGAGGACGCCGAGACGATTTTTGAGGGGAAGCGACCCGCCGACCACGAGTTCGGAGACGATGGTGAGGTTCTGCGCGAGGACGAAGACGGTGAGCGCGAGGAGTGCGGCGACGACGGCGAACGCGAGGTACGCCGGAATCGAGAGGACGAGGCGAGCGGTTCGGGCGGCGAGTCGCCAGTCGTCGCTCCGGGTCGGCAGTGAGACGCCGCGAACCGCACCACGGAACCGACTCGCGCCGCTCATAGGTTCAGGGCGCTCGTGATGAGGTCGTAGCTCACGCTGCCGGTCGCACGAGACTGGTACTGGCCGTCGCGGAACATGACGACGGTGGGCGTCCCGTTGATGCCCTCCGCTTCACCGATGTCGAGGTTCGACTGGACGGGCGCGGGGAAGCCGTCGGCTTCGGCCGCGTTCACCACCGCGTCGACGTCGACGCTCGTCTCCGCGTCGAGCCACGAACGCGTCCGGTCGACGACGTTCGACTCGTCGAACGACCCCTGCTCGGTGAAGTAGTGGTCGAGCAGGCTCCAGAACGCCTCGGCGTCCCGCTCGTAGGTCGCCCACAGCGCCCGCGTCGCCGGTTCGCCCCACGCGTAGACGATGGGGTAGGGGCGGACGACGTAGGTCGCCCGCCCGGTGTCGACGAGTTCCGAGCGAATCCGCGGGACGGTGTCGCGGTGGAACGCCGCACAGCGAGGACAGGAGGGGTCCTCGAAGGCGACGAGCGTCGCTTCGGCCGTCCCCGCCGCGGGACCGAGCGTGGGTTGGCCGTCGATTCCGTCGCCGACGGGGTGGTCGAGACCCGACGCGCCCGTGCCGCCGGAACCGCCGGTCCCGTTCCCGCTCGCCTCACCCGACCCACCGTCACCGCTCTCGCCCCCGCCGACGCCGAGACACCCGGCGAGCGCCGCGGTACCGAGGCCGAGGCTGGCGAGGACCCGTCGCCGACTGACTCGTCGTTCGTTCATCGCTACGTACTGTGCGAGGACGGGGAATCGGTATTGCTCGGTCGTGCGTGGCTCACTCACAGACGGTCGGCGCGCGGTCGCCCACCGGTTCGGACGGACGGACGGACGGGACTGCTGGTCGAGGGAGACGGTGTGGCGAGGAGGGGTCGGTCGCTTCGGTCGGCGCGGTGGACGGCGGTCAGCCCAGACGGAAGGTGTGGTCGTCGTCGTCGGCCGGGTCGAGGTCCTCCAGTTGGATGACCTCCTCGTCGTCGGCCTCCTCGACACGCTGACTGAGTTTCGTCACGTAACGTTTGTACTCGTCGAGCTGGTCACGGAGGTGTTCGGCCTCCAGTTCGAGGCGCTCGTGTTCGCGGATGAAGCTCTTGGGCACCTCGACCTTCGGGGGGAAACTCTCCTGTTTGGCGGGTTCGTCGTACTCGTGTTCGGGGACGACGCGGACCTGACCGTCGTGGGCAACGAGGGTGTCGACGTAGTCGCGGAACACGGCAGACAGCGAGATGTCACGCTCCTCGGCGATGTCCCGCAGGGTCTCGAACACGTCTTCGTTGACGCGAAACGAGATGGTCTTGTTCTTGTTGCCCATAGTCGGACGAAGGTTACAACTCCTAGTACTTAATCGTTCGTCAGACGCTCACACGGGTGTCGTACCGGCGAAACAATCCCTCTCGTCGACAGGAGAGACCCGTACGCGGTAGAGAACGTTCGTTTCCGAGGGTACGACGCCGACGGGACGCCACCGGGAGGTGTCACCGGAGGTACGACACCAGTGCGGCGGCGAGTTTGTTCTCGGCCCGCCGGAGGTGTTCCTCGGCGGTTCGGCGTTCGACGCCGAGTACGTCGGCGATGGCGTCGGTGGTCGTCGCCCGTGGAATCTCGTAGTAGCCCTGCTCGTAGGCCGTCACGAACGCCTCACGCTGGCGGGCCGTGAGGTCGGGGAGCAGTTCGTCGACGCCCAGCGGCGACCCCGGCGTCACCGTCCCGACCGACCGCTTCTGCTCGACGGTCACCCGGTGGCCGTCGTCGAGCAGCGCCCGGAAACACGCCGAGAGGTCCGCGGCGTCGAGCGCGAGCAGTCGGCACAGTTTCGCCCCACCGACGTACCGGAGCGGCGGGACGAGCAGACAGTCGTGGCGTTCGAGGTAGCGGTCGACGTGCGCGGGGTCGTCGCGTCGGAGACAGCGCTCGGTGACGACGACCAGACTCCCCGCCCGAGCGAGCGACTCGCGGACGCCGAACCGCTCGTCGAGGCGGGCCGCCAGCGCGTCGTCACCCCCGGTGACCGACAGCAGGTCACAGTGGTCGTTACACCACAACTCGATGCGCGCCTCGCCGTCGGCGGTCAGCGCCGCCAACCCCCCGGCGTCGGCGATGCGGACCGTCGCTTCGTACATGAACCCCCCACCGTGTGCGGGGTCGAAAGTATTTGCGACGCGCTAGCTATGGACGACACATGAACGAACGGACCGGAACCGACGAGCAGGTGCGCGGTCACACCGACGCCGACCACGACGTCGGCGAACCGAGCGCGCAGTGGCGCGAGTATCGGGGAGCGCCGACCGGCACGGACATCGAGTGCGAGGGGTGGCGACAGGAGGCCGCCCTCCGGATGTTGAACAACAACCTCGACCCCGAGGTGGCCGAGAAGCCCGAGGAACTCGTCGTCTACGGCGGGACGGGGCGGGCGGCCCGCAGTTGGGACGCCTACGACGCCATCCTCGCCGAACTTCGGGAACTGCGCGACGACGAGACGCTGCTGGTGCAGTCGGGGAAACCCGTCGGGCGGTTCACGACTCACGAACGCGCTCCTCGCGTGCTCATCGCCAACTCCAACCTGGTGGGGAAGTGGGACGACTGGGAGCACTTCCACGAACTCGAAGCGGAAGGGCTCATCATGTACGGCCAGATGACCGCCGGGTCGTGGGCGTACATCGGGACGCAGGGCATCCTCCAGGGCACCTACGAGACGCTCGCGGAGGCGGGCCGCCAGCAGTTCCCCGACCGGAACGGTCTCCGAGGGACCGTCACCGTCACCGCCGGCCTCGGCGGGATGGGCGGCGCTCAGCCACTGGCGGTGACGATGAACCACGGCGTCTGCATCGCCGCCGAGGTGGACGAACGACGCATCGACCGGCGCATCGAGACGGGCTACTGCATGGCCAGGACCGACGACGTCGACGACGCCATCGAACGGGCCCGCGAGGCCGCCGAGGCGGGCGAAGCGTTCTCCATCGCCGTCCACGCCAACGCTGCCGACTTCCTCGAAGGACTGCTCCAGCGGGAGTTCGTCCCCGAGTTCCTCACCGACCAGACGAGCGCCCACGACGAACTGGAGGGCTACTACCCCTCGGGGTTCACCGTCGCCGAAGCGGACGTACTCCGGGCGAACGACCCCGAACGCTACCGCGAGGAGAGCCTCGACACGATGGCGCGTCACGTGCAGGCGATGCTCGACCTGCAGGAGCGTGGCGCGACGACGTTCGAGTACGGCAACAACATCCGCGGCCAGGTCCAGGAGTACCGGAGCGACGAGGTGCCCGACCCGTTCGCGTTCCCCGGGTTCGTCCCGGCGTACATCCGCCCGCTGTTCTGCGAGGGGAAAGGCCCCTTCCGCTGGGCGGCGCTGTCGGGCGACCCGGCCGACATCCACCGCACCGACGAGGCCGTCCTCGAACTGTTCCCCGAGAAAGACCACCTCCGGCGCTGGATCGAACTCGCCCGCGAGCAGGTGCAGTTCCAGGGCCTGCCGAGTCGAGTCTGCTGGTTGGGGTACGCCACGGACGAAGACGGAACGACGGAGCGCGCGACGTTCGCCCTGCGCATCAACGAACTCGTCGCCGAGGGCGAGATTAGCGCCCCCGTCGTCGTCACGCGCGACCACCTCGACGCGGGCAGTGTCGCCTCGCCGCACCGCGAGACGGAGGCGATGCGCGACGGGAGCGATGCGGTCGCGGACTGGCCCATCCTCAACGCCCTGCTCAACTGCGCGGCCGGTGCGGACATCGTCAGCGTCCACGACGGCGGCGGTGTCGGCATCGGCAACTCGCTACACACGAACAACCACGTCGTCCTCGACGGGTCGGAGTTGGCGGCGGAGAAGGCCCGACGCGTGTTCACCACCGACCCCGGCATGGGCGTGATTCGTCACGCCGACGCGGGCTACGAGGAGGCCATCGAGGAAGCCGAGCGCTCGGACGTCGCCGTCCCGATGCGGGACCGAGGTGAGGAATGAGCGACCACGCGGACCGGACGGGCGGCCCGAGTCTCACGGCCGCCCCGACGTGGGAACCGACCTCGTCGGACCCGAACGACGAGCAGTTCGGCGACGTCGTCCGCTCGCGCGACGGCGACCCGACACCGGCGCTCGCCAGCGCGGACGTGGCGCTCCTCGGCGAACCGTTCGACGAGGCCGTCGTCGGCAGGAGGGGCGCGAGACACGGCCCCGACGCGCTCCGCGAGGCACTCGCGTCGGTCAAGACCCACCACTTCACGAACGGAACGGTCGGCGAGATGCTCGACCTCGGGGACGTGGCGTTCGACGGCGAGTCCCGACCGGCCGTGAGCGACCTCCAGCGGGCGGTCGAGGACTTCGCACGCCACCTCCACGACAGCGACGCGTTCCCCGTCTTCCTCGGTGGTGACAACTCACTGACCTACCCGAACGTCGCGCCGCTGCTCGACTCGGACAGCGTCGGCGTCCTGAACGTCGACGCTCACCTCGACGTCCGCGAGGTCCACGACGACCCGACGAGCGGAACGCCGTACCGCCAACTGCTCGAGGACGGACTCGCAGCCTACGCCTGCGTCGGCGCACGGCACTTCGAGACGACCGGCGAGTACGCCGCGTTCGTCGACGAGCACGACGGCGTCGTGGTGACGAGCGAGGCGGTCGGCAGGAGCCTCGACGACGCACTCGACCGGGCGCTCGCGGCGATGGGCGGCGTCGACACGCTCTACGTCAGCGTCGACCTGGACGTGCTGGACGCCGCACACGCGCCGGGGGTCAGCGCCCCGACACCGGGCGGCCTCTCGACCCGCGAACTGTTCGCCCTCCTCCGGCGTATCGGGGCGGACGACCGCCTCGCGGGCTTCGAGGTGGTCGAGTGTGCGCCGCCGCTAGACCGCGAGGAACTGACCGCCCGCGCCGGGGCACGGGCCATCGCCCACCTGCTCGCGGGACGACGGGACGGGACGCTCGCCGACGCCTCGGGGGTGGAGCGATGAGTTCCTCGACGACGCTCGTCGTCCACGATGCCACGGAGGTGTTCACGAGCGACGACGACGTCATCGAGAACGGTGCGGTGGTCGTCGAGGACGGCAAAATCGTCGCCGTCGGCCGGAGCGACGAGGTGACCCGTGAGTACCCCGCAGCGAACGCCGACCGGGTCGTCGACGCGTCCGGAAAGGCCGTCCTGCCGGGGTTCGCCGACTCGCACACCCACGCGCTGTTCGCTGGCGACCGCTCGGACGAGTTCGCCGCGAAGTTACGAGGGAAGGCGTATCAGGACATCCTCGCCGAGGGCGGCGGTATCCTGCGAACCGTCCGCGCCGTCCGGGAGGCCAGCGACGAGGAGTTGCTGGCGGCGATGCTCGACCGCCTCGACGCGATGTGCGCCCACGGGACGACCACCGTCGAGGTGAAGTCGGGCTACGGCCTCGACACCGAGACCGAACTGCGGATGCTCGACGTCCTCGCTCGCGCTGACGACGCCCACCCGGTCGACGTGGTGCCGACGTTCATGGGCGCGCACGCGATTCCCGAGGGCGGCGACGCCGAGTCCTACACCGAGCAGGTCGTCGACGAACAGCTACCGGCAGTGGCCGAGCAGGGCGTCGCGGAGTTCTGTGACGTGTTCTGCGAGGAGGGTGTGTTCTCGGTAGAGCAGTCCCGACGCGTGCTGGAAGCCGGGATGGACCACGGCCTCACGCCGAAGGTCCACGCCGAGGAGTTCGTCCACCTGGGCGGAGCGCAACTCGCCGCCGACGTCGGCGCGACGAGCGCCGACCACCTGCTGCACGCCGACGAGTCGGACGCTCGGGCCGTCGCGGCGGCGGGCGTCGTCCCCGTCTTCCTCCCCGGCACGGCGTTCGGTCTCGGGGCGGAGTACGCCGACCACGAACCGTTCGTAGAGGCGGGTGCGACCGTCGCCGTCGCCAGCGACTTCAACCCGAACTGCTACGCGCCGAGTATGGCCTTCGCCACCACGCTCGCCTGCGTCGGGATGGGGATGCCACCCGCAGCGGCCGTCACCGCCGCGACCCGCGGCGGCGCACTGGCGATGGACCGCGAGGACCGCGGGACGCTCGCGCCGGGCCAGCGCGGCGACCTGCTCGTCGTCGACGCCCCCTCGCACGTCCACGTCCCCTATCGGTTCGGGCAGAACGTCGTCGAGACGGTCGTGAAAGACGGCAGGGTGGTCGCGGAGGACGAGGTGGTCCAGCGTGAGTGACGCCGCCGGGCCGACCCCGGTCGAACTCGACGGCGAGACGCTCACTCCCGAGGACGTGGTGAGAGTCGCCCGCCACGACGCGCCGGTGACCGTCACCGAGGAGGCCCGCCAGCGCGTCCGTGAGGCCCGCGAACGCGTCGAGAGCATCGCCGAGAGCGGCGAGGCGGTCTACGGCATCAACACGGGGTTCGGCGAGTTGGTAGACACCCGCATCCCCCCCGAACAGGTCGACGAACTCCAGACGAACCTGATTCGGAGCCACGCCGCCGGTGCGGGCCGCGAACTCACCCGCGAGGAAGTGCGAGCGCTGATGGTCACCCGCATCAACGCGCTCGTCAAGGGCTACTCGGGCGTTCGAGAGGTGGTCGTCGACCACCTCGTGACGCTGCTGAACGAGCGCGTCCACCCCGTCGTGAAGTCACGGGGGAGTCTCGGGGCGAGCGGTGACCTCGCGCCGCTGGCGCACATGGCGCTCGTCCTGCTGGGCGAGGGCGAGGCGACCGTCGAACCGACGAACGGCGACGATGCACTCACCGAACGCGTCACCGGCACAGAGGCGCTGGAACGGGTGGGCCGCGACCCGCTCACCCTCCGGGCGAAAGAGGGTCTCGCGCTCATCAACGGGACACAGTTGACGGTCGGTCTGGCCGCGTTGCTGGTCGTCGACGCCGAGCGGCTCTGCGAGGCCGCCGACGCCGCCGGGGCGCTCACCGTCGAGGTGACGATGGGCACCACCGCCGCCTGCGACGCCGCCATCCAGCGCGTCCGTCCACACGCCGGGCAGACCGTCAGCGCGAGTCGCGTCAAAGCCCACTGCGAGGGGAGCGACGTCGTCGAGTCCCACCGCAACTGCGACCGGGTGCAGGACGCCTACTCGTTGCGCTGCCTGCCGCAGGTCCACGGCGCGGTCCGCGATTCGGTGGCCCACCTCCGGGAGGCCGTCGAAGTCGAGTTGAACAGCGCGACGGACAACCCGCTGGTCTTCCCCGTCGGAGAGGTCGACCGCCGGGCGTCGGGAACCGACGCTGCCGACGTCGTCTCGGGCGGGAACTTCCACGGCGAACCGCTCGCACTCCGCCTCGACTACCTCGTGAGCGCGCTGACCGAACTCGCCGCCATCGCCGAGCGCCGAACCGACCGGATGCTCAACCCGAACGTCCAGGAGCCACACCTCCCGCCGTTCCTGACCCCGGAGAGCGGCGTCCGCTCGGGCTACATGATCGCGCAGTACACCGCCGCCTCGCTCGTCTCGGAGTGCCGCGCGGTGGGGCGGACCGCGACGGACAACACCCCGGTCAGCGGGAACCAGGAGGACCACGTCTCGATGTCCGCGACGGCGGCCCACGCCGCCCGCCGGACGCTCCGCAACGCGCGGCAGGTCGTCGCCGTCGAACTGCTCTGTGGGGCGCAGGCCGCCGATTTCGTCGACTCCGGGTTGGCGCACGGCGTCGGGACCGGTGCGACCTACCGAGCGGTTCGGGAGGTCGTTCCACCGCTGGACGAGGACCGCCCGCTCGCGCCGGAGATGGAGGCGGTCGATTCGCTGGTGGCGACCGGTGCGCTCCAGCAGGCGCTCGACGGTGCGATAGAAAAGACGGAGTGAGGGGGTCAATAGCTCACAGTTCGACAGCTTCGGTTGGCCTCCGCTGCCTCGGTTCTGAGACGCAGAGCGTGGGTCTATCAGTGGCACGTAGACTTGAGACAATCTGAGTTGGTCTCATCACACCGACTCGGGAAAAAGACTACAAATGAGAACTCTAATTTGAGTGATGTGAACCTCGCATACCTGCTCGGGTTTGGTCTGCTTGTCGCACTACCAGTCGGCGCATTCGTATACCGAGATTCGGCATTGTTTGATGGAAAAGGCCGACTCCCGTGGGCACTGGGAGCGGCCCTCGTCACAGGAGTCGGGGCAGCACTGTCGTTCGCTTACTCCAGCCAGTTGGTCTTCGCCGCAACTCGCATCATTCGAGGTGAGGCCGGTGTCACGAATCCGTGGACGGTTCCGTTCACCTACGTGATGCTGACTGCGGTCGTCGTCGTCCTGACCATTATCGGCTATTGGTTCGGTGTCCGTGCGACCACGACGCGAAGAAGAGACGCTGCGTAGTCTGGTGTGTTGGGTACGGAGATGACTACCTAACCAGTATTCTGATTCTGCTCCCGCGATACACTCGCGGTACGCATCTGGCAACCACCACACGCATCCACCAACGGAGTGGCAACGTTTACCCAGTAGAGAATTCTACTAGAAGTATGGCGACCTCCGTGAAGATGGACGAGGACACGAAGTCCCGTCTCGAACGGTTACAGGCCGAAATTCGACTACAGACCGGCGAGCGCGTCACCCAACAGGCGATTCTGGCTCGACTCGTCGAGCGTGCCTTCGAGTCGAAAGCCGACCTCGTCGACTCGTTCCGCGAGGAGCGCGTCCCCCTCGACGACGAGGAGCGAGCGCGCTTCCACGAGGGGACGGTCTCGTCGGGGAAGACGACGACCGAAGCGGACGTCGACGACGTGCTCTACGGATGAGCGTCTTCGTCGACACGGGCGTGTTCTACGCCCACCACGACACGGACGCGGCCAGACACGACGACGCCGTGGCCGCGTTCGACCGACTGCTCGAGGGGACGTATGGACAGCCGTACACGAGCGACTACGTCCTCGACGAGACGGTCACGCTCACTCGCAGCCGAACCGGGTCACACGACGCAGCGGACATCGTCGCCCGTCGTATCCTCGGCGAAGAGTCGTTCCCCCGCGTGTTCGACGTCCTCAACGTCGGCCCCGATGTGGTTCGCGGGGCGCTGGAGACGTTCCGCCGGTACGACGACCACGACCTCAGCTTCACCGACGCGACCATCGTCCGCCAGTGCGAAACGAGGGGTATCGACACCGTGTTGAGTTTCGATTCGGATTTCGACGGTCTGGTCACGCGTACAGTTCCCGGCGAGTAACCGCCGGTCGGCCACCTCCGCGTCACGACTGCACGATGCCGTCGACCCGGTAGTCGAGGACTCGCCCGTGGGATACGCTGATGGCACCCACCCTCGTTACACCGTTCACACCTCGTGTCGCTCCATGACGGACCTCAACCGATACACGGCGGAGTTGGCGGCATCGTACCGGACTGCTCACGAGCGGACCGACGTTGGTGACGAGTCCTTCTATCTCGACTGCGCGACAAACACCGACGGACGAGTACTCGAAGCCGCGTGCGGGACCGGGCGACTCTACCTCGAACTGCTCGACGAGGGCGTTGACGCGGATGGCTTCGACGTGTCCCGACCGATGCTCGAACTGCTCCAAGAACGCGCGGCGACGATGGGAGTACAGCCGACGGTCTGGCAAGCCGACCTCCGAACGGTCGGCACGGCGTCGGCGTACGACCTCGTCATCGTCCCGTACAACTCGTTCTGTAACCTGACGACGGTCGACGACCAGTTGGCAGCACTCGACGCGCTCCACGCCGCGTTGAACCCCGGCGGCCGGCTCGTCTTCGACGTCTACGTCCCGCAGTACGACGTCATCGCCGACGCCTTCGGCGAGTGGCACTCCGAACGCGAGTTCGAACACGACGGGCGCACGCTCTACAGTCGAACGCGAACGACGATCGAGAGTCAGGTCGACCAGACGTACCGCTGCGAACACGAGATTCGGGACACGGACGGCGACGAGGTCGCACGCGAGGAGTTCGTGCTGGCACACCTCCCGCCCCAGCAAGTCGAGTTGCTGGCCCGGCACTCGCCGTTCGAGCAGTGGTCGGTCGATGGGGGGTTCGACGGTGATGGACTCGACGATGGTGATGGTGTCCAACTGTGGCGGCTTCGAAAGGCTGCGTAACACACCGGAGGAGTTTGGCGAGAGCTGAAGCGAGACAGCAGGCGCTCGACGGTGCGATAGAAAAGACGGAGTAAGATTCGACGGTGCGATTCGAGAGCGTTACGCCGACGGTTGCGCTTCGGCTTCTGCCTCTTCCTCGTCCAGTTCTTCGAGCGCGCCGAGTGCGGCACGACGGTACTGGTCGAGGGTCAGCGTGCCCTCCTCGTCGGCGTAGTGTTCGCGGGCCATCGAGACGTACTCGTTCTGCGTGGCCTCGTCGCTCTCGACCGCTTGGATGCGTTCGAGCGTCCGCGTCGCCGTCTCGACGACCCAGCGGTCACGGGTGTCGGCGTCGACGGCGGTGACGGACTCCGGACGGAGCGAGACGTTGATCTCGCCGTCGTCGGTCTCGAAGGTGCGGGGCTTGCCCGCGACGGCGACGTAGACCGGCGGTTCGGCTTCACGGAGGAAGCTCGCGGCTTCCGGCTGGTACTGGCCGGCGTACATGAAGAACGTCCCCGAGGGGTCGACGACGCGACCCTGCCAGTACTCCGAGTCCGAGCCGACGTCCTCGGTTTCCGTCAGGGTACCGACGACGAACACGCGGTTGGCGCGTTCGCCGGTCGGGAGCAGCGCGTAGACGGGCGCGCGCTCCTCGTCGGACTCTTTGAACGTGTACTGGGCGTCATTGAACTCGGTGGCGAAGACCCGTCGGGCGACTTCGCGGGTGGGTGCTCCGGACATCTACATCGACCTCGCTTTGATGAGCGCGTCGCCAGCATCGACCGGCCCGAGGCGCTCGAACTCGTCGGCCAGCACGTAGCGACCGAAGGTGGGGCCGCGAACGCGGTAGTACAGACCGAGAATCTCGGCTTTCATCTCGTCGGCGACGACGCTCGTGTCGAGGGCGTCCATCGCCATCCCCTTCGCCTCCTCCAGTTCGACGCCGGTCAGTTCCTCGGTCGCCTCCTGGTCGAAGATGACCTCGTGGACCGACTCGCCGTCGTCGAGGACGGCCTTGATGCGCAGGTCGAACTCGCCGTCGACCTCGCCGTGTTCGCTACAGCGCCCGTTCTGGAGGACGCGGGTGCAGTCCTCCTCGGGACAGCGCTTGATGAGTCCCGACCCGCGCTGGACGTCGATGAGCGCGCCCTCGACCTCCGTCGAGTCGTCGCCCACCTCGACGTCCTCGTCGAGTTCCTGGATGCTCGTCGTGCGGTTGAGTTTCACCGAGTAGCGACCCTCGTACTCGTCGGTGACGACGTTGCCGAGGCTGTAGGACGTACCCTCTTCGAGTTTCGGCAGGTCGCTCGTCTGGAAGGAGACGAACTTGATGGTGCCCGACTCGTCGCCGAGTAGACCGACCTGCGAGATGGCGTCGCTGCGGGGTTCCCAGAGGTCGACCAACTTGACCCGGAGGTCGACCCACTGCTCGTCCCGGTCGATGTCCGCGGCCTGAACGAGTTCGTTGCCGCCGCCACCACCGCCGCCGAGTTCGTCACGGTCCATGCCCGCTTCGTCGAGGTAGCTCGACACGATAGAGCGCCGTGCCTCCTCGGCGGGGACCTTGTACTCGTCGACGAGCGTCTCCAGTCGCTCCTCGATCTCCTCGACCGACACGTCGAGCGTGTCGGCAAACTGCGCGTGAATGTCTTCCGCGTGCTGTCGTAGATCAGCCATTGGTTGCTCCGTCTCCGCGTGTGTTCGGTGGGAGACGTACGCCGCTTGGTTCTTGCCGGTAATTAAAGCCTCGCTAGCGGGGTGAAAGTGAAAATTCCGGACGGAGACGTGACCGAGACCGTCCGATTGCCCGGAGCCGTCGTCGGGAGCGACACTGCCGAGGTGGAGCGGACGAGTCGGACGGGTCCGGGCCGGAACGGGCGGCGGGACGACCGACGGTCGGAGTCGAACCGTCACACCCGACGAGACTTTGGGGGTTCGTGCCGTGATGTAGCGTATGAGCAACCGCCGTCGACTGGAGTTCCTCCTCCGGTCGAAGTTCCGCGAGGCGGGCCGGCAGGTCGGGGCGGCGAAACACGCCTACGACACCGCCCGCGAGGCGACCGCGGCCGACCTCGACGTCGACGACGACGGGAAGGTCCGCATCGTCTGCCGGCGCTACGCCGAGAAGCGTGCCGTGGACCTCGACAAGGGCTTTCGACCGGACTGTTTCGACCCCGACCACCAGGACTGCGTCGGCTGTGTCGAGGACATCCGCGAGGGGCGCATCCAGACCTGGGACGACGACTGAGCGCGACCGCACCCCGTGACGGTCCCCCGAGTGGAGCCATACCGATTAGTCCCGCCGCGTCGAAGGCCGTCCCATGCACGTCACAGCGGTCGTTCTCGCCGGCGGAACCGGGACTCGAATGTACCCCGCCAGTTCCGACCAGCGCCCGAAACAGTTCCTCTCGTTCGGCGACGGCCCGTCGCTGCTGACCCGGACCGTCGAGCGTGCGAGCGAGGTGGCCGACACCGTCTACGTCCTCACGCGTCCGGACTACGCCGACGCGATTCCCGACCACGCCCCCGACGCCGAGGTACTGACCGAACCGGCGGGCCGGGACACCGGCCCCGCGCTCGTCTACGCCGCCCACGAGGTTCGAGAGCGGGAGGGTGAGGACACCGTCATGCTCTGTCTCCCGAGCGACCACTCCGTCGAAGGCGACTTCGGTAGCGTCGCGGAGCGTGCCTGCGAGGTGGCCGCCGACACCGACGCGCTCGTCACCCTCGGCGTCGAACCCGACCGGGCGGCGACGGGCTACGGCTACATCAAGCCCGGCGAGGAACACGACGGCTACTACACGGCGGCCGGGTTCTTCGAGAAACCCGACGCGGGCGCGGCCGAGCGCTACCGGTACAACGGCTTTCTCTGGAACGCCGGGATGTTCGCGTGGACGCCCGAGGCGTTCCTGGCGGAGGCGCGTCGCGGTGACCTCGCCCAACTCGTGAAAGGCGTCGAGGCGGGCAACGCCGAGAGCGCGTTCAGACTCGCCGAGTCGGTCAGCGTCGACTACGCCGTCCTCGAAGACGCCCGCGAGGTGGCCGTCGTCCCCGCGACGTTCGAGTGGGACGACCTGGGAGCGTGGGACGCGCTCGTCCGGGTGTTCGCTGACGCTGCGGACGACGACGGCAACGTCGTCCTCGGTGACGCGCTCACGATAGACACCGAGGACTGTGTAATCGCTGCGGGCGAGGACCAGCACGTCAGCGCGGTGGGCGTCTCGGACCTCACCGTCGCCGCCTACGACGGGAACGTGCTCGTCGTCCCGACGCGCCAGGCCCAGCGCGTGCGCGAGGTGGTCGACCGACTGCGAGATTCGGAGTGAGCGAGCGAGGAGCGAACGAGAATCTCGGGGGGCGAGCGAGCCGCTGTCGCGCCTCGCGAGCAGGGTGGTTCGAATGAGCGTGCCGGAGCGAGACGAGGCGGCCGACGAGACGGTGGCCGACGAGACGCCTCCCGACGGACAGCGCGGTCCGTGGCTGCTGGCGCTCGGTGCGCTCGCCATCGGCGTCCTCGCGTTCCTCGCGTCGGGGGCGCGAGCGCTACTCGAACGCCTCCGCCGTCGCTGAGCGGAACGGGGCGTCCTCACGCCGACTCGTCGCGCCGGTAGACCAGGTAGGCCCCGGCGAGCGTCACCAGCGAGGCGACGAACGTCACCAGGAACACCGGGCCGGTCGACCCGACGAAGAAACCGACGTAGAGACTGGACGCCAGCAACAGGTACGTCACGACGAGCAACAGCCGATATCGCTCCATGGTACCGAGCTACGTCTGGCCGCCGTCGATGGGGACGGAGACGCCGTTGAGAAAGCTCGCCCGGTCGCTGGCGAGGAACGCGACGACGTCGCCCAGTTCCTCGGGCCGACCGATGCGTTCGAGCGGGATACCCGCGCCCCACTCCTCGCGGGCGGCGTCGTAGTCGTCGTACTCGCCGCGCTCGATACCCTGCTCGATGAGGTCCTCGATACGACTGGTCTCGTGGGTGCCCGGCAGGACGGCGTTCGTCCGGACGTCGGGCGCGAACTCCGTCGAGAGCGTCTCGACGAGGCCGATGACGCCCCGCCGGACCGAGTTCGAGAGGACGAGGCCGTCGATAGCGTGTTCGACCGACCGCGAGGTGATGGCGGTGATGGTCCCGCCGCCGTCTTCGAGGTGCGGGTGGGCGGTCCGAGCGGTCCAGACGACGCTCATCACCAGCAGGTCGTAGGCGTCGTACCAGTCCTCGTCGTCCGTGTCGAGGAACGCGCCGCTGGGCGGGCCGCCCGCGCTCGTGACGACGTGGTCGAGGCCGCCGAAGGCGTCGACGGTGTCGGTGACGAACCCCTCGACGCGCTCCCGGTCGGTGATGTCCGCCTCGACGGCCAGTACGTCGCCGTCGCCGAGCGATTCGAGCGAGTCGCGGGTGTCGTCGATGTGTGCCCGCGTGCGTCCACAGACGGCGACGTGTGCGCCCTCGCGGGCGAGTGCTTCCGCGCTGGCGCGGCCGAGTCCACTGGTGCCGGCGGTGACGAGTGCGGCGTCACCGGCGAGGCCGAGGTCCATGTCGGGGGCTCTCACGGAGGGGTGAAATAGCTCACTGCGGCGGCCGAACACGGACCGAAAGACGAAGACCTATTCTCCTGGCCCCGAAGTGCGAGCAATGGCCTCCAGACGGCAGTTCCTCACGGGTCTCGGAGCGCTTGGAGCGACGACGTTCACCGGCTGTCTCGGCCTCGGAGCGGGCGGTGCTCCCGAGGGCCAGCAGTGGTCGGTGTCGCCCGGTCAGAGCGTCGAGCAGTTCGGCCTCGACCGGACCGGAGTGTACGCGACGGTCAGCGAGGAGGGAGGAGACGGGGCGACGGTCGGCCCCGACGGCCGGTCGTACGCGCTCGTTCGTCTCGACCCCGACACCGGCGAGGAGCGGTGGCGACGTTCGCTCGAGACGAGAGCCGACGCGCTCCACGTCGACGGTGACCGCGCCTACGTCCTCCTCGGGTACCTCGACGACCCGCGGACCGACGTTGCGAACGACGGCTACACCGAACTGCTCGCGGTCGACGGCGCTGGCGACCAGCGCTGGCGGCGTGAACTCCCGGCGACACGCGCTCCGCTCGTCGGTGACGCGACGGGCGTCTACGCCATCGCCGACGGACGGGTGGTCGCGCTGACCCACGAGGGGTCGACGCGCTGGCAGACCGACCTCGAACGCCCCGGCGTGCAGATGGCCGTCGAGGGCGGAGCGCTGTTCGTCGCCGGACGGCGAGGCGGGGTCGACGGTGCGATGGCCGCGCTCGACGCCGAGAGCGGTACGGTACGGTGGCACCGCGACGAGACCGTCGAGACTCCGTTCACCCCCGAGACGGCGCTCGTTGCGAACGCCGACAGCGTGTTCGCCGCCGCCGACGGGGAACTCGTCACGCTCGACCGAGCGACCGGCGAGACCGTCTGGGACACTCACTTCGGCGACGGCGTCGTCACGGCGCTCGGCGTCACCGAGACCGACCTCTCGGTCGCCACTGCGACCGACAACCAGGGGCAGAACGGTGGTGGGCGGTTCGGGACGCTCTACGGGATTTCGGCCGACGACGGCGTCGAGCGCTCGGAGTTCCGACTCGACGAACCGGTGATCGACGCGGCGTTTCGAGGACGGCGGGCGGCCGCGCTCACACACACCGGCCGCGTCGTCGGCACCGAACTCGGCACGCCGCCGTTCGAGACGCGGTACGAAATCGACCTCGACTGGGAGGAGACCCGACGGGGGCGAATCGACGCGCTCGGCGACGCACTGTACGTCCGGACACCGGCGGAGACGGTGCTGAAGCTCGTTCCACCGACCGAAACCGACGAGGAGTGAGCTACGGTTTCCGGACCCGGACCTGCCCGTCGCTCGTGACGCCGACGAGGATGTCCTGTCGGACCTCGCGGCCCCGAACCGCGTCGCCCGCGGCGTCCGAGACGAGTTTCATCAGCTCCGGGGCGGCGTAGTTCACCTTCACGCCCGCCTCGTCACACGCCGAGTAGACCCGCTGGGGCACGTCGTAGAGGTCGGTCCCCGGTTCGACGGCGATGCGGACCGGCGCGCGCAGCGCCTCGGCGAACGCGACGGTCTCGTGGGCTTTCGCCACGTTCTCGCGGGCGCTGGCCTCGATAGAGGAGACGTTCGCCCGCGAGGTGCCCAGCCACTCGGCGATGGTCGCCTGTGCGAGGCTTCGCTCCCGGAGCGCGAGCACCTCCGCCTGCCGACGGGTCAGCACGCTCGTCTCGGGGTCGAACCCGACGCTGGCCAGGATGTCGTCGACGTCGGCAGGGTCAGTCACGGAAGAGAATACGAGCGGGAGGGGCTTGTAGCCCGTGGTTCAGGGTCGAACGGCGAGCGCCGAACGGAGCGGAGAGGAGGGCCGAGTCCGACGAGGAGTCAGGGTGCTGGCGTCGGCCCCGACCGGCGATTTCGGTCCCGACCTGGCGGGGCAGGGGCGTACGCCGAGAGCCGGTCGAGTAGCGAGGACTTCTCGACGGCGTCGACGAGTGCCACGTTCAGCACCTCGCTGATGTTGCTGACGGGGACGACGTCGACCTGCTCGCGGAACTCCGCCTCGACGAGCACGTCCTGTGCGTTCGCGGCCGGGATGACCACCGTCTTCGCGCCCGCCTTCGCCGCCGCCTCGATCTTGTAGGTGACGCCACCGACCGGGAGCACGTCGCCGCGAACCGAGAGCGACCCGGTCATCGCCACGGACTGGTCGACGGGAATCCCTTCGAGGGCGCTGACGACGGCCGCCGCGACGGTGACGCTCGCGGAGTCGCCGTCGACGCCACCCTCGCCCGCACCGACGAACTGGACGTGGACGTCCATCTCGTCCAGGTCGACGCGGGCGTACTTCTTGACGACCGCAGAGACGTTGTTGACCGCCTCCGTGGCGACCGCCTGGAGCTTTCCGGTGGCGATGACCTCCCCCGACCCCTGTGCGGGCGTCACGGCCGCGACGACGGGCAGGACGATACCGGAGTCCTCGCCCATCACCGCGAGACCGTTGACCCGGCCGACGACGCTCCCCTCGACCAGCGAGAGGTCGTACTCCCGCCGCCGGGCGATGTACTGGTCGGCGAGTTGCTGTTCGATGGACCGTGCCCGGCGCTTGGCGCGGAGCACGTGGTCGCGCGTCGTGTACTCGGCGTCCTCGGCGCGGGCGATGTCACCCGCGACACGCACGAGGCCGCCGAGGTTGCGGAACGCAAGCGTGAGGTGGCCCTTCCGGCCCGCCCGGCGCTGGGCTTCGAGGACGACCTCCGCGACCGCGGCGGCCTCGAACGCCGGGAGGCGGCCGTCCCGAGCGACCTCCTGGGCGACGAACCGAGCGAACTGACGACGGGTCTCGGGGGTGTCCGCGATGGTGTCGTCCATGTACACCTCGTAGCCGTAGCCCTTGATGCGCGAGCGGAGCGCCGGGTGCATGTTCTCCATCGCGTCGAGGTTGCCCGCCGCCATCATCACGAAGTCCGTCGGGACGGGGTCGGTCTTCACCATCGCGCCCGAGGACTGCTCGGACTGGCCGGTGATGGAGAACTCGCCCTCCTGGATGGCCGTCATCAGCTTCTGCTGGGAGCGGATGTCGAGCGTGTTGATCTCGTCGACGAACAGCACGCCACGACTGGCCTTGTGGATGGCCCCGGCCTCGACCCGGTCGTGACTGGGGGTGGCGAGGCCGCCGGACTGGTAGGGGTCGTGACGGACGTCGCCGAGCAGTGCGCCGGCGTGAGCACCCGTCGCGTCCGCGAACGGTGCGGTCTGCTGGTCGCCGTTGTCGACCAGCAGGTTCGGCACGCTCGCACGCTGGGTGCGGCCACCCACCCGGAAGACGTAGAAGACGATGGCGGCGGCGATGATACCGACGAGCGGTTCCCCCGCGACGAACAGCGCGTACCCGAGGACGGCGACGACGACGAGCCACATCACCAGCGAGCGCAGTTGTCCACGCTTCCGCGTCTCGACGCGGTGTGTCTCGATTATCTCCCGACCGCGACCCGCCGGGACCATCCGAACCGTCGGCTGGTTGCCGTCCTCGGGGTTGTGGTAGACGAGGACGTCCTGGAGCTCCTCGCGGGGGAGGAGCTGACTCATCGCCTTGGCGAGCATCGACTTCCCCGTCCCCGGAGAGCCGATCATCATGACGTGGCGGCGCTGTGTCGCCGCCTTCAGCACCACGTCGCGGGCGTCGTCCTGCCCGATGACCTGGTCGATGAGTCGGTCGGGGACCGCGACGTCGTCGGTCGTCTCGATGTCGAGACCACCGAGCAGGTCGACGGCCGACTCCCCCTCGGCCGTCGCCGGGGCGGACGCGTCTCCCGTGGCCGTTCGAGCAGTGGGGCCGGTGTTCACGCAGTGCGTACGCTCGCTCGGGATTTACCCTCGTCGGCGCGCGTGCTGGCGACTGCCGGCAACGAGAGAGAACGGCGTTTCCGAGTGTCACGAAAGCGGTCGCTCGCGGACCGCGACGAGGCTCCTACGAGCCCCAGAAGTTGTCGCGGCTGCCCAGTCGTTCACGACGCGTGCGGCGAGGCCCGTCGTCGTCGCCGTCGTCCTCGTCGGCGGCGGCGGCGTCGGTCACTTCCTCGTCCTCCTCGTCCTCCTCGTCCATCGGGAGGCGTTCGAGTTCGTCGGCCTGTGCGTGGTTCGAGCGGACCTTCGTCACCTTCACCCGCGCACGGGCGTCCGGAAGGATGCCGTCGACGAGGATGATGAAGCCATCCTCGGTCCGACCGACGCCAGCACCGCTACGGTGGATGTCGGTCACCTCGACGACGACCTCCTCACCGGGTTTCACCGGCTGGGACTTCAGGTCGCGGATGGGTTGACTGTAGTGCTGGCACCACTCCGTCCCGCTTCGGTTGGTGTAGTGCTGACAGCCCATCCCCTCGATACGCTCGGAGAAACTCGGGCACTCGTCCGCGAGCGGACAGTTGGGCATACTGGCGCTACAGAGGCTGCAGATTAAACGCTTGTGGGTTCAGCGTTCGTCGACCGCAGACACCGGCACGGCCCGCGCCGAGCGCGTCGTGACCGTATCGTTTTGCCCACGGCGCTCTCGGTGTCCGTATGCAGTTCCGTGCCTCGCTCGGCGCGCTGTTGGTCGGGAGCGTCCTCGCCGTCCCGACGATGCTGTTCTCGCTCGTCGTCGACGGGTCGGTCGTGGGCGCGACGGCGCTCGGCCTCGGTCTGTTCCTCCCGTTCGCCGTCTACGCCGCCCACGTCGACCCCGACCCTGCGACACGGTTCCCGGCACGCCCCGTCCTCGCCGCCGGGAGCGTGCTCGGCGTCGGACTCCTGCTGGTCGCCGCACTCGACGGACCGACGGCGTTCGGCATCGTCGTCGGCGCGCTCACCGCCGCGCTGGCGTTCGGCTACCACGGCCGGTACGCACGGACCCCGCTGTCGCCCACGCTGGTCGGTGTCGGTGGGACGGCGGTCGGACTCGTCGTCGCCGCCGTCGCCGTTCTCACCGCGACGCCGCTGGCGGGCGGGCTCGGTGTCGCCGCCGTCGCCGCCGCGAGCGTCGACTACTGCCGTGCGCGGTCGTACCTCTCCCGGCGGAGTCGCCGAATCGCCGCGACCGTCGCGCTGGTCGGCGGGATGGTGGTGGTCGTCGGAGGCGTCCTCGCCGACCGGGCGACGACGGGAATCGCGCTCGCGTCGGCGCTTCTGGTGGTCGGTGCGGCACTCGCTGTCGAGTGACCGGTAGAACGAAACCCGTTTACGTGGGATGCGCTTTGGTTCACCTGCGGGACCGTGGGTTAGCCTGGTATACTTCGGGCCTTGGGTGCCCGTGACCCCGGTTCAAATCCGGGCGGTCCCATTCCACCTTTTAGCTTCGTCGGGTGCGCGAAGCGCACCCCTCCTCGCAAGAACCTGGACCAAAAAGAGGCCGCGACTCGCTTTACTCGTCGCGGTACAGCGTGCTTGAGAACCGCAGACAGCGATTCAAATCCGAGTGGACTTGCTCTTTCCGAGGAACGGACGTGACGAGCGAATCGCTCGTCCGCCCGTTTGAACCAGACGAGACCGAGCGAAACGAGGTCTCGGCGAGGTTGGAATCCGGGGACCCGACTCGTCTCCCGAAGGACCCGTTCGCTTCGAGTCCCGAGATTCGAGACGTGAAACACACCCACTTCTTTCGTCGATAGCTCCAGATAGTATATTGCAGAGCCACAGTTACCACACAGATTCAAGTAAAACCCGATTTTGGACAGGAATAGTTCGTTTAGCAAGCCCGTGGCTTAACCTCTTTGGTAACTGATGGCACGGTGCTATGAACGGAGCTACTCACGTGATTCTGCAGGTCGAAATCCCGCAGTTCCTACAGGAGACCGTCGCCCAGACCATCGCCTTCGTCCCGAACCTCGTCGGGGCGCTCGTCGTCCTGCTCATCGGGTGGGTCGTCGGGCGCGTCGTCCGGAGGATCGTCTCGGGGGTGACCGACCGGGTCGAACTCGACCGACTGGTGTTGAACACGCCCATCGGGTCGATACTGGGCGGGACGGAGGACGCGGTGTCGAACGCATTCGGAACGCTGGCGGCGTGGTTCGTCTACGCGGTCGCGCTCCTCGCAGCGGCCGACGTCCTCGACGTGGCGGTCCTCTCACAGTGGATCGCGACCGTCGTCTCGTACCTACCGGCGTTCGTCGCCGGCCTGTTGATCATCGTCCTCGGCTTCGTAGTGGCCGACTTCGTCGGTGACGCCATCGAGCGAACGCGAGCGGCGACCCGAACCGCGTACACGTCGTGGTTCGCAACGGGCGTCCGACTGTTCCTGTACTTCGTCGTGATCACGGTCGGTCTCGACACCATGGGCGTCGACGTGACGCTGCTCACGACCGTTGCGACGGCTCTGGCGATCGGTGTGGCGGTCGCCATCGGCCTGGGTGGCGGACTCGCCATCGGCCTCGGCGGGCGGGAGTACGTCGCGGACAACGTCGACCGGTGGATGCGTCGCGCGAAGCACGTCACCCCACCACCCGACGGCCAGTCCGAGGAGAGCACACCCATCTCCGACTGAACGCCCGAAGGCGGTCGCTTCTTGCCGACGTACGCTGACGTAGCCCCGACACGTGTCGCCGCCGATCGCCACCCGTTCGACGAGCGGACGGCGGCGGCACCGCGTCCGTCCTGTTCGTCGTCGGTGCGGGGAGGAGTACGCCGTCAACGAGAGAGACGGGACCGTCCCGACCTCGCTGGTCGTGGTCATCGTCACGAGCGCGACACACCTCTCTCGTACGGAGAACCCACCGGTTTCAGTCGCCGGTCGTCAGCACCCGCGTGATGCGCTCGCCGTCGTCGACGGCGATGGCCCACGCGTCGCTCACGGCACGGTCACCGAGCACGTGTTCGGGGACGAGGGGTGCGGGGACGGGGTCGAAGCCGGCCCGTCGCATCGCGCGGTAGCTAGCGTAGACGCCGAGCAGGTGGCCGGTCACGTCCGTGACGTGAAGGCGCTTGTCGGCCGCACGGCGGTACGAGTACGGAAACGCGTCGGCAGGCGGGGCACGGAGTGTCTCGACGGAGTCCAACCGGGCGACGACCTGTTCGTCGTCGTAACACACCAGTCGGACGTTGCCCTGGCCGACGGGGACCTCCTCCCAGCGGTAGTCGGGGCGGTAGGCACGCCACGCGGCGAGTCCGCCGTGTTCGAGGCGGACACGGTCGAGCGAGGGGTAGAACTCGCGGTGGCCGTCGGTCGCACGGCGGACGAAGGCCGGCGAGGAGAGGACGTCGTGTGCGTCGGCCGCGACGGTCGGTGTGGCGACGAACAGACAGCGACGACCCTCGCGGGCGGCCCCCGCGACGCGTTCGAGGACGGTCGTCGGGTCGGCCTCCGAGAGACGCTCGATGGCGAGCGAACGGTCGTCGGCGGGGAGCGAGTCGCTCAGGCGTGCCCCGGTCCGTGGCGTCGCCACCGCGTCCGGTTCCCCCCGGTCGGTCGAGCGTGTGACGTCGAACCCCCGACTGCGGACGTACCGCACGCCGTCGTCGAGAGCGTCGCTGGTGGCCATCGAGAGCACTACGACTCCTGCTGGCAAGAACTGTACGACGGCGGCAGGGCCCCGGCACGAACCGCCACGACCACCGTAGTTCACGTTCACTTCCGGGTCGCTCTTTGCGAACCTTCTTGTCTGATTAGGCGATACCGACGGTAATGGCACAGGCGGAGAACACCGACATCATCGACGACTTCGAGGAGTTCTACCGCAACTACTACCGGAACGACATCGGTGAACTCGCGCGGAAGTACCCCAACGAGCAGCGCTCGCTCTACATCTCCTACGACGACCTCTATCGCTTCGACCAGGACCTCGCCGACCAGTACCGCAACCAGCCAGGACAGCTCCAGGAGTACGCCGAGGAGGCGCTCAGACTGTACGACCTGCCCGTCGACGTCTCGCTCGGGCAGGCTCACGTCCGTATCCACGAACTCGACCAGGTGACCGACATCCGGGACATCCGGGCGCGTCACCGGGGGCAGCTCATCGCGGTCCGGGGCATCGTCCGGAAGGCGACCAACGTCCGTCCGAAGATACAGCAGGCGGCCTTCGAGTGTCAGCGCTGCGGTACGCTCACCCGCATCCCCCAGACCGGCGGCGACTTCCAGGAACCCCACGAGTGCGGTGGCTGTGAACGACAGGGGCCGTTTCGCATCAACTTCGACCAGTCGGAGTTCGTCGACGCCCAGAAGATTCGCGTCCAGGAGTCCCCCGAGGGACTGCGTGGCGGGGAGACCCCACAGAACATCGACGTCCACATCGAGGACGACGTCACCGGGAAGGTGACCGCCGGCGACCACGTCAACGTCACCGGCATCCTCAGGCTCGACCAGCAGGAGTCCGGGCAGAAGAAGTCCGCCATGTTCGACGTGTTCATGGACGGCATCGCCGTCGAGATCGAGGACGAGCAGTTCGAGGAGATGGACATCACCGACGAGGAGAAGCGGAAAATCGTCGCGCTGTCGGACGACGACAGCATCTACGAGCAGATGGTCGGGTCGATGGCGCCCTCCATCTGGGGGTTCGAACAGGAGAAACTCGCCATCATCCTCCAGTTGTTCTCGGGAGTCACGAAACACCTCCCCGACGGCTCCCGGATTCGTGGCGACTTCCACATGCTCCTGATAGGGGACCCCGGGACGGGGAAATGCGTCGCCGGAGACACTCGCGTTACGCTCGACGACGGCTCCGAGGTACCGATTCGCGAGCTCGTCGAATCGAATCTCGACGATCCGAAGCCCGTCGACGACGGCGTCTGGGACGCGGTCAATTTCGACGTCCCGTCGATGGGCGACGACGGGTCGTTGACGATGCAGCGGGCGACGAAAGTCTGGAAGCGAGAGGCCCCCAAACAGCTCTACCGAATCCGGACTGAGAGTGGTCGCGAAGTCGACGTGACGCCTTCTCATCCGCTGTTCGTCGGGCGCGACGGTGGAACCGAACCGGTCGTCGCCGAGAATCTCGACGAAGGGCAGTTTATCGCCGTTCCGCGGTCGTTACCGACGATGGGTGACGATTCGCTGGACATTTCGACTCGACGGTCGCAGGCCAACAACGCCGTCAGACTCGACGTTCCAGATCGACTGACGCCGTGGTTCGCTCGACTCCTCGGATTCGTCATCGCGGAAGGGTACGTCCAGCGTCGAGACGGCGGCAGCGCAACGACCTACGTTACGAACGACGACCGCGAGATTCTCGACGACGTCACGAACGCACTGGAGCGACTCGGGTTGAATCCGAACGAGCGCAGCCCACACGGTGGGAAGACCGCTCGTGAAATCGTCTGCTCGTCGAGTGAACTCGCGAGTCTCTTCGAGGAACTCGAACCGGCGATGCTTGCAGGGTCGAACGAACAGCGTGTTCCACCCGCGATACTGCGGGCCACTCGACCGGCCAAACGGGGGTTCCTGCAGGCGTTCGTCGACGCAGAGGGGACCGTCTCACCGAAGCAACGCGAAGTGAGCGTCTCTTCGACCAGTCGAGAACTCCTCGAAGCGGTCAGGAGTCTGCTCCTCGCGTTCGGCATCGATTCGCAGCTTCGGTCGAAGGCAGGTGGGAGCTATCGACTTCGCATCAGCGGCGATGACTTCGCGCGATACGTCGGGCGTATCGGCTTCGTTACCGAACGCAAGCAGTCCGCTGCCGAGGCGATGGTCGACTCGACGTCGAACACGAACCACGACGTGATTCCTGCCGTAGGAGCCACGCTACGAGACGTCAGGGAATCGCTCGGATCGACACAGGCAGACTGTGGGCTGCCACGAAGCACGTACCAGCACTACGAACGCGGCGACCGTAACCCGAGTCGAGAGAGCCTGAAAACGGTCGTCGAGACGTTCGGGAGTGAACTCGACGACACGGTCAACGTGGTGGCAGACGGTGGTGTCGACGCTGCTGCTACGACGCTCGACAGACTCGGCGCGATGGCGAACGACGACATCGCGTGGGACCGTATCGAATCCATCGAACCCGTCGAGTCGAACGACGAGTGGGTTTACGACCTCGAAATCGAAGGAACGCACAACTATCTCACGAACAACGTCGTCTCGCACAACTCCCAACTCCTCCAGTACGTCCGGTCTATCGCTCCGCGCTCTGTGTACACCTCCGGTAAAGGGTCGTCCAGTGCGGGTCTCACGGCCGCCGCCGTGCGCGACGACTTCGGCGAGGGCCAGCAGTGGTCGCTCGAAGCCGGTGCGCTCGTCCTCGCCGACCAGGGTATCGCGGCGGTGGACGAACTCGACAAGATGCGCCCCGAGGACCGCTCGGCGATGCACGAAGCGCTAGAGCAGCAGTCCATCTCGATTTCCAAGGCCGGCATCAACGCCACCCTCAAGTCGCGCTGTTCGTTGCTCGGCGCGGCGAACCCGAAGTACGGCCGGTTCGACGAGTACGAACCCATCGCCGAGCAGATCGACCTCGAACCGGCGCTCGTCTCGCGGTTCGATCTCATCTTCACGGTGACGGACAAACCCGACGCCGACCGTGACCGCGACCTCGCCGACCACATCCTGACGACGAACTACGCCGGGGAACTCCACACCCACCGCACCGAGAACGCCACCTCGAACTACTCCGACGACGAGGTCGAGAAGATAACCGAGACGGTCGAACCGGCCATCGACGCCGACTTCCTCCGGAAGTACATCGCCTACGCGAAACGCACCTGCTTCCCCGTCATGACCGAGGAGGCGAAAGGGGAGATCGAGCAGTTCTACGTCGACCTGCGAGCACAGGGCACCGACGGCGACTCACCCGTGCCCGTCACCGCCCGGAAACTGGAGGGCCTCGTGCGTCTCGCGGAAGCCTCCGCCCGCGTCCGTCTCTCGGACCGCGTCGAGGTCGAGGACTCGAAACGCGTCATCGACATCGTTCGCTCGTCGCTGGAGGACATCGGGATGGACCCCGAGACCGGCGAGTTCGACGCCGACATCGTCGAGACGGGGCGTTCGAAGACCCAGCGCGACCGCGTGCGCTCGATCAAGGACATCATCCGCGACGTCGAGACCGAGTACGACGACGGCGCACCCGTCGAGGAGGTGCTCGACCAGGCCGAGGCCGCCGGCATCGAACGCTCGAAGGCCGAACACGAGATCGAGAAACTCCGGCGACAGGGCGACGTCTACGAACCGAGTCAGGACCACCTGCGGACGGTCTGAGGACTCGGCTCAGTTCCCGGAGTCGTCGTGCAGTGCCGCGTCCAGTTCCCTCTCCGTCAGCTCGGTGAGCGCCCGCGGTTCGTCGGGCGGCCCCGACGTGTCGTCCTCGGCACCGTCGAGCGTCCGCTGCCACCACTGGACGTCGTGCCACGCGCCGTGTTTGTAGCCCGCTCGCTCGAACGTGCCGACGGGCGCGAACCCCATCGAGTCGTGCAGGCCAGCACTCGCGGCGTTTGGGACGGTCATGCCGGCGTAGACGGTCCGATAGTTCTGTCGAGCCAGCAGGTCGAACAGCGCGGTGTAGAGCGTCCGGCCGACACCGGAGCGGTGGCTGTCGCGGGCGACGTAGACCGAACACTCGGCGCTCCAGCGGTAGGCCGGTCGTGACTGGAACGGTCCCGCGTACGCGTAGCCCACGACACCGGCGTCCGTCCCGGCGACTAACCACGGATACTGCGGGAGTGTCGCGTCGATTCGCTCGCGCAACTCGTCGGCCGACGGCGGGTCGCCCTCGAAGGAGATGGCCGTCTCCTCGACGAACGGCGCGTAGATTCGGCGTATCGCGGGCGCGTCGTCGGGGCTGGCGAGTCGGCGGCGAACGTCGGCAGAGGCGGGCATGCAGGGAGGACCACGCGAGTCGGCAAACCAGTGGTGCCGTCGTGTCCGCTCACCGGGACGCGCTCACATCTCCTGTTCCGTCGGGCGAATCAGCAGTTCGTTGACCGAGACGTTCGCGGGTTGTGTGACGGCGTAGACGATGCCAGCGGCGATGTCGTCGGGTGCGAGCGCGTCCATCGACGCCACCATCTCCTTGGCTCCCTCTCGTTCGTCCTCGTCGGGGATGTGCTGCTGGAGTTCGGTGTCGACGGCCCCCGGTTCGACGAGCGTCGTGCGGATACCGTCGCCACAGAGGTCCTTCCGGACGGACTCGGTGAAGCCGTTGACGCCGAACTTCGTCCCGTTGTACGCGGCGTGGCTCGGGTAGGCGTGGCGGCCGGCGACGGACGAGAGCTGGACGACGTGGCCCCGGCCGTCGCCCGTCTCCTGCATCTTCGGGACGGCGAACCGCGTCGCCTTCATCAGACCCAGCAGGTTCACCTCGACCATCTGCTCGAAGTGGTCGGTGTCGGACGCCTGGAACGGTTCGTTGAGCATCACGCCGGCGTTGTTGAGGAGGACGTCGAGTCGGCCGAACTCCTCGACGGCCGTGTCGACGAGGCTCCGTACCTGCTCTTCTTCGGCCACGTCCGTCGGGACGACCAGCGCGTCGCCGCCCTCGTCTTCGATGTCGTCGGCCAGCGTCCGGAGGTCGTCCTCGCGGCGGGCGGCGAGGACGACGCTCGCGCCCTCGTCGGCCAGCACGCGTGCGGTGGCTTCGCCGATACCCGAGGAGGCACCGGTGACGATTGCGACACGGTCTGTGAGGTCCGTCGGTGAGACGTCGACCATACCGAACGGAGGAGCGTGGGACGGAAAACGCCGGGCGAGGCGGGGGCGATTGCCGGTGTCACACGGCGGCCGAACCTGTATCCGTCCCCGTGACCTACGTGGCCCCATGATAACACGCGTCGTTCTCTCGCATCCCGAGGCGCTGAGCAGTTGGGGTCGTCAGCAGATAGCGACGACACACTTCCGCGCGTGGCTCGGACGTACCCACGACACCTTCGAGGAGGGCGAGCAGTTCGAGGAGTTCGCCGACGTGGGCTGTTGTGGGGACGCGCTCCACATCCCGTTCGTCGTCGAGGCGGTGGAGGGGAGCGGCGAGGTGACCCGCGAGACGGCCGTCGAGTACGTCGAACGGACGGGGTGTGACTTCGCGGGTGGGTGGGAGGTGCAGAGTCGGGCCGGGCCGTCGACCTGACGCCGTCCGGACCGCCGGAGAGCCCCGGTGTGTCGGCCCCTCACGCCAGCGGCGAACGCCGGTGGCCCGGCCGCGACGCCTCCGCGTCGCCGTGTCCGGGAACCGCCCCCACGACCAGTGTTCCGACGAGACCCACCAGCGCGAGCGTTCGTCGAAGACGGGACGACTCCGACACCGAAGACGGCGGTCCGGCCAGCGATGCCGTACCGGGTCCGTCGCTGCCGGCCAGTGGCCGCCACGAACACGCCTGCGACGGCCGGTGAGAGCGACTGCGGGAGTGCGGCGGTCACACCGGCGATAAACTACTGGCTGCGATAGCAAACGGGGCATCGGCGCGAGGAGAGCGGCCGGGGACACGGGTCGTCCGGTCGTCGAACCGTCGAGCGGCGTCACGGCGGTACACGGTTCGCGTCGACGCTCGCGCCCGACGGGCAGCGTCGCTGGACAGTCCGAAGCGACGGGAAGCGCTTTTGTGCCGCCGGCCGTGAGCGTCGGTCGATGGACCGGATTTCGGCGCTTCGGAACGTCGAGGACGCGCTGAGCGAGTTCGAGGCCGGCGAAAGCGACCTCGCGTCCATGGAGCGTCGCGTCCGGGGTGTGTTGCGCACCTACGCCACCGAGTTCGCCGAGCAGGACGCGTACCGTGCGAGCGGCGCGGAGGGCGTCGACGGCGTCGTGGTCCTCGCGTCCTCACCCTCGGAGGCCCGCGAACGGGCCGCCGACCTCACGGGCGTCGACCGGGGGTCGGTGTCCGTCGACCGCGTGGAGTGACTCCCCCGGTCGGAGGATTCGAGGCCGACTACACATCATTTTAGTGCAACGAGTCGTGAACCTCTCGCGTGTTGCTCGTCGTCGCCTACTCGCGGGCCGCGCGCACGTCGCTGCGGAACGTCCACAGAAGTCACGAGGAGAGCGTCGTCCGACGGTTCGGTCGCGTCGCACTGTTCGAGTTCACCGAACTCGGGGCCTTCCTCGCGCTTCGACTGCGGGCGAAGCATCCGGAGGACGTTGCCGTCGACCGTGTCGAACCGTTCAACGAGTTCGAGGCCGTCCCCGAGTCGGTTCGGGACGCCGCGGCCGCCTACGAAGCACGAGAGCGCGAGAGCCTCCCGTACACGGCCTTCGCGGCGGACCGGGAGTACCCGCTTCCCGAGACGATGGCCGGCCGCGACCTATGAGGCTCACGCTGGACGAAGACCGGGAGACGGACGCCGCCGACCTCGACGGCCGAGTCGCTCGGTCGGAGGTGCTCGCGGCCGTCCGCGGCGAGCGGGCGTGGCTGGACTGTCCCGAACCGGGACCCCTGTTCGAGCGAGTCGGAGCGGTCACCCCCGAACTGGCGGTTCGCCCACGGACCGCACTCGCCGTCGCCGCGCGGTCCCGCGGAGTGACCGCACCACAGGACGAGGAGATACGCCGACTCCGGTCTCGGCTGGAACCGCTCGACGGCGACGACGACGACGTCGAGACGGCGACACACCGACGGCGACTGGCCGAGACGAGCGAGGGCGTCGACCGACTCCGCGAGCGAGTCGCGCGCCTCCAGGGTCGAATCGCCGCACTCCGCGAGCACGAGGACGGTTCGAGCGACGCCGAGGCCGACCTCACGACGGCGCTGACGGCGCTCACCGAGCACGAGACCGAGCAGGTCGCCGCTCGTCAGGCGCTCGACCACGCCCGCGAGCGACGACGTGACCGACACGACCGCCGAGAGGAACGGCGGCGACTCGACGATCGCCTCGCCAACCGCGAGCGGGCGGCGCGACGCCACCTCGTCGAGCGGGTCGAACCGGAGTTCAGGGCGGCGGTCGGGGCGCTCGACGGACCGGACGCTCGGGAGACGCCGTTCGAGGCGTCGCCGGTGACCGCCGCGCTCGCCGTCTACCGCGTCGGCGACCCGGCCGCGCCGGTCGTCCTCGACTGCGACCGGTTCCCCGACGCGCGGACGGCCGCCGACTGGCTCGACACAGCCGTGCTCCGGGTCTGACACACCGCCCGGAGTTTATCAACCACGACGGTACCAGCGCCGGCCATGAACGCCGAGTGGACGACACGCCACTGCGCCGACCGAACACTGATCGAGGTGACGCTCACGAGCGACCGACCGCGACGGGTTCGGGTCGAACCGACCGGCGACCCGACGCTCCACCCGCCACGGACCGGGGGGATCCCCGACGCCGGATGGGACGACACCGGCTTCTCGGGGGTCGTCGACGGCCGACTCGGTCTGGGGTTCGCCGTCACGGACCCCACCGACTCCCCGCCCGTCACCGTCGACTGGCGCGGCCCGCCCGACGACGACCCGACCTTCGAGGGCCACCCCGACGTACCACGCGTCGAGGCGACCACGGACGGTGTCCTCCGGACGCTTTCGGACCCACGGCCACCACGAGCAGCGCTCCCGACAACGGCGACGAGCGGAGAGGCCACGTCCGCGACCGACCGCGAACACGGGACCGGCGAGGAGGCGGAGCGCGACGCCTCGGACCGGCCGACGCCCGAGCGACCCTCGGCGGCGACGGACGGAGCGTCACCGATACGGGAGACGAGCGACGGTGCCACCAAGGACGAACCGAGCGACGACACGCCGTCTACCGGGGTCGACCTCGCGGCGGTCGAGCGCCGTCTGGAACTGGCCGAGCGACTCGCGGCGGCCGAGACGCTGACGGCGGCGAGCGCCGCCGTCGCCGCCGCGGGCGGTATCGACGGGGTCCGCGCACTCGACGGACACCTCGCTGCGGACCGTGACCGCCTCCGGGCACTGGCAGAGCGCGTCGAGACCCTCGGAGACCGCGTCGACTCGGTCGACCTCCCGGTCGAGACGCTCGCCCGTATCGGCGGTGAGCGACCGTGATCGTCGCCGTCACCGGTGGGAAAGGCGGTGTCGGGAAGTCGACGGTCGCGTACAACCTCGGCGCGGAACTGGACGCCGTGGTCGTCGACGCGGACCTCGGGATGGCCGACCTCCCGACCGGTCACGGGCCGGACCTCCACGACGTCCTGGCCGGGCGAGCGGACGCCGTCGAGGCCGTCCGCGAGGATGGGCCGGTCGACCTGCTCCCCTGTGGCCGGTCGCTGGCCGGGGCACACGCCGCCGACCCGCGGCGACTCGTCGACACCCTCGCGGCCGTCGAACGGGTGTCCGGCCCCGTCGTCGTCGACTGTCCTGCGGGACTCGGGAGCGACGTCGGCCTCCCGCTGCTGGCCGCCGACGCCTCGCTGCTGGTGACGACGCCCGACCGCATCGCGCTCGCCGACGCCGTCCGGGCGCGGGCACTGGCCCGTGAACTCGACGCCGGACTCCTCGCCGTCGCGCTGAACCGCGCCGACCCCGACGCACCCGTCGACCACGTCGAGGAGACGTTCGGTGCGCCGGTCGTCCCCGTCCCCGAACGGGCGGCTATCGCTCGGGGAACGGCCAACGGTCTCCCAGCCCGACAGGTCGCGGCGTCGTGTGGCGAACCGTTCGCGGCCCTCGCCGGTCACGTTCGACTCGTCGCTCGCTGAGAAGCAGTCCGCTCGGTCCCCCGTCGTTCCCGACGGGTCGGGGTCGTAGCGTCCGTCTCGGTTCAGTCCTCGGTCAGTTCGACGTACGTCGTCCGGAGCGTGACGGGCGTGACGCCGCCGGCGTCGGCCGCCTCCGCCTGCGTGAGCGGGTAGCTCCGCTCGCGGGCGGCGGTGTAGAGACACGCTGCCGCGACCCCGCCGGGGTTCCGGCCGGTGACGAACGCGGTGTCCAGCCCCTCCAGCAGGTCACGCGCCGCGCGTTCGATGGCCTGTGGCAGGTCGAGGTCGCTGGCGAACCGCGCGAGGTACTCGGCGGGGTCGATGGGACCGGTCGGCAGGCCGAGGTCACGGTTGAGCGCGTCGTACGCCGTCTGGAGTTCCGCGCGGGTCGCCTTCGCGTGCGCGACGACTTCGTCGACGGTCCGCGAGAGGCCGTCGGCCCGGCAGGTCGCGTACACTGCCGCCGCCGCGAACCCCTCCAGCGACCGACCGGGAAGCAGGTCGGCGTCCTGGCCCGACTCGAACAGCACGCACGACCGGTCGCGGATGGACTTCGGCAACTGGAGGCGGTCGGTGAGGCGGCGAATCTCGGTGAACGCGTAGACCTTGTTGCGCTCTGACTTCGTCGATATCTGGGCGCGACTGTGCTGGCGGCGCATCCGGGCGACGCGACGACGCTTGCGCCCCTTCAGCCGCGAGGAGTAGCCGATCTCCGTCGAGAGACCGCGGTCGTGACGCGAGCGGGTCAGCGGCGCACCCGTCCGCTTGGGGTCGGTGTCGTCGTCCGCGAACGAGCGCCACTCCGGACCGCGGTCGAGGCTGTCCTCGCCGACGACGAGACCACACTCGCCACAGACCGTCTCGGTTCGTTCCTGCTGCAGTCGACCACTACACTCGGGACAGCTTCGTGCCGTCGTGCTCATATCAGAAACTCGGTCCCGAACCCATGTAAAAGGCTACCGGGAAGCGTCGATTTCGACCTTCAGAAGCCCGCTACCACGTGTCGGTAACCGACACCTGTACGGAACGTCGTTCGTTCACCCTTCGAAAACAGTCACGTCATAGGACAGGATTTAACAGTGGGGAGGCGTGAGTCCGGGCCATGGGACTGGCCGACATCGCGGCCGGACTGGAGGTGACCGCCGAGCAGCGAGCGCGCGGTGTCGCCACCGTCGACGCCACCGAGTCGTCGCTCGCGGAGCGACTCGCACCGTTCGCCGACGATCTGCCGTGTTCGCCCGACGAGGCGGAAGCCGTCGTCGAGACGTACGCCGGCGGCGAGAGCGTCGGAACGAGCGCACGCGCGGCGGGCCTACCGCCGATGACGGGTGCGAAGACGCTCCACCTGCTCGGCGAGCGGTGTCGCCGCTCGGGCCGACCGGCCGCGAGGTGGTTCGTGACTGGCTGAACGCGGAACTGTCGCGGGCGGACGCGCTCGCGCTCACGGGTGCGAGCGAGACGGCGTTCGTCCTCGCGGCCTACGTCGAGACGCACGACCCGCTCGACGAGGCGCGTGAGGTGCTGGCGGGGGCGCTGTCCCCGAGTGGCGACGCCGCCGTCGAGAAGCGAGAGCTGCTGGGTGAGACGATGAGTGACGCGGGCAGCCTGCGGTGACTCCAGTCACCGCGACGCCGCCGTGTCACGAGTGAGCAATGTGACTTCACTTCGGTGACGACGGTCAGCGACCGATTCTGTCGAGGACCCCCGGTTCGTCCGTATCGAGGTCGAACGACGCTCCGAACAGCGTCTCGCACGTCCGGGCGACCCCCGCGACGAACGAGTCGTCAGCGGTCAGCGAGACCGGCACTTCGCGTGGGTCGGTCGTGTCGGCTTCCGGAATCGCCCCTGCGACGTCCTCGGGGTCGCCCCCGTCGGTGAACGTGAGCACCGTCTCGGGGTCGGGCGCGCCCACGTCCGCGAGACGGTCCCGCTGGCGGGCGAGGCCGTCGTGCCCGCGCGGGGTGTCCGGGGCGACGAGGGCGACGCGGTCGGTGGTGGTGACGGCGGCGACGGCCTGGTTCGCCGCGACGGGTGGTACGTCGACGAGGACGTGGTCGAAGGAGTCGGCAGCCGTCTCGACGAGCGACCCGAACCGCTGGGCCGCCTCGGGCGTCTTCGCGCGAGCGAGTCGCTCGAACGGTGCACGGGCGGGACAGACCGCGAGTCGGCCCGCGTCGTCGGTCTCGACGTCGACCAACCCGGCCGCGAGCGACGGCGTTCCGGCGTCGGCGTCGGTACACAGCGCGGTGACGTCGGTGTCGAGTCGACCGGAGACGTGGTCCGCGAGCCCCTGTGTCGCGTAGGCGGCGTCGAGGACACAGACGTCACGGCCGGTTCGTGCGAGGACGGCGGCAGATTCGAGCGTCGTGCGGGTCGTGCCGGCACCGCCGACCGCTCCGACGAGGCTGAGCGTGGTCATACGTTCCGTCGTTTGCTCCTCCGATAAAAACCCAGTGACAGCGGGCCGTCAGAAGTCCGCTCGACTCAGCCAGTCGACGGCCGCCGCGACGAACCACGCCATCCAGACGGTGAACGCGACGAGCGCCGCGGCGTACTGGAGGCGCACGTCGGGGACGATGACGAACGCGACGAGGGCGGCGAGCGTGACGACGGCGAGCGCCAGTCGGTTGCGCAGGTGGTCGCCGAGCGCCGCTCGCGTCGCTTCGCGGGCGTCCGGTGGGGGCGTCTCCTCGTCGGGACGGGTGGGTGTCACGGGTTCGTTCTGGGGTCGGCCACGACGCCGGGTCGGTGCGTCACTCCGCGTGGTCGCGGATGGCACCGGCTACCGCGTCGAACTCCTCGTCGTCCAGTTCGGGCCGCGTCCAGTCGAGGGTGTGGAGCGGGCCGACGCCGTCGTCCTCGAACCGCGGGACGACGTGGAGGTGGGCGTGTGGCACCTCCTGGCCCGACGCCGCGCCGTTGTTCATGCCGACGGTGGTCGCGTCGGCGTCCACCGCGGCCTCGACGGCCGGTGTCAACTCGCCGGCGGTGGCGAACACGGCCTCCCGAACGTCGTCGGGCATCTCCGCCACCGTCTCGTAGTGGTCGCTCGGGATGACGAGCGTGTGGCCCCGCGCCAGCGGGTTCACGTCGAGGAACGCGAACGTGTGCTCGCCCTCGTGGACGGTCCGACTCGGGACGTCGCCGGCGACGATGGAACAGAAGATGCAGTCCTCGCTCATGGCGCGACGCTCGCCCGCCGCGGGCAAAAGCGTAGCGGGCACCGTCCGATACGCTCGCGGACCCCATCTACCGGCCGTATACCGCGCCAGGCGAGGAACTTTACCCCCGCACCACCCGTGACGAACCATGGCAATCGACCACACGGCCGCCGGTCGGCCGGACACGACCCTCGAGACGGTTCGCGTCGAGGCGTTCGGGGCGACGTTCGACCTCGACGCCACCTCGCTCGACCGGTCTGCGGCCGACCTGCGACGACAGGTCGGCGAGTACGAACGCGGCGAACGCGAGACGTTCGACTGCTCGGTCACCTACCCCGACGACTTCACCGGGCGCGTGATGCGGGCGATGCGCGAGATTCCGTTCGGCGAGACGCGCACCTACGGTGACCTCGCGGCCGCCCTCGACACCGCGCCCGTCGCCGTCGGCGGGGCCTGCGGTCGGAACCCGGTGCCGCTCGTGGTCCCGTGTCATCGCGTCGTCGCCAGCGACGGCGGTCTCGGTGGCTACTCCGCCTCGGGCGGCCTCGACACGAAACGGCGACTGCTCGTCCACGAGGGGGTGCTGGAGGAGTGAGCGAGACGGCGGACGACGGCGACGAGTCCGAACACGACGACCTGTCGGACGGGACGGGCGACGACCGGCGGGCAGGCGCGGTCGGAGACGACGGGGCGACGCCGGACGACCGGTTCGTCCCGGCCATCGACTGTCACGTCCACCTGATGCCCGAACGCCTCGTCGCGGCCATCCGCGGTGCGCTCCACGACGAGGCCGGGTGGGAGTTTCCCCACCCGAGCGACCGCGAACCGATGGAGCGGACGCTCCGCG
Source organism: Halomarina oriensis (assembly GCF_009791395.1). GTDB lineage: Archaea > Halobacteriota > Halobacteria > Halobacteriales > Haloarculaceae > Halomarina > Halomarina oriensis. Next base: position 465,514 of record NZ_WSZK01000015.1, read on the forward strand.
CTGCGGGCGTCGAACGCTACTGCGCCCTGCCGTACGCCCACAAGCCCGCCATCGCCCGCGAGTTGAACGAGTGGGTGCTGGCCCGGTCGGCGGAGTCCGAGATGGTCGTCCCGTTCGCCACCGTCCACGGCGACGACCCCGTCGAGGAGGTGGTCCGCGAGGCGTTCGAGGCGGGCGCACGCGGCCTGAAGTTCCAGTGTCCCGTCCAGCGCCTCGCGCCCGACGACCCGCGACTCGACCCGGCGTACGAACTCGCCGCCGAGTACGACCGGTCGGTGCTGTTCCACGGCGGCACCGCTCCGATGTTCGAGGCCAGCCCCTACGTCGGCGTCGAGCGCTTCGAAGCGTTCGTCGACTCCTACCCCGACGTTCGGGCCTGCTGTGCCCACATGGGCACCTTCCAGCACGAGCAGTTCCTCGACGTGCTGGCCGAGAACGAACACGTCTACCTCGACACCTGCTTCGCCATGTCGAGCGCCGTCGGCGAGTCGATGGCGTTCGACCCGAGCGAGATACCCGACTCGGCGTTCGTCGAGCACGCCGACCGTATCATGTACGGGTCGGACTACCCGAACATCCCCCACAGCTACGAGAGCGAGCGCGAACACCTGCTGGGGCGTGACCTCCCCGGAGAGACGTACCGCGACCTGTTCCACGACACCGCAGAACGGTTCCTGGGGGAGCGCTGAGCGTGCCGACCGACGGACCGACGGACGGTTCCGGTCGGAGGGTCGTGACGGACGGGGGGAGACCGTGGTGAGCGTCGGCCTCCCGCGCGACCGCTGGCGGTGGGTGCTGTGGGCCGTTCTCTCGGGCGGGTTCCTGCTCGTCAACTTCCATCGCGTCTCGACGGCGGTGCTCGCCGAGAGCCTCGGCCGGGCGTTCGACACGACCGGCGCACAACTGGGTCTGCTCCACGCCTCCTTTTTCTACATCTACGCCGGACTCCAACTGCCGGCGGGCGTGCTGGCCGACCGCGCCGGGACGCGACGGGTCGCGGCCGCAGGTGTCGCCGTGATGAGCGTCGGCGTCGTCTGGTTCGCGCTCGCCGACTCGCTCGTCTCGGGGTTCGCCGGCCGTGCGCTGGTCGGTCTCGGCGGGAGCGTCTGTTACATCGCCATCCTGCGGTTCTGTGCCAACTGGTTCCGCGACGACCAGTTCGCCACGATGACCGGGTGGACCGTCGCCGCTGCCGGACTCGGCGGCGTCCTCGCCACGACGCCGCTCGCGCTGGCCGTCGAGGCGACTGGCTGGCGAACGACGCTGCTCGTGACGGCGGCCGTCGGCGGGGTACTGGCGGTCGGTATCTTCGCGCTCGTCCGCGACAGCCCCGAGAAGGCCGGATTTCTCCCCGTCGAGGGTGCCACCCCGCCCACACGGAGCGTCGACCTCGGAACCGTCTGGTCGAACGTCGTGCGCGTCCTCCGTGACCGCGAGACGTGGATTCTGGGCGTCATGCTCTTTTTCGTCATCGGGACGAACTTCACCGTCCTCGGCCTGTGGGGCGTCCCGTTCGTCGTCGACGTCTACGGGACGACGGTCGCTGCCGCCTCCACCGTCGTCCTCGTCGGGAACGTCGGCCTCCTGCTCGGTCCGCCGGTCGTCGGGACCCTCTCGGACCGCATCGGCCGCCGGACGGACGTCATCCTCGCCTCGGCGGTCGTGTTCACGCTCTCGTACGGCGTGGTGTTTCTCGTCGTCACCCCGCCGCTGGTCGTCTTCGCCGCGCTGCTGTTCCTAGCGATGTTCTCCAACGGCGGGACGCTGCTCGCCTACACCGTCGCCAAGGAGCGCCACGCCGCCAGCGCCAGCGGCACGGTGACGGGGACGGTCAACTCGCTGGGCTACTTCGGCGCGGCCGTCTTCCCCGCGCTGATGGGCGTCGTCCTCGACGCCTACTGGACCGGGCGGACCGTCGACGGCGCTCGCGTCTACACCGTCCCCGGCTACCGCGTCGCGTTCGGCCTCGCCACCGCGACGGGCGTCGTCGCCGTCGCCTGTGCGGTCTACCTCCACGTCCGGACCAGCAGCGGCGCGAACGCACGGGCCGTCCCCGCCGACGACTGAGCCGACGCGGCGGCCCGACGGGTGTCGCCGTCGAACGACGCCGGTGCCGTCCACGGAGCGGTCGGAGACCGACGAGAACAGTCGTCAGTCGTTGAGTCGCGCCTTGTCGAACCGGCTCAGCGGGAGGCGCAGGTCGTCGAGGCCGGGGAGGTGCTTGACGTTGGAGACCACCTTCGCGGAGTCGGAGGTCGGTGCGCTGAGACAGGAGAGCCTGATACCGCGGTCGAGCCACTTCTCGGGGAGGATGTGGTCGTTGGGCATCGGCATCTCGCCGTCGACGAGCGCCACCGCACAGTTCGAACACGCGCCGCCACGGCAGGCGTACGGCCACCGCAGGCCGTGTTCCTCGGCGGCCTCGAGCAGCGAGTCGTCCGGCGGCGCGACGAACGCGCCGAACTCGTCGACGTCGAGGGCGGCGTCGGCCGCCTTCTCGAAGAGGTCGTCGTCCGTTATCTGCCAGCCACGGTCGGCGAGCGCCTCGTAGTCGAGATACTCGACGCGGACGCCCTCCGGTTCCCGGTCCGCCGGGTCCTCGCCGGCCTCGCCGTCAGAGTCGTTGTCACCGTCGCTCTCGCCGTCCGCCGAGTCGTCGCCGTTCAGTTCGGGAGCCTCGGCGTCCTCCGAGAGGATCGTCTCGTAGGCGGACCGGACCTGCTGGAACTCGTGGGTCGAGCCACCGTGGTCGGGGTGGGCCTCCAGCACGCGCCGCCGGTAGGCGCGTTCGACCTCCTCGTCGGTGGCGTCCGACTCGACGTCCAACACCTCGAACGGGGATTCCACACGCTCCGTTGGCGCTCGTAGAGCGTAAAATCCTCGTCTTTCGGCGAGCGAGCGGGGACGGCGGAATCGGCCGGTTCGAGGGCAGACCCGTCGAATCGTCGCGTCGACGACGCCCGTCGCGGTGGCGGGACGACTGGCGACCGGAGAGACGGAGAGTCACCCCAGCGACCGCTCCCCGCTCGCGTCGACGCTGGCCGCGAACGCCGGGAGCGCCGGCAACACCGTCTCGACCGGCCCGGTGTTGAACTCGCGGAACAGGCCCTGCACGCCCTCGATGGTCGTATCGTCCACCCCGACCCCACGGAGGTCCGCCGGCGCGAGTCGCGGCCGGTAGGGAGTGGTCCCGACGAACTCGTCGACGAGGTCGGTCGTCTCCGCGAGCGCTCGGTCGAACCCCTCGCCCTCGAAGACGGGGTCGAGGTCACTCCAGAGCGTGTCGAGGAAGGTGGGCCACTGGGCGAGACAGCGGTAGATACTGGGGAGACTCTCCTCGAACCCGTGGAACGCTCGAATCGAGTCGACGGTGTCGGCCAGTTCCTCGGGCGGCGTGTCGACCATCGTCGGCGGTGCCCCCCGGTCGCGGTCCAGCCAGTCCGGGAACGCTCCGGTCGCCCAGCGCTCGTCGGGCGGCGAGGGGTCGTGCTCGTCGTGGAGCGCACGGTCCATCGTCTCGAACAGCACCGCGAGTCGGGGCGCGACGACGTCGAACGTCGCCAGTTGCCCGCGCAGTTCGGCGAACTCGGCCGGCGAGACACCCGCCTCGGTACGTCGGTAGGTGGGCACGTCGAGCGCCGAGAGCACGGCGTCGCGGTACGCGACCGAGAGACGGGCGAACCCACGGGTCTCGAAGAGCGGCTTCACCTGCCCCCACGCGTAGCGCGTGAGTTCGGGGTCGTTCGCCATCACGGTCCGGAAGATCCAGTTGACGACCGGTGCGCGGAACGTCTCGCGGACGTCGTCGTAGACGCCGCGTCGCCACCCGGTCGCCTCGTTCGCGTACAGTTGGCGGCTGGTGTCCATGCCCCCGACTCACACGCCGAGCGGGTAGCCGTTGTGGTGACCGGTTACCGACTGCGTTCGACGGCCCTCGAGGACCGCTCGCCGGAGGGCGACGACCCCGCACGGTCGACGGCCCCGTCCGTGGTGGTGTGGTCGGCCGGTGTCGCCTCGCCGTCGTCGAGTTCCAGTGTGACCGGTCGGGCGAGTCGCCCCAGTGCGCGGCGCACCGGCCCCGGGTCCGACCGTTCGACGGGGACGAACGCGCTCCCCTCACGGACGACCAGGTCACGCTCGCGGAGGTGGTCGAGGGCGTCGTCGACTGCCTCGGGCGTCTCCTCGAACGTCTCGCGGAGTTCCCGACGAGTGTGCGGTCGGTCACGCAGTCGCTCACGGACCCGCCGAGCGAGGTACTGTCGGTACACCTCGTCGCCGTCGGCCGGGGTCGAGTCGGGTCGACGGACACCCTCGTGGCGGAGCGTCTGGACGCCGTCGAAGAGCATCCACGCGCCGCCGACGGCGAACAGCACCCCCATCGCAACACCCGCGTCACCGGAGTCGAGCAGCGCTAGCGCGACACCCGAGACGGTCACGAACAGCCCCGACGCGACGCTCTGGATCTCGCCGCGCAGGTCGTAGGCGTCGGCGACCACCTCCGAGCCACCGACGAGGACGGCGCTGAGCAGTGTCGTGAGGAGGACGTTTCCGGGGTTCTGGTCGGTGATCCACGCCAGCACGAGCACCACCAGGACAGCCATCCCGACCGACCGCCGGTCGAGTCGCTCGCGGAGGGTTCGACGGAGGGGGGCCAGCATCGTGTCGGGCCACGAATCGGACGCTCAAGAAAGCTGGCTTCGACGGGTCAGTCGAGTGCCGTGCGGAACCGTTCGCGTTCGACGACGCGGAACGTCATCGCTACCTCGCCGACCGGTCGGGGGTCGGCGTCACTCCCGGCCGAGTCGTCGCTCCCGTCGAGTCGCGCGGCCGTCGCGTCGAGGTGGACCCTCGGCCCGTCGGTGTCGACGACGACGGTCTCGACGCGAAGCCGTGTCCCCTCGGGGGCCGGTCGACGGTGGGTGAGGTCGGCGTGTTCACCGACCGTCCCGGTGCCGTCGGGGAGGTGACCGTGGAGCGACTCCCGGCCGACGAACTCACACGCCGCGAGCAGGTGTGGCGACCCGAGGACGTGGAGATGCTCGTCGGGCGTCGAGTCGGCCGCCGCCGGCAGACCGGGCGGGTCGGTCTGTTCGCCGAACACCGTCGTCGTGTGCCGGCGTTCGACGGTGAACTCGCGCGTTCCGGCGATTCGTTCCTCGGCGAGATGCGAGAGGTCCATGCGGGTCGCACGGCGAGCGGTGTGTTAACTCTGGACCCCGCAGGCGACGAGCGCCTCGCCGATGGCGTCGAGGTACGACTCGCGGTCGTAGCCGAGTCGAGCCATCCACACCTCTTGATAGGACGGGTGGAGAACCGGGAGGACGGGTACACCGAGCGTCGGGCAGTCCTGTGTGTCGAGCACGAGGTCCAGAAAGCCGTCGACGGTGCGACCCTCGACGGCCAGCAGCGACTGGGTGGCGTGCCTCCCGGTCGCCAGTACGCAGTCGGGGGCGACGCGGTCGACCTCTTCGCGCAGGTACGAGCGACAGTTCGCACGTTCTTCGGGGTGGGGTTCGCGCGGTTGTCCGTCTCCTGGGGTGGGCAGCCCAGTTCGTTCGCGGCCGTGGGGTCGTCGTGGGGAATCGCGGCGCTCGGGAAGCATTTGACGGCGTTCGTGTAGTAGGCGTCGTAGCCCACCTCCTCGACCATCGTGCGAATCTTCTTGCCCGACCGGCCGCCGGAGTAGGCCATCCCGGTCCAGTTACCGCCCTGCCAGCGGTCGGCCTCCGGGGTCCCGGCCGCGGGCGCTTCGCCGACGACGACGAGCGAGGCGTCGCGGGGGCCGACGCCCCAGCAGATGCGGTTGCGGGCGGCGACGAGCGCCGGGCAGCGTCGGCAGTCCTCGGCGAGCGTGAGGCGGTCGTCGGGGTCGGGGAACGGCGGGTCGCTCACTCCCGGTTCGACGCGCGGCGGGGCCGAGAACCTACCGTCTGCGCGGTGGGTTCAGTTCCCCTCACCGCCACCGTTCCCGTTGCCGTTCCCGCCACTCTCGCCACCGCCCGTCCCCTTCCCGTGGCCGTTCTCACCGCTTTCGCCACCCTTCCGGTTCTCCTTGCCGTTGCCCGTCCCGCTCTGCCCCGGTCGACCGGCGAGTTCGACCGGTCCGTCGAGCGTCGGCACGGCGAGCGTCGACGGGTCGGTCCGGGAGTGGTGGACCGTCACGGCGTCTTCCGGGTCGCTGTCGACGTGCAGGCCGTCCTCGAACGGGACGGCGCTCTCGACGAGCGCGTCGTCGTTCAGCGTGAGCGACAGTCGGAGCGTGTGACCGGCCGCGACGTGGCGTTCGACGCCGACGAGGTCGAACGCGAGTAGCCCCGCATCCTCGACGAGCGTCGCGGCGACCTGGTCTTTGAGCAGCGTCGCCTCGCCGGAGGGAGCGACGTCGTACAGCGCTCCGAACAGGTGGGGTGCGGAACTGCCGCTCTCGTCGTGCGGAGTGACGTCGAGCCAGCACCGGGGCGTCCCGACGAGGTCGAACCCCTCCCGGACGTGGAAGTCGAAGGAGACGCCGTCGGCGTCGTCACCGTGGAGACGAGTCTCACGACCGGGGCGGGCGGTCCCGAGCGAGGCGGGGTCGGCCCCGTCCGGGAGGGCGTCGTACTCCTCGAACGTCTCCGACTGGGAGCGGTAGAGCGTCACCGGGGCGACGTCGGCGTCCTCGCCGTCCTTGAGATGCTGGTCGAACCACGCCAGCGCGGCGGTGTCGGCGAACTGCGTCTGTGTGGGCGTCGGGCCGCCGCTGTCGACGAAGTCGTGGCCGAAGTCGTACAGCACGAGGCGGGTGTCGGTGCCGGTGTCGCGCAGGCCCCGGTAGTTGGCGAACGCCTCGTTGGGAGTGAACAGACGGTCCTCCCACCCCGAGACGAGGAGCGTCGGCGTCTCGATGCGACCGAGTTTCCCGACGGGCGAGCGCGTCTCCCAGAACCGCCGGAGTTCGGGCGAGGCCTCACGGTTCTCGACCGCCTGCCGGGAGAGGTCGAGAAAGCGGTCGTTCGGTTCCCCGTTGGCGATACCGGACTGGTAGAGACCGAAGAACCACGCCCACTTCAGGACGCGATTGGGGTCGTTCGAGAACCGGAGGTCGTGCCACGCCCACCGCGGGACGAGCGCGTCGAGGCGGTCCTCGGTGATGGCGCTCTGAAGCTGGATACCCGCCCCGTAGGAGTAGCCGTCCATCCCGACGCGGGGGTTCTCCGGCCCGTCGGTCTGGACGCTCTCGCGGCCGGCCAGCCACGTCAGGAGCGCGACGACGTCACCGACCTCGTTCGGGCCGTCGACACCTACCTCGCCGCCCGAATCCCCGAACCCCCGCGAGTCGTAGGTGAGGACGACGTAGCCGTTCGAGGCGTAGAACTCCGCGAGCGGGCGTCGGTCCGCCCGTGTCCCGCCCCAGCCGTGTGTCATCAGGATAGCGGGAACCTCGCCGTCGACGGCCGGTTCGAACAGCGTCGCCTCGATGGTCGTCCCGTCGAACGACTCGACGTCGAGGGAGTCGGTGACGGCGAACTCGCCGTCGGCCTGCGGTGCCGCACCGACACCCCGGTCCGAGAACAGCCCCACACCGGCCGCCACCATCGCACTGTACGTCAGAAACTCTCGTCTGGTCGAATCCATGACTGGTGAACGACCGTGAGGGACCGACAAAACGACCGTTCACGCTCCCCGTGACAGTCACGTACTGTCGGTTATCCGATACATCTGTCGGCACGGCGAGGACGAGAGCGGACTCCTCGTCCCCGTCCTCACTCCGTCAGCGGCATGACGACGCCGAAGACGAGCGGTGCGAACAGGCCGACGAGGATGCCCAGCGCCTCCATATCGATGAGGAGCGTGTGGAGCGTCGAGGGGCCGTGAATCAGCGACGCGCCGAGTGCGCCACCGAGGAACATGGCGACACCGAGGAGGAAACCGCGCTTTGCGAACGTCGGGTAGTCGAGCGAACCGTAGCGTCCCATACTCCCGCGTTCCCGTGGACTGCCGAAAGCGTTTCGAGACCCCCTGTGACACACCCCCACGGAACGTTGATGTGATTCCGTCGGTGAGGAGACGACGTGAGAGAAGTCCCACTCGAACCGTTTCTCGACCTGTTCTGGGTCGTCGCGTACAGTCTGGTGACGACGCTGTTGACCGTCGGTGGCGTGCTCATCGAACGGAGCGGAGTCGCCGTGCTCGCCACCGACACGACCACCGGCGTGTGGATGGCCTTCATCGGGGCCGTCGCCCTCGGTGCGGCGTACCTCGTCGCCACCGACCGATTGCTGCCGAGCGTCCGGGCGCTTCGGGCCTGAAGCCGGGAGGAGAGTACACGACAGCCCCGCCTGTCCGACCGATTGGCCTTTAGTGACGGCGGTGTGTTGAAGCGGTATGAGCGATTCCGAGGACCCAGAGGCATCCGGGCCGGACCGTGAGCGGTTCGCCGAGGTGCCCGACCAGTACGACCCCCACGCACTGGAAGAACGTGTCCGGGAGTACTGGCAGGAGGCCGAGGCCTACGAGCGAACCAAACAGCACCGCGAGGGCGCAGAGCGGTTCTTCTTCGTCGACGGCCCGCCCTACACGAGCGGTGCGGCCCACATGGGGACGACGTGGAACAAGTCCCTGAAAGACACCTACATCCGCTACAAGCGGATGTGCGGCTACGACGTCACCGACCGGCCGGGCTACGACATGCACGGCCTGCCCATCGAGACGAAGGTGGAGGAGAAACTCGACTTCGAGAACAAGAAGGACATCGAGGCGTTCGGGATGGAGAACTTCATCGAGGAGTGCAAGGAGTTCGCCGACGAGCAACTGGAGGGCCTCCAGGACGACTTCAAGTCCTTCGGCGTCTGGATGGACTGGGAGAACCCCTACAAGACCGTCTCCCCGGAGTACATGGAGGCGGCGTGGTGGGGGTTCGCCCAGGCCCACGAACGCGGACTGGTCGACCGGGGTAAGCGCTCCATCACGCAGTGTCCCCGCTGTGAGACCGCTATCGCCAAGAACGAGGTCGAGTACCACGAGATCGAGTCCCCCAGTATCTACGTCTCGTTCTCGCTGACCGGCCGCGAGGGGAGTCTCGTCGTCTGGACGACGACGCCGTGGACCGTCCCCGCCAACACGTTCGTCGCCGTCGACGAGGACGCGACGTACGCCGCCGTGCGCGTCGAATCGACCGAGAGCGGTGACTACGAGGGCGAACTGCTCTACGTCGCCGCGGACGTGGTCGACGACGTGATGGACCGCGCCGGTGCGACCGACTACACCGTCGAGGAGGAGCTCGGCGGCTCCGAACTGGTCGGGTGGTCGTACGAACACCCGCTCCCCGAGGAGGTCCCGGACCACCCGCAGGGCGCGGGTGCAGGCGAAGTGTACCACGCCGACTACGTCGAGATGGACCGCACCGGTCTCGTCCACTCCGCGCCCGGCCACGGGCAGGAGGACTTCGAGCGCGGTGACGAGTTAGGACTGGACATCTTCTGTCCGGTCGGGCCGGACGGCGTCTACACTCAGCAGGGCGGCAAATATGCAGGAGGGTTCGTCCGTGAGGCCAACGACGACATCATCGCGGACCTCGACTCGGCGGGCCACCTCCTGAGCGCGAGCACGACTCGTCACGACTACGGCCAGTGTTGGCGCTGTGACACGGACATCGTCTTCCTCGCCACCGACCAGTGGTTCGTCACCGTCACCGACGTCAAGGAGGAGATGCTGGAGAACCTCGAAGACTCCGAGTGGTACCCCGCCGAGGCGCGGGACAACCGCTTCCGGAAGTTCATCGAGGGGTCGCCCGACTGGAACGTCTCCAGACAGCGCTACTGGGGCGTCCCCATCCCCATCTGGACTCCCGAGGAGAGCGCGGACTCGTCCGCGAGCCGTTCGAGCGAGCGAAGCTCGCGAGAAGACGGCGAAGCCGTGGACGGCTGGTCCGGCGACATCGAGGACACCCTCGTCGTCGCCACGCGCGAGGAACTCGCCGAGCGCGTCGACCAGGACGTCGACCCCGAGGCGGTCGACCTCCACCGCCCGACGGTCGACGACCTGACCATCACCGAGGACGGCACGACCTACACGCGCGTTCCGGACGTGTTCGACGTCTGGCTCGACTCCTCCGTGGCGTCGTGGGGCACCCTCGACTACCCCGGCGAGACCGAGGACTTCGAGGAGTTGTGGCCGGCGGACCTCATCATGGAGGCCCACGACCAGACGCGGGGCTGGTTCTGGTCACAGCTCGGCATGGGCACGACGGCGATGGGCGAGATTCCGTACGAGCAGGTGCTGATGCACGGCTGGGCGCTCGCCGAGGACGGGAGGAAGATGTCGAAGTCCATCGGGAACGTCGTCACGCCGAGCGAGGCCCTCGAACGTCACGGCGCGGACCCGATGCGCCTGTTCCTCCTGGGGGTGGACCCGCAGGGCGAGGACATGCGCTTCTCGTGGGACGAGATGGCGACGATGCAGCGGAACCTCAACATCCTCTGGAACGTGTTCCGCTTCCCGCTGCCGTACATGCGGATGGACGGGTTCGACCCCGAGGAAGTATCCCTGGAGAACTGCGACCTCGAACTCGTCGACGAGTGGGTCCTCTCCCGACTGGCGACCACCGTCGAGACGATGACCGACCACTGGGAGGCGTTCCGCCAAGACCGCGCGCTCGACGCGCTGCTGGAGTTCGTCGTCGAGGACGTCTCGCGGTTCTACATCCAGGTCGTCCGCGAGCGGATGTGGGAGGAGTCCGACTCCGACAGCAAGACCGCCGCCTACGCGACGCTGTATCGCGTGCTGGAGGAGACGACGAAACTGCTCGCCCCGTTCGCGCCGTTCGCCGCCGACGAGGTGTACGGCACGCTCACCGGCGACACCGGCCACCCGACGGTCCACATGTGTGACTGGCCGGACCCCGATTCGGCGTATCAGGACGCGGAACTGGAGGCCGACGTCGCGGTCCTCCGCGCCGTCGAGGAGGCGGGCGCGAACGCCCGTCAGCAGGCCGAACGCAAACTGCGCTGGCCGGTCCCGCGCGTCGTCGTCGCCGCGAACGACAGCGAGGCCGCCCGCGCGGTCCGCGAGTACGCCGCGCTGGTCGAAGAGCGCCTGAACGCCCGCGAGGTGGACGTCGTCGCTCCCGGCGAGGAGTGGGGCGAACTACGCTACTCCGCGCAGGCCGACATGTCGGTGCTCGGTCCCGCTTTCGGCGGGCAGGCCGGCGAGGTGATGCAGGCGCTCAACGCCGCCCGTATCTCCGAACCGACGCTCGACGCGCTCGAAATCGCCGTCGCGGACGAACTGGGCGAGCAGGTCGAGTTGACCGAGGAGATGGTCGAGTTCGTCACCGAGACGCCCGAGGGTGTCGCCGCCACACCGTTCCGGGTGCGGGGCGACGACCGCGGGGTCGTCTACGTCGACACCGCCATCACCGAGGACATCGAGAGCGAGGGGTACGCCCGCGAGGTCATCCGGCGCGTCCAGGAGATGCGCAAGGACCTCGACCTCGAACTGGACCGCGAACTGCGTCTGGACCTCGACGTGGCCGACGAGCGGGTCTCGGACCTGGTTCGACGCCACGAGAGCCTCATCGCCGAGGAGGTCCGCGCCGAGGAGTTCGGGAGCGTCGAGGACGGCCACCGCAAGGAGTGGGAGGTCGAGGGCGTGACGATGACCATCGCCATCGAACCGCTCGCCGCACCCGAACAGGCCGACTGAGCGTCTGGGAGCAGTCCGTTCTTTCGATTGCAGGTTCGAGGGAGTGTTCGAGGAGTCTCAGACAGCCAGTACGGACACGACCGAGTCCACTGCTCGGGGCGCAGACTCTTACCCGAGCGAGTCGTTACCACACCCATGCGCTACGGGACGAGCGTTCGGGAGGGAACGGTGTACGTCGCCACACCGGACGGCGACCTCCCCATCGGACCGTACGACGCCGTCGTGAAGTCGGTCGGCGGGCCGTCGTGGACCATCTCGTATTCGCCGTGGGTGCGCGAGCGCTACCCGAACCTCGACACCGACGACGAGGGCATCACGCTGAACGTCCGGGACTTCGTCGAGTCGCTGACCCACGACGAGGGGTTCGTCGACGCGCTGGCGGCCTGTCCCGACCGGCAGGTCAACCCCGAAGACCCGCTCTCGCCACGACTCGGACTGTTCGTCGGGCGACTGCTCCAGCGGCTGGAACGCGGGTTGGAGTAGCCAGGAGAGACGGAGAGTCGAGTCCTCAGAGCGCGTCCGCTACGAGCGGTGCGACGCTGACGGAACTCACCGAGCGTTCGATAGTGTCGGTTCCGAAGACGGCCTCGACGCCGGCACGGGCGAGTTTCACCTGTGCGTTCGCGGCGAGCATCGGGTGGACGCAGGTGGCGAAGACCCGGCCGACGCCGTCGGCCTGGAGGTGTTCGATGGCTCCGGACATCGTCGAACCCGTTGCGATGATGTCGTCGACGACGACGGTGTCCCGACCGGTCGCGTCCGTCTCGCTCGGAGTGTGACTCACCGTGCCGGTGTCGTAGTCTCGGACCTTCTCGAAGTGGTCGACCGCACCCGTCCCGTAGGCGTCCCGGACGGACTCGGCGAACCCACGGGCGCTGGCGTCGGGCGCGAGGAACAGCGGGTCCGTGAGGTCCTCGGGAAGCGGGTCGGCGAGCAGGCCGCTCGCGTCGACGTGGTCGCAGGGGACGTCGAAGAACGCACAGACTGCGGGTTCGTGAGGTGTGACCGTCACCACGCGGTCGGTGCTCGTCGAGACGGCCCGCGCCATCGCCTCGGCGGAGACGGGGTCGCCGGCCTTGAACTGCCTGTCCTGTCGGGCGTAACCCATGTACGGCAGGACGGTGGTGACGCGCTCGGCCTGCCGTTCCGCGACGTCCTGCAACTGGAGCAGTTGGACGAACGCGTCGCTGGACGTCGTCGACGCGACGACGACGGCGTGGTCGGCGTCGATGTCGGCCCGCGCGATGAGTTCGCCGTCGGCGAACCAGTCGTACTCGACGGGCGCGACGGCGTGGTCCGTCTCGGCGGCGAGTCGCGCCGCGAGCGACTGCGACGCCGACCCGGGAAGTATCATGTCCGAGCGTCTGCGGCGCGGGCTAAAACGCGTTTTCCTTCGGGGTGTCGGGCGTGGTCGGTGTCTCCACACGACAGTCAGTAACGTCCCCCAAGAGCCGGAGTATCTCGATATCTCCGTCCTGGTCGGGATACCCGACGCGGACGGATGCCCTGACGAGTCCCGGTTCGTCGACGCCGTCGTCGAGCGCCAGTTCGGCCCACCCCTCGGACGATTCGTGGCGCGCCCGGACGACGTACGGTCCCGGCGCGTCGTGCCAGGCACACGGGAGTCGCCCACCGTCGACGATGCCGTTCGCACGGGCGTCGGTGTCGAGCGTCCGGTCGAGCACCGTCTCGCCGTCCGCGTCGACCTGTACGGTGACGGTGTGCGGTTCGTCGTCCCAGTTACCGACGTAGAGCGCACCGAGACCGACGTACCGCTCACCGCTGAACAGCCCCGAGACGGTCGAACAGCCGGCGGTCGCGGTCGTTCCGAGCAGTGCGAGGAGGGCACGGCGGCGCATAGTTCGGCCTGCAAGCGAGTGTGAATAAGTCTTCTCCGCCCGGCTACTCAGGGAACCGCGATGCCACGCACGTCGGGCAGGCCGAGCGACCGCGAGTGCCACTCGTCGTCGCCTTCCACCAGAAACGTCCCGTCCGCGGTGACGGCGTACAGCTGGTCGCCGTACGCGACACCCGCGACGGTCCCCGAGACCGGTAGCTCCACCCGGTTCCACGTCTCGCCGTCGAGGGAGAGGAGCGCGTCGTCGGTGGCGGCGTGGGTCCGTTCGCCGTCAGAGGTGACGACGCGGTAGGACCCCCGACCGTCGTCCATCCAGCCGTTCCCGAGGACGTACAGGCCCGCGTCGGTGGCGACGCGTGGCGTCCCCCGGACGGTCACGTCCCGCGCGTCGTCGAGGCCGGCGTGGGTGAGGCCGTCGGGCGTGAGACGGAACACGCCGCTCGCGGCGGCCACGAGGTCACCGTCGAGCGCCCGGACGGCCGCACACTCCCCGAGCGTCGTCCAGGATTCGGCGTCGTAGCGTGCGACCCGGTCCTCGCCGGCGGCGAGCAGGTCCCCGGAGCGGTCGAAGCCGACCGCACTGGCGGGACCGAACCCCGTCTCGGCGAGCGTCGCGCCGAGGAGGACGTCCTCGTCGGTGGCGACCGCGAGCGTTCCGTCGTGGGCGGCCACGTCGCCGGCGGAGCGGCGGTCGGCGAGACCGAACTCGCCGACGAGGTCACCCGAGACCGAGACTCGCGCGAGGCCCATGCCCGTGGCGACGAACGCCTCGCACGCCCCCCGACTGCTCGCCGTAGACCCGCTTCTCGTCGATGGTGCTCATGAGCGACTGCGCGCGGGCCGAGCGGGAAAAGCTGTCGTCACGGCCGACGACGCCCCGAGACGACGGCGGGAGGACGACAGTCACAAGTCGACGCACTCCGAGCATCGGCCGTGTTCAGCGCCATCGACTATCTGGAGTGTTCATCAGACATTCATTATGCCGCCCGATGTAAAATGGCCGCACAGACACCCAGAGTCAAGAACACAGAATTGTAGAGGTGTGACACTACCACACCACCAGTGAGATAAGATAAGCCTCTATCGAGTAATAATATCCACTGATTTGATTGTCCAATTGTTCTTCGCGTCCTTGATTTTTAGCGGGAACTCATGCGTGGTTCCATCAACCTCACCGACGAGGTAGACAAAGAGGACGATAGAGAACCGGCGAACAGTAACAGAACTCGCTGAAAGAGTCCCAGATTCTGGGTCGTACGTATGTTCGGCACAGGGGATGTCCTGTAACTCAACTATCACATCGTCCGGAGCATGGAATTGGATATCGAAAGAGTCCAACTTTTCAGAGATTGCTATCGCTCCTTGAATCTCGCATTCACCATCTCGGAGAATGACTTCACCACGACTTTCCGCAACCTTGTCTGGAACTTTCCCCCCATCACCTGTTGTCATCGGCGTAAGACCAACCTCAATGCCGAACGGCCCGTATGCGAGATAGAACGCAAGCAGTGGAAGAACGTATGCCGCTACTGCCAGACCTGCGATGATGGTTTGGCCGAAGATAGCAGAAAGAATCCAGAGAAGTGTTCCGACAACGCCACTGGCATATGCTATGATGGATGATTTGTACTCACTCAGAAACGGTCGAATTTCTGCTTTGTAATGTGAGACGTTGAACCGCTCCTGACCACCCATCTTAATCGCTACGCGTCTTCCTCAAACAGGACATCTCGCTCGAAAATCTGGATGATGTGTTCCCTCGCTTGAGGACTTTCGCTATGGATTGACAGAGTCCCATCGGTATAGCGGGCAGTGGTCTGCTCACCCTCATGCTGGAACACGACCGTAGCAGATTCAATCGGGTGTTTCTCGACCAAGTAGCCAAATTCGGATTCTCTAAGGTCAGACTCGCTGTGTATCTGAGCGAGCGAAATTTCTTCTGCTTGGTCACCGAGGAGAGTGACCTCAAGAATACTGTCCGCTGAACGGAGGAAGTTCCAGAGCCGGTCACGATGAACTGTCAATTTCCGGTAAATCCGAACTTCGCTCGGGATTATTGAGTTGATTCGCTTGATGACCGAATCTATCGATGGGAGGTCCACATCAGATTCAAGGATGAACAGCTGAGATTCTTCACGAAACTCGAAATCTAACTGAATCTCCCTTCCACCCCCGAATTCGGCTACTTCTTCGTACTCTATTGAGCCGCGGTATACAATCTGACTTCCAAATGGATAATCGCTACAGCGGGGTGTTACCCTTCGTGTGCCAGCAGTCTCTATAGAGAAATCACTTGAAGATGTGTCTGACAGTCGCTCAAACCGCTGACCGTTGCCAGAGATTTTTGTCCGGCGGAGACTGCTTGACCCCATGCGTCAATCTTCACTCTCCTTTGTTCCTGCAGGCATACCACAACTTCGGTTCCGGATTCGTTGATACATTCTTAGAATTCAGCCAGCCCGGATTGCCTGTTCTTGTACTCCTTGCGGTTGCCTTTCTGGCGGTACTTCTCAACCACTTCATCGGCGGGGAATGTGATTTCAGCACCCTGGCGCTCACACTCGTCATAGAGGTCGTAAAAGAACTCATCAGGGGGGTACTTCTCGCCCGAATCTAACGATTCCCAATGGTCGTAGACCTTGAGAAGTTCGGTTAAGAAGGTTACAGACAGTGCCATCCGCTTCAACGGGTCTCCCCCGTCAATATCTTGCTCTGCCTTGATGTGAACCCGACCCCCTGTTTCAATTTGAGCCTTGACGAACTGACCGGACACTCCAAAGATACCTTCGACGAAGGCCATCTCTTTTCCTCGCAAAATCCCCATCAAAATTGTTGTCGCTTTGGCGATATCAGTAGAATCATCTACACGGTTGCTTCGGCCAAAGCGGTCTTCGTCGCCTTCGATTCGAGCGTCGCTTAGGAGATTGGTACTCAATTCATCGCTCAATGCCTCGCCATTTTTGTACTTAGATAAAATCCAGAGAAGGAAGTCAGGTGAGAAGCCAATCTCTTCCGTCTTTAGATACTCGTCAAGCTTGTTGTCAATGAGGTTGGCCGCTTTTTTCGCCTCTGTCTTGTTTCCCTTTATGAACAGGTAATCTGGGAAGTGCCAGTACACGTCGACGCTATCAGTCGTTCGGATGTGCCGGTACACGGTCCCCTCCTCGTCATCCTCGACCTCGCCTTCGTCCCAGTTTTCGTAGCGATATCGAATTCCGTGCATGTCCTCGGCTTGCTCCTTTATTGGGCGAGAGATTTCCGGAGATTCAGCTACCATCTCCGAGAAGCTCAGCATATGGTAGCCTGACCCTGGCTTGTCCTTTGTTCCCTTTGAGAAGTCCTTCAGTTCGTTCTCTACGATGTCTTCAATATTAATGCTCGCGTTGAGGACCTTCGTCCTGTAGAGACCATTGAATACAAGACGGCCATCATAGGAGAAGACGCCGTTAGACGATGGACCACTCATTTACTCAGTCGATGCAATCGTATCATAATATAACTTCTTTCTTAGTGAGGATATCACAGCGTGGTATCTGGAGCAGTTGGAAGCGAGTCGGAACGGTGTTGTGAGACTAAGCCAAACAGTCATTGAGCATCACAGGTTTAGTCCAACAAAGAGAATGTATACTACAAATGGTTAATTTTTCGACAATTTCTTACTTGGAGTGGATCTCGGGGCGACCCGCGCGGGCGACCCACGACCTCGCCTCTTCGGACCTCCGCCCGGAGGGGCCGTCCACCGGCGTCGTTCCGGAACGCCTGCGGTGGCTCGGCGACGAGGACGACGTCACCCTCGAAGCGCAACTCGCCGACGTCTACGACCGCGCGACGGGGAACGTCCACGTCACGGCGGGTGCGAGTCACGCCAACGCGCTGGTCGCCGCGGCGTTCGCCGAGGGCCGCGTGCTCGTCGAACGGCCGGGCTACGAACCGCTCGTGGCGTGCTCGCGGGCGTTCGGCGCGACCGTCGACCGGTTCGACCGCCCCGACGGCCGTCTCGACCCGGACTCGCTCGCCGAGGCGCTGACCGACGACACCGCGATGGTCGTCTGCACGAACCGGCACAACCCGACGGGGCGACTCGCGGGCCGCGAGACGCTGCGGGCGTGTGCCGAGCACGCCGCCGCCCACGACGCGCTGTTGGTCGTCGACGAGGTGTACGCCTCCTACGGTTCCGAGGCGGCCGACGGACCGTTCGGCGGGCCGTCGGCCGCGGGTCTGCCGAACACGCTCGTCGTCGGGTCGCTGACGAAGTTCCTCGGGTTGGGTGACCTGCGTATCGGGTGGGTCGTCGGCCCGGACGAACTCGTCGAGCGACTGAAGACGGCGGCGTGGTACTTCCCGGTCGTCGCCGGGCCGAGTCGGGCGCTCGCACGACGGGCACTGGCGAACCGTGACCGACTCGCCGAGCGCTCGCGGGAACTGTGTACCCGGAACCACGACCTGCTGGCGACGGCCGTCACCGAGACGTACGAGGGGACGGTCCCCGACGGGTCGCCGTACGCGCTGGTGGGTCACCCCGAGTACACGGGCGACGAACTGGCCGCGCGGGCGGCGGAGAACGAGGTGCTCATCGTTCCCGGCCGGTTCTTCGAGCGGCCGGACGCCGTGCGGGTGAGTCTCGGTGGCTATCCCGAGGCGATGGAGACGGCGCTGGCGGCGCTGGCGGCGGCGGTGGAGAACTGAACCGGTCGGCGGACTACTCCTCGTCGTCCTCGTCGGGGTCCTCGGTCCCGGCGGGGGCGACGTTCTCGGTACCGGTGGCGGCCGCACCGGTACCCGCCGACGGGTCGCCAGCGGGGTCGGTGCGGGCGTCCTCACGGACCTCGCCCATGATGGCCTCGGCGTCGATGTCGGCGAGGACGTCGTTGAACTCCGTCGTCACTGCCGCCGACACCTCCTCACGGAACCGCTCCTCGCTGGGGTACTCCCGAACCGCGAGGACGCGACCCTCCTCGGTGGTGATGACGGCCTCCGCGACGCCGTCCTCGTAGCGGTACTGGCGGCCGCGGACCAGTTCGTCCTCGTCGCCGTCGCCGTCGGTGTGGTCCGACATACCCCGCGGTACCACGGCCTCCCGGATGAAGCTAGTGGCGGAGGTAACACACGTAGCCACACCTCGGATTTCGAGAAACACTCGTAGCCCACGACGTCACCCGGTCGGGTCGCCGAGCGTCTCCCGGATGCGACTCGTCGAACAGACCGACTGGAACGACTGTGGGGCGGCCTGTCTGGCGACGGTGACGGGCGACTCGCTCGCCGGCATCAAACGGCACCTCGACGTGCCGACGCCACACGGACAGCTCGAAGCGTACCTCGACGCTCACGCCCTCCCCAACGACCACGTCACGGTCCGTGGCGAACCGACGGTGCGAACGCTCTCCCGACAGCATCGGCCGTTCGCCCGGAGCCTGCCGTTCGAGCGCCGGACCCTGCTCCTCTCGGTGGCCTCCCCCGCCCGAACCATCGACTGGCACGCCGTCGTCCTCCACCGGGGACGTGTCCTCGACCCACAGGGCGAGTTCGACTGGACCGCCCTCTCCCGGAGTCGCTGTATCTGGGCGACCGAAGTGTACCCCGACGAACGGCCGACGGCGGCGCGGACGGCACGGCCGGGCGTCGCGGTCGGAAGCGACTGAGTGCGCACGCCGACGACGAGTGCCGGGCGGGAACCGTGCGACCGGGCGCTAACACCGGTATCGGGACGTCCGAGCGACAGCCGCGCCGAACCGGCCGCTCGAACGAGAATTAGACTCGTCTAAACATCCGATTCGAGGGATAGTATTTTGTAGTTCGCGCACCCACAGACGAGCAAGGAAGCTCATGAAGCTCGGTTCTACGCCACGTCGTTCGGCGGTCGGTTCGCCGGACGAGGAGAGTCTGTCGGAGGTGTCGTCGGTCCCATGACGCAACAGGGGCCCGTCGAGAACCTGTTGGTACAGTTCAACCTGAGTCTGCCGGAGGTCTGGGAGATATTCATCTACTCCGTGCGAGACGGGTTCGTCCAGGTCAGCGCGTTCGTCGCCATCACGGTGCTGCTGTTCAGCTACGTGCAGTACCGGACCGGCGGACGCATCGTGACGTTCCTGGAAGACAACGAACGGCTTCAGCCGCTAGCCGGCGCGCTGCTCGGACTGACACCCGGCTGTGGGGGAGCCATCATCGCCATGCCGCTGTACATCCGGGGGTCCATCAGCTTCGGCACCGTCGTGGCGACGCTCGCCGCGACGGCCGGCGACGCGGCGTTCGTCATCATCGCGCTGGCCCCCGAGGCCGCGCTGTACGCCTACGGTATCGCGTTCGTCGCGGCGGTGCTGTTCGGCTACGCCATCGACGTCTGGGGGTTGGGCGTCGGGCGCGTCGACCGCGCCGTCGAGCGTATCGGCCGACCGATGACCGACGGCGGGTTCGCCACCACGAGCGTCGACGACGACAGTCCCAGCGTCGCGGGCTACGACCCGGACGGACACGACGACTGCCACCGTCCCGGCACCACCAGCGCCGACGACGGAGTCATGACACCTCTCAGCCACGCGGCCCACGTCGTCTGGTGGGTCGTCGCCGTCGCCGGTCTCGTCGCCGGCGTCACCTATCTGGCACGGGGCGCACCCGAGGTGCCACTGGAACTCGCTCCGACGTTCTTCGGCCTGTTCACCGTCGCCGGCATCGCCGGGACGGCGCTCTCGTTCTACCTCCACTTCTTCGGCCGACGGTACATCGGCGAGGGGGAGGCCGGACGCATCCGTGACGACTTCCAGAGCGCCTACGAGACGTTCCAGCACGCCGCGATGGAGACGAGCATGGTGACCGTCTGGGTCATCGGTGCGTACCTCGTCTACGAGTACGGCGTCGTCGTGTTCGCACTGGACATCGGCGCACTCACCGCGGCCGCAGGGGTACTCGCCCCCATCGCCGGCGCGCTGCTGGGACTCATCCCCGGCTGTGCCCCACAAATCGTCTTCGCGGGTCTGTACGCCGAGGGAGCCATCCCGTTCTCGGCGCTCACGGCCAACGCCATCAGCCAGGACGGCGACGCGCTGTTCCCGCTGCTGGCCATCGACATGAAGGCGGCCATCATCGCCACCATCTACACGACGATTCCCGCGCTCATCACCGGCGTCCTGCTCTACTACTTCTGGCCGTTCGCGGAGTTCGGCTTCGGGGTGCTGTGATGTACGACCGTATCCTCGCGCCGACCGACGGGAGCGACCCCGCGACGGCCGCCGTCCGCCACGCCCTCGCCCTCGCCCGGACGACCGGAGCGACGGTCCACGCCGTCTACGTCCTCGACACCCGGACGGGGTTCCTGACCGTCTCGAAGGACGAGGTCCGCGGTGCACTCCGCGAGGTGGGCGAGGACGCCGCCACGACGATACTGAACGAGGTCGAACGACTCGCAACCGACGCCGACGTCGAACTCGTGACCGAAGTCGTCGACGGCGCTCCCGACCAGGCTATCCTCGACTACGCCGCCGACCACGACGTGGACCACATCGTCGTCGGCACCCACGGACGGACGGGACTCGAACGCCGCCTCCTCGGGAGCGTCACCGAACGGGTAATCGGCGGTGCGTCCGTCCCGGTGACGGCCGTCCACGGCGACGACGCGGACTGACACCCCGCCGCCACGACCGCCGACCACTTCTCGCGGCACGGACGGACCGTCAGCGGCCGATACGTGACGGACCGGTCGTGGCCGTACCTTCGGATTCGATATAGCACTCGACAGTGTATCGCAGGCGAGAACGTCCTTCGCAATTTCTTTGCGGACGGGCCGCAGAGTTGGCCACGAATGAAGATTTTCGGCTCCAGCGGCGTTCGCGG
Source organism: Halomarina oriensis (assembly GCF_009791395.1). Classification (GTDB taxonomy): domain Archaea; phylum Halobacteriota; class Halobacteria; order Halobacteriales; family Haloarculaceae; genus Halomarina; species Halomarina oriensis. The sequence continues at coordinate 486,878 of NZ_WSZK01000015.1, forward strand.
CGTCGCAAACGAGGAGCTCACACCGGCGTTCGTCGCGCGGGTGGCGATGGCCGTCGGTTCGGTCTGGGCGACCGACACCGACGGCGACGTCTCGGTCGCTCTCGGTCGGGACACCCGCACGACGGGCCGGATGTTCGCCGACAGCGCCAGTTCGGGGCTGACCAGCGTCGGCTGTGACGTCGACCGACTGGGCGTGCTTCCGACTCCCGGTCTCCAAGCGTACGCCGACGAGACAGGTATCCCCGCGGTGATGATCACTGCGAGCCACAACCCCGCGCAGTACAACGGAGTGAAATTAGTCGGTCCCGACGGCGTCGAACTCGCCCGTGACGCGCTCGAACGCGTCGAGGACCGACTGCTCGGCGAACGGTTCGAACGGGTGCCGTGGAACGAGACGGGCGACGTCCGGACGGTCGAGGAGGCCCGTGAACGCTACGTCGACGGTCTGCTGGCCAGCGTCGACCGCGAGCCCATCGCGGCCGCGGACCTGACGGTCGCCCTCGACCCCGGCCACGGGGCCGGCGCACTCACCAGTCCCGAGTTCTTCCGCCGCCTGGGCTGTCGGGTCGTTACCGTCAACGCCCAACCGGACGGGCACTTCCCCGGCCGGGACCCCGAACCCGTCGAGAAGAACCTCGGTGACCTCCGGCGACTCGTCCGGGCGACCGACGCCGACGTCGGTATCGCTCACGACGGCGACGCCGACCGCGCCATCTTCGTCGACGAGACGGGCACTCACGTCGAGGGGGACGCCGCGCTGGCGGCGTTCGCCGGCGACGAACTTCAGGCCGGCGACACGACCGTCAGTGCGGTCAACGTCTCCCAGCGCCTCGTCGACACGGTCCGTGACGCCGACGCCGACCTCGAGCTGACGCCCATCGGCAGCACGAACATCATCACCAGTATCCAGCGCCTCGAACGCGAGGGGACCCGCGTTCCCGTCGCCGGCGAGGGCAACGGCGGCATCCTCTTTCCGGACTACCGCCTCGCCCGCGACGGCGCGTACGCCGCCGCGCGGTTCCTCGAACTCCTCGTCGACCGCGCCGCGAGCGACATCGCGGCCGACCACGCCGGCTACCACAACGTCCGGGTGAACGTCGGCTACGAGGACGACGCCGAGCGCGAACGACTCGTCACCCGCGCGGAGGCGGCCGCTCTCGACGCGGACGCCGAGTTGACGACCATCGACGGCTACCGCCTCGACTACGGTGACGCGTGGGTGCTCGTCCGGCCGAGCGGCACCGAACCCGTCGTCCGCATCTACGCCGAGGCCCGCGACCTCGACCGGGCGCAGGAACTGGCCGATTCGATGCACGACGCCCTCCAGCAAAACTGAGCAGGCTGTTTTCGGTGTTCGACTCGCTCTCGAGCCGTCGCTCTCGCAACGGGCGGTAAATCACTGGGTGCTATACGAAATCACCTGCCCGGACACGCTTCTCGCCAGTCGCGGAGGAGCGTGTCGAACGGAGCGGCGGTGTCCACCGACCGGAGTGCAGGCGGCGCTCGGTCCTCAGGAGTGTTCGCGGTTGTCCACGACACGGAGGCGGCCACCACAGCCACCACAGCGATAGGCCTCTGTCTCCGCCACCAGTTTCGAGCGGCGGTAGCGTGCGAGTCGGCTCCCGCAGGACGCACAGACGACCCACCAGTTCGGGTCGGCGAAGCGCTCGCAGTGGACCCCGGTCTGCAAACGGTCGGCGAGTGTCCGGAACCGCTCGCCGTGGCTCGGGTCGTCGTGTTCGTTCAGCAGGTGGACGTGGAGCAGTTCGTGGCGGACCGTCTCAGCGGCCGCTCCCCAGCCCCGTTCCTGGAAGTGCTCCCAGGTCAGCGAGACGGCGAGCGGTTCGCCGTCGCGGTGTTTCACCGCACCCGCTCTCCGCTTCGCGCGTTTGCTCACCTCCCAGTCGAGCGCCGAGACGGACACCGAGAGGTCGTACGCCCGGACGACGTCGCGGGCGTAGACCTTCGACACCGCGAGGAACTCCTCGACGGAGACCTCCGAGTCGAGCGCGTAGTACGCCACGTCGGGGGCCGTCGGCTCCGAGGAGCCGTTCGTATCGGTGTCGGTCGGGAGTCGGTCGGCCACGGTCGTTAGAGTGCGAGGCGTGGAGCAGTGTCGCTGTTTCGGTGACCCACGTCCGGGAGTCGCTGGCCGGTCCGCCGGAAGCTATACGTCACCCACCCGACAGCATGGGATCGATGGACGAGTCCTCGTACACACCGTGGCCCGAACCGCACCCGAACCAGACGCGAGTGATGCTCCTCGGAACGTACCACATGAGCAACCCCGAACAGGATACGGTCAACGTGGAGGCCGACGACGTGCTGACCGCCGAGCGACAGCGCGAACTCCGCGAACTGGCAGACCGACTGGAGCAGTGGGAACCACACCGGGTCGCCGTCGAGATGCCGTACGACCGGCAAGACGAGGTCGACACCGAGTACGAGGAGTACCGGACGGGCGAACGGCAGTACGACCAAGAGGGTCGAAACGAGGTCGTCCAGGTCGGGTATCGGCAGGCCGACCGCCTCGGGCACGAGTTCGTCGCGGCCATCGACGAACGCCCGCCCGACCCCGAGGACGACCCGTTCGACGACCGGGACGTCGACGCGACGCGGAAGCGGGACGTCCCGCTCCCGGACGTCGGGGCGATGCGACGGGAGGTCGACGAGCGGTTGAGCGAATCGACGATTCCCGAGTACCACGCGTGGATGAACACCGAGGACGAACTCCGGGCCAACCACGACCTGATGTTCGACGCGGGAGTCCGGGCCGACCCCGACGACCAGTTCGGCAGTCCGGTCGCTCTGGCGTTCTGGTACGACCGCAACCTCAGGCTGGTCCACCACTGTTGGCGGACGATGGCGGAGGACGACGACCGAATCCTGCTGGTCGCGGGCGCAGGCCACGTCCGCGTCCTGCGCCACCTGTTCGACGAAACACCGATGTTCTGTCCCGTGAGTCCGCGGCCGTACCTCCCGAGCGCACCGTAGTCGGTCTGTCAGTTCAGCGCCGGCAACCCGTCGAGCGGCGGGTGGTCGTCCAGCGCGTCCTCGGCGGTCGCCAGTTCCTCGCGGACCCGGTCGAGGTCACGCTCGACCGCCCCCGAAGCGACCCGTTCGCGCTCCTCGTCCGAGAGCTGGGTTCGGGCCCGTGCGCTCTCGCGGAGACGCTCGTAGTCGTCTCGGCGCGGCAGGTCGCGGACTGCTCGCAGGCGGACGACGCACTCCTCGTCGGCGAACCGCGAGACCACCGCGAGCAGTTCGCGGGTCCGCCAGCGCAGTTCGTCGGCAGGGCGGGGCGGCCACGCGACGGTCAACGGGTCGGCGTCGAGACGTTCGAGGTACGTCCGGTTCGTGGCGACCGCCCCCTTGAGCGCCCGCGGGTCGTCGACGTAGTGGCTCAGCTTCGAGTTCGAGTAGTCCGCGAGGTCGAGCAGGTCCGGGAGCGGCTTCTCGGCGGCGGGGGCGGCGGCGACGAACTCACGGAGACGCTGGGGCGGAGCGTCGAACCCGACCAGCGGGTAGTCCGCGGCGGCCGTCGCCACGAGGTCGAGCAGGTCGCGGGTGCTCGTCTCCCGACGGTAGCTCGCAAACGCCTCACGGACCGCCTCGTCGTAGGACGCGATGGGGTCGCGGAGCCGTTCGACGGGCGCCTCGAGGTCGGCCGCGCCGAGTCGCCCGAGGTCGGCGAGGCGGTCACGGCGCTCTCGGAGGTCGTTCCGGCGAGCGAGGACCGCACGGCGAGCGTCCCGGTAGGCCCCGCGAGCGGACTCGTACTCCTCGAGAAGGTCGGCGAGGTCGGCCACGGGGGCGAGCGCCTCGCGGGCCCGGTCGAAGTCACTGGTCGAGAGGGTCTGTTGCTGGAGCGCCTCGTCGGCGTCGTCGAACGCCTCGCGTTCCGGGAGGTCGTCGTCGAGTCCGTCGATGACATCGGCGACCGCCTCCTGGAAGGCGATGTACTTCTCGAACTCGCCGTAGCCGGTGGCTTCCTCCTCGTGGCGGTCCAGCGTCGCCACGAGGTCGCGGTAGGCGGTAGCCGCCCGGTCGAGGTCAGCGCGCCCGACCTCGGCGACACGCTCGCGGGCGGCGTGGAGGCGCTCTGCGGCCCGGTTCAGGTCGGTAGCCAGCGACGCGGTGTCGCCCTCACCGACCGAGGCCGCGTCACTCATACACCTCGTCGGGGTCGAAGACGCGTTCCCCGACGGTCCTCACCCCTGCTGTCGCGCCCGCTCCGTCGGCGTCGACCGACTCGATCGACCGGTGGAAACAGCTCTCGTGGCCGGTGTGACACGCCCCGCCCTCCTGGTCGACGAGGTAGAGCAGCGCGTCGGCGTCACAGTCGACACGCACCTCCCGAACGCGCTGGACGTTGCCGCTCGTCGCTCCCTTCTGCCACAGTTCCTCGCGCGACCGGGAGTAGTAGTGTGCCAGCCCCGTCTCGTGGGTTCGCTCGACGGCCTCGGGGGAGGCGTAGGCGAGCATCACCACCTCGCCGGAGTCGGCGTCCTGCGCGACGGCGGGGACCAACCCGTCGTCGCCGAACTCGATGTCGACGGTCATGCCCGAGAGAACGCGGACCGGCCGAATAGGCCTTTTGTCGTCGCCACCGGGAGCGGCCGACCCGACCGACTCGGCCGACGACCGGCCGTTCAGACGAGACCGACCGCCTGCAACGCCGCGAACAGCAGGTCGCCGTAGACGAACGCGACGAGCAGACCGACGAACATCGGGACGATGAACGGGAGACCGGGGCTGAGCCACACCCGGTCGCGCTCGACGAGCACCTCGATGCCCGCTCGGAGGCCGTCGGGAGTCGTCCCGTAGGCGTCGCCATCGATGTCGGCGAGGAAGGCGGCCGCCCCCCACGGGTCGTCGAACGGTTCGGCGGACGAGGCGTCGGTCTCGGCGCGGGCCGCCTGCGCGTCCGACACGTCGGAGACGACCGCACCGCCGTCGGTCGCCACACGCTCGTCCTCGATGGCACCGTCACCCGGCGCGGACGTCACACCGACGCTGGTGGGGTCGCGGTGGGCTTCGGGTGCGTCGAGGAGCGCTCGGAGGTCCGTCCCGCGCCAGCGCAGGTACATCCGCAGGGCGTCGAGGTCCAGACCAGCGCGTGAACGACCCTCGGTCGTCTCCAGCAGTCGTCCGTACTCCGCGTCGACGACGGCGCTGTCGACGGGTTTTCCCAGGAACATCAGCACCGAGCGGTGGCCCGCCAGCAGGTTCCGCACGCCGAGGACGAGCGGGTAGGCCAGACCGACGAGCACCGTGTTCGTGAGGACGGTCAGCGAGAAGACGCCGAGCGAACTCGGTTCGAGCGGGAGCACCGCTCCGGGGAGGTAGTACGTCGGATACGTCGGCAGGAGGACCGCGAGGGCGATGAGCGCCTTCGCGTCCGCACCGCCGAACCCGCCCAGTCGCCAGAAGAGGAAGCCGAGCGGTGCGACGATACCGAGACTCACGACCGCTCGGACGGTGAACGCGTAGCGCTCGAACGACCCGGCGGGGGCCGACAGCGCGGCCCACCCCTCGACCGCCAGCAGGACCGCCCCGAGGACGAACAGCGGGAGCCAGGTCACGTTGGCGACCCGGCGCGTCCGCAGGTCGTGGTACGCCGCCCAGGCGAACACCGGGACGGCGAGGAGTCGGAGCAGGTCCGGGACGGAGGCGACCTGCGTGACGCTGTCGAGGAACACAGCGACGCTCACCTCCCGATCGGATTAAAACTTCAGGGAACGTGTGTTTACCCGCGCAACTGCTCGACCTGGTGGCGACGGCGCTGGAGGTCGACCGCCGGCTGGAGCGACCCCTGCGCGGAGAGTCGGTCGAGCAGCATCAGCGGGTCCGATCCCTCGTGTTCGACGACGTCCATCGCCGCGTCGATGTCCCGGCGGTGCAGTGCCAGCGAGTCGAGGTAGCCGACGGCGAGCGCCATCGCCGCGCCGGCCTCGCCGGTCGGGAACTCCTCGCTGATACGCTCGAACTCCGTCTCGCTCGGCGCGCTCTCGGCGTCGTGGAGGGTGAGACAGCGCGAGCAGATGGCGGCCACGCCGGAGTCGTCGGGCGCGTGGTCGGCGAGTTCGTCGGGGACGGAGAAGGCCAACAGCGGTGCGTCACAGTGCGGACAGAGGTCGCTCATACGTCGAGATTCGGGGCCTCCGTGAAAAGGGTGGTAGAAATGCAGGTGAGTAGCGGTGGGTCGCCGTGGTAGCAGTGCGGCCCTCGATTGTGCCGCGAGCGAGTGCAACGAGCGAGCGGGGTGATTGAACCGTCGAGCGGAGCGAGGCGGTGACCGAATCCTTTTGCTCCAGCGTTTACACTGCCGGGGCCGGAGCGACCCGGCGCGTGGATAAAAGGTGGGCGTTAGTCGTCCGCCGTAATCGTCTCGCGTTTGATCTCCTCGTCGCCCTCGGTGACGCCGGCCTCGGCCTTCTCTTCTTCTTCTTTCTTGGCCTTGATCTTCTTCATGCGGAAGATCTCCTCGCGCTCTTGCTCTTCGAGTTTCTGCTCGATGTAGTCCTGTGCGTCGTAGAGGTCGGGGAGGAGTTTGAACTCCAGGGCGTTGACGCGGCGCTTGGTGGTCTCGATCTCCTCGAGCATCTTCTTCATCGCCGTCTCGACCTCGGCGGCGAGGATGATCTGTTCGAGCAGTTCCTCGTAGGCCTCGGCGGCCTCGTCGATACGGGCGGAGGTGCCGACGACACCGTAGCCACGCTGGTCGAGGCTCTTCTTGACCTTCGAGGACTCGATCTGCGGGACGACGACGCCCATGATGTTCTTCGACTGCGTGGTGATCTCGGGGTGTTCTTTGAGTGCGGCGGCGGCCCCGCGGACGGCGACGTCGCCGTCCATCGCGCGGGCCATGTTGATGTTGCGCTGGGCGTCGGTGTAGGCGTCGTCGAGGTCCGAACGGACGTCCTGTGCCTGGTCGAGGATGTCCATGAACTCCATGATGAGGCCGTCACGCTTCTTCTCCAGCGTCCCGTGACCGCGCTCGGAGAGGTCGATGCGGTCCTCGATCGCCATGAGGTTCTTTCGCGTCGGCTTGACGTCCTTGGCCATGTTGCGTCGTTCTTCCAGTTTGTGGGACTTACGCCTTTCCACTCCGTACCGGGTGTCGACATCCGGTCGGTCACAGTTATCACCTCGCCGCCGAGTCCGGCGACGGTTCCACGTCTCTGCGCTCGCTCGGGGAGTCTGCTGTCCGGAGAGTGTACCCGATAGCGAACATCGTCAGCGCCAGTCCACAGACGATACCGAGGGTGACGAACTCACGTCCGGGGATGGCCGGGGTAGCGACGTTCGCGACGAAGATGGCGGATGGGACCGCCAAGAGAACACTGACAGTCCGGGAATGGACGCCGGCACGGAGGCTAGCTACACTGAACGACGAGAACGCCAAGAGACTCCCGGCGATGATTCCGGGGAAGACGAACGCGAGCGGTAATCCACCGATTGCACCCCCACGCTCTACGGCAGCCCCCGTGACGAACGCGGCGAGAGACGCCCCACCCAAGAATACGAACGCTACCAGGCCGAGGACGGCGAAGACGCCGCCAGCACGGGCCAACCAGCGGCTCCGGTCGGAAAGTCTGGGATACAAGCCGAGCAGTCCGACGAGACCGGCGACCCAGCCAGCGGCGATGAACGCTTCTCCCACGAGCAGGTCGAGGCGGTCCGCGCCAGTCACCATACCAGCCACTGCGAACGCCGCGGCGACGCCGAACAGCACTGCGGCGACGAGGAACAACCGCGGACTCCGTAGTTCGAGTGCACCCCATCGAATCGCATCATTCCGTGTCATGACGGTTACGTACAGAGACGAGACAGCAATAGCTGTAATCCGTATGAAATTATGGTGGTTCTATCGACCAGTTCGTACCGTCGGCTTCGGCCACCGGGCCGGACGGGTGGCCGCCGAGTCGTCACGGGTCAACGAACTGGTGCGAGGAGGGCGACCACGACCGGGAGTTACGTACCCCTACCACGTAGCGAGTGTATGACGGCCGACAGTGGGAGAGAAACGACATCGGCACTGTCACCCGACGACGCGTTCGGCGTGCTGGGCGACGAGACCCGCCTCGATATCCTACAGACGCTCGGTGCGGCCGAGCGACCGCTCGCGTACTCCGAACTGTTCGAGCGGGTTGAGTACGACGACGCCTCGAACTTCAGCTACCACCTGGACAAACTCGTGGGGCACTTCGTCCGGAAGCGAGACGAGGGGTACGACCTGTGGGAGGCGGGGCGACGCGTGGTCGAGGCCGTCCTCGCGGGGGCGGTGACCGACACCCCCGTCGTCGAACCGACACGAGTCGACGAACGGTGTCCCTACTGTGGTGCTCCCATCGAGGTGGGCTTTCAGCACGCCCGTGTCGAGATGAACTGCACCGAGTGCCCCGGTTTCATGCGGCACGCGCGGTCACAGGACAGACGGTTCACCGACTACGGAACGCTCGGATTCTTCCTGTTCCCACCGGCAGGCATCCGTGGACGAACCGCCGATGGGGTGCTGGAAGCGGCCTGGACGTGGCGACACGCCGATTTCCTGGTCGCGAGCACCGGAGTCTGTTCGCGCTGTTCCGCACCGCTGGACCACTCGGTGACCGTCTGCACGGACCACGACGCCTCGGCTGGCTACTGCGAGCTGTGTGAACACCGCTACGCAGTCCAGTTCCACACACACTGTCGGAACTGTAATCGAACGAGTCACCTCATCGCGCCGGGATGTTTGCTGGCCACCACCGAGTTGCTCGCGTTCTTCACCGAACACGGCATCAATCCCCCTGGCTCCCGAACGCCTCGACAGGGCGTTACAGTCGCTCACGGACTACGACGAGGAAGTCGTCTCGGTCGACCCGTTCGAGGTTCGCCTCACGTTCACCGTCGACAGCGAGGCACTCACCCTGACCGTGGACGACGACCTCTCGGTCGTCGACGTCACGAGGCAGGCGGCTTCCGAATCTACCGATGGCTGAGCCCGCTGCTCGTGGGACACCGTCCAGCACAACTCTCGTGAGAAAAACGAAAGAACGAGCGAACCACCGAGTCCGTCAGTCCGCGGTCGCTTCGACGGTCTCGGACTCGTCTTCCTCGTAGTACTTCTCGATCTCCTCTTCGTCGACGCGGTTGAGTTCCGACTTGGGGAACATCGACAGCAGGTCCCACGCGACGTCGAGGGTGTCCTCGATGGAGCGGTCGGTGTGGAAGCCCTGGTCGACGAACTCCTTCTCGAAGCGCTCTGCGAAGTCGAGATACCGGTTGTCACGCTCGTCGAGCGCTTCACGACCGACGATGTTCACGAGGTCACGCAGGTCCTCACCCTCCGCGTACGCGGCGTAGAGCTGGTCGGAGACACCGGCGTGGTCCGAACGGGTCAGCCCCTCGCCGATCCCGTCGTCCATCAGTCGCGAGAGGCTCGGCAGCACGTTGACCGGCGGCTGGTAGCCCTGCGAGTTGAGGTCGCGGTCCATCATGATCTGCCCCTCCGTGATGTAGCCCGTCAGGTCGGGAATCGGGTGGGTGTCGTCGTCGCCGGGCATCGTGAGGATAGGAATTTGAGTGACCGAGCCCTCACGACCCTCGATACGACCGGCACGCTCGTAGATGGTGGCCAGGTCGGTGTACATGTACCCGGGGTAGCCACGTCGGCCCGGTACCTCCTCACGCGCGGCACCGATCTCGCGCAGCGCCTCGCAGTAGTTGGTCATGTCCGTGAGGATGACCAGTACGTGGTAGCCCTTGTCGAACGCGAGGTACTCGGCGGTCGTGAGCGCCATCCGCGGCGTGACCGTCCGCTCGACGGCGGGGTCGTCCGCGAGGTTCGTGAAGACGACCGAGCGTTCGAGCGCGCCGGTGCGCTCGAAGTCGTCCATGAACTCGTTGGCCTCCTCGGCGGTGATACCCATCGCGCCGAACACCACTGCGAACTCGCTCTCGCCCTCGCCGTCCTCCGCGACGTCCTCGGGGACGGTCGCCTGTCGGGCGACCTGCAGTGCGAGGTCGTTGTGGGGGAGCCCCGACGCCGAGAAGATGGGCAGTTTCTGCCCACGAACCAGCGTGTTCATCCCGTCGATGCTGCTCACACCGGTCTGGATGAACTCCTCGGGGTACTCGCGTGCCGTCGGGTTGATGGCCGCACCGACGATGTCGCGGCGTTCGTCCGGGACGATCTCGGGACCGCCGTCGATGGGTCGACCGGACCCGTCGAGGACGCGACCGAGGAGGTCCTCGGTGACGGGCATCTTCAGGGTCTCGCCGAGGAAGCGAACGGAGGACTGACGGTCGATACCGGAGGTCCCCTCGAACACCTGTACGGCGACGAAGTCGCTGGTCGATTCGAGCACCTGTCCACGACGGACGTCGCCGTTGGGGGTCTCGATCTCGACCATCTCGTCGTACCCGATCGGCTCTTCGGTCTCGACGAACACCAGCGGGCCGCTGATCTCCGTGATGGTTTTGAATTCCTTCATGGTTAGTAGAGGTCGCGCAGTTGCGCGGTGAGCTCCTCTTTCAGGTCTGCGATGTACTCCTCGTAGTCCGAGGCGGTGCCCATGCGGTTGAGCTTGGGGGCGGCCTCGACGGACGTGATCTCGGGGACCGGGACGCCCGCGTCGAGCGCCTCGAACCCCTCGTCGTTGAACGTCTTGATGGCCGTCAGCATGAGGAACGTCTTCTCCGGCGGGCAGTAGCGGTCCTCGTCGTGGAACGCGTTCTGCTGGAGCCACGCCTCACGCAGGTAGCGTGCGACTTCGAGGGTGAGCTGCTGGTCCTCGGGCAGTGCGTCCTTGCCGACGAGCTGAACGATCTCCTGGAGTTCGCCCTCCTCGTCGAGCGTGTCGACGGCCCACTGGCGCGTGTCGGCCCAGTCGTCGTCGATGTTGTCGACGAACCACGGGTCGAGCTGTTCGCGGTACAGCGAGTACGACTCGTTCCAGTTGATCGCCGGGAAGTGCCGCCGTTCGGCGAGGTCCGCGTCCAGCGCCCAGAACGTCTTGACGATACGCAGCGTGTTCTGCGTCACCGGCTCCGAGAAGTCGCCGCCGGGCGGCGAGACGGCCCCGATGACCGAGATGGAGCCCTCGGTGCCGTTCATGTTCTCGAAGTAGCCGGCACGCTCGTAGAAGCCGCTGAGGCGAGCGGCGAGGTACGCGGGGTACCCCTCCTCGCCGGGCATCTCCTCCAGTCGGGAAGAGATCTCGCGCATGGCCTCGGCCCACCGCGAGGTGGAGTCGGCCATCAACGCGACGTCGTAGCCCATGTCGCGGTAGTGCTCCGCGATGGTGATACCCGTGTAGACACAGGACTCACGCGCTGCGACGGGCATGTTCGAGGTGTTGGCGATGAGGCACGTCCGACTCATCAGCGGGTTCCCGGTCTGCGGGTCGGGCAGTTCCGGGAAGTCCTCGATGACCTCCGTCATCTCGTTGCCGCGCTCGCCACAGCCGATGTAGACGACGATGTCGGCGTCGGCGAACTTCGCCAGACTCTGCTGGGTGACGGTCTTGCCCGACCCGAACGGGCCGGGGATGGCCGCGGTCCCGCCCTTCGCGAGCGGGAACAGGCCGTCGAGGATGCGCTGACCGGAGACGAGCGGCGTCGTCGGGGTCTGCTTGTCGACGGTGGGACGGGACTTCCGAACCGGCCACTCCTGGCGCATCGTGATCTCCTCGCCCGAATCGAGGGTGACGACGGCCTCGGTGACCGTGAACGACCCCTCCTCGACGGACTCGACCTCGCCGCCGGCGAAGTCGGGTGGCACCATGACCTTGTGGTCGATGCTCTCGGTCTCGGGGACGGTGCCGACGACGTCGCCGGCTTCGAGTTCGTCACCGACCGCGACCTCGGGGGTGAACTCCCACTCCTTCTCGAGGTCGATACCGGGGGCGTCGACCCCACGGTCGAGGAACGCGCCCATCTGCTCTTCGAGCACGTCCAGCGGGCGCTGGACGCCGTCGTAGATGGTGTCCAGCATGCCCGGCCCGAGGTCGACGCTCAGCGGTTCGCCCGTGTTGAGCACGGGTTCACCCGGCGAGACGGCCGACGTCTCCTCGTACACCTGAATCGTGGTCAGGTTCCCTTCGATTTCGATGACCTCGCCCATCAGCCCTTCGTCGCCGACGTAGACGACGTCGTTCATCCGGGCGCCGAGGTCCGTGGCGACCACGACGGGGCCGCTCACGCTCTCGATGACACCGTCGGCGTCATCGATGTCGATGTCTTGTGCTTGACTCATTGTTGGTCCTCATCCATCAGGTCGATGCCGATGGCGCGTTTGATCTGCTCTCGAAGGCCGCTGCTGCTCCCGCTCCCACCGAGCGTGACGAGCACCGGTTCGACGCTCGTCTCCACGCTCTTGCGCGTGTTCCGCGAGAGGTGGTCGAGGTCCTCGTCGTGCATCACGATGATGCCGACGTCCTCTGCGGCGAGCATCTGCTCGACTGCATCGTCGAGCTCCTCGGCCTTGTCGTCGTCGGGAACGTTCGCAAAGCGGCGCACACCCGCGAGTCGGAACCCCGTCGTGAAGTCGGGGCTGCCGACGACGGCGATCTCCTGGCTCATTGGACGACCAGCTCCTCTTCGATCTCTTCGGCCGTCAGGCCGGCTTCCTTCCCGCGTGCGATGGCCCGGATGTTGTCGACCTCGCGCTCCTTCGCGAGGATGTACGCGAGCACCGGACAGACCGACAGCGGGTAGCGGTTCGACAGCTGACCGGAGTACTCCAGCAGCGCCCGTTCGAGCGCGAGTTCGAACTCGATGAGACTGCCCGCGGCGTCGAGGTCGTCGAGCGCGCGGTCCAGGTCGTCACCGTACGTCGAGGTGCGGATGCGCTCGACGAGCTGGTCGGGGTTGTTGACGAGCCCCTGAATCTCGGTCGGGGAGAACAGCCGCCCGCCGGGGATGTAGTACTCCGCCGGGTCGATGTCCGCGCCCGACCGCGAGAGCCGGAGTGCGTTGCGCATGTTGCGGAAGTCGATTTCGGCCTGCAGGAACTCGACGTAGAGCCGCGTCGCACGGTCGGGCTCTGCCGGCACGTCCGCGAGCAGCAGCTGGTAGTACGCCCGGTCGACCGCGTTCTCCAGCGGGACGAGCACGCCGGCCGCCTCGTAGTCCTCGTAGGCGGCGACCAGCGGGTCCTCGTAGATGGTCCCGTCGAGTCGCTCGACGATCCCCTCGATGGAGTCGGCCTCCAGCAGACGGTCGATGGTCCGTGGCGGGAGTTCGCCCGCCCGGATGAGGTCGTCCTCTATCTCCTGGCGCTCGGAGTCGGCGTAGACGCCGCGGATGACCGTCTTGATGTTCCACGCGTCGAACTTCCGCAGGTAGCGGGCGATGTAGTCGTACAGTTTGCCCTCGGCGAACCGGAGCAGGTCGTTGAAGTGCTTCGCGAGGTTCCGGTTCAGCGCGTACTCGATGAGGTCGACCCCCGAGTAGCGCGCGCCGAGCGCGTTCATCTCGGCTTCGTACTCGCTCTCCTCCATGAAGCGGGCGATCTCTCCCGGCCCCATGCGAACGAGTTTGCGGTAGTCGTCCGCGTCGAACAGCGCGGCCCGACGGGACTTCGCGCGAGTAGTGACGTACTCGTAGTTCGATGCCTCGTTGCTGGCACTCATCGTTCGTCGAACAGCTCCGAACTGACCTCCCGGAGGTTGTCCTCCCAGACGTCGTCGAGGACGGAGTCGAAGGTGTTGTTCACACGAACACGCGACCGGTCGCTCTCGACGACGACGCCCCCGAGGCAGTCGCGCTCCCCGGCGAACTCGTAGTCGTCGTAGTCGGCGAGGATGTCCGTGATGAGCGCCTCGTCGTCCGCACGGCCGTAGACGCGAACCGTCGCGTCGTCGGCGAACTCCGTGGCAGCGTCCTCGAGCAGCGCACGGGTGAGCTCCTCGCGGCCCTCCTCCATCGACGCGGTGCGCTGTTCTGCGGTCTCCCGGACGTCTTCGAGGACGTCACGGCGCGCTTCGAGGCGCATCTGCTTGGCCTCGAGTTTCGCGCTGGAGAGCGTCTGCTCGCGTTCCTGTTCGATCTGTCGTTGCACCGCCTGGCGTCGCTCTTCGAGGATATCCTCGGCGTCGGCCTCGGCGTCGGCGACGATCCCCTCGGCACGCTCATCGGCGTCCGAACGGATCTGTTCCGCACGCGCGCGGGCTTCGTCTCGGATGTCCTCTACGACCGTATCAAGGCTCATGACGTGGAGAAAACGGTGTGGTGTTTACCCAGCCACGAAGAGGGTGACCAGCGCGAGGATGACCAGCGTCTCGGGAAGGACCGTCAGAATCAGGCCCCGACCGAACAGGCTGTCGTCCTCGGCGACGGCGCCAACGGCGGCCGCACCGATACCGCGCTGGGAGTACCCCGCACCGAACGCTGCGAGACCGACGGCGAGTGCCGCGGCGGCCTGCGGTGGGATTGCGGGAGAGGAGGCGGCCCCTTCCTGAAGAAGCGGTGCAAACGACGTGACGAACATGACGAATTGCTCTAGCATGGTTCCGTGTATGGTTCGCTCGTAACCGAACGGTTCAGAATCACCTCAGCGCATCCATAAAGCTTCCCAAGTTCGTCTACGGATATCGGCCCGTACTCCGGATGTGTCGCGCTACCACGAGTGATAGCCGTCGCTCCCGAACGAGGAGGACGGAGAGGAAGTCGAGCCGAGTCAGTCCTCGGTGGTGTAGTGGCGTTCGTAGCCGAACGGCGAGTACTCCTCGCCGCCACCCTCGAAGAACTTGCCGAAGAACTCGACGTACTCCAGTCGCACGGCCTGCAGGCCGGCGCTCGTGATACCGAGGACGAGCACCAGCGCGTGGCCGACGACGAGCAGGAGGATGCCCCCGATGGCCCCGAGGAGCACCGCGACGGCCCCCTCACCGTTGACCAGACCGGGGAAGATGAGCGCCTCCTGACCGTACTCGGCGGTGACCTCCGCGACGCTGTAGCCCTCCGTGAAGATGAAGTGCCACTCGCCGTCGTGTTCGTAGGCACCGAACACGAGCAGGTTGACGACGAACGCCATCCCCGCCTTGGCGAGCAACACCGCCGCGAGTCGCGTGTACGACAGCACGTTCACCAGCACGTTGAGGAACTCGACGACCTCGATGGGCGAGGCCATGTAGAGCATGACGATCCCCACGAGGAACACGATTATCCACGCCGAGATGGCAGTGCCACCGACGAACGGGAGTGCTCCCGGAATCGTGAACAGGTCGAACGCCGGCAGTCCAGTGAACCCGAGGTCCACGGGGTTGCCGTTGAAGACGCTGTCCTCACCGACCATGAAGCCGGGCGAGGTGCCTTCCAGCGCGTAGCTGAAGATCCAGCCCCACAGACCGAACATCATGACGAGCCACGACCCGGATTCGAGCACCGCCTCACCGAGGCCGTGGTCGAGGTGCTGGTAGAAGTCGACGATCCAGCCGATAGCGAGGTGGATGATGCCGAACAGCACGCTCACCGTCAGCCACAGCAGGGCGTACTCCTCGTAGGCGGGTTGGAGCCCCTTGTGGAACGGTGGGTGGCCGTTGAACATGACTTCACCGAGCACGTGCAGTCCGAATATCTCCCCGTACAGGATGCCGAAGATGGCGGTGAACACACCGGCGAAGATGCCGACACCGCCGAGACTCTTGACGACGTCGCTGTCGAAGCGCGTCGCCAGGAACCAGCCCAGCGCGATGTAGAGCAGACCGTAGCCGAGATCACCGATCATCAGCCCGAAGAAGATGGGGAACGTCAGGAAGACGAAGATGGTCGGGTCGATCTCGGAGTACTTCGGGCGGTTGATGACCTGCACCAGCGCCTCGTAGGGGCTGACGCCCGACGGGTTCTTCTGGACGACCGGCGGGTTGGTGTCGGTCCGGCCGTGGACGCCGCGTTCGGCGCTCACGTCCGACCCGCCGTCGGCCCGGACCTGCCCGCCGTCCGCCGCCGTCGGGTCGGGCGTGCCGGGGGCGTCCCGACCGCCGACCTCCTCGCGGCTGATGACCTTGCCCTCACCGTCGTACTGGGCGCGTTCGAGTTCGTCGACTTCGACGTGGTCGCCGACCTCCTCGTAGAGGCCCTCGGCGAGGTCCACGAACCGGGTCGTCGGAATCCAGCCCTCCGCGACGAAGGCGTTCTCCGTCGTGGCGAACGAGAGCGGTGCCTCGCGACGCTCGACGTCGATGGCGAGCGTCTCCTCGGCGGCGAGCAGGAACCCGCCGACGTCGAGACGCTGTTCTTCGAGTCGGTCGTCGACCGTCCGGAGCTTCGACTGGAGCTGTTCGCGCTCGTGTTCGAGTTCCGAGAGGTACTCGTCGGGACTCCCCTGTGCGTCGGGAATCGCGTAGCCCGTGAAGTCCGCACTGACGAGGATGTCGTCGAGGTCGTCGGTGCGGGCGAAGACGGCGAGCACGCCGTCCGCGCTGTCGATGCGATAATCGTCGACGTCGGCGTCGGCGAGCGCACGGCGGACGCGCTCCTCGTCGCCCTCACCGACCGCGACCGACAGGCTGTCGTAGCCCTGTAGCAGGTCGAGGTCGATGCCGAGTCGGGCGAACGGCTCCATCGTCGAGATGCGGTCCTCGACGGCACGGAGTTCGTCGCGCAGGTCACTGCGCTGGTCGTCCAGGTCGTTGACCGTCGTTCGGATCTCTTCGAGTTCGTTCTCCAGGGCGTCTTCGGTGACGATGCGGGCCGGTCCCGCGTCCTCGTCTTCGACGCCGAGGATGCTCTGGAGCGAGCGCACGGTCACGAGTTTCTCGGAGGCGGCGTCCGCGCCCTCGGCGGGCGATCCGGAGTCGAACCCCGCCCACGCACCGTCGTAGTCGGTGACGTGGAGCAGTCGGAGGTCGTGGACGGTCTCGATGACGTCGTCCATCACGGCTTTCGAGCCGGTCACCGAGACCCGGCTCATCCGCTCAGGTCTGAGCATGGACAGCCTCCGTGAAGCGGTCTAACACCTCCTCGACGACCTCTTCCTCGCGGCTCGACGCACGGTTCTCGAGCTCTTCGCGCTCGGCACGGCCACGTTCGAGGATGGTCTCGCGCTCCTCCTCGATCTGTGCACGGGCCTCTGCGAGGCGTTCGGTCTCCATCTCGTCGGCCTCGGCACGCGCCTGTTCACGGATCTCGTCGGCGCGGTCACGAGCCTCCGAGATGCGCTCGTCGCGGTCGGCTTCCGCCTCCTCGACGATCTCGTCGGCCTCGCGCTCGGCCTGCTTGATGCGGTCCAGGACCTCGGGTCTCGCCATAATTATGTCAGGCGGAGGTTGGTCAAGGGCCTATTTGCATCTTGCCATCCCACCTTTTCACCACGCGCCGGGGTCGCGGGGCGACCCCGGCAGTGTAAAAGCTGGACCAAAAGCCTCGGTCACCGCCTCTCTCGTGCCTCCGGCACTCGTTCGACGGTTCGGTCGGCCCGCTCGCTCGCTTCGCTCGTTCACGGTACGGCGTACCGGTGTCTCCGCAACCGTACGGCCGGGAGCGTGGACTGAGCGATAGCGAAGTCGCGCGACTCGGGGAAGGGCAGGGCTGCCGTGCCGTGGCGGCCTTAGCGGGTGAAAGACGAGCGGTCTCGTGTGTGCCTCGGCGACGCAAGCACTGCAGTGAGCGGTAGCGAACGAAGTCGTTCGAGAGAGCAAAGCTCTCTCGTGATGACGAAAGGCGCGGCGCGCCTTTCGAACCACGCACAGCGAGCCGCGGCCCACGAGAGCGCGAGGGCTTCAGAGACGTTCAACCGATTCGAGCGGTCCCGTCGAACGAAGCCGGAGATATCGCTGCTAGCCGCGAATCCGCAGAACTAAGCGCACGACCCCCCTACTCACGGGAAAATGGGAGTGCTCGAAAACAAGGCCCGGGCGCGGCTGTTCTACAAGTACCTCTCGAAGGTGTACGACGAGATCAACCCGTTCATCTGGAACGAGGAGATGCGCACCGAGGCGCTGGACCTGTTCGGCATCGAGGCGGGCGACGTGGTGCTCGACGTCGGCTGTGGCACCGGCTTCGCCACCGAGGGCCTGCTCGAACGCACCGAGCACGTCCACGGCCTCGACCAGTCCATCCACCAACTGGAGAAGGCGTGGGCGAAGTTCGGCAAGAACGAGCAGGTGAAGTTCTACCGCGGCGACGCCGAACGCCTCCCGTTCGCCGACGACACCTTCGACGCGCTCTGGTCCTCGGGCTCTATCGAGTACTGGCCGAACCCCGTCGCCGCCTTAGAGGAGTTCCGCCGCGTCGTCGAACCCGGCGGAGCCGTCCTCGTCGTCGGGCCGAACTACCCCCACTCGACGGTGTTCCAGAAACTCGCCGACGCCATCATGCTGTTCTACGACGAGGCCGAGGCCGACCGCATGTTCGAGGAGGCCGGCTACGAGGAGTTCGAACACCACCTCCAGGGGCCGAGCTACAACCCCGAAATCGCCATCACGACGGTGGCGAAAGTACCGGAAGCGAAGGCCGAAGAGCCGCTCGCGGCCGACGACTGAGCCGCCGAGGACCCTTTCTCCGTGGTACGACGCCGTCCCCGGCGTCACGCCGTCGCCGGACAGTCCGCGACGAGCGACGCGTCGTGCCACAGTCGGACGCGGACCACGTCGCCCGCGTCGAGTCGTGGGTTCGTCCCCGCGAGCGCGAGCGACGCGCTCGTTCCCGCCGTCCACCGCCGGGACCACGCGCTGTTGAACGGACCGGTGGGGCCGCTCTCGAAGCCCTCGCTGGCGAAGAAGGGGACCGGTGGCTGACGGGCGAGCGGGACGCCGTTCACGGATACGCGTACGCGGAGCGTGGCCGGGGTGAGCGTCTCGCCACCGCGATGCGTGAGTGTCAGTCGGTCGGCCTCGGCGTCGGCCGAGCAGTCCATCGACGCCGTCGCCGGTGGCGAGAGGTCCGTCGTCCCGACGCCGGCGACGAGCGTCGCGCTCAGAACGCCGACGAGGACGACGGTGATGGCGACGAGGAGGAGGACGCCGACGACCGGTGTGAGCGCTCGGCGGTCGACGGTCGGTCGGCGGGAGCGAACGGAGCGCACACGAGACGCTGGTCGCTCGATAGCACTTCAACGTTCGCCGGCGGGAGACGGACGAGGAGAACGTGAGCGGTCGACGACGCGGTCAGTTCCGGGCGAACCGGACGATGGTCACCGTCTCGCCGTCGTGTTCGGCGCGGACGACGAAGCTGTTACCGTACGGCGTGACCGTCCAGAGCTCTCCGTCGTCACCCGTCTCGCCGACGGGTCGGCCGTCGATGGTGACGTTCGCCGGGACGCGCTCGCCCGTCTCGTCGGTCACGGTGACGTTGAGCGGCCCGCCACGGTGGGTCTGGCCCAACCCGACCGTGAGGCCGTTGGAGGCGTTGGTCTCGGCCGTGTATCGAACCGGGAGTCGGTCGAGTATCGACCGCTGGTGGTCGGCGAACACACGTCCGCTCTGCCCGTCGAGGAAGACGGTCGTCCGTCCCTGCGGGTGGGTCTTGTCGGCCCGGTAGGCACCGCCGTAGCCGTTCAGGTCGGGAAGCTCGTTGGTAGAGGAGAGCGTCCACGGGTACAGCGTCCTGACACGGTCGAGTGCGTCGTAGATGTCGTCCCCGTAGCGGTCGTCCCCGGTCGAGACCCGACGGACCGACCCGAGATACGTCTCACGGACGTACACCTGCTGTGTACCGTCGGCGAGGTACGTAGCCAGCGAGAACCCCGTGTCGGTCGTCGTCAGGTGGACCTGGAGGCGTTCTCGGTCCCCCGAGTACGCCGCCTGAATCTCGTCGCGGACGGGACTGCGGAGGGCGAAGAGGTCCGCACGGACGCCGGCGTACGGGTCCCGATTGCGCTGGCCGGTCGCCGCCTGCCAGCGGTTTCGCACGTCGAAACTCAGCTCCCACAGCACGTCGGCCTTGGCGTCGATCTCGGCGAGCGTCCGGAGGTACTCCTCGGCGGTGATGTCGCCGTCGTTGTACGCACGGAGCGCATCACGTTCGCGTTCGCGGAGGTCGGCGGTCCGGTTCTCCAGTTCGTTCCCGTAGCGTTCGACGACGGCACGGCGGTCCTCGCGCGGTGTGGCGCGGTAGGCGTTCGTGAACGCCTCGACCGAGAACGACCGTGTCGTCGCCTCCACGTCGGTCGCCACCGCAGTCGACACGTCGAGCGTCGTGTCGTTCTGTGAGATGGTGACGACGTCGCTGGCGTTCAGCGAGAGGTAGTTCGAGGAGTTGTCGACGCAGCCGACGTTCGGGTCGTCGACACAGGACTCCGCCTGTGTGGGGTCGACGGCCGTCGGTGGGGAGGGCGAGTCGGTCGCTGGGAGGCCCACGATGCCCATCGAGAGGACACAGCAGACCGCGAGGACGACCGAGAGCGCACGGGACATCGTGCGAGTGGTGTAACCGGAGACACAAAAGTTCGACCATCCGGTGTGATTCGGCCGTCGGTTGAGCGATAGAAAGCGTTTTCCTGTCAGGGTGACGAGTGGCGCGCATGCGGTCCGGCTTGCTCGTCGCCCTCCTCATCGTCGCCCTCCTCGCCGCACCTCTCGGGGCGGCCTCGAGCGGGGGCGCTCCGCTCGCCGACCCGACGACGACGTTCACGTTCGCGCTCGAAGAGGACGGCGACGCGAACGTCTCGGTCACCGTCGAGTACCCCCTCGATTCGGCCAACGAGACCGAGGCGTTCCGCGACGTCGAGTCGGACTTCGAACGCGGCGTCGGCGGCCCGAACGTCGACGTCTTCGAGCGGGCCGCCAGCGCGGCCAGCGAGGCGACCGGGAGGGCGATGCCCCTCTCGGACGTGGAGCGGGCCGGCTCGATTCGCAACGAGAGCAGCGGGAGCGTCGGCGTCCTCGAACTCTCCTTCCAGTGGGGCAACTTCTCGACGGTGGACGGCGGCACCCTCCGTGTCGGAGACGCCTACCGGACGACCGACGGGACGTGGCTCCCGTCACTCCGTGGCGACCAGCAACTGCGCGTCGTCGGGCCGGAAGGCTACCGGTACGCCGACAGCGGCGACGGCCGGGTCGAGGGTGGCGCACTCGTCTGGGAGGGACCGACGACGTTCCAGTCCGGCGACCGGCAGGTCGTGCTCGCCGGGGGCGAGACACCGACACCACCCGACCGGCCGGTCGGTCCGAACGGGTCCGAGACGCCCAACGGGTCGGGACCGGACGGCCCCGACGGGAACGGCGTCATCGAACAGCTAGCCTCGCCGATGGTCGGCGGGCCGCTCGTCGTCCTCGCACTCGGTCTGGTCGGCCTGTACGCGTTCGCCGCTCGGCGCGACGAGGAGCCGACGGCCGGCACGACGGGGAAGGCGGTTGGCGACGGCGGGGCGGCCGACTCGTCGTCGCCCGACCGAGCGGCGACGGGGAGCCTCGAAGACACCCCGACGGCCGACGCGGTCGTCGAGCCGGACGCCGACGAGACGGAGGGGCCGGTCGTCGAGGAGGGCCCGTTCGCCGGCGTCGACGAGGACCTGTTGAGCGACGAGGAGCGCGTCGAACGACTGCTGGAGTACAACGGCGGCCGGATGAAGCAGGCGAACATCGTCACCGAGACGGGCTGGTCGAACGCGAAGGTCTCGCAGTTGCTCTCGGCGATGGACGAGAACGACCGAATCGACAAGCTCCGTATCGGCCGAGAGAACCTCATCAGCCTGCCGGACGTCGACAACGGGACGGGCGAGAACGGCGGTTCCTAAACGTTTAACCACCCGCGGCGGGGACACACGGGTGCATGAAGATACTGGTCACCGTCAAGGAGGTGGCCGAGGCCGAGGACGATTTCGAAATCGACGGCCTCGACATCGACGAACGGTACCTCGAATACGACCTCAACGAGTGGGACGACTACGCCGTCGAGGAGGCAGTCTCCATCGCCGAGGAGGGCGATGACGTCGAAGTCGTCTCGGTCACCGTCGGCCCGGAACGCGCCGAGGAGACCGTCCGTATGGCGCTGGCGAAGGGCGTCGACCGCGCCATCCGCGTCTGGGACGACGACCTCGCTACCGCCGAGATGCTCGACGTCGGGGCGAAAGCCGACATCCTCGCGGCGGTCGTCGAAGAAGAGGACCCCGACCTCGTGTTCACGGGCGTACAGGCCAACGACGACGCGTTCGGCGCGACCGGCGTCGCCCTCGCCGAGACCATCGGCTTCGAGTGGGCCGCCGTCGTCAACAGACTCGACCTCGACGTCGAGGGGGGCGTCGCCTCCGTCCACCGCGAACTGGAGGGTGGCGTCGACGAACTGACCGACGTCGAGACGCCCGCCGTCCTCACCATCCAGACCGGTATCAACGAACCGCGCTACGCCAGTCTCCGAGGGATTCGACAGGCACAGCGCAAGCCCCTCGACGTGAAGGAACTCGGTGACTACGGCCTCGACTCCAGCGTGCTGGAGACGCCCGTCTCCCGGACCGCGATGTACGTCCCGGAGACCGAGAGTGACGCCACCGTCTTCGAGGGCGACGCCGAGGAGACGGCCGGGCAACTGGCCGACCTGCTGCGGGACAAGGGGGTGGTCGAGGGATGACGGATGTCCTCGCGATCGCCGAACACCGCCGCGGGAGTCTGCGTGACGTCTCGTTCGAACTCGTCACGGCCGGCCGTGAACTCGCCGACGCGCGCGGCGGCGACCTCCACCTCGCCGTCGTCGGTGGCGACGTCGACGCGTTCGCCGAGGAGCTGAACGTCGAGGGTGTCGACACCATCTACACCGTCGACGAGGGCGAGGAGTTCAACCACGACGTCTACGTGCAGGTCGCCCAGCAACTCATCGAGGAGGTCGAACCGTCGACGCTCCTCCTGCCGAACTCGGTCAACGGGCTGGACTACGCGCCCGCCGTCGCCGAGCGTCTCGGCGTCCCCATCGTCACCGACGCCATCGGGGTCGCGGGCGACGACCCGTTGGAGGTCACCCGCGAGATGTACGGCTCGAAGGTCGAGACGACCATCGAGGTCGACGCCCCCGAACTCGTCGTCACCATCCGCTCGACGGAGTGGGACGGCGCGGAGGGCGAGGGCAGCGCCGACGTCCAGTCGTTCGAGGCGGACGTCGACGAGTCGCAGGTCCGCTCGACCGTCACCGGCTTCGAGGAGGCCGGCGGCGGCGACGTCGACATCGCCGACGCCGACGTGCTCGTCTCGGTCGGCCGTGGCATCGACGAGGAGGAGAACATCGTGCTCGTCGAGAAACTCGCCGAGGCACTGGACGCGACGCTCTCGTCGTCCCGTCCCATCGTCGACAACGGCTGGCTGCCGAAGAACCGCCAGGTCGGGCAAAGCGGGAAGGTCGTCACGCCGAAGGTCTACATCGCCATCGGCATCTCCGGCGCGGTGCAGCACGTCGCCGGGATGAAGGGCAGCGAGACCATCGTCGCCATCAACACCGACCCGAACGCACCCATCAACGACCTCGCCGACTACGCCATCCACGACGACCTGTTCGACGTGGTGCCCGCACTCATCGAGGAGTTCGGCGGCGAGTCACCGCTCTGAACCCGAGGAACCCGCAGCGGTCGACGACACTCTCGTTCTTTCGACGCCTGCCAACTGAGCGATAGCGAGCGCCGCCGAGGCCCTCACGCTCTCGTGGCTCCGGGACTCGCTGCGCTCCTCGCTCGCGATGCTCGCTCCGGTGCTTGCTTCGTCCGGGAACCGACGAGACCGCTTGCCCTTCATCCGCCAGGAACGCCACAGCCGCTGCACACCGATATCGCGTCGTTTTTGCCCACGGTCCGGCTCACATCGGCGATGACCGACGACGACCCCGTCGCGCTCGACGCCTACGAGACGATGGCCGACGCCTACAGCGAGCGGGTCGGCGAGAAGCCGTTCAACGCGTTCCTCGAACGGCCGGCGACCCGCGCGCTCCTTCCGGAACCGGACGGCCAGCGCGTCCTCGACGCCGGCTGTGGACCGGGCGTGACGACGCGGGAACTCCGGGAGGCAGGCGCGGACGTGGTCGGTCTCGACGTGAGTCCGAAGATGCTCGGCCACGCGCGGGCGCGAGCGGGCGACCGAGTGGTTCGTGCGGACCTCGGGTCGCCGCTGCCGTTCTCGGACGACTCGTTCGACGGCGTCCACAGTTCGCTCGCCCTCCACTACGTGTCGGACTGGCCGGCGCTGTTCGGCGAACTCGCGCGGGTCCTCGTGCCGGGTGGGTGGCTGGTCTGTTCGGTCCAGCACCCCTACGCGGACTTCGAGCGGGTCGGCGAGGACTACTTCGCCGCCGAACGAATCGAGGAGACGTGGGACGGCTTTGGCGGCCCCGTCGACGTGCCGTTCTTCCGCCGACCGCTCGACGACCTGCTGAACGGTCTCCTCGGCGCTGGGTTTCGGTTCGAGGCGTTCGACGAGACGGAACCGACCGAGCAGTTCCGGGAGGCATCTCCCGAGACGTACGAGCGTGTCTCGCGAGAACCGACGTTCCTCGCGGTTCGGGGGCGACTGGACGGGTGAGTCGCGGGCGACCGAGTCGGTCGCTGCCGCTCACTCGACGGCGTCGGGGTCAAGCGCGAGCGTGACGGCGAGCACCGGCGCGGCGAGCACGCTGAGGACGACCGCGACCGTCCCGAGGAGGAAGAAGAGGTCCCCCGTCTCGGGCGGGAGCGTGGCGACGAACGCGAACGTGCCGAACCCGACGATGGCCGGGAGCGCGGCGGTCCGCGTGAGTCGCTGGGCGACCGCCCGCGTCCGACCGTCTGTTGTGGCGGCGACGACCAGCCCCAGGAGGAAGTAGACGGCGGCCGTCGCGAGCGATGCGACGAGCAACACGGTGGGGTCGAGCGTGAACCCTGAGACCGACTGGACCATAGCGGGAGCGTTCGTCGCGGGTGAGAAAGCTGGTTCGACTCGTTCACGCCGGCCTTCGCCCCCTGCTTTCGTCACCTACAAACCACGTGCGTCCCTCTTTTTAAACGAATGGAGTATCTGGAGTCCCGGCGTGAGCGCGTCGAGGAGCGGTTGGAGGCGGTCCTCGACGCCGTCGAACCGTCGGAACTCGCCGACCAGGTGCGACACGTCTCGCTGTCGGGGGGCAAGCGGGTCCGACCGACGGTCACCGTCCTCGCCTGCGAGGCGGCGGGCGGGACGACGGCCGACGCCGTCGACTTCGCGGTGGGCATCGAACTCGTCCACAACGCCTCGCTGGTCATCGACGACATCATCGACGACTCCGACCTCCGACGGGGCGTCCCGGCGGCGTGGGCCGAGTACGGCTACGGCCCGGCCATCGTCGCCAGCGACGGCCTGCTCGGCGAGGCGTTCGCGCTGTTCTCCAGCGACCCCGAGGCGATGCAGGTGGTGAGCGAGGCGATGGTCGAACTCGGCGAGGGCGAGGCCACCGAACTGGTCGAACAGCCCTCGAACGAGGCGGAGTACATGACGCTCGCCCGCCGGAAGACGGGCGCGCTGTTCCGGGCCGCCGCCGAGTTGGGCGCTATCGCGGCGGACGCCGACGGCTACACCGTCGAGGCGTTCGGCGACTACGCCGAGGGCGTCGGCATCGCCTTCCAGATTCGTGACGACGTGCTCGACGAAATCGCGGACGCCGAGGACCTCGGGAAACCCACCGGTCACGACGAGGCGATGGACCGCCCCTCCATCGTGCAGGTCACCGGCATGAGCCCCGAGACGGCCGACGAACGAGCGAAGGCGGAGGCGAAAGCCGCCCTCGACGCGCTCTCACGGGCGCGGATTCCGGAGGGCCGCCGCGACGGCGAGGCGATGGAGTATCTCCGAGAGTTAGCGGAGTTCGTCGTCGTCCGCGAGCGGTAGTGTTCGACATCGGTCGCAGTTGAGTCACCTCTCTCCAATAAATCCAGAACAGTGGACAAGTTTTATTACAGACAAGAGAGAGAAGAAACGAACGGCATCATGCCAGATGATAACGATGTTCCGACGCGACGGAGCGTTCTTCGAACAGTCGGCAGTTGCGTGCTCGGTGGTCTCTCCGTTGGTGCGTACAGCGGGGTTGCCAGTGCCAGCAGCACGATTTCCGATTCCGAGTGGGGTGACTTCGAGAGCTGGTACTACGAGGAGACGACCGGTGGGACGAGTAGCAATGTGACCCTTCAGCCGGACCGAATCCCGACGGCAGGCAGGGCCAGTCTCCCCAACCCGGAGGTGTTCGGGTTCGACGTCTGCGGGACGCTCGAAGACGGGACACCCGTCTGTGTGAGTCAACCAGGGAGCGTTACCGAGTCGTACGAATCCTGCGCTAACGGCTACGTGCAGAAGTTCAGTTACGTCGTTGACAAGAAACGAATCAACTACAAAGGACAGGTCGAACTCGTCTGGAGTATTGAGGTGTGGGTCGGTGTGAGAGACGACGGATGCGTGTTCGTCGGTGGGGACGACCCTGCTGGTAACTCCTTCTGCTACCAAGCAGAATGTGACACGGGCGGTGGTGAAAACATGTACAACGACAGGGACGTTCTCAAGCCAATAGCCGACACCACGGTAGACGCACTCGGACGAGCAGGAGATGTGGCTATAGCAGCAGGAGTCACCGCCATCGCAGGGGCAGGTGGGGGTGCAGCCTTCGAGGCGTTCAGACGGACTACGAATCACGTAGAGTAGGCCGGAGTTCCTAAACATCCACAGTAGCAATCTTGACTATCATGAACGCCGACGTAGACAGAACGAACATTGCCCTGGCCGCGTCAGCCGCGTTGGTACTCGTCGTAGGAGTGCTCATCGAGCAGTATCTCCTGTCGGCCACCGCCGCTGGTATCTGTGTACTAGCGATTGTTCTCGGGAGCAATGGGCTCGAAGTACGAAGCAGTAGCTGGGTTCGGTTAGGTCTCTTCGCAGTGTTCTTGCTCGCAGGTGTGACGTTAGTATCACAGCGTCAGGCAGCGTTCGGGTCGTTTCTCATCGTGAGTAGTGGTAGTTTCGTCTTGGTCGGACGGCAACCGGTGTTGAGCTGGGTTACGTTCAGTGCGGGTGGTTTCGTCGGAGCAGTCGTCGGTATCGTCACCTCACAACTAACAGTCGGCATCCCCCTCGCACTCGTCGGGGCCTACAGTGGATACAGGCTGGTGAGCGACTGGGGAGAAATCGCTCGCCAGCGGGACACCTCGACGTAGTCCGTTCCGGCCACGATAGCTGTACAGGTCAGTTTTTGAGGTCGTCTCGGAGAGACCGTGAGGACGACCGGAACGCTCTGACCAACCAGAACCTCCGAGAACCGCCGCGACGGGCAGGCGATGGAGTACCTCCGGGAACTCGCGGAGTTCGTCGTCGTCCGCGAGCGGTAGACGTCCGCGGACAGTCACGGTCCTCGTGAACGTCCCACTTCCGGGGAGCGGTCGTGCGTCGCGGGCCTGAGAGGGCGTCACCGTCTTCCGACGGCCCCCCGAACTTCGAGCTATGCAAGTACTCGTCGCCGGTGCTCACGGCCAGGTCGGACAGCACGTCACTGAACTGCTGAGCAACAGCGAACACGACACGCGGGGGATGGTCCGCGACGAGGAGCAGGTCGAAGACATCGAGGACCTCGGTGCGGAGGCCGTCGTCGCGGACCTCACCGCGGACGTCACCCACGCCGTCCAGGGCTGTGACGCCGTCGTCTTCGCCGCCGGGTCGAGCGGCGAGGACGTCTGGGGCGTCGACCGCGACGGCGCTATCAACCTGATGGGTGCGGCCGAAGCCAACGACGCCGAGCGGTTCGTGATGCTGAGCGCGATGAACGCCGACGCACCCGAGGAGAGTCCCGACGAACTCCGGGAGTATCTGCGGGCGAAGGCCGAGGCCGACCAGCACCTCCGGGAGAGCCCGCTCGACGGCACCGTCGTCCGCCCCGGTGCGCTGACGAACGAGGACGGCACCGGCGAGGTCAGGGTCGGCGCGGACCTCGACCGGGGCGACGGCGAGATTCCACGCGTCGACGTCGCCCGGACGCTCGTCGCGGCCCTGCCGATGGAACACACCCACGGCCGGACGTTCGAACTGCTCTCGGGCGACGAACCCATCGAGGCAGCGCTGGACGGACTGGACGAGACGACGCGCGACTGACGGGCAGCGACGGTCCTCAGTCGTCGCTCTCGACTCGCGCTTCCGTCCCGGCGAGCAGTTCCACGACCTGCATCACGCCGGAGTTGTCGTCCCGGCCCATCCCGTTCTCGACCATCGACTTGTAGAGTTCGTGGCTGAGTTCGGTCGCGGGCATCGGCGCGCCGAACGCCTCGCCCGCGTCGGTGGCGATGCGCAGGTCCTTGTACTGGTAGTCCGCGAAGAAGCCGGCCTCGAAGTTGCCACGAATCATCCGTGAGGCACGGTTGTCGAGCGTCCAACAGCCCGCCGCACCGCCGCTGATGGCCGAGACGACGGCGTCGAGGTCCGCACCCGCCTTCTCCGCGAAGACGAGCGCCTCGCTCACCGCGACGTTGGTGCAGGCGACGACGATCTGGTTGCAGGCCTTGGTGACCTGCCCGGCCCCCGAGGGACCACAGTGGGTGACCGTCGCGCCCATCACGTCGAGGACGGGGCGGGTCGCGTCGAGCGTGTCGGCGTCACCGCCGACCATTATCGACAGACTCCCCTCGATAGCGCCCTCCTCGCCGCCGGAGATGGGTGCGTCGAGCATCGAGACACCCATCTCGTCGAGTTCCGCCGCGACGCGTTCGGTGACGGTCGGCGAGATGGTCGAGGTGTCGACGAGCGTCGTGCCCGCCGAGAGACCGTCGACGACGGGAGCGTCCTCGTCGCCCTCGCCGAGCACCACCGTCGTCACGTCCGGCGAATCCGGCAGGCAGGTAATCACGACGTCCGCACGTTCGGCGGTGTCGGCGGGCGACTCCCCAGCCTCGCCGCCGCGGTCGACGAGCGTCTCGACGGGGTCGGGAGAGCGGTTGTAGCCGACGACGCGATAGCCGGCGTCGAGCAGGTTCGTGGCCATCGGGAGGCCCATGATGCCGAGACCGACGAAGCCGACGGTCGTGGTGCTGGGGTCGACGGGGGCCGAATCACTGTGTGGTGCCATGGCGAGACCCGCGCGGCACGCGGCCAAAAGTGTGCGTGGTGGCAGGCGACCGGACCACCACTAACGCCTGAAACTCAACCTTTTTCCGCTCGTCCGCCAACCGACAGCACATGTACGTACCGGGCGCTCGCCGGACGGCGGCACGCGAGCGACCACCCGCTCTTCGGGGGGTGAGAGCGTGAGACCGGAGGACGAACGCTACTTCGAGCGACTGGAGTCGCGACTCGACGAGGCGTTCGACGTCGCGCGGGAGGCGAAGCGACGGGGCGGTGACCCCGAACCCGAAGTCGAGATTCCGGTCGCCAAGGACATGGCCGACCGCGTCGAGAACATCCTCGGTATCGACGGCGTCGCCGAACGCGTCCGCGAACTCGAAGGGCAGATGTCCCGCGAGGAGGCCGCCCTCGCGCTCGTCGACGACTTCGTCGAGGGCACCGTCGGTGACTACGACACCGACGCCGGGAAGATAGAGGGGGCGGTCCGGACGGCCGTCGCGTTGCTGACGGAGGGGGTCGTCGCCGCCCCTATCGAGGGCATCGACCGCGTCGAGGTCAACGACAACGACGACGGCACGCAGTTCGTCTCCGTCTACTACGCCGGCCCCATCCGCTCTGCGGGGGGCACTGCGCAGGCGCTCTCCGTGCTCGTCGCGGACTACGCTCGGGCGCTGCTGGGCATCGACGAGTACAAAGCACGAGACATCGAGGTCGAGCGCTACGCCGAGGAGGTGGCGCTCTACGACTCCGAGACGGGCCTCCAGTACACTCCCAAGGACAAGGAGACGAAGTTCATCGCCGAGCACAGCCCCATCTGTCTCGACGGCGAGGCGACCGGTCAGGAGGAGGTCTCGGGGTTCCGTGACCTCGAACGCGTCGACACCAACTCCCCGCGTGGCGGGATGTGTCTCGTCCTCGCGGAGGGTATCGCGCTGAAAGCGCCGAAGATCCAACGCTACACCCGGAACTTAGAGGAGGTCGACTGGCCGTGGCTCCAGGACCTCATCGACGGCACCATCGGAGACGACGGCGACACCGACGAGGCCGAGGCCGACGCCGAGGCTGACGCTGCCGACGAGGCCGAGGCCGAAGCCGCCGAGGACACGGCCGACGAAGCCGCGGGACCGCCACGCATCGCGCCGGCCGATAAGTACCTCCGGGACCTCATCGCCGGGCGACCGGTGTTCGGCCACCCGTCGCGGCCGGGAGGCTTTCGACTGCGGTACGGACGAGCGCGCAACCACGGGTTCGCGACGGCGGGGGTCCACCCCGCGACGATGCACGTCCTCGACGACTTCCTGGCGACGGGCACGCAGATAAAGACCGAACGGCCGGGGAAGGCGGGCGGGGTCATCCCCGTCGACTCCATCGAGGGACCGACCGTCAAACTCGCCAACGGCGACGTCAGGCGTATCGACGACCCCGAGACGGCACTCGAACTGCGCAACGGCATCGTCGAGATACTGGACGTCGGCGAGTACCTCGTCAACTACGGTGAGTTCATCGAGAACAACCACGAACTCGCGCCGTCGTCGTACGTCGTCGAGTGGTGGGAACAGGACCTCGCCCACGCGGGCGCGGACCTCCAGGCGCTGCGTGACGACCCGCACGTCGACCTCGCGGACCCGAGCGCCGAGGAGGCGCTCGCGTGGGCCGAGGAGTTCGACGCCCCACTCCACCCGACGTACACGCCGCTGTGGCACGACGTCTCCGTCGAACAGTTCGACGCGCTGGCGAGTGCGGCCAGCGACGGCCGGTTCGTCGAGGCCGACGGTGCGGCGCTCTCACCGGACGCGCCGACGGTCGACGAGGGTGACACGCTCGTGCTCGAACGGACGGACACGCTCTGTTCGACACTGGAGACGCTGCTCGTCGAGCACACGCAGGGCGAGGAGACGGTGACGGTTCCCGACGCCCGTCCGCTGGTCGCCACGCTCGGCCTCACCGACGACCTGGAACGCACCTGGACGCTCGAGGACCTCTCCGAACGTGCCCGCACCTGGCCGGGCGACGACGGGACCGAGGGCGGCAACGCCATCGAGGCGGTCGACGAGGTCGCCCCGTTCGCGGTCCAAGAGCGCGCCCCCACCCGCATCGGGAACCGGATGGGCCGCCCGGAGAAGTCCGAGAAACGGGAGATGAGCCCCGCCGTCCACACGCTGTTTCCCATCGGCGAGGCCGGCGGGAGCCAGCGCGACGTGAGCCAGGCCGCCAGCCACACCGCCTCGATGCGCGGGAAGGCCGGCCAGATCTCCGTGCAGGTCGCCCGGCGGGAGTGTCCGGACTGCGAGTCACGGACGTTCAAAGCCCGCTGTCCGGACTGTCGGACCCACACCGAGGCCGTCTACGAGTGCCACAACTGTGAGGTCCGCGCGGAACTCGACGAGTCCGGGCGGGCGCTCTGTCCGCGCTGTGAGGGCGAGGCCGAACCCGTCCAGTTCGCCGAGATAGACCTCCGGTCGGAACTCGACGACGCCCTCGCCAACGTCGGCGAACGCCCCGGCGTCTACGACATCCTGAAGGGAGTCAAGGGACTGACGAGCGAGCACAAACTCCCCGAACCCATCGAGAAGGGCATCCTCAGAGCGAAACACGGCGTCTCCTCGTTCAAGGACGGCACCGTCCGCTACGACATGACCGACCTGCCCGTGACGGCGGTCCGGGCGAGCGAACTCGACGTCACGGTCGATCAGTTGCGGGGACTGGGCTACCACACCGACATGGACGGCGACCCGTTGCGCCACGACGACCAACTGGTCGAACTGCGCGTACAGGACATCGTCCTCTCGGACGGCGCGGCCGAGCACATGCTGAAGACCGCGAACTTCGTCGACGCGCTGCTGGAGCAGTACTACGGCCTCGAACCGTTCTACGACGTCGACGACCGGGAGGACCTCGTCGGCGAACTGGTGTTCGGGATGGCCCCCCACACCTCCGCCGCCGTCGTCGGGCGCGTGGTGGGGTTCACGTCGGCGGCGGTCGGCTACGCCCACCCGTACTTCCACGCGGCGAAGCGTCGCAACTGCTTCCACCGGGAGACGAAGCTCTGGTACGAGGACGAGGACGGGTGGAGACACGGGACCATCGAGCGGTTCGTCGAGACGTATCTCGATGAGTCGACGGCCGATACCGACGACTTCGGGACGCTGGTATCCGAACTCGACAGTGAGGTCCGCGTCTCGTCGGTGACGGCGGACGGCGAACCGGTGTTGAAGCCGGTCGAAGCGGTCTCGAAGCACGTCGCGCCGGACCATCTGGTCGAAATCGAAACCGCAAACGGTCGGTCCATTACTGTCACACCGGACCACGAGATGCTCGTCTGGAGGGACGGCGCAGCGCCGATTCGGGCCAGTGAACTCGCCGAGGGGGACGAACTACTCGCTCGACAGTCGGTGACGGAACCGTCGACCGAAGACCTACTGGCCGCGGACGGTGGAACCACCCGCTCGGCAGTGACTCACGTCGAAATAGTCCGTTCCGACGTTGACCACACGTACTGCCTCACCGTCGCAGACACTCACAACGTCGCAGTAGAGGGACTGCTAGCGAAGAACTGCGACGGCGACGAGGACTGCGTCATGCTCCTCATGGACGGCCTGCTCAACTTCTCGAAGTCGTTCCTGCCGGACAAGCGCGGCGGGCAGATGGACGCCCCGCTCGTGATGTCCTCGCGCATCGACCCCTCCGAGATCGACGACGAGGCACACAACATGGACATCGTCGACCGGTACCCACGGGCGTTCTACGAGGCCTCGCGCGAGTTGGCCGACCCCGAGGAGGTGCCCATCCGCATCGCCGAGGAGACGCTGGGGACCGACGAGGAGTACACCGGCTTCAGACACACCCACGACACCTCGAACATCGCGCTCGGGCCGGACCTCTCGGCGTACAAGACGCTCGGGAGCATGATGGACAAGATGGACGCCCAGCTCGAACTCGCGCGGAAGCTCCACGCCGTCGACGAGACGGACGTCGCCGAGCGGGTCATCGAGGGCCACTTCCTGCCGGACCTCATCGGAAACCTCCGGGCGTTCTCCCGCCAGGAGACGCGCTGTCTCGACTGCGGCGAGAAGTACCGCCGGATGCCCCTGACCGGCGAGTGCCGGGAGTGTGGCGGGCGCGTGAACCTCACGGTCCACCAGGGGTCGGTGAACAAGTACATGGACACCGCCATCCACGTCGCCGACGAGTACGACTGCCGCGACTACACCAAACAGCGCCTCGAAGTGCTCGAACAGGCCCTGGAGTCGGTGTTCGAGAACGACAAGAACAAACAGAGCGGCATCGCGGATTTCATGTAGGACGTTTTACTGCGCTCACATGAGCGCGACACGCTTCGCGGTCGTCACCGGCGTCGGAGCCGCCGGTTCCCTGCGGGGCCTTCGGTCCCGCTCCGCGCTCGGTTCGCTGGTAAAACCGTCACTAAAAGCACTCCCTCATCACCAGAACGGCTCTGCCGTTCCGGTTAGCAGCCAGAAATCGGAGATTTCTGGCGACACCCCCTCCGGGGGTTCGGTCGGCCCGCTCGCTCCCTACAGTCGCTCGCGGTGTAACGCACGGCACCGCACTCCGCAACCCCCCAGTTTCGCCTCGAAAGTCCCTCTCGAGGCTGGTTTCGGGGGTCGTGAGCTATCTCCTCGCGGACCGTTCACTTTCACTCACCCCTCGGGTGGAAGTGGTTGCCGGTGGCCTGGAGTACTCCCCGCTCGCGCTCGCAGTCGGTGTCTGCGTGCCGCCCAGTTTCGGGCACCGGGAGAGATAGCCGTCGAGGAAGTGTCGAAACCCGAGATCGAAGTGCCGACGGACGCCATCGTCCGTGTCACCCACACCCCCCATCTGCGGGTCGGACCTCTGGTTCTACCGCGGTCAGAGCGACCGCGAGGCGAGACGGGTGTCGGCCACGAACCGATGGGTATCGTCGAGGCGGTGGGCGACGAGGTCCGCTCGGTCGACGCCGGCTCACTCAGCGCGCCACTCGTCTTCGAGGACGGCGTAGAGGTGTTCGTCGAGGTACTCGCCGTGGAGGTACATCGCCTCGCGGTGGACGGCCTCGTGGCGGAAGCCGAGTTTCTCCCAGACCCGCTGTGAGCCGACGTTGCCGTCGAACACCCGGGCGACGACGCGGTGGTGCCGACGCTCGTCGAACGCGTAGTCCGTGATGAGCCGTCCGGCCTCGGTGCCGTAGCCCTCGCCCCAGTACGGTTCGGCGAGGAAGATGCCGATCTCGCCCGTCACCCCGCGGTCACCGTCCCTGGGGTGGAGGCCGACGCTCCCCATCACCTCCTCGTCGCGGCAGACGAGCAGACTCGTCGTCTCGTCGCTGGAGCCTCGCTCCTCGAACCACTCGCGTTCCTGGTGTGCGTTGACGGGCGAGGTCGCGCCGAGGAACCGACGGACTTCGGGGTCGTTGACCTGTTCCTGGAGGAAGGCGAGGTCCTCTTCCTCGACGGTTCGGAGCGTGATACGCTCCCCACGGACGAACGCTGGACCGGGCATACCCGTCAGTCGGTGTGGTCGGTAAAGCCGTTACTGGAGGCGTGCGAACGAATGACGAAGTCGAGGGGTCGAGCGCCGTGCGTCCGGCTACTGCTCGTCGGGGTACTTCGGTTCGCGTTTCTGGGCGCGACTCAGCGACGTCTCGACGACGTCCCGGACGTCGCCGTGGAACTCCTCGCCGTGGCCCGAGTACATGTGTTCGACGCCGTCGGGCATCCGCTCCAGGAGGTCCTCGATGGACTGGACGAGGCGTTCGCGGGACTGACCGGGGCGGTCGGTGCGGCCGAAACTGCCGTAGTCGAACGCGCCGTCGTCGTGGACGACGACGTCGCCACTGAACAGCGTCGTCTCGGAGACGAACGAGACGTGGTCGCCGGCGTGGCCCGGCGTGTAGACCACCACGAAGGACTCGTCGCCGATGTCGACGTGGTCGCCGGCCTCGACGGCGTGGGTGCGGTGGTCGTGTTCACCGTAAGCGTACACGTCGGGGGGAGAACGCCTCGCAGACGGCGTCGAGTTGGGCGACGTGGTCGGGGTGCTGGTGGGTGAGCACGACCCGGTCGACCGACTCGACGTGGTCGCGGACGGCGTCGACGACACCTTCCCACGCCCCGACGTCGACGAGCGTGGTCGTGTCACCGACGGCGAGATACGCGTTGCAGGTGAACGTCTCGGCGTCTGCCGTGACGTTGTAGACCTCCATAACCCGCTAAACGGGTGACGGTCACTTCAGCCTACCCGTCGGCCAAATACTTTTCAGTAGCAGTTCCCTAGCGCAGAGCACAATGGGCTTTGGGAGCTACGACGAATCCGAGCAGGAGAACCAACAGATCGACACCGACCTCGACGGTGACGAAGACGTAGCTGCCGGAGAGGCCCACGACGGGGCCGTCACGTTCGAGTTCGGGGCCTCGAACGACGAACTCCTCGACCGTCTCGGCGAGATGAAAGCCGAGGAGGAGTGACGCTCGGCGGACACGTCCTCGGCGTCGCCGAGTCTCACGGCGACGGCTCGCAGAGCACGATAGCGGGCGCGGTCGTCCGTTCCGACCGCGCACTCGACGGTCTCGCATTCTCGACGATTTCTCACGGTGGGAGCGACGCCACCGTCCGCATCGCCACCCTGTTCGAGGACCTGGGCCGCGAGGACGTGCAGTCGGTCGTGCTCGCCGGCGTCGCCCCCGCGTGGTTCAACCTCGTCGACCTCACCACGCTCGCCGAACGGGTCGACCGCCCGGTCGTCGCCGTCTCCTTCGAGGAGAGCGAGGGTCTCGAACCCGCGCTCCGCGAGCAGTTCTCGGGTGACGCGCTCGCCGACCGCCTCGCCGTCTACGAGGCGCTCCCCGAGCGTCACCCGGTCGCGGTGAACGACGAGACGCTGTTCGTCCGAGCGGTCGGCTGTGAGGAGTCGGCGGCCGCGGACCTCGTCCGCCGTCACACGCCCGAGGGGGGCCGTCCCGAACCGCTCCGGGTCGCGCGACTGGCCGCCCGTGCGGCCGACGCGTTCCGAACCGAGGCCGCGGCCCGTCGCTCGTGAGCAACCACAACCAGTAGGACGGTGGCCCGCACACGATGGGTATGGCAGAGATGGACGGGGTGACCGTCACCGACTGCGAGCGCTGTCCGGCGCTCTGTGAGTCACGGTCGCGCATCGTCAACGGCGACGGTCCCGAGGACGCGTCGTTGCTGTTCGTCGGGGAAGCACCCGGGGCACAGGAGGATTCGGAGGGGAGACCGTTCGTCGGCCGGTCGGGCGACGTGCTGAACGACGCACTCCGCGACCGCGGTCTCTCGCGCTCTGACGTCCGCATCACCAACTGCGTGCGCTGTCGCCCACCGGACAACCGCGACCCGCACACGGAAGAACTGGCGAACTGCCGGGGCTACCTGGAGACCGAACTCGCCCGCGTCGACCCCGACCTGGTCGTCACGCTCGGGAAGGTTCCGACGGAACACCTGCTGGAGCGGTCGGTAGCGGTGACGAAGGAGGCCGGGAGCGTCCACGACGTTCGTCTCGGGGAGACGACCCACCGCCTGCTGGTGTGTGTCCATCCCGCGGCGACGCTGTACGACCGCAGTCAGCGTTCGACGTTCGACGAGGCGCTCGACGAGGCCGTCGCGCTGGTCGGTGCGGGCGCGGGCGACCAGTCACGGCTCGGA
The DNA here is from genome assembly GCF_009791395.1 of Halomarina oriensis. Taxonomy (GTDB): domain Archaea; phylum Halobacteriota; class Halobacteria; order Halobacteriales; family Haloarculaceae; genus Halomarina; species Halomarina oriensis. Next base: position 523,477 of record NZ_WSZK01000015.1, read on the forward strand.
GACTACTGAGGAGACGCCGCTCGACACCGAGCGAGAGAACGGTAGAGAGAAAGTCCAGAGAGAACGGGTGTGGCGATCAGTTCTTCGAGTCCTTCGTCGTGTCGCCCACGCCGAGCCACTTCTTGGGGTTGCCGAGGTCACGCAGGGAGTCGACGAAGCCCTTGCCCTCGTGCTCGCCGGGGCGCAGGCGTGCGCGGATGCGCGAGGAGAGCAACTCGACGGTGAGGACGATGAAGATGACCATCGCGATGCCAGCAGCGCCGCGGTCGTACGCGCCGAGTGCGATGCGCGTGTCGATGTACTGCCCGATACCGCCCGCCCCGTAGACACCGAGGCTGATGGCGATGCGGGTGTTGATCTCGAGGATGTAGAGCGTCCAGGCGACGAACGACGTCGACACCTGACTCAGCATCCCGAACGAGATGATCTGCGGGCGGTCGGCACCGGTCGAACTGATGGCCTCGATGGGCCCCTCGTCTATCTCTTCGAGTTCGTCGGTGAACAGGCGACCGAGGTTGCCGATGGTGTCGGTCGCGACCGCGAGCATCGCCGACAGCGGCGTGATACCCGCCAGCGGGATGTAGATGAGAATCCAGACGAGCGCGGGAATCGCGCGAATCGTCGACATCGTGCCCCGGAAGACGAAGTTGAACGGGAACGGGACGACACGTTCGCTCCCGAGGATACCGAAGACGAGCGCGAGCGGGAACCCCAGGACGGTCCCGGTGAACCCGATGACGATGGTGATGAAGCTCAGGCCGAGGATGGTGCCGTTGCGGCCGGCCTCGGTCGTGAACGTCTCGGCGAACGTGCCGGGGTGGGTGAGCGTCTGGAGGACGCCACCCAGCCCCTCGACCTCGTTGGTCTTCGAGTACAGCGAGAGTTCGACGAAGTTCGGCGGGACGAAGTCGGCGATAGCCGCGAAGAAGTTGTCCTGCTGCCGGGCGAGCATCTCCAGCGAGAAGTTCAGCACCTGCAACCCACCGTACGTCAGCGCGACGACGACCGCCAGTCCGAGCAGCCAGGAGATACGTTTGAGTCGCTGACTCCGTTCGATGGCCGACAGTGCCTCCTGTATCGTCCGGTTCTGGCTGCTCATTGCGGAATCTCCTCCTCGTCGCTCTCGTCTTCGAAGTTCTCGGCGAGCGCCTCTGGCGGTTCGTCACCGCCGTCGCCGTAGTAGATGTCGTCGACGGCGTCCATCGTGAGCGCGTCGCGGTCACCGTCGAAGACGACGCTCCCGTCACGGACGCCGATGAACCGGTCGCCGAACTCGCGGGCGAGGTTCACCTGGTGCAGGCTGGCGATGGTGGTCAGTTCACGCTCCTTGGCGGCGCTCTTCATGTAGCCCATGACGTCGCTGGCGGCCTTCGGGTCGAGACTGGCGACCGGTTCGTCCGCGAGCAACAGGTCGGGGTTCTGGACGAGCGCACGGGCGATGCCGACGCGCTGTTTCTGCCCGCCGGACATCGACCCGGCGCGTTGCTGGGCCTCCGAGAGCAGGCCGACGGTGTCGAGCGCTTCGAGGGCGGCGGTCTTGTCCTCGGTAGCGTACGCCGAGAAGAGACTCCGGACGTAGCCGGTCCGGCCGAGCGCACCGGTCAGCGCGTTGCGATACGCGCTCATGCTCTCGATGAGGTAGTGCATCTGGAAGACCATCCCGACCGCACTGTTGGCTCCTCCGACCGGGTCCTTCCCGATTCTGACCTCCCCCTCCGTCGGTGCGGTGAGTCCGTTGAGGACGCGAAGCAGGGTGGACTTCCCCGCTCCGGACGGCCCGAGCACCACGACGAACTCCCCCTCGGGGATGTGAACCGAGATGTCGTCGAGAGCTACGGTCTCCTCCCCGTAGACTTTTGTAACGTTCTCTAGTGATACTGCTGGCATTGAGTGTCGTAACGAATGGTGTTTGATAGGCGTGACGAATAGCGGCGGCCGAAGGCGACCGGGTTAGCCTTCGAGGAAGCCGATGTCGATGCCGAGGTCGTTCGCCACGTCGATGACCGGCTGGTAGGTCTCCTGGCTCGCCTCGCGGACCGCGGAGAACCAGAGGTCGTCGTCGGTGTCGGCCTCGCCGTCCGCACCCTGGTACATCGACTCGGGCGCGTCGAGGAGCGCCTGCGTGACGGCGTCCTGCTGGTCCTGTGGGAGTTCGGGGCTGACACAGATGGGCGCGCGCGGGATGCCCTCGTACGTCTCGACGTACTTGAGGCCCTCACTCAGTTCGCGGTTGTCGTTGAGCGTGATGAACTGGCCGACGCCGGCGACGTCCGCCTGGCCGTTCTCGACGGCGGCGAGTGCCTGGTCGTGGCCGCCCGCGAACTGGGCGGTGAAGTCCGCACCGACGTCGGACTGTGGCAGTTCGCCGATCTCGACGCCCGCCTGCGAGAGCATGAACAGCGGGAACAGCGCACCGCTCGCGGAGAGTCGGTCCGCGAAGGCGATGGTCTTGCCCGAGAGGTCCTCGGTCGACTCGATGTCGGAGTCGGCCGTCGTCGTCAGCGTGCTGACGTAGGTGTACGAGCCGTACCCCTTGCGCTGGAGGACGATGTTGACGTTCTCGGCACGGACACCGAGAGCAGCCGCAAACGGCCCCATCTCGGCGACGTCGGCCGTGCCCGACCCGAGCGCGGACATGACGGCGCTGTAGTTGTTCCCGTAGCGGAGTTCGGTCTCGACACCGATCTCCTCCGAGAGGTAGTCACGGACGGGAGCGTACTGGTTCATCATCTGCTCCTGTGGCTCGGAGGGGGACATGATGAAGTTCAGCGTCCCGTCGATGTACATCTCACCCCCTTCGGTCTGTTCCTCGGTCATCGCCGAGGTCGACTCGTCGGTGGTCCCGCCCGACCCGCCACTCTCGGACGGCGAAGACTCCCCATCGGTCGTTCCGTCCCCCTCGTCGCCACCGAGACAGCCCGCGAGGAGACCCACTGTGCCGACCGCACCTGCCGATTTCAGAAACTCACGTCGCTTGGACATTGCGTGAACATGTGCATCTTTTGGAGGATGCCTCTAAATGTTTCTATTTCACCCTGATTGCCGACTCGACTCCATAGAAATATATACACATAACGGGGTCCTCGGTCGAAAACCCCTTGCGTCGACGTCTCCGACTGGACGTATGAGCATGCAGGTAGGGGCGGGCGTCGTCGTCGTCGACTACGGCCTCGGGAACCTCCGGAGCGTCACGCGCGGCCTCGAACGCGCCGGTGCTGGCGTCGAGGTGACCGACGAGGTCGGAGCCATCGACCGAGCGGACGGCGTCGTCCTCCCCGGCGTCGGCGCGTTCAGCGAGGGGATGGAGAACGCCGGGCCGTTCCGCGACGCCCTGACCGACGCCGCCGCCGAGGGGACACCGCTGTTCGGCATCTGTCTCGGGATGCAGATGCTCCTCACCTCCAGCGAGGAGGCCGAACACGCCGGGGAGGGCGACGTCGAGGGACTCGACCTGATTCCGGGCACGAACCGTCGGTTCACCGGCGACCTGAAGGTGCCACACATGGGCTGGAACGAACTCGACGTCGTCCGCGAGCACCCGCTGGTCGAGGGCGTGGATGGCGAACACGCCTACTTCGTCCACTCGTACTACGCCGTCCCCGACGACGACGGCGCGACGGTCGCCACGACCGACTACGGCCAGCCGTTCCCGTCTATCGTCGCCGACGAGACGGGCACCGTCTTCGGCACGCAGTTCCACCCCGAGAAGTCCGGCGAGACCGGACTGCGCATCCTGCAGAACTTCGTCGAACTCTGCGAGGAGTAGCCGTCCAGCGCCGCCGCTCCGCGGTCGAGAAATCGAGGAGGTGTGGAACCGCGCGCCGACTTACGCCAACAACTGCTCGCGACTGACACCGAGGTCCGCGAGCTCCTCGTCGGTGTGTTCCTCGGCGATTTCGGCTCGCTCACTGGCGCTCAGTTCCGTGAGGTCGGCGTCTAGTTCGTGATGGCACATAGCCGTGTGGTAGCGCTCGACAGGCTTGAATGTTGGCTGTAGACAGCCGAGGCATCGGGAGGGACGGTCGCCGACAGCGTCCGCGCGAGGGAGCAACGCGAACGAGCGCGGTTCACCATCTCTCACTCGCGTTGCTCGTTCGAGATGGTTCTTTTTCGTGCCATCGTGAGACGCGAAGCGTCTCACAGGCTCCCAGAAGCTTCGTCACCGGCGGCGAAGCCGCCGGTTGCCAGCGGGACGTAGTCCCGCGCGCTTACTGGGAGAGGGTTTTGCGCCGAGTGGTGCGCCGGAGGCGCACCCGAGGCGGAAAACGGTGCTAGATGAACTCCCGGACCTCCGAGTACCACATGTCGTGGTGGTCCACCGCGCCGATTCGGGTGGCGATCTCTGCGGCGAGGACGTGCCAACAGAGCTGTGTGGGGTCCTCGGGGTCGAGGTTGTACCGGGCGTCCTCGCAGGCACAGCCCCGCCCCTCGACGACGTACTCCTCGCGGTGGCCGACCACGACGGTGAAGTCGTTGTACTGTTTGACCCGGCTCTCGGCGACGGCTTCGATGGCGCGACTGGCCCGCGACCCGTGTGCCCGGAGCAACTGCTGGGTGGTCGTCGCGTCGAGTTCTCCCGCCTCGTCGAGGGCGGTCTGCCAGTCGTCGACCGCAGTCACGGCCCCCGCTTGACGCTCATCTCGCAAAACAGGTTCGGTCCCGGGAGTCAGCGGTTAGTTCGGAGGGACAGCGCAGAACGACGACGTCGGCCCCTCGAAAGCCCCCGCCGTCTCGACTCCAGAAGCGATTCACACGCCTACGCCGACGGTTGTGGTTCGGGGACGTCCAACTCGTCGCTGTCGAGAACCGTGGCGAACTCCCCGGAGAGGTGCGCGAGCGCGAAGCGGTGGTTCGCCGCGGCGGAGAGCGGCGTACCGTCGTGTGCGGAGCGGTCGAACGTCGCCGTCGCGTCGGCGAGCACGGTCACGTCGTAGCCGCGGTTCTCGGCCATGCGTGCGGTCGTCGAGACGCAGTGCTCGGTGGTCAGGCCCGCGAGGACGAGACGTTCGTAGCCGCGTTCGCGGAGCCAGTCGTTGAGTTCGGTGTCGACGAACGGGCCGTTGACCGACTTCACGAAGACCGGTTCGTCGTCTACGGGAGCCGTCTCGGGCTTGAACTCGAAGCCCGGCCGGTCCGAGCGAAGCGGCGATTCGGACTCCGTCGAGGCGTGCTGGAGGTGGACGACGGGCCAGTCGGCCCCGCGCCAGCGGTCGAGCAGGTCGGAAACCGTCGATTCGAGGTCGGGAGTGGTGCGCTCCCCCCAGACCGGGTCGTCGAACCCCTGTTGCATGTCGACGAGGACGAGGACGGGGTCGCTCATGACCGTGATACGCCGTCGGCGAGGATACGCGTTGGCATCTTCGCCCGTCCGAACGGTGTGCGAACCGACTCGACGACGATGCGGGTGGCTTTTCGCGTCGGCTACGCGACGCTACTGTATGGACATTCGGGAAGGGGACGTCTCGGTCGAGGTGCCCGAGCAGGCGGAGGCGGGGCGTGGCGAGGGCGTGTTCTTCAACCCCGATCAGGAGTTGAACCGCGACCTCACGGTCGCCGTGTTGCGTGCGCACGCCGAGGAGCACGACGTCGGGTCGTACCTCGACGCGACCGCTGCCAGCGGGATTCGAGGCGTCCGTGCGGCCAGCGAGGGCTGGGACGTCACCTGTAGCGACACCGACCCCGAGGCCGTCGAGTTGGCCCGCGAGAACTTCGAACGCAACGACCTCACGGGCGAGGTGCTGCACCGCAACGCCAACGCCCTGATGCACGAGACGTGGCACGACGTGGTCGACCTGGACCCGTTCGGGACGCCCGTCCCGTTCGCCGACGCGGCGTTCAACAGCGCCCGCGAGTTGGTCTGTGTCACCGCCACCGACACCGCACCGCTCTGTGGCGCACACTTCGAGAGCGGCGTCCGGAAGTACGGTGCCGTCCCGGTCAACACCGACTACCACCCCGAGGTCGGGATGCGCGTTCTGCTCTCGGCGCTCGCCCGCACCGCCGCGCGTTACGACGTGGGCGTGACGCCCGTGTTCAGTCACGCGACGCGCCACTACGTCCGGACGTATCTCCGGGTGAGCGAACGCGCCACCGACGCGAACGCCGCTATCGACGAACTGGGCTACGTCTACCACTGTTTCGAGTGTCGCTACCGCGAACACGAGTACGGCTACCTCCCCGACCCCATCGGCGACTGTCCCCACTGTGGCACCGCGACACGGACTGTCGGACCGCTGTGGCTCGGCCGGACCCACGACCCGGCGTTCGTCGAGCGAGTCGCCGGGCACGTCGCCGACGAGATGGGCGAGCGCAAACGGGCCGAACGACTGTGTGAGCGACTCGCGGGCGAACTCGACGAACCGACCCACTACGACCAGCACCGCCTCTCGAAGCAGTGGGGGGTGAGCGCCGTCGGGATGGACGAGTTCGTCGAGCGTCTCCGAGAGGCGGGGTTCGAGGCCTCCCGCAGTCACTACGGCGGGACGACGGTGAAGACGGACGCCGACGTGACCGAGATACGGGCGGCGGCGGTCGAGGAGTCGTCCGAGCAGAACCGGTAGTTCCCCCTCATTATATGTAATCATCACGCGAACCCTGTCGCCGTGAGTCGAAGCGCACGCCGCTCCGTCGACATTCTGAAGGGGGTGATTCGTGGCATCCAGTCCGACAACATCACCTTCATCGCCGCGAGCCTCTCGTACTACGCGTTCATCTCGCTGATTCCGCTGCTGTTGCTCGCGCTCGTCGTCGCAAACGTCGTCGGCGGGGCGGGGTTCGAGGACGCCATCGTCGAGCTGGCGGAGTCGAACCTGCCGTCGGGCGGTGACGACTCCGCCAGCACCGGTATCGCGGACGTCCTCACCAACGACCAGGGACAGACGGGGGCCTCTATCGTGGCACTCATCACGCTGACGTGGAGCGGGCTGAAGCTGTTTCGTGGGATGGACGTGGGGTTCTCCATCGCCTACCGCTCGGCGCTCCCCGACGGTATCGTCGGGCAGTTGAAACGGGGGTTCATCACGCTGCTCGCCGTCGGCGGCGGCGTCGTCTTCACCGTCGCCGTCGGGACAGTCATCGCGCTGTCGCCGTTCGACCTCGTCGTCGCCGGCTACAGCGCCATCGGCCTGCTGGGGACGCTCGCACTGCTGGCCGGACTGACCGTGACGTTCCTGCCGCTCTACTACGTGCTCCCCAACGCCGACATCACGGTCCGTGAGGCGCTCCCCGGTGCCGCGTTCGCCGCAGTCGGCTGGACCGCCCTCCAGACGGGGTTCCGACTCTACACCGAGTTCTCGACGGGCTACGAAGCGTACGGCGTCCTCGCCGGCGCACTGCTGTTGCTGACGTTCCTCTACTTCGGCGCACTCGTGGTGCTCACCGGCGTCGTACTGAACGCCGTCCTCGCCGGCCGGGTGAGCGCCGACGAGGACTTCGACACCGACCCATCGCAGCGGACCCAGACCAACCGTTCCCTCATGGCAGACACATCAGACACGACGAGCTACGACACGACCGCATCGGACGACGAGTACGGCCGACCCAGCGAGATGGCCGAAGACGACCTCGAAGCCGAGGTCCGTCGCCTCCGCCGCGAGGTCCGCTCGTTCGAGGAGCGCATCGAGGAGCGGACGGTCCACCGCGACGAACTGGAGTCCGACCTCCGGAAGTACGTCCGCCAGCGCGTCCGCCGCGGGAAGGCCCGTGGCTGGGGACCGTACCTCGTGTTGCTCTACGGGACGGTGATGACCCTCGGCGCGTTCTTCTTCCTCCAGGACGCCGCGTGGGCGGCCGTCCTCGCGATGATAGTCGTCTGGCTGTCGACGCTCGGCCTCTACGTCGTCTTCGTCGTCCTCGGGGTCACGTTCGGGGCGCTGGGTCTGCCCGGAAAACTCCTCGACCGCGTTCGCTCGTTCCGGAACTGAGCGAGTCGCATCTCGCGTGTCTTCCAGACGACCACCCCGCCAGCGACGGCGACGACCGCAAGCGCGACCGGTAGCGGTGAGGACTCCGCACGGGCGAGAGCGAACTCCAGCACGACGAACGGGAACAGCACGAGGTAGCCGTACTGGCCCAACAGCGCGAGGGTCCCGTCGGTCAGTCCCTTCAGCATCGACGCGCCGCTATCGACGCGACGGGCATCGGTCGCTCGGCCGGAGCGATGGCTCCCGGATGGCGAACAGGCGGCGTCGTGGGCACTGTTCCCGACGCGTAACGCCGCACAACCGCCTTGACGCATCGGATCTCGGTTCAGACGATGGCGGGGCTGGTCGCGTGTCGGTATTTGAACCTCGGCAGTGGCTCCCGGAGCAGATGACGGAGACCGTTAGACTCGTGACGCGAACGTCCGCGCCGGAGGCGCGGTTCTCCGCGAGCGAACGAAGAGAGCGAGCGGCACTTTTTCGTCGAGGGGTTTGCGCCGAGTGGTGCGCCGGAGGCGCACCCGAGGCGGAAAACGGTCGTTTAGAACGTCTCGAGGTACCGATCCAGTTCCCACTGGGAGACGTCGATGCGGAACTCGTCGTACTCCTGGCGTTTGGCCTTGATGAAGTTCCCGGCGACGTGTTCGCCGAGGGCGTCCATCACGACGTCGTCGGCTTCGAGGGCGTCGATGGCCGCGCCGAGGTTCGTCGGGAGCGTCTCGATGCCGTACTCCTCGCGTTTCTGTTCGTCGAACTCGTAGATGTTCTCGCGGACGGGGTCCGGACACTCCAGTCCGTTCTCGATGCCGTCGAGACCGGCGTGGATGAGTGCGGCGAACGCGAGATACGGGTTACACGACGGGTCGGGGAACCGGGCTTCGACGCGGGAGGCGGCCGGGACGCGGGCCGCCGGTTTGCGGATGAGCGCCGAGCGGTTGCGGTCGGACCACGCGATGTAGACCGGGGCTTCGTAGCCGGGGACGAGGCGCTTGTAGCTGTTGACCGTCGGGTTGGCGACGGCGGCGAGCGCAGGGGCGTGTTCGAGCATGCCGGCGGTGAACTGCTTGGCCGTCTCGCTCAGGTTGAACTCGTCGTCGTCGTCGTGGAACGCGTTCTGGCCGTCCTCGGTGAACAGCGAGATGTGGGTGTGCATCCCCGAGCCGTTGATCTTGGCGATGGGCTTGGGCATGAACGTCGCGTGCAGGTCGTGCTGGGCCGCGATGGCGCGGACGACCGACCGGAAGGTGGCGACGTTGTCGGCAGTGGCGAGGGCGTCGTCGTACGTGAAGTTGATCTCGTGTTGGCCCTCGGCGACCTCGTGGTGGGAGGCCTCGATCTCGAAGTCCATCTGCTGGAGGCCGTAGATGATGTCACGGCGGACGTCGCTGGCGAGGTCCTTCGGGGCGAGGTCGAAGTAGCCGCCGGCGTCGTTGGTCTTCGTCGTCGCGCGGCCGTCCTCGTCGTGTTCGAACAGGAAGAACTCCGGTTCGGGCGCGGCGTTGACCGTGAAGCCGTGTTCGGCGGCGCGGTCGAGGGCGCGTTTCAGGACCCCACGCGGGTCGCCGGCGAACGGTTCGCCCGTCGAGGTGTCGACGACGTCACAGATGAGTCGGGCGCTCGCGGTGCCGTCCTCGTGGTCGCGCCACGGGAGGATGGCGAACGTGTCGGGGTCGGGCGTCAGGCGCATGTCCGACTCCTGGATGCGAACGAACCCCTCGATGGACGAGCCGTCGAAGTAGATGCCCTCGGTGAACGCCTTCTCGGCCTGTGTCGCCGGGACGGAGACGTTCTTCACGGTGCCGAGGATGTCGGTGAACTGGAGCCTGAGGAAGTCGACGTTCTTCGCTTCGATTTCGTCGACGACTTCCTGTGCCGCGGCCGTCAATCCTCCATCTGCTGAAACGTTTGGATTCGTCATCTTCGTCAGTCGTCTCCTACAACACTATTGTCGTATAAAGTCGTACCGTTCAATGCAACTCTCCCACCTCTGCTGGATAAATGGATATTCGTAAAATTATAGTCCCCCCACGCGCACCCTCATTGTAATGACGTACGAAAACCTAGACGAGAAGCTCGTCAACGCGTTGCTCACCGACGGACGTGCGAGCCTGCGTAGTCTGGCCGAAGAGCTCGGCGTCTCCGTGACGACGGTGTCCAATCACCTCAAGGACCTCGAGTCGAGCGGCGTCATCGAGGGGTACGCCCCCATCGTCGACTACGACGCACTGGGCTACGACGTGACGGCGGTGGTCCAGTTGAAGGTGGAGGGCAACGCCATCACCGAAGTCACCGAGGTTCTCCGCGACGCCAAGCAGATGGTCTCGGTGTACGAGGTCACCGGTGACCACGACATCGTCGCCATCGGCAAGTTCCGCGACACCGACGACATGAACCGCCAGATCAAGGAACTGCTCCACGACGCCAACGTCAAGGAGTCGAACACGAGCGTCGTGCTCAACACCGTCTCCGAACACGAGCAGTTCCCGCTCGACATCGAGTAGTCGCCCGTCGTCGTCTCCACGCCTGCGGCCGACCGTCTCACAGCGCGTCCAGCACCCAGCGGACCGCAACCGCGAGCACGACGACCGCCCCTTCTCCCCGTGTCGACTGTCGCCCCGACCAGAGCGCGAGCGGCGGCCCTCGAGAGGACGACCAGGCCGACGACGAGGTCGCTGGTCGACCCGTCGGGCGAGGCGAGCGGCGTGGTCGACGAACAGCGTCGCCCCCAGTCACAGCCCCACGACGCCGACGACGACGAGCATCACGTCCAGCGCGACGGGTCCGACCACGACCCACACACGGGCCGCCCCCTGCCGAGAACGGAACGGCTTTCTCTCTCACCGCACCGCTGAGAGTATGCTCTCGACCCTCCGTGAACGGGCCCAGCCGTTCTTCGCCGACGCCGCGCCCGCCCACGACTGGCACCACGTCGAACGCGTCGACCGACTCGCCACCCGACTGGCCGACGACCACACAGAAACGGTGGACCGCGACGTCCTCCACGCGAGCGTCTACTGCCACGACGTCGGCCGCGAACGCGAAGCACGGGGTGACGTCGACGACCACGCCGTGTGGGCCGCCGAGCAGGTCCCCGACCTGCTGGCGGACCTCGCCGACGGGGCGACCGTCGAGCGCGTCGTCCACTGCGTCCGCGCTCACCGCTACTCGGCGAGCGTCGAACCGGAGACCGTCGAAGCCGAACTGCTCTGTGACGCCGACAACCTCGACGCGATGGGGGCGGTCGGCATCGGCCGCACGTTCGCCCACGGCGGAGCGCTCGGCGAACCGATGCACGGCAGCGACGACCCACGCTCGGGCGGGCAGTTGGCCCACCTCCGTGGGAAGATTTCGTCGTTGCGCGACCGGATGTACACCGACCCCGGGCGAGAACTCGCCGCCGAACGCCACGCCGTCGTGGAGGAGTTCGTCGAGCAGTTCGAGGCGGAGTTGTCGGGCGACCGGTAGGGGGTCACCAGCGCTCGCGGTCGACGCCGTCTGTGAGGCCGTACTGCCCGCCGGCGATACCGGCGAGCGGTTCGACGAACCCGTTGGCGCGGAGCGTCACGAGATGACGCTCGACGGTCGCCGGTGAGAGGTCGGTAGCCGAGACGAGGCGGTCGACCCCGGACGAACCGTCGGCGAGCGCCGACAGCAGGGCCCTGCGCTCCACGCTACCTCTCGTCCCATAGAGTAAGAACCCGACCGGAGTGGGCATGCCCCGACGGTTGGGGGACCGAGCGTTTAGTAACTGACAGCGAAACGAATGTTTCGAGGCAACCGGTGCTCGTACGGCGACGATTATCGGCGAGACGGGTCGCGGAGGAAACCGGCCGTCGTCGGTCGTAATGGCGAGGTTTCACCGCGGTCGCCGACCGGGTCAGCGTCGCCGTGGCTGTCGAGGTGAGACACGAAGAAGCGTCCGTGAGACGGTGCGAACGATAGGCAGTTGGCGGACCCCGAACGCCGGAGGTGCGAGGGTCCGCCGTGAGCGACCACCGAACTGCCGGAGGCAGTTCGACGGGAGCGAACGGCGATTTTGGTCCAGGTTTTGCCAGGGAACGAACGGCCGTCAGGCCGAGAGAGAGTGTCAGCCAGAACCGCAGTGCGGTTCTGGCTGACGGACGAGAACTTCGCTCTCGTCAGCGCAGCAAAACGTGGGTTACATCGGCGTACCGAGCGGAGCCCGGCTGTCTACGTGAAAATCGTTCCCGATTTTCACATCGCGCCGCCCATGCCGCCCATACCGCCCATGCCGCCCATGCCACCGCCCATACCGCCGCCGGGTGGCATCTCGTCGTCGTCGCCGTCGTCGGTGCCGCCGCCCTTGAGGTCGCCCGCAGCGATGACGTCGTCGATGCGGAGGATCATCACGGCGGCCTCGGTGGCGCTCTCGACGGCCTGCGTCTTCACGCGGAGCGGTTCGACGACGCCGTCGGCCTCCATGTCCACGACGTCGCCCGTGTAGGCGTCCAGCCCGTAGGGCTGGTTGCCGTTGGAGTGCTCGCTACGGAGTTCGACGAGCGAGTCGATCGGGTCGAGGCCGGCGTTCTCGGCGAGGGTGCGCGGAATGACGTCGATGGCGTCGGCGAACGCCTCGATGGCCAGCTGTTCGCGGCCGCCGACGGTGTCGGCGTAGTCGCGCAGTTCGAGGGCGAGTTCCGTCTCGGGGGCACCGCCGCCGGGCAGCACCTGCCCGTCTTCGAGCGTGACGCGGACGACGCCGAGCGAGTCCTCGATGGCACGCTCGACTTCGTCGACGACGTGCTCGGTGCCGCCGCGCAGGATGAGCGTGACGGACTTCGCCTCCTCGACGTCTTCGACGAAGATGCGGGTGTCACCGCCGATGTCCTTCTCGGCGACGCTGCCGGCGAAGCCGAGGTCGTCCTCGGTGATGTCGTCGACGTTGGAGACGACGCGACCGCCCGTCGCTCGGGCGAGGCGCTTCATGTCGGACTTCTTCGCACGGCGGACGGCGATGATGCCCTCCTGTGCGAGGTAGTGCTGGGCCATGTCGTCGATGCCCTTCTGGCAGAAGACGACGTCGGCGCCGACGTCCTTGAGGTGGTCGACCATCTCCTTCAGCTGTTTCTCCTCCTGGTCGAGGAACTGCTGGAGCTGGTCGGGGTCGGTGACGTTGATCTCCGCGTCGATTTCGGTCTCCTTGACCTCGAGTGCGGTGTCGAGGAGCGCGACGTTGGCGTCTTCGGCGAAGTACGGCATGTTGTCGTGGACGCGCTCCTTGTTGACGATGACGCCCTCGACGAGTTCGGACTCGGCGACGCTGCCGCCGACTGCGGTCTCGACCTTGACGTTGTCCGTGTCGATGCCGTCGTCGTCGGCGACCGTCTGGACGGCCTTGACGACGAGCGTCGAGAGGGTGTCCTTCGCGTTCTCCGCACCCTTGCCCGTCATCGCCGTCGCGGCGATCTGTTCGAGCTGTTCGGTGTCCTCGGCGGTGACCTCGATGGCCATGTCCTCGAGGACCTCCTTGGCCTTCGCGGCGGCCTGGCGGTAGCCCTGTGCGAGGATGGTCGCGTGGATGTCCTGTTCGAGCAGGTCCTCCGCCTTGGCGAGCAGTTCGCCGGCGATGACGACCGAGGTCGTCGTCCCGTCACCGACCTCGTCCTCCTGGGTCTCGGCGACCTCGACGATCATGTTCGCCGCCGGGTGCTCGATGTCCATCTCCTTCAGGATGGTGACGCCGTCGTTCGTGACGACGACGTTGCCCGAGTTGTCGACGAGCATCTTGTCCATCCCTTTCGGCCCGAGTGTGGTCCGGACGGCCTCGGCGACGGCCTTCCCGGCGGTGATGTTCATCGACTGGGCGTCACGCCCGGAGGTGCGCTGACTGTCCTCGCTGAGTACGATGAGGGGCTGGTTACCCATCTGCTGAGCCATAGTCATCCAGGCGTTGTTTGCGATTCTATATAAAACTGACGCACCGTGCGAGAGAAACCGTGGCACTCGAGGCGCGTGTCGCCACTGTGAACTGTTGGCACAGTCGAGTTTAAGTAGGCATCGAGGGCGGCCGGACGATTCGGCGTGGAGTGCGGTGAGGAGGAACGGCCGGACGGGAGAGGAAGGTAGTCGGTTCGGTCAGCCGACGGCCTCGAACGGCTCCTGGCAGTCGTTACAGAAGTGGATGGACCGACAGAGCGAGGGGCCCTTCGGGTGTTCGCGCTCGGTGTTCGTCCCGTCGCAGTACGGACAGGCAGCGGGGTCGTCGTCGTCGCCGGCCGACACCGATGGGTCGAGGCGTCTCATATCGACACCCCGAACTCCCGCAGGTCCTCGCGGCCGGCCTCCGAGACGAACTCGACGGACCAGACCGGCGACCAGACGAGTTCGACCGACGCGTCGTCGACACCGTCGGGTGAGGCGGCCGCCTCCCGGACGTCGTCGAGGAGCATGTCGCGGGCCGGACAGCCAGTGTAAGTGAGCGTCATCGTCACCTCGGCGTGCGTTCCGGCGTCGTCCTCGGTCACCGCCACATCGTAGATGAGCCCCAGGTCGACCACCGAGACGGGCATCTCGGGGTCCTCGACCTCGAACAGCGCGTCCCACACCGCGCGTTCGTGGCCCTCGCTGTCCGCGCCGTTCTTCGGGACCACGGCGTCCTCGGGCACCTCACCCGAGCGGTAGTCCGTGTACGCGCAGTACTGCGGCCCGTCGGTCGGGTCCGGAATCGATTGGGCGTCCGTCGGTGGTTCGGGGGTGTCGGACATGAGTTAGACCTCGTCGGGGTCCGCCATCAGGCGGCGGGCCTCGGTGCGGTCGAGCATCCGGTACGTGTAGGTGAGTTCGTTGTACTGACGCTGCCAGTCGTCGGTGTGGCTCCCGTCGCGGCCGGTCTCCTCGGCGACCAGGTCGTCGAGCGCCTCGCGGTCGGGCACGGAGACGCCGAGACCGTCGAGGAACGCGCCGGTCAGGTCGTACCACTCCTCGCGCAACTGCGCGAGCGGCGTCGGGCGGATGCCCAACTCGACGATGTCGTCCTCCTTCGCCGTGGGTTCGAACAGCGTCAGCGCGTACGGGTAGAGGTCGTCGACGGCCGCCTGCACGCGGCGTGTCCCCTCGGCGTCCTCACAGAGCCGTTCGAGCCAGTTCTGGGCGTGCTCGCGGTGGTAGTGCTCCTCACCGTTCACCTTCTCGATGCGGTCGGCGATGCGGGGGTAGGACGTCTCCGCGAGCGCCTCCACCTGGAGGAACTCCGCGACGTCGTAGAAGTACGACCGGACGACGGCGTCCGCCCAGTCGCCCGACTCGAACGACTGCTCACAGAGCGTGGCGTGGCGGAACTCCTCGGCCTCACGCTCCCAGATGAGTTCGGTCTCCTCGTAGCCGAAGTCCTGGAGCAGGTCGTACCAGAGGCGGGCGTGCCCGAGTTCGTCCTGTGCGATGTTGGCGATAGCGATGTCGGCTTCGAGAGTGGGTCCCTGGCACTGCCAGTCGGTGTAGCGGTCGGCCACCACGAACTCGTCGTCGGCGAGCTGGTAGAGCAGCGCCTCGACCGCCTCACGTTCGCGCTCGGAGAGGTCACCGGGCGCACCGAGTCGTGCGGACGCCATCAGTCGTTGGCCTCCGCTTCCTCGCGGCCGCGCTCGGCCTCCTCCTGTTCGCGCTGGGACGCCTCGATCTCCTCGGCGAACGTCTCGTCGGTGTTGTAGTTCGTCGCCCAGCGGTACTCCTTCTGGGTGAGGCCGCCCATCGAGACGCCCTCGTCGTCGGAGTCGACCTCCGCGATCTCCTCTTTCGGGACGACCCACAGCGAGTGGGCGGGCTTGCGTCGGGCGTGCATCACCTGCGCGTACATCCGGGCCATCTCGCGGTCCGGAGCGTGGACGTTGCCCACGTGGACGTGGTAGTCCTTGCGCTGTTCCTGTCGGAAGACTTCGAATATCATGGTCAGTCCGCGGCGGCGCTACCCGCGCCGGGGTTCTCGATGGCGTCACGCACCCACTCGACGGCCTCCTGGGTCCGGTGGCGCTTGTCTATCTGGCCCTTGCCCTGCGGGTACTGGTTCCGAGCGATCTGCATGAACTCGTCCCAGTCGAGGTCGTCCTCTTCGACCTCGTAGCGCTGGGTGTCCTCGTTGAACGTCACCGCGGGCGTGTCGGGAATCTCCAGGCCGTACTTCTCGGCCTTCGGGAGGTAGACGTTGAGGAACGCGGTGCGGAGCGCGTCGTTGCCCATCGTCTTCAGCCCCACCGCCGAGGAGAAGTCGCTGTGCGTCGACTGATCGTCGGTCGGTCCGAAGAACTGGAGGATACGCGGCCACCACTTGTCGAACGCCTCCTGGAGGCGCTCCTGGTCCCGGCGGGTCCCGCTGGCGAGTTCGGCGAGGATGGACTCGCCGTGTTTGATGTGAAAGCCCTCCTCGAAGCAGATCTTGTCGATGGCGTGGGCGTACGGCTCCCACGAGGTGCGCTTGAGGGTCGCCTGTCGGCGCATCGCCGCGCCGTCGACGAAGAACATGATCATCGGCAGTTCGTACCAGTCGTCCAGCGGGTAGTGAAAGCAGTTGAGGAACTTCCCCTCCCCGTTGGCGAGTTCGTCGAGCATCTGCTCGCGGGTCTTGATGCCGAGGTTCTCCGCGGCCCGGTAGAGCAACTGGCCGTGACCGATCTCGTCTTGGACCTGTGCCGACACCGCCAGCTTTCGGTCGAGCGAGGGGGCCTGCCGGATGAACGGGCGCTCGATGTACGCACCCATGATCTCGGAGTTGGCGTGGAACTGAATCATCCGCGTGGCCGCCTTGCGGTACTCCTCGGGCATGTCGTCGGTCGGCCCGAACTCCCGCGGGCCGGCGCGCTGTTTGACCTCCTCGATGTCCATGTAGCAGTGTTTGTAACGGTCCTGCATAGACTGTTACCCGCACATAGACGGGTTTTATATGTACAGCGTGCTACGGCGACTCGTGATTCGGACGTGACGCGTGGAGGCGCGAACGGATGATAGCGGAGTGCCTCGTCGTCGAGTTCGCCGTCTCGGGCGACGACTGCCCGCTGGCCGAGGCCTCGCGCGTGGGCGTCACTATCGACGCGAACCCGCCACAGCTCCGTGCGGACGGCAACACCCTCCTCCACTTCGGTGCGCCCGACGACGAGCGACTCGCGCGGGCACTGGACGAGGACGACCGGATTCGCTACCTCCATCGCGCGCGCACCGACGGCCGGGCGACCTACCGCTGTCTCTCGAAACACCCCTGTGTCGTCCACGAACTCGTCAGCGAGGGATTCGTCGTCGAGTCGCTCTCCTACCGCGGCGGCGACGCCCGGTTCACCGGCGCGGTGGTCGGCTACGACGTGTTAGAGGGCGTGATGAACCGCGCCGGCGAGACGGTCGGTGTCCGACTCGAACGGGTCCATCCGCTCGGAGCCGAGGAGGACCGGCCGGTCGCCCAGCGGTGGAACCTCACCTCACGGCAGGAGGAGGCGCTCCGGGCCGCCCAGCGGATGGGGTACTTCGACGTACCGCGCGGTGCGGACGCGAGCGAGGTGGCCCGCGAGTTGGGTATCGGGAAGTCGGCGTTCCTCGAACGCCTGCGCCGAGGCCAGCGCTCGCTCTACGCTCAACTGTTCGGGTGACGGGAGACGAGGCCGGTTCAGCGGCGCTTCGGCATCGTCGAGAACCGCGTCGCGGACTCTCCCTCCGGTATCGTCGAGAGATGTGACGGGTTCCGACCTCGCTTCGGTATCGTCGAGAGACGACCCGACGACCCGCCGCTGTCCGTCGTCTCGTCCTCGTCGGTCTTTCGTTCGTCGTCCTCGTCGGCCTCGTCGGCCTCCTCCCCGACCCCCTCACGGAGTCGGTCGACGGCGTCTTCGACCTGCGAACGGAGCGAGGTGCCGGCGCTCGCTCCCTCGGCGTCGTCCGTCCCCGCGGTGGTCTCCTCGTCCGCGTCCGGGGCGTCGTCGCCGGTGTCCGCACCGTCTCCCTCGGCTGTGAACCGCTCGACGACCGTCTCGACGATGTCGTCGGCCACACCGCTCTCGGCGTCGTCCGTGTCCGACTCGTCGTCGGCCGTCGCCTCGTCGGATCCCGTCTCGTCGGCCTCGTCGTCGGTCGTGGCGTCGAGACCGAAGAGCGCCGGGAGTTCACGGCGGCGCTCGTCGGCGTCCGGGTCGTCCCACGAGTCGGCGAGTTTCGAGAGTCGGAGGAGCTGTCTGAGCTCGCGGACGTGCTCCTCGTCGCCCTCCGAGAGCGCCGTCACGATGGTGTCGTAGCCGTCCTCGCCGCCGAGGTCGACCGCGTCCAACAGCGTCTCGGAGTCGGCGTCCTCGACGATGGTGGACGCGGCACTGGCGACCGCACGGAGCGTCGGCGTCGCGCTCACCTCGCCGTCGTCGGCCGCCGCTTCGAGTGCGTCTCTCGCGTCCGCGAGCACCGCGTCGAGACGCGTCTCGACGTCCCGCTCTTCGCTCATCTCACTCCTCGTCGTCCGTGGATTCGTCGGACTCGTCGCCCTCCTCGCCCAGCGATTCGACGATCTCGTCGGTCATCTCCTCGCGCGAGAGGTTCGCCTTCACGTCGGTCTCCTTGGCGACCGACTGGAGTTCGCGGTAGGACATCACGTCGAGGAGTTCACGGAGCGTCTCCTCGCGCAGGTCGCCGGCCCCCTCGGGCAGACTCCCACCGCTGTCGGCTTCGTCGGCCTCCGTCTCGGCGTCCTCGTCGGGCGTCTCCTCCTCACCCTCGGCCTCGGCGTCGTCCGCTGCCGACGCGTCGTCGTCGGTCACGCTCGAAGCGGCCTCGGAGGCGTCGGACGCGGTGTCCTCGGCCTCGTCGGCCGCCTCCGAAGCAGTCTCTTCGGCAGCGTCCGAGGCGGCTTCGGCAGCGTCCGACGCCCCGTCTGCGGCGTCCGAAGCGGCCTCGGACGCGTCGTCCGCGGTGCTCGACCCGTCGCCGAGGACCTGCTGGACGGCTTCCTCGGTGCCGACCTTCTTGAGGTCCTGTGCCAGTGAACTGAGCGCCTCCGTGTCGGAGAGCAGGTCCGTGATGGCCGACCTGATGGCGGCGACGACCGACTGGAGGAGGTCGCGGAGGGAGAGGCCCTCGTCGACGCCGTCGCGGAGCGCTCCTTCGGCGGCGGCCCCGACCTGTGCGCCGATACGCCGTCCGGCACGGGAACCGATGGTCCGGCCGACCTGCGCGGCGACGTCGGCGTCGGTCAGTCGCTCTTCGACCTTGCCCGCGATGGCGTCGCCCAGCGAACTCGAACTACTCCCCGTCATCACTGCCTCCGACGTTCAGCAGTTGCTTCAACACCGTCGTCCCGATGGTCCGACCGAGGAGCGCACCGAGCAACCCACCGAGCAGTTCGCCGAGCCGTGCACCGACGGTCTCGCCGACACCGCCGTCGAGGTCGTCGTCGCCCTCGCCGGTGGCGAACGACTCGAGCGACGTCCCCTCGAACAGTTCCCCGTAGTCGAGTCCCTGGAGGAGTTCGACGACGTCGATACGGTCGGTGAGCGACTGGTCACTCATCCCTACTCCTCGCTCTCCTCGTTTCCCTCGTCACTGTCACCCTCGTCGTCCTCGTCACTGTCCCCGGACTCCTCGTCGCTGTCGTCCATCAGGTCGTCGAGACCGAGCAGCTGCGTGATGACGCCCGTGAGCACCTGCGTGAGAATCTCGCCGATGGGCATGTCGTCGATAGCGTCGCCGAGGTTCTCCTTGACGCTCTCGAACGCCGACCTGACCCTCTCGCCGATGTCGAAGTCCAGCGCGAGACCGTCGAGCAGCGATCCCAGACCGCCGTCGAGCAGCCCCGTGACCGCCGACAGGAGGTTACCGAGGAGGTTCCCGTCGCCCTCGACTGCGGAGACGTCCAGAACCAGTTCACTGAGCGTGACGTCGAGGCCCAGCAGGTTGAGGTCGAGTCCCTTCAGGTCGAGGAACAGCACCTCGGTCCCCTCGTCTTCGTTTGCGACACCGTCGGCGGACATGTCCTCCAGCCGCTGGTTCTCGTCGCCCCCCTCGGACTCCTCGGCAGTCTCTTCGTCCTGTTCCTCGTTCTCGTCGCTCGACCCGCCGTCTGCTAGCAACACGGCCGTCTCATCCATGATAACAGTGTCGCGGACTCGGCGGCGATTGATATGTACACGGCTTGCCCAGCAATGCGAAAGCGGGGCGTGAGTGCCTCGCTGTCGGGACTATCACGAGAACGGGAGGTCGAAGGAAGCGACGGACCGACGGGGAGAGCGGTCGTCCGTCCACGCGAGGACGGTTACGCGTCCTCGCCGTAGTGACTCCGTTTCCGCCACATGAACTTCATGTCACCCGCGAACACCTCCTCGTCGTCCTGGTTGTGGACGTGGGTGTCGATGGTGACGATACCGGCGTCGTCACGCGAGGAGGGTTCTTTCTTGCCCGTACACTCGAACTCCGCCTGCAGCGTGTCGCCGATGAAGACGGGGTTCTTCAGGTCCATGTAGTTCATCCCGAGGAACGCGAAGACGGTGCGCTCGACGATGCCCGTTCGCTGGAACAGGCCCGTCGCAACGATGAACGTCATCGGTCCCTGTGAGATACGGGCACCGTAGGGGCCGTCGTCGGAGTACTCCTTGTTCGTGTGGAGTTCCGTCCAGTCGCCCGTGAACATCGAGTGCATCACGAAGTCCGATTCCGTGATGGTCCGACCGGCACTCGTGAACGTCATCCCCTCCTCGATCTCCTCGAAGTAGTGTGGCTCGTAGCTGTACGGCATACCTCTCACTCCGAAGGCGACGGCAAGAAGCTATCGTGGGAGAGAGTGACAACCGAATCGCGGCGTCCCGAGACGTAACGAGCGGGCGGAACGACTGGTCCGCCGCTGGGTGAGTGCATTTATTACACTACCGTCCAGCCGTCGAACATGACTAGCAGCGAATCGGACTCGGCGTCGGCCACCTTCTACGCCGTGACGGGCGTCGTCACGGCCGGGGTGGCGCTGTTCGTCGACCACGTTCTCTGGACGGTGGTCAACCTCGGGTTCAGTCCCGGAGTCCTCCTGGGGCTGCTCGCGCCGCTCGTCGTCGGCCTCGTTGGCGTCGGAGTCGGCTACGGTGCGGTGCGAGTACGCCACGAGCGCATCGGGTACGGCGTCATCGGACTCAACGTTCTCGCCGCGGTGCTTGGCGTCCTGTGGGGAATGGCGTTCGCACGAGGCGGGCTGTTCGGGACGGTCTGAGTTCTCGGGTCGAAGCGACTGAAGGGAGTGCAGCGATGGTCCCGCGAGCGAACCCAGTGAGCGAGGGGGACCGAGGTAGACGAGCGAAGCGAAGTCTACCGATGGTCCCAGACGCGCTGGACCTTCCCCGTCTCCTGGCGTTCGATGCCGCCCGGTTCGCGGACGTCGACCTCGTCCGGTGAAAACGAGAGCTGTGCGTCCAGCCGCGAGCGGGCCTCCTCGCGCAGGTCGGTGGCGTCCCCGCCGTAGGTCGGCGACTCCTCCAGCGTGATGTGAATCTCGTCGAGTTCGTTCTCGCGGTAGAGGTCGATGCGGTACTGGGGCGCGAGCCCCTCGATTTCGAGGACCGTCGCCTCGATTTCTGACGGGTAGAGGTTGACGCCCCTCACGATGAGTAGGTCGTCGGTCCGGCCGGTGACGTTGTCCATCCTGACCGTCGTTCGCCCGCAGTCACACTCCCCGCGTGTGAGCGTCGTCATGTCGCCGGTTCGATACCTGACGACGGGCATCCCCTGTTTCGTGAGCGTCGTGAAGACGAGTTCGCCCTCCTCGCCGTCGGGGAGCACGTCACCCGTCTCGGGGTCGATGACCTCGGGGTAGAAGTGGTCCTCCCAGACGTGCAGGCCGTCCTGTGCCTCCGCACACTCGATGGAGACGCCGGGGCCGATGACCTCCGAGAGGCCGTAGATGTCGACCCCGGTCACGTCCAGTCGTTCCTCGATGGCCTCGCGCATCGGGTCCGTGCAGGGTTCGGCCCCGAAGATGACCGTCGAGAGCGGGAGCGACCTGAGGTCGATACCCATCTCGTCGGCCTGCTCGGCGAGGTAGAGCGCGTAGGAGGGCGTGCAGGTCAGCGTCTCGCTGCCGAGGTCCGCGAGGAACTCCAGTTGACGTTTCGTCTGGCCGCCGCCGATGGGGATGACCGTCGCGCCGAGTTCGTCACAGCCGTGGTGGACGCCGAGACCGCCCGTGAACAGGCCGTAGCCGTAGGCGTTCTGGACACGACTCCCCTCGGTGACGCCCGCGGCGGTGAGCGAGCGAGCCATCACCTCACGCCACGTGTCGAGGTCCTTGCGCGTGTAGCCGACCACCTTCGGTTTCCCCGTCGTCCCCGAGGAGGCGTGCAGACAGCGCAGTTCGTCGTCGCCGACGGCGAACAGGCCCTCCGGGTAGTGGTCCCGCAGGTCCTCTTTCGTCGTGAACGGTAGCCGCGAGAGGTCCTCGACGCCGTCGACGTCACTCGGCGAGATGCCCGCCTCGTCGAACTGCTCGCGGTAGAACGGGACGTTCTCGTAGACGGACGAGACCTGCTTGCGAAGGCGCTGGTCCTGGAGGTCGGTCAGCGCGTCTCGGTTGGTCGTCTCGATGTCGTTCCAGACCATGGCGGCCCGTCGTCGCGCCGTGCGAAAAGTGTGCGGGAAGCTGTCATCCGGCGGCCGACGCGCGGAGCGCGCCCGACTGGGGCCGGCGGTCTCAGCCGGGGAACTCGTGGTAGTTCAGGTCGCCCTCGTTCAGCTCCGAGCGGCGGCGTTCGAGGAACGAGTACACCGCACCGTGGGGTGCGCCGTCGAGTATCATCTCGATGGCCGAGCGAGCGGTCCGGACCTGCTCGGGACCGCCGATGAGTCCCACCGTCGACCCGTAGACGACGACGCTCGCGCCCGACAGTTCCTCCATCAGCTGACGGGTCCGGCCGTCCTCGCCGATGATCCGCCCCTTCTGTCGACGGAGGTCGTTCTTGTTGCGCGTGGCGGCGTCCAGGTCGACCAGTTCGAGCATCCGCATGTCGTCCTCAAGCAGCGAGAGAGCGTCTTCGGGGCGGAAGCCGCGACCGATGGCCCGGACGATGTCGGGCGCTTTGAGACCCGTCAGCGGGTCGCCGACCTTCTCGACGGCGACCGACCCCGTCTCGGAGTCGATGTCGAGACGGACCTCCGCACGGGACTCGATCTCACGCATCGTCTCCCCGCCCTCGCCGATGAGGACGCCGATGCGGTCCTGCGGAATCGTCACGTGTTGCATGGGCGTGCTAACTCGTGGAGCGGTTTAAGCGTTCCTCGGCACGTGGACGCGTCACACCCGGAGACGGCCGAGCCGAGGCGGCGGCGGCCGCTCGGTCACACGTCGCGGGCGTAGACCACGACGGGGTGGACCTCGCCGAACAGGTCGTCTTCCGACTCCCCGACCACCTCGAACCCACGTGACTCGTAGAACGCACGTGCGTGCTCGTTGGCCGCGAGCACTTCGAACTCGACGCGCTCGACACCAGCCTCGCGCAACGCGTCGAGCAGGCGCTCGAACAGCGCGCTCCCGATGCCCTCGCTCCACCGCTCGGGCGTGACGTAGAACGACGACCCGCTTCCGTAGCGCTCGGAGCGGACCGTCCCGGAGACGTAACCGACCACCTCGCCTCCCGACTCGGCGACGAAGTAGACCACGTCGTCGCTCCGGACCGCTCGGGCGACGGACTCGGGGGCGTACCACCGGTCGAGGACGCGCTCGACGGTCGCCTCGTCGAGGAAGTCGTCGTAGGCGGCGTGCCACCCGGCGCTGGCGATGCGACGGATGGCCGTGACGTCGTCGACCGTGGCCTCGCGGACGGTGACGTCGGCGGGCAGGGGACGCGGTTCGGTCGTGGACCAGTCGGTCATGGCGGTCGTTCTCGGAGTAGCGGTTTCAGCGTTTCCGGTCGGGGTCGTCGACCGGTCAACAGCTATCCGTGCGTGTCGTGTCGGCTACGGTATGGTCTCCGAAATCGCCCTCCGAGGAATCGCCTGCGGCGTCGCCTACTTCGTCACCGCGGCGACGTTGCGGTACACGCTCGACCCACCGACGCTGACGTATCCGGTCCTCGCGGGCGTCCTCGTCTTCTCCTCGGCGTTCCTGTTCCGAGCGCGGACGGGGCAGACGGCCTGAGTCGGAGTCGCTTCAGACCGGTCGCACGCCGGGGCCGAGTCCGACCGCCGCGAGCGCTCGTTCGCGTTCGGCGTCGGTCAGTCGGTACGGTTCGAGCGCGTCGTCGAGTGCGTCGTCGCTCGGGCGGCGTGACTGGTGGGCCTCCAGAAACGTGGCGATACGGTCGACGGCGTGGTCTTTGAGTTCGCCCGTCAGCAACTCGCCCGAGCGGTACTCTCGGTCCAGTCGTCCCAACACACTGTCGTCCGGTTCGAAGACCGCCCGGAGGTACTGGAAGGCGACGTCCACCGCGGGGTCGCCGCCGTGTTCGCGGTGGGCGTCGAGGCTGTCCCGGCCGCCGGAGTAGGCGTGTTCCATCAGTACCTCGCGGACCGTCTCGCGGTCGGCCGTGAGGTCGATTCGGGGCGCGTCGTCGGAGGAGTTCATCTTCCCCGGCCCCGACAGCGCGGGGAGGAACTTCGCCAGCAGCGCACCGGGCTTGGTGACCGGGAAGCGCTCTTTGGCGGCTAAATCGCGAGCGAGGCGGACGTGCGGGTCCTGGTCGACGGCGATGGGGACGGTGGTCGGGTGGGGGCCGTCGACGAACTGCGGGAGCAGGAGGTGGGCGGCCTGCATCGCCGGGTAGAACGACGCGCCGACGTTCTCGGCCGCGCCGTAGACGGCCTCGTAGGTCGCGGGGGTCACGTCCTTCGCCAGCGCCGTCGCCAGCGGGTAGAGCACGTCGGCGTCGGCGGTGTCGACGACGACGGTCGTCAGGTCGGGGTCGAAGCCGAACCCGAGCACGTCCCGGAGGTTCTCGCGGGTGTACGCGCGTGTCTCGGCGAGCGTCTGCTCGCGGGTGCAGTACTTCTCGTCGTCGCTCAGCGGGACGAGGACGTGCGCGTCGAACGACGCCTGCAGGTACCGTGCCAGCGAGAACGCGACGACGTGGCCGAGATGCATCGGGCCGGAGGGACCGACGCCGGTGACGACGGAGACGCGCTCCCCCGCCTCGGCGGCGGCGAGAAACCGGTCGAGGTCACGCCCCGCGTAGGCGCGCCCGCGACGAATCAGCGGCGGCGCGTCCGGGAACCGGTCGCGCTGGTCGTCGGTCAGCGGGTCGGCCCCGAACTCACCGACGAGACGGTCGTACTCGTCGGGGGGCTCGGTGGTCGAAGGGTCCGCGGACTGGTCGGTCGGCCGTGCGTCGGTCGTGTTGGTGTCGTCGTGCATCTGGATGCTGAGAGTACCGGTCGGTCGTGGGCGAGCGAGCGTCGGAGAACAGCGAGTGAGCGCCCGGCGTGCGTCCGACCGGGTTAGGCCGCGGCGGGGACGACGACGGGACTGTCCGCTGGCGAGGGGGCGTGCCAGTGCCAGCGGACACCGTGCATGGTCGAACGGAGACCGCGGAGTCGAAAAAGCGTGTCGCTGTCCGGGCGACCGGAGTGGGTCGGAGAGTGGCGAGACGAGATGCAACGAGAGGGGACGGGAGCCGTCGGACTACGGGTCGGGGTCGGCCTCGCTCGTGACGTACGCCAGCAACTGCTCGCCGGAGGTGTCGACACCCTGGCGGGCGAAGAAGTTCGCCACGTTCCGGCAGTCGCGTTCGAGGAAGTCCCGCGAGTTGGGGTGGTGGACCGTCACGGCCTGCCCGAGGTCGATGACGACGAGTTCGCCGTCGTGGACGACGATGTTGTACTCGCTCAGGTCGCCGTGGACGAGGCCGGCGTCGTAGAGGCGACGGGTGTACTCCCGGACCACCTCGTAGGCGGTCTGTGGGTTCTCGATGTCGACTTCGGCGAGGCGGTGGCCACGCTGACCCTCCTCGCTCCCGACGAACTCCATGACGAGGACGTTGCGCTCGACGGCGATGGGGTCGGGGACGCGGACGCCGGCCTCCTTCGCGCGCTTGAGGTTGGCGAACTCCTTGCGGACCCACGCCATCACGACCTTCCGTTTGTCGTTGCCGATGCCCTCGAAGCGGGGGTCGCCGTCGAGGTAGTCGCGCATCTGCTTGAAGTCGCTCGCGGAGATGGCGTACACCTTGACGGCGACGGTGGTCTCGTCGGCCCCGAGGGCGTTGTAGACGGCCGCCTCCTTGCCCGTCGAGATTGGTCCGCCGAAGGCCTCGATGTAGCCGTCCTGGACGAGTTTGTAGATGGCGGCGTAGGTGGCGTCGTCGAACACCGAGTCGTCGACCTTCAGGCGCTCGGAGTTCTTGATGCGCTTGCGGAACTCCAAGAACTCTCGGTCACGCTTGCGAGCGATACGGTCGGCCTCGGTGTCGCTCACGTCGACCTCCTCCCACTCGTCGCCGAACCCCTCGACGTTGTCCACGTCGAGCAGGCCGAACTCCTCGGCGTCGGTCATCGCCGGGCCCCCACGGCGTCGCCGTCGTCGACCGGTGTCTCGGCGATTCGGGCCTCGATTCGCCGGGCGCGGTCCGTCTCGCCGCGAGCACGGTAGCCGGCGGCCTCCACGTCGAGGGGCATCACGGGCACCTCGCGGTCCGCGACGGTGAGGAACTCGCGGGCCTCGGCCACGGGTGGGTCCGCGACCCACTCGCCACCGCCGGTCTCACCGGCTTTCGGAGGCGACTCCGTCGTCTCGCCGACCCTGTGTTCGACGTCGCCCATCAGTTCCACTTCGGTGCCCGACAGCGAGAGCGCGCCGAAGTGCGAGCGGATGTGGTCGGCTTCGGCCTCCTCGGGCGGGACCACCGCCCGGACGACCGACTCGGAGCACAGTTCCTCGATGCGGTAGACGCCCTCGGCGTCGGAGACGACGTCGATGTCGCCCGGCGACACGTCGAACCCACGCAGCGCGAGGTTCTCGCTGGCCGTCACCGCCCACGGGAGGTCGGCGGGGAGACGGTCACAGAGCGCGAACAGCGCCTCGCGGTGGGGAACCGGGGCAGTCATCGCATCACTGGATGTGGCCCTCGCGGCGGAGCTGGTCGGCGTCCTGCTTCTCGTAGCGCCAGGCGATGTCGCCCTTCTCCTCCTGCCAGTCCCAGGGCTCGACGAGGACGACGTCGTCCTCGCGTATCCAGATGCGTTTCTGCATCCGGCCGGGGATGCGGGCGGTACGCTCCTCCCCGTCCATGCACCGGACCTTCACCCGGTTGGCCCCGAGCATGTCCGTGACGACGGCGAACACCTCGTCGCCCTCGGGCATGCGCAGGTCCTTCCTGCTGTCGCTGTCGCTCATGGGGGGCGTTTCGCAGAGCGGACGGTTAAAGTTTGCAGCGACCGCGGTTCGGGGTCCACGCCACGGCTGTCACACCCGCGCGTGCGGTCGGTCGTCACGTGTGCCGTCGCGGTCCACGTCACCGACGGCCTCGGCGTCACCCGGACCTGCCGTCGCTCGGCTGACGCCCCGTCGACGAGGAGTCGGCGTGGACGAGTACGCACCGGTCGACGGCCCGGTGTGTAACGGGGGCTGAAGCGACGGTCGAGACACACAATCGCGGCCTTTTATCAACTCACTCCCCGACCGGCGGGTATGTTCGGCAAACTCGGCAGGACGGGGTTCGCAGGGGTTCTCCTGCTCCTCGGCGGTATCGCGCTCATCGCGCTGGAGAGCTACGTCGTCGCGGGCGGGATGGCGCTGGTGCTCGCGGGGCTGTTGCTCGTCGCCCGCGGACTCCTCGGAACGATGATGAAGGCGTTCGGGATGGACGGGATGCTGTAGCTCAGTTCCAGTCCTCTTCGACGCTGCCGTGCTGCGGGGACGTCGTCGTGTCCGGCCGGCCGACGAAGTAGTACAGCACCATCGCACCGCCGCCGATGATGAACCCGCCGAGGAGGAACGCGACGAACGTCACGCCCGTCCAGACGCCGACGTTGTCGGCGTTGCGTTTGGTGGCATCGTTGTACACCCAGTACGTCCCCGCCGCCGCGATGGCGAGGTAGACGAGGATGACGACCAGGAATATCGCACCGATGTCCGCTTGGAGTGGGACCATATCAACCAATAGGGAGGAACCGATATATGAAACCACGTGACAGTCGTGTCAGTCGTGCGAGTGCTAACTGTCACTCCGTGACTCGCCGGCGCGGTGCTCGCTGATGAGACGGTCGACCATCTCCCCGCGCCGTGCCTTGCGGCGGTCCTCGGCGCGGTCCTCCCAGTCGGCGACGGCGTCCTCGACGGCCGCCTCCTCGGCGATGGCGAGTTCGTCGACCTCCTGAATCTCGACCATCTCGGCGGGCGCGACCGGGATAGCGTGGTCGAACAGCACCTCGTCGGCCACGTCGGAGAGGCCGCCCCGTCGGAGGACCACCCTGGGGTCGGTCTCCGCGAGGCGTTCGGCCGTCGAGCGGCCCGCACCGGAGGCGTCCCGGAGGAAGACCACGTCGCCCGAGGCGAGGCCGTACGCCTCGTCGGCGGCCTCGATGGCACCCTTGGTGAACTGGTCGACCACCTTGACGGGGACGAGGCCCTGGCGACTCGCCGCGACGTCCGCGAAGTTCGAGTGGTCGAGTTTCCACAGCTCTTTCAGTCGGTCGAGTTTCCCCTCGATAGCCTCCCGCTCGTCGCGTTCCTCGGCGAGTTCGCGTTCGAGTCGGTCGGTCTCGCGCTCCAGTCGGGTGACCTCGCGGCGCTCGCGGGCCTCCCGGCGTTCCTCGCGGCGGGCCTCGCTGAGCTCCTCCTCGTACTCCGCGATGCGCTCGTCCTTCGTCGAGATGGTCTCCCGGAGGTCCTCGACCTGTGATTCGAGGCGACCGGCGCGGGCTTCGAGGCGCTTGATGCGCTTCTCCTCGGCGGTGAGTTCGCGCTCGACGTGTTCGTGCTCCTCGTCGTCGCCCCCGTCGTCGTCGGTCAGGGCGTCGATGGCCGCCTCGACGCTCGTCTCCGCGCCGACGACGCGTGCGGCGACCGCCCCCAGGTCGAGGGAGGCGGGCGTCTTGTCGGCGATACGGTCGAGCTGGTCCTCGTGGGCGTCGAACGCGAACAGCGCGGCGGCTATCGCGTCGCGCTGGTGGTCGTCGTCGTAGCCCACCTCGCGGGTCCGGTGTTGCTTCGCGTCGACCAGGAGGTCACGGTCGGGTTCCCACCCGGCGGCGTCGAAACTGCGTCGGTACTTCTCGACGGTGTCCGGCATCGGCGTGACGTCGGCCGCGACGAGCAGCGGTCGGCCGCGTTCGATGATCCACTCCGTGATGGCGGCGGTGTCGGCGGTGCGCGTCG
This sequence comes from Halomarina oriensis, assembly GCF_009791395.1. Taxonomy (GTDB): domain Archaea; phylum Halobacteriota; class Halobacteria; order Halobacteriales; family Haloarculaceae; genus Halomarina; species Halomarina oriensis. The sequence continues at coordinate 552,655 of NZ_WSZK01000015.1, forward strand.
AGAGGGTGTCGAGCACCTCGCCGCCCAGGCCGACGATGGCGACGGCGGTGGTCGTGCCGGGGTCGATGCCGACGAAGACGTGGTCGCGGCGCTTGGCGAGCGGTTCGAACTCGATGCCGTCGCGCCGTTCGCGTTCGATTTCGACCCGAACGTCCCCGGCCCGCGACCGGGAGACGGGGAGGTCCTGTGGGCGGGCGTCGACCTCGAACACCGCGCGGGAGAGGCCGCCGTACTTCTCGACGCGGTCGACCTCGTAGTCCAGTCCGGCCTCGTCGAGCGCCCGTTCGACGTCGCGGGCCTTGTTCTTGACGTGGCCGTGGATGCGGCGCGTGTAGCGGTCCTCGCTCCACCCGCCCTTGCCGGTCGAGCGGCCCCGAGCGACCTTCACCGACGTCGTGTCGGAGAACGCCGTCACCTCGTAGCCGACGTTGGCCGCGGCGAGACGCGCGGAGGCCTCCGCTTCCTTCATCGGCTTCTTGCCGTAGGGGACGCCGTGGCGGGCCGCGACCCGCGAGAGCGGTTCCGGGCGGTTCGCGCCGGTCACCTGGACCAGCTTCGTCTCGGGGGGCAACGAACGCAGGAGGTGGACGAGCGCGTCCTTGTCGGCCGCGAGTTCGTACACGTTGTCCGTCGCCACGATGGCCGGTCGTTCGCGGTCGATGAGTCGACGGAGCTTCCGATGGGAGACCACGTCGCGGTCGAGGTGCTCCCCGTCGCCAGAACGCTTCGAGTTCTGGCTGGCTCGCGGCGTCCCTCGGACTCCGCGAACGTCGAACGCGACGACGGCGTACTGGGGGGCGTCACCCCGGACATCGCCGCTCTGGACGTCGACGCCGAACACGACCGCGTCGAGCGCACTCGTGCGGGTACTCACAGTCGTGTTAGGGCGACGACCGGCTTAAATTCCGTGGCGCGCTCGGCCCGGTAGGTCCGCCGTGGTGCGGTCTCGGTCGGGCGTCGACCGCGTGACGGTGGCGAGCACGCGGGCGCTGTCGGCGCTCGTCCCCGCGGTGCCGGCCCGAACTCAGTCCGTGCCGTCGGGCGACCACGCACACGACGTGCCGTACACCAGCCGCTCGCCCTCGATGTGCGCGTGCAGACAGGCGTAGTTGCAGAAGCCGCCGACGGCTGTTCGCTCGTCGTCGCTCCCCTCCTCGACCCAGACCGGGTCGTATCCGGCGAGGTCGCTCCCGCAGTAGGTGCAGTCGGTCATACGCGAATCGAGGCGCGGCGCTCGGGAATCGGTTTCGGCGTCAGTCGGCGTCGGGGTACGGGACGTCGACGCCCTGACCGTCCTCGGCGACGAACGCGTCCTCGAAGACCTCGCGGGCCTGCTCGCCGAGGTGACCGGCGTACCCCCCGTAGCGCGAGGAGACGTGTGTGAGCGCGAGCCGGTTCACCCCGGCGCTGGCGGCGAGTTCGGCGGCTTCACGGGCCGTCGAGTGCCCGGTCCGAGGGGCGCGCTCGGCGTCCTCGTCGGCGAACGTCGCGTCGTGGACGAGGAGGTCCGCGCCCTCGGCGGCGCGTTCGACGGCGTCCGTCGGGCGGGTGTCGCCGGTGTAGACCACCCGACGGCCGGGTCGGGGGTCGCCGACGACCTGTTCGGGGTCGACGACGGTGCCGTCGTCGAGTTCGACCGACTGCCCGTCGTGGAGTTTCGAGAACTTCGGACCGACCGGGACGCCGAGTTCCTCGGCGCGTTCGCGGTCGAAGCGGCCCTTCCGGTCGTCCTCGACGAGCGCGTAGCCGACCGAACGGGTGCGGTGCTCTGTCTCGAACGCCCGGACCTCGAAGTCGTCGCCCCCGAGTGCGACCGACCCCGGCGACACCTCGTCGACACGCACGGGGTAGGACGGCCGGGTCCCCGCCGCCGTCACGAGGTTCTCGACGGCCGGTTTCGTCCCCGGCGCAGTGTGGATGGCGAGTGCCGCCTCGCGGTCGTTGAAGTCCCACGTCTGGAGCAAGCCGGGGAGGCCGAGGACGTGGTCGCCGTGGAGGTGCGTGAGGAAGACGTGCGAGACGTCGAAGCCGGTGCCGTAGCGCATCATCTGGCGCTGGGTCCCCTCCCCGACGTCGAAGAGGAACCGCTCGCCCTCGCGTCGAACCAGCACCGAACTCGTGTTGCGCTCGGTCGTCGGGATGGCCCCGCTGGTCCCGAGGAACGTGACGTGCATATCCGAACTCGCTCCGGGCGTCGGATAGCGGTGTCGAATCGCCGGTCGCGCGGGAAGGTTTTTCACGCCGAATAGCCACTCTCCGCGCATGAGCGAGGAGACGTTCGGCGAGAAACTGCTCGGGGTGCTCACGATGTCCATCCTCGGCCTCGGCTTCCTCGACCTGTTCGTGGACGTCCTCCCCGGCGTCCCGTTCTTCCTCGTCTGGATACTCGGGTTCGCCGTCGTCCTCCCCATCGTCGCTATCCTGCTGGAGGTGGACGACGACGACGAGGGCGGCGCGTTCGAGAGCTTCGAACGTGAGATGGAACGGTTCGGCGAGGAACTGGAACGAGTGTTCGGTGGCGGTACGACCCGCGAGGACGCGGCCCGTGACGACGACCCGGCCTCACCCGCCGAGGGGAACACCCGCGACGCCATCGAGACGCTCCGTCGGCGCTACGCCAACGGCGAACTCACCGACGCGCAGTTCGAGGCGAAACTCGACCGCCTGCTGGAGACCGACACGCCGGAGAACGCCGCCGAGTGGCGCGAGCGTGAACGGGGACGGAACCGAGAACGGGGCCGCGAGTACTCCCGCTAGCACCGTCACGACTCCGACGGACCGCGCTCCTCGGACGACGCAGGCGTCGAGACGCCCGAGTAGCGACACACGTTCGGCCTCCCGTCGAGCGCACCCGCCGAGACGGGCCGACTCGGGGACCAGTTCGGCCGTCCTCGGCTGTGCGGTGTGACGGACGGCCACCACCTCGATACCCAGAGTCGGAGGCGGGTCGCCCGTTCGGTCCGACGGCTTCGTCCGGTCGACCGCCCGACTGCGAGCGGATTCGACGGTTCGGAACGGTCGGTCGGTTTATGTATGATTACGTGATTACTCTGAACTACGATGAGATGGACCGCGCTCGCACTCCTCGTAGTGACGATGGTCGCGCTCGCCGGGTGTTCGGCGAGCGTGCCCGTCACCGGCGACGAGGCGACGGAGATGGAACCGAACGACGACGCGGCCGCCGGTGTCGCCGAGACGAACACGCCGAGCGGGCACGACGCTCGGGCGAACACGCCGGTCACCGCCGGACGGTCGACGGAGTCGACGGCCGACCGCGAGAGCGAGACCGGCGCGAAGACGAGCGGTGCCCTCGAACTGCACGTCGACGGGACGCCCGCCCCCGGCGAGACGGTGACCGTGACCGCGATTCGGAACGACGCGCCCGTGACCGGTGCGGAGGTCCTGCTCGACCGCGAGACGGTGGGGACGACGGGGACGGACGGCACGCTCGACGTGCGACTCCCGGCGGACGGGACGACGACCCTGCGCGTCGAACACGGCTCGGCGTCGGTCGACGCCCGACTCGTGTTCGGCTGAGCGGGGACACGCCCACCGGGTCACTGGACGCCCCTCGGCGACCGGGTCGACGTGTGCGAGACCGACCGATTGATAGCCGTCGGTCGGCTTTCGCCACACATGGACGCCCCGCTGTGGACCGAGACGCACGCGCCGTCGCTCGACGAGTTACCACAGGCAGGGGTCCGCGACGCGCTCGGGCGGGCCGTCGACGAACCGATGAACCTCGTCGTCTACGGGCCGCGTGGGTCGGGCAAGACCGCCGGCCTGCGGGCGCTCGCAGACCGCGCTCACGACGACGAGAACGACCTCGTCGAACTGAACGTCGACGACTTCTTCTCGCGGCGGAAGACCGAAATCAAGAACGACCCCCGCTTCGAGCGCTTCCTCGTCGGGCGCTCGCGGCTGTCGAAACGCGACATGATCAACCACGTCCTCAAGGAGTCGGCGAGCTACGCGCCCGTCTCGGGGACCTACCGGACGGTCGTGCTCGACAACGCCGAGTCCATCCGAGAGGACTTCCAGCAGGCGCTGCGTCGGGTGATGGAGCGTCACCACCGGACGACGCAGTTCGTCATCGCCACGCGCCAGCCCTCGAAACTCATCCCGCCGATTCGCTCGCGGTGTTTCGACGTCCCCGTCCGCGCACCGACCCACGACGAGGTGGTCGGCGTGCTCGAACCCATCCTGGAGGCGGAGGACGTCGAGTACGACGCCGACGGCGTCGAGTACGTCGCCGGCTACGCCGAGGGCGACCTGCGCCGGGCCATCCTCGGCGCACAGACGACCGTCGAGGGGGAAGGCGAGTTGACGATGCAGACCGCCTACGAGGCGCTGGGCGACCTCGGACTCACGACGCGCGTCGAGTCGATGCTGGACGACGCGCTCGCCGGGGAGTTCAGCGACGCCCGGAAGACCCTGGACGACCTGCTCGTCGACGAGGGCTACGACGGCGGGGAGATACTCGACGACCTGCTTCGCGTGGCTCGCTCGCGGCAGTCCGGTCGGGAACTCGCCGAACTCCACCGCCTCGCCGGGGAGGTCGACCTCGACCTCGCGGAGGGGACGAGCGACCGTCTCCACCTCTCGCACCTGCTCGCCGAACTGGGTCGCTGACGGGGCGAGTACTCCGGGAGAGCGCGTCGACCGTCGAGCGCCGGTGGCCGACCGCCACGAGGGTCGGCCCGCAGAGGCAGGTGTCGGGCTATTTCACCCGCACGGCCGAACGACGAGTATGGACCGCCTCGTCGATGGTGTCGAACTCGTCGAGACCATCGTCCGGGTCACGCTCGCGGAGAAGCTCCGGTACCCGGCGGCGGCGCTCGCCTACTACGCGTTCGTCTCGTTCCTGCCGCTCCTGTTGCTGGTGTTCGTCGCCGTCGGGCCGGTCCTCGCAACGGACCTGTCGCGGGTCGCCCCGCAGTTTCTCACCCCGGCGGTGCGACAGCTAGTCAACCAGTCGATACGGACCGGGACGGAACGGAACGGTGCCGGCGTGCTCGCGGTGCTCGTGGTGCTCTGGAGCGCGGCGAACTTCGTCGGCGACGTCCGAACGGTCGTCGAACGCGTCGAGGGGACCGTCGAGAGCACGGTCCGGCACTGGCTCCGCGACGCCGTCGTCGTCCTCGGGTGTCTCGGGACCGCCATCCTCGCCGTCGGAGCGACGAGCATCCTCTTCGCGCTCCGGCCCACCGGCGTCTTCAACCAGTTCGCCGCGTTCGTCGGCCTGTGGGTCGTGCTCGCCGTCACCTTCCTCCCGCTGTACTACGTGCCGTCGACCGTCGTGCGGTCGCCGCGGGCCGCGCTCCCCGGTGCGGTCGTCACCTCGCTCGGGTGGACGCTCGTCTACACCGGTATCCACTTCTACGCGGTCAACGCCGGGCAGTACGCCGTCTTCGGCGTCCTCAGCGGCGTCGTCGTCATCTTCACCGCGCTCTACATCTCCGCGTCGGCCCTGCTCGTCGGCATCGTCGTCAACGTCGCGGTGGCCACGCGGCGAGACGACGTCCCTCACGTCGCCCGACGTCACGAGCGATAGACCGTCGAGGCGACGACCCGCCGTCACTCCAGAACGAGCGCGTACCGGTCGAGCGAGCGGTGGACGCGGTGACGGAAACGGCTCTCGACGGCCCACCCCGCGTCGGCGGCCACGCCGTCCCACTCCCGGTCGGCGACGAGGACACAGCGCGGGGCGACCCGTCGCGCCTCGGTCAGTGCTTTGGAGACGAGTTCCCGGAGGTCGCCGACCACCTTCGACTGGCGACCGTACGGAGCGTCGAAGACGACGGCGTCGAACGTGCCGTCGGCGAAGGGGAGGCGGGTCGCGTTCGCCCGGACGAGGTCGAACGCTCCGGCCCCGTCGGCCCCGTCGAGTGCGTCGGCGAGGTTCTGCCGTGCGCCGCGGACCATCTTCCACTGGGCGTCGCTGCCGACGACGTCCGCGCCGACCAGGCCGGCCTCGACGAGGACGCCGCCGGTCCCACACATCGGGTCGAGGACGCGCGTGTCGGGGCCGGCCCCCGCGACGTTGACGAGCGCACGGGCGTACAGTGGGTCCATGCTCCCCGGCTGGAAGAACGGCCGGTCGCTGGGGAGTCGCTCGCCGAACCCACGCTCGCTCCGTTCTGCGAGCCAGCCGACCGCACAGACCGTCTCGCCGGCCTCGGCGTCCGGGTCGTCGGGGTCACCGCCGACGCGCGAGAACAGCGCTCGCAACTCGTGGTCGGGGTCGTCGAGGTCGACGTCGAACCCGCGGCCGACGAGGACGCTCCCGAGTTCGCGCTCGACGCGCTGGGTGTCGACAGCCGTGAGACCGCGCACGTCGTTGGCCCGGACGGCGACGGTCCCGTCCCCCAGCGGTCCGTCGCGGTCGGAGACCACGGGCAGGGACGCGCGGTCGACGGTGGCGGCGTCGAGGAGTCGGCGGACGTCGTCGACGGTCGCTTCGGGCACGCTCGTCGTGCCGACGAGTCGGCTGGCGCGGTGGGTCAACGCGAGCGTCCGAACCCGACTGCCGACGCCGCGAGCGGTGGCGAGGCCCGTCGCCAGCGGCCGGACGTCGCTGCAGACGCTCGCCGCCTCGCGGCGGGCGAACGCGTCGTCCTCGCCGCCGAGTTCCAGCACGTACACATCCGCGTTCGTCCGGGCGCAGGCAAGAGCGTGCCGATAGTACCGGAACTGCCACGAACGACGACCTGTCAGTCCGACCCCCACACACTTATAAAGGTTAAATACGTGGTTTAAATCGTGTCAATGACCGACCCCAAGGAAACCATCAACATCGAGAACGTGGTGGCCTCGACGGGCATCGGCCAGGAGCTGGACCTCCAGAGTGTTGCGATGGACCTCGAAGGGGCCGACTACGACCCCGAGCAGTTCCCTGGTCTCGTCTACCGGACCCAGAACCCCAAGAGCGCGGCGCTCATCTTCCGTTCCGGGAAGATCGTCTGCACGGGCGCGAAGTCGACCGACGACGTCCACGAGAGCCTGCGCATCGTCTTCGACAAGCTCCGTGACCTCCAGATTCAGGTGGACGAGGACCCCGAAATCGTCGTCCAGAATATCGTCACCTCGGCCGACCTCGGGCGGACGCTCAACCTGAACGCCATCGCCATCGGCCTCGGTCTGGAGAACATCGAGTACGAACCCGAGCAGTTCCCCGGTCTCGTCTACCGCCTCGACGACCCCGACGTCGTCGCGCTCCTGTTCGGGTCGGGAAAACTCGTCATCACCGGCGGGAAACAGCCCGTCGACGCCGAGCACGCGGTCGACAAGATCGTCTCGCGGCTCGAAGACCTCGGGCTGCTCGACGGCTGACTCGCGCGACACGACAACGCAGGATACAACCCCCCAGCGGTCGAACGATGGGGTATGATTCCGGCGCAGGTGGACGTGACGGGGGGCGGGATGCTGGCTATCGTCGTCACGTTCCTCCTCGCGTGGCTGTTCTACTCGGTCGCGCTCCACCTCGCGGCGACGTTCTTCCTCGGCGACGTCCCCACGCAACGAGCGGCGACGGCGGCGCTCGCGCCCGCCGTGTTCTCGATGCTGCTCCAACTCGGTCAGATCGGTGGGGCTGACATCCCCATCGCCGTCTTCATCGTCCTCTCGTTCGTCGCCGCGCTGTTCGCCATCCACCTCGTCTACCGCCTGCGCTGGACGACGGCGACGGCGTTGACGCTGCTGTACTTCGCGTTCGCGTTCGCACTCGGACTGGCGCTGTACAACATCATCACCTTCCTGTGAGCACCCTCTACACCGCCGACCGGCGACTTCGCGCACCGATTCGACTCCTCCTCGGGAGCCTCCTCATCGTCGTCGCCGCCTCGCTCGTGACGGCCACCGTCACCCCGTTCGGGAGCGCACGACTCCTGCTCGTCACCGCCAGCGGCGTCGGCGCGACGTTCGGCGTGTTGCTCGTCGCGCGCGTCGTCGACCGGCGGACGTTCGCGGACCTCGGACTGGACCTCGACCGGCGGTGGGCCGTGGACCTCGTCGCCGGCCTGGTGCTCGGCGTCGTCCTGATGGCGGGCGTGTTCCTCGCGCAACTGGCCGGCGGGTGGGCGCGTATCGCGCAGGCTGGCGTCCCGGACCTCGTCGGCTGGTTCGGCACGCTCGTGCTCTTTCTCGTCGTCGGCTTCTACGAGGAACTGTTCGTCCGCGGGTGGCTGTTGACGAACGTCGCCGAGGGGTTCGCGTGGCTGGGCGAGCGCCTCGCCACCGCCATCGCCGTCTTCGCCTCGGCCGCCGTCTTCGGCGTCCTCCACCTCGCCAACCCGAACGCGACGCTCGCGAGTACACTGGGCATCACCGCCGCCGGCGTCTTCCTCGGGTGGGCGTTCGTCCGCACCGCGAGCCTCGCGCTCCCGGTGGGCGTCCACGTCACGTGGAACTTCGCGCAGGGGTCGGTGTTCGGCTTCCCAGTCAGCGGCATCGGGACGCCCGCCACCGTCGTCGAGACGGCCGTGACCGGCCCGGAACTCGTGACCGGCGGGGCGTTCGGTCCCGAGGCGGGACTCGTCGGCCTCGGCGCGTCGGTAGCGGGCACGCTCGCCGTCTCCGGATACGTTCGGCTCCGGGGCGTGCCGTCGCTGTCGGAGGCGCTCGCGTGGACGACGGTCCCCGAACTCGTCGCCCGAGGCGACGAACGGCCGGACGCCGGCGCCGACGGGACGGACTGAGACCGAGGGGCCGGCGCTCGGCGGCTACTCCACCAGTCGCTCGATCTCGGTGACGAGGATACCGGTCGCCCCCTCCTCGCGGAGTTTGGCGATGGTCTCGAACACGTCGCGTTCGTCGACGACGACGTGGACAGCGAGCGTCTCCCCACCGTTGGCGACGTCCATCACCGTCGGGCCGCCGAGACCGGGAATCACGTCCTCGACCGCTTCCAGACGGTCCCGTGGGACGTTCATCATCAGGTAGCGTTTGCCCCGTGCGGAGACGACCGACTGGAGGGCAGTGCGGACCTGCTCGGCCTTCTCGCTCCCGGCCGCGTCGGGACGGGCGAACAGGCGCACCGACGACTGCATCACCTCCTCGACGACCGCGAGGCGGTTCATCCGCAGTGTGGTCCCCGTCGAGGTGATGTCGACGATGGCGTCGGCGATGTCGACGTGTGGCGTGAGTTCCGTGGCTCCCGACACCTCCGCGATGGCGACGTCGATATCTCGCTCGGCGAAGAACTCGCGGGTGATACGCGGGAACTCGGTGGCGACCGTGCCGCCCGCGAGGTCGTCGACCGACTCGACGTCGGACTCCTCGGGGGCGGCGAGGACGAGGCGACACTGGCCGAATTCGAGGTCCAGCAGGTCTTCGAGGGCCGTGCCGGACTCGCGTTGCTGGTCGAGGCCCGTGATACCGAGGTCGGCCGCGCCGTCGGCGACGTACTCCGGGATGTCGGCGGCGCGGGCGAACAGGACGGTGACGTCGGGGTCGACGGTCTCGGCGTACAGTTTCCGGTCCGCGCCGTCCGTCAGGTGCAAGCCCGCGTGTTCGAGCAGGTCGATGGTCGGGTCGTGCAGACGGCCCTTGTTGGGGACGGCGATTCGCATTGGTGAGTGGTGCATTGGAGGGAGGTTGTGTGTTTCGCCGCTAGCAGGTGGTTGGTGGTGTGAGAAGTGAGTGGGAGCGACCAGTGAGAACGCCGCCGAAGCCCTCGACCCAACGACTCGCGCGACCACGTCTGCGCTCCTCGTTCGCTGTCGCTCACTGCGGTGCTTGCCGGGTCGTGCGTCGTCCTTGGTCCTCGCCCTTCGAATCCACCAGGACCGCCGCGGCAGCCCTGCCCTTTCCCGAGTCGCGCGGCCTCACGTGCGCTCGGCACACGCTCCCGGCCACCGGCACCTCCACGATCCCGACACACTAACGCCCCCACCACGAAAAGCCGGCCACATGACCACACTCGGCATCACCGACGGGCAGGTGTTGCGACCGGACGGAACCGTCGAGAGAGCGGACGTCCTCGTCGACCAGGAGACCGGCGAGATTCTCGACGTCGAACCCGACATCGGGACGAGCGCCGACGAGACGCTGGACGCGAGCGACTCGCTCGTCATGCCGGGCCTCGTCAACGCCCACACCCACGCCGCGATGACGCTCCTCCGGGGGTACGCCGACGACAAACCCCTCGAATCGTGGCTCCGCGAGGACGTCTGGCCCGCCGAGGCCGAGTTGACCCCCGACGACGTCGCCGCGGGCACGAAACTGGGGATGCTGGAGATGATTCGCTCGGGCACCACCGGATTCGTCGACATGTACTTCGAGGTGCCCGACGTCGTCGCGGCCATCGACGAGTCGGGGATGCGCGCTCGCGTCGGCCACGGCGTCGTCACCGTCGGGAAGGACGACGAGGCCGCCCACGAGGACGCCGCCGAGTCGATCGCCGTCGCCCGCGAGTTCGACGGCGCGGCCGACGGCCGGGTCCGGACCGCGTTCATGCCCCACTCGCTGACGACGGTGAGCGAGGCGGTGTTCCGCGAGTACGTCCCGCGAGCACGCGAGGAGGGCGTCCCGGTCCACCTCCACGTCAACGAGACGCGCCACGAGGTCGACCCTATCGTCGAGGAACGAGAGATGCGGCCCGTCGAGTACGCCCGCGATGTGGGCCTGTTCGACCCCGCATCCGACGAACGGGACTTCCTCGCCCACGGCGTCCACAGCGATTCGAGCGAAGTGGAGACGCTCGCGGAGGTGGGCGGGGGCGTCGTCCACTGCCCGGCCTCGAACATGAAACTCGCCAGCGGGATGGCTCCCGTGCAGGCGATGCTCGACGCGGGCGTCCCCGTCGGACTGGGCACCGACGGCGCGGCGTCGAACAACGACCTCGACCTGTTCGGCGAGATGCGCGACGCCGCGATGGTCGGGAAACTCGCCACGGACGACGCCAGCGCCGTCGCCGCCCCCGACGTGGTCCGGATGGCGACCGAGGGGGGCGCGACGGTCGCGGGACTCCCCGGCGGGCGCATCGAACCCGGCGCGGCCGCGGACCTCGCCGTCGTCGGCCTCGACGGCCCCCACCTGACGCCCGCCCACGACCTGGTGAGCCACCTCGTCTACGCCGCGTCGGGACGGGACGTGCGCCACACCGTCTGTGACGGGCAGGTGCTGATGCGCGACCGTGAGGTGCTGACGCTCGACGCCGAGGCGGTGCAGGAGGCGGCGAGCGAACGGGCGTTCGACCTCGTCTCGCGGGCGGAGTAGGGGGCGACGACCACCGGACCGAACGCGAACCACTCGATTTGGCCCTGAACGCCGAGAGGAGCTTTTGAACGTTCTAACGGGTTCTCTCTCCGTCTCTCGGTAGCTCCGAACGCTCCGAACCGGCTGAACTTACTGACTAACTTATTTGAAGTACATTCAGTTATTCGAGTGTGATGAGCACCAGTCGAAGTCTGTTCGCCGTGTGTGCGACGGCGTTGCTCGTGGTCGGTGCGTTCTCCACGGGAGCGGTCGCACTCGGAGCACAGTCGGCCGGCGGCCTCGCCGTCGACGTGAGCCAGTCCGAGAACGTCGTCGTGACGGTCACGGACGACGGGGCCGGCGTCGAGAACGCCAGCGTCACCGTCGCACCCGTCGAGGAGAACGTCAGCGTCGCCACCGGCGAGTACACGACCGACGCGAACGGGACGGTCGCTCTGGAGACGCCCGAAGAAGACGTCGCCGTCGTCGTGACGGCCACGACCGACGACGACGTCGCCAGCACTACCGTCACGCTGGTCGGGGCGGAGGAGGCCGACGAGTTCGACGTCACCGTCGACCAGGACGACGGCGTGACCGTGTCGGTCACCGAGAACGACTCGGGCGTCACGAACGCCTCCGTCACGGTCGACCCACCGGTCACGAACAGCTCCACGTACGCGGGCGTCGGGAACTACACGACCGGTCCGAACGGGACGGTCGCCCTCCCGACCCCCGAGGAGAACGTCACGGTCGACGTGACCGCGACGGCGGACGACGAGACGGCCACGACGTCGGTGATGCTCGCCGTCGAGGACGACGAGGAACCGGAGAGCTTCGGCGCTCGCGTCTCCGCGTTCGTCCGTGAACTGCTCGGCGGTGAGGACGGTGACTCGGAGAAGCCGTTCGGTCAGGTCATCTCCGAGTTCGTCACCGAGAACAACCCCGGTACCGACGAGAAGCCCGACCACGCCGGTCCGCCGGAGCACGCCGGCGCGAAGGACAAAGACGACGAGAGCGACGACGAAGACGAGGAGGACGACGACCGTCGCGGTCCACCCGAACACGCGGGGAACGACAAGGGCGACCAGAGGGACAAGTCGACCAAGAAGCACGGTGCGGAAACCGACGACGAGGACGACGAAGAAGAAGAGAACGAGGACGACGAGGAGACCCAAGAGGAGGAGCGCCGAGCCTCCCACGGCCCCGTCGTCAGCGTCGACTTCTGAGCGGGCCTCGCCGACACCGAGCGATTATCCGATTTCTCGACCCGGTAGCGGTAGCGTTTTCCTGTCCCCCCCGGTCGATGCAGACATGACCGAGACCGTCAGCGAGTACCTCACGACGGCGACGGCCGACGAGGAGTCGGACGTGGCCTTCGAGAGTCTCGCGGCCGCGCAGGAGTCGGGGCGCAAGAAAATCGACTGGGCACGCCAGCACATGCCCATCCTCGCCGCCCTGCGCGAGGAGTTCGAGGAGTCGACGCCGTTCGAGGGCCAGCGCATCGCCATGGCGATGCACGTCGAGGCCAAGACCGCCGCGCTGACCGAGACGCTCGCCGCCGGTGGCGCACAGGTCGCCATCACGGGCTGTAACCCGCTGTCGACCCACGACGACGTGAGTGCCGCGCTCGACGCCAACGAGAACATCGACTCCTACGCGAAACGCGCCGTCGACGACGAGGAGTACTACGAGGCCATCGAGGCGACCATCGCCATCGAACCCACCGTCACCGTCGACGACGGCGGCGACCTCGTCCTCCGCATCCACGAGAAACACCCCGACCTCGTCGAGGGCATCATCGGCGGCTGTGAGGAGACGACAACGGGCGTCCACCGTCTGCGTGCGATGGACGACGACGGCGCGCTCGACTACCCCGTCTTCGCGGTCAACGACACGCCGATGAAACGCCTGTTCGACAACGTCCACGGCACCGGCGAGTCCTCGCTGGCGAACATCGCCATGACGACGAACCTCTCGTACGCGGGCAAGAACGTCGTCGTCGCGGGCTACGGCGACTGTGGCCGCGGTGTCGCCAAGAAGGCCGCCGGCCAGAACGCCCACGTCATCGTCACCGAAGTCGACCCACGCCGTGCGCTCGAAGCCCACATGGAGGGCTACGAGGTCTGCTCCATGCAGGAGGCCGCCGAGAAGGCCGACGTGATTCTGACGACGACGGGCAACCGCGACGTCGTCACGGCCGAGCACTTCGAGGTGATGAACGACGGCGTCCTGCTCGCCAACGCGGGCCACTTCGACATCGAAGTCAATCTCGACCAGCTCTCCGATATGGCGACGAACGTCCGTGAAGTCCGGGACGGCGTCCGCGAGTACGAGATGGACGACGGCCGCCGCCTGAACGTGCTGGCGGAGGGGCGCCTCGTCAACCTCGCCGGCCCGCTCTCGCTGGGCCATCCGGTCGAAGTGATGGACCAGAGCTTCGGCGTGCAGGCGGTCTGTGTCCGCGAACTCGTCGCCGCCGACAAGGGCGGCCTCGGCGAGCGTATCGCAGAGCGCGTTCGTGAGCGACTGGGTCGGAGCGGTGGCCTGACGCCAGCGGGCGAGCGAACCTACGACGCGGGCGTCCACGACGTGCCCGACGCGCTGGACCGCGAAGTCGCGCGTATCAAGCTGAACGCCGAGGGCATCGACATCGACGACCTGACCGACGAACAGGTCGAGTACATGGGCGACTGGCAGCACGGGACGTAAGCCGGCCACTACCGCCCGAAACGGCCGAATTCGATTCTTGCCTACACACCTAACAACCGTTCGTTATTTTTACTTCGCTCTCGGTTCTGATTGAGACGGCCGTTACTTTTCGCTCAGTAGTCGAGCAGGAGAGGGGATATCATCGGACGGTCGGTCCAGAAGTTCGAGTACGTCAACAGCCGCGAATTCTCGGTAGCGCTGTTTTCCGGTCGTCTCCTCTAGTACGCCTTCTGAAACGAGTTCGTCGATAGCTTTGTTCGCCGCGGGGTAGGTCATGTCGATCAGTTCGGCCGCTCTGGATACCGTGAATACGGGTTCTACGAAGACCGCATCGGCAAGCGCACGGACGGACGGAGACGTGTCTCCGAACCTCGATCGGTAGCTCTCACGGAGCCCTATAAGGAGTTTAGCGCGACTGAACCCGTCGTCTGCCTGTTCGCGTATCCCGTCGAGGAAGAACAGCAACCAGTCGTTCCAGGCACCGTCTTCATTCACGGCCAACAAGGAATCGGTGTACGCTGAGCGATTTCGGTTGATATATGAACTCAGATAGAACAGCGGATAAACGAGAATATCGGTTGCTATGAGGAGAAGTACAATTAACAACCGACCGACACGCCCGTTACCGTCAGCGAACGGGTGAAGCGTTTCGAACTGGTAATGGAGAATAGCGATATCCATCAAGTCCGGATATCGGCCGACTGAGCGGACATACCGTTCGAAATCCTCCATTTTTCTGACGGCGACTTCTGCTTTTGGAGGGACGAATCGGATCTGTGTGCCGAGGCTGCCAGTGTCCTCCTCTATCCAAGCAAACCCCGATCGAAACTGCCCCGGACGCAGATCTTCGTCGTCCGTTCGGCCGTCTTCCATCAACCGTTCGTGAACCGTTTTCAACAACTCGTTGGTGACGTTCGTACGTGAGCGGCCTTCGGCGGTCAAACGGTTGACCGCCTCTCGAAGTGCTTCTGCGTAGTTCCGAGCTTCCCGAACGTCCTTCGATGAGATTCCCTGTCGGTACATGTCCGTCACCGTCACCCGTGTTCCCTCTACTTGCGAGGACTGTTCTGCTTCCTTGTAGATGAATAGACCGAGAACGATATCGGGGTTCGGAATTTCGCTCCAGAACCCGTCCAGTCTCCCTAACGAGTGCATGGCTCGACCGTAGGCGGCCACGACCTCGTCGGAAAGCGTCAGCTCTGGAGGGAGATCGTCCGGAAGGTAGAACTTCGAAACAGGGGCAGACACACTCGAATCGACAGGTAAGTACCTGCCAGGAGCCGGTGAATCAATGAGGTACCCGTCTTTCATTAGCGTCTGTCATGTGTTTCTAAGTAAAAGCTTTTCTTGGGTCGAATACTCAGAACACGGTTCCGACGTATGGCTAAACGTTGTTCGGCTATCGTTTACTGAGAGAGAATCAAACAAACGGAACCAAGAATTGCTTGAATGACGGACGTCCACATTGGTACCCCTCCGTGGCATGAAGGTCGATCCAACGCCAAACAAGTCGCCCTCTGTCAGTTTCACCGCGCTCTCCACGCGCTTAAGCCCCTTCGGCCGAGAAGCAGGCACATGCCGGGCAACAGGAAGGGGGACCGCCGCGAGCGCGAACTCGTCAACGAACTCCACGACCGGGGATTCGCCGTCATGCGCGCCCCCGCGAGCGGTCGAGCACCGACCGCGAACTACCGGACGTGCTGGCGGGAAACGGCGAGGACTTCTACGCAATCGAGGCGAAGGCGTCGAACGGCCGGCCCATCTATCTCACGGGCGAAGAGGTCGAAGCGCTGGTCTACTTCTCGCAGAACTTCGGCGCGAAACCGCGTATCGGCGTCCGGTTCGACCGCGAGGAGTGGTACTTCTTCCACCCCGCGGACCTCTACGTCACCGACGGTGGCAACTACCGCGTCAAGCAGGAGACGGCGCTGGCGGAGGGCACCGACATCGAGGAACTTACGGGCGGCCCCGCCCAGACGAAGCTCTCGGGGAACTGAACGCCGAGGCGCACGACGCCCGCTCAGGGCGTCGGCAGGGAGTCGAGTTCGGTCTCGTGCTCGTCGGCGGCGTCCTCGTCGTCGGGGCGCGGGAGCACCCGATCGAGGCGCGACAGCGGGAAGGAGTACCGTCGAAGCTCCTCGAACGGGGTGTTCGGGTCGCCCGAGAACGGGTAGACCGCTCGGACGATGGGGTCCTCACGGGGGTAGTACCGGTTGTTCGGGTAGTCGGCGACGGTGGTCTCCTCGGCGTCGTCCGATGCGGCGGCATCGCTCTCGAGGTCCGCGAGCGTCCGCTCGCGCTTCTTCGGGACGGTCACCTCGGCCGCCCGCTGGTCGGTCGTCTCGACGACGACGAGCAGCGCGTCGGTCTCACGGTCACGAACCGTCGTCCCCGGCGTGAGTCGGCAGTCGTCACAGACCGCGGGGTCGTCCTCGCGGACGAACGCGTCGTGACCGCAGGCGACACACTCGATGGCGCGGCGGCCGGGCGCGGGGGCTCTTCCCCCCGTTATTTCGAGTGCAACTCGACGGATGTGCTTACAGCGCACGCCGCGCATCTGGTGGTCGGGACAGCTACAGCGACCCTCCAGGAGGTCGACGGCGTAGGTGTGGCCGCTGTCGCTCTCTATCTCGTAGATGCCACCGCCGAGCGCTGTAACGGCCATCTTCTCCGTCCACGCGCGAGCAGCACGCGGGTCGAGCAGTCGCGTGTCGGGTGCGAGGGCGCTTCGTGGTGACGCTGGTGTGTGTTCGGTTGGCGTCATGATTCGGTTCGGGAAGCGGACCGTTCCGCTCCACGCGAAACGTAGGTTCTCGACGGGCATGAACCGCTCGCTCGCGTGTGCGCGGTGGAACTGAAGGTGGTCGGCGAGGGGAGTCGAGCGAACGCGAGCGTCGGGCGAGCGGGGCGGACGGCGGAGGAGAGCGCCCGGTTCGAAGCGCTTTTGCTGTGACCGTCGGAACCGGCGGGTATGCCCTTGGACCGGGAGACAGTGACAGAAATCATCGTCTCCGTCGTCTCCGTCGGACTCTTCATCGCCGCCGTCGTCTTCGTCGGCAGCACCTACAACTCGGAGGGACTCACCAACCAGGGTGCGTTCGCCCTCATCGGGTCCATCGCCGGGTTCATCCTGCTGATGACCGTCGTGGCCGTTTTCCTCTCGCGGCAGTAGTCCGGGCCTCGACTGGGGTGTGCCAGCGCTCGGACCGTCGTCCTCGACTCTCGCTCACTCCGCTTCGAGCGCGTCGGCGTAGTACTCCAGCGGGTGGTCGATGGTCTCACAGCGGTCGTCCGGGTCGAGACAGTCGCCGTACGCCTGCATCGTCGCACAGCTCGGCGGCGGGTAGAGCCCCCCGTCGAGACGGTCGGCAGTGTACGTCAGCGACTCGTCGGCCACCCCGACGAGCGTCGTCACGGCGTCGCCGTCCATCCCGAGCGAGGAGAGAAACGAGACGAGCGCGAACCGCCCCGACGCCCCCAGGTCCTCCTCGTCGCTCCGCGCTCGCTCCAGCAGGCCTCGCATACACGGCGGGAACTGGCCGGGGTCGACCCGGTCGAACGACCGGGGGTAGGAGGCGGTGGCGAGCGCCGATTCGACCTCGCTGACGACGGGGCCGAGCGGGTCCGCGATCTCCTCGGGGACCGTCAGCGGCAACCCCTCCGCCACCCGGCGCTCGACGGCCCGGTCGAGCAGGTCGTAGAGGTCCCGACGGGTGACGGTCACCCAGCCGTCGTCGAGTTCGCGGGTGACGAGTCGCCAGCCGCTGCCCTCCGGCGCGAGGTCGAGGTACGTCCCGACGGCGACGCGGAACTCGTCGTCGTGACTCCGGACGACGCCCGCGAGGTCGAACTCGCGGAGGACCGTCTCGACGGTGAGCGGGTCGCCGCCGAGCGTCGACTGGCGGCCGCGCTCGAACTCCTCGACGAACCGCTCGTGGGCGGTGGCGGCCTCGCTGGCGGCGTACTTCTCGACCGCACCGGGGGCGTCGACCAGCGAGACCAGCACGCGGGCGATGGGGTACGAGAGCACCTCGGTCCGCGCGTCGACACGCTGATCGCTGGCCTGTTCGACGGTGCCCGCGACGAGCGCGCGCTGGACGCGCTCTCGGCCCCGTTCGACCGCGGGGTGCCCCTCCCGAATCAGCGTCACGAGGTCGACGCCCGCCTCACCAACCGCCTGGCGGGCGCTCTCGAAGAACGGGTAGCGCGCGTGGTGGGCGTCCATGTCTACCCGTTCCTGCGAGCGGGCGTGAATAAGCCCGACGGTTGAGTGGGGCAGAGCCGGTCGGGGCGGGCGTTCGGTACGGCGGAGACGAGGCCGGCGACACCTCCCGTCCTCGAAAGCACCGGACGTGAATCGCACGACGCCGAGAGCGAACGGCTAAGTCCGTCGACGCACACCCTACAGCACGTGCGGTTCCGTTACCCCTGTCCGGACTGTCGCTCGACCAACAGCCTCCACGACCCCGACTGCCGGTTCGACGGCACGCCGTGGCCCGAGGTCGAACGCGCCTACACCGACGTACTCGTCGCACTCGCCGACGGCACGAAGAGCGAGGGACGCATCCGCGAGGCGACCGACGGCCCGTGGGACCCGCTGCACTCGGCCGCACTGAGTCGCCTCCGTCACGAACAGCGACTCAAGGAGACACGCGGTGGAGCCCTCGAACTCCGCTCGGCCGAGGAGTTCAAAGAGCAGGTCTCGGAACCGACCCAGGAACCCATCAGAACCGTCTACGAGAAAGGGTCGGTGCCGGGCACCCACGACAACGCCGTCTTCGCCATGGTCGCGTACTACGAGATGGTCGGCCTCTCGTGGGCGGAGACCCGTGAACAGGTCGTCGCGTGGCTCCACGAGACGGGCACGTGGACACGCGGCGGCTTCGAGGAGGCCTCTCCGGAGCAGTTGGTCGACTCGAAACGCCACGTCTACGACCAGGGTTACGGCTGGAAGGAGAAGGCCCGCGCGGCGAAGGCGATTATCGATAGGTCACTGTAGGCGTCGGATAAGAGAGCGCCGTCGGACCACGGGACGACCGCCGGTTCGTGTTTCGTGACCCACGTGACGTGTAGGCGAACATTCGAGTGGAGCGTCGAGACCACTCGGACCGACGGACGTGCCCGTAAGACTGGGTGTAGTGGAGTCGTTCGGTCATCGGACGGTGGACGATGCGCAGGCGGCGGGGTTTTGTCGACTCACAGCCGACGTTCCGGAGCCATGGAAGAGGGAGACAGAGACTGGGACGAGTTCGACCCGAAGGCGCGTGAAGAACGCGAGATCGGCCGCGAGATGGTCTCGAAGAGCACGGGGCTCGGTTCGGTCATGGCGCACTTCTATCGGGGAGAGATGAGCGTCGTTACGACTTGGCGTAGTCGCCTTGACGAGACCATCAACTGGGCGGTGACGATTATTTCGGCGATTCTCATCTACGCGTTCTCGACCGAGGGGAACCACGTGATTCTCCTCACCGGGATGGTGGTCATCGCCGTCTTCCTCGGAATCGAGGCTCGACGGTACCAAGCCTACGACGTGTACCGAGCACGGGCGCGAATGCTCCAAGAGAACCTCTTTGCGAACACGCTCGATCCCTCACAAGGAGTCGAACACCGCAACTGGCGTCGCGAGTTGAGTGAGGACTATCGCAATCCGGCCATCAAGACACCGTACGTGGAGGCGCTCGCGCGGCGGCTTCGTCGAATCTACCTCCCGTTTTTCGTACTCATGCTCGCCGCATGGCTGTTCAAGCTCACGGCGTTTTCGGACCAGCCAGTGCTCGAAGCAGCCGCGGTAGGGAGCGTCTCTGGACTCGTCGTCTGCAGCGTCGTGGGACTGTTCTACGTCGGCATCGTCGCGATCTCGTTCTGGCCGCGCGAGCGTCGGTCGAAGGGGGAGTTCGGCGAGTACGAACCCGGCGAGTGGAAAGAGAGCGACTGAACCCTCGTGAGCCAGAGCGGGGGAGACTCTCGACCGGACACGTTTCGGCGTGAAACGAAGGAAGACGGAGATGTCGTCGTCGCGGCTCCGGACGGGACGCACTTCGTAGAACGACCGAGTCAGGTCCCTTCACCGGTAGGCGCATCGATTGGAGTGCGAGGGCTCGGCCAGTGGGTCGGAACTGACGGAGAGTCAGTCGCTCTGGATGCGCGGCGCGAGCATGTAGGTGACGTTGCCCTGCCCTTCGGCGATGTCGAAGTGCATCTTGACGGGGAAGTCCTCGCCGAGTTCGACGGTGACCTCGGCGTCCTTCGGGATGGCCTTGTTCATCTCCTTGAGGTAGTCGAGACTGAACAGCGAGTGGGCGTCGCCGGCGGTGAGGTCGATGAGGTCCTCGCGGTCGAGGACGAAGTGGACGTCGTCGGTGTCGCCCTGCGCCTCGACGTAGAAGTGCTCGTCGTCCTCGTCGACGCCGAGGACGATGTGCTCGGAGACCATGTCGGCGGCCTTGACGGCGCGGTCGATGTGACTCCCTTCGAGGACGATTTCGGCGGCGAGGTCGAGGTCCGGGAGGTCCGGTTCCTGCCGGATGGAGTCGGGGTCGATGAGGGCGAGGGTGTACTCCAGCCCTTCCATGCTGATGTGGAGTTTTCGCGTCTCCTCGTCGAGTTCGAGGTGGACGAGCTGGTCGGCGCTCGCCATCTTCACCATCTCTTCGAGCCGCGAGAGGTCGACGCCGATGACGCCGCCGTCCGTCTCGTAGGACTCGAACGCCGCAGGGGAGAGCGAAAGGTCGACCATCCCCACGTTCGCGGGGTCGACCGCACGAATCGTGAGCTCGTCCTCGTCGAGCCGAATCTTGCACTCTTCGACCAGCACGCCGACGGAGTCGAGCGCCGCCCGGAGCGTCCCCGAACTCACGATAGCCTTGAACATACGAACGAGTAACTGGGGATGGGTTAAAAACCTAAACGATTGACTCGCACGCAGGCGGGCGCGAGCCGAGCGAGCGAGGACACGCTCGCCGACCACCGTCGACGCGGAAACCGGACCACGCGGGCCCAACAGTCAAACGAGTGGCGCGAGTCGGATGCTGTATGGACAGCGACACCGCCGTCAGTCGTCGTCGCATGCTCGTGACCGCCGGGACGAGCGTCGCCGCGCTCACGGCCGGGAGCGGCGTCGCCGCCGCACAGGACAACGGGAGCGACGGTGGAGGGGCGTCGATAGCGGTTCCCGGCATCATCCCCGAGACCGGGTCCATCAGCGCCGACGAGGACTACACCGGGTTCCTGTTGAAACTCGACGACGAACTCGACGTCAGCTACGACGGCATCGAGAGCTGTAGCGCCGAGAACTGGTCGCCGTCGGACCCACGGGCGTTCAACGCGAAGCTCGTCGACACGGTCAACGCCGGGGCAGAGGACTCCTACGAGGTCATCCCGTCCTCGGTCGCCCTCCCGCAGGATACGGAGTTCACCACCGGCGACCTGTTCGTCGTCAACAACCAGTCGACGTGTTCGGGCGGCGGCTTCCTCAACGTCCAGATGGAGAACGTCCGGTCGAGCGAGGGCCGTGTCCGCTACAACTTCACCAGGGAGAGCGACCCAGGCAGTGGTGACGGGTCGGGAGCCATCGGTCCGGGGTTCGGCCCGGTGGCGGCGCTCGGCGGCGTCCTCGGCGGTGCCTACGCGCTCGCTCGGCGTGGTCGGAGCGACGGGGACTGAACGCGACAGCGCCGGTCGGACGGGACGGCGAGAGCCACGGACGGCGGCCGACGGTCGAACGAAGGGCGTATCCACTCGCGTCGTCTACGCGAGGGAAATGGCGCGCAAGGACGACTACTACAACAATCCTTGCCGTCTTGTTACCTATACTATGCCGTCGAAGCGGTGAGAACGGACTTCAGAACGCCGAGGAGATGGACGCCACGTATGGGAGGGACGTGGTGGTCCGCAGGCGAGAGACGGAAGTTGATTTGCCAGCAAGCTACCCTGCCTACTCCTCCTCGGCAACGGTAGTTCGGGGGCGGGGCGTATTGGTGCTCCGAGGGAGGGGACTCGTTCGCTGGACTGGTAGTGGGGTCGTAAGCATACTTCGGCAGTTTGGAGTTTACAAGCCACCCGTTTGAGGGCATACACGTCGAGGAGCATAATCAGTTCATCCGCCGCCTGTCAGCGACGAACCGCTCCGAAGCGCACTACCGAGTTCCAGAAGCCATCACACTATTTTCCGTCGCGGCCACCACCAAACAGGGGCTTGACCGCATCGGTCACCTCGGGCCGAGTCGAAATCGAGGATGATTCAGTAGTTGTTGGTGCGGCTCTCATCATCGGGAAACTCAATCATATACACCCCCGCTGTGTCATCCTCTGCCAGAGGAAAGTCGGATATACGCCGCTTCGACTAACACAACTGCTTTCACACTCTCTCCGCACCACGTAATTATGTCAAGCGAGAATTCGGTTCGCGTCTGGCTGGTCGAACGAACGTACTCAGATGATGAGCAGAACCTCATCATCCTCGTCTACGCAACACCGGACGGCACGCAGTACTTCAGAAAAGAACGCGCCCTCACGAGCTTCACGGATACCCGAGATACGACCGCCGCACTCGACGTTGACCCCGACAACCTCGGTAGCGTTAACGAGACGGAACTCCGCGAGCAGTACGCCACCGAAGCAACGCGAATGGCAGACGAACACGACCCCGACGACCCGATTTAACCCCCTTTCCAGCGACTCAGTTTAGTATTCGCGGCTCGAACCCGAGAACATGAAGGAATTCGTCTTCGCGCTCGACTACGACCCGGGGTGCAACGCAATCGCAGATGCGCTTGCACAGTACCCGGACGCACAAATCCGGTCGCTTTCCTGCCACGTCACGTCCTCCAGCGTCTGGCGCGTTGACCACGTAACCGGGTCGCAGGCCGCGCTGAACGCGATTGAAACCGTCTTCCTCGACCCCGAGCACTGCACGGACTGTCTGGCAACTCAGGACTGCGGGGCCGAATGCGATAACACCGTTCTCGACCGTGACGAGGATACCCTCGTCGTCTACTCGCGGTGGTCGAAAGCCCGCGCGTGTACGTCCGTTCCGCACCTCGCACTCGACCATCTGGGTGACGGATTGCTGTTCGAGACGCACCGCTCCGAGCGGCGGTATGAATGGCGCGTCATCGCGCCTGACGATGCGAACATCAGCGAGTTCCACGACGCGCTTCGGGAGGAACTCTGTCGCTGTACGGACATCGAGTTCGTTCGTATCTCCGGCATCGACCCGTCGGTCACCAGCCCACCAGACGGCACCTCGATGTCGGCTGAGCAGACCGAGGCACTGACCGCCGCCGTGAAACACGGTTACTATGAGACTCCGCGCGGCATAGAACTCGGGGAACTGGCCGAGAGACTGGAGATGCCTCGTTCGACGCTCTCCTATCGGCTCCGGCGAGCCGAGGCTCAGTTAGCCACCTCGTTTGTCGGGGGAGACGCCGGGTTCATCGACGCCCCATCGGAATCGGTCGAAGTTGGCGTGCGCCAAAGGTAATCGATAACCCCGTCCCGCGTCCAGTTTTTCGTATGAGTGATGAGTCGGAGTCGGCTTCGACGGGCCGACAGGCGGTGCAGGAGACGGTCACGCTCTCTGTACCCGAGATGGACTGTCCATCCTGTGCGGAGAAGGTCACCAAGAGCGTGAAGCGGCTCGATGGATTGACCGAGGTAACTCCGAAGCCAACTACCGGAACGCTCAGCGTTGCGTACGACCCGGCGACGACCAGTCGCGAGGCCATCGTTGACCGCGTAGAGAACGCGGGGTACAAAGTTGAGAACAGCGGTGGACACCAAACGGCGAAGTTCACCGTCCCCGAGATGGATTGTGCGTCGTGCGCTGGCAAGGTCGAGAACGCGCTCGGGAAGCTCGACGGAGTGACCGAACGCGAAACTCGACCCACAGCGGGCACGGTGAGCGTCACCTACGATTCTTCGAAGCTCTCGCACGGGGAGATTATCGCGGCGATTGAGGGCGCAGGGTATGAGGTGACGAATGCGGACGGCACCTCCGCCGAGACCGATTCCGGGGGGATGGCACCGCCCAGCGATGTCTGGACGAGCAGTCGCGCGATGAAGACGTGGGCGAGCGGCGCGTTCGTCGCAATCGGTCTCCTCGTCGAGTTCATTCTCACGGGACTGAACACGACCGTCGTCACGGTTCTCGAATACGGGTTCACCGTCGCGGACGTAGCGTTGTTGCTGGCAGTCGCGTTCGCCGGGGTACCCGTCGTTCGCAACGGCTACTACTCGGCCAAGAACCTGAACCTCGACATCGACCTGCTGATGGGGACGGCCATCATCGGTGCGACCGCCATCGGGCTCTACGAGGAGGCGGCGACGCTCGCGTTCCTGTTCAGCATCGCGGAGTTGATGGAGACGTACTCGATGGACCGCGCACGGAACTCCCTGCGCGAACTGATGGACCTCTCGCCCGACGAGGCGACGGTCCGGCGGGACGGTGAGGAACGAACCATCCCCGTTGACGAGGTGGAGGTCGGAGATACCGTCATCGTCCGCCCCGGGGAGAAAATCCCTGTGGACGGCCAAGTCATCGAGGGTGAAAGTGCAGTTAATCAGGCCCCGATTACCGGCGAGAGCGTGCCCGTGGACAAGACCACCGAGGATGAAGTCTTCGCGGGCACCATCAACGAGGACGGGTATCTCGAAGTGCGAGCGACCTCTGCGGCGTCGGACACGACCATCGCGAAGATTGTCGAGATGGTCGAGGACGCCCAGAGCAACAAGACCGAGCGCGAGCAGTTCGTGGAGCGGTTCGCGGACTACTACACGCCAATCGTCGTCGGGCTGGCAATCCTCACGATGACCATCCCTCCGTTAGCGTTCGGGCTCGGCTGGCAGACGTGGTTCGTACGCGGACTCACGCTTCTCGTCATCTCCTGTCCGTGCGCGTTCGTCATCAGCACGCCCGTCAGCGTGGTCTCCGCGATTACGAGTGCCGCGAAGAACGGCGTCCTCATCAAGGGCGGCAACCACCTCGAAGCGATGGGCGCAGTCGAGGCGGTCGCGACGGACAAGACGGGGACGCTCACGAAGGGCGAACTCACGGTGACGGATGTCGTCCCCCTGAACGGGAACGCCGAATCGGACGTACTTCGGACCGCCCGCTCGCTCGAACAGCGGAGCGAACACCCGATTGCGACGGCCATCATCGACCACGCCGAGGATGCGGACGTAGCGGGGACGGACGTGACCGACTTCGAGAGCATCACCGGCAAGGGCGTTCGCGCGACGCTCGACGATACGACCTACTACGCTGGGAAACCCGGACTCTTCAAAGAACTCGGGTTAGACTTGGACCACTCGCACTACAGCACTGACGGCGGAGTCGCCGTTGAGGGCGCGACTGAGCGGTGTGACCGGGGCGAGTGCGTGAACCTCCACGACGAGTTGGTACCCAAACTGCAGGCGGAAGGGAAGACCATCGTCGTGGTCGGCACTGACCACGAGGTGACGGGTCTCATCGCCATCGCTGACGAGGTGCGGCCCGAGGCCAAACGCGCTGTCGAGAAGTTGCAGGAACAGGGCGTCGAGGTCGTGATGCTGACCGGCGACAACGAGCGGACGGCGCAGGCGATTGCCCAGCAGTTGGGGATTGACGACTATCGAGGGGAACTCCTACCCGAGGAGAAGGTCAGCGCGATAGAGGAACTCAAAGAGGAGTACGACGGCGTGGCGATGGTCGGTGATGGTATCAACGACGCACCCGCGCTCGCGACTGCGACTGTGGGCATCGCGATGGGCGCGGCAGGCACGGACACGGCCATCGAGACCGCTGACATCGCGCTGATGGGCGACGACCTCGCGAAGCTCCCGTACCTGTACGGGCTCTCGCACAAGGCGAACGGGGTGATACGTCAGAACATCTGGTCGAGCCTTGGTGTGAAATTCCTGCTCGCCCTCGGCGTGCCGCTCGGCTACGTTAGCGTCGCGCTCGCGGTACTCGTCGGTGATATGGGGATGAGTATCGGCGTGACAGGGAACGCGATGCGTCTCTCGCGGTTGACCCCAGAGCGGTTCCGCTGATGTCTGTCGTAGGCGTCGTTCATGGGCGAGGCCCATAGAGAGGGGTCGGGAGTTCTCATACACGGGGAAATCACCGTGTTCACACGTTCGGCGTCGTCCACGCAGGCTGAACGGTTATCCCGGGGTGAAGGTGCTCCTTTGCACCGCGCGAACAGACCACCGCTATGACCGACCCGAACCTCGCCCGTCACATCGACCGGCAGGCCGCCCGCTTCCTCCGCGCCGTCGAGTACTACGGCGGCGAAGCGACGATGACCGAAATCCGCCAACGGACTGGCCTCTCGCGGGACGTGGCTAACCACCGGTTCCAGCGGTTGGAGGACCTCGAACTAATCGAGATTTCGTACGCGGACGAGGGGTACGGGGACCGAAGGCCGCCGAAGGTGGCGCACCTCACCGGCCTTGCGCGGAAAGAAATCGAGCGCGGATTGCTCAGAATCCTCCGCGACGACGGCGATTCGACGGAGGGAGTCCTTGACGTGGAATCGGAGATGCGAGAGGTACGCGACCGGCTGGACCGCCATCAACGGCGACTTGACGTGCTCTCAGCGTCCGACCCCGAGGACGACCTCCATGAGCGAATCGACGCCGTGCAAGACCGACTGAACGACATCGAGACGTACAGCGACGAGTGGAATGAGGCCGCCGAATTCTACCTCCGGGCACTTCGCGCGGCGCTGGAGGACCACGGAATCGACGTGGGCGAGTATCTCCGAGAAGCCCAGCGCGAACCAGACTCGTCTGCCTGAGTGTTTCAAAACGGCCGCAGGTCACGCCAACGAAAGTCCACCTCCTCTCCGTCGTCCAACTGCACTCGGTACAGTACCCCGTCGCGTTCGTCACCTGTCTTCGGTTTTCACTTCGTTGGAGATTAGGAAGCATCAGCGGGTTTCTATCGACCGACAAGTGTCAGTGTGAAGATAGTGCTCTAACATCCACCGTCAGCGACCTATCACGTATGGTTCGCGATGTAGAACGCATCAGCCACGAGACCGCGCTCGATGGGACGTGCCCGGAGTGTGGAAGCCACGATTGTTACCCGGCTCTCGTCCGCGACGCCCGGGGAGTCCTTGACCTCGGCGCGCACTGTGACGACTGCCTCCAATCCGAGGTGCTGACGTAGATGCTCGAACTCGTAACGGTCCTCGTGACGGGCATCGTCGGCGTGGCCTTCATCGGCTATTTCACTCCCAAAATCATCGTCTGGGGGTCGCTCGGAACCGCGATGATGTGGGCGATGGCACACCTCATCCCTGCGTTTGAGCCGGGCGAGGTGCTTGCGACGATTTGGCCCCACATCTTCGACCTGATGATGGTCTACCCGACCGCCATCGGATTGGCGTGGGAGTCGCAGATGGCGGACGCTGGAATCCTCGGGGGGGCTGGCAGTCATATTGTGGGCCGCAATCCTGCTCCCGCCGTATCTGGCTGGTATCTGGTTCGGATTGCTGACGTGGCCGGAGCTTCTCGTCTTCAGGGTGATTCTTTAATTATGACTGATGATTCACCCCGGTCCCGTACGGCGCGTTGGGAACTCGCCAAGTGGGACTGTCCAGAATGCGGGGGCGAACTGGGGCCGCTCGACGACCGTGACCCTTCGGTCTCGCAGGACGATATTTGGCCCGACGACGGGGGATTCGATGAGGCCGCCTACGACGCCGCGAACCGGCTGACTACACCAGTCGTTATTTGCTCTGACTGCGGGTGTGACTTCGACGTTCGGTTCGAGAAGCGCGAGGAAAAGGAATGAGCGACATCGAAACCACCCTATGGGAGCACGTTGTCTGGATTTGCCCGCACTGTGGAGACGAGGACTTCCCCTCGCGCCTGCAACTGGTCGATTCGCGCGACGTGTCGATTGAATCCCGGGAGGTCTGGGAGGGCGAGTACGATGCTGAGTTGCATAGGCGAAAATACGCCACGGAAACAGCGGTCTACTGCACGGATTGTAAAACCGTGTTCGACGTGTCGTTCACGCCACGCTCGCGAGAGGCGGACGAATGAGCGACGACGAGTATATGACTCGGGTCGCAGTCCACGGGAGTGTCCCCGAGGACGTGCCCGGAGACATCGAGGTTACCAACGAGGAGCGCGACGCTATCGTGGAGATACTCTTCGTTCGGTCGGACGACGAATATCGAGTGATGTCTCGCCACCATCAGACCCTCTTTCTCGACCACGGCGGTGGCCCGTTCGACGAGTTCGGAGATGCTCTGGAGTCCGCTATCGAGACCGCGCGCGACGAGGGGCTTCCGCTCCTCCGGCGCATCTACTCATGGGTGCCTGTGAGCGAGGCCGACGAACTCGGGGCCGACCGCATCCCGATTCCGTGGGAAGACGACGAATAACCCGACTCCCGATGAAAGCAGTCCTACACAGACCCGTTTCTCCCGTACTGACGCAGAAACTCCGGGGGTTCGTGCGTCATAGGAGACGCGCCGCTCGGGAATCAGCAGGGATGGGTCCTGATTGGGTGTCTCGATGAGCCACGCTCTCGAACTCGTTCGCGACGTGCCGGAACACATCCGGTTCTACGATAACGAACGTGCGCTTTGCGGGGCCGATTGTACTGGCGAGAGCGCCCGGGTCGTTTCTGACGACCGAGACCCCGTGGCCGACGCGTCTCTCCACCTCTGCGCTGAGTGTGCCCGAGCGTGGGAAGCTCGTGCCGGAACGGTCGAACGTGAACCGACAGTTCGCTGTGCGTGTGACCGCGCTGAGGGCGGACGCCTCTGGAAATGCGCTGAGGTCGTTCCGGCCAGCACCGCCCGGGCACTCAAACATCCCGCCGCCGACGGCCTCGCACCCGTCTGCCCAGATTGCTACCAGTGGATTCGAGAACATCCGCTGAACGACGTTGAAACGCCGATGGGTGAGGCGAAGACGTGGGCAGAAGTCAGTCGCGTTCACCCAGATTGAGACGCTCGAATACCGCAAATGTCTCACGTGCCATCTCCGCTTTCTCCCTTGCCCGATAGTAGTGTGTGGACGCAGTTTTGTACGTAATCCCCATTTCATCTCCCACCTGTTCCCACGTTAACCCACCCGCCCGCAACAGTGTGGCTTCCACCTCTCGTTCCGTAAGCCGACCAGTGGGGCCTGCAATTTGCTTCGAACTCGTTCTTACAGAATCAGTAGGAACGCGGTCGGTCACTTCCCAGAGGGATTTCAGCAGAGCGTACGCGATGTGTTCTGCGAGCTTCGGCGGAACCGCGTTCCCTACCTGTCGCGTTCGAGCGTCGCGGTTTTCCCATCCGGCAAAGTCGTACGTCGGCGGGAACGACTGAAGCACAGCGCACTCGCGAATACTCAACTCCCGGTCCTCGAACGGGTGGATGTGACGATTCGATGCGGTTATCGTGCGCGCCGGTTTCGTTGGGTCAAGCCGTACTTGACGGTGCTTTCCGTGGAGACTCTCCCCCACGTTTAGTTGCGCTATTTTCTCGACCGTCGTCGGCCTATGGTCTGTCCACTCGTTATCCGGTAACAACTCTCCAGTAACCTGACTAAGCGCCTCCTGTACGGGGATTGGCTCACCACCCAGCGGTTCGGGATGCGTTGGTTCTCCACCCCTGACCCCGAAGAAGATAACCCGATGGCGGTTCTGCGGAACTTCGAAATCAGCCGCATTCAGGACCTCGTATGCGACGTTGTATCCAAGCGAGTCCGCGCACTCGACGAGCGCGGCCATCGTTTCGCCCCCCTTGTGTTCGAGGAGCCCGGGGACGTTCTCCATCGCGAACGCGTGTGCATCGGCGGCTTCAACAACTTCGAGGAACGTCCATACGAGGTCGTTAATCGGGTCGTCAGGGTCTCGGTCGCTACTCTGGCTATAGCCTTGACAGGGCGGCCCCCCAATTACAACGTCCACGTCAGCCGGGGTGAGACCAACGAGGTCGAGGAGGTCCTCTCCAGTTGGGCCGCCATCGTCGAGCAAACGAGAGAGGTCTGCGGGTACGGCGAGCGTATCGTGGTGCAATCGGAACGTTTCGAGGGCCGCTGGCTCATAATCGATGGCTCCGACCACCTCGAACCCTGCGCGGTGGAAACCGAGGGAGAAGCCGCCTGCACCGCAGAACAAGTCGAGAACCTTGGGGGCCATACAAACCGTCTGGCAGACTGACTCTTAGATTCACCGGGGACTAACGGACCGCACTATAAGTGATATTTTAGTTATAACTTGGCGGAAGAGGGGTCTACTATATAAACAGTACTATATTATAGTTATATGGTAAGTCAAATATTCCGACAAGAATTATATACGCCAGCTTCGTAGTGGTGGACGATGGCAACCGCAAACCATCCTGAAAGCCCCGCCGAATCGTTCCGCACCCTCGCAACAGACCTCATCGAGAGTGGCGTCGTCAGCATACTGGCCCTCAAAGAACCGCTCTTGGACGGCCAGCTGATACTCTCCATTCACGCGGACACCGATGCGGACCCCGACCGCATTCATGCAGTCGCAGAACGCGCCCGCACTGTTCGTCTCGATGACCACCTCTTCACCGTCAGCATCGAGCCGGAACTGTTCCGTACTACCGCCCTCGGCCACGAAACGGTCTTCTTCAAACCTCCCCGGGAAGGGAAGGCAAGCCGAGTCGCGCACTCGACATCGCTGGATGAGGGTATCGACCGGCTTCTCGTCACAGTCTCCAACGAGGAGTAGCCTACGTACTCCCGAGTTTTATCGACTATCCACGTAGAACGCGTGTTCACAACCGCAGTACTGTAAACAGTCTGACCACCTCCGAACGCGCTCCAGAACTGGTCCAACCTCGAAACACTAACTAACTAAACATATTTACGGTAGTTGTCCGTAGTTGGTAGTACACAGGCTGAGTGGATGGGAACGGAAGCCCATCGACCCTCCTAACGAGCCCTCCCGCTCCTATCAAAGTTGTTAGGTGCGAACCACCCGAGTTTGTTAGGTCAGCCCCGAAAACCGCCCTGAACGAGGGGTCAACGTAACCTTGACTTGTTGAAAAGTCAAGTGAAGTTGTGTTAGTGTGCTTCCGTTAGAGCCGACCCTATCTCTCTAAACCCGTTTTTCTACCCTCACACCAACAAAACCACCAACATCCGACCTAACAACTTTGTTAGGTCTGGTAGTGTAAGAGTATATAAATTGACTGCTCAACACCTAACAATCCCTGTTAGTACGACCGGCTCTCTGTTAGGGAGCTACTCCACCGGGCTGACTCGCTGACGATAGATGTGATAGAGTTCGGCTTCGTGGATATGGCGGCACTTCGTCTCGGCCTCCGTCTGCATCATCACGTTCCGCTGGTTCTGTGACCATTCCTCGCACTCGCACCGTACCTCATCCCACGGCCTCGGAACATCATCCGGGGCCTCCACCAGAACGACCTCGAACACGCCGACCTTGTAGCGAATCTCACGAGTCACGCCTGAACGGTCGAGACTGACCAGTATCAAGCAGACATCTTCTTTCGACCCCAACCCTTTTGCACCGAACTCGGACGTTTGCACCCGGTTTGCATTTCGATGTCTATGGATACGCGTTTCGACCTTGAGGCCGCCGGATACGAGCCAGTAGAGGATGACCCGGGATGGGTTCGATGCACCTTCTGTAGCACGAAAGTGTACGTCGGTCGCGGCGAGAAGCTCGTTGACCTCGCGCGACACAAAGACAGGTGCGAATGGCGATAACGGTTTTAGTGCTACTCAACACAACAACTCATCTTCGTCGTCCAAATCGCGTTACTCGACGTTTTCGACCAATTCGTCGAACGTCTCGTCTTCGCTGATTTCAGTCAGTGCCCGGTTGAGTAGCTCGCGAACGATGAACTCCTCGTAGTGCTGAGTCTCGCAGTACTCGCACGGCTTCATCTCCCGGGCGACGCCTTCGATGGCCTCGCCGTGTTCGCGGTACAACTGTTCGACCAGCGAAACGACCCCCTCCCGTGCAGTCTCCTGTGCCCCGGTGAGTGCTTCGTCACTACCTTCAGGGAGGTCGTACGCGAACACGCGCGTGTTCGATTTGTAGTATTTGAGCGTCCCACCGCTGGCGTCTTCGAGCCGAGCGATTTCGACGAGACCAGCGTCTTTCAGAACGTTGACGTGGTGACGTACTGTTGTCTCTACCTTCTCCTCCCCACGTCGCTTCAGTTCCTCGTGAATCTCGCTGATGGTCATCTCGCGGTCGGCCAGCATATCGAGAATCTTCGCGCGTACGTCGTTCTCCAACGCCTTGGCCTTCTCCGGGGCAGTCGTGATGACGTTCCGCACTGGAACGTCAGTTTCGAGGAGAGACATCCTTGCCACCGAGTACGGGAGTGAGTACCCTAAGGCTGTCGCAACCTCCTTCAACCTATAGAATTTGGATGCTACTATTACAACTCTCATCATAACGCCTTTCACTGTTCCACTCCAAGTCTATCCCACGATGAGTACCACACACGTCCAGTACGACATCGGGGGGATGTCGTGTTCGTTCTGCGCCGAGAGCATCCGCAAGGCGTACGAGCGAACGGAGGGCGTCGAGGAGGTGAACGTCAGTCTCGCCCACGAAGAGGTCCGAATCCGGTACGATAGCGGCGTGCTGGCCGAGGTCGACCTCAAGGACACGCTCCGAGACCTCGGGTACACCATCCGCGACCCGGACAAGCAGAAACGATTCGAAGAGCAACAGCGAGAAGTCGAGCAGGCCACCCGCCGATTGACGCTCTCGGGCGCGGCGGCCATCGCGACCGCCGGGCTGATGCTGTTCATGATATTCGTCCGGGGGACTTTCGAATCGCAGGCGCTCTGGATGGACCTCGTGACGCTGGGCCTCGCACTCGGAACGATGTTCGGTCCCGGGCGCTACATCACCGAGAAGGCGTACAACAGCCTCCGACGCCGCATCTTCAACCAGCACGTACTCCTCGAAGCCGGGGCATTCGCCGGACTGCTTGGCGGCTTCCTCGGCCTGTTCGTCTTTCCGACGTTCCCAACAGTCCACTTCTTCGCTGTCTCGGTGTTCATCACGACGTATCACATCCTCTCGGAGTACACCAGCCTCATCGTCCGTACACGGGCATCACGAGCCGTACAGGGCCTACTTGACCTTCAGCCCGACACCGCCCGTCGCGTTCGCGACGGTGAGGTCGAAGAAGTCGAGGTGGACGAACTGGAATCGGGCGACCACGTGCGCATCAAACCCGGAGAGAGCATCCCCGTTGATGGCACAGTACTCGAAGGCGAAAGCGCCGTAGATGAGAGCGTCGCGACGGGCGAGTCTGTCCCAGTGGACAAGGGACCGGGCGACGAGGTGATTGGTGGAAGCGTCAACGAAACTGGGACACTCCTCGTGGAAGTAACTGCGACCGGCGACGACGCGTTCCTGAATCAAGTTGCGAGGCAAGTTGAGGAAGCGAGGACGATGAAACCCGGCGTCGTCCAGTTAGCAGACCGCGTGCTGAAGTACTTCGTCCCGGGCGTCCTCACCATCGCAGTCGCGTCTTTCCTGTTCTGGATACTCGTCCCTGTCGTCTGGTCAGGCGGCCCGTTCGGGACGGAGGCGAACGTCCAGCGTGGTGCGTTCGCGGCGCTGGCCGTCCTCGTTCTCGGGTACCCGTGTGCGCTTGGGATGGCGACGCCGCTTGCACTCATTCGAGGTGGCGGGCTCGCCGCGAACCGGGGAATTCTGATGCGGAGCGGGGATGCCTTCCAGATATTCCAAGACGTGGACACCATCGTCCTCGACAAGACCGGAACCATCACCAAGGGTGAGCCTGCCGTCGAGGAGGTTGTCGCATTCGATGGCAACGAATCCGATGTGTTAACACGAGCGGCCAGTGCGGAGGCGTTTAGCGAACACCCCCTCGCGGATGCCATTCTCGATTGCGCAGACGAACGTGGCGTCGAGTTCCCCGACCCAGACGAGTTCGACAGTGTGACCGGGAAGGGGATTCGGGCAGAGGTAGATGAAATGCGGATTCTCGTTGGAAAACCCGGGTGGCTCACCGAGGAGGGCATCGATATGACTACTGCCCGGGACGACATCGACCGCCTCCAAGCACGAGGCTATACCGTCGTCTGCGTCGCCGTGGATGAGACGGTCGTCGGCCTCGTTGCCATCGGTGACCCCGTGAAGAACGACGCCGCAGAGACCGTCGAACGGATGAAGGACGCCGGAATCACACCCGTGATGATTACCGGCGATAACGAACGAACTGCGACTGCCGTCGCAGAGACGGTCGGTATCGACCGAGTGATGGCCGACGTGCTTCCCGACGACAAGCGCGACGAGATACGACGATTACAGGAGGGCGGTGAACGCGTCGCGATGGTCGGGGACGGCATCAACGACGCGCCCGGGCTAACGCAAGCCGACATCGGCATCGCCATCGGCGCGGGCACTGACATCGCCATCGAGTCGGCGGACATCGTGTTGATGGGCGACCGGCTCGGTGGTGTGATGGATTCCTACGAGATTGGTAAGAGCAGTTATCGGAAGACGAAGCAGAACCTGCTGGCCGCGTTCTCGTTCAACGGTATCGGCGTGGCCGCCGCGACGACGGGCCTCGTCCACCCGGTGTTCGCGATGATTGCGATGGTCCTCTCCGTCTCGGTCGTCCTCGTAAACAGCTTCGCGGGGCAGTTGCTTCGGGGCGAGCGCCTCAATACGGACTTCACCGCCGAGTCCGACACCTCTGCGGTCGATACGGACGCGTCTGCTGGTGCTGAAATGAAGACGGCCTAAGCGACGACCTCGTAGCCAGCATCGTGGATGGCGGTTCCGAGGTCGTCGTCGCTCACATCGTCTTCAACGACGACTTCGACCGCACCCGCCTCGTGGTCCGCTTCGGCGCGGCGGACTCCGCCTACGTTCTTCAGTGCCTTCTCGACGTTGCGCTCGCATCCGTTACAGGACATCCCTGTGACCTCGATACTTCGGCGTTGTACCATAGACGTATCTCCGAGCTTCGCGGGAATCAGACTTACGATGAACGTTGTAGCGGTAGAACACAGATGAACCGCTCGATGGACGGGTGACGCCCCCAGCGAACGCTTGATACATCTCAAGATGGGTCCGAGGCGAGCGTTGTTGGGGAAGGTGTACGCCGGTCGCGGCGAGAAGCTGTTAGATTCGCCCATTACATAACGCGGTGTGAGTGGCGTTAGTCGCCCTCAGCGTGTTCCTCGGCAAGCTCCTCCAGTTCTTCGAGGGTGTAATCTTCGATGTTCTCCGTCAGCCGGTACTCGCTCTCGTTTTCGAGGTAGTTCTCGGCCATCGCCTCGTCCCCGACCAAGAAGGTCGAGAAGATGTCCTCAACCTCCGAATCGCTGAGGTCGGTATCGAGCCCCTGTTCGCTGTCCATCAGCAGGGTTGCGCGCATGAACGCCTTCTTGACGTGTTCGAACTCGGACTTGGGGAGGCGTGCGTACGGCGGCGCGCTTCCCTTCCGACGATTGTACTGCTGTATCACAGGGTCGTTCTCATCGGCAATCCGCGAGAAGTACTCCCACCACTCCGGCGGCTCTTCCGTCACCCGGAGGGTACAGCTTGCGCAGTACCGGCCCCCCGGCGGGAGGATGGCCCCACATCGGGGGCACTCCTTCATCGTCTCCTCTTCGGTGTCGTCAATCTGAACGCCCATCCGTTTCGCCGTTACCTCGGCGTCCTCGGTCGCCGTCGTGTGGGTGTAGCGTCCGTGCATCGGCGTATCATCGGTCCACCCCATCACGGTCTCGATGTCACGTTTGTCGAGCCAGTCCATCTTCCGCATCTCGGTCGCACGAGCGTGCCTGAGCGCGTGGGGATGGATACGAGCGGAGTCGATGTCGCTCCGACTGGCTGTCCGCTTAATCATCGTGTATATCGCGTGAGAGGACAGCCGTTCACCCTCGTCGCGGCCCGCTCGAATCGAGCAGAAGAGCGGGGCCTCTGGTTCGTCTGGTGTGGGGTGGTTGTTCAACCAGCGGTCGAGATACCCTTTGCTCCAACTCAGCGGCCTCTCCCGTCCCTCGCCCGTCTTCACGCCCGTCTTGTGGGGGAGGCGAATCCGGGCGAAACGCTCGGTACGGTAGTCGCGGATGTCCAACTGAACGGCGGCGGTCCGTCTGAGCGCCGCTTCGTACATCACCGCGATGAGGGCGGCGTCACGTTCAGTGTGGGTAGCTTCGATGAGTTCGGTGACCTCCTCGGGCTTCAGCACCCACTCCTCGTCGATTTTCGAGTGTTCGATTTTCGGTGCGCTAATCTCCGATTTGTCGGCAGGGGACTTGTTCGACCAGTCCGCAAAGGCACGGGCGGCATAGCAGGTGTTCCGCTTGGTCCCGTCGCTGAGGTCTCGCTCTCTCGCGACGCGTCTGATTGCGTCCTCCCAGTCCTCGGAGTGCCACTCCTCCGGGTCGTCGGCCAGCAATTCGTTCTCGTACCCGTGGGCTACGAGATACCGCAGTTCTCGTGCATAGTTCCTCGCGGTGCTCGGGGCCAAATCCTCTCGCCGGTCGTAGAGAAAGTCGAGAACCCGTCCTGAGTGTTCGGGCCGGAGTTCTTCCTTCACCTTAACCTTCTGGCGCTCTAAATACTCCTCAGAATGCGTCCTGTACTCGTCTGTGTCCGACATACTGAAATTCCTGTGAACGGAGATAGTATTCATGACAGATAAGGATATGTACTACAACCGCGCGAAGCAGGAGGGCTACCGTTCTCGCGCGGCGTACAAGCTGAAGCAGTTGAACGAGGAGTCACACCTCGTCGAGGCGGGCGACACCGTCGTCGACCTCGGCGCAGCGCCCGGCGGGTGGCTACAGGTCGCCGCGGAACTGGTGGGCGACCACGGCACCGTCGTCGGCGTCGACCTCCAGCGCATCGAGGACGTCGACGGCGTCGAGACGGTTCGCGGCGACATGACCGACGAGGACGTTCGGGCCGAACTGGTCGACCGAGTCGGAGAGGCGGACGTCGTCCTCTCGGACATGGCTCCGAACATGACCGGAGAGTACAACCTCGACCACGCCCGCTCGGTCCACCTCGCTCGCCAGGCGTTCGAGACGGCGATGGAAGTGCTCGCGCCGGGCGGTGACTTCGTCGCCAAGGTGTTCGACGGGCCGGACCTCGCGGACCTGAAGGCGGACGTCGAACACGAGTTCCGCTACGTCCGGGAGGTCCGCCCGAAGGCCTCGCGCAAGGAGTCCTCCGAACTCTACCTCGTCGCCAAACGCCGACTCACCGCCCCCGTCCGCGAGGGCGACGAGGTCGACGTGACTATCGAGGACGTCGGCAGCGAGGGCGACGGTATCGCCAAGATCGAGGGCTACACGCTGTTCGTGCCGGACACCGAGACGGACGACGAGGTGACGGTCCGTGTGACGGACGTGAAAGCGCGCTTCGGCTTCGCGGAGCAGACGGAGTAGTCGGCCCGACGGGGCCGGTCGCGGCGTTCAGACGCGGACGACGACCGTGTCGGCCAGTCGGTCACCGAGTCGGCGGCGGTCCGAAACCGCGAAGGCGACGATACCGACGACGTAGCTGACCGGCAGGAAGTCGACGAGTCGGACGACGTTCCGGACCAGCGACGAC
Organism: Halomarina oriensis; assembly: GCF_009791395.1. Lineage (GTDB taxonomy): Archaea > Halobacteriota > Halobacteria > Halobacteriales > Haloarculaceae > Halomarina > Halomarina oriensis. Next base: position 590,123 of record NZ_WSZK01000015.1, read on the forward strand.
CGGAGCGTCAGCGGCGAACCGTCGGCGTTCCGGACCCGGATGGCGACGAGGTGTTTGCCGACGGTCCGACCGAACCGCCACTCTGCGAGCGTGTGGTAGCTCAGCCCGAGGGCGACCCACAGCGAGACCCCGACCAGCGAGGCGGTCCCTTCGAGGTCGGCGTTCGTCGTCCCTCCGGTCGTCGTGATGTCGCCGGTGACCGCGGCGATGGGGAAGATGGCGACGAACAGGAGCGTGAACCAGACGAACGAGTCGATAGCGATGGCGACGCCGCGGATTCCCAGACCGCACCGCCTGGGACCGGTCGCAGTCGCGTTGCTGGAGGGCATCGTTGTTAGCTCCGGCCCAGCCCCTGATAAATCTCCGGGGACGTTCAGTCCGAGGGCGTCACGCGTGGGGCGACACCGCGGTCACGGGCCGCCCGGACGACGAGGTAGACGAACGGCGTGTCGACGACGGCGATGAGCAGTTTCAGCAGGTACTGGCCCACGACGAGCGCCAGCAGTTCCGACCCGCCGGTGACGGACCCGACGCCGAGGACGGCAGGGGCGACGGCGAACGCGACGGTGACGAAGATGACGGTGTCGAGCAGTTGGCTCGTCGCTGTCGACCCGACGTTGCGGAGCCACAGCATCTCGCCGTCGGTCGCTTCGCGGATGCGGTGGAAGACCAGTACGTCCCAGTTCTGGCTGACGAGGTAGGCGAGTAGGCTCCCGACGACGATGTTCGTCGACGCGCCGAGGACGGCCGCGAACTGGTCGGCGAACCCCGAGTCGGCGGCGGGTGCGGCGATGGTGCCCCAGACGAGGACGAGCAGGACGAGGTTCATCACGAACCCGACGTTGACCATCGTCTGGGCCGCACGGCGGCCGTAGAGTTCGGAGTAGCAGTCGGAGGCGAAGAACGTGACGGCGTAGGCGAGCGCCGCACCGGGGAGCGCGAGTGCGGGGCCGACGACGGGCAGCGACACCGGCAGCGAGAACAGCAGAATCTTCGAGGCGGTCAACTGCGCGGTGACGAGTGCGGTGACGAACAGGGCGACGAGCGCGACGGCGGCGACCGGCAGGACGCTCGCCGACGCCGTCCGCCGCACCTCACTCATCGTCCTCCAAGCGGCCGTGGCGGGCGTCGATGTCGTCGAGCAGGTCGAGCGTCTTCCGAACCGAGGCACGAATCGCGTCGCTACGGTTGACGAACTTCCCCTGGTCACCGACGTGGGCGTCGAGGTCCTCCAGTAGCTCCTGTGGAATCTCGACACTGATCTTGGGCATGGACGGTCGTTACCGACCACGGCCCAAAACCTGTCGGTTCGACGGTCTCGCTCGGTGATAGCGTGACGGACGTCGACGACTGCTCAGTGCGCCCGGAAGAGATGGACGAGTTCGCGGCAGGCGTAGCCGGCGAGGAAGCCGAGCAACGCACCGCCGAGACAGAGCACGGCGACGGTCCCCGCGGTGTCGACGGCGAGCGCTTCGGGGCGACCGAACAGCACGAACGCGACCGACGGAACGACGCCGATGACGATACCTTCGAGGAGGCCACCGCCACGAACCGCCGAGACGCCCGCGACCAGCGGCGGCGTCGCAAACAGCACCACCGGCAGCACCCGACCGTACAGCGCGTCGCTGAGCGCACCGCCGGGGAGCACGACGAGCGAGACGACGAGCAGCAAGGAGAGCGCGTACACACCCGAGACGTACCACTCGCGCGTCCCCCGTTCCCCCCGGAGCAGCGTCTCTGTGGCTCCACTCATCGTCTCCTCGACACGGAGGGAACCATCAGACGTGCGAACATACCGCTCCTGTCCTCGTGTGGCGTGATAGCTTTACCGAACGTGAGAGACTGTCGCAGTATCAGGTATGAAGGTCTCGCCGACGGCCGTTTCGTCGTGAAGGTCCCCGGCGCTCGGGACGGGGTCAGTCGGCACCCTGGCCGGTCGACCGGGGGGCCCGTCGGCCGCCGAGGGTGTACAGCCAGAGGACGCCGAGGCCGACGCCGTACATCAGCGCGACGGGGATGGCGATGAGGAACATCGTGAACAGTCCCCGCGGCGTGAAGAACGCCGAGAGCGCGAAGACGGCGGTGACGGCCTCGCGCCAGCGGTCACGCTGGATACGGAACGGGACGATGCCGCCACGGTGGAAGAGGAGCATCGTCGTCGGGATGGCCGTCAGCAGGCCGATGCCGAGCGTCGTGAAGAAGACGAGCCAGCCGTAGGAGCTGATCTGGTACTTGATGAGCATCCCGTTGCCGACGATGTCGGCGGCGAGCCACGAGATGACGGTCGGTGCGACGACGAGGAAGCCGAAGATGCTCCCGAGGACGATGGAGACGGCCGTCGTGACGGCCCACGTGAACAGCACGCCGCGGTTGCCCGAGACGAACCCGCGGTCCTTGAGCGCCGGCCACACGTAGTAGAGCAAGAGCGGGAGGACGGCGGCCGCACCGAAGATGAGCGAGAGCTTCACCTGGAAGACGAGCGCCTCGACGGGGTGGAGCGCGACGATCTCGAACGCTTCGGGGGAGACGGACTCCGAGAGCCGAACCACGTAGTTCGGCGAGAGCGACCCCGCGCCCCCGGTGATGGGGTCGGGGGCGACCAGCGGGACGTCGATGGAGCCAGCGGTCGGCAGTCGGCTGAGGAACACCCGCTGGAGGTCACCGATACCGCCGGAGTAGAGCCACGCGAACGAGAGCCCCATCACGACCATGAAGACGGCGATGAGGCGGAACGACTTGGAGGCGAGACTGCCGAGGATGAACTGCACGTCGTAGAGGTAGCCCCCGATGTCCTCCTCGTCCGTCTCGTCGTCGGTGAACGCGCCCAGCATCCCCGCACTCGTGCGGGTGACGACGCCCGAGTCGTCGGCGTCCGCCCCGTCCCCGGCGTCGGCGTCGGCGGCCTCCGTCTCCGCTTTCGCTTCTCGGCCGGCTTCGGCCTCGTCGAACCGGTCGAGGACGGCCTGGGCCTTCTCGTGGTCGCCGTCGTCCATCGCCGTGCCCGCGACGTCGAGTGCCTCCTCCTCGTCCATCTCGGCGAACGCCTCGGGTGGGGCGGCCCGGACGCCCGCGGCGTCGAGCGCCCGCATGTCGATGGCCGACGGGTCGCCGTACGGCCCGCGACCGGCGGCGGCCATCTCGCTGGCGGCCTCCAGACAGAGGTAGACGTAGTAGACCATCAGCGCCATCGTCAGGAGGAAGGCGACGACGACACTGGTCGCGACGATGGCCTCGGCGCGGGGAATCCCCCACAGCGACTCGACCGTGGGGAGTTCGGGCGGGCGAACCACCGTCGGTATCGCCGGCTGAACGACGTCGTTGAAGTAGACGCCGGCACCGTAGGCGATGGTGGCGTAGGTGGCGACGAACGAGGCGACGGCCATCACCATCAGCCGGGGAGCCATGTCGCGCATCTCCGCCCGGAAGTCCACCTCGGCACTCCCCCGGTGGACGGTGACGACGAACTTCGTGAACCCGAGGCTGAGGCCGTAGAGGAACAGCAGGGGAACCGCCCACATCACCTGCGTGAACGGGTCGGGCGGGGAGAACACCGCGCCGAACGCGAAGATGGCGACGACCGCGTAGCGCCACTTGTCGCGGAACGTCTCGTAGCGGACGATTTCGGCGTACGCGAGCGCCGCCATCGCCAGCGGCAGTTGGGCCGCGAGACCGAACGAGAACGTCAGGAAGAGGACGAACTGGATCCACTCGGTGATGCCGTAGTCCGGCGAGAACCCCGCTTGCGCGGCGTTGGAGGCGAGGAACTCGAACATCACCGGGAAGAAGACGTAGTAGCCGTAGAGGATGCCCAGCGCGAACAGCACGGCGGCGACGAGTCCCATCCCGACGAGCTGCCACGTCGGTATCTTCTTCTCGGGCCACACGCCCCGACGTTTGAGCGCGTCACGCCCGAAGTAGACGATGACGGGGAGCGCGAGCAACCCGCCGACGACGAGTCCGATCTTCGCCTGCAGGAGGATGACCTCGAACGGGGTCCGCGTGATGACGTTCGCCTGCGGGGCGCTACTGAGCAGGTCGGCCTTCAGCCGGTCCCACCCGAAGTAGTAGAGGAACATGATGGTCCCCAGCAGGCCGAACAGGAACACGAGCGCCACCTTCTGGAGGTCTTTCTGTGCCGCGCGAAGTATCTCGCCGACGGCCGCCCGGCCGTCGACCAACGCGCGTTTCGTATCGTCACCGATGGCGCTCGACACACCGGACCTAGCCAACTGGGTGCTATCAATCTTTTCCGTCGCCGTCGGGTGAGAAGGCTTACAACCACCCGGTGACGTACTCGGACGTAATGACCGGCGACGAGCGGCGTGGGCCCGACGAGGAACGGTCGGGGAGCGACGCGAGCCCGCCGGATTCGTCGGAGACCGGCGACTTAGACGACCTCGACGACCTCTCCTACAGGGAACTCCAGTCGCTCGCCGCCGACCACGGTGTCTCGCCCGTCGGGAAGACGTCGAACGACCTCCGCGAACACATCGCCGAGGCACGAGCCGAAGAGCGCGGCGAACAGGACGGCGACACCGACGACGACGAGGAGTCGACCGGCGGGACGCTGACCGAGATTCCGACCGTCGACCCCGACGACCCGGAGGCCGGGACACCCGCAGCGGAGACGAACGGTGACGCCGGAACGGACGACGACGCCGAGACGGACGAGGAGGCGGGCGACCCGGCGGTCAACCCCGACGGCTCGATTCCGGACTGGGTCAAAAGCGAGGAGCCGACCATCGACGAGGTGCTCGGCCCGTCGGAGGCCGACCGCGAGGACGAGGACCCCGCCGAGGACCGTGTGAGTCCCGATGAGGAGATGGACGGCGAGAACCCGTTCGAGAACGTCGGAGCGGACCCCGACGGCGCTCGCGCCCAGTCCGACGGCGGCGCGACCGTTCCCGCCTCCGGCGAGCGGAACGTCGACTACGACTACTACGACGAGGACGACGGCTTCATCGAGGGACCCGAGAGCGACCAGGAGATGCCGCTCGCGGACCACATCGAGGAGATGATCAAGCGACTCGGCGTCGTCATCCTCTCGATGGCGCTGGTGAGCGTGCTCGTCCTGCCGTTCGCCGTCGACCTCATCAACTTCATCTGGTACTCGATTCTCGGGTCGGTCCAGAGCAGCGTCACCAGCCCACGGGCCTACCAGCCACTGGCGCTCGTGCTGGCCCGCCTGAAGGTGGCGACGCTCGCGGGCTTCGTCATCGCGTTACCGGTGTTCGTCTACGAGACGTACCTGTTCATGCGCCCCGGACTCTACAAACACGAGCGGCGCTACTACCTCGCGGCGGTGCCGACGAGCCTCGTCCTCGCGTTCATCGGCGTCGCGTTCGCGTTCTACCTCGTCCTCCCCTTCATCTTCAGCTACTTCGTCAACTACTCCGAGCAGGCCGCAGAGGTGGCGTTCGGCCTGAGCGAGACGTTCGGCCTGATGCTCCTGCTGATGGGCTTTTTCGCCGCCGTCTTCCAGATTCCGCTGCTCATCATGCTCGCGGTGATGATGGGGCTGACCACCCGCCAGTGGCTCGCCGACCGCCGCCTCTACTTCTGGGGTGGGTTCCTCGGCGTCGCACTGCTGTTCAGTCCCGACCCGACCGGCCTCGCGCCGTTCATCGTCGCCATCACGATGGTGACGCTGTTCGAGGCGACGCTGCTCCTCCTGCGCTGGACCCAGCGCTAGGAGCGTCAGGTGGTGTTGTGACCGGAGTCGTCGGTTTCGCCGTCGGAGCTGGTAGTAACACCTCGAAAGCCCCGAGGCTCAGGACTCGGGGATGGCTGACGAACGGGCCGAGGCGGGGGGACTGAAAGGGGCCGCGTTCTCGGTAGCCGAGGCGACGTAAGCACTGGAACGAGGCGAAGCCGAGCGAAGCGCGCAGCGAGTCGCAGGCACCGAGAACGCGGGGGCTTTCGAGGTGTTCTCGTCATCGACGGCCGGACAGTTTCGCCAACACCCAAGCCATCCGCACCCGAAGAGTCCCCAATGCCGACAGTCGTGCTGGTGCGACACGGGGAGACGCCGTGGAACCGAGACGAGCGGATGCAGGGGTGGGCACCCGTCCCGCTCTCCGAGCGTGGTCACGAGCAGGCCGCGGCGGCCGCCGCGTTCCTCGCCGACGACTACGACGTGGACCGCGTCGTCGCCTCGGACCTGCTGCGGACCCGCGAGACGGCCGAGTCGCTCCGCGAGGCGCTCGACGACCCGCCCGTCGAGTTCGACCGCGCGTGGCGCGAACGTGACATCGGGGTGTACCAGGGGTTGAGCTACCGGGACATGCTGGAGCGGTTCCCGACGTTCGGACTGGGCGAGGCCGCCGCACACGCCGCGACCGAGGTCCCCGACGGCGGCGAGAGCATCGTCGAGATGCGTGACCGCGTCCTCGACGGCTTCCGGACCGTGGCCGGCGAGTCCGGGACGACGCTCGTCGTCACCCACGGCGGTCCCATCCACCAGGTCCTGGGTCACGCGAAGGGGATGGACGTGACCGAGGCCGTCCTCGAACACACGCAGGCGAACTGTGCGGTCAACGAGTTCGACGTCGACGGCGAGACGGTGACGGTCCGTCGGGAGAACGCGACGCCGTGGGAGGAGGGCGAGGACGGTGTCGAGCCGCGGACGCGAGCGGGTCTGGACGCAGAGCGACGGGACGGCGACTGACCGGCGGGCCAGCGTGTTCTACCGCGACGGGTACTCCGCCTCGAAGACGTTCGTGACGGGGTCGGTCTCGTCTGACCCGTCGGAGTCGGTCTCGGCGTCGTCCGCAGCCCCTTCGTCCGCAGCCCCCTCGCCCGCCGGACTCACGCTGCCCGTCGCGTAGCCGTGGAGGTCCAGCGTGACGTGGTCGAACCCGGCCGCCTCGCAGTGCTCGCGGGCCGCCTCGACGAACGCGGGGTCGAGCGCGGCGTCGAGTTCGTCCTCGCCCACCTCGATGCGGGCGAGGCCGTCGTGGTCGCGGACGCGGAACTGTTCGAAGCCCCACTCGCGGAGCAGTGACTCGGCACGTTCGACGCGCGTCAGGCGTTCCTCGGTGACTTCGAGACCCGTGGGAATCCGCGAGGAGAGACAGGCCATCGCGGGTTTGTCGGCGACCGAGAGGCCGTAGTCGCGGGCTATCTCTCGGACCTCCTCCTTCGTGACGTCGTGGGCCAACAGCGGCGAGAGCACGTCGAGTTCGGCGACCGCTCGCAGACCGGGGCGGTGGCCCTCGCCGGGGTCCGAGGCGTTGGTCCCGTCACAGACGGTGTCGATACCGAGCGACCGGGCGTGGTCGTACATCGCGCCGAGACGCATCGTCCGGCAGTGATAACAGCGTTCGTCGTCGTTCTGGACGAAGTTCGGGTCCTCCAGTTCGGAGAACTCGACGACCTCGTGGCGGATACCGATCTCCGCAGCGACCTGCCGGGCGTCGTCGAGTTCGGCGTCGGGGAGCGTCTCGCTCTTGGCGGTGCAGGCGACGGCGGCCTCGCCCAGCGCGTCGTGGGCGAGGGCGGCGACGACGCTCGAATCGACGCCGCCGGAGAAGGCGACGAGCACCCCGTCGCGGGCGGCGAGGCGCTCGCGGGCGGCGTCGCGCTTGGCCGCGATGTGTCCGTCCATACGGGCGACTGGGACGCCGAGGAGTAAAGCCCTCACGTCCTGGCGGCGCTCGCGTGGCTCGTCGTAGGCGGTGGTCCGCGCCCGCCCGACGACGGAGACGATGGGGACGGCGACAGGCACGGGCGGGCACAACGCTCAGGAGGATGGCGTGAGTCAGCACGACCCATGTCCGAACGGGACGACACGACGACGGGAGGCGTGGAGACGCCGAAGTACCCCGAGGACCACGACGGGTCACACCTGCTCGGTGTCGAGGAGCGTGGTGCCCCGCTGTACTACAACGCCGAGTCGAACACGGTCTACACCGGGAAGGTCGACTCGGGCGAGTTGATGAGCGACTGGGCCGACGAGAAGGTGCTCGGCGACCGTTCGCTCTCCGACTACCTCGACTCGGAGTCGAGCGGCTGGCAGTCGCTCTCGGCGTACGCCAAGCGTCACCTCCCCGGTGTCGAGGCCGACGGGGACGACGCGACCGAGGAGGGACGACGATGACCGACCGCCGGCCGGACGCCTCGGCGGACGACCGTGTCGACCCGCCGGACCGCGACCACCTGCGCGACGACGCGCCACAGCTCATCGGGCAGGCCGCGGGCGGGAGTCACATCTACTACGACGAGCGCGACCGGACGATGTTCGAGGGGCCGGCCCCCGACGAACTGGGGCGTGACGACCGGACGAACGAACAGCCGGTCGGCACGCGAGGGGTCGAGGGGATCGTCGACGCCATCAACGACCGCGAGGGCTGGGACTGGCTCTCGGAGTTCACCAGGGAGCACGTCCCCCTCGCTGGCAGCGACGAGGAGTCGGACCGGGAGGAGTGACGCCGGCGACCGGGGACCGACCACGCGGCGACCCGGACGACACCACACCGCACGCGGAGCGACGGACCTTTGGCAACCGACTGCAACGGCGGGGGTATGGACCTCGAAGCCATCCAGGGTGTCGGCTCGAAGACGGCCGACCGGCTTCGACAGTTGGACGACGCCGAGCGTGCCCTCGAAGCCGGTGACGTCGCCGCGCTCGCCCGAGCACCGGGCATCACCGAGGGCACCGCCGCCCGCATCGCCCGGAACGCCATCCGGCAGCGCCACGGCGACACCGAGGACTTCCTGCGGACCGACCGTGCCCGCGAACTGTACGGCGAGGCGCTCTCGCTCGTACAAGAGCGGGCTGTCACGGAGTACGCTCGCAAGCGACTGGAGACGTTCTACCCGAGTGCCAGCGCCTCCCGCATCGCGGAGGTACAGGCGTTCGTCGAGGCGGCCGCCGAACACGACCCGACCCCCGAGGTGCGCGAGGCGCTGGCGGGTGTCGAACCGCTCACCGAACCGCGAGACCTGCGCGTCAGAGACCGCTGTGTGGCGACGGGCGACGCCGAGACGTACGCCCGCGCCGAGGCGGCGTTCCCCGAGGTGAGCGTCGAACTCGTCGAGGACGCGACGGGTATCGGTGAACTCGCACGCGGCTACTCGACGGTGGTCGTCCTCGACGAACGGTTCGCCGGCCTCGACATCGACGGCGACGTACGCGTCCTCCCGGACGCGTTCGACCGGGTCGACGAAGTGGTGCCCGAACGCCTGCTGCGTTTCTTCGCGGACAACCGCGAACGACTGGCGGCGGCCGCGACGGTCCACGAACGGGCTGGACTCGACCCCGCGTGTGACCTCGACGTGCTCCGGGACGGACTGGAGCGCCTGACCGACGACGGGACCGTCAAGGGCGACGCGGACCTCCATCGACTGCGCGATGCGGTCGACGACCTCGACGTCGCCGTCTCGACGGCCGAGAGCGTCGCCAACGACCGTCTACGAGAGGCCATCCAGTCACAGGACGTCACCATCGAGGGGGCGGACCTGCTCTCGCTGGTCGAGCAGGGCGCACGAGTGGACTCGTTGCTCGAGACCGAACTCGCCGACGAGTTCGACGCGGCCATCGCCGCCGCCCGCGACCACCTCGCGGACGCGCTCGCCGTGCCGGACTACGACGACCTGGTCGAACAGGCGTTCGTCGAGGAGCCGACGTTCCCCGTCGAACACCAGGAGGAGGCGGTCAACCGCCTCCGACGCGAACTCAAGGCCGCCCGCGACCGACGCGCGGCGACGTTGAAGGCGACGCTCGCAGCGGACCTCGCGGACCTGCGCGACCCGGCGGGGACGCTCGTCAGGGCCGCTCTGGACCTCGACGTCGAACTCGCGGTGGCCCGCTACGCCGCCGACTTCGACTGTACCGTCCCGGAGTTCGTCGAACGCGATGGCGACGGTGCCGAGGGGACCTCGGCTGGCAGCCGAACCGCCTCGCGTTCCGGCGACGGCACCGACGCGGGACTCGTCGTCGAGGGCGGGCGCTCCCCGCTGTTGGACGTCGACTTCGAGGAGGTCGACCCGGTCGACTACGGCGTCGAGGGGGTCGCGCTGCTCTCGGGGGTGAACTCGGGAGGCAAGACGTCGACCATCGACCTGGTGGGACTGGTCGTCGTGCTCGCCCAGATGGGCCTGCCGGTGCCCGCCGAGCGCGTCGAACTCCGGCGGTTCGACGCGCTCCACTACCAGGCGAAGAGTCAGGGCACCCTCGACGCGGGGGCGTTCGAGGCCACCCTCCGGGAGTTCGGCGACCTCGTGGAGGGACCGGGCGTTCGACTGGTGCTCGTCGACGAACTGGAGTCCATCACGGAACCCGGCGCGAGCGCCCGCATCATCGCCGGTATCCTCGAATCGCTCCACGAACAGCGTGCGACGGCGGTGTTCGTCTCGCATCTCGCGGGCGAGATTCGGGACGCGACGGAGTTCGACGTACAGGTCGACGGTATCGAGGCCGTCGGGTTGGTCGACGGCGAGTTGCAGGTCAACCGCTCGCCCGTGAAAGGGCGACTGGCCCGCTCGACACCCGAACTCATCGTCGAGAAACTGGCCGACGACGCGGGCGACGGCGACGGCTTCTACCGGCGGTTGTTGGCGAAGTTCGAGTAGCGTGGTTCTGCGCGAACGAGCGAAGCGAACGAGCGAGGACCACGAGAACGCGAACGGCGAACGGAAGCGAGCCGTGAGCGGGGAGAGCCTCGGAGTTCCCGTGAGGGTCAGCGAACGGGAGCACGGAAGACGAGCGTTACGAGGCGTCCGGAGCGAGCGAAGCGAACGAGAACGAGGAGACGCGAGCGGGGAGTGCAACGGCCCGTGAGCGCCTGTCGGCCCCGATAGCCGCTCGGTCCACGAGCACCCCGATAACGGCAGTATTCACTCACGCGAACCGACGTGTCAGACGGGTGTCCGCCCAACAGTTAAGTCGTCTCGGTAGCGAGGTGAAAGTGAAATGGCCGACGACGAGATGCTGTCGTGGGACGAGTCCGTGTTCCGCGACGAGCACGTCTTCGAGATCGACTACGTCCCCGAGACGTTCTACCACCGCGACGAGCAGATGCAGAACCTGAAGTACGCGCTGCGGCCCGCCGCGCGTGGGTCGCGCCCGCTGAACGTGATGATGCGCGGGCCGCCGGGGACGGGGAAGACGACGGCCGTCGGAAAGCTCTTCGACGAGTTACAGGCCGTCTCGGACGTGAACGTCGCGCAGGTGAACTGCCAGGTCGACTCGACGCGCTATGCCGTCTTCTCCCGGCTGTTCGAGGAGATGTTCGAGTACGAACCGCCGACCAGCGGCATCTCGTTCAAGAAGCTGTTCGGCCAGATTACCGACAGACTCGTCGAGGACGACGAGGTGCTCGTGGTCGCGCTCGACGACGTCAACTACCTGTTCTACGACGACGAGGCCAGCGACACGCTCTACTCGTTGCTGCGGGCACACGAGGCGCACTCGGGAGCGAAGATCGGCGTCGTCCTCGTCTCCTCTGACCTCGACCTGGACATCATCGAGGAGTTGGACACGCGCGTCCAGTCGGTGTTCCGCCCCGAGGAGGTGTACTTCCCGCGCTACGACGAACCGGAGATAGCAGACATCCTCGGCGAACGCGTCGAGTACGGCTTCGTCCACGGCTCGTGTGGCCCCGAAATCGTCGACCGGGTCGCGGAACTGACCGCCGACACCGGTGGTGACCTGCGCGTGGGCATCGATCTGCTCCGACGGGCGGGTCTGCAAGCGGAGATGCGCGCCTCACGGAGCGTCGAACTGGAGGACGTCGATTCGGCCTACGACAAGTCGAAGTACGTCCACCTCTCGCGGCATCTCCAGGGGCTCTCGGACTCCGAACGGGCGCTGGTCGCCGTCGTCGCCGAACACGACGGCGAGCGGGCCGGCGAGGTCTACGAGGCGTTCGAGGAGGAGACCGGACTGGGCTACACACGCTACTCCGAACTCATCAACAAACTCGACCAGTTGGGCCTCATCGACGCCACCTACACCAGCGTCGAGGGACGTGGCCGCTCGCGGACGCTCTCGCTGGCCTACGACGCCAACGCGGTACTCGAACGGCTGGACTGAGCGGGGGCGCCGGAGCAGAAGACAGTTCCTCGTCGGCGCGAAGCGATCGACATGCGCCTCTCCAGAGCGGTCGGTAGCGCGGTCGGCTACTGCTGTGTCACGCTGGCCGCGCTCGGCGTCCTCTACGCCGCCCTGTTCGTCTATCAGAGCGCCGTCCCGGGGCTCACTGCGGCGCGGACGTTCGGCGTGATGATGGGCCTCGGAGTCGCGCTGACGGGCGGCCTGTTTGGCTACACCATCCGGAAGAAGGTCAGCGGACAGGCACTCCCCGTCGACGACGACATCTCGACGGCGTTCTGGGGCGTCGCTGATCGAACTGCCCCACGTTCGGTCTCGACGGACCGACGCGGTCGGGAGGCGAGGGCCACCCGTTCCCGTCGGGTACTGTCCGGTGGTGCTCCGACAGTGCCTCGGAGCGCTCGCCTACACCCGTTCGATGGCGTTGATGTACCCGACTTCGACGTAGGACTCCGTCCCGGTCTGCCACGCCTGCAACACCGGTCGTGACCAGGTGCCGTCCGCCGCCTGTCGTGCGGATATCTCGAGGGTCCCGCTCCACCCCTCGGCCGTATCGAGTTTGTGGTCCATACTCTCCGGAAGGTCGCTCACGGCGGCGATCTGGACGATCAACAGTCCCCTGTCTATCGAGTTGTGCGCATCTGGTGGCGTATACTCACTGGCGACGACCTCGATTCGCTCCACGACGTCCCTCCCGTCGACGACTTCGACCAGAAAACGGTCGTTTTCGTCACACTGAACCAACAGTTCCGCTGTACTCATCGACCGTCTCGATTCGCAGAGTTCGCATAAGTGTTTGTCTCGGTATCGAGACCGTGTCTCTACCGGCTCGATTTCCGAAGGGCACCCTCGGCCGTCGGGTCACCAGGGTTCGTCCTTCAGCCCTAGCAGGTACGCCGCGACGTTCGTCCCGACGTGGAGTAGCGGCGTGACGACGAGCACCACGGCCACGGCGGGACGCGTGAACGTCCGCCCGAACCACGCCGGCGCGACGAGACGAGCGAACGCGAGCGACCCGGCGACGAAGTCGAGTTGGTCGAGGCCGGGAGCCATCGCGCCACGGTCACGCCCCGAGCGACGCTTGAGGAACGACCCGACGACGTCGCCGAACATCGCTCCCGCGGCGAGGGCGACGCCGGCGCGGAGCGGGAACCGCGGGAGGGAGAACGACGTGGTCGTCTCGATACGGTCCGCGACCCGGTTGAGGCCGCAGGCGGCGAGCGTACCGACGAGGATGCCGCCCGCAGTCCCCCGCCAGGTCTTGCCGTCGCCGAGCAGTCGCTCCCCGTTCCACTCGCGGCCGCCGTCGAGAGGCGGGCCGCCGCCCAAGAGCACCGCGGCGTTGTTCGGGAGGTACGAGGGTAACATCGCCCAGAAGGCGGCGACGAGCGTCGAGAGACCGGTCATACCGGGACGTGCTCGTGGTGGTGAGTAAACAGTACCGAAGGGCGTCGCCGGCCGGAGTCGGTGTCGACTCGGACGACGGCCGGGACGCGGGCGAACCGGGGATAAACACGCTCAAGTCGGCGGGCGGCAGAACTTGCCACGATGATACCTCCGGTTGCGAACCGATTCGTCGCGGGCGAGAGCGCCGCGACGGTGCTCGACCACGCCCGTCGGATGGAGGCGTCGGGCGTCAAGAGCATCTGTAATCTGCTGGGTGAACACTACGACGAGCGCGGACCGGCCGACGAGGACACCGCCGCCTACCGTCGACTGCTCCGGGACATCCCCGACTCGCTCGACGCCTGCGTCTCGGTCAAACCCTCGCAGTTGGGCATCGAGATGGGAAGCGACGTGTTCGGCGAGAACCTCGCCGCGATCGTCGAGGTGGCCGCGGAGGAAGGCCGGTTCGTCTGGGTCGACATGGAGGGCCACGACACCATCGACGCCACGCTCGACGCGTTCGAGGCGGCCGCACGCGACTACCCGGAGATGGGTCTCTGCCTCCAGTCGAACATGAAACGCACCGACGAGGACCTGCGCGACGTCGCGGAGTACGCTGGGAAGATTCGCCTCGTCAAGGGTGCGTACGACCCGCCGCGCGAACTCACACACCAGGGGAAAGACGCCGTGAACGAGGCCTACGAACGGCATCTGGAGTACCTCTTCCGGGAGTTCGAGGGGGGCGTCGCGGTAGGGAGTCACGACCCGCGGATGATCGACCACGCCATCGAACTCCACGAGGAGTACGGGACGGACTTCGAGATACAGATGCTGATGGGGGTTCGGGAGGACGCGCAGGTCGACCTCGCACGGGAGTACGAGGTGTACCAGTACGTCCCCTACGGCGACCGGTGGGCGTCGTACTTCTACCGGCGGGTGCTCGAACGCAAGGAGAACGCGCTGTTCGCGCTTCGAGCGATTCTCTCCTGAGCGGCGAACGGTCGAGGGGACGCGACTCAGTCGTCGCGGTCGACGCCGTTAGTGGTGCCGCGGCCGGCGTGGAGCGTCGGCATCTCCTCTTCGACGTCGATGTGGACGCCGCTCTCCTTGGCGTCGCCGAACCCGGCCGAGAGGATGCGTGTCAGAGCGTCCTCGACCGTCTCGTCGACCTCGGTGTAGTCGTTCGGTTCGACCTCGACGACGAACCCGGTGGTGATGTTCGGGGCGGTCGGGAGGAACAGCAGTTCACGGCCGTCTTTCGACTTCTTACCGGTCTTGAACGCGGTCATCCGCATCCCGTTCCACGTCTCGACCTTGACCGGACTCTGGAGGTCCTCGGGGCCGGAGACGGCCGTCTCGACGGCCATCTTCGAGGCGTTGTAGACGACGCGGAGGCCGGGCAGGCGGTTCATCGAGGAGTCGATACCGCTCTCGACGAGGTTGCCGAAGGTGGTGCGCATCATGTAGCCCACCGACAGCGTGAGCAGGAGGAGGACGGCCAACAGGAGGCCGACCTCGACGTACGGAGTCGCCGCTTCCCACCCGTCCGGCATGTCGGTGGGGTCGATACTGATGACGCCGAGGCCGGCGAGTTTGACGAACAGCCAGCGGAGGATGTAGAGGGTGACGAGGACCGGACCGAGGACGATGAGGCCACTGGCGAAGTCACGTTTCCACGAGCCTAGTGACACCATTTACCGGAGTAAACGGGGGTGGGATTATCAGCTTTCCTACCGGTAGTCCTCGACACTGACGGCCTGTGTCAGCGGCACGGAGAGCCACGTCTCGTCACGGGAGATGTCGGCGATGACGAGTCGCTGGTCCGCGACGGCCGCCATCACCTCGCCGTCCCCACTCGCGTCCGTCTGTGCCGCCGAGTCAGGTGACATCACGTAACAGTATCTGGTATTCGACTATAAACGTGTCGGAACGTGTTGCCGGTTGTTCGTGAGTGAAAGGTCGATTTCACTCAACACGGCGTATTAGTCGCGGGAGACGTTACCAACGTGATGTGCGGACACCCACCATGACAGCATCGACCCAGAAATCGGCGGCAGACGGCGTCGGCGTGGAGACAACGGCAGTTTTATCAGCAACCACCAGATATGGAGGATTGGAATGACAGACAGTAGCGGACTTTCCCGTCGTCGGTTCCTGCAGGCGACCGGTGGGGCGGCCACGGCCGCCGCACTCGCAGGGTGCCTCGGCATTGGCGGCGACGGCGACGGTGACGGCAACGGCAACGACAGTGACGGCAACGGCACTGGGAACGGCACCGGCGACGGTGGCGAGGACATGGAGCCCCAGCAGGGCGGGACGTACCGCAAGCTGAACTCCACCATCTCGACGTTCGACCCCGTCAACGCGGGGGACACCGCGTCGGGGCAGATCGTCCAGCAGGTCTTCGACGGCCTGACGAACTACCCCAACGGCGAGACGCAGCCGACGAACCTGCTCGCCGAGAGCGTCGAGCGCTCCGAGGACGACACGACCTACACGTTCACCCTCAAGGACGCGACGTTCCACAACGGTAATCAGGTCACCGCACAGGACTTCGTCTACTCGTTCGAGCGCCTGGCACGCTCGCCGTACACGGTTCGTGCGTACTTCATCCTCGACTCGCTGGGTGTCACGCACGAGACCGACGAGGACGGCAACTACGTCCCCGACTCGATGGGCGTCGAGGCACAGGACGAGAGCACGCTCGTCATCAACCTCGACGAGCCGTTCCACTCGACGCTGGCGATGCTCGCGTACTCCTCGTTCGCGGCCGTCCCGTCGGACGCCATCGGTCTGGACATCGACGCGGAGCAGACCGGCAGCGGCGAGGAGGTCGAACCCGCCCCCGAGTACACCGAGTTCTCCGAGAACAACCCCATCGGTGCCGGCCCGTTCGTCTTCGAGAACTGGGAGAAGGGCACCTCCGCGGACGTCACCCGCTACGACGACTACCACGGCCAGACGGCGTACGTCGACGCCGTCCACTGGCAGGTCATCGAGGACGACACGGCCGCGTTCAACTACGCGATGTCGAAGAACGTCGACACGTTCGGCGTGCCGACCCCGCGATACAGCCAGAACAAGATTCAGAACGCCTCGAAGGACGACGCCGGTCGGACCGAGGGGCAGTACGGTCCGTTCGACGCGAACGGCGAGACCGTGGACTACCTGAAGGTCCCCGAGGTGTCGACGTTCTACTTCGCGTTCAACACGCAGAACGTGCCAAAGCCCGTCCGGCAGGCGGTCGCCTACATCACGGACCAGGAGAGCCTCGCGTCGTCCGTGTTCAAGAGCCGTCAGGAGCCCGCCTACCACCTCACGCCGCCGCTCATCTACCCCGGTGAGGGGAGCGCCTACGACTCTCACGTCGAAGAGGCGTACCCCTACGGGACGAGCTCCGACATCGAGGGCGCACAGCAGGTGATGGAGGAGGCCGGCTACGGCGAGAACAACCGGTTCACGATGCAGTTCACGCACTACGTGAGCCAGACCTGGTCCGAGATCGCACAGATCCTGCGCCAGCGTCTCTCCGGTGCGTACATCGACATGAACATCGAGCAGGCGGAGTTCGCAACGCTGCTCGAACGCGGTCAGAACGGCAACCTCGAAGCGTACACGCTCGGGTGGATCGCCGACTGGCCGGCTGCGGACAACTTCCTGCAGCTCATCAACCCGCCGAACACCTACACGGGCGAGCCCGGTGTGTTGACGTACACCAACTGGGGTCGTGACGAGGAGACCGAGGCGTCGCAGGCCGCCGCGGAAGCCTGGCAGACCATTCAGGACAACCCCGGCCCGAGCGAGGAAGCACTCAACGCCCGCAACGAGGCGTACATCCAGATGGAGGAGGCGAACTGGGAGGACGTCGTCCTCGTCAACGCCTTCCACGGTGCGACCGAGCGCTTCAAGTACCCGTACCTGCACGCGCCGAAGTTCGGTGCGATGGGCAACTCCCGCCAGATGTACAACACGTTCTGGAAGGAGCAGGAGGGCCGCCGCACGGTCACCGGCACGCCGCCGGGCAACAGTTCGGGCAACGGCTCCGGACAGTAAGCGGACCGCCGAAACGTACCGTTTTTCGACCTAACGCGCCTAGCGGCGCGCGTAAACAACGAAAGAGATAATTGCCGCACCCCAAAATTCAGCGACAAGCTACAATGATAGCCACGAACAGCGACGGCGGCGCTCGTGTCGGTGAGCCGACGCGGTGCTGCCACGAACGAAACAGGGTGGCACGATGAGCCGCTGGAGCTACTTCGCTCGGCGTCTCGTCCTCGCCGTCCCGGTGCTGCTGTTCTCGATGTCCATCGCGTTCGTCATCCTCCGGATGGGGCCTATCGACCCCGTGTCGGCGATCGTCGGGACGCAGAACGACCCCGCCTACCGGCAGGCGGTCGCGCGGAGCATCGGACTCATCGACGCACAGGGCAACCCCATCCCGCTGTGGGAGCAGTACTTCGCGTTCATGCGAGACCTCCTCACCTTCGACCTCGGCCGGTCGTGGGTCATCAGCCGCGGCACGTCGGTCAGCGAACTCATCGCTAGCCGTGCGCCCCGCACCATCTGGCTCGGCTTCTGGTCGGTGCTGGTGGCGCTGCTCGTCGGCATCCCGCTCGGCTTCTACGCCGGCCTCAACCCGAACACGTTCTCGGACTACACCGCGTCGTTCGGCGGCATCATCTGGCGAGCGATGCCGAACTTCTGGCTCGGCATCATCATCTCCTCGCTGCTGGTCGCCTCCGCACAGTTGACCGGCGGCGCGTTCAACTGGGCGGACTGGATCGTCGAGACGTCGGGGGGTGGCGTCACGGCACCGCCGTTGACGGACCTCACCGACCCCGAGAACCTCGCTATCGCCATCAAACAGATACTACCGGCCGCGCTCGTCCTCGGGTCGTCTTCGATGGGTAACGAGATGCGTATCGGTCGGACCGCCGTGCTGGAGACGGTCAACTCCAACTACGTCGAGACCGCTCGCGCGAAGGGACTCCCGGAACGCGTCATCGTCTGGAAGCACATCTTCCGGAACGCGCTCATCCCGCTCGTCCCGGTCATCACCGCGGAGGCGTTCCTGCTCATCGGTGGGTCCGTCGTCGTCGAGGCCATCTTCGCCATCAACGGGTTGGGGAAGCTGTTCTTCGACGCTGCGATACAGGGTGACCTGCCGCTTGCCGGGTCGCTCCTGTACATCTTCGTCCTCATCACGCTGAGCATCAACATCCTGCAGGACTTCCTGTACACCATCATCGACCCACGAATCGGGTACGACTGACAATGAGCACGCAACACCAATACGAAGACGTACCGCTCCGCGAGCGCATCGCGGCGAACCCGCAGCCCGCCGCTCTCTGGGCCGTCGGGTTGGTCGTGCTGTTGCTCCTGCAACTGGGTGCCATCGTCTCGACGCTGGGCACCGCTCTCGAACTGTTCGCGAGCGTCATCATCGGTGCGTTCCACGGGACACCCAGCGGCATCTCGCCGGCCAGCAACGTCGCCGGCGCGGGCGTCGTCGCCGCGCTCAACGGACTCGAACAGTTCGGTCGGTCGCTCCCGACGCTGCTCTCGCGTGAGTTCATCCCCAACCAAGGGCACGCGACGACGGAGGGCGGCTGGGACGGGACGTTCCTCGGCCTTCCACCGGCGTTCGCGTGGGCGTTCCGCGTGTTCCTCATCTACGCCTACATGTTCTTCTTCCTGTGGTGGCTCTGGTTCGGCTACCGGACCTTCGTCAGCCACTACCGACAGGCCGACTGGACGCCGCGTGACGACGTCGTCCGCCGACTGCGCACCCACCGCTGGGGGCAGTTCGGACTCGTCATCGTCGTGCTGTTCGTCGGACTGGGCCTGTTCGCTCCGACCGTCTCGCCGGTCACCTACGACGAGGACGTCATCAACCCGCTGGAGTACGAAGTCGAGTATCTCGACGACAGCGGCGAGGTCCAGACCATCCTCTCGGCCGACGCGAACCTCCAGTCCGCCTCCCGTGGGAACCCCTCCTCGAACGTCGGACCGCTCTCGTACGACGACTTCGGGCGGTTCCACCCGTTCGGGACGATGAACAATCCGGGTGGTGATCTGTTCACCTTCATGGCCTACGGGGCGCGTGTCTCGCTGTTCATCGGCCTCATCGCGATGGGTATCAGCGGCTTCATCGCCGCGTTCTTCGGCCTGCTGACCGCGTACTACAAGGGGCTCTCCGACCTCGCGGTGGTGGTGGTGAGCGACTCCATCCAGGCGATACCGGTGTTCCTGTTGGTCATCCTGGTCAGTGTGGTGTTCCAGGGGCACTGGTTGGCGGAGTTCTACGACGGCGGCTTACTGTTCGCGCTCGTGTTCGGCTTACTGTACTGGCCGGGGCTGTGGCGTGCGGTGCGTGGGCCCGCCTTCCAGGTGTCCGAACAGGAGTGGGTCGACGCGGCCCGCTCGTACGGGCAGGGCTCCATCACGACGATGCGCAAGCACATGCTCCCGTACATCCTGGGCTACCTGCTCATCTACGGCTCGCTGATGATCGGTGGCATCATCATCTCCGTCTCGGCGCTGTCGTTCCTGGGTATCGGCATCTCGCCGCCGACCCCGGAGTGGGGTCGAGCAGTCGCCGACGGCCGGGGGTACGTCACGACGGCGTCGTGGCACATCGCGTTCATCCCCGGCATCCTCATCGTGCTGGTCGTGACCGCGCTCAACGCACTGGGTGACGGTATCCGCGACGGCATCGACCCACAGAGCGAGAGTGGCGAGAGCGGTGCTTCCGAGGCCGCTGCCGCAGGGGGTGGTGGGTGATGAGTATCCAGCTCACCCGCGAAGAGGACCCCATCCTCACCGTGGAGAACCTCCAGACGTCGTTCTTCACGGACAAGGAGACCATCCGCGCGGTCGACGACATCAGCTACACCATCCAGCGCGGCGAGACCGTCGGTATCGTCGGCGAGTCCGGGTCGGGCAAGTCCGTCACGGCCCGCTCCATCATGGGGCTGGTCGACTCGCCCGGTCGTGTCATGGGCGGGTCGATTCGCTTCCGCGAACCGACGACCGTCGACCGACTCGCACGGCTGTTCCCGAAGCGGACCGCCGAAGTCGACGAGCTACGCGAGGAACACGATCTCGTGGAACTCGTCGAACGCCTGCTGAACGGCAGGCACACCGCCAGCGAACTCGCCGGGGAGGAGTACGCCGGCGCGGACGCGGAGACGCTCGTCCGCGACGGCGCGGTCGACATGGCCGACCTCGTCGAGGACGGCTACGCGGCGGAACTCGGCATCGTCAACGAGAGGACGTTCGTCGTCCGCGACGGCTCGGAGGGCTACGTCGAAGTGACGAACGCGCCGACGGAGGGGCTCCGGAAGCTCCGTGGCCGCGGAATCGCCATGATCTTCCAGGACCCGCTGACGTCGCTCAACCCCGTCTACACCATCGGCAACCAGATCAAGGAGGCGCTGCGTCTCCACCGTGGACTGACGGGTAAGCGAGCGACCGAGGAGGCCGTCCGCCTGCTCGAAGCGGTGTCCATCCCGGACGCCCGGCGTCGTATCGACGAGTACCCCCACCAGTTCTCGGGCGGGATGCGCCAGCGGGCGGTCATCGCCATGGCGCTGGCCTGTGAGCCGGAACTGCTCATCTGTGACGAGCCGACGACGGCGCTCGACGTGACCATCCAGGCACAGATTCTCGAACTGCTGGAGGAGATACAAGAAGAGCGGAACCTCTCGATCATGTTCATCACCCACGACATGGGTGTGATGGCCGAGATCGCCGACCGCATCAACGTGATGTACGCCGGCGAACTCGTCGAGAGCGCGCCGGCACGGGTGCTGTTCGACGACCCGAAACACCCCTACACGCAGGGGTTGCTGGAATCGATTCCGAGCCGGAACGTCGGCGGCGAGCGCCTGCGGACCATCGAGGGCGACGTCCCGACGCCGAACGAGAAGCCGACGTACTGTCGGTTCGCGCCGCGCTGTCCGGAGGCGTTCGACGCCTGCGACGCGGTCCACCCGGTCAACGTGGACGTGAGTACGGGCGACGCGAACCACACTGCGGCCTGCCTGCTGTACCCCGAGGACATGGCGCGGGAGGACGCCGTCGCCTACCACCAGTCGCGTGGCGGCGAGACGGCGCAGGCGGCCCCCGACGAGGTGAACGACGATGAGTGAGACCGAAGAACTACGACGGACGGAACGGACGGACGGACGCAGGGACCTCGTGAACGTCAACGGGCTGAAGACGTACTACGAGGGGGGTGGCCTCATCAACTCCCAGCCGGTCAAGGCCGTCGACGGTGTGGACTTCCACATCGAGCGCGGCGAGACGCTGGGGCTGGTCGGCGAGTCCGGCTGTGGGAAGACGACCCTCGGCCGGACGCTCGTCCGCCTCGAACGCGCCACCGACGGGGAGGTGCTGTTCGACGGCGATGACATCACGACGTTCTCCGGCAAGCGCGTCAAGCGGTGGCGTCGGGACGCCCAGATCGTCTTCCAGGACCCCGAATCCAGTCTCAACGACCGGATGACCATCGGCGAGATCATCCAGGAACCGCTCAACGTCCACGACTGGCCCGACCTCGACGTCGACGTCGTCGGGACCCAGAAGCAGGTGGAGGTGACCGGTGACGGGAGCGTCAACCAGGACGAGCGCGAAGCCGACATCACCGTCGAGGTGCCTGGTGGGGCAGTGACGGTTCGAGACGGCGTCCCACTGCCCGAGGACCGTGTCTCGGTCGACGTCACCGAGAGCGACTCGACGGTCACCGTCAGGGTGGACGTCGACGTCGCCCGAAAGCGCCTGCGCCGCGCTCGGGTCCGCGAACTGCTGACGACGGTGGGCCTCCGGGAGGAACACTACTTCCGCTACCCCCACCAGTTCTCGGGGGGCCAGCGCCAGCGTATCGGTATCGCCCGCGCACTGGCGCTCGAACCGGAGTTCGTCGTGCTGGACGAACCCGTCTCCGCACTCGACGTGAGCGTCCAGGCGAAGATCCTCAACCTGCTGGAGGACCTCCAGGAGGAGTTCGGGCTGACCTACCTGTTCATCGCCCACGACCTCTCGGTCGTCCGGCACATCTGTGACCGCGTCGCCGTCATGTATCTCGGCCACATCATGGAGATCGGCGACTCCGAGGAGCTGTTCGAGAACCCGAAGAACCCGTACACACAGTCGTTGCTCTCGGCGATTCCGGAGACGGACCCGACCGACGACAAACAGCGCATCACGCTGCGCGGGACGCCGCCGAGTCCGCGCGACCCGCCACAGGGCTGTCCGTTCAGCACGCGCTGTCCGGTGAAGATTCACCCCTCGGAGTACGAACACCTCGACGAAAAGACGTGGGAGGGCATCGAACTGTTCCGCGAGATCCTCCGCGAACGGCAGCGGGCCGACCGGAGTTTCACCGAGCGAGCGCGCGCCATCCTCGGGATGGAGACCCGCTTCTCGGGCATCGACGAGATCGTCCGCGAGGTGTTCCCGCACCGACTCACCCAGGAGCGCGAACAGGCGCTCGACCGGGCGGTCGAGGCGGCGGCCTCGAACCGTGAGGACGAGGCCCGTGAGATCCTCGGGACGAACTTCGACCCGAGCGAGACCGATGCGGACTTCGACGACCTCGTCGACTCGTTCATCAGCGACGTCCACGCGGGCAGTCACGGCCAGGCCCGCTCGCGCATCCGTGAACGGTTCGGCGAGATGGACGTCCCCGGCGAGGTCCGGGGCGACGTCGACCGGGCCGTCGAGCACGTCCGCGACGGTGACGAGCAGGCCGCACGCGAACTGCTGCGCGAGGAGTTCGGCAGCGTCTGTGACACCGAACCGCCGGACCACCACTCGGTGAGCCAGTCGGGACGGACGAGTTACTGTCACCGCCACCTCGCGGAGCACGAGGAGCCCGAAGTCGCCTTCGAGCGACAGAGCTGATGGACCGTTCGACGACAGCCGAGCAGTTCGGTTCGACCGGCCCCGACCGGACGCGCCAACTCGTCGACCTCGTCGCGTACGTGCTGGGTGTCGTGCTGGTGTTCGGCGTCGTCCTCGGAGTCATCAGCGTGGCGCTCGGGACCGGTCTCCTGGGCGTCAAGTGGGGGGCTGTTCGTCGTCGGCGTGCTGCTGGGGAGCTACGCCACGCTGAAGATTCGACCGACCAGACCCGGCAGCGACCCGCGGGAGGCACGCTTCCCCATCGACAACGGGGAGGAGACGCCGTTCCAGGCACGGGTCCAGCGCCTGCTTCCGATGCGTCTGCGCCTCGAACACGACGACCGTATCGCCGACGGGGCGAAACTGTTCGTCGCCAGTCTCGCCATGCTGGGCGTCTCCCTGGCGATGGAAGCGGTGTTCGGAATCGCCGTCTCGTGACCGACGGGCGGTGACGAACGGGACGAGACGACCGGCTCCCGTCGGACGCGGCCCAACAGCTTTTACCGGCTCAGTCGCCCACCATGGGGTATGCCCGAAATCGGAGAGGACACCGACTACGCGGACCGCATCGCCACGAACGCCGAGGCGTTGAAGGGGGCGTGGAACGCGACCCGCGAGGAGCTGTACGGGATGGCCGACGAACTGGAAGCGGAGGGCTGGGAGACGCTCGCCGTCGCCGCCGACCACGTCGCCCCGGAGGGGCCGAACTTCGAACCGCAGGGTCGGTTCGGCCTCTCGTTCACGCTGGTCGACAACCTCGCCGACGACGTCGAGTCGTTCGTCGCCGAGACGGCCGGTCTGAGCGCGGCCGAGTACGACGACCTCATCGAGGGCGAGACGCGAGAACTCGACGCGTTCGACCGGTTCGAGGTGTTCCAGCGCGAGACCGACGGACACGTCTACATCCTCGTCGCCTACTTCGACGACGACCAGCAGCGGGCGCTGTTGCTCGCCGGGGCCTACCAGGTGATGTTCGCCAACCCGCTCCGGAAGACCGTCGTCGAGCGCGACGAGACGTACACGCACATCCTGCGACTCGACGAGACACCCGTCGCCAGCTTCTACCACGAGGAGTGGGAGCCGTTCTTCCCGAACGCGAAACAGCGACTCGCCGACGCGCCGGACGAGGAGTAGCGAGGCCAGAACGAGGGGCGGTCTCGGACGAAGCGAGGAGTGTGGCAAGCGCCGAGTAACGGGCCGGTACGAGCGAGGACCGCCGACGGACGAACGCCGAGTGCGACGGGCCGTCGACCGGGCCGTGGGGGCGAGCGAATGCGGCGGCCGTCGTGTGAACCCGCGTCGTGGATGTGCAACGCCTTTGTACGCGGGCGGAGTCAGTGTGCATCATGAACGTCGCAGACGCCATGACGCCGGGCGACGAGGTCGTGTCGGTGTCCCTGCCGGGCAACCGCGACGACGCGCTGGAGTATCTCCGCACGGGCGAGTTCTCCTCCGTCGCCGTCGTGAAACCGAACGAGGACGGCGAGGTGTTCCGTGGCCTCGTCTCCCGAGAGGGTCTCATCAACAACCCCGACGAGGACCAGCTCGCGTTGCTGGTCGAGGACGGCCCGACCATCGGTTCGGACGCCTCGCTCGAGGAACTCGCCGCGGTGATGCGCGAACACGACGCGCGCCGGGTGCCGGTCGTCGACGGCGACACGCTGGAGGGAATCGTCACCATCACGGACGTCGTCCGGGCTATCGCCGAGGGGAACGCCGACGGCGACAGCGAGGTCGGTGTGCTGGCGACCCGCGAGGTCAACTGTGTCTACGCCGAGACCCCGCTGGCGGTCGTCGAGCGCGAACTCTCGCACGCGGACGTCCCGTACGGTATCGTCGTCGGCGAGGACGACGAGGGCGACGTCGACATCGTCGGCATCGTCACCGAGGCCGACCTCATCGAGGTGGCGAAGGTCGTCGAGGGCGAGGGCGAGACGGGCGACTCCATCGCCGACGAGGACGACGACTGGAAGTGGGAGGGCATCAAGGCCGTCGGCAACCGCTACGTGCCGACGCGGGACGTCGAGTTCCCCGCGGGTACCGCCCGCGAGTTCATGAGCGACGAGCTAGTGACCGTCTCGCGGACGAAGACCGCCCAGCACGCCGCCCGCGAGATGCTCAGACACGACATCGAACAGATACCCCTCGTGAGCGGCAACGACCTCGTGGGTATCGTCCAGGACATGGACCTGCTGAAGGCGCTATGAGCGACGCATCCGACGAACACCCCGAGACCGACCTGATGGAACTGGCGAAGCGGCGTGGGTTCTTCTTCCAGGCCAGCGAGGCCTACGGCGGTGTCGCCGGCTTCTACACCTACGGCCCGGAGGGTGCGACGCTGAAACAGCAGGTCGAGGACGCCTGGCGCGACCGGTTCGTCACCCGCGAGGGCCACATGGAGATCGACGCCCCGACCGTCATGCCCGAACCCGTCTTCGAGGCGTCGGGCCACCTCGACACGTTCGACGACATGATCGTCGAGTGTCCCTCGTGTGGCGAGTCCCACCGCGCCGACCACCTCGTCGAGGACGCGACGGACGTCGCCGACGCCGAGGCGCTCCCGACCGAGCAGGTCGAAGCCCTCATCGTGGACCACGGGCTCGACTGCCCGGCGTGTGGCGAACCGCTCGCGGGCGTCGACGTGACGGACTTCAACCTCATGTTCGAGACGGCCATCGGCCCCGGTTCCTCACAGGCCGGCTACCTCCGCCCGGAGACCGCACAGGGCATCTTCGTCGAGTTCTCGCGGCTCAAAGAGTACGCCCGCAACCAGTTGCCGTTCGGCGTCGCCCAGATCGGTCGCGCCTACCGCAACGAGATCTCCCCGCGGCGCGGTCTCGTCCGCGTCCGGGAGTTCACGCAGGCGGAACTCGAACACTTCGTCGACCCCGAGACCGACGAACCGCCGCTCGAACGGGTCGCGGACGTCGAACTACCGCTGTACTCCGCCGACGCCCAGCAGGGCGACGGCGACATCGAGACGCTGACCGTGGCGGAGGCCGTCGACGAGAACGTCGTCACGAGCGACTGGGTGGCGTTCTACCTCGGACTGGCCCGCTCGTTCTACGAGCGCATCGGCGTCGACATGGAGCGGTTCCGGTATCGCCAGCACCTCCCCGGCGAACTCGCGCACTACGCGAGCGACTGCTGGGACGCCGAGGCGGAGGTCGACGGCAACTGGATCGAGATAACAGGCTTCGCCTACCGGGGGGACTACGACCTCTCGAAGCACGCGAAGTACGCCGACGCGGACTTCACCGTCTTCCAGCAGTACGACGACCCGGTCACCGTCGAGCGTGCGGTCGTCGACCCGGATATGAGCGTCCTCGGTCCCGAGTTCGGTAGCGCCGCGGGCGACATCGCCGCGGAACTCGACCGGATGGCCGCCGCCGGCGACGAGCAGTTCGAGAACCTGAGCGACGACGACGTCATCAGGGTGGAGGCGAACGGCACGGCGTGGGGCGTCCCCGCCGACGCCGTCGACTACCACGTCGAGGAAGTGACCGAGGCCGGCGAACACGTCACACCACACGTCGTCGAACCGTCGTTCGGCGTCGACCGACTCGTCTACACCGTGCTCGACCACGCACTGGAGACCGACGAGGTCGACGGTGAGACCCGGTCGTACCTCGGTCTCCCCGCGGAGGTCGCGCCGACGACCGTCGGCGTCTTCCCGCTGATGAGCAAGGACGGCATGGACGACCGGGCGCGTGACCTCGCGGGCACGCTCCGGCAGGCCGGCCTGAGCGCGACCTACGACGACTCGGGAGCCATCGGTCGGCGCTACCGCCGCCAGGACGAGGTCGGGACGCCCTACGGCGTCACCGTCGACTACGAGACACTGGAGAACGACACCGTGACGCTCCGTGACCGCGACTCGACCGATCAGATCCGTCTGTCGGTCGAGGACCTGCCCGCCGCCATCACCGCCCTCCGGACCGGCGGCGACCTCGCCGACTGGGGCGACCCGGTCGAGTAGCCCCGTGGTGGTCCCCGCCGAGGTCCAGCGCCGGATGGTCCACGCCACCGGCGCGACCATCCCGCTCGCGTACCTCCTGTTCGACCTGCCGTGGTTCTGGGTGCAGGTCGCCTGGAGCGTCGCCGCCCTCGGCGGCCTGCTTCTGGAGGCGCTGCGCCTCTCCGGGGTCGTCAACTGGCGACTGTTCGACACGCTGACCCGCGAGTACGAGCAGGAGAACCTCGCGGGGTACGCGCTGTATCTGCTGTCGATGGCGGCCGTCGCGTGGCTGTTCCCGCCGAGTACCGTCCCCGGCGCGGCCGTCGCGGGGATGCTGATGCTCGCGCTCGGCGACCCGGTCAGCGGTCTCGTCGGGTCGGGTGAACTCCAGTCGGTCAAGGGCGCGCCGTCGCTACTGGCGATGTTCGCCGTCTGTCTCGCCATCGCGTTCGGTGTCGGCCTCGCGCTCGCTCCGGCCGTCGTCGGGGCGGCCGCGGCGACGCTCGCCGACGGCGTCAAGCCCGTCGTCGCCAGCTACGTCGTCGACGACAACCTCACCATCCCGCCGGCGGCGGCCGTCGGCGTCACGCTCGGCTGGCTCCTCCCCGGCGTCCTCTGACGGCCGCCACGCTGAGGGGGACGTGGAAACGCGCACCACCGAGCGACAGCGCCGTCGGCCACGTCGAGACCGCCGTCGTCAGCCGGTCGGCAGACGTTCGGCAGCCAGGCGTCAGACGGAGACGGATAAACCAACGGTGGGACGTCAACGTCCGGTGCCGGTCGACCGAGCGACCGGCGGGCGAACGTCCGTCAGACACACGGCAGACGCGGTAGACGTTCACCATCGTCAGACGCCGCCGAGTGTCACGGTTCTGGACCCGAAACGAAGGGGTTGGCGCGTGTGGCGAACGGCCGGGCCGGCGGGAGTCGGACCGGGAGCCAGTGGGTGGGTCGAGGGAGCGCCCCGAGCGACGATTTATGTCCCGAGGGCCGCTCCGTGGAGGCATGACCGTCTACGAGAGCGACCTCCCCGGTGTCGGCAAGAAGTTCGAGGTGGAACTCGACGGCGACACTCGGCTCGTCATCGTCATCCACAACACGGGCAAGCGAGAGCTGTTCCTCCGCGAATCGGAGGACGCGGACGCCGAGAAGCTGTTCACGCTCTCCGACCGTCTCGCCCGACAGGTCGGGACCATCATGGAGGGCGCGTACTTCCAGCCCATCCGCACTGAGAGCATCGAGACGGTGCTCTCGGACGACACGCTC
Source organism: Halomarina oriensis (assembly GCF_009791395.1). Classification (GTDB taxonomy): domain Archaea; phylum Halobacteriota; class Halobacteria; order Halobacteriales; family Haloarculaceae; genus Halomarina; species Halomarina oriensis. The sequence continues at coordinate 618,691 of NZ_WSZK01000015.1, forward strand.
ATCGAGTGGGCGAAGGTGATGGGTGACTCCCCGCTGGTCGGTCAGACGCTCGCCGAGTCGCGGCTGCGTCAGAACCTCGGCGTCTCGGTGGTCGCCGTCCAGCGCGGCGGTGAGACCATCGAGAACCCCGGTGCCGACACGACGATTCGGGCCGACGACACGCTCGTCGTCCTCGGGTCGCGGGAGGCGTGCCGGCGACTCGACGACGTGGTGACCGGAGACGTGGATGGCTGAGGGGACGACGCTGCTGGCCGTCGGCGCGATGTTCCTCGCGCTCGTCGTCGCGGGGGTCGTCGCCCGACGACTGGGCGTGTCGGTCATCCCGCTGTACATCGTCGCGGGCATCGGTGTCGGGGAACTGGCGACCCGCGTCCTCCCGGAGACGACCCCGCTGGTGCCACAGCCAGCCAGCGAGTTCGTCGCGCTCGGGGCGGAGTTGGGCATCGTCTTCCTGCTGTTCTTCCTCGGACTGGAGTTCAGCGTCGACCGCCTGCTGGCGAGTCGTGACCGCCTGCTGTCGGCGGGCCTGCTCGACCTCGGCGTGAACTTCCCGGTCGGGATGGCCATCGGCCTCGCCGCCGGGTGGTCGCCGGTCGAGGCGTTCGTCCTCGGCGGGGTCGTCTACGTCTCCTCCAGCGCCGTCATCACGAAGTCGCTCATCGACCTGGGGTGGATCGCCAACGCCGAGTCCGAACCGATGCTCGGGACGCTCGTCTTCGAGGACCTCGCCATCGCCCTCTACCTCGCGGTGCTGTCGGCTATCGTCTTCGGCGGTGGCGACCTGGCGACGGCCGTGGAGGGCGTCGGTGTCGCCGCCGGCTTCCTGCTGGTGCTCGTCGCCGGCGTGGCGAAGGGGGACGCGCTGTTCGCACGCTACCTCGACGTCGACTCCAACGAACTGTTCGTCCTGCGGGCGGTGGCCGTGACGACGCTGGTGGGCGGCGTGGCACTCGAACTCGGCGTCAGCGAGGCCGTCGCCGCCTTCTTCGTCGGGATGGGGTTCTCCTCGACCCAGCACGTCCACGCCCTCGAACGACTGCTCGCCCCCATCCGCGACGTGTTCGCCGCCGTCTTCTTCTTCTACATCGGCCTGACGACCGAACTGGGGCTGGTGGGGGCGGTCGTCGGTCTGCTCGCCGTCGCCGTCGTCCTCACCACCGCGTCGAAACTCGTCTCGGGCTACCTGACGGGCCAACGGGTCTACGGGCTCGACCACCGGCGGTCGGTGCGCGTCGCCGCCGGCATGGTCACCCGCGGGGAGTTCTCGCTCATCATCGCGGCGCTCGTGGCGGGCGCGAGTTCGACGGTGCTCTCGGGGACGATTCCCGCCTTCGCCGTCGGCTACGTGCTCGTCATGAGCGTGCTCGGGACGCTGGCGATGCAGTACGCCGACCGTATCGCGGGGCTGGTGCCGGGGGGGTCGTAGCGCCACGAAACGCAACACCGAACCGACCCCCCGACGGACGCACTCCCAGTGAGTGTCGTCTCGAACCTGCTCTACCTGCTCGTCGTACTGGCGCTCGGCATCGCCGGGCGACGAGTCGGCCTCCTGACCGAGTCGTGGCGAGACCGACTCACGGCGGTGGCGTTCTACGTCGCGCTCCCGGCACTCGTGTTCGGGTCGACCGCCGGACGTAACCTCGCCGAGGTGCTGGAACCGCGACTCGTCGTCGGGTTCTGGGCGGTGCTGGTCGTCGTCGCGGCCGTCGGCTGGGTCGTCCACCGCAACGAGTCCTCGCCGGCCGTCCGGAGCGTCGCCGTCGTCCAGTCGTACCACTGCAACCTCGGTTTCCTCGGACTCCCCATCACGGCGGCGGCGTTCGGCGGGGTCGTGACCGCGAAAGCGAGCCTCCTGCTCGGTGTCGGCGCGTTGACACAGGTGCCGCTCACACTGGGGGTGTTCGCGTTCCTCACCGACGCGGACGCGGCCCTCGGCGAGGAACTACGCGGGCTACTCACCAACCCGGTGTTGCTCGCGCTGGGAGCCGGCCTCGGCTGTGCGGCGTTCGACGTGACCGTCCCCGCGACGGTGTCGACGGCACTCGGTGTGGTCGCCGACCTCGCGCTCCCGGCCGCGCTGCTCGCCATCGGCGCGTCGCTGTCGCTGGCGGGCACGCTCCCCGACCGCTCGACGGTCGGGGCGGTCCTCCTCGTCAAACTGGTCGTCATGCCCGTCGTCGCGCTGGTGACCTTCCGGACGCTGGCGGCGGACCCCTCGACGACCCGTGCGGGCGTCCTGATGCTCGCCATGCCGACGGCCGTCTCGACGTTCGTCTACGCGAGCGAACTCGGAGGGGACGCCGACCTCGCCTCGGCGAACGTGTTTCTCACCACCGTCGCCTCGGTGGGTACCATCCTCCTCGTGGTACAGGTCGTGGGGTGACGCCGGACGGAAGGCTCAGCAGAACGGCCCCGGCAGGACCTGGTCGTTCGTGGCGAGCAGGCGGACGACCGGTTCGTAGACGCCGAACCGGGGACCACGGGAGACCCGGCCCCGTTCGCGGTCCCACTCGACGACCCCCTCGGCCTCCAGTTTCGGCAGGTCGGCGTGGTACAACTGGAGCGCGTTCTCGGCCGGACCGTCTCCGTCCCCGGAGCACGACGCTCCTCCGGCCGGTTCGAGTGCGGTCCCCGAACGCGTGAACCGGCCGCTCGACACGTCGATGCTCTCGACGTCACACAGTGTGACGAGCAGTCGCCGCCGGGACGCCGAAGCGAGGACATCGAACACCGTCGAGACGTCTGACATGCGCAAGACACCTGTTCGATAGGTAATAAGTCTTGTTCGGGAGTGTACCGTTCGGGACACTCGAAGCGGCCCGCAGGGTTCGGTACTGAACCACTCGACGCGCTCGGGGGGCGCCGGTTCACTTTCACCGCGATACGCGAACCCTTAACCACGAACGCGCGTCACTACCCTCAAATGGCGGCCAGTAGCGAGTCGGACACCGAACTCATCGACGGCCCGCTTCTCACGCCGGGCCTGCTCCAGCGCCGGGAGTATCAGGTCGAACTCGCCGAGGCCGCGCTCCGCGACCACACGCTGGTCTGTCTCCCGACGGGTCTCGGCAAGACGGCGGTGAGCCTCCTCGTCACCGCCCAGCGCCTCCACGAAGCCGGCGGGAAGGCGCTCTTCCTCGCGCCGACGAAACCGCTCGTCAACCAGCACGCCGACTTCTACCGCGAGGCGCTGACGGTTCCGGACGACGACATCGTCGTCTTCACGGGCGAGGTCAGACCCGACGACCGGGCCGAACTGTGGGACTCCGCACGGGTCGTCATCGCCACGCCGCAGGTCGTCGAGAACGACCTCGTCGGCAACCGCATCTCGCTGCGCGACGTCACCCACCTCACCTTCGACGAGTGTCACCGCGCGACCGGCGACTACGCCTACTGCTACATCGCCGAGCGCTACCACGAAGATGCAGAAAACCCGCTCGTCACCGGGATGAGCGCGTCGCCGGGTGGCGACAAGGAGGAGATACTGATAGTGAGTGAGAACCTCGGCCTGCGCGAGGTGGCGGTGATGACCGAGGGCGACTCCGACGTGAGCGAGTTCACCCACAAGACCGAGGTGGAGTGGGAGCGCGTCGAGTTGCCCGAGACGGTCATCGAGATACGCGACGCGCTCAACGAGGTCATCACCGACCGACTGGAGAAGCTGAAACAGTTGGGCGTCACGCGCTCGACGAACCCCGAGATGTCCCAGCGGGACCTCAACTCGATTCGCTCGGAGCTCCAGCAGATGATGAGCAACGACCAGTCGGAGGGGTATCAGGGGATGTCCGCCCACGCCGAGATAATGAAGCTCCGGCGGGCGGTCGAACTCGTCGAGACCCAGTCCGTCGAGTCGCTGCGCCGGTACTTCGAGCGCCAGCGCAACGCCGCACGCTCCTCGGGGGCGTCGAAGGCGTCCCAGCGGTTCGTCTCGGAGCCGCGCGTCCAGGAGGCGATGCGTCGCGCCGAGGCGTTCGACGACCTCCACCCGAAGTTCCGCCGGGCACGCATCCTGCTGGCCCAGACGCTCGGCATCGAGAACGGCGAACGCGTCATCGTCTTCACCGAGTCCCGCGACACCGCCGAGACGCTCACCGACTTCTTCGGCAACCACTTCTCGACGCACAAGTTCGTCGGGCAGGGCGACAAGGAGGGCTCCGACGGGATGACCCAGAAACAACAACAGGAGACGCTCGACGCGTTCCGTCGGGGGGAGTTCGAGGTGCTCGTCTCGACGAGCGTCGCCGAGGAGGGACTGGACGTCCCCGAGGTGGACCTCGTCTTGTTCTACGAACCCGTCCCGAAGGGCATCCGAGCCATCCAGCGCAAGGGCCGGACCGGCCGCCAGACCGAGGGGAAGGTCCACGTCCTGCTCGCCGAGGACACCCGCGACGAGGCGTACTTCTGGATTTCGCGGCGCGAGGAGAAGCGGATGGCCGAGGAGTTGAACGACCTCAAGAACGCCGCCGACGAGGTCAACGAGGAACTCGGACAGCACGGCCTCGACGACTTCGAGGACGCGACCGAACAGTCGAACGCGGACGCGACGGCCGGTGACGCGGCCACCAACGGCGGGGCCGACACCTCGGGTGAAAGTGATGGCACTGCCGACACGAAACCGAACGACCGTGTGGGTGCGTCGACCGGAAACGGTGGGGGGACGGACGGGCAGTCGGGCCTCGACTCGTTCGCCGGCACGACCGACGGGGCGGACGACGCCGACGCCCCGACGGCGGACGGACCAGACGACGGCGGAGACGGACGGGATGGGGGGAGTGAACGGGACGACGACGCTCCCGTGGCGACCGCCCGTGGCGACGGCGAGACGGTCGAAATCGTCGTCGACCAGCGCGAACTCGACGCGACCATCGCGCGGGACCTCTCGACGCGCGACGGCATCACCACGCGCCTGGAGACGCTCGCGGTCGGTGACTACGTCCTCTCGGACCGGGTCGTCGTCGAGCGCAAGTCCGTCGACGACTTCCTCGACACGCTCGTCGGCGGCGACCGCTCGATGTTCGAGCAGGTGAAAGACGCCGCCCGCCACTACTCGCGGCCCGTGGTCGTCGTCGAGGGCGAGGACCTCTACGGCGCGCGCAACGTCCACCCCAACGCCATCCGGGGAGCGCTCGCCTCGCTCGCCGTCGACTTCGGGGCCTCGATTCTGCGGACGACCGACGAGACCGACACCGCCGACCTCGTCGAGGTCATCGCCCGGCGCGAACAGGAGGAGTCGAAGCGGTCGGTGAGCGTCCACGGCGAGAAGGCCGCGAAGACGCTCACCGAACAGCAGGAGTACGTCGTCGGCTCTATCGCCGACGTGGGACCGGTCACCGCCCGCTCGCTGCTGGAGCACTTCGGGAGCGTCGAGGCGGTGATGACCGCCAGTGAGGACGACCTGCTGGAGGTCGCTGGCGTCGGGGCGGTCACGGCCGAGCGAATCCGAGAGGTCGTCGGCAGCGACTACGAGTGAACGCCGTCGTTCGAGACTGTAGCACCCGTGAGGAGCGTGCGCTCGTTCGGGCCGAGGCGCCGCTACTTCTCGGCGTTCCTGACGGCTTCGAGCGCGTTCGCGGCGTCCTCGACGGCGGCGAGGTACTCCCGAGCGCGAGCGAGGTCGTCGGCCCCCTCGGCCTGCTCGGTGAACCGCGTCACCGTCCGGGCGAGCGAGGCACGAGCGTCAGAGAGGTCGGCGTGGGACGCCGCGGGCCGGCTCTGTCGGGGGGCGTCCGCCTGCCGTGTCGCGTCCGGGTCCGTGGTCGGGTCGGGGTCGGGAGCCCAGTCCGCACCGGCGATATCCCCCGGCGACAGGTCGGCGAGTGACTCCTCGGGGGGAGATGACGACTCGTCGGGGGCCGGCGACTGCTCCGAGTGCTGACCCTCGGGCTCGACCGGTCGGCGGGCGTCGGGCGCGTCGGCCGACGACACCTCGGCGGGCGACCGCTCGGCCGCCGCGCCGTCCTGCTGTTCGGGAGCCGTGGGCGCCTCGGTCGCTCGGGGCTGCTGGCCCTCGGAGCGACAGGTCGGGCAGAACTCCTGGCCGTCGTAGCGGAAGACGGGGTCGCCGTGGACGTCGCAGTGTCTGTTCGTCATCGTCGCCCCCTGGAGGAGCAGTTCGCTCATCCGCTGGGTCGACTCGCGCTCCCGGTCGTCCTCGGCGAACTGCTCGCGGAGTTTCTCGCGTTCCGCCTCCTTGTCGAAGTCACTCATACCACCGGATACGGTCGGCTGAACCGAAAAACGTAGTGGATGCGAGACTCGGAGGGACCGCGAGCGACCGAGAGTCTCGGAGCGACGAGCGGGGAGCGGAAGCGACCCGCGAGTGGATGCGCGGTTCGGAGCGAGCGCCGCGACCGGCGGTCGTGAACAGTGGTAGCTACTGGCTCGTGGCGCGTGACAACGTGAGCCAGGAAGGAGGGTGCGGCGGCGATTGGAAAGGGGTCGCTAATCGGCGAGATACGGCGCTTCGAAGCGCTTAACCACTGTCCGCGGGAGATACCGGACATGGCAAAAGTGAGTGTCGTCGGAGCGGCCGGCACGGTCGGTGCCGCGGCCGGGTACAACCTCGCGCTGCGTGACATCGTGGACGAACTCGTCTTCGTGGACATCCCGGACAAGGAAGACGAGACGGTCGGGCAGGCCGCCGACACGAACCACGGCGTCGCCTACGACTCGAACACGACGGTCGTGCAGGGGGGCTACGAGGACACCGCCGGGTCGGACGTCGTCGTCATCACCGCCGGCATCCCACGGCAGCCCGGCCAGACCCGTATCGACCTCGCGGGCGACAACGCCCCCATCATGGACGACATCGGCTCGTCGCTCGCCGAGCACAACGACGACTTCGTCTCCGTGACGACGTCGAACCCCGTCGACCTGCTCAACCGCCACCTCTACGAGACGGGCGACCGCGACCGGAACGAGGTCATCGGCTTCGGCGGTCGCCTCGACTCCGCGCGCTTTCGCTACGTGCTCTCCCAGCGCTTCGACGTGCCCGTGAAGAACGTCGAGGCGACCATCCTCGGCGAACACGGCGACGCGCAGGTCCCGATGTTCTCGAAGGTCCGCGTCGACGGGCGTGACCCCGAGTTCACCGCCGACGAACGCGAGACCATCCTCGGTGAACTCCAGGAGTCCGCGATGGACGTCATCGAGCGCAAGGGCGCGACCCAGTGGGGGCCGGCGACCGGCGTCGCCCACATGGTCGAGGCCATCCTCCACGACACCGGCGAGGTCCTCCCGGGAAGCGTCGTCCTCGACGGCGAGTACGGCTACGAAGACACCGCCTTCGGCGTCCCCGTCAAACTGGGCGCGAACGGCGTCGAGGAGGTCGTCGAGTGGGAGCGCGACGACTACGAGGTCGAACTGATGGACGACGCGGCCGAGAAGCTCTCCGAGCAGTACGACGAAATCTCGTAAGCCGCCCACGGAGAGTCGCTCCGTCGAGAGAGCATCCAGCGACGCTCAGATTATCTGCTCGCCGTCGTCGTCGAACACCTCGATGGCGTCGACGGGACAGACCCGCGCGGCGAACTTCGCGTCCAGTTCCGCGTCTGCGGGAATCTCGCGGCTGAACACGCCGTCTTCGATCTCCTCACTGTCCTCCAGGACGGCCTTCCCGGCGTCCATGTCCTTCGAGAAACCGTCCCACTCGGCGACACACTGGTACATCCCGATGCAGGTGTCGCGGTCGTACTCGATGCGCATGTGGCCGGCTTGGTCGGGAGGTGAGAAAGGGGTGGCGCTCGGCCGGTCACCGGAAGTTCCGACCGTGGACCGATTCCAGTCGCTCAACGGTGACGGGGTGTTCGAACTGGAACGACTCGTCGCCGAGGTGAAGCGTCGTCTCGACGCGCGCGGGGACGGTCCCCAGAACCTCGTCGTACGACACCGTCGGTGCGTTCCGGACGGTCCGACGCTGGTCGTCCTCGTAGACGACGGGGTAGACGACCCAGACGCGAGGGAGCGGGTCCCCGCACGCGCCACGAACCTCGGTGTCACCGAGCCAGTCGGTCGTGAACGCGTTCAGTCCGACTCTGGCGAGTTGGACGCTCTCCAACTCCGCCCAGCGTTCGGCGGGAACCGTTCGGTAGACGTCGCCGTCGGGTCGGTGTATCGCGGCGAACCGAACCTGTCCCGAGTCGGGGTCGTAGGTCGCGTCCGAACCGGTCCGTTCCGGATCCCTGTCGACGACCGGGAACGTCGGGTCGAGCGTCGTCTCGGCTTCGACGGGCGGCCCACGTGCCTGCGGCCAGGGTCGCATAGCGTCGCTTCGCGGGCTACCGACGTGAGCCTCACGCCGACCAGTTCCACGTTCGCCGCGAGTGGCGAGTGTTTAAAAACGGGGACGCGTAATCGTGGGCAATGAACGTCGACGACGTCCCCGAGGTTCCCGAGTGGCTGCCGGGGCACTTGCGGGATGGCGGTATCGAGGAACTCTACCCACCACAGGCGGAAGCCGTCGAGAAGGGCGTCACGGAGGGCGACAGCCTCGTCGCCTCCGTCCCCACGGCGTCGGGCAAGACGCTCATCGCGGAACTGGCGATGCTCTCCAGCGTGGCCCGTGGCGGGAAGGCGCTGTACATCGTCCCGTTGCGGGCACTGGCCTCGGAGAAACAGGAGGAGTTCGAGCAGTTCGAGCAGTACGGGCTCTCCGTCGGTGTCTCGACGGGCAACTACGAGTCCGAAGGCGAGTGGCTCTCCTCGTCGGACATCGTCGTCGCCACCAGCGAGAAGGTGGACTCGCTGGTGCGCAACGGCGCGTCGTGGATCGACGACCTCTCGTGTGTCGTCAGCGACGAGGTCCACCTCGTCGACGACGCCCACCGCGGCCCCACGCTGGAAGTCACGCTCGCCAAGCTCCGGCGGCTGAACCCGAACCTCCAGACCGTCGCGCTGTCGGCCACCGTCGGCAACGCCGAACAGATGGCCGACTGGCTGGACGCCGAACTCGTCGACTCGGAGTGGCGACCCATCGAGTTACGCACGGGCGTCCACTACGGACAGGCGCTGCACTTCGACGACGGCGACAAACGCGAACTCCCCGTCAGAGGCAACGAGAAACCCACCTCCGCTATCGTCCGTGACACGCTCGACGAGGACGGGTCGACGCTCGTGTTCGTCAACTCCCGGCGCAACGCGGAGGGGGCGGCCAAACGACTGGCGGGCGTCGTCGCGGAGACACTGACGAACGAAGAGCGGGAGGCGCTCGGCGAGGTGGCCGCCGAGATTCGAGAGGTGAGCGACACCGAGACGAGCGACGACCTGGCGAAGGCCGTCGAGCAGGGCGCGGCGTTCCACCACGCGGGCCTCGCCCGTGACCACCGCTCGCTGGTCGAGGAGGCGTTCCAGGACCGCCTCATCAGGGTCGTCAGCGCGACACCGACGCTCGCGGCGGGCGTCAACACGCCCTCACGGCGGGTCGTCGTCCGGGACTGGCGACGCTACGACGGGTCGGTGGGCGGGATGGCCCCGCTCTCGGTCCTCGAAGTCCACCAGATGTTCGGGCGGGCGGGTCGCCCCGGACTCGACCCGTACGGCGAGGCCTTGCTGCTGGCGAACAGCCACGACGAGTTGGACGAACTGTTCGAGCGGTACGTCTGGGCGGACCCCGAGGCCGTCCAGTCGAAACTCGCCGCCGAACCCGCCCTGCGGACGCACGTACTGGCCACCGTCGCCAGCGGCTTTGCCGACTCACGAGAGAGTCTCCTGAGTTTCCTCGAACAGACGCTCTATGCCACCCAGACCGACGAACCCGGCCGCCTCGAACGGGTGACCGACGACGTGGTCGCGTACCTCGTCGCCAACGAGTTCCTCGAAAAGGACGGGGACTCGCTGGCCGCGACGAGCATCGGTCACACCGTCTCCCGCCTGTACCTCGACCCGATGAGCGCCGCCGAGATCATCGACGGTCTCCGTGGGACGACGGACACGACGGCGATGGGGCTGTACCACCTCGTCAGTCGCACGCCGGACATGTACGACCTCTACCTCCGGTCGGGCGACCGCGAGCAGTACACGATGCTCGCCTACGAACGCGAGTCGGAGTTCCTCGGGGCGATGCCCAGCGAGTTCGAGGACGGCCGGTTCGAGGACTGGCTGTCGGCGCTCAAGACCGCGCGGATGCTCGAAGACTGGGCCAGCGAGGTCGAGGAGGAGCGTCTCGCCGAGCGCTACGGCGTCGGCCCCGGCGACGTGCGCGGGAAGGTCGACACCGCCGAGTGGCTACTGGGTGCCGCAGAACGCCTCGCGGGGGAACTCGACCTGACCATCGCCCCCTCGATTCGTGAAGCACGGGTCCGGGTCAAACACGGCGTCGGCGAGGACCTCATCGACCTCGCGGGCGTCCGCGGCGTCGGGCGCAAGCGTGCCCGACGGCTCTACGAGGCGGGCATCGAGGACCGCGCTGGCCTCCGCGAAGCCGACAAATCCGTCGTCCTCGGAGCACTGCGCGGTCGGACCCAGACCGCCGAGTCCATCCTCCAGAACGCGGGGCGTGACGACCCCGCGATGGACGGCGTCCGGGAAGACCCCGACGCGAAGTCCGCCGCGCTGGCCGTCGAAGCGGACGACCCGGAGGAAGAAGACCAGACCAGCCTCGGTGACTACTGATGGAGCTGGTCGAAGGCCGAGCGACCGTCGAGTCGGTCGACGCGTTCGTCGCGGACCTCGGAGCCATCGGCGAGGAGCACGACTGTGCGGTGCAGGCGTTCGACGCCCGTACGGTGGTCGACGAAGCCCACCTCCGGCGAGCGGTCGAGTTGGCGGACCGCGCCTTCGAGCGTGGCGAGACCATCGCCCGTGACCGCGGCGTCGAGATACTGCTCTACGCGGCGGGTCGGCGGCAGATAAACCAGGCGCTCGCACTCGGCGTGAGCGAGGGTGAGGTGCCGGTCGTGGTCGTGGTTCACGGCGGCGGCCCTGCCGGTAGAGACGTGTCCGACGAGCGGGCGGCCGCCGAGGCCGTCGCGGAACTGCTGGAACCTGCGGAGACGCTCGGGCAGTACGACGAGAGACGGGTCTGTTCGTTCTACGACGTCACCGACGCGGAGCGGGCGGCGACCGACGCCTCGCTGTCCGAACTGGTCCGCGAGCGGGTGGCACTGTTGACCGTGGAGAAGTAGCGCGGTTCGGACCGAGCGAAGCGAAGGAGAACCGCGCAAGCACGAACGGCGACCGTCGGGAGCCGTGAGTGGAGAGCCGCGAGCGAACACGTGAGCGAACGTCTCCGACCGTCGAGGGGCGAACGGAGTGGACCGCGAGCGGTGCGGGCAGTAGCGGGCGCGTCGTCGAGTTACTCGTCGGCCGGCGCTCGGTCGATGAGGACGACGGCTTCGCCGTCGATGACGGTCGCGTCTCCGCTGAGGACCTCCGTCGTGAGTCGGTAGCGGTCGTCGCCGAAGGACTCGACGATCTCGACGTCCGCGGTGATGCGGTCGCCGATACGGACCGGCTTGAGGAACTCCAAATCCTGTGAGAGGTAGATGACGTTGCCCGGGTAGCGAGCGAGCGCCGCGCTGATGAGGCCCGCGACGAGCGTCCCGTGGGCGATTCGACCCTCGAACCGGGTGTCGGCGGCGTACGTCTCGTCGAGGTGGAGCGGGTTGGTGTCCCCGCTCGCGGCGGCGAAGCGCTCGACGTCGCGTTCGGTGACGGTCTTGGTGAAGCGGACGCTGTCGCCGACGCTAACGTTCTCCCACGACTCGACGGTCGTCTCGGTGTCCCACTCGGGTAGGTCGCCGTCGGGGACGAGGCGGTCCTCGGTGTCGGTGTCGCCGGTCGGTGTGTCGTCGTCGGCCACCGGGACGCCGAAGGCGGCGGCGGTCGCTCGGTTGGCGGCGACGACACTGTCGACGAAGAACTCGGACGTTCGGACCCACGGTTCGAACAGCGACGGGGGCGTGTAGCTCATTCGCACCCTCCTTCGACGCCGTGCGTATTAATGACGCGGCTCGCACTCGCGACACGACCTGTGCTCATGAGGACACGAAGGTCATCGGCGTGGAAAACTGTTTCGACGATTGGTACTCGATGGTAGCAAATGGTAGTAGATGGTAAATCGGAGCAACGTTTAAGCCTCGCAGTCTCCTGACTCCAGGTGACGATGTCCGACGACCGAGACCCGATGTGGCCGCCCGCGCTGTTCGCGCGGGAGTTCCAGGAGGCGTCAGAGGAAGCGCTGGACCGCCAGCAGCAGTACCTCCGGCGCGTGTTCGACGCCAACGGGATGGCCGGCATGGCCGACTCCGTCCCGTCGCAGTTGGGCGCGATGAGCCAGTTGGCGATGTTCAAGACCCGGGTCCAGAGTGGCGGACGAATCTCGATTCCGGACGCCGAGCGAGAAGCCCTCGACATCGAGGAGGGAGACATCGTGCAGACCGTGGTCGTCCCGATCAAACGCAACCGAGGTAATTCAGATGACTGACAACAGCTACACCGGACCGATGAGCACCGCATTCGAACTCCAGCGCGACGCCGTCAAGCAGGGCCAGCAGGCGTTCGAGCGCTCGCTCGACTTCCAGCGCCGCATGAACCGCGCGATGCTCGACGGGGTGGAGACCCAGGAGGAGACCCAGCGCACGGGCGTCGAGTTCGCCCGCGACGGCATCCACGCGTACCTTGACGCCGTCGAGACGATGACGACCCCCGGCATGGGGAGTCGTGGTGTCCGCGAGATGCGCCGCTCCGTCGACGAGGGGTTCGACAACCTGCTCGACGCCCACGAGGAGGCGTTCGAGACCACCAGCGAGGGTATGGAGCGCTCCGTCGACGAGTACGACGAGTTCTCGGAGGCGTACCTCGACGCGCTCGAAGCGCAGATCGAGGCGCTGCTGGAGGCCCACGAGGACGTCCAGGAGCGCACCATCACGACGATGCAGGAGTCCCTCGAACAGTACGAGCGGTTCCAGTCGGAGATGGAGGGGCAGGCCGACGAGATGAACGAGGCGTTCGAGCAGCAGGCCGAGCAGTTCCGCGAGACGTTCGAGAAGCAGCTCGAACAGTACCGCGAGCAGGTCGACCGCATGCAAGAACAGGTCGACGAGCTTCAGCGACGAACGGAGGCCGACGGAGAATGAGCGAGGACACTCAGTACAACTGGCTGAACATGGCCGAGCGGATGAACGAGGCGATGGCACGCTCCGTCGAGCAGAACATGGAGGCGCAGGCCAAGTTCATGGACTCGTGGGCCGAGGGCGTCGAGTCGACGATGCTCGACGAGGAGACGATGACCGAGAGCGTCGAGTCGTACGGTCGCGCCTACGAGGTGTGGATGGACGCCGCCGACCAGATGTACGAGCGCGTCACCGACGCCGCCGAGGGCGAGGACGTCTCGTTCACCGAGTTCCGCGACATCTGGCTCCGCAGCGCCAACGACGCGTTCAAGGAGGTCATGAGCACCTCGGCGTTCGCCGCCTCCCAGGGCTCGATGGTCGAGGCGATGATGGACCTCCAGCGTGAGACGAACGAGGTCAGCGAGGAGACGCTCTCACAGCTCGGGTTCTCGACCCGGGGCGACGTCGACGAGATCGCCGGCCGCCTCGTCGAACTCGAACGCCGCCAGCAGGACGTCGAGGACAAACTCGACCGCATCCTCGACCACCTGGAGGACGAATGAGCCGCGAGCAGTCGTTCCCCAACCCGTTCGACCTCGCGGTCAACACCCAGCGCGAACTGCTGGAGGCGACGACGGGCGCGTTCGAGCGTGCAGAAGTGGCCGACGACCGACTCGACACCATCGAGTCCGTCGACGTCGGCGAGACACCCAGCGAGGTCGTCTACCGGGAGAACAAGCTGGAACTCGTCCACTACGAGTCCCAGACCGACGAGCAGAGCGAGGTGCCCATCCTCGTCATCTACGCGCTCATCAACAAGCCGTTCATCCTCGACCTCCAGCCCGACCGCTCGGTGGTGCGCCGGCTGCTCGAAGCCGGTCACGACGTCTACCTCATCGACTGGAACGAGCCGTCGCGGCTCGACCGCCATCTGACGCTCGACGACTACGTCAACCGCTACATCGAGAACTGCGTCGACGAGGTCCGCGAGCGCTCCGGCCAGGAGAAGATCAACGTCCTCGGCTACTGCATGGGCGGGACGATGTCGGTGATGTACACCGCGCTCCACCAGGAGAAGGTCAACGCCCTGGGGCTGATGGCCGCCGGCCTCTGTTTCGACAGTTCGGGCGGCGTCCTCGAGACGTGGGGCGACGACGACTACTACGACCCACGGGACGTCACCGAGGTGTACGGCAACATGCCCAGCGAGTTCCTCGACGTGGGGTTCGCGCTGATGGATCCCATCGCCAACTACGTCTCGAAGTACGTCCGGCTCTACGACAACGTCGAGAACGAGGACTTCGTCGAGAACTTCGCGCGCATGGAGCGCTGGCTCTCGGAGGGCATCGACGTCGCCGGCGCGGCGTACGTCGAGTTCCTCGAGGACATCTACCAGGACAACAAGCTGTACAAGAACGAACTGGAACTGGACGGTCAGCACGTCGACGTGACGAGCATCGACGTCCCCATCCTCCAGATTCTCGGCGAGTACGACCACCTCATCCCGCCGGGAGCCTCGAAGCCGTTCAACGACGTCGTCGGGAGCGACGACGTGACGGTCATCGAGTACCCGACGGGGCACATCGGGCTCTCCGTCTCGGGCAGTTCCCACGAGGAGGTCTGGCCGAAGGTCGCCGAGTGGTACCACGAGAAGAGCGTGGACGCGGACGAGGAGACCCAGAGTACGTTCGCCGACGTCCCCGAGGAGGAGGACGTCGAAGTCGTCGTGAGCGATGCTGCTGCATCGGAGAGCGAGGCCGAAGCGGACGTCTCCGACGACGTCGAGGAAGCACGGGCCGACGTCGAAGACGAAGACGCCGGTCCCGCCGGCGTCGCGGGCGAGGGCGTCGAAGTCGTCGACGGTATCGGACCGACGTACGCCGAACGCCTGCGCGAGGCGGGTATCGAGACCGTCTCGGACCTCGCCGAGTCGGACGCCGAGACGGTCGCGGAGGCCGCCGGCGTTGGCGAGACACGCGCACAGGAGTGGCTGGACGGTCTCGAAGCCGACGAGGAGTAGTCGGCGAGAGCGGGGCCGTCACCGAGTCGGTCCCGGACGGCCGTGTCGCCGCCGAGTCCGTCTTTCAGCCGGACAACACGAGAAAGGACTATCACCTCCCGCTTTCAGGATGCTAGCATGTCGAGCGACATGCTCTCGGGGCAGACCTGTCTCGTGACCGGCGGTTCGCGTGGTATCGGCCGTGGTATCGCCACCGAACTGGGGAAGTACGGGGCGGACGTCGTCGTGAACTACCGCTCGTCGGAAGCGGAGGCCGCCGAGGTCGTCGACCACATCGAGGACGGCGGTGGTCGCGCCCTCGCCGCGCAGGGTGACGTCGCCGACCAGGCGCAGGTCGAGGCGATGTGCGAGGACGTCCACGAGGCGTTCGGCCCGGTGGACGTGCTGGTCAACAACGCGGGCATCACCATCGACAAGACGTTCAAGAACATGACCCGCGAGGACTGGGACCGGGTCGTCGACGTCAATCTCGGCGGCGTCTACAACTGTACGCACTGCCTGTTCGACGACCTCCTGGAGTCCGACCAGGGTCGTCTCATCAACATCTCCAGCGTCGTCGGCCAGCAGGGCAACTACGGGCAGGCCAACTACGCGACCACCAAGTCGGGGATGTTCGGGTTCACTCGCACCATCGCCCTGGAGATGGCTCGCTCGGGGTCGACGGCGAACTGCGTCGCGCCGGGGTTCGTCAAGACCGACATGCTCGAGGAGGTGCCCGAGCGCGTCCAGAACAAGATTCTGGAGCGAATCCCGCTGCGACGGTTCGCCGAAGTCGAGGACGTCAGCGGCATGGTCCGGTTTCTCGCCTCCCCCGAATCGAGCTACATGACCGGACAGGTGCTCGCCGTCAACGGCGGGATGGAGTGGTAAGACGGCGACTCGTGGACGGGAGGGAGTCGGTCGTCACCCGGCCGTCGCCAACCCCGTCGGTGGCCCGTCGAACACGACGGTGAGCCGCCACGTCTCCTCGTCGAGTGCACACGCGTTCGCTATCCTCGGAAGTGTGTCGTGCCGACGCGACAGGTCGACGACCAGCGGAAGCGTCGTCACTCGCTCCTCGGCGAGGGCGTACCCCGAGAGCACGACGGAACACGAGCCACGGTCGGTCGAACGGTCGTAACCGTCGAGCAACGACAGCGAGCGAAACCGTGTCAGCGAGTCGTCGAGCGGGTCGCCGTGACGGACCGGCTCCGGGAGCCGTCGCGCCGCGTCCCGGCAGACCGCCGCCAGTTCCTCGACCGTGAGTCGCCGGTCGAGTTCGGCGGCCATCGAGTCGAGCAGTGCCAGACAGAGCGCGTCGCGGTCGAGCACTCGCTCGGCGGCCGCGAGGTAGTGGTCCATCACGGCGCGTTCGACCGCGTCGTGGCCCGCTGCCGACAGCGCCTCGAACGTCGCCCCCGCGACGTCGTGGCAGAACTCGACGGTCGCCTGCCTCCTCGGGCCGTCACGCCCGTCACGGACCGACTCACAGACGACGAGGTCCAGTCGCGCCAGCGTCGGGTCGTACCGGCGGAGCGCCGCGCGGTACTGTCCGACGAGTCGTGCGGCCTCCTCGGCGACGGACCGCGAGGGGAACCGGTGGTCGGCCGCCGGGAACGGACGGCGACCGGTCCGGGCACAGACCACCTCGAAGCGGCCGTCGTCCGCCAGTGTGTCGAGACGGGTGTGGATACCGTGCAGCGACGCCCCCACCATCTCAGTTCCCTCCACGGGGTGATTCCGTTCGCCGCCGGGTCCCGCCGTCCATACCACCCGGTTCCCCGGCGTCCACAAAGGCGCTTCGGTTTTTTGGCCGGCCTAAAACAGACGTCAGTCGTCGCCACGGTCGACGACGGCCTCGGGCGAGCGTTCGCCGGCCTGTACGCCCCAGAGCGTGGCGTAGAGGCCGTCCTCGGCGAGCAGGTGCTCGTGGGTGCCGCGTTCGACCACCTCGCCGTCGTCGAGGACGAGTATCTGGTCGGCGTTCTTCACCGTCGAGAGGCGGTGGGCGATGACGAGCGTCGTCCGGTCTTCCGAGAGGCGGTCGAGCGACCGCTGGATGAGCGCCTCCGTCTCGGTGTCGACGGCGCTGGTCGCCTCGTCCAACACGAGCACCGGCGGGTCCTGGAGGACGGTCCGGGCGATGGCGATACGCTGGCGCTGGCCGCCCGAGAGCTTCACGCCGCGTTCGCCAACGCGTGTCTCGTAGCCCTCGGGAAGGTCACGGATGAACTCGTGGGCCTCGGCGGCGCGGGCGGCGTTGCGAATCTCGTCGGCGTTCGCCTCGAAGTGGCCGTACTCGACGTTCTCGGCGATGGTGCCGTCGAAGAGGAACGAGTCCTGACTGACGTAGCCGACGCTCCGGCGGAGGCTCTGGACGGTCACCTCGTCGAGCGCGTAGCCGTCGAGGCGTATCTCGCCCTCGGTCGGTTCGTAGAGGCGGAGGAGGAGTTTCAGCAGGGTCGACTTCCCCGCGCCGGTCGGCCCCACGACGGCCACCGTCTCGCCCGCGGCAGCGTCGAAGGTGACGTCGTGGAGCACCTCCTCGCCGGCCGACGCGCCGATGGCCATCCCCTCCTCGGTAGCTGTCGCCGAACCGTCTGTAGCGGCTGTCGCCGCACCGTCTTCGGCGGTCACGTCGGCGTCGTCGGGAGCGAGCGACAGTTCGCCGTCGTACGCGAAGTCGACGCCGTCGTACTCGACCCGGCCCGCCACGTCGTCCAGTTCGACGGCGTCGGGGGCGTCCTGCACCCGGACGGGGATGTCCATCAGGCCGAAGACGCGCTCGGAAGAGGCTTTGGCGTTCTCGTACTGATCGACGATGTTCGACACCTCCGCCAGCGGCGTGACGAACCGCTGGGTCATGAACAGGAACGTGATGAGTTCCCCGGCGGTGAGTCCGAGAGTGAACGGCCCCGGCGGGCCGCTGACGAGCCACAGGCCGCCGACGAGGAACGTCGCGGCGAACGAGAGGCCCGCGAGCATCTCCATGCCCGGCCGGTAGAGGTAGTTGAGCCTGAGGACGGCCATCGTGTCGTCGAACAGGCGGCGCGAGGACTTCCGGACCCGCGAGACCTCGAACCCCTCACTGCCGCTCGATTTGATGAGTTCGATACCCGACAGCGAGTTTTCGAGGCGGGTGTTGAGTTCGCCCACCGCCGAGCGCTGGCGGACGTAGCGCGGTTCGGCCGCCCGCATGAACCCGAGCGTCGCCAGCACCATCAGCGGGATGGCGACGAGCGTGACGAGCGCGAGCTGCCAGTTGAGCCAGAAGAGGACGGCAGCGATGCCGAGCACCATCACGACGAGTCGCGCCGAGTTCATCAGCGCGTTGTCGAGGAACATCTCCAGGTTCTGGGTGTCGTTGTTGAGGATGGACATCACCTCGCCCGTCTGCTTGTCGTCGAAGAAGGCCATGTCCAGCCGCTGCATCTTCTCGAAGCTGTCGACGCGGACGGTGTGCATCACCTCGTGGGCGAAGAGGTTCGCGGCGACGCCGTAGACGTAGGTGAAGATGGCCGTCACGACGAACGCGCCGGCGATGAGCCACACCGAGAACCAGAACTGACCGAGCTGGTCGGCGGGAATCGCGCTCGCCGGAATCAGCGGGAGGTTGTACGAACCGGGACCGAAGACGCCGTCGACGGCCGCACCGAGGACGAGCGGAGGGAGGAGGCTGGCGACGCGGGCGACGAAGTTGCCGCCCATCCCGACCGCGAAGTAGCCCAGGCGTGGCCGGCCGTACTCCCGGAACAGTCGATGGAGTGGCCGCTCGACGCGTGCCCGGTAGGCGTCGAACGGGTTCTCGTCGTTCACGGTGAACCCTCAGATGGCGCGAACATACGTCCCACGGTTGCGCCTGACACGGCGTGGGGCCTCACCCCGCGTCGGGACGGTCACCGGGCCGGCCACCGTCGTCGTCCGCATCGTCCGTCTCCGCCCCGTCCGTCCCCGGTTCGTCGCGCTCGCCGAGCGCGTACCGCGGGATGACCTCGGGTTCGGGCGTGTAGCGGACGGCGGCGTCCACCCGGAAGACGTCGGCGAGCAGTTCCTCGGTGACGACCTCTCTGGGCGGCCCCCAGTCGTACGGTTCGCCGTCGCGCAGGGCGACGAGGTAGTCCGCGAACCGGGCGGCCTGTGCGATGTCGTGGAGGACGACACAGACCGTGACGCCCTCGTCGGCGTTGAGCTGTCGGAGCGTCTCCAGCACGCGCAACTGGTGGTGTAAGTCGAGGAACGTCGTCGGTTCGTCCAGCAGGAGGACGTCGGTCTCCTGGGCGAGCACCATCGCTATCCACGCGAGTTGGCGCTGCCCACCGCTGAGCTGCCCGAGTTCGGAGTCGGCGATGTGCTCGACACCCGCCAGCGACATCGCGCGTTCGACGGCCGCGTCGTCCTCGGCGGAGAGGGAGTCGAACAGTCCACGATACGGGTACCGGCCGTGGTAGCAGAGGTCCTCGACGGTGAGCGTCGACGGCGAGTCGTGTTCCTGCGAGAGGTGGCCCAGTTCGCGGGCGAGTTCCTTCGAGGAGCGCTCCTCGATGGCCCGACCGTTCAGAATCACGTTCCCCCGTTCGGGCGCGAGTTCGCGAGCGAGCGACTTCAGGAGCGTCGACTTCCCCGACCCGTTCGGGCCGACGAGCGCGGTTATCTCGCCGTCGGGGACGTCGATGCGTTCGCACTCGACGACCGGTTCCTCCGTCGAGGGGTAGCCGATGGCGAGGCCCTCGCCGACGACGGCACTCCCGGCCGACTCGTCGTGGCTGGGGGCGCTCCACTGCGTGTCGTCGGTTCCGGTGTCGGGAGCGACCGCGTCACGGCCGGCCTCGCCACCGTCCGGGGTGTCCTCGCGTTCGCCGTCGTTCCGACTCATAGCTCACCCATCTCGTCTTGTCTGCGCATGAGATAGAGGAAGTACGGCCCGCCGACGAGTCCCGTGACGATGCCGACGTGCAGTTGCTGTGGCTGGCCGAACGCCACCTCGAAGAACAGGCGTGCACCGACGTCCGCCGCACACAGCAGCGCCGGCCCGACGAACAGACAGCCGACGACGAGTTTCGTGTAGTCGCTCCCGACGACGTTTCGGACGACGTGGGGGACGATGAGACCGACGAAGCTGACGATGCCCGCGACGGCGATGGCGGAGGCGGCGGCGAGGATAGCGACCGCCGAGAGCGCGAAGCGCATCCGCTCGACGGGCATGCCGAGCGAGCGGGCGGTCGACTCCCCGAGCAGGAGGACGTTCAACTGCCGGGCGAGCGCCAGCGCGAGGACGACGGCGAGGACGGTCCCCGGCAGGGCGATACGGACTTCGGGCCACGCGACACCCGTCAGCGACCCCGTGGTCCACGCCAGCGCCTGCTGGACGACGCCGATGTCGCTGGCGAAGGTGAACAGCGCCGTCTGGAGCGACTGGAACACCGTCGAGACGATGACGCCCGCCAGCACGAGACGGACCGGACTCGTCCCGCCCTTCCAGGCGATGGCGTAGACGATACCGAACGCGACGGCACCGCCGAGTGCCGCCGTCAGCGGGAGCAGCGCCGTCGCACTGAGGACGACGCTGCCGGCCGTGAACGGGACGACGAGGGCGAACCCGGAGAAGACGACGAGCGTGAGCAGGACCGTCAGCCCCGCTCCCGAGGAGACGCCGAGGATGAACGGACTGGCGAGTTCGTTGCGCGTCACGGCCTGGAAGATAGCGCCCGACACCGCGAGCGCCATCCCGACGAAGACGGCGACGAGGACCCGCGGCAGGCGGATGTTCCAGACGATGTTGGTCGCCGTCGGTAGGTCGACGGCCGCCGTCGAGAGTCCGAGCGCCCCGGCGACGGCGTTCCCGAGGCCCTCACCGAACAGGAACCGGAGCAGGACCTGTGGGTTCGTCCAGACCAGCGGGTCGAGGACGGCCCCCCACGCCTCGGCGATGCTCATCGAGTACGTCCCGAAGCTCACCTGGACGAGCAGACTGGCGAGGACGAGCAGCGAACTCCCGAGACAGAGCGAGAACAGTCGGCCGTCGGCCAGCGACGCCAAGCGAGGCCGGGTGCGGCGGTCGGTGGCCGTGTCGGTGTCGGTCGCCATGCGATTGCGTTTAGGTACCCCTAAAACAGTGAAAACCGTTTCGGAGTCGGCACCGGTGGAGACGACCGGAAGCGAGGTCGGTGCGGTCGTGTCCCTCGCTGCGGCCGAATTCGACCGCCCGGTGACGTTCGAGAGACGCTCAGGGTCTCTCGTGCCAGCAGAACCGCTTCACGATTCGGTGATGACGCTCGCCAGTTCCTCGCGGTCGAACAGGTCGCCCGAGAAACTGTCGGGGAAGTACGCCTGCGCGAACCGCTCGGTGAGAAAGAGGTTCTGGATGGGTCCCTCGTAGATGGGGCCGCCACGGAACACCATCCCGTTCTGGACGGCCGTGAGGTCGCTGGCGACGGGGTGGCTCTCCATGAACGCGACGACGGTGTCCTGGAACTCCGCTTCGGTCTTCGTCTCGTGGCCGCGAACGAGGATGGAGTCGGGGTCGACCTGCGCCATCGTCTCGTAGTCTATCTGGCCGCGGTCGTTCGTCGAGAGGCCACTGACGCCCGTCCCCTCCAGCGCGTCGCCGATGCCGAGGTCACGGAACTGCTTCTTGTTCGTCCCCTCGTCGGTGATACGGTACGGCGAGAACGCCTCCGGTTCGTCGCTGGAGCCGAACGTCAGGAGCGCGTTGGGGCGCTCGCTCTCGGCGGGCAGGTTCGACTCGACGGTCGAGAGGACGTCGTCGTGGAACGAGGAGAACGCCGCGTAACGCTCGGTCTCGCCGTAGACCTGCGCGACCTTCTCGAACGCCTCGTACATCGAGTAGTACCGGTAGTCGTGCCAGGAGTCCGTCCGGCGGAAGATCGTGTTGCCGAGGAACGGCGCGACGTTGTCGGTGACCTCGTCGACGTCGGCCTGCGCCCAGCCGTCGAAGTTGTTCAGCAGCCAGTTCGGGTCGACGAGGTGGAGGTCCGATTCGAGTTCGTAGAACAGTTCCTTGTCGATGCCGCCCTGGTACATGTTCGTCAGGCCGCTCTTGTCGATGCCGACGCCCGAGAGGTCGTCGTAGTACGTCGTGTGGTAGCGGGCCTTCTGGCCGACGGTGTTGACGGCGTCGCCGTGGCCGAGCGCGACGGACATGTCCGCGTACCCGGGGCAGTAGGTGGCGACGGACTCGGGGACGGCCTCGAACTCGACGGTGCCGACCGGTTCCATCGAGACGGAGTAGCCCGCCTCGGTCGACTGCTCCTCCGTCGCCTCGCTGGTGGGTTCGTCGGCGGTCGGCCCGTCCGTCGCCGTCTCGTCGGCGGTCTCGGTCGACTCGTCGGTCCCCGTCGACCCGCCGTTCCCGCCGTCGCTCGCACAGCCAGCCAGTAGTGCGCCCACACCGACCGTACCGCTCGTGAACAGGAACTGCCGTCGTGTCCGTTCGTCGTACATACGGTTTAGGCCAACCTAACGACGCATAAGCCCACCGAAGTTTTGGCTCGCCTAAAGCCGTGCGAGACGGTGCCACGTCGCCGCCGCGACGACCAGACAGAGGCCGACGAGACGGACCCGTCGGGTCGTTCCCTCGTGAGCGACGAACCGGACGTCCAGTCCGTGGTCGTACGCGAAACGAGCGCCACGAATCAGGAGTCCCGGTGCGAGCAGGTGTGCGAGACCGAACACGGCGAGCGTGACGCGAACGAGGCGGCGTTCACCCGCCGAGAGGTAGAGTCGCATGGTCGAACGGAGGCGGCGACGACGGCTGTCTCCACCGGTGGCGGCAAGCAGCGTGTGTGGCCACCGCCGACGCCTCGACGCGGGCGGAGCTATTTCACCCCCCGCCGCGTCGCGGGGGGTATGGCCGACATATCCGGGACATTACGACTATTATCCCAGCGTTCTTCGGCAGTTCCATGGTCGACGTGAACGAGCCGACCCGCATCGCCCATCGGCTCAATCGGAGTTGGGAGCTTCTCGAGGACGCCGACATCAACGACCGAGACCGCGACGCCATCCGGGCGTTCGTCACGTGGCGTCGCGACTCGAAGGGATTGGCTCGGAACACGCTTCGCAGCGACATCTCTAATCTGAAGTGCTCGGCCGAGCGAGCGGCCGTCCCGCTGCTCGACATGGGTCTCGAAGACGTCGAGCGACTGTTCTCGACGCTCGTCGCCCCGAGCGATGCCGGCGGGTACGGGCTCTCCCGTGACGGCTCTGCCATCTTCGGCTATTCGCGCACGCTGCGGCTGTTCTTCCGCTATCTCGATGGCCGTGATTCCTACGACGCCTATGCGTTCCATGATGACATCGAACTCCCGGAGGTCGAGGTCCGAGGGGCCTCTAATCGTGATGCGATGCTGACCGGCGAGGAGATCGAGGCGATCAAAGACGCCACGACGAACGCTCGCGATCGCGCGCTCGTCTCGCTCCTGGGCGACATCGGCGGGCGAATCGGACTCGTGCTCTCGCTTCGCGTCGGTGACGTCCACCTCGACGGTGACGAGCCGTATCTGACGCCGAACACCGACGTCGAAGACGGCCTGAAGGATCTGAGCCTGGAGGCCATCCCGATTCTCCACTCCCGAGCAGACCTGCGGGCGTGGCTTCGCCACCCGCATCCCGCGCCCGACATGGACGAGGCACCGCTCTGGGCGATTCGTCGCGGCTTCGACCGAGACGAAGCTCAGCAGTGTGCGCTGAGCGACTCGCGAGCGCGCAACCTCATCCGTGACGCAGCCGAGCGCGCCGGCGTCAAGAAACCGACCGACCCGCACAACTTCCGGCGGACGGCGGCGACGCGGCTGAGCAACTCCGACCGACTCACGCCCCAGGAGATCCAGTCGATCACCGGCTGGAAGTCCTCGACGCTGAGCGAGATGATCGACGTCTACGACTACACGAGCGACGCCGAGCGCGCCTCGGCCATCCATCAGGCGCTCGGGTTCAGCGCTGGCACTGAAGACGACGAGAACGCTCTCACGCTCGAATCCCTTCCGTGTGGGACGTGCCGCGAGACGGTTTCGACGAGCGCTGACTACTGTCCGAACTGCGGAGCGCCCCAGGACGAGGTCGCTCGGAAAGTGAAAGACACCGCCGAGAACGAAGCTGTCGAAGACATCGCGAGCGCCGAGACGGACATCGAGCGCCTGCTCGGCCAGGCGGTGTTCGAGCGTGTCAAGAACGACCCCGAAGCGCTCGAAACGGTCAAAGACGAGCTGGGTATCGACGTCTAATCGGTAGGAGGTCGTGGAGGGTGTCACGCTTCTACCTCGTAGCCGACCCGCTCGGCGAGGTTGGGGTGGTTGACCATATTGTACCCACAGTCGCCGCACGCGGCGTGCTCTCCGTAGGATGCGCCCCGCCACTCGTAGACGACGTAAGCGAACTTCCCGCACCGTGGGCAGTTCATCGGGGCACCTCGCGATACACGCCCTGCGACAACGCATCAGCGGATTCACTATTGCGAGTCATGGTTCATCACCGTACCAGTCGCGAAACATGTCGGCGTACGCCGGCGCGAGCGGCCGGTCGCTCGTCGCGAGGTCAGCGAGCGTCTCACGAACCTCGGGGTCGTCGCGGTCGAGACGTTCGAGTACGCTACTCATCACTGACCACCTCGCCGACCTGCTCGAGGACGCGCCGGCGCTCCTCGCCGGCCTCCATCGACAGCGACCACGTGGTCTGGATGAAGCCGTAGGCGGCGAGCAGCATCATCCCCGACTCCGCGTGATAGCGCACGTAGGAGCCCGGCGAGGAGTAACTCGTGTCGACGGGGTGGGCTTCGCGCCACGCCGCACGAACCGGGTACCCGACCCACTCACGGCCGGCGCGAGCGTCCCACTGCTGTTGGGGATGTGCGCTGCGGACGATGTGACCGTCCTGGTGACGGTGCTGGTTGGGACTACCGGCGCTCATGCGGGGTCACCTGTAGCGAACTGGTTGGTACGGCCGGGGTCGCAGACCGCGGGGCGGTGTTGGCAGTCGCCATCGCGGTTGCTGGGCGCGAAGTTCCGCTGTCTACCGTGTCCGTACTCGGTCCCGGACGGCCCGACGGTGATTTTGAACCCACACGCCCGACAGACGCCTGTGTGGTTCGAACAGGCACAG
This sequence comes from Halomarina oriensis, assembly GCF_009791395.1. Taxonomy (GTDB): domain Archaea; phylum Halobacteriota; class Halobacteria; order Halobacteriales; family Haloarculaceae; genus Halomarina; species Halomarina oriensis. The sequence continues at coordinate 643,855 of NZ_WSZK01000015.1, forward strand.
GCGTTGATGTGCGCAGGCACCTCGGCGTCGGATGGGCTACAGTCGCATCCGAGCGCCACGTTGTCTCGCGAAGGCGTGGGCGGCATCTTCCGCGTATTTGTGCTCATCGCCATCGGTCAGTCCCTCTGAATCCGCGGTGCGATCATGTACTGGGCTGTGCAGTCCTCGCTCGGGTCGAATGTCAGCCGGAGCGGGTGGTCGTCCTTGAGTTGGATCCGAACGTCGACGTCCTTCGTGATGGGCTTCAACACCGCCTGGAAGTAATCCAGCGAGAGGAGCGTCGTCCCTCCAGCCTCGTACGCGGAGACGGCGATGAGGTCCTCGCGGTCGATGGCGATGTCCATGTCGTCGGTATCGCCCTGCGCGGTCACGGTGAACTGCTCGTCGAGCGTGTCGAAGCCGAGCGTGATGTGGTCGTTCTCGTCGAGGTTGTCCGCGGCCGTGCCCGCGGTCAGCAGCGTCCGCCCGTCGACGACGAACTCGCTGTCGTCGATATCAGTGAACGTCGGCTCGTCGCGAATCGCTTCGGGGTCGATGAGTGCGAGCGAGTAGTCGACGACGCCCGCGGTGATGTCCAGCTTCCGCGTCTCCTCGTTCAGGTCGAGGTAGACCAGTTCGTCACTGCTGGCGACGCTCAGCATGTCCTTGAGCTTGCCCAGGTTCACGGCAATCGTCTCGCCGTCGGCCTCGTAGCTCTCGAACGCCCCGGCGTCGAGGTTCGCGTCGACACAGGCGACCGTCGCTGGGTCGGCCATCGTCGAGCGGATGCCTTCCGCGCCGAGGTGGAATCGCGCTTCGTCGACGAGCGGGTCGAGCAGCGCGAGGTAGTCGCTGATAGTCTGCTTCGTGCAGATGGCCGAGAACGTCATCGGCGACCCTCCTGAGGGTTCTTGCGACTGTCCACGTCCGGGTTCTCGAAGACGTCGACGTCCTCGCCGAGGACGAACGCGAGGTCGCCATCGAAGAGCGACGCCGCCGCGGTCACGCCGTAGTCAGTGACAGTGGACTCGCCGTCCTTCGCGATGGCGCGCTCGAACTGCGTCGTCCGCGGACTCTTCCGCAAGTAGACGGTCCGGTCGTCGTGGGTGATGCGCGCGACGAGGTCGCCCTCGGCGCGGTAGATGACCTGCTGGAGCTCACGACCGGTCGCTGGTGAGGGGTCACCACGGGCCGCTCGAACGACGCCGTCGGCGTGGCGGTGGTCGGTGTCGAGAATCCGCTGTTCGACACGCGAGAAGGCGTCACTACAGACCCTCATCGAGGGGTTTGCGTCAGTCACTCCGACCACCTCGCCAACGTCGCGGACGCACGACGCGCCTGATGAACGGCGTCGTCCAGTGCGTCGTGGTGGTCGCCCTCGCGTTCGAGGTCCACCGCGCCGGGCATGGCCTTCAGCGTGCGGAAACAGCGCTCGTGATAGAACTCCCACGGAACCGGCGCGTTGGCCGCGTCGTAGGCGGCTGAGAGAATCTCGCAGTCGAACGACGGCGAGTTGCCCCAGATTTCCTCAGCGCCGGAGTAGAACTCGCTGAACTCGTGGAGAACCTCGGTGAGTTCGTCGCCGCCAGTGAGCTGTTCCTGCACGTTCTCGTCCTGTCCGAGCCACCACTCCAGCGTCCCGGCGTCGATTTCCAGCCCTGCCTCATCGCACGATTTCAGGCTGATAGAACGGGAGAATGTCTCTTTGACGCCTTCCTCATCGAACGCCACAGCCCCCAGACTGAGGATGACACAGCCGGGGTCGAGGCCGAGCGTTTCGAGGTCGAGCATCACGCGGCGGTCACTCATCGGCATCACCGCCGATGATGTCCGCGACGAGTTCGGCGCGGAGGTCGACCGCGCGAATCTCACGGGCGCGTTCGAGTTCGTCACGGGCGTTCTGGATGTGTTCGAGAACGACGTCGTCCAGCGCCCCGCCCGCGACACCGAAGCTGTAGAGCTCCTCGTCGACGAGCGTGTTCAGCTTCGACCAGGCGGGATCGTCGAACCGGCGGTTCAGTTCGCGGTCCTCGATTGACTGGCGAAGCGACCGTTCGTCGACACCGCCGTCGGTCAGGACGTCGGGGTCATCACGGGCGAGGTGGAGCAGTCGGGGCTCGCCGTCGCGCATGAACAACACGGCCGTCTCGGGGTCCATCAGCGAGAGCCCGAGCGTGGCGACGCGGTGGCCCTGCCCGGTGGCGTGGCCCGCCGCCGCGTTCCGCAGGTTCGTCCGCGCCTGGCTGTTCAGCTCGCGCCAGCCCCGGTGGTAGTTCAACTCGAAGATGCAGTCGGCTTCGAGGCAGACCGCGCCGGTCTGGATCTCGGCGTCACCGAGCGCCTCACCGACCTCGCGTGCGAGCGACGCAGTGTTGGTTACCCCCGTGTCGCCCCCAGTGTGGTCGGCGGACATCACCACACCCCCTGCCGAAGCTCACGCTCGATGTTCTCTTGGACCTGCTCGACAGTCGCCTGCCGCTGGGAAATCCCAGCGAGGACCATCCAGGTGATGAACAGGCAGACGGCGGCGAACCCGCCGATCACACCAGCGAGCGCCGCGACGACGAGCGTCGAACGCGTTCCGGTCATCACTCCGCACCTCCGTCGTCCGATGGCTCGATGAGGATCTCCTGATAGCGGACGAGGAAGTACCCGTCGTTCTCGCCGTGTTCTCCGAGGATCTTCAGCCCGGCACTGTTGAGAAGCGCCTGGATATCGTCGAGTTCGCGGTCGGAGAACTCGTCGCTCAGGTCGGCCTTCTCGCGGTAGCCGACGATCTCGAACGCCTCCATCACTCATCGACCTCCTCGAAGTCGACGGCGAACCCCTCCACTTCGAGTGCGTGGTGGCCGCTGAATCCGGCGACGTCCTCGAAGAACGCACCGAGTTCGTCGACGAGGACGAACTGCCCCTTCTCGGTCAGTTCGTACCCGTTGGTCCGCCTGTCGATCTCGCTCTTCTCGACGAGGCCGGACTGGACGAGGTCGTCGAGGTTCGGATATAGACGGCCGTGGTTGACTTCCTCGCCGTAGCGGGCTTCGAGCTCGCGCTTGATGCCGAGGCCGTAGTCGCCGCCCGTCGCGCCCATGACTCGCAGGCACTGCATCTGGAACGCAGTCAGGTCGGTCGCGTCGACCTCCGTCGTCGTGATCGCCATCAGGCCTCACCTCCGTCGCGGCGGTAGACGTTCCAGGAAGAGCGTGACGTCCCGCGGTACTCGACGACCACTGGTGCGGTGTCGGCGTCGGCGACCGCCTGGAGCAGTCGCCCAGCGTGGCGCTTGTCGATATCGAAGGCAGTCGCCACCTTCGTCGCCGTCGTCCGGTAGATCGGTTGGCCCTCCGGCCGAGCTCTCGCGGCAAGCCAGTGGGTTAGGCGTTCGACCAGGCGTTCGTGTTCGTTGTCTGTGCTTTCGCCGTCCGAAGAGGGAGTCTTAACCCCCTCGCGCGTATCCGTGGACATTGTTGGCTGTCTTTTTCCACGGAGCACGGAGAACGAACGACCAGCCACGGCCTCGCACGCCGCCGCGCGGGCTTGCAACAGTCCGAATACTTATTCAGACCGGTGCGCTATGGCTAGCCGACCGAACTCCGCCTCTTACGTGGGTGGACGACGGCCGGTCGTGCTCTAACACGACCGTTAACCCCCTTACCGGGGGCCCGCTTTTGAGGCGAGCGTGACAGGGGGAGCCTGTCGTCCATCCGTGGCAAGGGAGCGCACCCACAAGTACTTTTCCAAAGGGTGCTTTAGGATATGTGTAGGATGACCCCGCAAAAACATAGTGAGTCTATGAAAATTCACAAAACCGGAGGTGATATGTCGAGTGACGGTGGACGCGAAAACGTCATGCGCGACGACGACGTGCTCACCCAGTCGGATGAGCGTGTCCTCGAACTGATCCGCGAGCACGGCAACCTCACTCCCGGCGCAATAAGCAAATTCACGGGTAGCAACGCCGCTTACATCTCGGCTCGTGCCAGTCGTCTGGTCCGGCTCGGCCTTTTGCACCGAATCGACACAGGACTTTACGGTATCACCGACGACGGCCACGCATTCCTCGACGAGAAACTCGAACGAGGGGTTCTCGCCAGTCGCGCCGAAGCGCTCAACGACGACACCACCGAGTAGCCACCACATCGCCTATCGCCACTCCACCTGCGACCAGGCGACGGCCTCGCCGGTTTTCGCGTCGAACAGTTCGTAGTGATCGGGGCTCACCGAGTCGTCGTGTTTCGCCGCATCCGCACACGACCGGCAGAACACGTGGGAGTTCGTCGGCTCGAACCGGACGTGCCCGTTCGGACAGCGGTATCGACGACGGTCGAGCGGGTCGGTGCTGTCGATCACCACCCGCGGCGGTGCATCAGCCTGTGAGGAGCCATCCGCTTCCAGACGGACGGCAGGACGACGAGTGCGTGACATCCGAACGGCACGAGGACGTGGGGATAAAAAGCGCCTCTTTGACGCCTCAGTGAAACTGAAACTATAGCAGAACTGTCCGACGCGCGGCAGACTCACGGCTGACAGGCATATCGACGTGGCGGGCACAAGTGAAAGTGAACCGCCGTGGCTCTGTAGTATGATAATCCAGAACGCCGAACACTTTTAAATGAACCCGTTGACGGACAGTCATGAACCGGCGACGGTATCTGGGCCTGGCTGGGACGCTCGCAACGACCGTGCTCGCGGGCTGTTCAGCCGATGAAGGTCCGAGTGACTCAGCGAATTCCCAACCCACGAGCGCCACCACCACCGAGGCGTTAGCGACGGTTGCCGAGCCCTCGACACCAGCGTCCACTCCGGTCGTCGAGACGCCCGAATCAATCGACCTCGAAGACGAGGACTACCTCGCGTTCTACGAATCGTATCTCATCGGCGAGGGTGTCGACGTCACCGACACCCGGATGCAAGAGAGCGTCGTCGGTGTAGCCTATCGAACCGCCCAGACCACCCAAGACGGACTGGCCGCCGAGATGGGAGTTGTTGGGGGTGCGTACGCCGGGCTGGTTGGCGAAGGCTGGGAGACGGAGGGGCTGTTCGCGCAGATCCTCGACGCGAACAGCCAGCGAATCGGTGACTTCACCGTGAGCGCCCAAAGTGCCCAGCAGTTCATCAACGGTGAGATCTCTCAAGATGAGTACAGCCTCCGCATCCTCCAGTCGCTGGAAATCGAAGAGTGAGGCGACACACGTAGTCCGGACTCTTGATTCACCTCTGCGATAGCAGAATACTGTGGCTCAGGGAAGCGACTCACACGCGACGCCGTCGCCATCACCGTCCAGTCGGTGCGGGTCACCGGGCTCGTCTTCGAGGACGGTCTGCGCTTGCTCCTGGGTGTCGAAGTCACCGCAGTTGTAGTCACCATCGGCGGGAACCGGTGGGACGTCGACTCCACCCTCAGAGGGCACCTCGGTCTTGCGCTCGGTCGGCTCCGGTGTAGACCGTGCTGGCGCTTCGTAACCCCAGAGCCCGACGCCGTCGTTCTGCGCCGTTCGTTCGGCGCTCGTGAACGCGTTTCGCTCCGAGAAGTCCGTGTCGTACAGGCGTGCGTAGCCCTGCTCGATCAGTTGGAGATTCACGTTCTCGCCGTTGTGATAGACGTAGACCAGAAGTCGACCGTACGACCCGCGGCGATCCGCACTCGGGTCGGTCTCGATGGTCACCGTTTCACCGGCCAGGCGCTTGTTCGTGTAGTCACTCGCTTTGTGACCCCAGTCCCGAAGCCACGATTCCCCGTCTCCAGTCCCCGGTATGCCCTCGAACTCAGCAGGGTCGTTCGTGGTGTGGACCTCCGGCGTGTCGATACCGAGCAGGCGGACATCTTCGACCGAACCGTCCTCGAACTGAACCTCGTAGGTATCCCCGTCGACGATTCGGACAATCTCGACGGTCCACTCCGTCTGTGGGCCGGATTCGGTCGGCTGGCTCGTTGTCGCCTGCTCGGTTGTCTGCGCAGCGCTCGTCGTTGACGCCGGTTCGGAGTCCGTTGCCTTCTCGTCGGCCGCCGTGGTGTCGGTCGTCGCTGACTCCGTAGTGGACGCGGTGACCTCGGTACTCGTCGAGGCCGCGTCGGTGCTTGCCGTGTCTTCCGTCTCCTCCACCGGAGCATCTGTCGCCGTGTCGAGACTGCCGGTCGTGGAGGACGCAGCGTCTGTCGTGTTGTTCGCACCGGGGCCTGTCCCAGCGCATCCCGCGAGAACCAACAGCATCCCCAGCACGATTGCGGGCAGAGCCGCCCGCCATCGCACAGGATTATCTGACATGATACTCTCGACAATACACTATCAAATGAGTCTTGTTACAGAGTGTGGGGTCAGTGAAAATCACAATCATCGACTTCCCGACTCCCCCCTCATCGTTGTATACGGGCGTAGTACAACCGGCTTTACATAACAATGGTGGTGCTATCTGAGTGGGTTACAGTGAACGTTAGCGGCCTCGACCTACCGTTCTGAGAGCGCAGCGAATTCATGAGTCCGTCCGGTACGAATATCGCGGGGCACCCTGCCTGAGGCTCCAGTGCCACTGTCGGCACTCGTGAGTGACTGAAAAGGGGGCGTGTAGTGACACGCCCGCTCCTGATTCCGTGTGTTGCCACGCGCCCGGAGGACTAATCGGTTCCGGCGAGACTACCCATCGTGTGCCTCCCGCCCGCTGGCGTGCGAGCGTCGGGACGTCGCCGGGCACTCCTCGCAGCTGAGGACCTCGCCGTGTCGGGTTCACGCCCGCTCATCGGTCGTAGGCCTCGACGAGGTCCTCGTCGCCGCTCCGTCGGACCCGTGCGAGGTTCAGGACGTCGTTGAGTGCTTGGACGAGCGGGTCGTCCATCTTGATGCGGTAGAGCGGGGAGTTGCCGATGCTCCCTTCCTGCTCCATGATGCCGTAGCTGGGGCCGTCGTAGTCGTCGTCGGCCGCGTCGGCCGACAGAAGCGCGTCTCGGTTGTTGTACCACGAGTTGCGTCCGAGGCCCGCTCGCTCGACGATGCTGGTGGGGCTGTCGGCGTCTCCTTCGAGGATGAGCAGGGCGACGATGAGTTTCGCCCGCGACTCGGGCGTCACCAACTGGGTTAGTGCGTTCGCGTCGAGTATCTCGCTGGCCGTTTCGTAGACCGTGACGTCGTCGTCGGTCGATTCGTCGGTCGCGTCGGTGGTTGGTTCGGGAGTCATCTGTCCTCAACGACACCGAGGAGGGCCACCCACTTAGCCGTGTGCAACTACAAACACCACTGTTTGCTGTAAGAAACATGGGTGAGTGAGCAACAGTAGTAGCGTAGTATGGGGCAGGATGGAGGCACCAACCCACCCGATAGCTGCGGCAGTGCCACTCACTATACTCGCCTGTTACAAAGCCGTTCATCTTTCTGAACAGTACTGCCCACTTTTGGGGAATGGCTAAGAGGACGCATCACATGGGTGAGGTATGGATGGACCAACAGACGACTCCCCGGACGTCGAGGAGGCGGCCGAAAGCGCGCTTCTCACAGACCTGAGCGACGACGAGCGGGCGCAACTCCCGACCCCCGAGGAGGTCGAACAGCGTGCTCAGGACGCTCCGAGCGTCGAGCGCGACCCGCTCATCGAAGCGCTCACGCCGACGTCGAAGCTCCAGATTCTCTTAGCGCTCATCCGCGTCCGCGGCGAGAAGCTGAATCCCTCGGCGATAGCCGACCGGGCGGCGGTTGGGCGGACGTCGGTCTACAAACACCTCGACGATCTCCTTGCCGACGGTCTCATCGAAGAAGCGGAGAAAGCGGGTAACTCGCCGATGTACCGCGTCGACCTCGACGACGACGCAATCCAGCACGTCGTCGCACTTCGGGGTATCATGGCCGCCCGCCGGAACGACCGCCGTGGGGATGAGTAGCCCGAGAGCATAGACAGCGGCGGTCGTTACTGATCGATGACCTCCGCGGCGACGACCCAGCCGTTGCTCGCCAGGTCTCGCAGGTCGGCCGTCTCGGTAGCGTCGTGATAGCTCAGGCCGCCGAACACTTTTCTATCACGTCGGTGTCTCCCCTGTGTGACTCAACAGGTAGCCGGTATCTCACTGCTCAATGGGGAAAGCGTCCAACATGACCTGCGCCCGCGCTGGAGCAAATGGTTTTGGTCGCTGGTCTTTGGAATTGCAACGCTCCCGTTTGTTGTCGGCGTCATCCCGTTGTACTTCATTTGGCGCTCCCGGCGCAAGACGCGCTATATCATCACAACTGACCGCGTGATTATCAAGAAAGGCGGATGGACTGGGACGAGCACTGACGAGTATCAAATCTCTCAAATCAAGCGCGTCCAGTCCAGTCGCGGGTTCAAAGAAAAGTTGCTCGGAGGTGGGATGCTCACGCTGGACCTCGGCGCGGACTCGATCACGATTAAGGGACTGCCGCATTTCTCCCGCGTGAAGACTGACATTCAGAACGCTCAGCGGACCTAATCGTCGTTGTGTGTTTTGGTCACGTCTTCACTCGATAGCGCTCGCCCTCCTCGACGAGTTGCCCATCGGCGACGGCGGTCGCAATGGCATCCCGTGCGCTATCGGGGTCCGTTCGGGAGCGACAGAGTGCGCGCACGAGGACGTGCTCGGCGAGCTGTGCTTCGACCTCGGTGCGGTAGTCAGTCTGTGTCTTCTGTGTCTCGTGGGTCATTTTTGAGAATCCAGAATGCGGTCGGTTCGTGAACGTAGTCGATGCAGCCCGCCGTGTAGAGTCGGTCGAGGCGTTTGCCGAGCGTCGGCCGGGTCAGACCCGTCTGTTCGACGAGGTAGCCGGTCGTCGCGTAGCCGTGGGTTTGGAACGCGTCAAGCACCGCCTCGGTCTTGTCGTCGACTCGGAGTGGCATTGGTTGGTTGCTCATCCGGTCACCAGTGGCTTAGTAGGGTGTACTACAACTTATGTTTCTTGGTCATCCGATAAACAGACCGATTGATTAGCTTAACAAGTAGTAAAGTACTAGTAGTCCGGGCTACATGGTACAGATATGGCTCAGCGGGCGACGGTCGCAGAAAGCGGCCCGGTGCTGAAGACACCGAGTCCGCATGGGCCATGGATTACACCAATGGCAACCACAGAAACGACGTCGGCGGATGAAAACTCCACTGCATCGCTTCGCATCCCACCGCTGCCCGTCGCAAAGGCGGCGGCCGAACAGCACGTCCGCGCTCGCGTCTCGTACCTCAGTCGGCGGACCGGCACGATCCAGTACGTCGAAGGCCGTGTCGTCGAGTGCGCTCACGGCCCCGACGCCGACCGTGGGCAGTACACGCTCACGCTCGCCACCACGGACGGTCGGGAGATCATCGCCCACGCGACGCTCCGTGAGGTCCACTCGAAGACCGACGCCTGCCTCACGCGGCTGGGTAACCTCACCGCCATCGAACCAGCCTACGAGGTCCACGAATGACGGTTGAGGACCTGGTCACGACAGCCGCTGCTCGCCTCGCCGCGAACAACCACCCGGACGTGCGCTGGCACGACTCTGAGACCGGCCGTGAGCACTATGCCTCGCCGGTCGGCGTGATGGACCTCCTCGACGCTGGGGCGGACCCCGACGACGTCGACGCGGTCCGCCTGGTCTCCCGTGTCGAGGTGAAGCCCTACGACGGCCCGCCCGTCGACTACGAGTGGCTCGGGTCGGTGACGCGCACACAGCTCCGGGTGATGCGCAACGGCGACGTCGTCCGGGGGCTGGCGACCGGCGAGGCGCGACAGTCCGACCGGTTCGTCGGCCGTTCGGCGGCCGTCGAGTTCTGCGAGCGCGAAGCTGAAGCATTCCGTGACGCCGAGGTTCGCGAGGTCGAGCGATGACCTGTCCGTGCTGCGGGAGCGCCCGCGTGCGGGTAATGGTTCGCGGCGACGAGTTGACCGACCAGTGGGGGACGGCGAGCGTCCACGCCTGCCTCGACTGCGAGGACCGGTGGTGTGCATGAGCACTCACGTCGCCGACGGCCCGCACCCCGAGACGCACTGCGTCTCGTGTGGGATCGCGCTGCTCGTCGAGGAGTTTGCTCACGGCGACCTCCGCTGTGACACCTGCGACCCGCGGCGGGACACCGACGCCACCCGAGAGTGCTCGACGTGCGGGCGAGAGGCCCACCACGCCCGAGTGCGCCGAGGCTTTTGCTGTTCTGACTGACGAGCGTCGCCACTGTTCGCTGTTCTTCTACCCCTCGCCTTCAACTGGAGTGACAGCTCCATCCGGCGAGGGGACACACTACGCTTCCGCTGAAAAGGAGTCTCTACTCGCGTGTGAACACGCCGGCCAGCTTCTCCCGGAGTGCCTGGAGCCGTGACGTGTCGCTCTCGACCTCATCGAGGCGCTCGGAGTGATTGCCCAGCGCCGCCTCGTGTTCGCTCAGCTGTTCGTCGTGGCTGGCGACGTCTGCTGTGAGAGTCGCGACCTGGCCGGCCAGCGCCTCGAGCTCAGCCGAGGAATCGCCCCCATCGTCCGAGCCATCGGCAGAGTCGCCGCCGCCATCGTTTCCCGACTCGTCACCGCTGTCGCCGCCATCCTCGTCGCCACCGGGCCTCTCGTCGAGAGTGTAGGGCAGAGCGAGTACCTCGCCATCGACGAGGATCTCCGCCTCACCAGTCGCTTCGGCCCGGACGACGTCGCCCGAGAATCGATAGCTGTCCGTGCCGGTCCAGCGAATCGTCCCGGTGGCGACCGGCCCCTCGACCGCGTCGCCCGCGGCAGGGTTGGAGTCGTCGCCGTGTTCGAGTTCGCCGTCGACTTCCACGCGATACGTCGCTTCTGGCGTGCCAGTGCCGTTGATTGTGAGGTCTCTCATGGCTGTGTCTGTGATGTTGTCTCCGCCGCTGTCCTCGCCGCCGTCCGTTCGCACCACGTCCCGAGAGCCGTCGACGTCGATGTCCGCCCGCGCGTTCGGCATATCGACCTCGACACCCGCCAGCCGCGAGCCGTGACGGTTTTCAAGGACGACCGCTGCCCCGCCATCGCAGTCGCCACTCCCAGTCACGGCCACGTTTCGCAGGTCGATGCCCCACGGCTCGGCGGGCGTCTTGTGTCTGGAGAGGCGCTGGTTGGCGGGGTCACGACACCAGATAGGCGGGATGCCATCGACGTCGACGTGAACCGTCGTGTCGTGGATGTCGAGCGCGCCATCGGAGTTGTTGATCGTGATGCCCGCCTGCCCGCGCGAGCTGTGGACTGAGCGGATCTCGACCTCACATCGATAAATGCCGCCGCCGCTTTTCCCGAACTGCGCGCTCGAGAAGTAGACGCCATTGATTCCGGTCGGGACGTCCTCCTCGATTGGACCGTCCTTGTTCGAGTCGCCGAACGGTCGCCGGCGAGCGTTGTAGGCCTCTCGGACGTCATCGGGGAGCTCGGAGGCGAGCAGGTTCTCGGGATGTGCGTTCTCCCAGTCCATCACGACCTCGCAGTCGTGCAGCTCCGACCCAGCGGCCGACCGGATGACCGCCATGTCGTTCGTGTCGAACTCACAGCGCTCGAAGACGATGCTCCCCGGATGCTTCCCGGTGTAGAGTCCGCCGTCACCGCCCTGGTTGGCGACGACGCACTCTCGGAAGTGAAGCGTCCCCTCGTGGGCGTTGAACACACCACCGCCGCCGTCCGACGAGCCGTGACCGACGAAGATCGAGGGGCCGGTCTTTCGCCAGCGTTCGATGGTCCCCTCGCCGTCGGGCTCGCCGATGAGCGGCATGAGCGACCAGCGACAGAACGGCTCGGCACCGGAGCGTCCGAGGTGATCGACGTCGTGGACCTCGATGCCGTCCCGAGCGCGAAGCGCGTTGCCGATGTCCCCGCCGGTCCAGGAGTCGCCGTTGTCGAACGCGAGGTTCTCGACGAGGATATCCTCGCTGTCGAACGAACTGTTGATGAACCGCGTCGATGGGCCATCGGAGCGGAAGACGACATCGGCCGGCGTCTTCCCGAGCCCGCGGATGCCCCAGCGTCGGAGCGTTCCGTCGACGGGGCCGTGCTTGCTGCCCGAGCCCTCGAAGACGTACTCGCCGGGCGGCACCTCGATGAGCAGGTCGTCGTCGGTCGGGATGCTAATCGGGTCGGACGCGTCGGGCGACCAGCCGAGGTCGTCGACCGCGTGTTTGACTGTGCTGAACGTGATGCCGTGTCTGGTGATCATGGATAGCTGTCGCTACGCTGCGCGTTGTTTACACTTTGACTCGGAAGGGGTACCGTACAGAACTCGTTGTGAGCGAGTGGTTCGTTACGGTAGACCGAGCTGGAGTTCGTCCCAGTTCCCTGTCCCGACCTGCACGAAGCCGACTCCTCGTCCTCGATGCTGCGTGTCGTCCATCACGATCTCGTCTTCAAGTGTCGTCCGGACGCCCGAGCCCGGCGACGGCACGTCCGTCGCCCACAGCTGGCCAACGTGGTGGCCTTCACCATCACCGTCGAGGACGACCGCAAGGATGTACCACTCATCGTCCGGGACGGCCGGGCCGGTCTCAGTCAGGAACGGAATGTCGCCCCCAGAGTCCGCTCGGCGAAACGCGAGTTGGTCGTAGTAGGTGTCGAAGTCCAGCGTCAGCCAGTAACAGCCGTATCCGTCGGTTTCGTGGCCCGGCGCGTGACAAAACGAAATGCCGATGAAGTTGTCGATGGGGCGGACCGCCATCGCAATCGTCGAGCCTGCAGCAGCACTCGACCCCAGTTCGGGGTACGTCTCCAAGCCATCGCCAGGATACGACCACTTCCGGATCCGGACGTCGTTCGACCGCTCCGCACACGACGGCCCGCGGAACGAATCCGAGGACGTCCCGACGAGCGAGTCCGAGCCGCGCCACGGCCCCTGTGAGGCGTCGAGGTTCTCGACCCCACCGATGGGGTCGTTGAACGATTCGATGGCCAGTTCGCCCGCGAACGCCCCGTCCTGCACCGCAAACGCACCGTCTTGTACTGCGAAGTCGAAATCAGGCATTATTCCAGGAGGTAGGTGAACAGCGCACCAACGCGCTGGGTGGCCCCGGAGTCGTTCTCGATGACGAACTCGACCGGTGCGTGCTCACCCGTGAGCGTCACGAGGGGTGTGTCGACAGTCCCGCTCGCCCGTCGTGCGGTCGTCGAGTAACGACTGGTGCCGGTCTCGTCGTAGACGCGGGCGCGGACGTTCTGTGGCACCGTTCCATCGGGGGTAGTGAGCGTGATGCCGACGAGCTTCAGCGAGAGCCCACTCGGGACGTACTCGACGGCCCGTGACCGGTCGGTATCTGGGATGCGCCCAACCGGAAGGGTGACCGTCCTGCTGTCGCGGACGAGCGTCGTCAGTGAGCGCCCAGCCAAGGCATCGGTTGATACAGCGCTCGTGACAGCCGTTGCCCCACTCCCCTCGTAGCGCTGGTTCGGGACATCTACCTGTTGGCCAATGGCTCGTCGGTCGGTTCCGTCGATTACGCCAGACCCGTCGGTGTCGTAGTCGGCGACCGGAATGCGAGGGTCCTCGGCCGCGAACGCACCGTCGAGACCGACGATGACAGCATCAGGTTGGGAGAGATCAGCACCGACGTACACCGACTGGTCGCTCGTCGACGCGGCCAGCGTTACCGACGACGCCGTATCCCGACCCAGATAGACGCCGCCAACGATGGCTTCGCCAGTGTCGACCTGAACGGTGAGGTCAGCACTCGATAGTTCGGGCGTGAAGGCGTTGAGTGGCGTCGCCTCGATGACTGAGTCACCGTCTGGAACGACCCAGCCACCGTCGGGTGCGTGTGCGCCACGGGCTATCGTCGCCGCTGTAATCTGTGCGCTAATCGGCCGATTCGGTGAGGGGTTGACGAGGTCGGTCATGTTAGACGGCGGAGAAGGTGAGGGTGATTTCGACGGTGAGCGTGGTCTGGCTGTCTTTCGATTTCGCGGGGAATGTCGCGTGGTTCAGCAACCAATCGCCCGCGTAGACGCCTACCTCGGTGATATCCTGGCCGTTCGCCTCAGCACTTCCGAAGAAGCCGGCGACGAACACCGACGGTGTCTCGGGCTCGGTCGTTGCGACGACAGTCCGCGCGACTTCACTCGCAAGGGCGGTGTCCGACTCACCACTCGTTGAGCCGGTCCCGATGGCGACCTCCGACACCTCGGGAACAGCCTGTCCGCTCAACCCCGAGACGATCCAGTCGTGGAGCCCGATACAGGTCGTGTTGCGCGAGCGGTCGACGTGCTCGGCAGGAACACGACGGAGCGCAGCAAGTCGAGACCGATCATCGAGGCTCGCCCAGTTCGGGACGGTCTCTCGAACGGCGTCGATATCGTGAGTGGCGATTCGCACGTTCGTCGTGGTGGCTGTCGTGTGGACCGTCACGTCACAGTCCCCACTCGGCGAAGTTCCAGTCGGCGCTGTCCCATACACCGGACCCTGCGTTCGCTGTCGACACCGAGACGCTATCGGCTGACCCTTCAACGTCTGGTGGCGGTGCGGCGATGACGCCCACGTCGCTGTCGGGGTCGTCTTCGTTTTCGCTTCGGCGCAGGCGGTCGCGCTGCTTGCGGAGCAGTCGTGATGCCTCTCGGTTGCTGATGTCTCTCATAACTAATTAGAGTGATTTCGTCTCTTGGGCGGTCACGTCGGTCGTCATGGTCGCCCCGGCGTAGCTGATCGTTCGCTGGATGACGATGTGGTCGCCGACTGCCCCTTCTAACGGGAACTGAGCGTCGAACACCTCGCCTGCTTGGAGCGTGTGGGCGTCGGGGCCACGGGCACCAAAGGAGAGCTCCCGTCGGGGTTCATCGCGGTGGCGAAGCTCAGCGTCCCCTCGGTCGCGGGCAGCACGGAACGTCTGCAGACCGTCGTCCTTGATTCGGTCTTCGCGCCGTCCGTACTCTCGCTGACTCGCTGGCGACTCAACGCGTACGGAGATCGGATACGGGAAGTACGCCCGATAGGCTGGGACACTGGAGGTGTCCACGCCGATTTCCTGACCGGTTGACCCATCGGATTCGACGATGAGCCACGGGTTCGGCTCAGGGAGTGTGTGCTTGCTCATCCGGAACGTCGTGAATCCGTCATCGTCGAGGAACTCCGCTGAGATCTGTGTCGGGTCGGTGATGTCCGACTGGGTGTCATCGACGGCGATCGGCTGGCCACCGTCGTCTTTCTGCAGTCGAACGACGATTCCGTCGGCATCTTCCGAGCGGTCTGCTCGCGTCCACACCTCAATGCGTGCGAGTCGTGACTTCCGCGTCGAGATGCGGTGCAGGATTCGGTTGGTGTCGGTCACCGTCTGATACGACGAGACAGTCTCCTGAGCGTCGTCAACGGCGAAGTCTGTCCCTCCGTCGACGCGGATAACGTTCGCGAGGTCGTCGTCGTTGATGCGGACGTTGTGTGTCGTCGCGTCGGCCGGCCCGATCTCCGTCTTGGCGGCGAGGTCAGCCAGTGGGACGAACGCCAGCGACCGCCCCCGCGAGAACAATACTGCGTCGGCTTTCGCCGCGAGGTCGCCGAGGACGTCAAGCAGGTTCTGACCGTTAGAGAACTCGTCAGTGACCGTCTCACAGCGTCCCAATAGTGACCGGTCGATAGCTGGAGCCTCGCGCCGGAGGAGTGTGTTCACGATGGCGGACTCTGCGTTGGGATCCTCCTCAGGGAGACAGATGGGGGCGTCCTCGAAGGCGTCGTACACCTGTGCGAAACCACACTTCGCGAATACCCAGTCTTGGCTCTCGATATCGAGTGTCGCATCTTGTGGGCCGGCCCGTTCTGGCGTCTGACTGCGGACCATGCCCGTCCACAGCGAGCCATATCCACCGAACAGCCCCGACCCGTACGCGTCGGTGCTGTACGCCCGCTTTCGGTTTGCCGGCGTGTCGGCGATGAACTCGACTCGGTCACCACTCGTAATGTCGCCAGTGTACTGCCCGTCGTCGTTCCCGATGGTCAGCTGGGCGGTGTCCTTTCGTGCCTGAATCCGCTCGGTGATGTCGATGGCTTCAACGTCGGCATCGGCGACCGTCACATCCGCGTCGGCGAGGTCATCCGACTCGTTTCCGGGCTTGAAGACGGCGAGCTGAGCGCCTCGAACCGGAAGGACGCTACTTCGCGGCAGGCTATCTCCGGTGCTCATGTCGTGTGCATGTAGTCGATGGTAGTCGGAGCGCTGCTCACTCCGCCGAAGAAATAGAGACGGAACCCAGCGTTACCGGCCCAGGTCTCGTCGTTTTCGGTGTGGGTGAATAGCACCGAGGCACTCGCGTAATCGCTCACGGTCACGACGATATCGTTGTCCGTCCCGCCGTTGGTTCCGTCACGCCAGTCAACCTCCAGCTCAACGAAGTCACCTGATGTCATCCCGATACCACTGGTATCGGCGAATTCAGACGCCGTCCCGTCGCCGTCCTCGCGGATGACACGGGCGCGGTCGTTGTCGAACTGAAGCTGAGCGGTGTAGCCCGTGTTTGAGCCTTCCCAGCCGAACCAGAGGCTGTATCGCGACCCGCCCGACCCGACCGTCGACGGGCGTACGTACTGACGAAGCACCTGTCCTTTCGAGAAGTACGCTGGGAGCGAGCCACTGGACGTTGACTCGATGTTGGCCGTCGACGCGTTGGTGTCGGTGACCACCGCAGCGCCCCCCTCGACGAAATTAGAGGTGTCGCTCGCGAATTCGGTGGTCTCGTCGGTCCAGCCTGCGTTGAGCGTGCCGTCGAACGAGTCGATAATGGTGACGGTGGGGCCGAGCGAGGTCTGGAGTACCCCGTTCTCGACGGCCGGACGTGCAGGGAAGCCACCGTTCAACGGCAGCGGTATCAGGCTCATGTGATGGTATAGTGGATGTATCCTGTGAGGTCGGCACTCCCGGACGAAGAGTTATTCACCAGCTTGAACCGGACGTCGTCTGCTCCGCCAATCGCCGGCGGGGCCCCCGAGTAATCAGTGTACTTCGAGGAGGACCCGGCGACGTAGTTATCTGACCCGTCACGAACTTCAACGAAGTAGTCAGCGCTCGTCGAACCAGCGGCGGTCTGTACACCGACTTCGATCACGTTGAGGGACTTCCCGGACGGCACGCGAACACGGCTTTCGGCGAAGTCGCCGCCGTCCGGAACGGTCTGGATTTGGAACTCACAGGTCCGCAACTGTTCGCTGGGAGGCGGGACATCTGGAATATCCGATGTGTTCGCGAGTGGGCCGTTTTCGTCCTCAACCGTCCCGTTGGGTACCGAGACGTCGCCGGAGTCGTGATCAACGAGCAGAGCACTCCCGACGCCACCAGTACCGCCCGCAAAGAGACGAAAGCCGCGATCGTCGAAGCGGTAGGTGAAAGGATTCGTGTTTGAGCCCCCCGAGGTATCTACGAACCGCATCACATCGTTGGCAGCAGTCTCAACGCGGAACGTGTTCTCTTGAACGACGAAGCGACCGTTCTCGGCGACCACATCGCCACCCACTTTCGCGTTCAGGATATTCTGGCTGTTGACCGCGTCGTAGAGGATAACTGAGGACGCCGCAGTGTCGGTGTACAGCAGCAGGTTGCTGGTCGTGTCGGTGGTTAGTCGTGGGCCACGAGTGAACTGGATATTGCCGTAGAACTCCGCGCCCTCGGTGAAGATGTTGTACGTGTCAGTCCGGGCGAACTGGTTTGGTTCCGCACCGCCGAGCGTCTTCGCATCACCGTCCCAGATGGTAATCCACTGGTCGCCGTTGTCGTAGAAGAGATGTGGCAGTGACGTGCTGTTCCCATTCCGCGGGTCCGTGGTATCGGTTGCGAGGTACCACCGGCCTTCTTTCTCGGGAGGGTCGACAGGCTTCGGTGGCGTGCCGGTCGTTGGCCCCTTCTTGATAACATCCGCGTCGAGTTCGTTGACGCCGAGGATGGTGTTCAGCTTCTCGCCCCATACATCGGCGTCGCCACCGACGATGGGTGTGTTCCAGCCGTGATATGGTGTTTCTGGCATGATGAAAACTGGTGTGCGAAGACGTCGCTCAGGCGCTATCGAAGTTGTCCGCTCGCAGCTCGTCGACGAAGCCACGACCGGCACGGCGGCCTTCCCGTTCGGAGTTCGCGTGGACGACGACGCGCTTGATATACGTCCCGACGCCACTACCGCTACCGGAGGAGTCCTGCTCGGTGTCGATCGGCGGGCGAGCGGTCCGGTTGATGTCCTCCTCGGCGAGGACGTGCTCGTTCTTGTGAAGGCGGACGATGCCGTCCCGGAGGACGCGTCCACCAGAGGCCATCCCCGCAATACGGTCGTCGCCACCACGAGCGGCCGACGCCGCACCGGCGGCGTTTCGACTCGCAGCGGCTCGGTAGCTTGATGCGCTCCGCAGCGCGGACCGGGCAGTCGAGGCTGCCATGTTGGCCTCTCTCGCGATATCGTTGGCGTATCGAGAGATGGTCGAGAACGCCGACGAGAAGTCGCCAACCATCTGGCCAGTCTTCGTCGACGTCTCCGAGCGCATCGTCCCCAGCTCACCGGAGAAGTTCGACTGGGCTTGCCCCATCTCTCGACTGACGATGCGGAGGAGGTTAGCGAACTCTGTGGCGACGTACTTCAGAATCGTCCCCAGCTCGCGCGCCGTCGACGCCGTCATGTTGCCGAACTGTGTGTTGTGCTCACCGTACATCTCTCCGAGTCGGGTGGACTGCTTGCCCGCAGCCGACCCGTACTTCGAGTTGACGTCACCCGGGAGCGACCAGTTGTTCGTCTCGGTCGACATGCTCGACAGACCGGTGCTGTGTTCCTGCTTGATCAGCCCCATCTCGCCGGTCATGTTCTGCTTGGCGAGGCTGTATCTCGAGTCCATCTCCGTCGGGAGCGACCAGGCGTTGGTGTCCGTCGAGATGTTCGACAGCTCCTGCTGGTGGCTTCCGCGGATGCCGTTGAGCTTCTCGCGCTGCTTCTGGGCCGCGCGACCGTACATGTCGGCGAAGCCCTTGTACATCGCCGACTTCGACGTGTCCTGCTTTGACATCCGGAGGTAGCGCTGGTGCTTGTTCCGGAGCTCGGTGAGCTTCGTCGACTGCTTGTTCACCGACTGCTGGTAGGTTGAGGCCGTCGCGTTCGGCAGACCGGACGTCTGCGTCGACTGGACCATCGCCCCGATCGCGCCATCGTGGGCGGTCTGGAGGCGCGTCGTCCCGGCGTCGACCTTCGCACCGGCCTGCTGGTACATCGTCCCGAAGGCGTTGGGGAGCGACGAGGACCGCGTCGACGTCTCCATGCCGCTCAGCATGGACTGCGTCTGCGTCTGCATCCCGTTCATCTCCTGACCGGCGAGCGTCGACGCCTGACCGAACTCAGCGCCGAACGCCGCCGCGATGCCAGACGACTGGACGTTCTGCTTCTGGCCCTGGAGCGTCCCCCGCTGCTGGGCCTTCATCTGGTTCAGTTGCTGGGCGGTCAGCTGGCCCGCCTTCTGGTATTCGCGGTTGTATGTCTGCGGGATGGAGGCATTCCGGAGTGCGGCGCGCGCCTTCGACGCGACGTCGACCGTCACGCCGGGGATTCGGTTGAGGACCGACTCGACAGCCGAGACGGCATCGACAAAGACGCCGGCGAACTGCTCGACGAGCGGCCACGACGTGATCCAGCGAAGGATTCCGTCGAGCGTCCGCTGCCAGAGGCCGTCCAGCAGGTTCAGCGCCGTGTCGGTGTCTCCCAGCAGCAGCGAGAGCCCGGCGTTGATGACGGTCAGGACCGTGTCGATCCACCACGTGAAGTAGCCGACGATGGCATCGACCCGTGCGCCGACGAGCTGGCCGAGTGCGGCGAGTGGCGGGCCGGCGACGTTGTAGAGCCATGTGAACGCCGGGCCGACCTTCTGACCGATGATGTCGGCGATCAGCCCCAGCTTCTGCATGATGGGGCCGACGTTCCTGTCGATGGTCCCGCTGACCGCGCTGATTGCCCCGTCGACGATGTCCCGAAGCCCCAGGAAGTTCGTCTTGTAGGCCGCGTACAGCGCGACTGCCGCCGCGATGGCGATGCCGATTGGCCCGGTCAGGACCGTGAACGCCGTTCCGAGCGCTCCGACCGCACCGGAGGCGGCGGCCGCCGCCGTCGTCGAGGTCGCCAGTGCGCTGGTGAACGCCCCGACCGCCGTGACGAGTCCGCCGATGAGGCCAGCGACGAGCGCGATGGTCCCGGCCCAGCCATCGGTCTTCTCGTTGATGTCGCCCAGCACCTCGATGCCGCTGTTCAGCGCGAACAGCACGTTCTTCAGGATGGGCAGGAAGTTCTGCCCCGTCGTCGTCGCGGCGTTCTGGACCTTGTTCTTGAACAGCTGCCACTGTCCGGCGGCTGTCTCGGTCCGAATCGACATCTCGCGAGCAAGCGATGTCCCGTTCTCGAACTGCCCGGTCGCGGTTTCGAGTGCCTTGTTCGTTCGCTCGGCGTTGCTCCCGAGTTTCGAGAACGCTCGGGCCGCACGGGTTCCGAGAGCGACCTGGAGGTCGGTCGCCTTCTCACCACCCTCGGCCATGCCAGCGGCGATGCGCTGCATCAGGCCGTACGGGTCCGACGAGCGGAGGTTCTTGAACTCGGTCGTCGTCATGCCGAGCGCCCCGGAGACGTCGCCCACCTTCTTCGGGTCGAGCATCGCCTCGGCCGCTCGCTTCAGGTCGCCAGCCGCGAGGCGACTCGACGCGCTCACTTCGTTCATCGACGCCGATAGCGCGAGCGTCTCCTCAGCGCCCAGCCCCAGCCGTTGGGACAGGACGTTCGATGCTCGGACTGCCGAGTCGGAGATCTCCCCGGCGTCGGTCTTGAACGAGTCGGCGAGCGCGTTCGTCGCGTTCCCCAGCTTCTCGATTTCGCCGTAGGGGAGCCCGACCGCGCCTGCAATCTTCGCGAAGCGTGTGCCAGCTTCTTCGGCGGCGAGGTCGGTCGCCGCGCCGATCTGCCCGACCGTCTCGACGAACTTCGAGATGTTCTCCGAGCCCTCGATACCGAACTTCCCCGCCTGCTCGGCGAGCGTGACGAGCTCCCGTCGTGGGATGGGGATCGTCTCAGCGAGGCTCATCAGCTCGCCCTCGAGTTCGCGAGCGACATCGGCCGACGTCACCTTCTGGACGTCCGCCATGGCGGCCTCGAACTCGTAGGCAGAGCGCGTTGCCGCCGCGATACCACCCGCCGCGACGGCGGCGAGTGCGAGGCCCATCCCGCCGATGGCCTCCCGCACGCCGAGGGCGGACATCTTCAGCCCATCCAGGTCACCGGCGAGGTCGGCCGCTCCGCTACCACCCTCGACTGCGACTTGGAGACGCTCTGCGTTGATAGCCATGGAAAGAGAAACCGCTCAGTGGCGAGCGGTGACACCGGAGAAGTCAGTTCGACCGCTGTGTGGCGGTCCGCCGCTTCTCCTCGACGAACTCGCGCCACGCCTTCTGGTCGCCAGACGTGACGTGTTGGCCCGGCTTCGGGCCCTGATTGGACTGCTGCTGCCCGCGATTCGGCCCGAAGTGCTTCTGGAACAGCTCGAAGCCCTTCCAGAGCATCTTCTCCTCTTCTGGCGTCAGCTCACCCAGCGGGCGGTCGGTGAACTGGTAGTGGCACTTGTGATGCAGGAAGTACGCACTGAGACAGGCGTCTTCGTAGCGCGACAGGTCGCTCAGTTCGCCCGTTTCGAGCGACGGACCCGCTACTTTCCCTCGTCGTCTCCGCCGAGGCTCTGCAGTTCGTCGAGGCGCTTCAGCCGGTCCATCTCCTCATCGGAGATATCGCCGCGTGGGTAGCGCCGGAGCCGGTCGACGATCTCGTCGAGGTCCGACACCAGGAGAATGCCGTACAGGAGACCGTCTTCCATCGCCGGGTCGAGTTCCTCGGCGACGAGCCGCTCGGTCACCTCTCCCTCGTCGTTGGTGAGATCGGGCTCGACGAGGTGGGACTCGTAGAGGTCGGCGAGTTGCGCATCAGAGATGTCCTCGCCGCTGAGTAGCGGCATGATCCACTGCTCGCGGGCGTTCTTCGTCAGCCGGCGGGCCTTGACGTACCCATCGAGTTCCTCGACGTACTGCTTCTCGGGGAGGACGTTCCCTTCTTGGTCACGAGAGACAGTGACGTCAGCGACGCTGACCATCCCCGCGTCTTCAGGTGGCGATTCGTCGGGCTGTGCTTCGGACTCGTCAGTGTTGGATGTGGTTGCCATCAGGAATCACTCAGTTCGGCCGGAACTCCAGTGCGGCGCTGCCATCGCTCTGCTGTAGACCCGTGAACGTGAGGTCTGTCGTCATGTACGCTTGGTTCTCCTCCTTGGTGGCGTTCCCACCGCTGGAGATGTACGCTCGCGGCAGGGCGATGTCGCCGCCGGTGAGCGGGATGACCAGTTCGCCCTCCGCGCCCTGGAGGTGATCGGAGAGCTTGTCGTTGGTCTGGGTCTCGCCGAACACCGTCGACTCTGCCTGGACGTTTCGGCCGTCCTCGTGATGGGACATGGCGAGCCCGTCGGTCGTGTTCTCTTCTTCGACCTCGTTCGAGACCGTGAGCGTCGTCGACTGGACGCGCTCGGCGGCAGGGTCACCGAACCACTGCAGTTTCGACCCGAGGACGAGCTGGGGCTGACCGAGTGAGGAGCCATCATCGAACGACCCCGCGCCGAGCGGCGGGACACCCTCGTCGCCTTCGATGCCGTCGTAGTCGCTCTTTCCGGGGACGACTGTCAGCAGCTGGCCGGGCTCGCCGGTCTGGTCGACCGACTCGTCGGCGTAGACTTCGAGCGTGCCTTCAAGTTCCGAGGCTGGGGCGACAACGGCCAGCGAGTCGTACTGGCTGGTGGTGACGACCGACGTTGTCGCGTCGGTCCCATCGAGCGTGATATCCTCGACCGTCTGGCCATCGATGGCCTCAACCGTGACTGTCACGCCGGTGTCGCTGGCGTCGGTCGACCGGATGGCGAGATAGGTCGTTGCGTCGGGCTGGTCGATCTGATACTTCCGGCGCTTGTCGAACGTGTACTGCAGTTCGGCCGTGGCGACGGCGTCTTCGCCTGGGTCGACCGAGATGGACGGCTCAGTAGGGCGGCCGCCGTAGGCGTAGTCGTACTTGCGGGTGCTGAGGGCGGTCGCCGTCGGTGCGTCTCCCGAAGGATGCGTTCGACCACGGGCGTCGGCGAAGTACTTCGCGTGGACGGTGTTCGTGGCGATGATACCCGAGAGCTGTTCGACCGCCAGCAGCGAGTGCGTGTTCAGCAGGCGATTGTCGATGTCACGCAGCATCCCGTCTGCGATGGGGTCGAGCGGGTCGCCCGTGCCGTCGACGGGGAAGCGTTCGAGGTCGTAGCTCAGCGTGACCTCGTGGCTCTCCTGGTTCCGGCGCTTGTCGACGGGGTCGACGTTGCCGATGCCCGTTCGCTCGCTGTGAGTCGCTTCCGTCTCGGGTTCGAAAGAGTTCTCGACCTTCCCGTAGAGCGTCCAGTCAGGGTCGGCCGGGGTCTGTGCGTCACCGAACTGGTCGACGACCTCGCGGCAGAAGTAGTAGTTCGTGCGTCGCGAGCCGCCTTCGACGTTGAGTCCTGGCATTTAGTTGTCCTCCGTATCCGCATCCGCAGTCGCATCTGTCGGTTCACTGTCGCCGTCGTACGGAGCGACGGCGTAGCGGTCACTGGCGAGCAGGTGCTCGCCGAGGGCGTCGGAGACCTCCTCGGTCGTCCCCGTCGAGAAGACGCGGACGTCGAAGCGCTCGCCCTCGAACACGCCGCCGAGGCGTGTCGTCGTCGGGGTGCCCTTGCTGTCGGTTGTGGTGATTCTGAGTCGCATCTGGTATGCGCAAAGCATCGGCCGTGGTCGATCGGGCGATGCGAAAGGAAAGTCAGCCCCCGCGGGTCGAGGCCGGAGCTGGTGCCGAGGTCAGACCGTCGGCAGGCGGTCGTACTGGTACGTCACCCGCAGCGATGTGCGGAAGACGGTCGATTCATCCTCGTCGCCGGTGTCCTCGATTTCCGTTCCCGTACCGGGGGCGACGGTGAGCGTCTCGTCGGTCGACTGGGCGGCGAGAAGGATGTCACAGCCGTGCTGGTACATCTCCTCGCGAACGGTCTTTGGGTTGAGGTCCTCGCCGGTCTGGCCGACGCCGTCGAGGTGGTCCCACGTCCCGGCGACGAAGTTGACGGTGACCGTCCCGTCGATACGCTGCATCCCCTTCCCGGTCGGGCCATGCAGCGCGGTGTAGCCGGTCGCACCACCCTGATACGGGCCTTCGTTCTTCCCGGTGACCGTCACGCAGGGGAGTTCGCCGTCACGGCCGTACCAGCCCGTCTGGAAGACGAGCTTCGACTTGTTCCGGTACAGCTGGGTCTCGTCGAACGACATCGCTGAGGGGTCCCAGTTGTCTCGAAGCAAGGCGAGGATCTGCATCTTCGCGTCGGTCATCGGTCATCGACCTCGCCGGAGTGCAGCGCTGCACAGCGGACCACGCCGTTGCGTTCGTCGAACATCTGCGTCACCGTGTAGATGAGACCGCTCTGGGTCTCGATTTCCGAGGGCCACGCCAGATACCGGCCGCCGTCGTCTTCGAGCCCGCCGGACGTCACCAGGACGTCGTCGGGGAGCAGTATCTCGACGTCGGCGCTCTCTTCGCGACCGGCCGGCCCCTGCTCCGTTTGCGGCGTGGTCGGCTGCTCGACCTGACCGCTCGTCTGGATCGGGTTGTCGGGGTGGTCGGTTTTCCGGTAGTCGCCCTGCTCGTCCGGTTCGGCCGATTCGACGAAGTTCCGAACCGTCAGCGGCTCTTCGAACCAGTTGGTGAACGACTCACCCAGCGAGGCCAGGCGGTCGCCCAGTGCGTTACGAGTCATGCGGAGAACGAAGCCGAGGCGATCGACGCGCCACCTTTCGCCGGGCGAGCCTCAACGCTCCCCCGGAGGTTGCCGGTGTCGACGGCGTCTTTCTCGGTGAGGATCCCTTTCGCTCGCTTCTCGACGTACAGCGCGATGTCGCGAACGAGTGCTTCGAGACTGTTCGCCTGGGCGGCGAAGACGTCGAGTTTCCGTGCGGCCTCTTCGAGCGCTGGGCGGAGATACGGACGCGCCGCCATCCGACTGGTCCCGAACGCGACGTACACCGCGTACTCGACGTTCGTCCCGATTTCCCAGCTGACGGTGCCGACACCCCAGCGGTCCTTGATGTCGTCGAGCGTCTCGATGAGGCTCAGGACGCCGGTCATCTCAGCACCTGGCATGGCACTACCCCTCCAGCTCCTCGCGGCGAGCTTCGACGGCGTCGCGAACACCCTCGCGCTCAGCGTGGGCTTCGACCTGATCGAGTTGGTCGTCGACCATCCCGTCGGCGATGTCTTCGGTGACCTCGCTCATCGGTGTCCGGTCGAGGAACCCCTCGACGTCGAACGCTTCATCGAGGTCTTCGTCTTGTACGGTGCTCTCTTCGGTTTCGTCTTCAACCGGCTCTGTGAGGGTGAGCACGTCGTACTCGCGGTCGAGCGCTCTGGCGAGGTCCGCATCGTCGACGGTGACGGTTCCATCGACGACGTCGATGTGCTCGTCTTCGTCGAGCGGATTGCGGACCGCGCCCCACCCATCGAGTCGGCAGGTGAGTTCGTAGCTCATTCTGAATCGCTGGTGCTCGTAACGTGAGCGCTCCGTGTATGAACGCCGAGGCGGCCAGTAGGGTCGATGGCGAGCGCCTCACTCCAGTACGGCGAGGCGAACCCACCGGGGCCGGTCGTGCCGCTCGTGTCGAATGAGACCGAGCGTGAGCCCTGCCGGAGTTGCTTGATCTGCTGACCGTCGGCCGTCGTGTCGGTGAACGCCTCGTGTGCGAAGTGCGCTGCGACCAGCGTTTCGAGATCCGTCAGCAGTTCGGTGTCGTCGAGGCGGTCGGCGACACGAGCGTCGACGAGGTAGCCCGCCCGTCGGATGTCAGTTGCTGCCTCGTCGTCGGAGTATTCCGACTGGCTGACGCCCAGCTCTTCACGGACGCTGGCTGCGTCCGTCCGGGGCATGGTTAGACGCCGCCCTGGATGAACATCGCCGCGTCCGACTCGGTGGGGACCCAGTCGATGCGGCCACGCTCTTTGTAGACCCACTGGTCCTTCTGGTCCTCGCGATAGCGCGAGACCTCGAACGGGTCGCGTTCGGACTCCCAGCCGTACCGGGAGGTGTCGACGACGAACGCCTCGTCAGCGCCGAGATTGCCAGTGTTCGTCAGCATCGCCGGACGGCCCATGACCTGGCCGATGTTTGGCCCCGTCGAGCGGAGTTCTTCGGCGAACGTCTCGGTGTCGCTCATGAACTCACTGCTGGTGGCCATGTCACCCCACGCATCTGGCGAGAGGAAGAAGACGAGCGAGTCCGCCGAGAAGCCAGCGTCGACCAGCGCGGTGTACGCCGCGACCGTCGCCTCGTAGTTGAAGTCGGTCCCGTCGGTCCCGATGACCGTGCCGTTCCGGTTGGCGTCGAGGATGCTGAACGCGATAGCGTCGAGGCGACGCTGTTCCTCGCGAGCCATCTGCTGCTGGTTGTCCAGCGCGAAGTTGATCTTCGAGTCCTTGATGTCCTCGTCCGTGATGGGGACCTCGAACCCGTACTTGCTGTAGGCCGCGACCGCGCCGTCGTAGTCGAGCTTCGCGCGGGGGTAGTCTCCGCCTTTCTCGACTTCGACCATCTCGCCCTCGAACGTGCCGCCCGAGGGGAACTCTACACTGTCAGAGTTGCGCGTGGCGGCCTCCTGGTCGATGCGGAAGGCGTTGCGGAACTGGTACAGTTCCCGCGTCTTCTCCTCCAGCATCGCCTTGACGTCGGTCGCCGTCGGCACTCCATCGTAGTCGACTTGTGGTGACATCTATGATCCTCCGTAGTTACTTGTGGACGACCGCCGCGTTCGCCGCGAGCGCTGCGCCCTTCCAGGTACCGCCCTCATCAGAGAGGGCGTCGATACCGCCAGTGCCGGCCGCGAGCTGGCCTTCGGTGGCGGAGACGTCGAGTTCCCCACCAGCGGTGACTCCGCCAGCGACGTTCGCGACGACCGCTCCCGAGAGACAGACACCGACGGAGTCGCCTGCCTCGTCGGCACCGCCCGAGTTGTCGGTCACGATGCCGAGTGCGTTCGTGTCGTTCGTTCCATCCGCCTTGACGTACTGGCCGCCGCTCAGGCCGACCGCGTCACCGGGCGAGAGCGCCTCGCCAGCCTCACCAGTGTCGATGATCGCGTTCGGGTAGACGACGAAGCCGAGTGGTTTGGGCATCTACAGAGCCTCCATGTCGATGTCTTCGTGTGAGTCGACGCCGACGGTCTCGGCCGCCTCGGACCGGAGTGCTTCGGCGTGCTCGGGGGCTGCGGACTGCATCGTGTCCGCACGGGCGAGCTTCGAGCGGACGTCCGCTCGAGCGTCTTCGGAGAGGGCGTCGACGCCCGTGTCGCCACCATCGCCACCGTCGCCATCGCCAGAGCCACCGGCTTCGGGGTTCTGGACGAGTGCTTCGATGTCGAACTCTCCATCCTCGTCGGAGAACTCGCCGATGAGCGCCTCCAGCGTCAGCGCTTCTGCCGTCTCGACCTTCATGTCGGTCCGCTCGGCGAGGGCCTCCGCGAGGACGCCTTTCATGTCCTCGACCTGGTCGCCGAGGGCTTCGTAGTCCGCTGTCTCGACGACCGTGGGGTCCTCGAACTGTGCCGCCGTCTGGGCGAGCGCCTCGGCGTCCTCCTCGACGACTGCCGGGGAGTCCATCGTGCGCGCTCGCTGGATGAGTTGTTTCTCGTTGTCTGTGAGGTCCATGAGGTCCTCCTCCGGGTCTGTGCCCGGATTTGTCTCCGCATCCGAGTCGGGGTCGGCAGTGCTCGCCCCTTCGGGGTCATCACTGGTGCCGTCCGCCCCGTCCGTAGCGGATTCCGCCGCCTCGTCACCGTCCGATTCGAACGTCGCCTTCAGCGCCTCCGCGGTCAGCGCCTCTGCTGCGGAGGCCGCCTCGATCGACGCTCCCTCGTTACCCTCGGACACGACGGCGAGGTCCCGCCAGTGGACGATCTGCTGGGCAGGGTACGCGTTCCGCGACTCGTCGAACTCACCCCGCTTCGGGAAGAGGAACGGCGAGACGTCGACGCGCCCGTTCTCGACGAGCGCCGCGTAGTCCGCGTCGTCGATTTCGCCCTCGTAGACGATTCCGACGCCGGGTTTGTACCGTGCTTCGGTGATTTCGCCGATGACCGTCTTCGCTGGCGGCTGGAACGGGATGTCTTCAGGGCTCGCTCCGTCGGGGATGTCGTGGGCGCTGTCGTCGACGATCTTCCGACCTTCGAGCGCCTCGGTGGCAGCCTCCAGCGTCTCACGAGGCCAGTACGTCGGCTTCTTGCTCGCCCCTTTTGTGGTGACGCCCTCGGCGAGCGCTACACCACGAACGGTCAGCGGCAGGTCATCGTCGGGCGATGCGGCGAGGGCGGCGAAGCCACTCGCGTTCTCGAATGTCTCTGGTGATGCTTGCATTGTCTCCTCTCAGTTGTCGGGCGTCACGGGCAGCCACGCGCACCGACAGCGCGGATGGACTGGAATCACGCCACGCGCCTCGCCGATCGTGTAGCGACTCCCCCCCAGACTCGCACAGACCGCACAAACGCGCCGGTCCTGCGCGGTGAGGAACTCGACGTCGGCCGTGACCTGCTCGACGCCAGCCTGCTCGTACCGATTGAGCGTCCCTTCAGCGTGAGCATTGATGACCTCCGTTCGAGCGAGCGTCGTCGCCCGCGTCTTCCCGATCGAGTCGATGCGGTCGGTGAGCTCGGCCGCCATCTTCCGCGGGCTGTAGCCCTGGGAGAAGCCCTCGGCGAGCGTGCGGGAGATCTGCTTGGCGACCTCCTCGTTGATGCCCTTCAGCCCCTCGTAGTTACGCTGGTAGAGCAGTGCAAGGGCGTCCTCGTGAATTGGGGCGTTGAACGCTGCCTGGAGTCCACCCTCCGGGACGTCGAGGCCCTGCTCGTCGAGCGCCGCATCGGCGTGGCGAATCGACTTCTCGTACGCCGTCCGGACGTACTCGTTCTCGCCCTGACCGATGGTCTGGAGGACGCCGTTGTCGAGCTGCTGGCGTAGCCACGCCATGAATTCCGCGTGCTTCCGGTCGTCCGTCTCGAATCGGTAGCTCGGGATGCGGTCGATGTCGCGAGCGAGCGCCTCACCGTCTGACGAGAGCCCGAACGCGTCCCGATCACGAACGCCAGCTCTGAGTTCGGTGTTGATTGCAGCGTAGCGCCCCCGGAGCTTCCGAGCGTAGCGCTCGCGAAGAGTTTTCGATTGGGTCGGATCGGTCGGCATCGGTCACTCGTCCCCGTCCTCGTCGACGGCCTCACCACCATCGGCGACTGCCTGCTGGCCCTGATTTTGCTGGCCGAACTGTGCCTGAACCTGCTCGTTGTCCTCGTCGAGCGGTGGAACCGGCTCGACGTCGGGCTCATTCTCTTCTTCGTCGGCGAGCGCTTCCTCTGGGAGCTGGGCGACGAGGTCGACAAACCGCTCCTCGTCGAAGTGCTTGTGCGCCTTGTTTCCGTAGACGTTCTTCAGCCCCGTCGTGTAGTCGACGAACCGCTGCATCACGTCGTCGTCCATCGAGCGGATTGGCGACTCATCCTCTTCGGGCTCGATGTGGAGTTGGATGCCAGACGTGTCGTAGCCGTGGGACTCGGCGACGTCGATGAGCGCTCCCGTGTAGGCCGTCTCCAGCGTGCGCCGGAGGTCACGCACCTGCTTGTCGTAGCGCGTCTCCTGGCGCTCGGTGACGAACTGGTTGATGTTCGACTCCCAGCCGACTGCGTACAGCGGCGTCGGGAGTGCCGAGACGATGTACTTGATGTCAAACTCCAGGAAGTCGAGCAGGCCGTCGGCGATTTCACCCTCGAACTTCTCGAAGGAGATCTCCCCGTCATGGCCGATGATGTCTCCTGGCCCCATCTCCCGGCCAATCTTGTTCTGCAGGAAGTCCTGCTGCTCGTCGTCGTCCCACTCGTAGATCGTCGTCTCGTTCCCGGCCTCGACGACCTCCCGGCCGAACGCCACACTCCAGATGCCGTGCGCCTTCGACTGGATGGCCAGCTCGTTGTCCTGCAGTTTCTGTTTCAGCGCGACCGTCCTCCCTTTGACCGGGTGCGTCGCCGAGAGCCCCATGAGCTGACCAGGCAGTGGGTTGCGCGTGATGTCGGTGACGTCGTTCTGGCTGAGTTTGACGACGTCCTTGTCGGTATACTTCCCGAGGCGGCCGTACGGCGAGGTCTCGTGGTACTGGAGGTACGCTGCTGCCTCGTTACGCTTGGTCATCGCGACGTCTTCCCCCTCGGCATCTGGTTCGAGGAGGATCGGTCGGTTCTCGCGTGTCTGGAAGGCCACCGACTCGATGGGGATGAGCATGAACCCCGTTATCGTCGGCTCGCTGGTGCTCGGGTCCTTCTTGACGTGCTCGGTGAGGACCTTCCCGCCAGCCTCGTGCAGCACTGCCGACTGGTGGAGTATCTCGCCGAAGTCCTGGTGGCTCTTCCCGGCGACGATGCCCGCGTTCGGGAGGAAATCGTCGTTCAGCCAGTCCTCGGTCTTCGAAGAGTCGGCCGTGACGCGAGCGCCCGGCTCGACGACGTCGTCGGCGAACTGGGTGTACGCCGCAGCGAGGAGCGGCGTCTCCTGATAGAGTTCGATCTCCTCGCCGATGTTCTCCGGGACCGGGATGGTGTCGACCTCTCCCGGTTGGTAGTACACCCCGCCGTTGCGCGTCTTGACCTCCGAGCGCTGGGGGGCCGAGAACAGTGCCTCTCCGAGTGTACTGAGTGGGTTGCGCATGGTGAGTTACTGCATCTTCCCGGCCGAGCCGGGCGTCCGGCGGGTGACCGTGGTTCGGTTGTCGTGTGAGAACAGCGCGTAGCGCTGCGCGTCCATCGCGTGGTCGTTCTGCTTCAGTGGTTTCTCGTCGGTATCGCCGTCTCGGAACTGGTACTGCCCGTACTCGTTGATGACCGACTGGCACTGCGTCGCGACGTGGAGATGGTCGCGCATCGAGGTGACATGCTGGATGCCCGGCGTGACGTCGTTCTTCGCCTTCTGGGCGTTCAGCCCTCGGCGGTTGAACGTCTCGATGTTGGCTGGCTCGGACGGGTCACAGTAGAACACGCCCGGCCCCCAACGCTCCTGAAAGGTCTCCGCAGCCGAAGCGTGATCGGCGTCCGTACAGCGGCGCTCGTACCACTCGTCGGCAAGGAACCACTCATCACCCTCACGGAGGAACGCCAGCAGGACAGCGGGGTTGTCGAACCCCCAGTCGACGCCGTAGACGACTTCGTCGTACGTCTCCGGGAGATCGTCGTACTCGACGAGGTTGTCGTCGTCGAACCAGGGGTAGACCAGCCCTTCGAACTTGGTGAACTCCCCGCGAACCTCCTGGGCGAAAAACTGTCCGGAGTACTCCCGTTCGAGGCGCTCGATGTAGTCCTCTGGGTTGTGGGGGTTCATCCACGACGGGACGCCGAACACGCCGTTGCAGTCGTTGGCGGTCTGCCACTGGTACGCCCCGTCGTAGTGGACGTCCGGGTCGTCGGTGTCGTAGAACCGATTGAAACACCAGTTCTTGCCCTTCGGAGTGGTCGCGGCGAACGCGTTACGATACTGGCCGACTCGGAGTCGTCCCGAGCAGACCTCCCAGCCCTCGACGGCGATTGAGCCGGGCTCGTCCATCCCGAACCAGGCGAGGTTCGGTCCGCGGAGTCGGTCGATCTTCCGCTGGTTGTCGGCCGATTCGAGGATGATGCGCGAGCCACTCGGCGTGATGATGCCCGGTCGCTCGCTGCCCGGACCGTTGTACTCACAGACGTCGAGCAAGCCGAGCGCCCGCATCTCTGGGAGGATGACGTTCTTGATGCTTGGCCCGGTCGGAGCGACGATCATGCCGAGCTCTCCGGGGTTCCAGTGCTCGGCGTTGATCCACGCTCGAAGGACGAGCGCCGTCGTCTTGCCCGCCCCCAGTCCAGAGACGAACGCGTGTGTCTGGGCGCCGGACTCGATGTCGCCCATCCCGGCCGGAGCGGCGAGGAATTCTGCCTGTGGAGCGCGGCCCGTCCCCGGATGGCGGTAGGGAGCGAGGTCGGTCCGCTTGCGCTCACGCTGGAACCGCTCGTGCGTCGCCTGAGGAAAAGCGTCCATCCCAACGCCAGTGCTCATTGGTCAGTCGGTGAGAGGTGGATGTTGACCGTGCCGCTGTCCTCGGTCGAGCTGGCGTCGTCCCACGAGTCGGGGTATCTCGACTTGAGCACCGAGAGCATCGTCCGGGTGTCGCCCTTCTCGCGAGCAGTTTCCAGAAGCTCGTCGACGATGCGACGCTCACCAGCACCTCGTGCGCGTGCGACCCTGTCCGAGAAGTCTGCGTAGATGCCCTCTTCCTGGGCGTCGCCTTTCTGCAGCCACTCGTAGAACGTCGAGCGACCGATGCCGTTACACCGGCAGGCGGCCGCGATGGAATGGCTGTCTTCGAGCATCGAGGCGATCTTCTCCTGGCGCTCGACGGTGAGCTTCGGGTCACGGCTCGGGTTGTCCTCATCGCGACCGTTGTGCGTCGGGATGTGACAGCGCCCGTTCTCACCTGCAGGATTCTGACAAGGTGTCCCCTTGGCAGTTTCAGCGCCACAGATGTCGTCAGTCATGGCTCGGCGTGCTCGTAGTCGATGCCCTCCTCGTCGAGGATGGAGCGCAGCGTTTCCATCGCTCGCGTTCGGTCGAAGCCAATACCGTCCAGGTGAGCATCCGGGAACTCAGTCGGTTCGGGCTCCCAGTGGGCACGGGCCTTGATCTCGAAGGCACCCTCGTGGTCCCACGTTCGAACGTGGGTTTGCCACCAGACGATGAGGTCGTCCGACTCGTCGTGGACTGGAGGAAGTTCGGCGAACGTCACTCGACGGAGGTTCTCGACCTCACCTCTGTACAGATAGGCAGTCTCCCAGTTCGGTTCGAAGTGGCGTTCTCCGAGTGCTCGGCGGAGTTCGTCGTGCGAGCAGTCGATGGCCAGTGCGTCGGACGATGGCTCTGGCCTGACGAACCAGGCGCTGCGAGCGTACCGGAGCGCTCGGCGGACCAGTCGCCAGGGGATGCGCTTGGGGTCGATAGCTGGGTCGGTCATGGGGTGAAAACCTCGGAGTAGAGGGCAGCGAACGCGAGGACGTAGCCGAGTGCCGCGCCGCCGGCGAACTGCTCGGGGTGTTCGCGCAGTCGTTTCCGGCGGTCGGGGGCGAGTGTCGGGCCGAGCGGTGCCCTCGAAACGAGTGTCGGGAGCAGGGCAGCAGCGACGGCCATGCCGATCGCGGCGATGGCCTCGCGCTGGAGTGCCTCGTCGTGGGCTGCGGCCGCGCCCAGCGTGAACCCGGACCCGAACGCGAGGAGCTCGGCTCGCTCGTCGAGATACCGGACGGGCGATGACTCGCCGATGGCCCGTCCGGGGGAACGGCGGAGTTGCTGGGACCACGTCAGCTGGTCGAACCAGAACTCGCCACACTGGGCGAAGTGCCCCCACATCTGGTGTTTGGTGTCGAAGTCGTCGCGGCCGCAGTGCTCACACTCGAACGCTGGCGAGGTCGAGACGTTGTCCATGGATAGTCACTCGTTGGCGAGGTCGCCGTTCGTGGTCGCGCCGAACACCCAGAGGACGAGCTCGAGCGCGGTCAGAGCCGTGAAGCCGATGATGGCCGCCGGTGCGGCATACGAGGGGAACCAGCCGGGCGTCGAGAAGCCCGCCGCAGCGATGCACAACAGCAGGTACCCCAGGAGAACGCCCCACGAGGAATCATCGCGATGGGGGCTGATGAGTGCGAACCACGCCAGCCCGACGAGGGCGATGACGAGGACGCTCAGGCCGAGATCTTCGGGCGTAATGTGACCGAGAACGGCCAGTGAGGTCGACGTCGTCGCGAGCAGGGCGACCACGGCGATGACCACGAGTGCCCGGCGCGGCTGCGTGAGTCGACACTGGCTACTCATCGTTCTCCTCCGGTTGGTTGGCGGAAATCGTGATGCCGTTGGCCAGCAGGTCCCACCCGGCCCGGATGCCGACGATGAGAAACGCCGACGTGACGATGAGTGCCTGGAACTCGGTCGCGGTGAACGGAGCGGCGGCCGCGCCGATAAGTTTGAGAACGCCCCCGATGGCGGCCAGCCCAGCGAAGACGATGCCGACCAGTCTGCGAACGTCCAACGTGATATCGATGTTGAGGTTCATTCATAGTCGTGGACAGCGTCGATCTCGACTCGGTATCTCGCGCCGTTCTCGAACTCGACGCGAACGAACAGTTCGGTGTCGCTCTGGTTGGCGTTCGGCCGGAACACCTCGCCGAGCACGCGACACGGCGCCCGTCGGTTGCTCAGCGGGTGCGTTGCGATGGTCTGCGTGCCGGGGGCGGTACTCATAGGACACGAAACACCTCCAGGTCCTCGTCGAACGCCCGCCGGTAGATCGAGGCGACGCGGTCTCGGACCTGCGACTCGCCGTAGCCGTGGACCGTGCCGTGGTCGTTCGGGTGACGCGAGCAGACACCTTCGAGGCCGTCGATTCCCGGGCGGAACTTCAACAGCGCCGCGCAGTTCACGATCTTTTCGTCTCCCTCGACTGAGTGTGGACACCGCGGGTTGCAGTGGTCGAGCATCCACGTCGACCAGTGGCCTTTCGCGGCGAGGCGCTCGGCCAGCGCATACCAGACGTACGTATCGGGCGTCGACAGCGCCGACCAGGTGTCGAGGCCGTCGTAGCCCTCGCCGTCGATGGCCTTGATGCGCTTGATGGCGAGTGCGGCAGCCCGATCGAGCGCCGGGTCGGCCTCGCGAACGTCGCGATGCTTCCGACGGAAGTAGCCGAGAAGCCCGGACCCCGCGCTGATGAGCTCGCCGTTCGTCAGTGAGCCCTCGCGTTCCTCGACCCAGTTCGAGCTCTCAGCGAGGGGATGTTCGTCGACGGTCCGAACGCCGTGTTGGTGCGCCCGAAGGCGGTGACCTGGATACGGACCGTAGCCCTTCGGCGTCGGGAACT
Organism: Halomarina oriensis; assembly: GCF_009791395.1. GTDB lineage: Archaea > Halobacteriota > Halobacteria > Halobacteriales > Haloarculaceae > Halomarina > Halomarina oriensis. Next base: position 678,749 of record NZ_WSZK01000015.1, read on the forward strand.
CCTTCGCCGAGGCGAGTGGTGCGCCTGATTTCGGGTCGAACCGGTGGTCGAGAAGCATGGTAAGCGAGAAACGCGTGGCTGTAACCTGCCAGCCTCATCCGCCCCGAATGGCGTCGGCCGGGTGTGGCGATGCGTAGGGGGACGGGTGAAGAGCCGTCTTATCCCGTGACAGTACGCTTCAAGATATAGCCCCGGCGCGGGCGGACATTTTGCGGGTATCAGCGAAGCGAGTACAGCGTCTCGCCAGTAGAGGTGGGGCGAGACCAGACAACGTCCGCCTCTCGAAGCTGGTTGAACGCGTGGTCGAAGTAGTCTGGGTCGAGCCGAAGCGTCTCGCCGAGTTGCTGGCGGGTCAGTGGGCCGTTCATCGCGAGCGCCGAGTAGATGAGCTTCGCCTTCGGCGAACAGGACGTGAGATCGGCCGGGATAGTGAGAGCGTCGTTGGACATGGTCAGACCGCCCGGAAGTGTCCCTGGTTCGGTTCGTACACGTCACCCTGATCTTTCAGCTTCTGAATTTCGTGGTCGACGCGGTCCTCGTCGGTGCCCATGTCGCCGGCAATTTCGTAGACCTTCTCGATGGGCGCTCCGTTGTCGTGTTTCCCCTCCAGGTCACTGATGATGGCCCTGATGGACTTCACCCGCTGACGCTGGCTCTGGGAGGTCCCCGCCTCGACGATATCGACATCGAGCTCGCCAGTCTCCGGGTCGACGCCCACGTCTTCGAGACACCGGCGATGGATGGCCATCACTCGCTCGACGTCCGTCCGCGTCACCTCTTCGCGAAGGTGGATGCGGGCGCTCGCCTCCGCGAGTCGGATGATGCCCTCGTTCATCCGCGCCGTGACGGGGATGGCCTCATTCTCCGGGTTCGCGCTTCGGAGCGCCACGTACTCGTCGGCGATGAGGTCCATCGCGCCGTCGGTCAGCACTGGCGACAGCGTTCTGGCGTGGGCGATGAACGCCCGCATGACCTCCTCGTCGATGGCCGGAGTCACGCCGGTCGCGTCGTCTGGCGTTGCGTGCTCGTTCTGCGCGAGTTGCTGGCCGACCCGGTTCGCACTCGTCTGGTGGCGGGCGACCGCTCGGTCGTGATCTGCGTCCGGCCGGTCGGTCAGCGTGAAGATGAGGTCGAACCGGGAGAGCAACGCCGGGTCGAGGTCGAACTGCTGGGCCAGGTCGCTGTGGATGTCGAAGCGGCCGTGCTTCGGGTTCGCGGCGGCGAACACCGACGTCTCGGCGGGGAGCGTTGCGTTGATGCCCGCCTTGTTGATGGAGATCTCCTGGTCGCTCATCGCCTGCAGCATCCCCGCGCGGTCCTCCTCGGCCATGTCGTCGAGCTCGTCGATGGCACACAGCCCACCACTCGCTTTCACGAGCGCCCCCGCTTCGAGCGTCCAGCCACCTCCGCCGAAGTCGTCGTTCACCGCCGCGGCCGTCAGACCGGCGGCTGTGCTCCCGCGACCGGTCGTCGTCACCGACCGCGGCATCAGGTTCGCGGCGTACTTCAGGTGCGTCGACTTGCCCGTCCCCGGGTCGCCGATGATGAGACAGTGGGAGTTCCCGCGGATGGTACTCCCGTCGGGCAGGCGCTTGTGGACGCCGCCGAACATGATGTAGGCGATAGCCTCCTTGATAAGACGATCGCCCATGTGCGAGGGATTGATCGAATCGACGATCTGCTCGACTGGATTCGGACTGTTCGCTATCTCGCGGATGCGCTCGATGTGCTCGGCGACGTTGACGTCGCCGAGGTCGGCGGTCGTCCGCTCGATGGACTCAGCCTCGCCGTACAGTTCGAGCAGCGGCTTCTTCGTCCGCCCGCTCGTCTTCGGGCGCGACTCGATACGGCAGTTCGCGACGATGCGGTCCCCCGCGACCACCTCGCCGACGAGGTCGTCCGTGAGCGTGATGTCGAACTCCTCGCTCGTCATCCCGTGCGAGCGCTCTGGCGGCGTCTTCAGCCGGGCGAGTTGGTGGTCGACGCGCTCGGACTGCTGTTTGTTCAGCCGGAAGGGACCCTGTCGCTCACAGCCGTGACACTCGTGGGGGTCCTGGAGTTCGTCGCCCACCTGCGGCACACGCGTGAGCGTCCCGCAGCGCTGACAGTCGAACGCCGCCTCCTTCAGCAACTCCTGGCGGGCAGAGACCTTCGTGACCTGCCCGTGGACGCCCTGGAGTCGCCCGTCGACGGCCTTCGGTCGCCACATCCCGACGTCCCAGACCGCGTCCGGTGGCAGGTCGGTGATTCGGACGTGTGCTCCGCGCAGGTTGACGTCCACCGGGAGGTCGTACAGCGCGAGCGCTTCCTCGAGCAGCTCCTTCGCCTTCTCCGGTTGGTCGAAGACCATTCCCGCGACGTCCTCAGCCCCTCTCTCCAAGTCGCGGTAGGACACGGTGAGCGAACGCTGCTCCTGTGGGTAGTGACGGGCGAGCTCTCCGATGGCGTCCTTGTAGTAGACGCGGTAGAACTCGTCGAGATCATCGACCAGTTCCGCGGAAGCTGCCTCACTCATCTCGTCCACCCCCCACGAGGCTTGTAACGAGATTACTACAGGCTGAACGGGCCGTAACGGTGCTTACTCGGCTGCCAGAGACGCCAGCAGTCGAGATACCCACGACTAATCGACAGTTGCTTACAGGTTGTTTCATCGGTGTGGTTTAGCTCGTGTTAATCCTGAGTGGAACTCGTGACGTGAGTAGCCGTGTCTGAACCGGTGGGTGCATCCGCCGCTGTAGTAATCTCGTTACAACGTGCGTAGGCCGGTAACTCCGCCAATTTCAGGATAACCGCGTCGGCGCGGTTCCCCGCCCGGCTGAGTTTGCTCCCCATCGTGAAGCCATCGGCATCGGCGGCGTCGCGCATGGCGTCGAACGCCTGCGGACGGTGGACCGAGCCGTGTCCGTAGTCGGCGAGGAGCTCCTCGACCTCCTTGTAGTAGAGCGCGACCTCCGCGCTGGGGTCGTCGGGGTCGTCCTCTTTGGCCTCCGCCCGCCGGATCATCGCCTGCCGAACGTCGGCTGCCCGTTTCGCGGGCGAGGATTGTTCGTCCTCGGCGAGGCCGGCGATGGACTCGAACTTCTGTTCGAGCCGCTGGTTTTCGCTCCGCACTTCCCGCAGCTCGGCTTTCACCGACTGCATGTCGTCAAGAAGTGCGGCGATGGCGTCGCCGTTCTCTTCCATCGTCGGGAAGAGCTTGTGCTTCCGGACGGCGTGCCAGTCGTTCTTGAGCGCCTCGTGTTCTGTACGCAGTCCCTCGAACTCTTCGCGGGTGGGGGTGTCCTCGGTCACGAGAGGAACACCCCGATGAATCCGATGACGAGTGCGAGGCCGCCAGCAGTCCATGCGTAGGCGTCCTCGAACAGGCCCCCGCCGATGATGCAGGTCAGTGCGCCGGCGACGGCGATGCTGACGAAGAGGTTGGTGCTCATCGCGTCTCACCCATCGGTGGCAGGCCGCGGTCTGCGGGCCAGGACCCTTCGGTGATGTTCTCGACGCCGGCTCGCTCGGCGAAGCTCACGACGGTCCCGGCGTCGGTCGTCCAGGCGTCGTAGTAGCCACCACCAGGGCCGTGACCGATGACGGCGAACTCACCGCGGTCGTTGAGCGTCCCCGCTGGGTGGCGCTTGACGATGTGCCGACCGGCTTTCGAGTCCAGTCGGACCACCACTCCGCGACGGCAGAGCGCCGGGACCATCTTCGGGTCGTCGACGTCGGCAGTGAGACTCACGTCGAGTCGCCTCCAGCAGCGTCGGGGCCGGCGGCCTCAGACATGCTTCCCCTCCTTGATGACGACGACGCGAGACAGCGCCGTCTCGATGTCCTCGCGCTCGACGGTCGGTCCCTTCTTAACCTTCTCGCGGATGCCGAGGTCCTTGGCGAGTTTGCTGGCGTTCTGTCGGTTGATTCGCAACCCTTGCTGAACGTCGTAGAGCGTGTCGGCACCGTCGAACGTGTCGATAATCGAGTCGACGCCGACCGTCGAGCCGTACTCGTCGAGGTCGAGAACATCCCCGTGCCGAACGCTATCGGTCAGGTCGTAGTGGTCGAGGATGCGGTAGGCCCGCCCCTGCTCGACGTCGAAGTCGGCAGCGACGTCCTCCAGCGTCTCGTAAAACTTCGCGACCTCGTGGACGTCGCCGTCGGTCAGCCCATCGGGGAGGTCCGGCGACCGGCCGACGTTCTCCTCGGCCTCGTCTGGTTGGTCCTCGGCGTCTTCTCCAGAGCGCTCGTCGGTGCTCGCTTCGTCCGTGTCGTCACCGTCCTCTTGGACGTCGTCGGAGTCGTCGATGCGAGCAAACGGTTCTGTGGCGACGGTGTACGTCGCAGGGCCGTTGCCGTGGCGCTCGACGTCGACGAACAGGTCGTCGCGGTCGTCCTCGGCGAGTTGACCGAGGTAGTGGCCGGCCGCGCGTGAGTTGAAGTTCGTCCCCGCGGTGATGGCACTGGCACGCTCGCTCTCGACAGGTGCCTGTTCGATGAGGAGGTCCGCGAGCCACTCTCGCTTCTCGCCGTTCGTGAGCGCGGAGAAGTCGACGCCGTCCTCCCGATGCTCGTCTTCGCTCTCACTCGGCCGGTTGGGAACGTCGACGCCCCCGGTGGCTTCGACGATGGCCGGGCGGCCGCTATCGACCGTCGGTGGGGTCGGAGCGGCCAGTCCGTCAGATTCCTGGCCGGCCTCTTCCTGGACATCCGTCGCGTCCTCGTCGATGACGCGAGGAGCGAGGACAGTTCCGACGCGCGTGTTTTCGAGCGTCCGAAGTGCGAGCCCGATACTCTCGCCGTCGGGCATCGTCATCGGCGTCACGCGGACGGTGGTCTTGTCGGTACGTTCGATGTACTCCGTCAGCGCCTCGCGAAGGCGACGCGCATCGACAAGGGCGGTGGGGTCGTCAACACCGGGCTCGACGACGCCCGTCGCGAAGACGCGGTCGCCCGCCTCCGCTTCGAGAAGCTTCACGCGACCACCTCCAAGTCAGCTGACCCTGCCCACTTTTGGTGACATGGCGCGCACTCGGTGACACTCATGGCCGACATGTCCGTCGAGGACGCGATGGCGAAGTACGGACCCAGCGAGATAACGACCGACGACCTGCTGACGGTCCCCGACCCGGCGTTCACCGCCGAGAACGTCGCGCTCGTGACCGGTGCTGGCAACGGCATCGGACGGGCCATCGCGCTCGGCCTCGCCGCCAACGGTCTCACCGTCGTCGGCGTCGACGTCGACGAGGACGGACTGGCCGAGGTCGAAGACACCGCCGACGACCTCGAACTCGACGGTCGGTTCCTGGGGTCGGAGGGCGACCTGACCGACGACGACGCGATGCGTGCGGTCGTCGACGCGGCCGCCGAAGAGGGGTCGATTCGCTACCTCGCCAACGTCGCCGGCGTCCAGCACATCGACGCCATCCCCGACTTCCCGATGGAGCAGTACGACTTCATGCACGACCTGATGCTCCGTGCGCCGCTCCTCCTGACGAAGCTCTGTTGGCCCCACTTCGAGGCGTCGGGCGGCGGTGTCGTCTGCAACATGGCGTCGGTCCACGGCCACTACGTCACCCGCGACAAGGTGGCGTACAACGCCACGAAGTTCGGCCTCCGTGGGCTCACGCAGTCCATCGCCGCGGAGGGCGAGGGCTCGATTCGCGCGTTCTCGGTCAGCCCCGCCTACGTCAAGACCGAACTCGTCGCCAAACAGCTCCCGGACACCGCCGACGCCCGCGGGTTGACCGTCGACGAGGCCGTCACGCAGGTCCTCCTGGAGCAAGCGCGGACGAAAGAGATGCTCGAACCCTACGAGGTAGCCAACGCCTGCACGTTCGGTCTCTCGAAACACGCCCACGCTCTCAACGCCGGGGACCTGCTGCTCGACGGCGGCTACACGCTCACCTACGAGTAGCCAGTAGCCACCGCCACGCGAGTCACCGAACCGGACTCTCGACTACGACAGCCAGTCGACGAACGACCCCTCGACGAGCGTCTCGCGCTGGTTCTCGATGTAGTCCGTCTGCATCGCGTAGACCGCCTCGTCGAACGGCGTCCCCGCCTCGACGCGCTCGCTGACCCGGTCGTGTTTCCACGACGCCGGGGTGACGCCGCGGTCCACCCGGACGCCCAGCGGTTCGATGTACTGGCTGATCTCTCGCTCCGAGAGCCCTCGCAACGCGAGGCCGTCACGGGCGTGTTCGAGCAGTTCGTCGAACAGCACGGCCGAGTTCGTCGTCTCCTCCCCGTCGGTCGTCACCCAGCGGAACTCGCCGTCGAGGCCGTCTTCCACGGCGGCGTAGAAGTTGTCGCGGGCGGCCTCCCAGGGGAGCGAACGCAGCGGGTGGTCACGCGCGTAGAGGCTCTCGAGCAGGCCGGCGTAGGCGGCGAGGAACGCCACGGTGTCTCGAACGGTCGGCTGACCCGGAACCGGGCGGAACTCGATGCGGGCGTTGGCCGCGGACTTCGTCGGGCCGTCGAAGACGGGGCGGACCCACCGCCAGTACGAGCCGTGGGTGTGACGGAGGTGGGCGAACCGGTCGTCGAACCGACCCGTGTCGTCGGTGAGCATCGGGACGACGGTCCGGTCGGCGGCGATGTCGTCGATAGCGTCCTCGACGCTCTCGAAGTCCCGTGGGAACCGGACCTTGTTCTCGCCGCCGGTGTTGAGGAACGACTCGAAGATACCGACCCGTGACTCCATCCACCCCTCTTCCAGGACCGTCTCCGGGTCGGCGTCGTACAGTTCGGGCGGGACGAACGGGGAGTTGACGCCCAGTGCGAGCAACGGCCCCGCGATTCGCAGGGCGTACGCGAAGTAGTCCGGCAGGTCCGGGGCGTGCGAGACCTGATAGTGGGGCTGGAGCGACGTGATGAGGCTCTCGGGCATCACGGTGTCGGCCGACAGCGAGACGTGGGGCACGTCCAGTTGCATCCGGATACCGCCGTCGACGTTCGCCATCGCGTGGTAGCGCACCGCGTCGGACATGTTCGTGGCGATACGGACGCCGCCGTCCTCGACGCTGTCCGAGAGGTAGTTCTCCGCGGTCTCGCCGACCGGTGGCACCGTCCAGATGCCGTCGGAGACGAGGTCGATACCCGACGAGCGCGTCTCCCGGAGAGCGGCGTCGAGACGCGCCTGCACCTCGGCGGTCTGGGCACGCAGACCGTACTTCGAGAGCGGTTGAGGCGTCGTCTGCATCTCGGCGTTGTGGAGACCCAGTTCCTTCTCGAAGCCGATGTACTGGAGCAGTCGTCGCGGGACCCGCTTGAGGTGGTGGTCGTCGGTGTCGACGCCATAGAACTCGTACTCGAGGCCGACGATTCCTTGTGGGTTGTCGAACGTCCCCTCACGGACCTCGGCTTTCAGGTCCTCGGCTTCGCGCTCGACCCGGCGCTGGAACTCGTCGGCATCGACCGAGAGTACCTCGTTGACCCGCGCCGCGAGGTCTGAGGCTGTCATACCTCCCCCACGCAGGGGGAGGATTTCAACGTCGGGGTTCTGTCCGCGAACCGGTGTCGTCGCCCGGACGGCGCACCGAGACGGACACCGACGACGACGGCGACGGACGTCGGCCGCTTTCGACGGCCCCTCCCGTCACCGAAAGGCCATTACCCGAAGACATATACTCCTCGTACCTGTCGGTTCGTCAATGCGAAGCGCCCTCCAGGTAGCCAGTTGTCTCGCCGTCCTCGTGCTCCTCGCCGGATGCGGTGGGATGCAGGGAACCGACACGACCGGCGCGGCCGCGAACACGACCAGCGCGGAGACGACGACGGACACGCCGACCCCGCCGACCAGTGACGCCGCGACGACCACCGAAGCGTCCACGCCGGCGACGACGACGGCGGAGCAGTCGAAGGAGTCCGCACTCGACGGCGCGCCGCCCGGGGTTCGAGTGACCGACATCGCGGACCCGTTCGCGCTGGCCGACGCGAACGACGAGGCGCTGGCAGGAGCCAACTACACGCGACAGCGCACCGCGACGTTGACGGCGAGCAACGGGACGGAACTCGTCGACGAGACGGCCACCAGTCGCTACGCGGCGAACCACACGAACGTCCTCGTCGAGCGTTCGTTCGCCGGGACCACGACGCTCGCCGGCGTCGACGTCACCGACGTCACCCAGTGGTACAACGGGACGGCCACGACGCTCAGACTCGAAGGCGTCGACGGGACCACCTACGTAACCATCGGGGCGACCCCCGAAGACTCGACGAGTCTCGGGCAGGAACTCTCCCGGTACTACGTCGATCCGGGGACGGTGACGACGACGGAGACGAAGTCGGGCGTCGAGGTTCGACTGACGCCGCCGTCGGGTGAGGAGACGGTCGCCGGGTACGTGGTCGACGCCACGAACCGGACGGTGACCGTCTCGGTGACTGAAGACGGCCTCGTCGAGGGGTTCCGGGTCGAGTACACCGGAACGCTCGTCGACGACCCGGACGTGATCGTGCGGGGCGTTCGGGCGGTGGAGGTGACGGCGGTCGGTGAGACGACCGTCGAACGGCCGGCGTGGGTCGGGACCGGCGGAAACGCGACGGCGACACGGTAGACTCGTCGACCGATTCCGACGTCTCTCGAACCCGTGAGCGGCGGCGGCCGAGACACCGGCCGGTCGGCGACGAGAGAGTCGAGAAGTAGTTCCACCAGGATTCGAACCTGGGTCGTTGCCCCCAGAAGGCAACAGGATTGGCCGCTACCCCATGGAACTGCACTCGATAGGAAGGAGGCCGGATATTAAAACGTCGTGGTTCGGACCCGACACCCCAGCGAACCCCTTCGTTTCGGGTCGAACGTGTATCATCGCCAGCTACTTTGCCGAGAGCTATGCACGAACACGTATGTACGTCGGTCGCTTCGTCGTCGTCGGACCGGGCATCGGTGCGTATCGAGTCTCCTCACGGTCGTTCCCGAATCGGCAGGTCGTCGAGCGTGACGGGACGCTCACCGTCGCCCCGACGTCCGACGCGCCGCCGACGGACAACCCCTACGTCTCGTACAACTGCCTGCGAACGGTCGAGCAGAGCGGCGAGTCCCTCGCCGTCGTCGGCAACGGGTCGCACGTCGACCCCATCGCGGAGAAGGTGGGGATGGGCTACCCGGCCCGTGACGCGCTGGCGCTGTCGTTGCTCGCACTGGACTTCGAGAAGGACGACTACGACACGCCGCGTGTGGCGGGCGTCGTCGAGACTCACGGTGCGACGATAGCCACCGTCCGGCGGGACGCACTGGTCGTCCGCGAGGTCGCGGAACCGACGCTCGTCGCCACCTACGAGGCCGACGACCCCGAACCGTTCGACCTCGGGGCGACCGACGCCGCGACCGCGGCACGGGAGGTGTACGACCACGCGTACGAACACGCGGTCTGTGCGGCGGGCGTCACCGTCGGTGAGACCGTCGAGACGTCGCTGGTCAACGAGTAGCGACGCCGCCCACCGTCGTCTCGTTGGCAATATCACACACAGGTAGCTCTCGGTAGCCGTACCGAGACGTTCCGACCACAATAGCGTGGTAGCAATATTTTCTCAGAAAATATATACCTGAGTCGCAACCTTGATATTCCGAACAGTCCCACCGTAGGGTGATGGCAGACAACTCGTCCACACGCGTCTCGCGTCGCAAGTTCATCGCCGCCTCGGGGACGGCCGGTGCGCTCGCGCTCGCTGGCTGTACGAGCAACGACAGCGGCGACGACGGTGGTAACGGCGGGGCCGGTGGCGACAACGGTGGCAACGGCGACGGTTCCACCACCACCGAGGGCGGTAGTGGTGGGTCGCTCTCCGGCGAGATCAACGTCACCGGGAGTTCGACCGTCTACCCGCTGGCCCAGGCGGTCGCCGAGGAGTTCATGGGACAACACGACGGCGTGAACATCACGATTCAGTCCACCGGGAGCGGTGGCGGGTTCCAGAACTACTTCTGTGTCGGCGACTCCGACATCAACAACGCCTCTCGACCCATCGCGGAGGACGAGACTCAGCTCTGCAGCGACAACGGCGTCACCCCCGTCGAGTTGAAGGTCGCAACGGACGCGCTGACGGTCGTCGTCAACAACGAGGCCGACTTCGTCGACGAGATCACCTTCGAGCAGCTCGACCAGATCTGGTCGGCCGAGGAGCCTCCGACGACTTGGAGCGACGTCGACTCCGACTGGCCCGACGAGGAACTCAACCTGTTCGGTCCGACCGAGGCGTCGGGGACCTACGACTACTTCCTCGAGACGGTTATCGGCGAGGAGGGGCCCGGCATGCGCACGGACTACCAGGCGACCGAGAACGACCGTCAGATCGTCCAAGGTGTCCAGGGCTCGCAGTACGCGATGGGCTTCTTCGGCTTCGCGTACTACAGCAACAACCCCGACGTCGTCAAGGCGCTCTCCATCGAGGGCGGCGAGAGTGACGGGGCCGTCGAACCGTCGCTGGAGACCGCGAAGTCCGGCGACTACCCGCTGGCGCGGCCGCTGTTCACCTACCCGGCGACGGAGGCGCTCGCCGACGAACACGTCGCCGAGTTCGCCCGCTACTTCGTCGAGCAGTCGACGAACCAGGAACTCGTCGCCGGCACGGTCGGCTACGTGCCCAACTCCGACGAGGAGATGCAGGAAGCGATGGACGCGCTCGACTCGGCCATCGAGAGCGCCTGAACCGCGTCGCGTCGCCTGCGGTCCGACCGGAACGAAGTGCTTTTTCCGACTACCAACTGAGAACTACGCAAAATGGGGGCAGACAATCTCGACGACTCGCTCACGACGCAGACTGAGAACTCGCCTCGTGAGTTGCTCGCACGGTCGTTCTTCTTCGTCTGTGCGTTCGTATCGATCCTGACGACCGTCGGTATCGTCTTCGTGCTCGTCACGGAGGCGACGACGTTCTTCAGCGAGACCGCCGGACTCCGGGGGGTGACGGGACCGACCGTCTCCATCGTCGACTTCCTGACGGGGACGGAGTTCAGCATCGCCAGCGAGCAGTTCGGGGTGTTGCCGCTGCTCTCGGGGACGCTCGCCATCGTCGTCGGCGCGGCCGTCATCGCCCTCCCGCTGGGGGTGGCGACGGCCATCTACCTCAGCGAGTACGCCGACCCACAGACCCGGAAGTACCTGAAGCCGGCCCTCGAAATCCTCGCGGGCGTGCCGACGGTCATCTACGGCTACTTCGCCGTCGAGTACATCACGCCGCTGCTCGAACGCTACCTCTTCCCCGACATCGGCTTCTTCAACGCGCTGTCGGCGAGCATCGTCGTCGGCATCATGATCATCCCGATGGTCTCTTCGATCTCCGAGGACGCGATGAGCGCGGTGCCCGACGACCTCCGGGAGGCCGGCTACGGGATGGGCGCGACGAAGTTCGACGTCTCGACGGGCATCGTCGTCCCCGCCGCCATCTCGGGCATCTTCTCGTCGTTCATCCTCGCCATCTCGCGGGCCATCGGCGAGACGATGGCCGTCACCATCGCCGCCGGTGCGTCGCCCAAACTCGTCGAGTTCGGGACAGTCGGTGCCGGCCCGGTGTCGGTGCCGTACCCCGACCCGGCGTACTTCCTCGAACCCATCCAGACGATGACCAGCGCGATGGTCCAACTGCTGTTCTCGGACATCACCGGCGGCGGCGTCGCCTACCGGAGCCTGTTCGGCATCGGTATCACGCTGTTCGTCATCACCCTGATAATGAACGTGCTGAGTGACTGGGTCGCCAGCCGCTACCAGGAGGACTACGACTGATGGCCACCGACACGCGAACCACGGTCAGTGAGGGGTTCGGCGAGGTCAGCCGAACCGTCGGAACCGCCTTCCGCTACCTGCTGTTGGCCGCGACGCTGGTCGGCATCCTCGCCGTCGGCGTGCTGTTCGTCTACGTCGGGAACGACGCCATCCAGCCGCTCACCGCCGACCCCGGCTGGCACCTGACGTTCTTCCTGACGCTGGTCGTCCCGACGCTCGCCGTCGGGGGCGTCCTCCGGGCGCGTGCCGACGGGAGCTTCCGCGTCGGCCTCGAATCGCTCGGCCTGCTCGCCGTGATGCCGCTGTTCGCGGGTGGGGTCGCCACCCTCTTCCTGAGCGTGCTCCCGGCGCTGGTGACGTTCTCCTACGCCGTCGCGCTCGGCCTCGTCGTCGCCACCGTCGTCGCCCTCATGCGCTCGCGCCGGGTCGGGTTCGGCGCGAAACTGCTCGTCGTCGGTGTCGCCACCGTCGTCTCGCTGCTGTTCGTCCCGGGCATCATCCAGTCGCTGCCGTTCGTCCCCGTCGAGTGGCTGCTCGTCGCGCTCACCCTCGGCACTCCCGTCGCGGCCATCGCCGGCGCGTACGCGACGTCGTCGTGGAACGACCGCCGGACCGGTCGCATCGCCGGCGCGGCCGCCCTCGGCGGCGTCGTCGCCGCCGGCCTGCTCGGCTCGCTGATCGGCTTCGGCGGCACCGCGGCGACCATCCTGGCGGCCGTCGCGGGCGTCCCGGTGGCGCTGTACGCCGCGACGGCCCTCGACCGGCATCCCGCCCGGCGCGACGGACTGCTCTTGCCTCTCACCGTCGTCGGCGGGATGCTCCTCGGCGCGTTCCTCGTCCGGACGGTCGGGTTCGCCGGCCCGGCGGCGTGGCTCGACTGGGCGTTCCTGACCGGCCCCAACAGCATCACCGCCGAGGACGCCGGCATCTACCCGGCGCTCGTCGGCAGCATCCTGCTGATGCTCATCGTCGCGCTACTCTCTTTCCCCGTCGGTATCGGCGCGGCCGTCTACCTCGAAGAGTACGCCCCCGACAGTCGACTGGCACAGCTCATCGAGGTGAACATCGCCAACCTCGCGGGCGTCCCCAGCGTCGTCTACGGCCTGCTCGGCCTCGGCCTGCTCGCCCGGATGCTCGACGAGGGACTCCCGATACTCCCCGCGGCCATCGCCGACCCGCTGGGTCTCGAACCCGTCCGGGTCGGAGCCAACCTGTTCGGTATCGGGACCGTGTTCGTCGGCGGGATGACGCTCTCGTTGCTCATCCTCCCCATCGTCATCATCTCCTCGCAGGAGGCGATTCGGTCCGTGCCGCCGTCCCAGCGACAGGCCTCCTACGGGATGGGCGCGACCCGCTGGCAGACCATCAGGAACGTCGTCCTGCCGAAGGCGTTCCCCGGCATCCTCACGGGGACCATCCTCGCGCTGGGTCGTGCCATCGGCGAGACGGCACCACTGCTCGTCATCGGCGCACCCAACCAGTTCGGACTGCCCCAGGAACTGTCCTCGCGCGTCGGTGCGATGCCGCTGCAGATTTACGCGTGGGCGACGACGTCCGGCACACCGGAGTTCTACGCGAAGGTGATTCCGGCGGGTGTCGTCGTGCTGCTCGTGGCGATGTTGGCGATGAACTCCGTCGCCATCGTCTTGCGAAACAGGTTCCAGAGCTAACACAGAGACAATGACCACCGAAGACACGACAACGGAGACCGTGGCCGAAGAGAGCAGCAACGACCCGACGAACGACGACATGCTCATCCAGACGGACGTGAGCGAGAGCGTCTCGGCGTCGGGCACCGAGTCGACGCGAACCATCGTCGAGTCCCGGAACGTCAACGTCTGGTACGACGACGACCAGGCGCTCCAGGACATCTCGATGGAGATTCCCGAGAACCAGGTGACGGCGATGATCGGCCCCTCCGGCTGTGGCAAGTCGACGTTCCTTCGGTGTATCAACCGGATGAACGACCTCATCGACGCCGCTCGCGTCGAGGGCGAACTCTACCTCGGGGGCAAGAACGTCTACGACGCCGACGTCGACCCCGTCGCGCTCCGACGCCGGGTCGGCATGGTGTTCCAGAAACCCAACCCGTTCCCCAAATCCATCCGCGAGAACGTCCTCTACGGACTGAAGGTGCAGGGCATCGAGGTCGACGAGGACGAAATCGTCGAACAGTCGCTCCGTCGAGCGGCACTCTGGGACGAGGTGAAAGACCGCCTCGACGAGTCCGGTCTCGAACTCTCCGGCGGCCAGCAACAGCGCCTCTGTATCGCCCGTGCCATCGCGCCGGACCCCGAGGTGCTGTTGATGGACGAACCGGCGAGCGCGCTCGACCCCATCGCCACCTCACAGATCGAGGACCTCATCGACGACCTGGCCGAGCAGTACACCGTCGTCATCGTCACGCACAACATGCAGCAGGCGGCGCGTATCTCGGACAAGACCGCCGTCTTCCTCACGGGCGGGGAACTCGTCGAGTTCGACGACACCCAGAAGATCTTCGAGAACCCCGAGAGCGACCGAGTCGAGGACTACATCACCGGGAAGTTCGGGTAGTTCGACCCGCTGCCGACGAGTGTCGTCGTCTCCACGAGCGCCGCCGGGGCCGACCGCCCGAGGCTTCCCGTAATCGAGCCGAACGGAGCCGTCAGTAGTTCGATAGAGACCACTTAGCGAGCTACGTCACCCCGAGTCCTGTGGTCAACTGGCGCGTGGTAACCCCCGAGACGTGGGGCGACCCGCTACTGTCTGTGTTTCCCTGGCGGTCGACGCGCCCCCGTCGGTCGTGTGCGCACACCCCCGGCACACACGACCCCGTTCTCGCCGACCGCGTCGCGCCGACGACTCCACTGACCGCCGCGTCGATTACTCCGTGAACTCCTCTTGGACGATGCGGAGTGCCTGTTCGCGGTCGTTCCACCGGACGAAGATGGCGACGCTCGTCGCACTCGTCAGGAGGTCGTGGATGGTGATGTGCTGGTCGGCCAGCGGGTCGACGATCTGACGGATGACGCCCGGTCGGTTCGGGAGTTCCCCGCCGGTGACGCGGATGACGGCGACCGCAGGGTCGACGGTGACGCTCGACAGCGTCGCCTCCTCGACGACCTCGTCGTGGAGCACCGTCTCGGCCTGTTCGGCGAGCGACTGGTCGACGTAGTACGTGATGGAGTCCATCCCGCTGGCGACGGCGTCGATGTTGATGTCCGCCTCCGTCAGCGCCTTCGAGAGCCGTGCGAGGATGCCCGGCTGGTTCCGGATGGCTCGTCCGGCGATGGTGAGACAGGCCAGTGGCTCCTCCCGGAGGTCGATGAGGTTCTCGAACTGCCCCTCGACGCTCGTCCCACCGGCCAGCAGGTCGCCGTGCTGGTAGTGCGAGACGCGGACGCCGAGGTTCTCGGTCTTGTACGACAGTGCCGACGGCGCGATGACCTCCGCACCGCGGAACGAGAGGTTCCGCAGTTCGTCGACGGTTATCTGCCCGACGTTGCGTGCCCCCTCGACGACGGCCGGGTCGCCGGTCATGACGCCCTCGACGTCGGTGACGATGACCACCTCGTCGGCGTCCATGTAGTTGCCGAGCATCACCGCGGTGGTGTCCGACCCGCCGCGGCCGAGGGTCGTCACGTTGCCCGCGTGGTCCTGTGCGAGGAAGCCGGTGATGACCGGGACGACGCCGTCGAGACGGTCGGCAAGCGCCTTCGCCCGTCGGGTCGTCTCCTCGACGTCCACCTCGCCGCGTGCGTCGGTGATGACCGGCCACGCGGCGCTGCCCGGTTCGACGACCAGCGCGTCGACGCCGCGGGCGGCGAGAGCGGCCTTCAGCATCCGGACCGAGGTTCGCTCGCCCATCGAGACGATTTCGGCGCGGTCCTTCTCGTCGGCGTCGAAGCTGATTGCGTCGAGTAGGAAGTCGGTCGTGCTCCCCATCGCGCTGGCGACGATGGCGACTTCGTGGCCCGACTCGACGGCGTTGGCGACGGAGTCGGCCGCCCGGTTCACCCGGTCGCCGTTGCCGAGGCTCGTCCCACCGAACTTCGCTACGACTCGCATACGTCCCCTCGACGTCGAAGGCGTCGGTCGAGCACCGGTCGGTCCGCGAGCGGCCGCTTTCGCGTGTCAATCATTGCCGTGAGAACGGTGCCGTCGTGCATAAGCGAACGGAATCGGACGAAGCATTGCCGGTGGCGGCGGCGAGTGGGGGATTTATGCCGTGGCAGAAGCTAGCAAGCGAACGATGCAGGTGCGGGACGCAGTCGAGGCCGACGCCGAACGCCTCGCGGAACTGACGGGCCGGCCACGAGACGTGATGCGCAATCTCGTCCACGACCGGACGGTCCGTGTGGGCGTCGCCGACGACGCCATCGCCGGGTTCGTGAGCTTCGACGCCGAGCGCGAGACGGTGTACGTCACCCAACTCGAAGGCGAGTGCGACGTCTGTGAGCAACTGCTCGAAGAACCCATCCGGTTCGCCCGCGGTGAGTCGATGGCCGTCGAACTCCTCCTCCCGGAGCACGACGACAACCGCCGCGACGCCGTCGAGAACCACGGCTTCGAGAGCAGCGGGAGCGGCCCACGCTTCGAGGGGACGCCCACGGTTCGCTACCGGTTGGCCTCCTGAACGGGACGACAGACGACGCGTGGGGCGTCGTCCGAGGAGCGGAGGCTGTACGGTAGCGGTGCTGCTGCTGTGCGGTGGCACGGTGTGTTGTACCGCGAACGAACGCAGTGAGCGAGCGGGCCAAGGAATCACCGAGCGCAGCGAGGTGATGCCGCGGGTTTTTAGTCCAGGTTTTGCCAGTGAGCCACGAGTGACCGCGCGGCGGAGCCGAGCGTGTCACTCGCGTGCGAACGCAGCAAAACGTGGGTGTTAACAGACCGGCTTCGGATTGACGCCCATCCCCTCCAGACGGTCGGTGTACTCCTCGTAGGCCGCCTGAATCGCACCGCTCGCGGCGTCGGCGGCGCGGTCCCAGTCCTCGTCGCGCTCACAGCACGAGTCGAGCAGCGAGAGCGCCCGGTCGAGTTGGCCCTCCAGGTCGCTGTTCATCTCCCGAATCTTCCCGGTCGTCGTCGGGTCGGCCTGTCCGACGAAGAAGCCGACGAGTTGGTCCTTGGACCTCTCGGCGGCGAGCGTCCGCCCGAGGAACCCGCCGGCGCGCTCGACGGTGCTCTCCTGTTCGCGGAGGAACTGCTGGATGGCGGGCACCTCGCTCACCGTGACGTCCTCGCCGAGTAACTCCGAGACGAGTTCGTAGTGCTCCTGTTCCTCCTCGGCGACGGCGGCGAACGTCTCGCCTGCGTCGCCGTCTTCGTCCTCGCCCCACCCTTCGTACGTCTCCCACGCGGCACGTTCGGCCTCCGCGGTGGCACGGAGGACGGTGTCGCGTTCGATGTCCCCGCCCGTGTCGGCGTAGAGCGCCTTCGACGACCCGAGACGGGAGAGGGCGGTGCGGTTGTCCTCACGGATCCTGTCGGCGAACTCCTCGGTGGTCATGACGCGGGCTACGACCGGTGACGGTTTGTAGCCACCGGGATCGGCGGTTTTCACGCGGTGACGCCGACGGGATAGCGTTTTGTCGCCGCGACGTGTGCCCGTGGTATGGACCGCGTGCCAAGCGTCGTCGCCGGCGGCATCGCCGGAACCGCCGTCCTCTCGCTACTGTTGATTCTCCTGGAGGTCCAGACCCGCGAGCAGATACTGGTCTTCGACGTCATCGCCCGGTTCGTCGGCGTCCCCGACCAGCAGGCCGTCGGCTTCGTCGTCTTCCTGCTCGCCGGGTGTGTCGCGTGGCCGCTGGTGTTCGTCGCCGTCGAGCAGTACATCCCCGGTGGCCCCGACCCGGCGGCGCGGGGCGTCGTGCTGGCGATTCCGCTCTGGATAGCGTTCGACATCGCCGGGCGTGGCGACATCGCCGGGCCGCTACTGCTGGTCTACGTCGCGCTGACGTTCGTCGCGCACGTCGCCTACGGGTGGGTGATGGGCGCGGTGTACGCACATCTCCACAGCGGGACCGAACTCCCCCGCGAGGAGTACAGCTACGGCTGAGGCCGACGACCCACCGTCGAGAGAGACTGTCGAGGGACGAACGAGGTCCCTCGAAAGACGACGAAAACCGCCGGACGCTACGCCGCCTCAACCTATTTGACGTCTCCGCTCGGACGTGCCGTACGAGTCCCCGCGACTCGCTCACTATGGTATCTGTCCAGACGATTCCTGGCCTTCTCATCGCCGGTGCGTTGCTGTCCGTGCTCGTCCTCGTCGGCGTCTATCGAGGGTCGGCGCGACGGACGGTGCCCGACGGTGGCTACGCGCGGCCGGGAGAGACGGCGACGGAGACGGCGAAACCGAGCGGCGTGCTCCGGTGGCTGACGACGGTCGACCACCGCGACATCGGCCTCATGTACATCTTCTTCGGGACCGCTGCCGCGCTGTGGGGCGGGACCGACGCGATGATGGCCCGGACGGAGCTCCTGACGCCCGCCGAGACTATCTGGGGCAGCGAGACGTACAACGCGCTGTTCACCACCCACGGCATCACGATGATATTCTTCTTCGTCGTGCCGGTGTTCACGGGCATCGCCAACTACTTCCTGCCCGTTCTCATCGACGCCGACGACATGGCGTTCCCGCGCATCAACGCCATCGCGTTCTGGCTGTTGCCGCCGTCGTTCCTGCTGGTTCGGGGTGGGTTGCTGACGGAGGTGTTCGCCAAAATCGTCGAACCGGCGCTGGGTGCGCTCGTCGACCCGCTGTTCGCGTTACGACCGGTGACGCTCTCGTGGACGATGTACGCGCCGCTGTCGTACGCACAGACGAACCCACAGGTCGACTTCGTCCTGCTGGGGCTACATCTCTCGGGCATCGCCACGACGCTCGGGGCCATCAACTTCATCGTCACCATCTTCACCGAGCGTGGCGACGGCATCGACTGGGCCAATCTCGACATCTTCTCGTGGACGATGCTCACCCAGTCGGCCATCATCCTGTTCGCGTTCCCGCTGCTCGGGAGCGCACTCATCATGCTCCTGATGGACCGCAACTTCGGGACGACGTTCTTCGCGCTGGAGGGCGGCGGCCCCATCCTCTGGCAACACCTGTTCTGGTTCTGGGGGCATCCGGAGGTGTACATCCTCTTCCTCCCGGCGACGGGGCTGACGAGCCTCATCCTCCCGAAGTTCGCGGGTCGGAAGCTGTTCGGCTTCAAGTTCATCGTCTACTCGACGCTCGCCATCGGCGTGATGAGCTTCGGCGTCTGGGCCCACCACATGTTCACGACGGGCCTCGACCCGCGCATCAAGGTGTCGTTCATGGCCGTCACCATCGCCATCGCCATCCCGAGCGCCGTCAAGACGTTCAACTGGATGACGACGATGTGGGAGGGGGCCATCAAACTCACCGCGCCCATGGTGTTGCTCATCGGCGGTATCGGGACGTTCATCATCGGCGGCGTCACCGGCGTCTTCCTCGCCTCCATCCCCGTCGACATGGCGTTCCAGGGCACCTACTACATCGTCGGCCACTTCCACTTCATCATCATGGGCATCATCGCGATGGCGATGCTCGCCGCCAGCTACTACTGGTACCCCATCCTCACCCGTCGAATGTACGACCGACGACTGGCGATGGCGCAGGCGCTCGTCCTCATCGTCGGCGTCACCATCACGTTCAGCACCCAACTCCTGCTGGGCTACCTCGGGATGCCCCGTCGGTACGCCGAGTACCCCGAGCAGTTCACCCTGCTCCACCAGGCGTCGACCATCGGCGCGTACATCATGATGACCTCGGTGGCGATGTGGGCGGTCAACATGGTCCAGTCGCTGCGGACCGGCCCCATCGTGATGGACGCCGACGTCTGGCGGCTGAAAGAGACCGACCAGTTCACCCGCGAGTGGCAGTGGTTCGAGCGGAGACTCGAGGAGCGTCGTGGGTTCGACACCAACCCCTCCGAGGACGACTGAGACGGCCGCTCTCGGTCGGCACGAGGAAAGGCCACTACATATCAAGGGGTCACTTGCCTCCTCGAATCGCACGAGGGGACGGCGACGGTGATTCGCTCTCGCAACCCGGCAGTGTACCCCGCCGGGACCGTTGTACTCGAACGAGATGAACCGACGAATCCTGATCTGTACGGACTGCGAACAGGTCATCGCCGGCCGTGTCGAGGATGATGGTTCGATAATCCTCCCGCTGGCGGACAACACCTGCAACTGTGGCGGTGACAGCTTCGACGTCGTCGAAGCGTCCAGTGACCCCGTCGACGCCGCGCCGGGGTGAACGACCGACACCTGTCGTCCGTCGAGGAGTAGCGGGAGCGCTCCCGTCTCGCCTCGTGTCACGGGGGCCGACCACGATGCTCAGGTAGAGAAATATCGACGTGCTATCGACTCCGACCGACGAGGAGTCGCTCCTCTCCGCGGGTCGCGTCGTTTCTCGTTCCACTACGAGGCGTCGTGCACTGACGCTTACTCGGCCTCGCCCTGCTCGCGGGCCTTCGGCCCGCTCGCGTTTCCGAGGCTTCCTCCGTCGCTCCGCTCAGTCGTCAGCCTCGCCGTTCTCCGCGGGTCGCTGTCGTCACCGGCGACACAGTCGCCGGTTTCCAGCGAGACCTTCGGTCTCGCCCGACTCCCCGCTCCGATTCGAGGCGGAGTTCGCCTTGCTCACTCCGCCTCGCCTTTCTCTATCGGCGCACCGACGAGGTTCCCCCACTCGGTCCACGACCCGTCGTAGTTGACGACGTCGTCGTAGCCCAGCAGTTCGTGGAGCGCGAACCACGCGATGGAGGAGCGCTCGCCGATACGGCAGTACGCGACCACCTTGTCGTCGTCGGTGACGCCCTCGCTCTCGTACATCTCGCGCAGTTCGTCGGCCGATTTGAAGGTGCCGTCGTCGTTGACCGTCGCGGCCCACGAGATGTTCGACGCGCCGGGGATGTGGCCGCCGCGCTGGGCGGTCTCCTGCAGTCCGGGTGGCGCGAGAATCTCGCCACGGAACTCCTCGGGCGAGCGGACGTCGACCATCGGGATGCCCGCGTTCATCGCGTCCTCGACGTCGCCGCGGTACGCGCGGATGGACTCGTCGGGGTCGTTCGCCGAGTACTCCTGTGCCGGGAACTCGGGGACGTCGGTGGTCGTCGGGTAGTCGTTGTCCAGCCAGTAGTCGCGCCCGCCGTTCATGAGGCGGACGTCCTCGTGACCGAAGTACTTGAACTGCCAGTAGGTGTAGGCGGCGAACCAGTTCGAGTTGTCGCCGTAGAGGACGACGGTGGAGTCGTTGGCGATGCCGTGACTGCCCAGCAGGTCCTCGAAGTCGTCTTTCTCCAGCACGTCGCGTTCGGTCTGGTCTTGCAACTGGGTCTCCCAGTTGAAGCCGATGGCACCGGGCGCGTGGCCCTCGTCGTACGCCTCGGTGTCCACGTCGACTTCTACCAGTCGATACTCGGGGTCGTCGCTCCGGAACTCGTCGAGGTGCTCCTCCACCCAGTCGGCCGAGACGAGCACGTCGTTCGCGTAATCACTCATAATGCACCGGAACGTTACGTCAGCGGGGCTATATCCGTGTTACTGCCGGTCGAATTGGCCGCACGTTCCGTCTCCCGGAAACGGTTGCCGCATCACGGGACGGTCGGGGAGCCGAGACGACCACTGACGGCTCTCTCGCGGTAGAGCCAGCAAATAGTGCAGGTATCTCCGAGCGGGGAACGGTGAAGTCCCGGCCAACGCAACTGCCGGCATGGATTTCGCGGCCGCCGACTGGGTCGAATCGAAGGGTGACGAACTGCATCGCGTCGACGTCCGGGAGGACTGGGAGTACGACGGTATCGGCCACCTGCCGGAGGCGGTGAACGTCCCGTTCGACAGCTACCGGGCCGACGCTCACGCCGCCGACGGTGGCGAGGGCGAGGCGGGGATGCTCCCCGGTGCCGAGCGGTTCGCCGAGGTGATGGGCGCGGCGGGCATCTCACGCGACGACGGCCTGGTCGCCTACGACGACACGCACGGCGTCTTCGCGGCACGTCTGCTCGTCACCTGTGAACTGTACGGCCACGACCCCGACCACCTCCACCTGCTCGACGGCGACTACTCGTCGTGGGTTCGTGACTACCCGACCAGCCAGGAGACGGTCGACCCCGACCCCGCGACCTACGAGGCACGGTTCGACCCCGACGGGCCGCTGGTCCAGGCGGACGTGGTCGAAGCGGCGCTCGACGACCCCGACGCGGTAGTCGTCGACACGCGCGAGGGGTGGGAGTACGACGAGGCACACCTCCCCGGCGCGGTCCGTCTCGACTGGCAGGAACTGGTCGACGGCGACACGCGTGGCCTGCGACCGACGTCCGAGCTCCGTGACCTGCTCGAGGAGCGAGGTATCGACCCGGAGGGGCGCGTCGTCCTCTACTGCAACACCGCCCGACGCATCAGTCACACCTACGTCGCGCTCCGACAGCTGGGCTACGCGGACCTCGCGTTCTACGAAGGGTCCCTGACGGAGTGGGAGGAGGAGGGGAGACCGCTCGAATCGAACGAGCGCGCGGAGTAGGACTACTGCGAGGCGGGGCCGTCGCGGTCGGTCGAGGGGCCGCCTGTAGACGCGCCACCGTCGGCCGACGAGTCGTCCGCGACGGTCGAGTCGCCGGGCGCCTCCGACCCGGCGGCCCCCGCGTCGTCCGTGCCGACCACCCCTTCACCCTCGGGCGTGGCGTCCAGGTCGTCGTCCTCGCTCGCCTCCTCGGGCGTCGACTGCTCGGACGCGATGAGTTCGACGACCTCGATGACGAGCGCGACGACCAGCGGCCCCATGATGAAGCCGATAGCGCCGACGGTGAGGATTCCGCCGACGAACCCGATGAAGTAGAGGCTCGTCGGGAGGTCCGCCGCCCAGGAGGCGAGTCGCGGCCGGATGACCGCGTCGGGCACCGCGCCGATGAGAACCCCCCCACCGACGAGGACGAGGACGGCTCGCGTCCCGTCGCCCGCCGCCAGGTCGACGAGGGCGAGGACGACGACGAGCACGGTCGGCCCGAGCACGGGGACGAACTGGAGCAGCCCCGCGATGATGGCGAGGGTGAACAGCGACTCGTAGCCCAGTGCGTAGAAGACGACGAGCGCGACGACGCCCGTCCCGAACGCCGTCGCGGCCTGCAGCACGTAGATACCGTACAGGGTGTCGCGGATGCGCTCGTTGAGCGCGACGAGGATGTCGTGGTACGCCTCGGGGACGACTCGCTGAACACTCCGACCGGTCGCACCGGGGCGCAACAGGAGGCCGAACAGCAGGATGGCGAACAGCACGAGTTTGAGCGCGACGACGGGGAGCGCGGGCGCGACACTCGTCGCAAGCCCTTGCAACGCGGCGGTGACCACCGCGATAGCCTCCGACAGTTCGAGGGCGTAGGTCATCCCGGCCAGGTCGAGCGACAGCGTGTCGGGGAGCGACTCGACCAGCGCGAGCGCCGAGTCCCAGCGCTGGTAGAGCAGATAGCCCAGCGCGGCGACGACGAACACGACGACGAGGAACGCTCCTACCGTCACCAGCGCGCTCGCGACCCGCCTGGAGAGACCACGACCGACCAGTCGGTTGCGGACCGGGACGAGGACGTACGCGACGGTGATGGCGAAGAAGACCGTCCCGACCACCTCCCAGAGGACGTACGCGGCGGCCAGCGAGAACAACACCAGCAGTACCGCGAGGACGTTTCGTCGACGTCGAGCGAGGTGCATAGCACGTGCAAGGTGCCCGAAGTAGTAATCAGTTCGCCGCCGGGCGGCGACACCGCGGAACGTAAGTACCACCGAGAGAAACAACCGAGTAATGAAACGACGCAGTTTCCTCCTGACCGCCGGCGCGGGGACCGCGGCCCTCGCCGGGTGTCTCGGCGACGACGGCGGCGAGACGAACGGGACGGGCGACACGACCGACGGTGACGGCGAGACGAGGACCGAGACGACGGCCGGGACGACCACCGGGTCGAGCGACGGGGGCGACGAGACGCTCGTCGTCGCCACCTACCCGACGTGGGTCGAGGGCGACAGCCCCGCCGGTGCGTGGGTCAAAGAGCGCTTCGAGGCCGAACACGGCGCGACCGTCGAGTACACCACCCCCGACTCGCGGTTCAACTACTACCTCGGCCGGGCGGCACAGGGTGCGCCTATCGACGCCGACCTGTTCCTCGGGCTGAACGTCGACGACCTGATTCGCCTGGACGACGAGGTGGACGACGAGGTGTTCACGCCGCTGTCGGTGGACGCCCCCATCAAGGAGACCCTCCAGTTCGACCCGCAGGGGCGGGCGATTCCCTACGACACCGGTCTCATCAGTCTGGTCTACGACGAGACCGCCGTCGAGGCCCCCGCGACGTTCGACGACCTGCTGGCCGACGAGTACCGCGGCGACCTGCTCGCCCAGAACGCCCAGTCGAGCGCGACCGGTCGGGCGTTCATGCTCCACACGGTCAAGGAGAAGGGGCCGGACGGCTACCTCGACTACTGGCGAGGGTTGCAGGACAACGAGGTGCGCATCCTCGGCAACTGGAGCGACTCGTACACCGCCTACGAGAACGGCGAGGCACCGATGGTGGTCTCGTACTCGACCGACCAGGTGTACGCCCACCGCAACGACGCCGACCTCTCGCGCCACCAGGTCGGCTTCCTGAACGGCGAGGGCTACGCCAACCCCGAGGGCGTCGCCCGGTTCGCCGCCAGCGAACAGCAGGAGCTCGCGGCGACGTTCGTGGAGTTCCTGCTGACGCCCGAAGCACAGGGTCAGATCGCCCAGCGCAACGTCCAGTACCCCGCGACGACGAACGCCGACCTCCCCGAGGAGTTCCAGCAGTACACGTTCGAACCGGAGACCGCCGTGACGTTCACCTACGAGGAACTCAAGGGGAACGTGGACGAATGGGTCGACCAGTGGGCACGCGAGATCGCACAGGGCTGAGCGGGGTGTCGCGGTGAGCGCCGCCCGTCGCCAGCGGGACGGAGACCAGCGGTGAATCCCGCCGACGGCCCGTTCGACCGACTGAACCTCGACCGCGAACGGGTCGGTCGCCTGCTGGCGACCCTCGTCGTCGGCGCGTTCCTGACGGCCATGCTCTACTACCCGGTCGCCAGCGTGCTCGTCGAAGCCGTCACGGACGACGGCCGACCGACGCTCACACCGGTGCTCACCGTCCTCACCGACCCGTTCTACACCGGCGCACTGGCGTCGGTGCTCGCGGCTCCCGGTACTCTGCTCGCCGGCCTCGTGGCGTGGGCGGCCAGCGGGTTCGCGTGGCCGGGGTTCGGCCTCGTCGGGTTCACCGCGTGGCAGGCGTTGCTCTCGACGGTGGCGAGCGTCGCCCTCGGCCTGCCGGGCGCGTACGTCCTCGCACGCTTCGAGTTCCGGGGGCGAGAGACCGTCCGGTCGCTGACCGCCGTCCCGTTCGTGTTGCCCTCCATCATGGTCGCCGTCGGTTTCGTCGCCACGTTCGGCATCCAGGGCACCGTCAGCGACGCGTTCGCGGCGGTGGGACTCTCGCGGTTCTCACTGGTGTTCACGCTCGAACTCGTCGTGCTGGCCCACGCCTTCTACAACGCGCCGCTCGTGGTCCGCATCGTGAGTGCTGCCGCCGAACGACTCGACACCCGCACCCTCGAAGTGGCCCGCGCCAGCGGCGCGTCGCGGTGGCGCGCGACGTGGGACGTGCTCGTCCCGCAACTGGTGCCCGCGCTCGGCACGGCCGCGCTGTTGACGTTCGTGTTCACCTTCCAGTCGTTCGCCATCGTGCTGGCGCTGGGCGGCCTCGAACTCGCCACCGTCGAGGTGTGGGTGTTCAGCCTCGTGCGCTCGTTCGACCTCCAGGAGGCCGCCGCGCTGGCGGCCGTCGAGGCGGCCATCTCGCTCGCGCTCACCTACGCCTACCTCCGCTACGAGGCCCAGCAGGCCCGTTCGACCAGCGGGCCGACACTCGACCGAATCCGGTTCGGAGAGGCGTCGCCGCTCGCTCGCCGAGCGGTCGGCGCGTACGGCCTGCTCGCGTTCGTCGTCTTCGGCCTCCCGCTGGTGAGCATGGTCGCCGAGAGCCTGTTCGGCCCGAACGGCCTCACCCTGCGGTACTACCGCTTCCTCGTCGAACAGCAGGCCACCGCGGCGAGTTTCCAGACCAGACCCCTGACTGCAGTCCGCAACTCGCTGGTGTTCGGCGCGGGCACGCTCGTCGTCGCCGTCCCGCTGGGCGTGACCGTCTCGCTGTTGACCGCGCGTGGCGGTCGCCTCGCACAGGTCGGCGGGACGCTCGCGTTCGTCCCGTTCGCGGTCAGTGGTGTCGTCGTCGGCCTCGGCCTGCTCCAGTCGCTCGTGTTCGGCACCGTCGTGTTCGGCCACCGCATCGTCGTCACGGGCGCGGTGGCCATCGTCGCGGCCCACGCCGTCGGCGCGTACCCGTTCGTCACCCGGTCGGTGTCGCCGCTGCTGGCGCGTCTCGACCCATCGCTCCCGGAGGTGGCCCGCGCGAGCGGAGCGAGTCGTCTCCGGGCGCTGTGGGACGTCGAACTCCCGCTGGTGGCCGGCGGCGTACTCGCGGGCGCGGCGTTCGCGTTCGCCATCTCCGTCGGCGAGTTCGACGCGACGGTCATCCTCGCGGAGAACTCCGGGAGCTACACGATGCCCGTCGCCGTCGAGCGCTACCTCAGCGAACGCTCGCTGGGCCCGCCCAGCGCGATGGGGACCGTCCTGCTCGTCGTGACGGCGGCGAGTTTCGTCGTCATCGACCGCCTCGGGGGTGCGTTCGATGGCTGACGTGCGCCTGTCGGGCGTCGAGAAACGCTACGGCGACACCCGCGCGCTCGGCCCCGTCGACCTGCACGTCGATGACGGCGAGTTCTTCACCCTCGTCGGCCCCTCCGGGTGCGGGAAGACGACGACCCTGCGCCTCGTCGCGGGGTTCGAAGCGCCGACGGCGGGCGAGGTGACCATCGGCGAGCGGTCGATGGCGAGCGTCCCGCCCGAGAAGCGCGACGTGGGCGTCGTCCCCCAGCAGTACGCGCTGTTCCCCCACATGAGCGTCCGCGAGAACGTCCGCTACCCGCTGAAGTTCCGCGACCCACCGGGCGGCGACGCCGACGCGCGCGTCGACGACCTGCTGGACCTGGTGGGGCTCACCGGACTGGGCGACCGGGACCCGGAGGACCTCTCGGGTGGCCAGCGCCAGCGCGTCGCCCTCGCCCGTGCGCTCGCGCCGAGTCCCGAACTCCTCCTGCTCGACGAACCGATGAGCGCGCTCGACGCGCGGTTGCGAGAACGACTCCGCCGCGAGGTGCGGCGCATCCAGCGCGAACTGGGTGTGACGACCGTCTACGTCACTCACGACCAGGAGGAGGCACTGGCGGTGTCCGACCGCGTCGCGGTGATGAACGACGGCCGGGTCGAGCAGGTCGGCACGCCACGCGAGGTGTACGACGCGCCCGCGACCCGGTTCACGGCGGCGTTCGTCGGCGAGAACAACCTGTTCGACGGCGAGGTGGTCGAGCGAGTGGCGGGGGAGAGTGTTCCGGCGGCTGATGGCGGGCAACCTGACTCACTCGCCCGCGTCCGCCTCGACCGACTGGACGCGACGGTCACCGTCACACACGACGCCGCCGTGGGCGCGCAGGCGGCGTTCTCGGTCAGACCCGAGGCGTTCACGCTCGCGGCGGGCGGCGGTGAGCACGGCAACACGTTCACCGGACAGGTCCGCGAGACGGAGTTCCTCGGGACGGCGACTCGACTCACCGTCGACTGTGGCGACGTGTCGCTCGTCGTCAGGCTGGCGGCGGACGCCATCCCCTCGGGGACGGTGACGGTCGAGTTCGAACCTGACGCCGCCCGACCGCTCTGAGTCGAGCGGAACCGAGAAGTGGCCGCTGGACGAAGGCGACGTATGGTCCCCTCTCTCAGTGCCGAACAGCGACGCGGGATGACAGCGGCCCTGATCGGGTCGCTGTCCTGCCTCTCGATGGCGTGGTTCACCATCGTCGACGAACCGGGACGGTTGCAGAACGACACGATACTGGCCGGTGCGACTGCGACGTTCGCACTCTGTGCGCTGGTCGCGGGCGGTACGTTGCTCTTCGACCGTGTCGCCCCGTCGGAGACGACGACCTGACGCTACGGCGCGACGCCGACCGTGAGCAGCGTCCCGAACACCCGGTAGCGTTCGACCATGTCCTCGCGCGTCTCCCAGCCCTCGTGGGGGAACTCCTCGGCGGGCGGAATCTCCGTCTCCTCGTCCGGGATGGAGTCCTGCTCGGCGACGTACAGACCCGCTCGCTCGAACGCCTCGCGGTACTCCGCACGCGACCAGCGGGTCATCTCCACCGAGATGTTCTCCTGCCAGTCGTGGCTGTGGACGTTCTCCTCGTAGTAGTTGACGGCGCAGTAGAACGTCCCGCCCGGCTTCAGCACGCGAGCGACCTCTTCGAGCGTGTGGTCGGGGTCGGCGGCGTAGTAGAACGCCTCCATCGTCCAGACGTGGTCGAGCGAGTCGTCGGCGAACGGCAACGAATCGAAGTCTCCGACCACGAACCCCACGTCCGGGTCGTCGGTGTACGACCGCGCGTTGGCGGCCATCTCGGGCGACCCGTCGAGACCGTAGACGCGGCCAGCCTCCGTGGCTTCTCGAATCGCTCGCGGGATGTAGCCCGACCCGGTCCCCAAATCGAGCACTCGGTCGCCCTCCTCGATGGGCATCCGGGCGAGAGCGTGTCTCGCGGTGTGCCAGTGGCGCTCTTCCATCCCCTTGTCGCGGCCGTCGGCCGCCCACGCGTCGAACTCCTGACGAACGCTCATGTGCAGGGCGCGTGGCCGGACGCCAAACCGATTGCGGAGTCACGGGCGAGAAAACCGAGAGACGAAGGCGGGAGGGTTATACCGACCGCTAGCCACGACCTTGCATGGTCGGACCGCGTCGCCGCTTCAAGACCGCCGACGTCGCCCAGCAGTTGGTCGGTGGCTTCCTCCTCGCCGGCCCGTTCGTCGTCACCGCCGAAGTGTGGCAGTTGGCGAACAACATGCGCTGGTACCACGTCCTCGCCACGGTCGGCATCGTCTTCGGCATCGGCTACGGAGCGCTGTACAAGGCCGACGCGGGGCGGGACCCCGACCGCGAGGTCGAAATCGCCGGGGTTCCGACGCGATTCGTCTCGCTGATGGCCGTCTCCTTCGGGTCGGTGCTGGTCCTGGCGCTGGCGTTCAACGCCCCGAACACCTTCGCCGGGGACTTCCTGCAGGACGCTCCCGACCCGACGACGCTCGCGTTCTTCACGCTGAAGGCCACCGCTGTGGGAGCCATCTTCTCGGTGGTCGGCGCGGCCACGGCGGACTCCGTCTTCTGAACGACCTTTTATCCACGAATCGGGGACCTCCGGCCCCCGATAGGGTAAAAGCTCGATCAAAAGGATTCCCTCACCACCTCGGAGACTCGCTTCGCTCGTCTCCTCGATGGTTCAGTCACCCCGCTCGCTCCCTCCGGTCGCTCACGGCACAGCGGAACGACCGTTCGCTCGGTCTGCCGTCGCAGGCGCTCGTGGAACCGAGCGTCCGAGCCGAGAACGGCGACTCGGCTTACGAGAACTGCGACTCGACGCGACCGTCCGCTTCGAGTTCGATGACGCCGTCGAACAGGTCGCGGTAGCCGTCGACGACGTCGTCATCGTGGACCTCCTCGGCGACGTGGAAGATGCCGATGGCGTCGTGTTCCGCCAGCAGGTCGAGGATCTGCTCGACGGCGGTGCGGGTGCGCTCCTCGTCGGCGTAGTACGCCATCTCGGTGACGGAGTCGATGGAGATGCGCAGTTTCCCGTCGTGGGTCGTCAGGAACGTCTCGATGGCCTCGACCATCCCGTCCAGGTCGTCGGGCGAGGAGACGTAGCGGATGTTCTGGCCCGAGCGCCGGGAGTAGCCACGCTCGATGGAGAGCGTGTCGAGGATGGTCGCTCTGGTCTCGTCGACCTCGTAGTACTCCAACTTCTGCTGGACCTCGCGGGCCGTCGTGCGCGTCGAGAGGATGAACAGGTAGTCGGTGTCGGTCTTGAAGAAGTCGGTGTCGATTCGGTCCGTCTCGCCGGTACTCGGGTGGAGTAGCATGATGCCGGTCCCCCCCGGCACGGTCTCGGGCGTCGTCTCGATGGCGAGCTCGTAGTCCATACCACGTCCGCGTCCCGTGTTCTCTTAAATCTCAATATTCGTGTGTCGAGTTGCCACGGGGCGACGGTGCCGGCCGACGGCCTGTCGAATCGGGACCGAGTCGGCTACGAACCGACCGCAGCGTCCAGCACGCCGCCGGTGGCGACGACGAAGTAGACGACGAACGCCAGCGCGAGGGCGACCTGTGTCGGGCGGACGTCCTCCCACTCGCCGACGGCCACCTTCACGAGCGGGTAGGAGACGATGCCGGCGGCGATGCCGTAGCCGATGTTGAACGTGAACGGCATGACGAGGATGGTCAGCCCCGCCGGAACCGCGTGGGTGATGTCGTCCCAGTCGACGGCAGCGATGTTGCCGAGCATCACGACGGCGATGACGACCAGCGCGATGTGACTGGCGTAGAGCGGAATCGCCGTCGCCAGCGGGACGAACGCCAGCGAGACGAGAAAGAGCAGCGCGACGACCAGCGCGGTCATGCCCGTCCGGCCGCCCTCCTCGACGCCCGTCGCGGACTCGATGAAGGTGGTGACGGTGGAGGTGCCGAGCATCCCGCCGACGGTGGTGCCGACGGCGTCGGCCATCAGCGGCTTCTCTATCTCGGGCAGGTCGCCGTCCTCGTCGAGGAAGCCGGCAGCCTGGCCGACACCCGTCAGCGTGCCGGCGGTGTCGAAGAAGTCGACGAAGAAGAACGTGAAGACGATGAGCGCGAACGAGAACGGTTCGACGCCGGAGAGTCCGGTGACGAACGCGCCGGCCAGCGGCGAGATGTCGTACTGTGCGCCGAACAGTTGGCTCTGGAGGGCGGCCCAGTCGAACCCCCCCGAGACGACCAACGGGTCGAGGCCGAGACGCAACGGCACGACGAACGACGGGGCGACGGTCCCCGTCGAGACGAGACCGGCCATCGTGACGAGACTCCCCAGCACCGTCGTTCCGAGGATGCCGATGACGATGGACCCGCGAATCCCACGCGCGTAGAGCGCGAGCGTCAGGAACAGGCCGACGATGGACACGATGGCGATGGGGTCGCTGGCGACGTTGCCCAGCGTGACGAGCGTCGTGTCGTCGTTGACGACGATGCCCATCTCTTCGAGGCCGATGAGTGCGAGGAACGCGCCGATACCGGCCCCGACGGAGAACTTCACCGGTTCGGGGAACGCCTCGATGATGAACTTCCGTGCGCCGACGGCGGTCAGCAGGACGAAGACGACTCCCTCGACGACGACGGCGGCGAGCGCCGTCTGCCAGGCGACGCCCAACCCGAGGACGACGGTGAACGCGAAGAAGGCGTTCAGCCCCAGACCGGGGGCCTGCCCGAACGGTCGGTTGGCGTAGAGCGCCATGACCGTCGTGGCGACGACGGCCGAGAGGATGGTGACGACGGCCAGCATCGACCGGACCGCCCCGTCGCTCATCCCCGGTACGGTGATGGCCGGGCCGAGGATGGCGGGGTTCAGGAAGACGATGTAGCTCATCGTCAGGAACGTCGTGACGCCGGCGGTCACCTCGGTCCCGAGGTCGGTCCCGTACCGGTCGAACTCGAAGAACCCCCGGACTCCCCCGGACTCGTTCGACGACTCGTCGGTCTGTGTATCAGCGGGCCCCATGATTCACGTTCGAGCATACACACGCATACTGACTTAGGCGTTGCCTTCCGATATATGCACAAACGTGGATTGACACGACGCGCGGCGGCGGTGTCGGGCGGCGTCGGGCCGTCGCCGTCAGTCGAGCGTCGTGAGTGCGCCCACCGGCGCGTCGGTGCGGGACTCGGCGACCTCGACGCCGTCGGTGCCGGCGGCGATGAGCGCGAAGACGCCGGTGACGTTCGTGTTCGCCTGGGCGGCGATGTCGAGTAGCAGTTCCTGGGTCTCGCCCGACCGGATGAGGTCGTCGACGACGAGGACGCTGTCACGCTCCGAGAGGGCGCGTTCGGGGAGGTAGTAGGTCAACTCGATACCCGACTCGAAGCGCTTGCGCGCCTCGATGAACTCCTCGACGGCGGTCTCCTTGGACTTCTTCGCGTAGGCGAGTCGCGCGTCGAAGTGTCGCGCCATCGCCGAGCCGAGCGTGATGCCGTCGGTAGCCGCGGTGAGGACGACGTCCGGGGACTCGAACTCGAAGCGTTCGGCGACGACGGGCGCGACGAGGTCGAGGAACGGCTGGTCGAAGACGGCCGCGGAGTTGTCGACGTACCCCTCCTCGTCGTGGCGGATGCGCGATTCGAGTTCGGCCGCGAGCGTCTCGTAGCCCGTCTCGCTCACGAGTTCGTGCGCACGGGCCTCACCGGGGAGCACGTGGCCGTTGACGTATCGGTTGAGGTCACCGGCCGGGAGCCCCGTCTCGTCGGCGAGTTCGTCGTACGTGCGCGTCCGCTTGAGCGTCCTGAGGACGGCGACCGCTCGCAGTTGGAGGGTCGCCTTCTCGGCGCGGTTCATACTGTTCGCGTGGTATGCACGAACATGAGTACGTCGATGCGGAACGGGTATCGGGTAGGCATCCCGGTGGGTAGTTCGTGACACGCCGGGGAGAGAACCCATACAGCCAAACCCCCCGCGGCAAATATCGCGTGTATGGTCGTCGGAGACATCGCCACAGGGACGGACGTCGTCGTCATCGGCGCGGGGCCGGGCGGCTACGTCGCCGCCATCCGCGCCGCACAGCTCGGGAAGGACGTCACGCTCGTCGAGAAGGAGGCCTACGGGGGGACCTGCCTCAACTACGGCTGTATCCCCTCGAAGGCGTTCGTCACGGCGTCCTCGCTCGCACACGACGCGGGCACCGCCGAGGAGATGGGTATCCACGCCGACCCCGCCGTCGACATGGCGGCGATGACGTCCTGGAAGGACGGCGTCGTCGACCAGTTGACCGGCGGCGTCGAGAAACTCTGTAAGGCCAACGGCGTCAACCTCATGGCGGGGACGGCGACGTTCGCCGACGAGAACAAGGTCCGCGTCGGTCACGACGGTGAGGGCCAGGGCAGCGAGTCCATCGAGTTCGAGCACGCCATCGTCTCGACCGGGTCACGTCCGGTACAGGTACCGAACTTCGAGTTCGACGGCGAGCACATCCTCTCCTCGCGCGAGGCGCTCGACCTCGATTCGGTCCCCGAAAGCCTGCTCGTCGTCGGCGCGGGCTACATCGGGATGGAGCTCTCGACGGTGTTCGCCAAACTCGGCACCGACGTCACCGTCGTCGAGATGCTCGACTCCGCGCTGCCGGGCTACGAGGACGACGTCGCGCGCATCGTCCGGTCGCGCGCCGAGGACCTCGGCGTCGAGTTCCACTTCGGCGAGGCCGCCAGCGAGTGGGAGGAGATGGGCGAGGGTATCTCGGTACGAACCGAGAACGCGGACGGCGAGGTCAGCGAGTTCGGCGCGGAGAAGGCCCTCGTCGCCGTCGGACGCTCGCCGGTCACAGACACGCTGGACCTCGAGGCGGCGGGCGTCGAGACGAACGACAAGGGGTTCATCGAGACGGACGACCGCGCTCGCTCGAACGTCGAGCACATCTACGCCGTCGGCGACGTCGCCGGCGAACCGATGCTCGCGCACAAGGCCAGTACGGAGGGACAGGTCGCCGCCGAGCACATCGCCGGCGAACCCGCCGCGCTCGACTACCAGGCCATCCCGGCCGCGGTGTTCACCGACCCCGAAATCGGGACGGTCGGTCTCACGGAAGCCGAGGCCGACGAACAGGGCTTCGAGCCGGTCGTCGGCCAGATGCCGATGCGTGCCTCGGGGCGCGCGCTCAGCATGAACGAGTCCGAGGGGTTCGTCCGCGTCGTCGCCGACGAACCGAGCGGGTTCGTCCTCGGGGCACAGATAGTGGCCCCCGAGGCGAGCGAACTCGTCGCGGAACTCGCCCTCGCCATCGAGATGGGCGCGACGCTCGAAGACGTCGCCGCGACGGTCCACGTCCACCCGACGCTGTCGGAGGCGACGATGGAGGCCGCCGAGAACGCGCTGGGCCACGCGATTCACACGCTCAACAGGTAACGCTCGGACCGCAACTGCGATCGCTTCTCACTCCGCGACGTACTGTGTCCACTCGTCGCTCTCGGCGACGCGTTTGACGAACGCGTTGCGCTCTTCGAGGATACTCGTGAACCGCTGTTCTGCGGCGCGGTCGAACACCCGCCCGACGGGGCCGAGCGGGGTCTCGAAGGTGAGGACGTCGCGGAGGACGGTGCCGTCTTCGGGGTCGTCGGCGTCCTCGAAGCCGAAGAAGTGGTCGTGAACGAACGTCTCCATCGGGCCGTCGGTCATCGTCCACCGGAAGTGGTTCGGACGGGAGTACGCGGTGACCTTCGTCGTGAGTTCGAAGCGCTTGCCGAGCAGCGAGACGCGCCAGACCGTCGACTCGCCCGGTTCGGAGAGGCCGGCGACCGCTCCCGCGATCGGGGCGACACCGGACCCGGCGGCCGTCCGCCGCACGTCGACGCTGCGTGCGAGGTCGAAGACGCGCTCGGTGGGGGCGTCGACGTGCGTCTCCAGCCGAATCGTCACCATCGTCTCTGGCGTCACCACACGAGCGCTCGGGATGAAGATTGCGACCGGCGACGCGCTTTTCCGGAACCGCGCCGAGAGCCGGGTATGAAGGTCATCACGCTCGGTCCGGCGGGAACCTACTCCCACCGCGCGGCCCGAGCGGTCGTCGGCGAGGACGGGGACGACGAGGCCATCTCGTTCACCGAGTCGGTCACCGACATCGTCGCCAGCGTGGTCGAGGGCGAGGCCGACCGTGGCGTCGTCCCCATCGAGAACAGCATCGAAGGCTCGGTGACCGAGAGCCTCGACGCACTCACCGACAGCGACGTGGCGGTCGTCCTCGAACTCGTCACGCCGATTCGCCACGCCCTGCTCGCCCAGTCGTCCTCGTTCTCGCGGGTCGTCAGCCACGCACAGGCGCTCGCACAGTGTCGCAGCTACCTCGAAGCGAACCACCCCGACGTGACCCAGGAGGCCGTCGCCTCGACCGCTCGCGGCGTCCAGATCGCGCGCGACGACCCGACGGCGGCCGCCATCGCCCACCCCGATACAGCGTCCGACACACCGGACGGGGCTCTGCGAGTGCTCGCCGAGGACATCCAGGACCGCACCTCGAACGCGACCCGGTTCGTCGTCGTCGCACCCGTCAGCGAGCGTCAGGAGGCGGGCGGGAAGACCTCTATCGTCGTCTACCCGAACACGAACTACCCCGGCTTGCTGCTCGAACTGCTCGAACCGTTCGCCGAACGCGACATCAACCTCTCGCGCATCGAGTCGCGGCCCAGCGGCGAGCGACTGGGCGACTACGTCTTCCACGTCGACGTCGCGGCGGGCCTCTACGAGGACCGCACACAGGAGGCCATCGAGGTGGTCGAGTCGCTCGTCGGCGGCGGCTGGGTACGGACCCTCGGCTCCTACGACACGCGACACGTGCTGTACTGAGCGTCGACCGGACGACGGGCCACCCACAGTTTTGTCGCGGTGCCGTCACGTGACGGTATGGCTCCACGGAACTCCCTGCCCTCCACGACCGTCCGGGACGTCGAGCGCTACCTCGACGACTGGCGAGCGGACGTCGACGGACCGGGACTCGGTGTCGCTGTCGTCGACCGCGAGTCGCTGCTGTACGCGGAGGGGTTCGGCGACCGCAGCACCGACCCGCAGGAACCGGCGACCCCCGACACGGTGTACGGCGTCGGGTCCATCGCCAAGGTCGCCACCGCCGTCGCCGTCCTCCAGTTGGCCGAGCGCGGAGCCCTCGCGCTGGACGACCCCGTGAGCGAGCACCTCCCGGTCCTCGAAGACGCACCGGGCGACCCGGTGACGGTTGGGGACCTGCTGTCGCACTCGTCGGGACTGCCACGCGGGTTCTACGCCCAGCGCGAGGCCATGGACCGGACGGAACTGTTCGAGTTCGTCGACGACCTGGCCCGCGAGCGGGTCACCGACGAGGACCGCTACATGTACTGCAACGCCGGGTTCGTCGTGCTCGGCGAACTCGTCGCGAGCGCCGACGGACGGGCGTTCCCGACGTACGCCGACGAGGAGATGTTCACTCCACTCGGGATGGACCGGTCGACGTTCGACCCGGCGGCCGTCCCCGACGACGACCTGATGACGGGCCACCACCCCGACGGCACCCCGACGAGTATCGAGGCGTTCGCCGACGACTTCCGGCACGCCGGCCCGTCGGGCGGCCTCCTCAGCACGGTACGTGACCTCGGCACGCTGCTCCGGTGGCTGCTGAACCGGGGCGAACTCGACGGGAGGCGCGTCCTCGAGAGCGAGTCCGTCGAGGCGATGACGACGCGCCAGTCACCGCCCCTACCGACCGTCGACGGCACGGCCCCCGGCTACGGCTACGGGCTGGAGGTGAGCGAGTGCCTCGGCGAACCGCTCGTCGAGCATCAGGGCGGTATCCACGTCTCCGGTGGGTACGTCGGCGCGCTCCCCGAGCGTGGCTACGGTGTCGCCGTCGCGTGTAACGGGACCGCTCGCGGCATCGTCTCGACGGGGAAGGCCATCCTCGCGCTCGTCTGCGGAGAACGGCCCGAGGAGGCCGTCCGACTGCTCGCCGCCCGGGAACGCGTGGCAGCGGTGACGGGCACCTACGGAACGGGCCGGAGCGAGATGACCGTCGAAGTGGAGCCGGGACCGCTCGGGACCGTCCAGGTGACCGCCGAGGGGCGAGACCTCTCGTTCACCGCTTCGCCCGTGTGGGACGACCCGCCGTACTCCTACGCCGTCGCGATGGGCGGCGGCGTCTGCTGGCGTGCGGACTTCCACGAGACGGCAGTCGGGATGGACCTGCTGCTCTCGACGGGGAAGTGGACGACGCGACTGTCCCGGAAGTGAGCCGACGGGGCGGCCGCCAGGGTCGGCATTTATTTTCGACGACAGCATACCGTCGCGCATGTCCCGACGCAGTCCGTTCGACGACATCGAGCGCATGTTCGAGGAGATGAACGAGGGGTTCCAGGCGTTCGACACCAGCCTCACCCGTGGAATCCCCGTCGACGTCGTCAGCCGCGAGGACGCCTACGTCGTGACCGCCGACCTCCCCGGCTACGAGAAGGAGGACATCGAGGTCAGCCTCTCGGGGGACACGCTCACCGTCGGCGCGAGTCGTGAGACCACGAGCGAGGACGAGAACGGCGACTACGTCCGACAGGAGCGTTCGAGCAAGTCCGTCTCGCGGACGCTCCGCCTGCCCGAACGCCTCGACGAGAGCGCGACCGAAGCGGCGTACAACAACGGCGTCCTCACCGTGACGCTCGGGAAGGCGAGCGGCGACGACGGCGACTCCATCCCCATCAACTGAGCCACGGTTGGCGACTCGGCGGCACGTCTAAGGCTCGGGGGGACGAACGTCTCAACCATGGGACGTTTCGCCCGTGGAACCAAGGTCCTCGCCCGTAGCGTCGGCGTCCTCCGCCAGGAGCCGTCGCTGTTCCTCCTCCCCGTCGCCAGTACCGCCACCGTCCTCGCCGTCCTCTGCCTCCCCCTGTGGGCGGCGCTCGGCGTCGACGTGCTGACCGTCGACGCGCTGACCGACGCGTTCACCCAGCGGACCGACCCGCTGCGCTACGCGCTGCTGTTCCCGGCGCTGTTCGTCGGGACGGCCGTCGCGACGTTCTTCAACGCCGCGCTCGCGCACTGTGCGTACCGCCTGCTCGCCGGCGAGGAGACGTCGCTTCGCGACGGCCTCGACGCGGCGTGGGCCGTCCGCCGCCGTATCGTCGCGTACTCGCTCGTGACGGCGACTATCGGCGTCGTGTTGCAACTGCTCGAAGACGCGATTCCGGGCGGTGGGCGGCTGACGGCGCTCGTCCTCGAACTCGGCTGGGGGCTGTTGACGTTCTTCGTCGTCCCGGTGATGGTGCTCGACGACACGCCCTCCCTCCGCGAGATGTTCGAAGAGAGCGGCCGCACGTTCGCCGACACGTGGGGTGAGTCCGTCACCGCGACCGTCGGTCTGGGGATGGCCGTCCTCGCCGTCGCGCTCGTCCCGCTGTTCGTCGTCGTGGGCGTCGGCCTCCAGGTCGCCGGTATCTGGGGGATGGTCGTCGGGACGGCGCTCGTACTCGTCGTCGTCGGCACGGTGTCGAGCGCGCTCGGAACGGTCGCTCGGACGATGCTGTACGTCTACGCTCGGGACGGCGAGACGGCCGGTCTCGACGGGTTGCACCCGCCGACGCTGCTGGAGTAGTCACCACTCCAGTCGCGGTTCGAGTCGCAACTCGACCGGTTCGCCGAGGAAGCGCCCGACGTCGGACGCCTCCGCCGCCAGTTCCGCGCGAGCGTCGTCGAGCGGGCCGAGCGGCGTCACCTCGACGGCCGTCGTCGCCCGCGAACGGTCGAGTCGCCAGATACCCATCGTCCACCCATCGCGGACGACGGCCGGTCGGATGATGCCACCGCCCGGCCAGAGGTGTGACTCCGTGTCGTTCGGAATCACCCGGTTCTCCTTGGCGTAGCCAAGCAGGTACGAGTCGTACCCGCCGAGCAGTCGGACGGTCGGGAACGGGACGAGCGGGTCGTCGAGGGCCACGTCCGCGACCGTGTCGAGGACGGACGCCATCCCACCGGGCGCGGGCACCTCGGTCGTCTCGTCGGCCAGCGACGCCCACGCCGTCTTCACGTCCGTCGCGTAGAGCCCACACCACGCCGCGAAGTCGGCGCGCGTCGCCGGGCCGTAGGCGGTGAGGTAGCGCCGGGCGAGCGTGGCGAGACGCTCGTCGTCCGCCGGCGGGTCGTCGAGGTCGACCCACGAGTCGAGTCGGTCGTAGGCGTTCTTCCCGTCGATGGGGGCGACCTCACAGCAGACGCCGCACAGCGCCGCCCGACGAATCAGGAACCACGGAGCCTGTGTGCTGGGGTCGACGTCGGTTCCACGAGCGACGAGGGCCTCGGCGATGCCCTGCTTCGTGAGCGGTCCCTCGTCGGCCAGCACCTCGCCGATGGTCTCCACGGCGGTTTCGGCGGTGTCGTTGTCGAGGCCCCACGCGGCGAGGCGGCGCGGTTCCGGCCCGCGGGTGGCGAACGTCGGCCCACACAGCGCCAGGAGCCACGGCAGGTCCTCGGTGGCGACGTAGTGCAGCGTCCCGCGCATACACCACGTCCGAACGATGGAGCGTTCCTCGTAGAGCGCGTGCTCGATATCGACGGTCGTCAGGCCACGACGACGGGCGCGAAGCGAGAGCGCGGCGGCCGGTTTCTCCTGAGCCTGGATGCCGACGACGTCACGGACGACGTCGGCGACGGGCGTGTCCTCGGACGCGCGAGGCGCGATACGTTGTTCGCGCAGTCGCGTTCTGACCGCCCGTTCGATGGAGTGGGGCATCGCCACCATACGGGCGGTACGTGTCGGTGAGACAAGAAGATGGCCAGCCGGTCGGGAGACCGAGGGGTCTCAGTCGATTCGGATGGCGGGGCGGTTCGGGGCGGCCTTCTTCGCCACGTCCTCGTCGGCCTCGTCGGCGGGAACGACCGACACCTCGGCGTCGAACTCGCGTTCGACCAGCCAGACGGCCTGTCGCAGGACCGCCAGTTCCCGGTCGGGAGTCAGCGCCCGGTTCAGCGACTGGCGTTCGTTCTGCAACTCCTGCCCGTAGCTGGCGGCCTCGTCGCCCTTCGAGCGCAGGTCCTCGTCGCCCATTATCTCGCCGATGACGTTCGGCGCGTCGCTCTCGACGGCGATATCGAGCGCGCGGTGTTTCCACGCGGGGGCGACGACGATGGTGACCCGCTCGGGGTCCTCGATGCCCGCTACGTCGACGATGTTGCGCACGTCCTCGCGGGTGTTCTCGACCAACTGGCGTTCGCGCTCGGCGTCGCTCACGTCGCCCGCTGGCTCGGGGAACGACGCCTCGGCGACGAACTCCTCGTGACCCAGCGTCGCCCACAGCTCCTCGGCGACGTGCGGGGCGACGGGGGCCAACAACCGCACCGCCACGGACAGGCCGCGCTCGAACGTCTCGGCGTCCGGGTCGGTGTGCTCGCGGTACTGGCGCAACAGGCCCACCAGATCGCGGGTCTCGCGCAACGCCTCGGTGAACGTCAGCGCCTCGTAGCTCTCGTGAGCGCTGGCGACCGTCGCGTCGATCTCGCGGGCGACGTAGTCGGCGGTGGCGTCGGCCTCTCCGTCGGGTGACGACTCCACGAACGCCTCGACCGTCTCGTGGAGGCGTTGCAGGAAGCCGTAGGCCGACTGGACGCCGGTCTCCGACCAGTCGAAGTCACGCTCCGGGCGGGCGGCCTGCATCGTGAACAGACGGGCGGTGTCAGCACCGTACTCCTCGACGATGGCCAGCGGGGAGACGCCGTTGCCCTTCGACTTCGACATCTTCTCGCCGTCGGCCAGCACCATCCCCTGTGTGACCAGGTTCTCGAACGGTTCGCGGTGCTCCAGCAGTTCCATGTCGGCGATGGCCTTCGTGACGAACCGGGAGTACAGCAGGTGCATCACGGCGTGTTCGATACCGCCGACGTACTGGTCGACGGGCATCCACTCGTTGGCTCGCTCGACGTCGAACGGAGCCTCGTCGTCGTCCGGGGAGACGTAGCGCAGGAAGTACCACGAACTGTCGACGAACGTGTCCATCGTGTCCGTCTCGCGGGTCGCCTCGCCACCGCAGTCCGGACAGGTCGTCTCCTTCCACTCGGTGGCCTCGTCCAGCGGGTTCCCGGTCGTCTGGACGAACTCGGGCAACTCGACGGGCAACTGCTCGTCGGGCACCATCACCGGGCCACAGTCGTCGCAGTTGACGACCGGAATCGGCGTCCCCCAGTAGCGCTGGCGGGAGATACCCCAGTCGCGCAGGCGGTACTGGACGTGGTCGGTCGCCGAGTCGATGTCTCGCGTCAACTCCTCGCGGGCGGCGGCGCTCTCGGTCCCGGAGTAGTCACCGCTGTTGACCAGCACGCCGTCGTCGGTGTAGGCGGCCTCGCTCACGTCAGGGACGTCGTCGGGCGAGGGGGCGACGACGGGCACGATGTCGACGCCCTGGTCGCTGGCGAACGCGTGGTCGCGGTCGTCGTGGCTGGGCACGCCCATCAGCGCGCCCGTCCCGACGTCCGAGAGGACGAAGTCCGCGACGAACACCGGAATCTCCTCGCCCGTCGCGGGGTTGGTGGCGGTCAGGTCCGTCTTCACGCCCTTCGGTTCGTCGCCCTCGGGGTCGGCCTCCTCCTCGACGAACTGACGGACCTCCTCGTTCTCGGCGGCCAACTCCTCGCTGATGGGGTGGCCGGGAGCCAGCGCGAAGAACGTCGCGCCGTAGATGGTGTCGATACGGGTCGTGAACACCTCGACGGGGCCGTACTCTCGCGGTTCGTCACCGCTCGAATCCTCCGAGGCGCTTCGCGCCTCGCCGACGTCGAACTCCAGTCGAGCGCCCGGTTGGCGGCCGATCCAGTTCTCCTGCATCTGCCGGACGTTGTCGGGCCACCCGCCCAGTCGCTCGATGTCGTCGGCCAACTCGTCGGCGTACTCGGTGATGCCCCAGAACCACTGGTCCAACTCGCGGGTCTCGACGGGCGTGTCACACCGCCAGCACAGTTCGGCGTCGCCCTCGACCTGCTCGTCGGCCAGGACGGTCTCACAGGAGGGACACCAGTTGACCTCGCTGGCCTCGCGGTGGACCAACCCCTCCTCGTACAGGCGGGTGAACAGCCACTGGTTCCACTGGAAGTACTCGGGTTCGCAGGTGGCGATTTCGCGCTCCCAGTCGTAGCCAAAGCCCATCGCCCGCATCTGCTCGCGCATCGTCTCGATGCACTGCATGGTCCAGTCGCGCGGGTTCGTGTCGCGTTCGATAGCCGCGTTCTCGGCGGGCAGTCCGAACGAGTC
Source organism: Halomarina oriensis (assembly GCF_009791395.1). Lineage (GTDB taxonomy): Archaea > Halobacteriota > Halobacteria > Halobacteriales > Haloarculaceae > Halomarina > Halomarina oriensis. Next base: position 720,452 of record NZ_WSZK01000015.1, read on the forward strand.
CCAGCCGATAGGATGCAACACGTCTTCGCCGCGCATCTTCCGATAGCGGGCGTAGGCGTCCGTGATGGTGTAGTTGCGGACGTGGCCCATGTGCAACTCCCCGGAGGTGTAGGGGAACATCCCCAGCACGTACGTCGGGTCGTCGGCGTCGTCCGGGATGTGGAAGGTGCCGGCGTCGGCCCACTCGTGTTGCCACCGCGACTCTATCTCGCCGTGGTCGAAGCCTCGTTGGTCCTGGTCCTGCATGATGGTGATATGTCCTCGCTACTCGGTACGTGCTTCTGTAGGTTGTCATTCGACAGCGGGGAGTGACAGGTACGAGCGTGGACCGAAGTCGAGGTAGCACCTCGCTCGGGGCTACCGATATATGCTCGCGGGTCATCACGTCCGATATGAGCGAATCCGACGACCCCGGTGTACTTCGGGAGGCTATCCGCAGCGTCACGCCGGCGAGCGGCGGCCGGCCGAACATGGAGATGGACGTCCTCGGCTGGGGGGTGTTCCTCGGGATGGTCGTCCTGCTCGTCCCACTCCTCCCGTTCATCCTCATCGTCTGGCTCGTCTCGAAACTCGCCGAGCGCGGGGAGCGACGACTGAGCGACGAGAACTGAGCGAGGCCGACTCAGACCCGCGTGTCGACGAGGTCGAACGGGTCGCCGTTGCCCGTCTCGGCGGCGTGGGCGTAGACGACGTGGGCGGTGGCGATGTCCTGGATGGCGAGACCCGTCGAGTCGAACAGCGAGATGCCCGTCTCCTCGGTTCGGCCCGCCTTCTCGCCGACGACGATCTCGCCGATAGCGCCGTGGATGTCGTCGTCGTCGAGCACACCCTCACTCCACGGGACGTTGATCTCACCCGAGTGGGTCGTCTGGGCGTAGTCGTCGATGACGAGCGTCGCGTCGAGCAGCGTCCGGTCCTCGTGTTCGTGTTTTCCCTCGGCGTCCGCCCCCATCGCGTTGATGTGGGTGTGCTCGCCCAGCCACTCGCGTTTGACGATTGGCTCTTCGACGGGCGTCACCGTCGAGAGCACGTCACAGGCGGCGGCGTCCTCGATGGAGCCCGACTGGACGTCGAACTCGTCGCCGAAGCGGTCGGCGAACGCCTGCACGCGCTCGTCGGAGAGGTCCGAGACGACGACACGCTCGATGGGTCGCACGGTCGAGATTGCTTCGAGTTGGGAGTACGACTGGACGCCCGCGCCGACGATACCGAGCGAGGTGGCGTCCGCGACGGCGAGGTGGTCGGTGGCGACGGCGGCGGCCGCGCCCGTTCGCAGGCGCGTGACCGTGGTGCCGTCCATGACCGCGAGCGGGAACGCCGTCTCGGGATCCGAGTAGATGATGGTCCCCATGACGGTGGGGAGGTCGTGGTCCGCGATGTTGTCGGTGTGGACGTTGACCCACTTGACGCCGGCGGCGTCCCAGTCGCCCGCGTCGAGGTAGGCGGGCATCGACCGGAAGTCGCCGTTGTACTTCGGCAGGTCGATGTAGGACTTCGCGGGCATCTGGGCGTTCCCGTGTTCGTAGGCGGCGAAGGCGTCCTCGACGGCCCGGATGACGTCGGCCATCCGCGCGTTCTCGACCACGTCCTCGCGGTCAAGGAGTAGCGTCTGCATGGTGGCAGTTCTTGCCTACCGGTACTTATTCCAACCGAAGCGCCCGGCGGACTCGTCCGTCAGAAGACATTTGTCGAACTGTCACGGAGTGGAATCAATGCGCCCTCCCGCGCTCGCCGTCGCCCTCGCCGTGCTGTGCGTCCTCGCTGGCTGCAACGCGTTCGCGCCCGGTACCGACACGGACTCGGCGACCGGCGACGACCCGACCGTCACGCCCGCCGACGTCCCGCGTGACCCCGAAGACGGAACGCTCGCCCCCGGCCTCTCCGAGACGGGGCTGGTGGACGCGAACGCGCTCTACGAGGCCCACCGCTCGGCGCTCGCGGACCGACCGCTCCGGGTGGACCGACTGACCGCCATGACCTACCGGGGCCGGGTCGTCGACGAGACGAACGAGACGGCGTGGTACGGCCCCGACCGGAAACGGACCCTCGTAGACGCCGCCGTCGGCGGCGTGATGGGGTCGACCGTCGACAACTACGGACTGTTCTCGACCGGGAACGGCACGTTCGAACGACGTGTCGTCGACGGACGGGTCCGGTACTTCGCGGACCGACAGAACGTCCGCACCGGCCGAGAGCGACTGAACGGGCGACTGGAGGACCTCCGGAACCTGCTCTATCGCCTCGACGTCGACCGTGTGGAGACGGTCGGGGAACGCGACGGCGTGACGGTGTATCGCATCGTCGGGAGCGACCCGGACGCGAACGAGGTTCCCGACGACGGTGGCACGACGGGTATCCAGCCGGAGGTGACCGTCGACGTCGACGAACGCGGGACCGTCCACTCGGTCCGGACCGTCGAGGAGGTCCGCCTGAACGCCGAGTCGGTCCAGAACGTCTCCGCGGAGGGCGAGGACGAGTACGTCGTCCTCGGGCGCGTGCAGACGGTGACGTTCGACGCGAGCGTCGGGACGCCGTCGTCCCCGGCGTGGGTCGCCGACGCCCGCGAGACCGTCTCGAACCGCGAGTTCGTCGCCCCCGGTCTCACGACCGACGGCGTCGTCGACGCCAACCGACTGGACGCCGCCCACCGGGCGGCCGTCGAGAGCACCTCGATGCGCGTCGAAGCCGACCTGCTCCGGCGCGCGAACGGGACGGTCCGAAACCACTACCGGGAGCGTATCGTCGTCGACCGGGCGAACGGGACCCGGCTCTGGACCACCACGGACACCACCGAGGAGTGGAGCAGGACACGGTGGTGGAACGGGAGCGAGGGCTACCGCCGGTACGTCCAGGAGAACGCGACGAGCTACGACGCCGTCGGTGGTCCCCGACCGCTGAGTGCGGCCTCCCCGGAGTTCCCGCCGTACGTCGAGTTCGCGGACACGAGCGTCGAGGCGCTCGGGAACGGCAGCTATCGCGTCGTCGTCACCGACCTGCCACGGGTGAGCTACTACCCGACGGTCACCGAACGCCTCGCGTTCGTCGTCGCACCGAACGGTCTGATTACACAGTACAGCACGACGTTCCGGACGGGGAACGGCCTCGTGTCGACCCGGTCGTTCACCCTGGACCCCGGACCGACGACGGTGCCGCGACCCGACTGGCTCGACACCGCCCGGAACGCGACGGGATGACGACAGGAAGACACTTGTTCCGAGACGAGCGAGACGAACCAATGCGCCCCGCCCTCCCAGCAGTCGCACTCGCGCTCTGTTGTGTGCTCGCCGGCTGTAACGCCTTCGCGCCGGGAGCGACGGGAGACGAGAGCCTGCCGACCGTCACGCCCGCCGACGTTCCCGAGGGACATCCCGACCGCCTCGCGCCGGGACTCACCGAGAACCGACTGACGAACGTGAGTGCGCTGTTCGCCGCTCACGAGTCCGTCCTCGCGAATCGGTCGGTCGCCGTCGAACAGCGGACGTCCGTCCGAGCCGAGAACGGAAGCACGCTCCACGAACGGGTCTACGACTACCGGTTCGCAGCCAATCGCTCGCGCGTGGCACTCGACGCGACCGGGCTTCCGTACGACGTCGAGAACGCCTCGGTGTGGTCGAACGAGACGACGACGCTCGTGTTCCGGGAGGGACAGACACCGCAGTACCGCGTGCAGAACCGACCGAGTGGCTACGAGGCGGCCGGCCTCGTCGCCGGAACTGTCGGCTGGAACCGGAACGTCGACGTCCGACCCGTGACGACCGAGCGGGTCGCGACCGACGGTGACCTCGCGGTGTATCGTGTCACGGTCGAGTCGGGAAGTGTCACGACGACCCTCCTCGTCGACGAACGGGGACTAATCCACCGCGTCGTCGAGCGGGGTGTCGCTCTGTCGTACGGCGGTGAGCAGTACGGCCCCGAGACGACGACCACTCGCGTCACCACCGTCACACCCGACGTCGGACCCGTCGGACCGCCGCCCTGGGTCGCCGAGGCCCGCGAGGCCATCGCCGACCGCGAGTACGTCGCTCCCGGTGTCACGACCGAACGGGTCGTCGACGACGACGCGCTCCGTCGAGCCCACCTCGGCGTGCTGGAGGGAGAGAGCATCACCTACACGACCGAACGGTGGGCGAACACCTCGAACGGGACGGTTGCACGGTACGACGCAGAGCGGATTCGAGAGGGGCCGAACCGCTCGAACGTCCGGTTCGTCTCGGTCGAGCGGACGGGCGACCACGGAGAGCGAACCGACCGGTGGCAGAACGCCTCCACGGGGTACCAGCGGACGGTCGAGGGGAACACGACGCGCTACAGCGAAACCGGCAGTTCGCGGTACGTCCCGCTCGAACCGCGACTCGGTCGGGGACTGCTGACCAGCGAGACGACCATCACACCGTTCGGTGACGGTCGCTACCGGTTGGTCGTCGAAGACGTGACGGCGACGGTGGCCATCCGTGGAGTCGTCGTGAACCCGCGAACGGTCGTCGTGTTCGACGAGCGCGGGTTCGTCTCGAACGTCACCCGAACCTACGCCGTCGAAGGGGACGGACCGACGCGGTACGTGGCCCAGACGACACGGTTCACGAGGCTCGGCGAGACGGCCGTCGAGCGCCCCGACTGGCTCGACGCGGCCGTGAACGCGACGAGCGACTGACCTGGCCGAATCGGCGTCGCCACTCGGAAACGTGAAAAACGGAGAGAATCGGTCGAAGCGCGGTGCGGCAGTCGGCTGTGGGCGTGTGTTCGTTCCCGATTTTCACATCGCGCCGCCCATGCCGCCCATACCGCCCATACCGCCCATGCCACCCATGCCGCCGGGTGCGCCGCCCTCTTCGTCCCCGCCGGCGGTCGACAGGTCGCCCGCGGCGATGATGTCGTCGATTTTGAGGACGAGGTTCGCGGCCTCGGTGGCAGACGAGAGCGCCTGTTCCTTGGCGTGGGCCGGTTCGACGACGCCGGCCTCGAAGGTGTCCTCGACCTCGCCGCTGAAGACGTTCAGGCCGGCGCGCTTCTGGCCGTCCTCGTGGGCGGCCCGGAGGTCGACGAGCGTGTCGATGGAGTCCAGCCCGGCGTTCTCGGCGAGGACACGGGGGATGAGCTCCAGCGAGTCGGCGAACGCCTCGACGGCGAGCTGTTCGCGGCCCTCGACGGAGTCGGCGTAGTCGCGCAGACGACGGGCGACCTCCACCTCGATGGCACCGCCGCCGGCGACGACGCGGCCGTCGGAGACGGTCGAGGCGACGACGTCGAGCGCGTCGGTGATGCCGCGTTCGAGTTCGTCGACGACGTGCTCGGTCGAACCGCGGAGCAGGAGCGTGACGCCGTGGGTCTCGTCGCCGCTCCCCTCGACGTAGAACAGTTCGTCGGCGTCGTCACGCGTGACCGAACCGTGCCCGAGGTCGGCCTCGGTGGCGCTGTCGAGGTCCGAGACGACGCGTGCGCCGAGCACCTCCTTGAGGAACTTGATGTCGGACTTCTTGACGCGGCGGACGGCGAGGACGCCCTCCTTGGCGAGGTAGTGCTGGGCGAGGTCGTCGATGCCTTTCTGACAGAAGACGACGTTCGCGCCGGTGTCGACGATCTGGTCGACCTTCGCCTTCAGCTGTTCTTCTTCCTTGTCGAGGAACGACTGGAGCTGGTCGGGGCTGTCGAGGCTCAGCGAGGCGTCGGCGTCGGTCTCCTCGATCTCGATGGCCTCGTTGATGAGCAGCGCCTTCGCCTCGTCTGCCGACGACGGCATGTCGGGGTGGGTCGGGTCCTTGTCGATGACCGCACCACTGAGGAGTTCGGACTCGCCCGCCGAGCGACCGGTCTGGGTCTCGATGTTGACGAAGTCGAGGTCGACGACGTTCTCGCCGTCGGGGCCTTCGACCGTCACCGCGCGGACGGCCTCGACGATGAGTTCGCCGAGGACCTCCTTGTTGAGCTCCGCACCCTTGCCGGTCATCGAGGTCTCGGCGACCTTCCGGAGGAGCTGTTCGTCCTCGGTGTCGACGCGCTCCGCGATGTCGTCGACCTCCTCGCGGGCCTGCTCGCTCGCCATGTGGAAGCCCTTGATGATAGCCGACGGGTGGATGTCCTGTTCGAGGAGGTTCTCGGCGTTCTTGAGCAGTTCACCAGCGATGGCGACGGCGGTCGTCGTGCCGTCGCCCGCCTCGTCTTCCTGGGTCTCGGCGACCTCGATGATCATCTCGGCGGTCGGGTTGTCGATGTCCATCTCCTGGAGGATGGTGACGCCGTCGTTCGTGACGGTGACGTCGCCCATCGAGGAGACGAGCATCTTGTCCATCCCTTTCGGCCCGAGCGTCGAGCGGACGGCCTCCGCTACGGCGCGGGCCGCCTGGATGTTGTACGACTGCGCGTCGCGGTCCTTGACGCGCTGACTGTCCTCACCGAGGATGATCATGGGTTGTCCCATGCGCTGTCGCTGGCTCATAGTCGGGACGAACGTTGTTCGTGGTTCTATATAAAGGTTTGAGGTTCGAGCTGAGAACAGCTACCACACACCACAGGCGAAGTCTCCCGAAAACGCGGTCGAGTGAACGCGTGGAGACAGTCGAGTACGAGGCGGCGGACGCGGGTCCGTCGTCGAGCACTGGGTCGTTTATATACTGTCCGAAGGGTGAGCGGTCACGCGACCGGTTCGCGCCAGTTGACGCGGACCGTCCCGACGACGAAGGCGTCCCGCGAGTCGGTGTCGCGGCGGACCTGGATGGTGTTCTCCCCCTCGTGGAGCGTCGCGCCGGTCATGACGTCCATCCACGACTGCCACCCCGAGGCGGGCGGGATGTCGAACCCCGACAGCGGGTCGCCGTTGACGAGAATCTCGTGGCCGTAGGCGTCGACGTCGAGGGCCTGAACGGTGACGTAGCCGTCGACGGCACCGTCGACGGGGACCTCGAAGGTCTGTTCGGTCGACTCGTCGCCGGCGAACGTGGCCCACGGGACGTCGAGCGCCCCCTCGCGGTCGGCGAGCAGTTCACCGAACTCGACGAGGGCGTAGTTGCTCCGGTAGTGGCTCATACCACGTCGTTTCGGTCCAGTTACAAAGAAGGCGCGGGACGGACCCGGAGTCGGTACGCATCCGGCGGTCACGCTCCGCCCCCGTGCTCGGTCGAACGCCCGGACTGCTCGCTCGGGACGCTCGCTGTGCGGTCCGGTCTGGTTCGAATACCTCCGGAGGTTCTCACTGCTCGCGCGTTGCTCGCAGCCAAAAGCGCCAGGACAGGGATTTGAACCACGGTCGCTCACGTCGGTCGCTCCCTGATTCGAACCCTGCCGTCGGACGCGTCGCTCGTTACGTTCGCTCCTCGCAGAAGCGCCAGGACAGGGATTTGAACCCTGGATCCCAGAGGGAACACGCTTTCCAGGCGTGCGCCTTACCACTCGGCCATCCTGGCTTCAGCAGTGAGTACCGGAATGGGACGGATAAGTCCTTCTTTCCGCCGCCGCCCGAGCGGTTATACCGACCCCGTGAGAAGGTGGTGCCATGGCGACACTCACCGACGGCGACGAGGGCAAGATTCTGGTCGACGCGAGCGGCAAAGACATCGGCATCGTCACCGCCGTCTCCAGCGACCGAGCACTCGTGGACCCCGAACCCGGCTTCGTCGAGGGACTGCTCGCGGCGTTCGGCCGCACCGACGGCGACAGCGACGACGTCGAGGTCCCCCACGACGCCGTCGAGACGGTGACCGACAGGGAGGTCCGACTCCGCGAGACGCTCTGAGAGACGACACGACGACGGCCGATTCCCGGAGGGTTCAGGGGCCGAGGAGATACGTCACCAGCGTCGTCGCGCCGAACACGACCAGAGCGACGGTGACGACGACCCCCAGCGGGAGGCCCCCGAACTCCAGCAGTTGGTAGGCCTGGACGAGCACGAGGAAGGCGAGCGTGGCGATGACGCCCCAGAGCACCGCCGCCTTGAGTGCGTCTCGCCGGACCCCGCCGCCCAGTCGGTCCTGCTCGTGACTCACTCCAGCGTGGCGATGGCCTCGATTTCGACGCCGACGCCCTTCGGGAGCGCACCGGCCTGAACCGCACTGCGCGCCGGCGGTTCCTCGTCGAAGTACGTCGCGTACGTCTCGTTCATCTCCTCGAAGTCGTCGATGTCGGCGAGGAACACCGTCGTCTTGAGCACGTCCGAGAGGTCCGCGCCGGCCTCCGCGAGTACCGCTTCGACGTTGTCGAGGGCGAGTTCGGTCTGCTCGGCGATGGCGGCGTCCGCCTTCGACTCGCCGTCGGGCGTGAACGGAATCTGACCCGCCGTGAACACGATGCTCCCGTTCGTCGTCGCCTGACTGTACGCGCCGACTGCCGCCGGTGCCTCGTCGGTACTGACGATGTCCTTCATCGCTCCACCCTGCTTCGGGGGCGAGCATAAAACCCGGCGAGTCGGCGGGCGGGACGACCCGACGTCGCCCCGGTCTCTCGACCGTCACGAATGCGAACCGTTACCCGAGCGCACGGTGAGAGAGCGGCATGGTCACGAACGTCGCCATCGCGTGTCAGGGCGGTGGCAGTCACACCGCGTTCACCGCTGGTGCACTGCGCGAGTTGCTCCCGCCGCTCGACGCGAGTCCCGACCACCGACTCGTCGGCATCTCGGGGACGTCGGGGGGTGCGCTCTCGGCGCTCGCGGCGTGGTACGGACTGGAGAGCGACGGTCCGAGATACGCTCGGCGACTGCTCAGGGAGGCGTGGATGGACCTCTGTGCCGGCGACCCGGTCGACTGGTGGGCCAACGAGGTGACCGTCACCACCGCCCGCCTGACCAACGGCGGCGCGGCGGTGCCCGAGGTGAGCCCCTACTACACGCCGACCGCACCGTGGGGCCAACACCGCATCAGACGGGTCCTCGAAGGACTGGTCGACTTCGAACGCGTCAACGAGTTGGCCGAAGGCGACGACCCGCCCGAACTCCACATCGGCACCGTCGACGTCAACGGTGGCGAGTTCGAGACGTTCGGCGCGGCGGCCGTGACGCCCGACGTGATGCTCGCGTCGATGGCGCTGCCCGAGATGTTCCGAGCGGTCGAACTCGACGACGACGACCACGGCCACGCCCACTGGGACGGCCTGTTCTCACAGAACCCGCCCATCCACGAACTGATGCAGGTCTCTGCGGCGAGGAAACCCGACGAACTGTGGGTGCTCCAGATCAACCCACAGGAACGCGAGGACGTCCCGACCGCGATGACCGACATCGCCGACCGGCGCAACGAACTGTCGGGGAACCTCTCGCTCAACCAAGAACTGCGGTTCGTCGAGCAGGTGAACACGTGGCTCGAACGCGGACACCTCCCCGAAGAGCACTTCTCGTACACGCACGTCCACCGCATCGGTCTCGGACGCTCCTACGACCTCAGTTCGAAACTCGACCGCTCGCCACGGTTCGTCCGACAGTTGCTCAGACTCGGCGAGCGACGGGCCGAGGAGTTCCTCGACGGCCACGAGACGCTGTCGCAGGCTTGAGAGGGCGAGACGAGCAGCGAGCGGTCGGTCAGACCAGAATCTCGACCGGGTAGCCGTGGGCTTCCAGCGCGTCGACGAGTCGCGTGACGTGGTCGTGGCCGCGCGTCTCCAGGTCCAGTTCCACCTCGGCACTGCCCATCCCGATGTCGCGGGCGGTCCGGTCGTGCTGGATGCCGTAGATGTTCGCACGCTGGTCGGCGATGACCCGCGTCAGTTCGGTGAGCGTACCGGGTTGGTCCTTGAGGACGGTTCGGACGCGGAGGTAGCGCCCGCTCTCGATGAGGCCGGTCATCAGCACCGTCGTCAGGACGTTCGGGTCGATGTTGCCCCCACAGAGGAGGGGGACGACCACCTCTCCCTCCGCCGTCTCGAACTTCCCTTCGAGCGTGGCGGCGAGGCCGGCCGCACCCGCCCCCTCCGCGAGCAGTTTCGAGCGTTCGAGCAGGTTCGTGATGGCCATCGCTATCTCCCGGTCCGACACCGTCACCACCTCGTCGACGCGCTCTTCGATGACCGAGAACGTGTGCTCGCCGACCTCGCGGACCGCGATGCCGTCGGCGATGGTGTCGACGCTATCGACACAGACCGGACCACCCTTGTCGAGTGCGTCGGCGACCGTCGAGGCACCTTCCGCCTGCACACCGACGACGCGCACGTCCGGGGCCAACCCCTTGACCGCCGTGGCGATACCCGAGATGAGACCCCCGCCACCGATGGGGACGACGACGGTGTCGACCTCCGGGCAGTCCTCGACGATTTCGAGGCCGATGGTGCCCTGCCCGGCCATCACGTACTCGTCGTCGAACGCGTGGAGGTAGAACCGGCCCTCCTCGCGTTCGATGTCGTGGGCACGCTCCTGGGCCTCGTCGTAGTCCTTCCCGTGGAGGACGATGGACGCGCCGTAGCCCTCCGTGGCCTTGACCTTCGAGATGGGCGCGTTCTCGGGCATGACGATCTTCGCGTCGACGCCGGCCGTCGTCGCCGCCAGCGCGACACCCTGTGCGTGGTTCCCCGCACTCGCGGTGACGACCCCCGACTCGCGCTGGTCGTCGGTGAGCGTGGCGATGCGGTTGGTCGCACCACGAATCTTGAACGCGCCGGTGCGCTGGAACTGCTCGCACTTCAGGTAGATTTCGGCGTCCGTGAACCGCGAGAAGGTGTTCGAGTACTGCATCGGCGTGTGCGTCGCGGCGTCGGCGATCCGCTCGCGTGCCGCACGCACGTCCGAAAGCGAGAGCATACGCGGACCTGAGCGGGGAGGGTCGTATGTGTTATGCAATACTTGCCACTCCGGGCGTGGGGGAAACGCTCCAGAAGGGGAACACCGGAGCGTGTGACGTCTCTCTCAAGGACGGTGAACATCATAAATGCCGGCCATGCAGAGTGAAAGTGAAATCGTGGTGCTGCGCCGCTGTCTCCCGGCGTGGAGCGGGAGCCTTTAGTGTTCAACCGTGTCGGCCGGTCGGTCGGCGGCGGTCCGGACCCGGACGTCGTGTTCGCGGAGGTAGCGGTCGACACGTTCGTCGAACGGGCCGTCGCCGGGCCACGTCGCCTCCGCGTCGAGGCGCTCCGGGTCCCCGACGTAGAGCGCACACGGTCCCGTCGGTCCGGGAACCGACGTGCGGACGTACAGCCCCCGGTCGACCCCCTCGTAGGCGTCGAGCGCGCCGACGTTCGGCGTCCGGAGCACGCGGCCGGTCGTCTCGTCACCGGGGGCGAGCGTCGGGTACGCGCCGTCGACGCGGTGACAGCCGACCAGCGTGGCGTCCGGGCCGAACGTGAACGCGTCGACCACCTCGGCGACCCGATTCGGGTCGGTGAGCGTCCCGTAGACGAAGACCTCCATGGCGCGACCACGGTGACTGCCGACAAAAGCGATACGCCGGAGCTAGCCGGCCGCAATCGGACGACGCCGACGGCATCGAACACCACGACACGCCAACCCCCGGTGTGAAGAGCGGCGGGCGAGAAAGGCGTGACGTGTCGACAGGCAGCGTGGCTCGGGGCTGGCGTGGGCTGGTGAGCGTCTGGAGACGCGTGTTCGGCCTCGCGTGGCCCGTGATGGCCGAGCAGACGTTCCGGACACTGATGCGCACCACCGACATCGTCGTCACCGCCGCCATCTCACCGGTCGCCGTCGCCGCTATCGGCCTCGCGGACCTCTACGCCCGGTTCCCGCTGTGGGTCGGTCTCGGGATGGGCGGCGGGGCCATCGCGCTGTCCAGCCAGGACACCGGCGCGGCAGACGCCGGGGACGCAGGGAGCGACGATGGGTCGGAGCCGGGAGGGGACGACCCCGACCGGGCGACGAGCACCGTCGAGGAGACGACCACCGACGCGACGACGCGGGCGGCGGCCAACCGCGACCAGGCCATCTCGACGGCCGTCGTCCTCGGGGCACTCCTCGGGGTTCCGTTCGCCGCCTTCGGCGTGCTGTTCGGGGAGCAGGCCATCGCGCTCGTCGGCGCACCGGCCGACGTCGCACGACAGGGCGGGCAGTACCTCGCCATCGTCTTCCTCACCGCGCCCGCGAGACACGTCTCGCTGGTCGCCGCTCGCTCGCTACAGGGCACCGGCGACACCCGCACCCCGATGTACGTCAACGTCGTCGCCAACGGCCTCAACATCACCGCGAGCGCGGTACTCGGCCTCGGCCTGGTCGGCGTCCAGCAGTACGGCATTGTCGGCGTCGGGGCGGCCACCGCCGCCGCGAACGTCCTGACCGCGAGCGCGCTCTGTCTCGCCTTGCTGACCTCGTGGTCCGACGCCAACCTCGTGCTCCCCTCCGACCCCGTCGTCTTCCGCCAACTCGTCACGGTGAGCGCGCCGAGCGTCGCCGAGGGCCTGCTCTCGACGCTCGCGGAGTTCCCGTTCAACGCCATCCTGCTCGGGTTCGGCACGGAGGTCAACGCCGCCTTCCAGGTCGGCCGCCGGGTCTACCAGCAGGTCACCAGTCCGCTCGGGCGTGGCTACAACGTCGCCGTCAGCGTCGTCGTCGGGCAGGCGCTCGGCCGTGACGACGCCGCCGACGCCCGCTACCTCGGCTGGGCGACGACGGCGCTGGGCGTCTGTACGGTCGGTGTCATCGGCCTCGTGCTCGCGGTGTTCGCTCCGAGCCTCGTCTGGACGTTCACCGACGACCCCGCGACGGCCCGCTACGCCGTCGACTTCGCGCGAGTCTACGGCCTGACCGCGCCGTTCCTCGTGAGCTTCACCGTCCTCCAGGGGGCGCTCCGGGGAGCCAGCGAGACGCGCGTCCCGCTGGTCGCCCGCACGACGGGCATGTTCGGGTTCATGGTCGGGTTCACCTACCTCGCGGGCGTCGTCTGGGACTACGGCGTCCTCGGCGCGTACGCCGGTCTCGCGCTGAGCTACGTCTGGATGGCGTTCGTCGTCGCGTCGAGTTTCCACCGTGGGGACTGGGCCGGACGCGCGACCCGGATGCTCGCCGACCGTGGCTCGACGGCCGACGACGACTGAACCCGGCCGAGAGGAGGACGGTGACGACGGCTCAGACCAGCGCCATCGCGCCGCCGACGAGGCCCGCGACGGCCAGCAGTCGGACGATGGTCCCGACGAACGCCGCGAGCGCGAACTTCACGTAGTTCATCTCCAGCACGCTGAACGCGTAGATGATGGCCGTATCCGGGAGGAACGGGATGGCCAACCCGACCCCCAGTCCGAGGTAGCCGTAGCGTGTCGCCACCTCGGTCACGGCTCCCTCGCGGAACGAGAGCAGCCTCGGCTGTCCGTCGAGCAGTCGGTCGAGCACCCCCGTGCGTGCGCCGTTGCCGACTCGGAGGGCGAGCAGGCTGCCGCCGGCCTTCCCGATGCTGCTGGCGACGACGAGCAAGGCGAGTTCCGTCATCGGGTCGAACCCCAGGTCGAGCGGGATGGCGAGGACGAGTTCACCGGGGAACGGGAGAATCACCGCGACCAACAGCGAGTACACCGCCGCGACCAGGAGGCCGAGCGGACCCGTCACCTCGTGGATGACTGCCTCTATCACCTCGGGAACGGGAATCATGAGTAGAGGAGAGCGTCTCCGCTGCCTAAGTCGAGTGGCTATTAGTATTAGCCCGAGTCCGTCGTCCGTTACGACCGTAGCGTGGTTGGATAATCAAGTGACTCGGCCGGCCTCGCGGCCCGCGACGGTCGCCGCCGCCCGGTCAGGGACCGGACCCACGTCCGAGGACCGCGAGCGGGCCGAGTTCACCCTCGACCCAGACGACGACGCCGACGACACTGGCCCGACGGCGTGGCTCGAAGACGTACCGGTCCGTCGTCCCGTCGGGAAGCGTCCCCACGACGCGGTACCGCCGCAGGTGCGTGACCGCGTCCTCGAACGTGACCGTCTCGCCCGCGTCGACGGTCACCGTCTCGCTGAAGACACGCTCACCGGTCGCCTCGTCGACCACCGTCACGTCGACCCGTCTGGCGACGTCGTCGTCGTTCTCGACGCTGACGGGGAGCGACACCGACTGCGGGACGACACGCCACAGCGGCAGCACCGCGTTCGACCCGACGCCGACCAGTGCCGCGAACGCCAGGACGACCACCGCAGTCCGGAGCGTGAGCACGACCGGCGGCGCATCGGCGAGAAGCACCAGCGACCCGTACTCGGCGACAGCCAGGACACCGAACGCCAGGAGGTAGGCCGGCCAGAAGACGGCCGGCGGCGGTCCCTTCAGGTCGCCGACGGTCGGGTCCGCGACGAACAGGAGATAGTCGAGAGCGAGCAGACCGAGCGGGAGTACCGTCCCGAACGCGACGAACAGCGTCGCCGGAACTGCACCGACCAGCCACAGGCCGCCGAAGACGTACGCGACGATGCCGACGGCCCCGGTGAACGAGGACGAGATGTCGACCGGGAACTCGTCGTGAACGACCACCGCCGTGGCGACCTGAACGGCGAGGTAGCCGAATCCGGCGAGCACGCCGAGCGCGACCGACCGAGGTGTCGAGGGGAGCGCGAACGTGAGCGACGCGGGGAGCATCGTTCGTCGTGCGGCGGCCGGAGGCAAAAACCGTTCTGCGGAGGCGGGCACCGTCGGCACTCACCGGGTGACGAGGAGGAATCGAGACGGAGGGTCGAGGTTACCGCTCGTCGAGCGGCGTGAATTCGGCGTCCTTCTCGCCGACGTAGCGGGCACGCGGGCGGATGAGGCGGTTGTCGTCGTACTGTTCGAGGACGTGGGCGACCCACCCCGAGACGCGGCTGATGGCGAAGATGGGAGTGTAGACGTCGATGGGGATACCCATCTGGTAGTACGTCGAGGCGGAGTAGAAGTCGACGTTCGGCGCGAGGCCCTTCTCCTCGGCCATGTACTCCTCGATGGTCGAACTCATCTCGAACCACTTCCGGTCGCCCGCTGCCTCGCCGAGTTCCTCCGAGCGCTCGCCGAGAATCTTCGCACGGGGGTCCTTGACGTTGTAGACGCGGTGGCCGAACCCGGCGACGCGGCGACCCTCGTCAAGGGCGGTCGTCACCCAGTCGAGGGCGTCCCGGTCGGAGCTGTCGACCTCTTCCAGCATCCGCATCACGTTGGCGTTCGCGCCACCGTGGAGACTCCCCGAGAGCGTGCCGACGGCGCTCGTCACGGCCGAGTGCATGTCCGCGAGCGTGCTCGCGGTGACCATCGCGGAGAACGTCGAGGCGTTCAGACCGTGGTCGGCGTGGAGCACGAGCGCCATGTCGAACGTCTCGGCGAGCACGTCGTCGGGTTCCTCGTCGTTGAGCATGTAGAGGAAGTTCCCGGCGTGGCTCAGGTCCTGCCGTGGTTCGACGGGGTCGGTCCCGTTGCGAGCGCGGGCGAACGCCGCCAGTGCGGTCGGCAGTTTCGCGGTGAGGCGGCGGCCCTTCCGCAGGTTGGCCTCGTAGTCCGTCGGGTCCGCGTCGGCGTCGGGGTCGTACGCCGAGAGGTGGGAGGCGACGGTCCGCATCGCGGCCATCGGCTCCTCGTCGGCGGCGGCGAGTTCCTGCGTCAACTCGACGATGGCGTCGTCGACGACACGCTCCTCGGCCATCGCGTCGGCGAACGGTTCCAGTTCGTCGGCGGTCGGCAGTTCGCCGTGCCACAGCAGGTAGACGACCTCCTCGAAGCTCGCGTCGCGGGCGAGGTCCTCGATGGAGTAACCGCGGTAGACGAGTTCGCCGGCGTCGCCGTCGATGAACGAGAGTTCGGACTCGGCGACGAGAACGCCTTCCAGCCCCTTCTTGAGTTCGTCAGCCATAGACAACGCTTCCCGAGGCGAGTCTAAAAGGATTGTTATACGGGGAAATCGCGAGTCGCGTGCGAGGGCGGCGCCGTCCCCGAGCGCCGACACCGGAGGCAACCCTTTAGCTTCGGGCGATTGACTCGGGAGTATGAGCGAGGTGGCGTACGAACCGGTGTCGGTCAAGGAGGTGCTGGCGGAGATGAAAGACACCGCCGAACTCCTCATCGACCTGTCGTACTCCGCCGTCCTGCTGGGGAGCGACGACATCGCCGAGGAGGTACTGGAACTCGAAGGCCGGATGGACATCCTCCAGATGAAAGCCCGGATGAGCCTGCTGATGGCCGCTCGCAGCCCCGAAGACGCCGAAGCGCTCGCACCGGTGCTCGGCGTCGTCGGGGCCGCCGAGAAGATATCGGACGCGGCGGGCGACATCGCCAAGGTCGTCATGGAGGACATCGGCCTGCCCGAAGCGATGCGGGCGGCGCTGCCCGAAGCCGTCGAGACGCTCGTCCGTGCCCGTCTCGACGAGTCGTCGACGCTGGCCGGCCAGCGACTCGGCGACCGCTCGCTGGAGACCACCACCGGCGTCCGTGTCATCGCCGTCCGCCGCGAGGGTGGGTGGCTGGTCGCGCCGGGGTCGGAGACGCGACTGGAGGCGGGCGACGTGTTACTCCTCCGTGGTCCCGAGGAGGCCGTCGGCGAGGTCTACACCGAGGCGACGGCCCGAGAGTTCGTCCCCGCCGACGCCCCCGAACCGGCCATCGACGACCTCGAACGCGCGGTGGACTCCATCGTGCTGATGAAGAACATGAGCGAACTCGCCGTCGACCTGGCGTACGGCGCGGTGCTGTTCGACTCCACCGACGTCGCCGAGGAGGTACTCGAACTCGAAGCCGAGGTCGACGCCCTCCAGTCGCGGTTCGAGGCGTGGACGCTCCAGGCGGCCGCCCGCGTCGAGGACCCCGTCTCGCTGCGCGGACTCGTCCACCTCGCGCGGGCGACGGAGGTCATCTCCGACGCCGCCCTCGAAATCAGCGAAGGGGTCCTGCGAGGACTGGGCACCCACCCGGTCGTCGAGGAGGCCGTCCGCGCGAGCGAGGAGGTGATCGTCCGCCTCGTCGTCGCGCCGGGCAGCGTCCTCGACGGCGCGACCCTACGCGACGAGATGGTCGGCACCGAGACGGGGATGCGCGTCATCGCCGTCCGCCGGGGCGAAGAGGAGGGTGCCACGATGCAGGGACGGTTCGGCCGCGAACGCGGCGAGTGGGTCGTCTCGCCGCGGGCGTCGACGGAACTCCACGACGGCGATACTATCATCGCCAAGGGGACGGCCGACGGCGCGGCCCGACTGTCGGAACTCGCCGGCGAGTAGCGCGGTTCGGAGCGAGCGACACGACCGGAGCGAGGCGTCGGCCGACTCAGAGGTCGCGCGCTTCCCTGACCGCCGAGCGAACGGTCAGGCCGACGGTGACCAGCAGGGCGACACCGACCGCGAGGACGAACGCGAGCAACAGGAAGTACCACGGGCCGGCGGCGTCCGGGGCGGGACCGAGGAGTTCGAACACGCGGACGGCGTAGACGAGTGCGGCGAAGACGACGCCGACGCCGACGCCGATGCGAGCGTTCCGTGGGACGTCGAGCGTCGTGACGAGGGTCGCCGCGCTGGGCCGTTCCGGAACCGTCTCCCCGGGCGTTCCGGGGGCCGGGTCGTCTGACTCTGCCACGCGTACCGGTTGGAGCGGCGCGCTCAAAGCGTCTTCGTGACGGCGGTGTCGGAACGGGGGGTCGGCGGCCGAACGTTCGACCCTCGCGGTCCGAAACGGACGTTCGGTCGCGGTACGGGAGTTCCGAGACCGAACTGCATAAGAGCGTGTGCGTTCCGCCTAGTGGTATATGACCACGCTCGGTACCGCGACGGCCGCGCCCGGGGAGTTCTCGACCGGGCGTCTGCCCGTCGGGGAGGCCCGCGACGGCAGCGAAGTCGCCCTCCCGGTCGCGGTGCTCAACGGCGCGCGCGACGGCAAGACGCTCTATCTCCAGGCCGTCAGCGACGGCGACGAACTCAACGGTGTCGGTGTCCTCCAGCGTCTGATTCCCCGACTCGACCCCGCGGACCTCGCCGGCCAGATTCTCGTCGTCGGTATCGTCAACCTCCACGCGTTCCACGTCGCCGAGCACCGCAACCCCATCGACGACACGAAGATGAACCGGGCGTACCCCGGCGACCCGAACGGCACCTCCTCCGAGCGCATCGCCGCGGCGACGTTCGAGGCCGCCCAGCGTGCGGACGTCGTCCTCGACCTCCACCAGGGGTCGACCTCCCGGATGATCAACGAGACGCGCGTCCGCTGTGGCCCGCGTCACCGCCTGCACGACGACTGTCTCGAACTCGCGCGGGTGTTCGACGCGGGCTACGTCCTCGACCAGAAGGGACCCGACGGCCAACTCGCCCGCGCCGCCCCCGACGAGGGCATCCCGACCATCGACCCCGAACTCGGCGGGGCGGTCGGCTGGGACGAGGAGTCCATCTCTATCGGCGTGCAGGGCGTCGAGAACGTCCTCGTCCACTACGGCTTCCTCGACGGCGAGACGAGCCACGGCGAGCAGACCCGCGCCAGCGGCTTCGAGCAGTACGGCGCACCCGCCGGTGGCCTCGTCTCGTTCCGCAAGGACCTCGCCGACGAGGTGTCGCGGGGTGACCCGCTGTTCGACGTCACCGACCCGTTCGGCGCGGTCAAATCGACCGTCACGGCCGACTCCGACGGTATCTTCTGGCGGACCCGTCGCCTGCCGCAGGTTGCGACCGGCGAGTACGTCTGTTCGGTCGGAACGGACGTCGACACGGTCTGAGTTCGTCGTCGGACCGCGACGAACGCCGCCGGCGTTCTGCAACCGCAATTCTCACCACACCGCCACGCGGAGCCTCGTTCATGCTTCGCTGTCCGGCCTGTGGCGAGGAGTTCGAGGACCGCTGGCGCTGTGTGTGTGGGCACGCGCTCGACGTCGCCGACCCGCCGCGACCCGAACCGTACACCCCGGACGCCCGCGAGGGCCTGTGGGCGTTCGCCTCCTTCCTCCCGGTGGAGCGTCGCGTCACGCTCGGCGAGGGCTACACCCCGTTGACCGACGCCCCCCCACTGGGACGCGACGGTCAAACTGGAGTACGTCCTGCCGACGGGGAGTTTCAAGGACCGCGGCGCGACGACGACGCTCTCGCGGGCGCTCGACGTCGGCGCGGAGCGGGTCGTCGAGGACTCCTCGGGGAACGCGGGGGCGGCCATCGCCACCTACGCCGCGCGGGCGGGCCTCGACTGTGAAATCTACGTCCCCGCCTCGGTGACGGCGTCGAAGGTGCGAGCAATCGAACGCGCCGGGGCCGACGTGGTCCGTGTCGAGGGGACCCGGCAGGCGGTCACCGACGCCTGTATCGAGGCCGTCGAGTCCGGTGCCGGGTGGTACGCCAGCCACGCGTGGAACCCCGCGTTCTTCGCGGGGACGGCGACGTTCGCCTACGAACTCGCCCACCAGCGCGACTGGAACGTGCCCGACGCCGTCGTCCTCCCGCTCGGTCACGGGACGCTCTTTCTGGGTGCGTACCGGGGCTTCGAGGCGCTCAGGGCGGCCGGCTGGACCGACTCGGTACCGCGACTGCTCGGCGTGCAGGCCGTCGGCTACGACCCGATCGCCCGCGAGTTCGAGTCGAAACGGGGGGGTTCGGGACGCGACGACGTGACGAGCGGGGAGGACACGACGAACGACGTCGCGGACGGCATTCGGATTCGTGACCCCGCACGTGGCGACCAGGTTCGGGCGGCTATCGAGGCGACCGGTGGCGACTGCATCGCCGTCGACGCCGCGGCCACCGAGCGCGAACTCGACGCGCTCCACGAGCGTGGGTTCTACACCGAACCGACGTGCGCCGTCGCACCCGCCGGCCTCCGCGAGTACCGCGAGCGTGGCGTGCTGAGCGGCGACGAGGACGTCGTCGTCCCGCTGACGGGGAGCGGCCTGAAAGGGTAGTCCGGTCGAACACCGGACGGCGTAGCTCGACGGCTACCGAACAATCGTTCTCTGATTCCGACCTACAGTTAACATGTTAACCTAGAGAAACTGTACCCTGGGTGCGTTAAATCCAACTGTTATGTCAGATGTAACCAGGCGTAACGTGCTTCGGACGCTCGGGGCGGCGGCCGCGACGAGCGCAGTAGCGTCGACGGCGACGGCGGCCGCAGGGTCGTTCACCGACCAGCGCTACGACGGACGCCGCTACAAGCGGTACGTCCCGAGCGGGTACGACGGGAGCACGTCGACGGCGCTGGTCGTGATGCTCCACGGCTGTACCCAGACGCCCGGCGGGTTCGCCAGCGAGACGCGGATGAACGAACTCGCCGAACAGGAGGGGTTCCTGGTCGTCTACCCCGACCAGACCAGCAGTGCGAACGCCAACGAGTGCTGGAACTGGTTCGAACCGGCCCACCAGCAACGTGGGAGCGGCGAACCCGCGCTCGTCGCCGGGATGACCCGAGAGGTCGTCGACGGGTTCGAGGTCGACCCCGAACGGGTCTACCTCGCGGGGTTCTCGGCGGGCGGTGGGATGGCTCCCATCATGGGTGTCACCTACCCGGACCTCTACTCGGGGATCGGCGTCCACTCGGGACTGGAGTACGATGCGGCGAACAGCCTCACCGAGGCGACGACGGCGATGAACTCCGGTGGACCGGACCCCCAGCAGAAGGGGACGCTCGCCTACCGAGACATGGGGAGTCGGGCACGGGTCGTCCCGACGGTCGTCTTCCACGGGACGAGCGACTACACCGTCGTCACCCGGAACGGCCACCAGGCGGCCGAACAGGCGACCCAGACCATCGACCTCGCGGCCGACGACACGGACGACGATGGTACCGACTACACCGCCGAGACCACCCGCACCGAGCAGTCGGCGGGTCACAGCTACACCGTCAGCGAGTACGCAGACGAGAGCGGGACCGTGGTCGTCGCCAAGTACATCGTCGACGGGATGGGCCACGCCTGGGCCGGCGGCGCGTCGGGCGGCGCGTACACCGACCCCGACGCCCCCGACGCGAGCGCCGTCATGTGGGAGTTCTTCGAGTCGAGCGACGGTGGCGATGGAGGCGGCGACGGCGGTGGTGGCGATGGGGACGACGGGACGAACGACGCCCCGGCCGCCAGCGTGACTGCGAACCCCACGACGGCCGCCGTCGACGAGTCGGTGACGTTCGACGCGACCGGGTCGACCGATTCCGACGGCACCGTCGCCAGTTACGACTGGTCGTTCGGCGACGGGGCGACGGCGAGCGGTGCGACCGCGAGTCACGCCTACGGGAGCGCGGGGAGCTACACTGCCACCGTCACCGTCACCGACGACGCGGGAGCGACCGACAGCGCGAGCGTGACGGTCACCGTCGAGTCGACGGCGGGGTACTGCGGGACGGCGACGAACTACGCCCACGGGACCGCCGGACGGGCCTCCCAGTCGATGACGGGCGCGTACTACGCCGAGGGCTCGGACGACTACATGGGGTTCCCGGCGTACTCGTCGACGCTGAAAGAGACCGCACCCGGCTACTTCGAAGTCGTCCAGAACTGCTGAGTCACGGCGTCAGTCGTCGACGGTCGTGTTCAGTCCGGAGAACTCGACCCGCGTCCCCGGTTCGATGCCCGTCTCGTTGGCGAACCCACGGTTGACCTCGACGACGTACTGCGCGTCACCGTCGCTGCTGTACGACCCGTAGTCGGAGGAACCCTCCGGCGGAACCGATGCGTGACGAACGTTGAGGACGGTGCCGTCGGGACCGACGAAGATCATGTCCAGTGGGACGAGCGTGTTCTTCATCCAGAACGTTCGCCGGTCGGCGTCGGGGTAGACGAACACCATCCCGTGGTCGGCCGCCAGCGACTCGCGGTGCATCAGGCCATGAGCGCGCTCGCTGTCGTTGTCGGCGACTTCGAGCGTCACCGTCGCCAGCGTCTCGCCGTCCCCGACGAACGTCGCACTCGGACCGACGGGTGTGTCGGTCGGGTCGGTGGTCGTGTTCTGGCCGGGGGTCGCCTCGGCCGTCGTCGTTCCGTCGCTCGTCGCGGTGGCCGTCGGGTCGGGCGTCGGTGTGGGAACCTCCGTCGGTGTGGCGGGTGGAACCGTCGTCTCCGTGCTGGCGGCGTCTTCGGCGAGACCGAGACACCCCGAGCACGCGAGGAGGACGGTCAGCGCAGCGAGGAGCGCGGCCGTTCGTGTCGTCCGGACCATACCGTTCGACGGAGCGGGAGACACTTCGCTGTTCTGTCGTCGGGACGCTCTCTCGACCCGCGGGGCGGGACCTCGACTACCGTTCGGGGTGGGTCGGCGCGTCGAACCCACCTCTGACCAGCGGTTTGGCGACGTGGCGACGCGCACACGGCGGCACCTCGTACCACCCCGGTTCGAGGTCGCGGTCGAGAGAGCGCTCGACCTTCCCGTCGGTCCGGGTCGAACAGTCCCGGCAGCGATAGCCCTGATTCCGCCCGGCGCTCTCCATCCGTCGAGCGCAGTCGGGACAGTCGGGGACGACCAGTTCGCTCGTTTTGAGCCCTCTGACGGCGAACTTCTCCAGTTTGACCGTCCCGTCGCTCACCTCGCCACAGACGGTGAGACGGTCACCGGAACGGAGGGCGCGCACCCGGTCGCGGAACCGCTTGGTCGGTTCGAAGGCCGCACAGCGGAGGGTCGTACGGTCGTCGCCGGGGTCGGCGTCGGTGTGACGCTCGTCGGCCGCCGCGAACGTGAAGAAGACGTGGCCGCCGCGACGCGTCTCGGGCGTGTCGACGACGTTACCGTCGAGGCGATATGCACGGCCGGCCAGCGCGTCCGCGACGGTGCCCTCGCGGAGGTGGGCGTCGGTCCCCTGGTTCGTGAGGAACGTCTCGCTGGTGGCGACCGGTTCGCTCTCGATGGCGGCCGCGACGTCACGGGTGGCCGCGGCGTCGTCGCCGCGAATCCCGTAGAGGACGGGACCGGGCGTGTGCGGGACACAGACCGGTTCGTGTTCGCCCCGGTCGACGGTGTCCCAGACGGTCGGGTACGCCGCCTCGGCGGCGGCGAACACCGACTCGGTGTCGACGTCGCGGGGCGTCCCCCACCGCTCGCGCTCGCGGTAGGCGACGTGTTCGGCCGTCCAGTCGCCGAAGACCGTGTCGTCGGTCCCGGTGTCGGTGGAGTCGTCGCCGTCGAGACCCGCCGCCCACGCGCCGACGGCGGCCAGCGCACCGATGCGTCCACGGCCGTCGCCCCACCCCTCGGCGAGGAACCCCGCGTGGTCGAGCAGCGTCTCGGCGTCGGCGATGGCGAGGTGGTCGCGGACGGCGGCGCGTGCGAACCGAACGACGGCGTCGTGTGGGCCGACCGTCGCGTCGGGGTCGCCCGCGGCGACGACCAGTCCGGGGTTCGTGTTCGGGTCGGTGGCGACGGCCGCGCCGTCGACTTCCTCGCGGGCGACGGCGAACGCCTCGTCGGGGGCCACGTCGGTGTGGACCGCGAGCGCGGCGTTCCCGCGGGTCTTGTGTTCGACGGCGGGGTTGAGTCGGACGAGCAGGAGGCGCTCGACGGTGCCGCGTTCGCGCAGTCGCTCGGCGATACGGTGGGCGACGTAGGTCGTACACATCCCCTCCTCGCGCGAGTCGGTGTCGTCGAGGCCGATGACGGTCACGCGACTCCTCGGCGGCCGAGCGGGTAAGCGCTTTCGTCACGTGCGAGAGGGCCGCGGGCCGCGGGTCGGACGGTGAGACGAACGCGGGCCGAACCGCCACCCGAAGCGAGCGCCAGCCGGCCGTCCTCGGGCACTTAAATCCGGCACGGAGCGGCGCTGAAATCGCCGGACGCGAGGGACGGTATTGACACAATATATATATGTGGACAGGCGCTTACCACCAGCTATGTCACGGACTGCACTGGTCGGAAACGTGACGGCGATGCTCGCCGACGCGGGCTTCCTCGTGAGCGACCGGTGTGCCGTCCGTCCGAAGAGCTTCGACGTCGCCGCGCGCCGACGGGACGACGTCATCCTCCTGAAGGTGCTCGGCAACGTCGACTCCTTCGACGCGGCGACCGGCGCTGAGATGCGTCGTCTCGGGACGTATCTCGACGCGACACCGCTGGTCATCGGCCTCCGGACGCGTGACGAGGACCTCAAACCGGGCGTCGTCTACTTCCGCCACGGCGTCCCCGTCCTCTCGCCCGACACGGCGATGGACCTGTTCATCGAGGGGGTCCCGCCGCTCATCTACGCCGCGCCCGGTGGGTTGTACGTCAGTATCGACGGCGACGTGCTCGCCGACAAGCGCAAAGAGCGCGAGTGGTCGCTCGGCCAACTCGCCAGCGAACTCGGCGTCTCCCGACGCACCGTCTCGAAGTACGAGAGCGGGATGAACGCGAGCGTCGAGGTGGCCGCCCGCCTCGAAGAACTGTTCGGCGGCGCGCTCTCGAACCCCGTCGACGTCTTCGACGACGAGGACCTGAGCGACGCCGACCCGATGCCCGAGGACCCCGAGGCCGACCCGAACGACGAACCGCTGGTGACGGTGTTGACGCGCGTGGGCTTCGACGTCCACCCGACGCTCCGCTCGCCGTTCAAGGCCATCAGCGAGGACCGCGAGGCCGCCGCGAACGGCGGCGACCGTCGGTCACGGAGCGACGACGACGAAGTGGGGACGATGCTGACCGGCCACTCGACGTTCGACCGGACCGCCGAGAAACGCGCACGCATCATGAGTTCTGTCGGGGAGGTGACCCGCACCTCCGCCATCTACGTCGTCGACCGGGCCCGCCGGGACAGCGTCGACCGCACGGTCCTCATCGAACAGGACGAGATCGAGAACATCGAGGACACCGAGGACCTGCGCGAACTCATCCGGACCCGCACGGACCGCTCGGAGTCCGAAGCCTGACGAGGGACGGAGTCGCCCTCGCGGCGACGACCCCGTCCAGCCCCGCCGATCGCCCGGTTAACGACCGACCGCGACCCGTTCGTCGCTACATACCTATATCGTGGTAGTTACTACCACGAACACATGACGAGAGAGTCCCCGGACGGCGTGCAGTCCCACGAACGACGAACCGGGCCGCTCCGTGACGCCGTCTACAACACCGTCCGTGCGTGGGACGGCGTCGAGACCGGAACGACGAACGGCTACCCGGCGTTTCTGGTCGAGGGCAGACCGTTCGCCGTCGTCGGTGACGGCGGCGTCGCACTGGGCGGTCTCTCGGCGGCCGACCGCGAACGACTCCGGGGTCGCTGGTCGGCGCTGACCGTCGACTGGCCGACGACGGACACGACCGGTGACGGCCGTGTTCGAGCGGACGGCGGCCGACCGGGTGGTGGAGCGGCCAACGGAGGACACACCGACGGTGGACGGAGCGACCCGTGGCCGCTCGTCCCCATCGGTGGTAACGATCTCGTCGTCCTCCGACGGTTCGTCCGACTCAGCTACGACGGCGTCCGCAGCGGTCGGGCGGCGGTCGAGTAGCGGTCGAACCACGGCTATCGGAGGGAGCGGTCGAAAAACGAGCGCGTTCGGCGGGGCGGTGGCGCGGGGACGGAAGCGCCCACCGGTCGTCGGTCGTCGGTCGTCGCCTCGGTCAGGCGCTCGCTTCCTGGCCGTAGGTCGTCTCGAGGTACTCGACGATGTCGTCGGACTCGGACATCCCGTCGACGCCGTGGTCCGGGTCGACGAGGACGGGGACGCCCGTCTGGCCGCTGACCTCCTCGACCTCGGTGCGCTCGTCGTGCGAGCGCGGGACCATGTGTGATTCGTACTCCAGGTCGAGTTCGTCGAGTTTCGTCTTCACCTTCGCGCAGTAGGGACAGCCCTCCAGTTCGTAGAGTTCGAGGTTCGACATCACCCCTCGCTACGAGCGGGGACCGTAAGAAGCCGACGCCGTCGTGTCGTGCTGGCGCATCGCCGGGGAACGGCCACCCCCGACGGCTCACTCCTCGGCGAGTTTCTCGAAGGTCTTGCGCGCCCAGACGACGGCGTACTCCGCGCCCGACTCGCGGTACGCCGCGGTGTCGAGCGCGCCGAACGGCGTCGGCAGGTCACAGCCGTGTTTCACGCCGCTACACGCGAGTTCGGCGGCCGCCGGGAACGCGGTGCGGTCGGTCGCTACCTCGCGGGCGAGGCCGTCGAGGCGTGGCTGGAGACGCTCGCCCGCGTCGTGCCACGCCTCGTGGAGTCGCGGGTGCTCGTCGGCCCACCCCGCGAACGTCTCGCGCGTGTGGAGGCCGAGGTAGGCGTCGTAGAGTGCGACGGCGAGCTGGTAGGTGTCGGCCGGCGACAGCGTCGTCGCGGCCGCCAACTCGACGTACTGCTCGCCGAAGAACCCGAGAAACCCCTCCGGAACGCCGAGTCCCGCCTCGACGAGCGCCTCGGCGACGAGGAAGTCGAGGAACTCCTCGGGCGACCCCGTGGTTCGGGCCTTGACCAGAACCGTCGGTGGCGTCGTCTGGGCCGTCCACGTCACGCCGCCGTCGCCCGGCAGTCCGACGGTGAACGTCTCGCTCGCGTAGCGTGCGAGCAGTTCGGGAGCGTCGTCGGGGAGCCACGACTCGGGGAACGACGCCGGTTCCAGTCGGTCGACGAACAGCCCCAGCGTCTCGGCGGTGTCGGGCGGGAGCGTCTCGAAGTCGCGCTCGCAGTCCAGTACGACTGCTCCCGGTGTGTGTGCCGCGCGAACCGCGTCGAGGTCCGCGGGGAGGTCACGGTTCGAGAACATCGCTCAAAGCGCCAGTACGACGACGAGTGCGACCGACAGGACTGCGGCGATGCCGATGGTACCGACCACGACTTTCGTAGCCTCGCTCATAGCGAGCGATTCGCGGGCGACCGGTTAAGTCCTGCCGGGTTGGAGTCGTCGCTCGTGGAGACGGCCGACGGAACGCCCCCTCGAACGGCAGGGAGAACGACGTGGAGCGTGGAGCGTAGGGAAGCAGGGGCTCGGAGGTCGTCCGGAAAACCCCTTCGTTTCGACTGGAGAACGCTAGACGGAGTGCTGTCTGACGGGGGACTGCGAGCCGATGGGCGTCACTCCATCCGGTCGCCGAGCCAGTCTTCGGGCATCTGGATGACGTAGCGGCCGTTCTCCCGCAGCGAGATGATGTACTCCTCGCGGTCGTACAGTTCCATCAGGTTGAGTTCGTACTGGCCGGGTTCGACGATTTTGATGGACTCGAACTGCTCGTTGAGTTCCTCGCGGAGTTCGGCCATGTCGGGTTTCTCGCCGCTGGGTTCGCTGACGACGCGGCCCGACTCGGGGGTCGGCTCCCGGCGCGGCGGCAGTTCGTCGGGCCGTGCCATCTCGCTGCGCGCGCTCGCCTGTGCGGTGTCCTCGGCCGACCCGTCGACCGGTTCCTCGTCGGCGACGATGAGGCCGTCCTCGGTGGTGTCGTCGGCCGCCGTCGTCTCGGCACTCGGTGGAGCGGCGCTCGGGGCGTCGTTCGCCGCCGTGTCGGTCGCCTCGGTCGGTGCTCGCGTCTCGGTCGGTCGTTCCGACTCGGGAGGACGCGTCGTCGGGCGACGACGGTGGACGCGCTGGTCCTTCTCGCGGACGTGACTCACGTCCGGTGGGTCGGGCCACGCCGCCAGACCGTCGTCACCGGTCGCGTCGGCGGCAGTCGTCTCGGTACTGTCGGCGGCAGTCGTCTCGGTGGCGTCGGCCGCCGTCGTCTCGGTGGCGTCGGCCGCCGTCGTCTCGGTACTCGACGTCCCGGTGCTCGGGGCGTCGCTCGCCGCCGCGTCGGTCGGTGGCGTGTCGGCTTCCGTCGTGTCGCTCGTCGCCTCACCAGTGGCCCGTTCGTCGCTCGTCGAGGGGTCGGGAGTGGACGTGGATGGTCGGTCGTCGGGTCGACCCGAAGTCGAGGGGTCTTCGCGTCCCGTGTCGGTGCCCTCGCCGGTTCCGTTTCGGGTGGGGTCGGCCTCCTCCGAGTCGTCGCGGTGCATCCAGTCGCGCATCGCCGTCGCGGTTCGGCCCATCCGCTCGGCGACCCCGCCCGACTCGCGTTCGGGTGGCGTCTCGTCGGTCGGGCCGGGAGCGCCGGCGTCCGTGGCGTCGGGGGCCGCTCCCGACACGTCGTCCGCGGACGCGCCGCTCGGGCGGAACTGGAACGTCGTGCCGCCACAGCCCGGACAGCCCGACAGCATCTCCTTCGACCCGTCCTCGAACGTGTGTCCACAGGCGGTACACTGGTGGGGCACGCCGACTACCTCCGGGTGACCAGCGCGCTGATGAGGTTCTCGTCCTTGTGGAGGGTCTCGATGCGGTTCGCGGGGCCGATGACGGTCAGCTTGTTGTCGTTGTCCGACCCCTTGCCCATCAGCCGGTTGAACAGGCCGCCGTCGTTCGACGGCTTGGGGTAGGTCTCGATCTCGATACCGGTGAACCCGTCGGGGCTGATCTCGCTCATCGTCACCTCGATGAGTTTCGACTCCTCGTCGGGGGAGAGGCCGTCTTCGAGGATGACGATGTTGCCGTCGTGGACGCTGTCGAGGATGGTCCGAATCTTCTCCATCGTCCGGAGGTTCGACATCCGGCCCGCGCTGATGAGGTCGATCTGGACGCCGTCGGGGGTCTCGGGTGCGCCGTCTGGTGGTTGCATGCCTGGCATTATCCGAAGTACTCCGCGATCTTGTCGTACACTTCGTCCATGTTGTCGCCTTCGAGCGCCGACAGCGGCACCGTCTCGTGCTGTGGGAACGCGTTGGCGATCTGCTGGACGCTCGACTCCTCTAAGTCGGTCTTGTTGGCGAAGATGAGGACGGGGAGGTCCTTCGACTCGATGATACCGATGAGCATCGTGTTGACCTGCGTGAACGGGTCGGCCGCGCTGTCGAGGACGTAGATGACGCCGTCGACGTCCTCGCGGAGCCAGTGCATCGCCTCGGCCACACCCTCGGTCGCCTCGCGGGAGCGACGCACGGCGTCGTCCTTCTCGATGTCGTGTTCGAGGAACTCCTTGTAGTCGACCTTCGTCGTCACGCCGGGCGTGTCGACGATGTCGATAGTGACGCTCTTGCCGTTGCGTTCGATCTCGACGTTCTCCTTGCGGCGAGCACGGCGCGTCTCGTGAGGGACGTGGCTCTCCGGGCCGATGGCGTCACCGGTCCAGTCGCGGGCGATTCTGTTCGCAAGTGTCGTCTTCCCGGCGTTCGGTGGCCCGTAGATGCCGATTCGCTTCGGCCCCTGATCGGGTGCGAACAGCTTCGACGTCACACGCGAAATACTCGATCTGAGTTCGGTCAGCAGTCCCATCCTGATGTATCCTCCCCGGCCCAGTACGGGCGGGTCTATCTGCCATAGCCGACCCGACTCACTTAACACTGCGTCAGACATGTGTACGAATCCCGATAGTATCGGCGTCGTCTACCGGCGGAGCCCGCCAGGCGGCGGTTCTCCGGGGGCGGGTCGACCGGCCACCGACCGGCGGCGACTGCCGGAACGAGGGCTACCGCCGACGAGTGGCGACCCACCGGTGACTGACGACCGGCGACCGACACGTGGTGACGACGGGCGGAGAACGCGACGTGTCGCCGGTCCACCTGGAAGGAGCGAGGAGCGTGGGGGGTTCGACACGAAGTGATGCCGTCTGTGCTAGAACGGCTAGATGGCGCTAGAGGTCACTAGAACGTTCAGTGACTGTTCTAGCACGTTTGTCAAACCCCCACCCCCTCGTTTCGAGTGGAGACGGGCGGCCCCCCGGGCCGAGACGAGGGGCCGGGACCAGTCGACCGGACCGTTCGTCTCTAGAACTAGAACGGAACCGTGCGGAACCAGTTCTCTCCAACAGTATAGACTAGAAACAAACAAAATACGGGGTGTTGTCCCTACTACGGGTCTGGTACACTGGACATGTATATGAATCTTCCGTCACTAGCCGACCTCGTGCCGTCGCCGGCCCCCCCACCCCGCCTTATCAGCGTTCCACCCGAAACGAGGGGGTGGGGGGGTTCGGCCGTGACTGTCACCGACACGCATCCGAGAAATGACACGCACTGAACTGCGCCCCGTGGACCAGTTACTCCGGGCCCACCGCCGGCCCCGACCCATCCCCGCTCTTCGCTTCCGCAGCGGTTCCCACCCCGGCCCGCCTCCCACCCCCCGGCCCGATTCGGTCCGACCCGGAGTTCGAGGGACTGGTGAGTAGCGTCGACCGGCGGCGAGCGTGGACTGGCGGGAAAGGTCAACTGAGAGGGACCGGCCTGCTGACGAGACCGATGCTGACGAGACCGGACGACTGGTCCGGACCCATCTCGGTAGTGGCCGTCTCGTGGTGACCTAACCCGTCGGCCTCCGACTGCGGCCGCCGGTGTCGGCCCCTCGACGCCGCACCCGAAACGACGGGGGGCGCGGTCGCCCCCGGCCGCCGGTGCGCGTCGTTCCTACCGTACCGCCTCATCGGTCTCTTTCGACCGTTTCGAGGGCTATACGGGCCGTCGAGCCGGTGGCTCGGTACGGGGACCACAATACTTAATTGATACCTCGGCTTGGTGTTCTCCTGCATCAACTGGACACGTATCGGTGCGTCGGCCGACGTATCACACCTTCTACAGGGAGAAGACGGGCGTTTCACCGACTGCGTGCGGGCCACTCCACCCGAAACGGAGGGGTAGCAACACGTATGAACACAGATTCGGATACCGACGACGGGCCTGCGGATGGTGAACACTCCGATGGCCGGGAGGACCGCCACGACGACCACGACCGACCGGACGCCGGTGACGGCGGGGACGGGTCGGGGACCGTCCACACGACGAGCGACGAGGAGACGGGCGACCGCTTCGACGACGACTCCGTCACCGCCGAACGACGGCGCGGCGAGCGGCGGCCGGCGAGCGACGCCACCGCCGCCGACCGACCGGGAACCACCATCGACCCGTCGACCGACCCCGACCCCGAGTCCGCACCGGGGCCGGACGAGGCCTCGCCGGGACTGTTCGACGACCTGCTGAGCGGCGAACCCATCTTCGAGAACAAGGAGGTCCTCAGACCGTCGTACACGCCCCGTCGACTCCCGCACCGCGAGGAGCAGATCAACAACATGGCGACCATCCTCGTCACCGCCCTGCGCGGGGATACGCCGTCGAACATCCTCATCTACGGGAAGACGGGGACCGGAAAGACGGCGAGCGCGAAGTTCGTCAGCGACGAACTGGAGACCACCTCCCAGAAGTACGAGGTGCCGTGTGAGGTCCAGTACATCAACTGCGAGGTGACCGACACGCAGTACCGCGTGCTCGCCCAGCTCGCCAACAAGTTCATCGACGAGAACGTCGCGTACATCACCGAGGAACTGGAGCGTCTCGACGCCCGGCGCGACGACCTCGACGACGGAACCGCCAGCATCGAGGAGACGGCGTTCGACGACCGCGAGGCGCTCGACACCCGCATCGAGAACCTCGAAGCGGACCGTGAGGAGTTCGAACCGGTCCCGATGACCGGGTGGCCGACCGACCGCGTCTACTCGACGTTCTTCGAGGCGGTCGACTACCGCGAACGCGTCGTCGTCATCATGCTCGACGAGATCGACAAACTCGTCGAGAAATCGGGCGACGACACGCTGTACAACCTCTCGCGGATGAACTCCGAACTGGAGAACTCGCGGGTCTCCATCATGGGTATCTCGAACGACCTGAAGTTCACGGACTTCCTCGACCCACGCGTCAAGTCGAGTCTCGGCGAGGAGGAGATCGTCTTCCCGCCGTACGACGCCACCCAGCTCCGGGACATCCTCCAGCACCGGTCGGACATCGCCTTCAAACCCGACACGCTCTCCGAGGACGTCATCCCGCTGTGTGCGGCGTTCGCTGCCCAAGAACACGGCGACGCGCGACGTGCGCTCGACCTGTTACGGACGGCGGGCGAACTCGCAGAACGCGACCGGACCGAGAACATCCACGAGGAACACGTCCGTCGCGCCCAGGAGAAGATCGAACTGGACCGCGTCGTCGAGGTGGTTCGAACCCTCCCGACGCAGTCGAAACTCGTCCTCTACGCCGTCATCCTGCTGGAAGAGAACGGCGTCCACAACATTAACACCGGCGAGGTGTTCAACATCTACAAACGCCTCTGTGCGGAGATCGACATGGACGTACTCACCCAGCGTCGGGTGACCGACCTCATCTCCGAACTCGACATGCTCGGCATCGTCAACGCCGTCGTCGTCTCGAAGGGCCGCTACGGCCGCACGAAGGAGATGAGCCTCTCGGTTCCCCTCGACGAGACCAAGAGCGTCCTGCTGGCCGACTCCCGACTCGGCGAGGTCGAGGACGCCCAGCCGTTCGTCCAGGCCCGCTTCGACGACTCCTGAACGACCGTCCCGCCGTTCGCCTGCCGTCACCGTCCGCCCGACCACGCCGTCCGGTTCTCACCGACGAACTGTTACGACAGCGACCCGTCCGTTTCGTGTCGAGAGTCGTGGCTGTCAGCACACTGACGTCGGAGACTGGTGAGTAGCGGCCGATGAGTGATGTTGGCATAGCGTGTGGCTCCAGTCGAAACGGTACTCTGGGTCGCCGTCGGTCACACCGACCGGGCGTCGAACGCCAGTGCGAGCGCACCGGTCAGTCCTGCCGCGAGGGTCGTGAGGGTGCCGCCACTGCCGCCGAGGAGGCCGAACAGTAGTCGGACGTGTCCCAGCAGCGGGATACGGAACTCCGCGGTACCGACGACCCAGTCGGGGTCGACGGGGTTGTCGGCGATACCGGCGACCTGATCGTACTGGCCGTTGGTCGCGCCGTTGTCACCCTTCGTGATGAACCCGGCGTTGGGGGCGGGGCAGGCGGGGAGCGCGGTGTCGGTGATGGGGTCGTCGTCTGTCTCACAGGCGTCGTACCGACCGACGTACTCCGGGTTCGCGCGGTCGTACCAGTTCTCGCCGTCCTCGACCCAGAACATCGCGCGATGGATGATGGGGGTGGCGAATCGGCTCCCGTCCGGTTCGTAGACGATGACGTCTCCGGGTCGAGAGAACTTCGTGTAGCCGGTCTCCTGACCGGTTCGATAGGTGACGACGCCCGTCGACTCCCCGTTCGAGACGGTCGCCGCGCCGTCGGCGAGTCGTTCCTCTTCCATCACGAACACGAGGTCGCCCTTCGAGATGTGTGGCTCCATGCTCTCGGACTCGATTGCGACGAGCGGGGGCCAGATGCCGCTGACGGCGAACAGGAGTGCGCCGACCAGCGCTACCGCCGCGACGCTCCCCGCGACCTCGCGGACGTAGACGACGGCTTCGTGGTCGGTGGTGAAGAGCCAACGAATCCAACCGAATCCAACCGGTCGCTCGCCCTCCTCACCGGGGTCTTTCATCGTCACCACCTATCTCACCGGAGCGTTTCAACCTTCTGTCTCCCGTGTTCGTGGCTGATTCCGCCGTCCGACGCCCGCTGACGGTCGTCCTCGGCACGGCCGTGTCGACGCTCGGGGCCACGCGCCGACCCGACCGGAGACGCTACGTTTTTGCTGCCACCGACGGACTCTGGGGTGTGCCACTGGAGACACCCCAGCGAATCGTCACCGAACTCGCGCGCCGCGGCTACAACGCCGACCGCGAGGCGGTGACACTGCTCGCGGGTGCCTCCGACCCCGAACGTGCGCTCGCGGCCGCCCTCGACACCGTCCCCGACCACGCCCTCAAACTCTCGGCCGACCACGTCCGCGAGACGCTGGACCGCGGCGCGGTCCCGGACCCGACGGCCGCTCCGACCGACGCCTCCCCGAAACCCGCAGCCTCCGGCGACGGCGACCCCCCCCGTTTCCGATGCAGCGCCCGAGCACTCGGCGACGACGGACGGAACCGGAGTTGCAGTGGAAGCGGAGGGGTCGGCGGTCGGCGGCCGCTCGCCCGTCCCCGCCACCATCACCGGTGACGTCACCGGTCGGTCGACCGGCACCGGCGAGTACGACGAGTTCGTGACGGTGTTCCGCGACCGCTACGAGCGCCTCTCGAAGGTGCTCCGTGGCCGCGTCACCCACCGCCCCACCGGGTCGCTCGAATCCAGCCCCGGCGGCGAGGACGCCGCGCTCATCGGGATGGTCAACGACGTGCGCTCGACGGCCAGCGGGCACTGGCTGGTCGAACTCGAGGACACGCAGGGCGTCTTCCCCTGTCTCGTGATGAAGGACAAACCCATCGCCGAACTCGTCGACCAGCTACTGCTGGACGAGGTCGTCGCCGTCGACGGGACACTCAGCGGGGACGGCAGCATCCTGTTCGTCGACTCGCTGCACTTCCCCGACATCCCCCGCACCCACCGCCCGAACACCGCCGACCGCCACGTCCAGGCGGCGCTCGTCTCCGACGTCCACGTCGGCAGCCAGGAGTTCATGGGCGAGGCGTGGTCGCGGTTCGCCGACTGGCTCCACACCGCCGAAGCCGAGTCAGTGGAGTACCTCCTCATCGCCGGCGACATGGTCGAGGGCGTCGGCGTCTACCCGAACCAGGACGAGGAACTCTCCATCGTCGACATCTACGAGCAGTACGAGGCGTTCTCGGAACACCTCAAGGAGGTGCCCGGCGACATGGAGATCGTCATGATTCCGGGCAACCACGACGCGGTCCGCCTCGCCGAACCCCAACCCGGCTTCACCGAGGAGCTCCGGGACATTTTGAACGCTCACGACGCCCGTATCTCGGGGAACCCCTCGATGGTCTCCGTCGAGGGGGTCGACGTCCTCATGTACCACGGCGTCTCGCTGGACGAGGTCATCGCCGAACTCCCCGAGGAGAAAGCCAGCTACGACGAACCGCACAAGGCGATGTACCAGCTGCTCAAGAAGCGCCACGTCGCCCCACAGTACGGCGGCCACACCCGCCTCGCGCCCGAGGAACGCGACTACCTCGTCATGGAGGCGGTGCCCGACGTCTTCCACACGGGCCACGTCCACAAACTCGGCTGGGGGAAGTACCACAACGTGCTCGCCATCAACTCCGGCTGCTGGCAGGAACAGACCGACTTCCAGAAGTCCGTCAACATCGAACCCGACCACGCGTTCGCGCCCATCCTCGATTTGGACACGCTGAACTTGACGGTCCGCGATTTCAACTAGAACCCACCTTTTGCTGCGCTCGTTCGCGTCGCTCACTCGCTGGCAAAATCTGGACCAAAAGCCTCGTCGTTCCCTACGGTCACTCCTCGGCCCGCTCGCTCACTGCGTTCACTCACGGTACGATTCCCTGCCACGGTTTGCTCGGACTGCCTACGCCAACCCGCGACTGCCGAGCGCGCGTTCCAGTCGAACCGTCCCCATCGCCAGGACGAACACCGCCGTTCCGCCGAGGGAGACCGTGAGGAACCAGCGCGGGATGTAGAGGAACGACCCCACTCCGGTGACGAGGAGGCCGAACGTCCCGGCGACGACAGCGTCACAGAACGCGAGTGCCTTCGCGGCGAGGACGACCCGGCCGTCGAACGCTCGCTCGTCGAACGTTCGGGTGGCGAGGCCGACGAGGACGAACCGGACGAGGAGGTACGTCCCGAGGAAGGACAGACTCGCAGCGACGAGTCCGAGGACGAGGCTGGACACGAGCCAGAGCGGGTCCGGACCGTTCTGTGGAACCTGTGGGACCGGTGTGCCTGCTTGGAGGGGGTTCATACCGTCCTGTTTTCGAGCGTGAACAAAGCTCTTCGGACCACCGCAGCGCGCTCCGGGACGCTTACAACGTCGCCTCGCAGAGCCACGCACATGAGCGACACCCAGCGACTCATCGACGCGCTTCGGGCGGCCGAGGCGGTCCGCTTCGGCGAGTTCGAACTCTCCCACGGCGGCACGTCGGACTACTACGTCGACAAGTACCTCTTCGAGACGGACCCGACGTGTCTCGAACTCGTCGCCGTGGCGTTCGCCGAGCGCACGGCGGACGTCTCGAAACTCGCCGGCGTCGCACTCGGTGGGGTCCCCCTCGTCGCGGCGACGAGCGTCGAGACCGGCACACCGTACGTCATCGCGCGGAAGAAGGCCAAGGAGTACGGCACCGGAAACCGCATCGAGGGCCGCCTCGACGACGGCGAAGAGGTCGTCGTCCTCGAAGACATCGCGACGACGGGCCAGAGCGCGCTCGACGCCGCCGAGGCACTCCGGGAGGCCGGTGCCGAGGTCGGTCGGGTCATCGTGGTCGTCGACCGTGAGGAGGGTGCCCGCGACCTGCTCCGCGAACACGACCTCGAACTGGAGTCGCTCGTCACCGCGAGCGACCTGCTGGCCGACGAGGAGCAGTAGTTCGCTCGTCGGTTTCGCCGAATCTCACTCGTCAGAGAACCTATTGCTCTTCGTTTACGACTGAACACGATGGTCCCCACCACACGCAGAGCGGTTCTCCGAACGGTCGGTGCCGGGGCACTCACGACGCTCGCCGGATGTAGCGTCTTCGACTCACCCGCCGACCCCGACCCGCTTCGCATCGGCAGCATCGGCATCAGGAACCACCACGACGAGGCCCACGAGGTGCGTGTCGAGGTGGTAGCGGACGGCGAGCGTCGATACACTGGAAGAACGGATATCGAGGCGGCGGAGGGTAACTGAATGGGTTCGACCGTCACCCGTGCCAGTATCCTCGACTCGCTCCACCGTCCCGTCACCGTCCGGGCGAAACTCGCCGGCGAGGACTGGCACGAACGCGACTTCTCGGAGAGCCACGCGGACACACCGTGTATCGTCGTCTCCGTTCGTATCTCGGACGCTGGTGACGTCGACTTTCTCACGACGACCGGCTACGAGTGCGAATCGACCCCGACGCCGACCGACTCCTGAGCGTCGTCACCCGACTCACGCCGTTTGCGATGGTCTGCCAACCCCTCCGTTTCGACTGCAGAACCGTGACACTCCTCGCCGTCTGACGACCGACTCCGAAGGAGAACGGAGAGAAATCGAGCGACTGCGAGCCGACTACTCCAGCAACAGGAGCGACGGGTTCTCCAGGTACTCCATGACGCGGTTCGTGAACGCGGCGGCCTGTGCGCCGTCGATGACGCGGTGGTCGATGGACAGGGAGAGCGTCATCACGTGGCGCGGGACGACCTCGCCGTCGACGACGCGCGGTTTCTCCTTGATGGCCCCCAGCCCGAGAATCGCCGTCTCGGGGAAGTTGATGATGGGGGTGGCGTACTCGCCGCCGATGGCCCCGAAGTTGGTGATGGTGAACGTCCCGTCTTGCATCTCCGTCCGGGAGATGGAGCGCTCGCGCGCCTTCTCGACGAGTTCGTTCATCTCCGAGGACATCTGGAGCATCCCCTTCCGGTCGGCGTGCTTGACGACCGGGACCATCAGACCCGCGTCGGTGCCGACGGCGACGCCGACGTTGTAATCCTTCCGCAGGATTATCTCCTCGCTCTCCTCGTCGAGCGTCGAGTTGAGATACGGAAACTCCTTGAGGCCCGCGACGACGGCCTTGATGACGAACGGCATGTACGTCAGTTTGATGCCGCGTTCCTCGGCCACGTCCTTGAGGTCGCCGCGCGTGGCGACGAGTTCGGTGACGTCCACCTCGTCGTGGTGGGTGACGTGCGGGGCGGTGTACTTCGAGCGCGCCATCTGCTTGCCGATGGTGCGGCGGATGCCGCGGTACGGGACGCGTTCGTCCTCGGCGCTCTCGGAGGTGCCGGCCTGCACCGCTTCGGTGTCGGCCTCCTGAGCCGCCTGCATCGCCTCTGCGTACTGCGTGACCTGCTCGGGCGTGACGAACGCCTGTCCGTCGCGCTCCTCGTCGGTCGGGACGGCGTTCAGGTCGACGCCCTCGTCCTCGGCCAGCTTGCGGGTGGCCGGCGCGGCGAGCGTCCGCTCGCGGTCGGCGCTCTCGACGTTTGCAGCCTGTGCGCTCGATGCGCCCGCGGAGCCACTGTCACCCTCGTCTCCCACGCGCTTCGTGGCGGACTTGACGCCGTCGGTCGGGGCCTCGGGAGCGTCGGACTCGTCGTCCGCCTCGCCACCGGAGTCGGCGTGTGCGCGCACGTCGGCGTCATTCACCCGGCCACCGGGACCGGAGCCGTCGACCTGCGCGATGTCGACGCCCAACTCGCGGGCGAGTCGACGGGCGCTCGGGGCGGCGAAGACGCGACCCTCGGGGGTCGAGACTTCTTCGGCATCGGCGCTCGCGCCGTTAGTCTCTGCCGCCTGTTCGGTACCTGCGGTCTCCTCGGTGTCGCCCGCCGAGACGCCCTCGTCGTCGGCGCTGGTCGACTCCGACGCGCTCTCGCCGTCCTCGCCTTCGGTCTCGAAGACGATGATGACGTTCCCGACCGGGACCATCTCGCCGGCCTCGGCGCGAATCTCCTTGACCGTCCCGTTGACGGGCGAGGGGACTTCGACGACGGCCTTGTCGGTCTCGGCCTCGGCGACCGGCTGGTCCTCGCTGACCGGGTCGCCCTCTTCGACGAGCCAGTTGACGATCTCGGCCTCCGTCAGGCCCTCCCCGACGTCGGGGAGTTTGAACTCGCGGACGCCCATCTAGAACTCCACCGCCTCGCGGATGCCGTCCGCGACACGGGCCTTCTCGGGCAGGTAGTAGTCTTCCAGTGCGTACAGCGGGAACGGGACGTCGAAACCGGTGATGCGCTTGACGGGCGCTTCCTGGTAGAGCAGCGCCTCCTCCTGAATCGTCGCCGTAATCTCGCCGGCGAGACCGCCCGTCTGGGGGGCCTCGTGGACGACGGCGGCGCGACCGGTCTTCTTGAACGACTCGACGATGGTCTCGGTGTCCATCGGCGAGAGCGTCCGCAGGTCGACGACCTCGACGTCGATACCGTCCTCGGCGAGGTCCTCGGCGGCCTCCATCGTCGGGCGGGTCATCGCCCCCCACGTGAACACCGAGATGTCGGTGCCCTCGCGGCGGACGGCGGCCTTCCCGAGTTCGACGGTGTAGGTGTCGTCGGGCACCTCCTCGCGGAACGCGCGGTAGATGAGCTTCGGTTCGAGGAAGATGACCGGGTCGGGGTCACGAATCGAGGCTGCGAGCAGCCCCTTCGTGTCGTAGGGTGTCGACGGGATGACGACCTTGAGGCCCGGTTCGTGGACGTAGAACGCCTCCTTCGACTCGGAGTGGTGTTCCGGTGCGCGGATACCGCCGCCGTAGGGTGCGCGGACGACCATCGAGGCCGTGTAGCGACCGCGCGAGCGGTTTCGCAGGCGTGCGGCGTGGCTGACGATCTGGTCGAACGCCGGGTACATGAACCCGGAGAACTGCATCTCGGCGACCGGCTTCAGGCCGTAGGCGGCCATGCCGACGGCGGTGCCGGCGATGCCGGACTCGGCGAGCGGGGTGTCGATGACGCGCTCGTCACCGAACTCGTCCCACAGGCCCTCCGTCGCGCGGAAGACGCCGCCGTTCTTCCCGACGTCCTCGCCCATGACGATGACGTCGTCGTCCCGTTCCAGTTCGCCGTACAGGCCGTCGCGGACCGCCTGCACGAGCGTCAGATTCTGTGTCGACTGCTGGTCTTGCGTACTCATTCGAGGAGTTCCTCGTCTCCGTGGCGTTCGCGTAGCTGTTCGAGGTGATCGAGCTGTTCCTGCAGGCGCTTGGGCATCTCCGCGTAGACGTCGGCGAACATCTCGGCGGGGTCGGGCCGTTCGGCGGCCTCGGCCGCGGAGATGGCCTCCGCCACCTCGTCTTCGATCTCCTGGTCCATGGCGTCGACCGACTCGTCGTCGAGCAGGCCGTTGTTCCGGAGGTACGATTCGAGGCGCGGAATCGGGTCTTTCGCCTTCCACTCCTCGACCTCGTCGTCCTCGCGGTAGACCGAGGGGTCGTCGGCGGTGGTGTGCGCACCGAAGCGGTACTGGACCGCCTCGATGAGCGTCGGGCGCAGTTGCCCCTCCGCGGGGTTCTTCGCCTTCTCGACGGCGTCGCGGGTCACCTTGTACACCGCGAGCGGGTCCATCCCGTCGACCTGCACGCCCTCGAAGCCGTAGCCGACGGCCTTCTGGGAGATGGTCTCGCTGGCGGTCTGGCGTTCGCGGGGGACCGAGATGGCCCACTGGTTGTTGTTACAGAAGAAGATGGCCGGCGCGTCGTAGACGCCCGCGAAGTTGAGGCCCTCGTGGAAGTCCCCCTCCGAGGTGGCACCGTCGCCGAAGTAGGTGAGAAACGCGTTCTCCTCGCCTTTCAGCTTCGATGCCCACGCCATGCCCGCCCCGTGGAGAATCTGCGTGGCGATGGGCACCGCGATGGTGAACACGTTCTGTTCGTCCATCCGGTTGGCGCGTTCGTCGCCCATCCAGTAGCGCAGCGACTGGTCGAGGCCGACGCCGCGGACGTACACCGAGGCGTGTTCGCGGTACGACGGGATGACCCAGTCGTCGGGGTCGAGCGCCGCCGCGCTGCCGACCTGTGCGCCCTCCTGGCCCGAGAGCGGTGGGTACGTCCCCATCCGTCCCTGGCGCTGGAGGCTCACCGCACGCTGGTCGAAGTGGCGCGCGGTGGCCATCGCACGGTACATCGAGACGAGGGTGTCGTCGTCGAGGTCCGGTACCTCGGCACCGTCGCGGACACGGCCGTCCTCGTCGAGAATCTGGACGCGCTCGCGCGGGTCGCGCTGGAGCGTACTCATACCGCCCTCCATGACATGTGACGGAATCCACTACCCGGCCGCTTAGTGTTTTCGTAAAACGGTTTCGTTCGTGCTGGTTATTGCCACTCCAGAGGAGTCCTGCATCGAACTCGTGTCTTCGGCGACCCGAATTACTCCACAAGCGTCGGTTCTACGCGAGTGAACTGGACACCGCGGGGGTCGGGTTGTCTCTACACGTCGGATTCCGAACGAACGTTCACCACGGACCGGTTCGCCGTCGCTCGCCGTTCGACACGACGGGTCGCTCCGGCGTGTCCGGGGCTGTCGTCCTCAGTCGCTCGACCCGGCGCGGGCGGTGACGCGGGCCTCCTCGACGCTCGCGCCGTCACGGACGAGCGCCTCGACGAACAGTTCACCGGCCTTGTACGACGAGCGGACCATCGGTCCCGAAGCACAGTAGAGGAAGCCGAACTCCTCCTCGGCGACCCGCTCCCAGACGTCGAACGTGTCGGGGTGGACGTAGTCGAACACTTCGAGGTGCGACCGGGACGGCTGGAGGTACTGGCCGAACGTCACCACGTCGACGTCGGCCTCGTGGAGGTCCGACAGCGCCTGGTAGACCTCGTGGTCGTACTCGCCGACGCCGAGCATCAGCGAGGTCTTCGTGTAGATGTCGGACTCCTCGCTGACCTGTTCGAGCACCGCGAGCGACTGCTCGTAGGTCGCCCGGCGGTCACGGACCGGCCACTGGAGACGTTCGACCGTCTCGACGTTGTGTGCGACGACGTCCGGTCCGGCCTCGACGATCCGCCGGACGGCCTCTCGGTCGCCCGCGAAGTCGGGGATGAGGACCTCGACGAGGATGGAGGGGTCGCGGCGCTTTATCTGGCGGATGGTCTCGGCGAAGTGCGCCGACCCGCCGTCTTCGAGATCGTCGCGGTCGACGCTCGTCAGGACGACGTACTCCAGGCCGATTTCGGCGACCGCCTCGGCGACGTTCGCGGGTTCGTCTTCGTCCAGCGGTTCCATTCCGCCGGTCTCCACGTCACAGAAG
Source organism: Halomarina oriensis (assembly GCF_009791395.1). Lineage (GTDB taxonomy): Archaea > Halobacteriota > Halobacteria > Halobacteriales > Haloarculaceae > Halomarina > Halomarina oriensis. Next base: position 761,742 of record NZ_WSZK01000015.1, read on the forward strand.
TTACAGCCACGCGAGCAGCGGTCGCCCATCAGCATGAACGTCGCCGTCCCCGGTCCGTCGCGGCCGCTCCAGCACTCCCCGAGGTTCGGACAGTTCGCCTCCTCACAGACCGTGTGGAGGTCGTGGTCCCGGAGGGTCCGTTTGATCTCGGTGTAGCGCTGACCCGACGGTGGCCGCATCTTCAGCCAGTCGGGTTTGCGCCGGTAGCTCATACGAGAGGGTTCGTCGGGCGAGGCAAAAGCGTGCGGATTGTCACGGTCGGTCGTGGGGGCGTCCCGCCGCGCGTCACCGCGTCCCGTCGTCCGCGACGCCGTCGTCGCTCGCCAGCCACCCCAGCAGGTCGCCGACGGCCGCCGGTGACGCGACGTGGTGGGCGTCGTCGGGGCCGTCCTCGCCGACGAACACCGCGACCCCGCGGTCGGCGGCCGCCTCCAGTCCGGTCTGGTCGCTGCGGTCGTCGCCGACGTAGACGACCAGCGGGTCGGTGGGGGCGTCGCGGCCGTGTTCGTCCGCGACCTCGTCGGCTAGCGCCGCGACGGCCGCCCCCTTCGTCGCGTCGCTGGCCGGTCCGACCTCCAGCACCTCGCGGCCCCGCGAGACGTGGAGTCCGCCCGCGCGGTCGGCGACACGTCCGACCGTCTCGGCGATGCGGTCGTAGCGGTCCTCGGGGACGTTCCGGGTGTGGACCGCGAGCGACCAGCGCTTGTCCTCGATTTCGATGCCCGCGGTCCACCCCAGTTTGTCGACCAGTGTGTCGCGGACGCGTGCGAGTCGCCTCTCGGTCCGTCTCGCGTCCGGATGGACTCGAACCCCGTCCTCTTCCGGCCGGGTCCGTTCGAGGCCGGCGTTCCCGACGTAGTGGACTCGTCCGACGCCGACGCGGTCACGGACGTCGGCCAGTTCGCGGCCACTCACGACGGCGACGGTGACGTCGTCGCGCGCGCTCAGTTCGTGGAGGCGCTCCCGGTTCCCCGGTCGAATCGTCGCGGCGTCGGGGTCGGCGACGATGGGCGCGAGCGTCCCGTCGAAGTCGAGACAGAGGAGGACGTGTTCGTGTGAACGCAGGGCGCTCGTGAGACGGTCGCGCAGGTCGGCGTCCGACGTGCTCGGCGGGGCGCAGTCGGTCTCACCCGCCGCTCCGTCGGTCGTGTCCGGTCCCGACCACCGTTCGCTCATCGGTCGTGGGCCTGGCGGACCGCCTGAGCCTCGCCGAAGATGTCGCTCATCCACTGCTCGATGTCGTTGGCCGCGACGGCCGCCCGCAGGTTCGCCATCCGCTCGCGGCGGTCCTCCTCGGGCATCGTCACTGCCGTCTCGATGTGCTCGGCGAACGACGCGGTGTCGTAGGGGGCGATGGAGAGCGCGAACTCGCCGAGCTCGTCCTCCGCGCCCGCGAGTTCGCTGAGCAGGAGTACGCCGGGGTCGCCCGTCTGGGCGGCGATGTACTCCTTGGCGACGAGGTTCATCCCGTCGCGGATGGGCGAGACGATGGCGATGTCGGCGTGGCGATACAGGCCGTACAGCCGAGTCGTCGAGAGGTGGCTGTCGACCCGCACGACGGGCCGCCAGTCGTCGGTGCCGAACCGGTCGTTGATACGCTCGATGGCCTCCTCGACCCGGTCGGCGACGTCGCCGTACGCCGGGATGCGCGAGCGACTCTCGCTCAACTTCTGGACGTGGGTCAGTTCGCCGCGCCACTCGGGGTTGTCCTCGAAGAACCGTTCGAGCGCGTCGAGGCGTTCGGGGATGCCCTTCGTGTAGTCCAGTCGGTCGACACCGACCGAGAGCGTCACGTCGGGGTCGACGCCGATCTCGCGGGCGAAATCCGTCCACTCCTCGTCGGTACAGGCGTCGGCCTCCGCCTCGATGGTGTCGACGTCGACGCCCATCGGGAACGCCCGGACGCGCGTCGTCTCGCCGTCGCGGTGGACCTCGCCGGTCCGGTCGTCGACGGTGGCGTCGTCGAAACACGCCGCGACGCAGTCGAGGAACGCCTCGCAGTACCGGGGGACGTGAAAGCCCAGCAGGTCGTTGGCGAGCAGTCCGTCGAGGAGCGCCTCGCGGACCGGACAGGCACGGAACGTCTCCCAGTCGGGCCACGGGATGTGCCAGAACTGCAGTAGCGTCGCGTCGGGTGCCTGCTCGCGTACGTGTCGCGGCGCGAGGCCGAAGTGGTAGTCCTGGAACCAGACCACCGAGTCCGGGCCGACACCCTCGGCGACGGCGTCGGCGAACGTCTCGTTGACCGCCCGGTACTGCGCCCAGTGGTCGTCGTCGTACGCCATCGTCTCGACCAGGCCGTGACTCAGCGGCCAGAGCACCTGGTTGGCGAACCCGTAGTAGTAGCCCTCCACGTCCTCGTCGTCCAGCCAGACGCGCCGGAGCGTGTACGAGGGGTCGTCGGGCGGGACACGGACGCAGTCGTCGCCGTCGACGACCGCTCGGTCGGCGTCGCCGTCGCCCCACGCGACCCAGGTCCCGTCGACGCGCTGGACCACGGGGTCCAGTCCCGCGGTCAACCCGCCGACGGGCCGGTCGGTGACGACGTTCCCCGCCTCGTCGTAGCGGTGTCGGTACGGCTGTCGGTTCGAGACGACGAACAGGTCGTCGGTCACCCGCGCTCTCTCGTCTCGTTCGTCGGCCACGGCGGTCCGGGCGGCCCCGGTGAGTTCCGTCATCAGCCGGCCACCTCGCCGCCACACCCGGCGTCGGTGTAACGGGCGTCCGCCGGTTCGTCCCCTCGTTCGGCCTCTCCGCTCGCCCCCGTCCTCGCACGCTCCCGACGGGCGCTCGCCCGCCGTCCTCGGTCGGTCGGCTGTGTCATGTCCTGTCTGTCAAACGGCCGAGCGAAGACTATCCCCTTCTGCCTGTATGGGCCAACCCCTTTTAGGCGAAAACGGGTTTCGTGACCGTCCAGCGACCCGTTCTGTCTCGTCGGCCGGTCGGTCTCTCCCGACGACGACACGCCGCCGCCGCTCTCGTGACCGGCGCTCTCTCCGAAGGGACGTTCACGAGTTAAATTGCAAAAATTAATAACGTGTGTGGCAAAATCGGGCATAGATGTTCGACCTCTCGCCAGACGACATCACCGAGGGGCCCGTGTTGCGGGCGATGCTCGTGCTGGCGGCTCCGTTGCTGGTGCAGAACCTCGTCCAGGTCGTCCAGCAGGTCGTCGACCTGTTCTGGCTCGGCCGCCTCAGCGACGCCGCCGTCTCGGCTATCGGCCTGACGCTCCCGCTCATCACGCTCCTGTTCGCGCTCACGGTGTACGTCCCGCTGGTCGGGACCCAGATTCTCGTCTCACAGCGCGTCGGAACCGACGACGTCGTGGGTGCACGCCGGGCGATGTTCACGGGGCTGTTCGTGGCGTCCGTCTCGGCCGTCGTCGGGGGAGCGGTCGTCTTCTTCGGCGCTCGGCCGATGCTCGAAACGCTCACGCTGGTCCGGCCGAGCGCGTCGGGGGAGGCGGCGGCGCTCGAACTGGCGGCCACCTACGTCCGCGTCACCGCTCTCGGCCTCCCCCTGCTCTTGCTCTCGGACACGACCGAGGGCGCGTTCCTCGGGTGGGGTGACTCGAAGACGGCGATGCGGATGAACGTCATCGCCGTCGTCGTCAACGTCGTCCTCGACCCGGTGCTCATCTTCGGGGTCACTCTCGGCGGCGTCGAGTTCGCCGGGCTCGGTATCGCTGGCGCGGCGTTGGCGACCGTCGTCGGCTACACCGTCGGCGGGTCGTACGGCTACGTCAGGGTCGCCCGTGGCGCACACGGCGGGATGCTCTCGCGGGCGACGGCGACGGTCGACTGGGGAGAGGTCCGGGAGATGTTCGACGTCGGCGGTCCCATCGCGGGCCAGAACGTCGTCAAGCAGGTGGCGGACGTGCTGCTCGTGACCGTCGCCTTCGCCGTCGGCGGTGCTCCCGCACTCGCGGCGTGGGCCGTCGGCTTCCGTGTCGCCTCGCTCGCGGTCATCCCGGCCACCGGGATGCAGCAGGCAGCCCAGAGCGTCATCGGCCAGAACCTCGGGGCTGGCTACGTCGGCCGTGCCCACCGCGCGACGTGGCAGGGAGCGATTCTCGCCGCCGTCGGACTCGGCGTCCTCGGCGTCGTCCAGTGGTTCCTCCCCGGTCTCATCATCGAGACGTTCGCACCGACGCTCTCGGCGCGCGGGAGCGAGTTCACCGCGCTGTACCTCCGCATCCTCGCGGTCGGCTACCCCGCGATGGGTGCGATGTACCTCTTCCAGGCCGGCTTCAACGGCGCGAGTCGGACGAGGACGAGCTTCGTCGCCAGTCTCGGCCAGCACTGGGGCGTCCGCGTCCCGGTCGCCGTCCTCGGGTCGGGCGTCCTGGGTACGTTGGCGGTCGGATTCGGCATCGCCGCCGTGTTCTGGGCGGTGACGCTCTCTAACGTCGCCGCCGCCGTCGGCCTCGGTCTCTACTACTACTACTCGACCGAACGGGGGATGCTCGACCGGGCCGCGGAAGCGGCAGCGGCGTAGGCGACCGTCCGCTCCGTTCGCTCCCGACTCGTTCGCGGACGCGTAGTTCGCCAATCGCTAGGTCTTTGGCCGCCCGCTCCCGTCACCACCTGTGAACGTCGCCGAGCGCCTCCCGAAGTTCGCCGACGCCTTCCCGTTCGACTCGTTCAATCGGATGCAGGCGTCGGCGTACCCGGCCATCATGGAGCGCGACGAGAACGTCGTCGTGAGCGCCCCGACCGCCAGCGGGAAGACGGCGCTCGCCGAACTCGCCATCTGCAAGACGCTCGCAGACGGGGGCACGGCCCTGTTTCTCGCCCCGCTTCGCGCACTGACCAACGAGAAGGAGAGCGAGTGGGAACGCTTCGAGGAGATGGGCTACTCCGTCTACGTCGTCACGGGTGAACGCGACCTGAGCCCACGACGCGCCGAACGCGCCGACATCCTCGTGATGACCCCGGAGAAGGCCGACTCCGCGACCCGCAAACACGACTCCGCACGCTACGGCTTCATCCGGGACGTCGACTGCTGTGTCATCGACGAGGTCCACCTGCTCGACTCCGATAGACGAGGCGCGGTGCTGGAGGTCACTATCTCGCGGCTCCGGCGACTGTGTGGCCCGCGTATCGTGGCGCTGTCGGCGACGATGCCGAACGTCGACGACGTGGCGCGCTGGCTCGACGCGCCCCCCGAGTGTACCTTCGAGTTCGACGACGCGTATCGCCCCGTCCCCCTCGAAGCCAGCGTCAAGACCTACTCGCGGGGGGACAACCCGTTCGCCGACAAGTACCGCCGCCTGTATCGGGCGCTGGACCTCGCGGAACCCCACATCGGCGACGGCGGGCAGGCGCTCGTCTTCGTCGCCTCCCGGCAGGACACCGTCCGCGCCGCCGAGAAGGCCCGCGACGAACTCGCCAAGCGCGACGTCCCGATGGGCGCACGCGGCGACTACGACTTCCACACCGAAGCCCAGGAGCTGCAGAACCAGACGCTCCGCAAGTCCGTCCTCGACGGCGTGGGCTTCCACCACGCCGGCCTCGCCAAGGGTGACAAGGACCGCGTCGAGGAGTGGTTCAAGCGCGGCGACGTCCAACTGCTGTTCTCGACGTCGACGCTCGCGTGGGGTGTCAACCTGCCAGCGAGATGCGTCGTCATCCGCGACACCAAGCTCCACGACCCGCTGGAGGGCGAGGTGGACATGAGCCCCCTCGACGTCCTCCAGATGCTCGGCCGCGCCGGGCGACCGGGCTACGACGACGCGGGCTACGCCTACGTCGTCTGCCAGTACTCCGACAAGCAGCGGTACGAACAGCTACTCAGCGAGGGCAAGGAGATAGAGTCCAGACTCGCGGGCGAACTCGACGCGCACCTCAACGCCGAGATCTCGCTCGGGACGATTCGGGACTTAGAGGACGTGATGGACTGGCTGGAGACCACCTTCTACTACGTTCGGGCGCAGTCCGCCCCCGACGGCTACGACTTCGGCGGCCGCCTGCGCGAGCGGGTCCGCGAGACGCTCTCCAGACTCGTCGAGTCGGGGTTCGTCGAGACGGGGACGGACCTCGGCGTCGAGGGGACGGCGCTCGGCCGCCTCGCCTCGCGGTACTACCTCCGCCTCGACACCGCCGAGCGGTTCGCCGACCTGGCGGCGCGCGAGTCGGTCGACGAGGGTGCGGTCCTCGAATGCGTCGCGGGCGCGGCGGAGTTCGACAGCGTCTCGTGTCGCTCGGCGGAGCGAGACGCCGTGAACAGTATCCTGAGCGGCTCCGACTCGCTGGACGACGACGGCCACCGGAAGGTGCTCGCCATCCTCCGGGCGAGCATGACCGGGTCGACGCCGGGTGAACTCCAGAGCGACGCGTGGGTCATCCGGCAGAACGCGCTCCGCCTGCTCGCCGCGCTCCGGGAGTTCCTCGACACGTTCGACGCGCCCGTCGCCGCGAACCTCGCCCGACGCACCGAGGCACGAGTCGAACACGGCGTGAGTGCGGGTGCAGTCGGTCTGACCGCCATCGACGGCGTGGGCGCGGGTCGTGCCCAGCGCCTCGCCGACGAGGGGATGGTCACGCCCGCGGACGTCGTCGCCGCCGGCCAGGAGGGCCTCGTCGACGCCGGGATGTCCGAGGGCGTCGCCGAGACGCTGCTCCGGAACGCCCGTGACCTCCCGGTCGTCGAGGTGGAGTGGGGCGAGTTCCCGTCCTCGGTCGGTCGCGGCCAGAACGACATGCGCGAACTCCGCGTCCGGTCGACGGCCGGCGGCGCACGGGCGAACGTCGCCGTCACGGTCAACGGCGTCGAGATGGCCGACACGACGGCGTACCTCGGGGAGACCACCGTCCCGGCGGCCGTCTTCGGCGGCAGCGCCGACGAGATGACCTTCGAGGTGACCGTCGCGTTCCCTGACCTGCCGGTGTCGCCGGTCTCCGAGTCCCGAACGGTCCGGGTGGAGTAACGCGGTTCGAGCGAGCGCCAGCGAGCGAGAACCGCGGGAACCCGAACGGCGAACACAGTGAGCCGTGAGGAGCGTGAAGCAACGACCGACGAGCGCCAGCGAGCGAGAACCGCGGGAACCCGAACGGCGAACGCAGTGAGCCGTGAGGAGCGCGAAGCAACGACCGCCCTCTTACGAGCGTTCTTCAACCAGCACGCGACCAGCGAGGGCCATGTCCGGAAGCTTCCGACTGTTCGCCGGCGAGTGTACGACCGAGTTCGAGGGCACCGGCCCGCGCGCCAACTGCCAGCGCGGCCACGTCGTCTGTCTCGTCAAACCCGACGACACCGTGCTGGTCCACGACGCGGACGGCTACCAGCCGGTCGCGTGGCTCACGCGTCCCGAGGCGCTGACCGTCGAGTCCGACCCGGTCCGAATCGTCGCCCGCGATGGCGACCAGCGTCTTCGGGTCACGGTCCACGAGGAGTACGCGCTGAGCAGCGTGCCCGCGAGCGCCGCCGGAACGCCCGTCGGTTCCTGTCCGGGCTGTGGCGGGTCGCTCGTCCGCACGAAGGGGGGCGTGGTCTGTGTCGACTGCGACGTGCGCTACGGCCTGCCGGGGGACGCGTCGGTGCTCGACGAGACGTGTGACTGTGGGCTGCCACGGATTCGGGCCGAACGCGGGGCGACGTTCGAGGTCTGTCTGGACCGCGAGTGTGAGTCGCTGGACGCGGCGGTGAAGGAGGCGTTCGACCGCGCGTGGGACTGTCCGGAGTGTGGCGACGACCTGCGTATCATCCGTCGTGGCGGGTTGCTCGCTGGCTGTGACGCCTACCCCGACTGTGAGACGGCGTTCTCGTTCCCGCGCGGGGTCGTCGCGGGCACGTGTGACTGCGGGCTGCCGGCGTTCCGGACGGGGTCGGGGAGCGCTCGCTGTCTGGACGCGACCTGCGAGTAGTCACCCACCGGGCGACGGCCCGATACGGCGGAGGCGGACCGTTCATGGTGGTGGCGCCGACAGGTACCGTATGAACGCAGCGCTCGACGGCGACGTCGTACATCTGTCGGCCCCCGGTCGCCAGCGGTTCTACGACAACCGCGGCTACGGGCATCCCGACGGCGACGCTCTGGACCTCGCGCCGGTGGAGGCGGCTCACCTCCTCTTCCGGGGGGACATCGAGAGCGTCGACGGCATGGACTTCCGGTCGTTCCTGGCGACGACCGACTGCACGCTCGACTTCCTGGTCTACAAGGACCTCCGTGACCGCGGGTTCTACCTCTCGCCCGCCCGCTGGTACGACGACGGCCTCTCGGCGGACTTCGTCGTCTACCCGCGCGGCGACGGGCCGTGGGACGACGGTATCGAGTACCGGATGCGCGTCGTCGGCGAACGCGAACGCGTCGCGGCGTCCTCGCTCGACCAGACGCTCGCCGTCGTCGACGAGGAGTCCGAGATAACGTACCTCGGTGTCGACGACCCCGACATCACCGGGTCGAGCGACACCGACCTCCCGAGCGACGTCTACGGCGCACTGCTCGCCGACCGCGTCGTCCTCTGGGACCCGCCGGCGGACCTCTACCGACAGGCGTTCTACGGCCGGCCGCTCGACGGCCGCGAGGCGGACGGCCCGCTCCAGTGTTCCCTGCTCGAAGCGGCCTACCTCGCCGAACGCGGGGCCGTCAGCGTCGACGCCGAACACGCCGGCATCGTCGAGCGCGGCCGGCAGGTCGAGGGCGACCGGTTCGACCGCCGCCTCGCCGTCTACCGCGAACTGCGCGAGCGTGACGTCGTCCCCAAGACCGGCTTCAAGTTCGGGTCGGACTTCCGGACCTACGCCGACGTCGAGAGCGCCGACGATTTGGGGCACTCGGAGTTCCTCGTCCGCGTCGTCGGGTGCGACCACGAGTTCGCCCCGCGTGATTTGGCGCTCGACGTGCGACTGGCCCACGGCGTCCGCAAGACCATCGTCTTCGCGCTGGTCGACGGGAGTGAGGTGGAGTGGGTGTCGCTGTCCCGACTGACGCCGTAGTCTCCTGGCACACGCCGTCGCGGCGAGTGTGCGGCGACGTGGTATGCGAACCGTTTTGCCGACGCCCGCCGCCTCCCAGACAACGACCGCCATGAGCGACCACACCGACGAGCGACCGCGCGACGCTCGTGACCACACCGACGACGCGGACCGCTCCGTCCGCCCCGACGGCGGTACCGCCGCCGGAGCAGACGACGTGACACTCGACCCGTGGGGGTCCTCGACGGTCGCGGACTACCGCAAACTGTTCGAGCAGTTCGGCATCGAGGAGTTCGACGAGGTGCTCCCGGACGTGCCGACCCCCCACTACCTGATGCGCCGCGGCGTCATCTTCGGGCACCGCGAGTACCGCCGCGTCCTCGAAGCGATGGCCAACGACGACCCCGCCGCCGTCCTCTCGGGGTTCATGCCCACCGGCGACCCCCACATCGGCCACAAACTCGTCTTCGACGAGATCATCTGGCACCAACGACAGGGCCTCGACGCCTACGCGCTCATCGCGGACCTCGAAGCGCACGCCGCCCGCGGTCTCTCGTGGGCGGAGATCGACGAACACGCCCGCGACTACCTCCTGAGCCTGCTCGCCCTCGGGTTCGACCCCGAGGAGGGCGAACTGTATCGCCAGTCGGAGAACCGGCCGTTGCAGGACCTCGCCTTCGAGTTGGGTGTCAAGGCGAACTACTCGGAGCTGCAGGCCATCTACGGCTTCGACGGCGAGACCGACGTCTCGCACATGCAGTCGGTCGTCACGCAGATGGCCGACATCTGCTACCCCCAACTCGACGAACCGAAACCGACGGTCATCCCGGTCGGCCCGGACCAGGACCCCCACGTCCGCCTGTCGCGTGACCTCGCCTCGCGGATGCGCTTTTTCGGTGTCACCGAGGCGTACGCGAGTTTCGAGGTGGACGAGGCCGAACGTGCCGTCGTGGCGAACGCGTACGAGGCGCTCGCCGAGCGTGCGGCCGACCACGACGACGGCACCGTCCGCTGTCTCGACGCCGCCGTCCTCGTCGAGGAGGGAATCGAGGCCGTCGACTTCGACGACCGCCCACGGATGGACCAGTACGAGGCGGGCGACTCGGGGAGCGACGACCCCGAGGCCCGTGCCGCCGCGAAACTCGCCAACGCCGGGATGGAACCACTTCGCCCGCGTGTCCGGTTCCTCGACCGCAACGCCACGCCCGAGGCGTTCGCGGCGCTCGTCGAGGCCGTCGACGGCGAGAAGCGCGTGTTCGACGAGCACGTCGACGCGTTCGACCTGACCCACGACGAGGCCGAGTCGCTCGCACAGGACGTGGAGGTCGACAACGGCGGCTACGGCTTCGTCCCGCCGTCGTCCATCTACCACCGGTTCATGACCGGGCTGACGGGCGGGAAGATGTCATCCTCGATTCCGGCGTCGCACATCTCCTTGCTCGACGACCCCGCCGAGGGCTACGACAAGGTGAAGTCCGCGACGACGGGCGGCCGAGAGACCGCGGAACTCCAGCGCGAACTCGGCGGCGAGGCCGACGACTGTCCCGTCTACGAACTGTACGCCTACCTGCTCGCACAGGACGACGACGACCTGACCCGCGAGGTGTACGAGGAGTGCGTCGGCGGCGAGCGCCTCTGTGGCGGCTGTAAGGAGCAAGCGGCCGAGCTGATGCGCGAGTTCCTCGAAGACCACCAGGAGAAACGTGCCGAGGCCGAGGAACTGCTCGACTCGCTCGACGTCGAGTTGGAGAGTTCGCGGCGCTGAGTCGGACGCCTACTGTTCTTTCTGTACGACTACCGTCGGCGCGAACGTCACGAACGGTTCGTCCGGCGCGTCGACCGCCGCCCAGAAGTCCGCCGTCTTGACGCCGAGCACCGACTCCACGTCCGCGCGCGTGCGGAGATTCTCCTCGCCGACGACCAGCGAGAAGAACGCTTGGCTCTGCTCGTCCATCTCCAGCGCACCACGGCGGGTTCCGGACGACGGGTAGGAGACGACGAGGTGACCACCGGGAGCGACCCGGTCCCAGAGCGATTCGAGCGCGCGGTCCACGTCCTTGACGAAGAACAGGGTCGCAACGCAGTAGACGAGGTCGTACTCGCCGTCCGTGTCGAGGTCGGGGAGTGTGTCGACGGCGAAGGTGAGATTCTCCACATTCGCGTCCGCGGCGAGGTCGCGGTTGTCTCTCATCAGGTCCTCGGAGACGTCGACGCCGTGAACCGACGTCTCGGGGTGGCGTTCTGCGACGGCGAACTCGGTGACGGCGGGGCCACACCCCACCGACAGCATCGTCTCGGGGACTCGGGTTCGCTCGAAGAAGCGTTCGAGCAGGTCCGGCATCTCCTCGCCCGCGAGGTACGCGATGCGGTCGTAGTCGCGTTCGCGGTAGAACTCCGTCCACTCCATAGAGCACTGTTCTCCACTCTCGGTAATAATCGGGGTTGGTGTTCACGAGACACCGACAACGTCTCGAAAGCCCCCGGTCGCTCGACTCCCGCGACTCGCTGCGCCCTTCGCTCGCTGTCGCTCGCTCCAGTGCTTACTTCGCCGAGGTTCTTCGAGCGACCGGCCCCTTTCAGTCCCACCCGTGGTGGCTGGTTCAGTCGCTCTCACCCCCGGAACGCTTTTGCTCGCGGCCCCGCCTCTCTCCGGTATGGCAAGCGACCCTCGCCGTGCCGGTGTCGTCGCCGACCAGCCACGCGTCGCGGGGTTCGGCTTCTTCTTCGCGGCCTGAGCGAGCGGCGGACTCTCCCGGCGGTCGGGAGACGAAATCGTTCGCAGAGGTCGCATCGCGCAGGTCGCTCCGGAGAGTTCGGTACCCCACCGAGACCACGAGTCGACTCGAAAACACCTAACCGACGTACCCGAGTGTACGAACCATGCAACTACCCGCAGCGCAGGTCGCGGTCCTTGAGGCCGCGTCTGCCACCGACGACCGAACCGTCGACGCCGTCGCGAGCGAGGTGGGCGAATCGCCCACCGTCGTCACGCGCGCGGCGTTCGAACTCCGAGACGAGGGCCTGCTGGAGGTCACCGAGCAGGTCGACGAGAGCGTCTCGCTGACCGAGGAAGGCGAGACGTACCGCGAGGACGGACTCCCGGAGGTCCGTCTGTACCGCGCCGCGATGGACGCGGGTGCCGACGAGGAGGCCGTCGAGATGGGCCAACTCGTCGGTGCGTCCGGTCTCGCAGGCCCCGAAGTCCAGATCGCCCTGTCGAACTTCGCGCGGAAGGGCTACGGCCACATCGACGGCGGCGCGGTGTCGGCCGACGCCGACGCGGCCCCCGACACGGACGAGGAAGCGACCGCACTCGACGCCATCGCCGCGGGCGACGCCGAGACCGTCGACGAGGACACGCTCGACGCGCTGGAACGACGCAACCTCGTCGTCCGCGAGGAGCGCACCGTCCGCTCGCTGCTGTTGACCGACGCGGGTGTCGACGCGATGATGGAGGGGGTGAACGTGGCGGAGACGGTCGCACAGGTTACGCCCGAACTGCTCACGAGCGGTGAGTGGGCGGACGTGGAGTTCACCGAGTACAACGTCGAAGCCGACGCCGAGGCGGTCACGCCCGCGCGGAAACACGTGCTCAGACAGACCGCCGACCGCGTGAAGGACGTGCTCGTCGGGATGGGATTCCAGGAGATGGAGGGGCCACACGTCGACGCGGAGTTCTGGATCAACGACTGCCTGTTCATGCCACAGGACCACCCCGCACGGACCCACTGGGACCAGTTCGTCCTCTCGAACCCCTCGAAGATGGACGACGACGACATGCCGAGCGAGTTGGTCGACCGGGTCGCCCGCGCCCACCGCGAGGGCGTCGGCGAGGACGGCGACGGCTACCACTCGCCGTGGACCGAGGACGTGGCGCGCGGCTTGGACCTGCGTGGGCACACCACGTCGCTGTCGATGCGCTACCTCTCGGGACACGCCGAGGGTGAACTGGAGCCACCACAACGGTGGTTTTCCGTCGAGAAGGTGTACCGCAACGACACGCTCGACGCGACCCACCTGCTGGAGTTCTTCCAGATAGAGGGCTGGGTGATGGCCGAGGACCTCTCGGTGCGTGACCTGATGGGCACCTTCACCGAGTTCTACGAGCAGTTCGGCATCACCGGCATCGAGTTCAAGCCCCACTACAACCCGTACACCGAACCGAGTTTCGAGCTGTTCGGCCGCCACCCCGTCACCGACGAACTCATCGAAATCGGGAACTCCGGTATCTTCCGGCCCGAGGTGCTCGAACCGCTGGGCGTCGACTGCGAGGTGATGGCGTGGGGGCTGGCGCTCGAACGCCTCGCCATGCTCGTCACCGGCGCGGAGGACATCCGCGACCTGCACGGGACGCTCGCGGACCTCGACTTCCTGCGGAACGCGGAGGTGATCTACTGATGCCCGTCGTCGACGTCGACCCCGACGAACTGCGGCAGTTGGCGAGCACCGAGCGTGACGACGAGGAACTCAAGCGCGACCTGTTCGACCTCGGCCTGGAGTTCGAGGGCGAGACCGAGGACGGGGAGTTCCAGTTGGAGTTCGCCCCGGACCGTCTCGACCGCCTCTCCGTCGAGGGCGTGGCGCGCTCGCTGCGCTACCAGGACGGCACCGACAGGGGCGTCTACGTCCCGAAGACCAACGACGCCGAGTGGGTCATCGAGGTCGACGAGTCGGTGCCCGACGAGCGGCCGTACGTGACGGGCGCTATCGTCCGCGGGTTGGACATGAGCCAGACGAAACTCGACTCGCTCATCCAGTTACAGGAGAAACTGCACGCGACGATGGGCCGCCAGCGCGTCAAGGGGGCCATCGGGATCCACGACCTGACGATGCTGAAGGGTAGCGCGGAACGGAGTTCCGCGGACCGGTCGAGTGGACAGGGCCCGCGAGACAACGCCGCCCGCGAGGGTGCGGGCAAGGCCATCAGCTACCGGGGTATCACGCCCGACGCGGACACGTTCGTCGCGCTGGACTCGGACGCCGAGTTGACGCCGGGCGAGGTGCTGACCGACCACCCGACCGGCGAGCAGTACGCCGACATCGTCGAAGAGTACGAACGGTACCCGGCCATCTACGACGACATCGGCCTGTTCTCGTTCCCGCCGGTCATCAACGGGCGGCGAACCGAAGTGGACGACGAGTCGCGTGATTTGTTCATCGAGCTGACGGGGACCGATCAGTGGACCATCGACAAGATGTGTACCATCCTCTGCTACGCGCTGGACGCGCGTGGCGGGCGCGTCGAGGAGGTCCGCGTCGAGTACCCCGAGGGCCACCCGTCCGAGCAACGCGACCTGCTCCGACCGGACCTCGACGTGGACGAGAAGACCGTCACGCACGCACGCGTGGAGCAACTGCTCGGAGTCGAGTTGGACGAGAGCGACGTGGTGGACTACCTCGAACGCGCGGGGCTGGACGCGGAGCCCCTCGAGCGCGACGGTGAGCCAGCGTACCGCGTCGGTATCCCGCCGTACCGCGTCGACGTGCTGAACCCCGTCGACGTCGTCGACGACGTGGGTCGCGCCCACGGGTTCAACGAACTCTCGCCACGCTACCCGGACGTCTCGACGGTCGGCGGGCGACACGAGACCGCTCGGCTGGAGAGCGCCGCACGCGACGCGCTCGTGGGGTCGGGCTTCGAGGACATGCTGGACTTCCACATGACGAGCGAGCGCGACTGCTTCGACCGGATGGGCCTCGACATCCCCGACGAACTGGCCCCCGACGCGCCACTGGGCCAGCGACCGCCGGTGACCATCGCCGAACCGTACAGCGAGGACTACACCGTCGTCCGGACGTGGGCGCTCCCGTCGCTGCTGACCGTTCTGGAGAACAACACGCACCGCGCGTACCCACAGAACCTCGCGGAGATCGGCCTCGCCGCACACGTCGACGAACGCGAGGAGACGAAGGCCGCCGAGCGGCGGACGGTCGCCGCCGTCCTCGCGCGTACCGACGCGGGCTACGAGGACGCGAAGGCACGGCTCCAGGCGCTCGCCGGCGCGTTCGGGAAGGCGTTGGAGACGCCCGCGACCACCCACCCGTCGTTCATCGAGGGCCGGACCGCGGCCGTCGAACTGGACGGCGAACGTGTCGGTGTGGTCGGGGAGGTCCACCCGCGCGTGCTGGTCGAACACGACCTCGAACTGCCGGTCGCGGCGTTCGAGTTCGACCTAAGTGCGTTGGAGTAAGGTCCGAACCGTCGGCAGGTTTTCGACCGACGTTCCGTTCGAATCGCCGCTGAGAACTCGAAAGCCCTCGTTCTCTCGGACACTTCACCGAGAGAACGGGCCTTTTCAGTCCCGCCCGTGCCGGTCGGTTGGCTGAGGGGGCATCTCCGTTCGAACTGCCGCCACCGTCTCAGCTACAGGTCAGCACCGACCGCGTCCTCGACGGAGTCGAAGCCGTCGCGGTCGAGCAGGTCGAGCAGGCCCTCGTTGATGTCGCGGGCGAGTGCGGGTCCTTCGTAGACGAGGGCGGTGTACAGTTGGACGAGCGACGCGCCGGCGCGAATCTTCGCGTACGCGCCGTGGGCGTCCGAGACGCCGCCGACGCCGATCACGGGGACGTCGGTGCGCTCGGCGACGAACCGGACCGTCTCGGTGGCGCGCTCTTCGATGGGTGCTCCCGAGAGGCCGCCGGCCTCGACGCGGTTGTGGTTCCGGAGCGTGTCCGGACGCTCGACGGTGGTGTTGGTGGCGATGACGCCGTCCAGTTTCAGGTCGTCGACGACGGCGAGTGCGTCCTCGACTGCGCTCTCGGTGAGGTCCGGCGAGAGTTTGACGAGCAGCGGGGCGGCCCCGGCGTCCCGTAGGCGGCCGAGGATGGCTTCGAGGTGCTCGCGGTTCTGGAGGTCACGGAGGCCCGGCGTGTTCGGCGAGGAGACGTTGACGACGAAGTAGTCCCCACCCGCCGCGGTCCGTTCGTAGCTGTACAGGTAGTCCTCGGGGGCCTCGTCGAGGGGTGTGGTCTTCGACTTCCCGATGTTGACACCCAGCGGGACCGACACGTCGGTGTCGGCGAGTCGCGGGCCGACGACGTCCGCGCCCGCGTTGTTGAAGCCCATCCGGTTGACGAGTGCACGGTCCTCGGGGAGACGGAACAGTCGTGGCCGCTGGTTACCGGGTTGGCCCTCGGCGGTGACGGCTCCGACCTCGACGTGGCCGAAGCCGAGTGCGCCGAGTATCCCCGGTATCTCGGCGTTCTTGTCGAACCCCGCGGCCACACCGACGGGGTTCGAGAAGTCGAGTCCGAAGACGTTCGTGTGGAGTCGTGGCTGCTCGACGCGGTAGCGAGCGGTCAGTGCCTCCTCGATGGGTGTCCCCCGGGCGGCGCGGAGCAGTCGCTTGGTAGCGGTGTGAGCGGTCTCCGCCGGAAGCCGGAACAGGAGTGGCTTCGCGGCACGGTAGCTCATTAGAACTCGTGCTCGATCTCCTCTTCCTCGGAGGCTTTCTGGATGATTATCTTGTTGTCACGCACACGCACGTACACTTCGTCGCCGATCTCCATGCCGGCGACCGTGAGCTCGTCCTCGTGGAGGTTGAGGTGGACGTTGTGATACTCGCCGTTCTCGTCTTTGGCGCCGCTCGGACTGAGCTTCTTCTTTCGCACCATCGCGGTATCTTACCTCGCACTTCGTCACACGCTCTACTTAAGTTTGCTGTGAGAACGTCGACATCGCCACCGGCGACGTTCGGACCACTACTTAAAGAAGTGGTCGGTATCGGGTGGTTTCGGGGATATAGTTATGTAGGGTCATGTCTCACACTGACACGGAGGTACCAAACCATGGCACGTAGCGACGACGGCAAGCGGAACTTCGCGCTCCGGGACACGTCCGGGAGCGAGTCCAGTGTGTTCTCGGGGCGAACGCCGAGACAGGCGGCACTCAAAGCGGCCCGCCGCCTCGACCCGGCCGACGGTGAGGCGGCAGCCGACCGGGAGGACATCAGTCTGCGCGAGAAGGGGACCAAGAAGGTCCACCACTACGAGGGGTGGGCCTGGGTCGAGGAGGCTCCGGACGACAAACCGGACTGGATGCCCCAGCGCATCACGAAAGCCAACGTCTCGAAGAAGGGAATCGAACACCTCGAGGAGATCTGACCCGGTCTCACACACTGTCTCGTTCTTCTCGCCGCCGGACGTCGTCCAGTAACTTCTTGACCACCTGCGTGCGTACGCGTAACCGCGCGGCCTCACCCGGTCCGACTACCCGTGCGAGCGGGGGATGACGAACCGGTCTCCACCCGCGCGACACTTCCTCGACGAGCCACGGCTCCGGGTCACCGACTGGTCTGTGCTACACAGTTCCCATGGGAGACTGTTCCCATGAAAACGCATGACGGGGCGGCGATGGTTCGACGGCCTTATACGTGACCCTCCACTCGGATAGGATGCGAAGAAGCGCGGGACGCCCCCTTCCGGGGGCGAACGCCCGCAGTCCGACGCCCTTATATGTAAGGGCAGGCTCGGACCAAGTACGCGATACGACGGGTGGTGCTCCTCACGGGGCGTCATCCTGGGTCCGACGCCCTTATATGTAAGGGCGAACTTGGACGTAATACGCGGAAACAGCGAGGTGGTCTCCTTCGGGAGGCCATCTCCGGTCCGGTGCCCTTATACGTATGAGGGCGTTCGGATGCAATACGCGACGGGGCGCGGCCTTCGAGGCCGTGTCCGGGATTTCGAGTCCGGTTCGATGGGTTTATAACCCTCAATCGGCTACTGTGAAATCCGAAAGAAGTGAGGATTCCGCCCCTGCGGTCCGCCGTCAAGACGGGATCTGATGTTAGCCCTGGTAGTTCGGTGACACTCGGTTGGTCCGACTGTCGCCGACGTCCGATACACACATGCAATATGCAAATGGGATATGGAAACACACTCTCTGAGTGTGTTCCCGCCAACCCCCCTCTTACGAGGGGAACATTCCGGTTGATCCTGCCGGAGGTCATTGCTATCGGAATCCGATTTAGCCATGCGAGTCGCACGAGTTCACACTCGTGGCAAACGGCTCAGTAACACGTGGCCAAACTGCCCTATGGACGCGGATAATCTCGGGAAACTGAGGCTAATCCGTGATACTGCTCTCATGCTGGAATGCTGAGAGCACGAAACGCTCCGGCGCCATAGGATGTGGCTGCGGCCGATTAGGTAGACGGTGGGGTAACGGCCCACCGTGCCGATAATCGGTACGGGTATTGAGAGATAGAGCCCGGAGACGGACTCTGAGACAAGAGTCCGGGCCCTACGGGGCGCAGCAGGCGCGAAACCTTTACACTGCACGACAGTGCGATAGGGGGATTCCGAGTGCGAGGGCATACAGTCCTCGCTTTTCTGTACCTTAAGGTGGTACAGGAATAAGGGCTGGGCAAGACCGGTGCCAGCCGCCGCGGTAATACCGGCAGCTCAAGTGATGACCGATTTTATTGGGCCTAAAGCGTCCGTAGCCGGCCAGGTAGGTCCGTCGGGAAATCCACTCGCCTAACGAGTGGGCGTCCGGCGGATACCGCCTGGCTTGGGACCGGGAGACCAGAGGGGTACGTCTGGGGTAGGAGTGAAATCCTGTAATCCTAGACGGACCATCGGTGGCGAAAGCGCCTCTGGAGAACGGATCCGACGGTGAGGGACGAAAGCTAGGGTCTCGAACCGGATTAGATACCCGGGTAGTCCTAGCCGTAAACGATGCTCACTAGGTGTGACGCAGGCTACGAGCCTGCGTTGTGCCGTAGGGAAGCCGTGAAGTGAGCCGCCTGGGAAGTACGTCCGCAAGGATGAAACTTAAAGGAATTGGCGGGGGAGCACTACAACCGGAGGAGCCTGCGGTTTAATTGGACTCAACGCCGGACATCTCACCAGCTCCGACAGTAATCATGACAGTCAGGTTGATGACCTTACTCGACGTTACTGAGAGGAGGTGCATGGCCGCCGTCAGCTCGTACCGTGAGGCGTCCTGTTAAGTCAGGCAACGAGCGAGACCCGCACCTCTAGTTGCCAGCAGCATCTCGCGATGGCTGGGTACACTAGGGGGACTGCCGCTGCTAAAGCGGAGGAAGGAACGGGCAACGGTAGGTCAGTATGCCCCGAATGAGCTGGGCAACACGCGGGCTACAATGGCCGGGACAATGGGAAGCCACCCCGAGAGGGGGCGCTAATCTCCTAAACCCGGTCGTAGTTCGGATTGCGGGCTGAAACTCGCCCGCATGAAGCTGGATTCGGTAGTAATCGCGTGTCAGAAGCGCGCGGTGAATACGTCCCTGCTCCTTGCACACACCGCCCGTCAAATCACCCGAGTGGGGTCCGGATGAGGCCACCGTCCGGTGGTCGAATCTGGGCTCTGCAAGGGGGATTAAGTCGTAACAAGGTAGCCGTAGGGGAATCTGCGGCTGGATCACCTCCACAGATCGAGACCAGGCCGACGTGCCTGGCTCACCTTTGGCGCGGACGTCGACGACTGCGCGGCTTCGCCGCGATGTGGCCAACCGAGCACTTCAGAACTACCAGGGCTAACAGGTAGGGCCCATAGCTCAGTGGGAGAGTGCCTCCTTTGCAAGGAGGATGCCCTGGGTTCGAATCCCAGTGGGTCCATATTCACGGGACGGAACCGGGTTGCTTAAGTGTGATCCGGCGCTCGTTCCGATGAAGACAGATGCACCATCTCGTGCAAGCGAGGATGGGAAGGGTCGACGCAGGTCCGCTTAGTCTCCGGAGCTGTGTATGACACCGTGTGTACGTGCGATCCAGGCGCTCACTGGACCCGTTTACCGCGGTCCAGAGCATTCAATTAATTATTCGTGGCTACTGTGCCAGTGGTGGATGGCTCGGCTCGAGTGCCGACGAAGGACGTGCCAAGCTGCGAAAAGCTGCAGGGAGCCGCACGGAGGCTTAGAACTGCAGATCTCCTAATGGGAATCCCTTTACAATTGCTTCGCGCAATGGGGAACGTCCAAAACTGAAACATCTCAGTAAGGACAGGAAAAGAAACCGAACGGGATGTCGTTAGTAACGGCGAGTGAAGACGACACAGTCCAAACCGAAGGCTTCGGCCAATGTGGTGTTCGGACTTACCATACGCGATCAACGACTCACGAGAACTCTCCTGGAACGGAGGGCGATACAGGGTGACAGCCCCGTATCGTGAGTGGGCGATCGTAGGTTTGTTCCAGAGTATCGGGGGTTGGAAATCCCTCGAGAAGACGGCAGGCATCGACTGCCAAGACTAAATACAACTCGAGACCGATAGCGGACAAGTAGCGTGAGCGAACGCTGAAAAGTACCCTGAAAAAGGGGTTGAAATAAGGCCTGAAATCATGTGGCGATGGAGCGACGGGGCATAAAAGGCCGTAGACAGAACGACATGGGGGCGACCCCACAGTAGAATGTCTGCGGAGCCGATGTTCCGTCGTACGTTTTGAAAAACGAGCCAGGGAGTGTGTCTGTTTGACGAGTCTAACCCGAGTATCGGGGAAGGCGTAGGGAAACCAATATGGCCGCAGCATTGCCAGGGCCACCGTGTTCAAGCGCGGGGAGTCAAGCGGGCACGACCCGAATCCGAGTGATCTACACATGGGCAAGGTGAAGCATGGCGAAAGCCATGTGGAAGCCTGCTAGAGTTGGTGTCCTACAATACCCTCTCGTGACCTATGTGTAGGGGTGAAAGGCCCATCGAACTCGGTAACAGCTGGTTCCAACCGAAACATGTCGAAGCATGACCTCTGCAGAGGTTGTTCGTGAGGTAGAGCGACTGATTGGGGCGATCGACGCCGAGAGGCGTCGACACCCCTGTCAAACTCCGAACTTACGAACGCCGTAGACGCAGGGAGCCCGGTGTGCGGGGTAAGCTTGTGCACCGTGAGGGAGACAACCCAGAGCTGGGTTAAGGTCCCAAAATGTGGATTAAGTGCGATTGAAGATTGTCCCGAGCCCTAGACAGCCGGGAGGTGAGCTTAGAAGCAGCTACCCTCTAAGAAAAGCGTAACAGCTTACCGGCCGAGGTTCGGGGCGTCGAAAATGATCGGGGCTCAAATCCACTACCGAGACCTAGCGGCACGCCTCATAGCGTGTTCCCGTAGGTTGGCGCTCCGATTGGGTGGAAGCACGGGTGAGAACTCGTGTGGACCGATTGGTGACGAAAATCCTGGCCATAGTAGCAGCGATAGTCGGGTGAGAATCTCGACGGCCTAACGGACAAGGGTTCCTCAGCAATGTTTGTCAGCTGAGGGTTAGCCGGTCCTAAGTGATGTCGCAATTCGAGCATCACAAAAGGGGAGCTGGTTAATATTCCAGCGCTTCCGTACAACGAACGCTGACGCCTCGGGGTCGCCGGAGCCGAGCTTTCGCTCGGTCGAATCGTCCAAATCCGTGGAAGCCGTAATGGCACGAAGCGGATGAACGGCGAGACAGTGCAAATCCGGTCAACCTGGGGCCCGTGAAAAAGCAAGTACGGAATCCGTACCAAGAACCGACACAGGTGTCCGTGGCGGAGAAAGCCAAGGCCTGTCGGGTACAACCGACGTTAGGGAATTCGGCAAATTAGTCCCGTAAGTTCGCGATAAGGGATGCCTGCCTCGGAAAGAGGCAGGTCGCAGAGTCTAGGACGCTCCGACTGTCTAGTAACAACATAGGTGACTGCAAATCCGAAAGGACTCGTACAGTCACTGAATCCTGCCCAGTGCGGGTATCTGAACACCTAGTACAATAGGACGAAGGACCCGTCAACGGCGGGGGTAACTATGACCCTCTTAAGGTAGCGTAGTACCTTGCCGCTTCAGTAGCGGCTTGCATGAATGGATCAACGAGAGCGTCACTGTCCCAACGTTGGGCCCGGTGAACTGTACGTTCCAGTGCGGAGTCTGGAGACCCCCAAGGGGAAGCGAAGACCCTATAGAGCTTTACTGCAGGCTGTCGCTGAGACATGGTCGCTAATGTGCAGCATAGGTAGGAGCCGTTACACAGGTACCCGCGCTAGCGGGCCACCGAGGCATCAGTGAAATACTACCCGTTAGTGACTGTGACTCTCACTCCGGGAGGAGGACACCGATAGCCGGGCAGTTTGACTGGGGCGGTACGCGCTCGAAAAGATATCGAGCGCGCCCTAAGTCCATCTCATCCGGGTCAGGAATCCGGAGAAGAGCGCAAGAGCAAAAGATGGGCTGACAGTGTCGTGCCTAACGAGCGACGCTGACGCGAAAGCGCGGTCTAGCGATCTTATGTGCCCGCCCGATGCGGGCCATAAGTGACAGAAAAGCTACCTTAGGGATAACAGAGTCGTCACCGGCAAGAGCACATATCGACCCGGTGGCTTGCTACCTCGATGTCGGTTCCCTCCATCCTGCCCGTGCAGCAGCGGGCAAGGGTGAGGTTGTTCGCCTATTAAAGGAGGTCGTGAGCTGGGTTTAGACCGTCGTGAGACAGGTCGGCTGCTATCTATTGGGGGTGTTTTGGTACTTGACGTGAACGTTCGTATAGTACGAGAGGAACTACGAATGGTTGCCACTGGTGTACCGGTTGTCCGAGAGGGCACGTGCCGGGCAGCTACGCAACAAGGGGTAAGAGCTGAACGCATCTAAGCTCGAAACCCACATGGAAAAGAAGTACCGTTGAGGTCACTCGTAGAAGACGAGTTCGATAGACTCGGGGTGTACGCATCAAGGTAACGAGATGTTCAGCCCGCGAGCACTAATCGACCGAAGCCACACAATCATCTGCACTGGTCCCGTTAAACGGGTCCAGGCGTTAACTGGATCGCACGTACTCTGACCGACGGTGGTCCTTACCCACACGCGGTTCGATTCCGCGAGTCGGCGTTAAGGCGGCCACAGCGGCAGGGCGACTCCCGTACCCATCCCGAACACGGAAGATAAGCCTGCCAGCGTTCCAGCGAGTACTGGAGTACGAGAGTCTCTGGGAAAACTGACCCGCAAGGGTGGCCAAGCACGGGCCGAGGACCGTGATCCGTAGTACACGCAGGGTTCGTCCCGGTGGAATCGGAGATCGGTCCGTCGACGCCCGCAGCTGGTGGTTCGCCGCCTCCCACTCATACCGTATTCATCCAACCGAGAGCGGCCGCACTATCGGAGTGCGGCCGCTTTTCGTCGTTGTAACGGGACGCGGTCACACCAGACCGCTATCCTTATTCACATCGTCACAGTAGAGGCAGCTACGCGCCAAGGTGACAGAGTCTGGCCATACGTACTCGCCTGCAGAGCGAGATCACGCCGGTTCGAATCCGGCCCTTGGCTTCCTGTTGTGAGTCACGCGTGAGCAGCGGCCGCTCCGTCGGTTCGAAGCCAGTGGCGAGCGGCGGCGAAGCAGTCTCGGTTCGAGTTCAGCCCCGTCGCTTCGATCGGTGTCGGTTCACGAGGAGCGGACGCGCTGCCGTTCGGTTCGACGCGGGCCGGTGGTGGTCGGGTCGCTGTCGTTCGGTGTCGGATGAGCGGTCGGCCGACTGGCGTCGCCGGTGGTTGGAGTACGGGCCGCCCCGCCGTTGTTGGAGGGTAGTTCTCGCCTCCCGACTCCTGGGGGTCGAGGGTGGAGAGACACCGTTCGAGCGGGGTGGGTGGTGAGTGATGGCGTTCCACGCGTCTCGTCTCGGCCGTCGTCGTGGGTGGACGGGTCGTCGGTCACGGAGAACGCAATCGATATAGGCCGCGCTATCTTCGCGTGATGTATGCAACGACGAGCGGCCGCGGTCCTCTTCGTCTTCTTCGTGGTGATGGCGGCGAGTGCGTACTCCGTCGTCTCACTCGCGGAGAGTCCCGACATCCAGTTGGACGGGGCGGAGACGTACCAGAACGGGTCGAACTTCACGGCGGGTGACCAGGAGTATCGTGTTCTCGCACAGATGGAAGAGAGCAGCGGCGGCGGTGGCGGCCACGGTGGTGGCGGTGGCGGCGGTCCGACGCCGGCGGGGACGCTCCAGTGGTACGTTCCGGAGACGACGCAGAACCAGAGCTACGGGAACGGTTCGACGGCCGAGGTGTTCAACGGGACGTGGCTCGTGACGACCGGTGTCGCGCCGAACCTCGAGAACGCGTACGTCTCGGCGGACGGGAACGTGACGGCGCTCTCGGCGGCCGGTCAGCGGATGGACGCCGGTGGCTCGGGCAACGCGAGCGGTAACGAGTCGGGCAACGCCTCCGGTGGCGGGACGCCTGCTGCGGGCAACGGGACCGAGAGCGGTGGGCTCGAGACCAACGGCACGGCGGGAAGCGGTGTCTCGGGGAACGGTACGAGCGGTGCCAACGCGACGACCACCGGTCAGAACGCGAGTAGCAACGCCAGCAGCAACTCCACCGACGCGGGCGGTAGCGCTGGTGTGGCTTCCTCGAACGGGACGCAGGCCGCCGAGAACGGGAGCCTCTACACCGAGGCACAGGACACGCTCGTGTTCACCAACACGACGGACGTCACGGCCATCTTAGAGTCCGATCCGGCCGTCTACAACGAGACGGTGACCGCGCAGGGCCAGACGTTCGTTCGGTACCAGTCGAACGGGACGTTCGTCCCCATCGCGCAGTATCTCTCGCCGGCCGAGCAGACGCGCGTCGCCGAGGGTGAGAGCTTCGAACTGCAGCTCGAAATCGACACCTTCGACGGTTCGAGGATGGTCAACGTCTCCGCGACGGTCGTCAACGTGACCAACAGCTCCGCCGTCGTCGAGTACACGGTCCCGCAGTACAACACGGCCGAACTCACGCAGGGCGGCAACGTCACGCTCGCCAACGGCGAGCAGCGGGTCGTGAACTTCCAGACGGAGGGCCACGGCAACGAGACGTCTATCTCCGGTGTCCAACTCGGGCAGGACTACTCGGTGTACGCCGAGCAGGCGGACACGCAGGCGTCGTTCACCGACCGGATGACCGGGCTGTGGAACGTCATCATCATCAGTTCGCTGGCCGGGTTGCTGGTCGTCGGACTGGCGTTCCTGCCGGTTCGGGGCTGAGAGACGACGTGCCTGTTCTCGCTCACGGGGCCGCGTCAACCGTAACGGTTTAGCGACGAGCGACGGTAGCTTCGGTGAGGGCTGATAGCTCAGTTAGGGAGAGCGTCTGGCTTTTAACCAGACGGTCGGGGGTTCAAATCCCTCTCAGCCCGTTTTCCTACGACCCACGTGAGCAGTGACAACGCTACAGAGGACTCGAACCAGAGAGCAAACATCGTGAGCGACCGAGGTTCGAGTCCTTCTCGGCCCGTCCCTGCACCGTCGCCGGGGGTGGTGTCCCCGCTCTCCGTGGAATCGGGTCGTGGTGGGGCGAGCCCTGGCGTAGCGAGCGGGCCGCCTCGCCGTCGTCCGGTTCGACCCCCCGGTTTCGTGTGGAACCATGCCAAACGCTCTTGGCGGTGCCCGTGTATCGTCGGGCGATGACTGACGTGCGTTCACCGTTCGTCGAGCGGTACGATGCGGAGCTTCGAGCGTTCGTCGAGCGACTGGTCGGCTTCGAATCGACGCCGGGTGCGGAGGCCGGTATCCAGTCGTTCGTCCGTGAGCACCTCGACGCGCTGGGGTTCGAGACGTACGAGTGGGAGGCGGACCCGGAGCGGTTGGCTGGCCTGCCGTCGTTCCCGGACGACCCCGCGGCGATTCCGACCGCGGGTCGCCCCAGCGTCGCGGGGGTCCTCGAACTCGGCTCCGGGGAGGGTCGGACGCTGGTCCTGAACGGGCACGTCGACGTCGTCCCGGCCAGTGACGCCGGGGCGGGTGGTCGGGACGACACGTCGGCCTCGGCCGCCACCGACGGGGGTGCGTGGCGGTCGGACCCGTTCACGGCGACGTGGAGCGAGGACGGGAAGCGGCTGACCGCCCGCGGTGCGGCGGACATGAAGTCGGGACTCGGTGCGTGCGTCTACGCGGCCCGGTATCTGGCCGACCGGGTCGAGGCGGGCGAGGCGGACGTCGACGGTCGGGTCGTCGTCGAGAGCGTCGCGGGCGAGGAGGAGGGTGGCATCGGCGCGGCGTCGAGCGCACTCGACGCGCCGTACACCGGCGAGCGTGACGCGGTGGTCGTCGCCGAACCGACCGAACTCCGCCCCGTCGTCGCCAGCGAGGGCTGTCTGATGCTCCGTCTGGTGGTACGTGGGCGGTCGGCCCACGCCGCCACCGCGTGGCGTGGCGCGAGCGCGCTCGACCGGTTCGAGGTCGTTCACGACGCGCTCCGGGGGTACGAGTCCGACCACACCGAGACGACGACTCACCCCCTCTACGATGGGTACACGACGCCGTGGCCCGTCGTGGTCGGCACGGTCCGCGCGGGCGAGTGGCCCTCGACGGTGCCAGCGCGGCTGACGGCCGAGACGCGCATCGGCGTCGCCCCCGGCGAGTCCGTCGACGAGGTGGAGACGGCCGTCCGTGAGCGACTGACCGAGACCGCCCGCGAGGCCGGATGGCCCGACGCGCTGTCGATAGAGCGGTTCGACGTCCAGTTCGAGCCGAGTGAAATCGCGCCCGACGAACCGGTCGTCGTCGCCGTCCAGGACGCGATGGTCGACCACGGCGTCGCCGGGACAGACCCGCTGGGTGTGACCTACGGTGCGGACGCGCGTCACTACACCGACGCCGGCGTCCCGGCGGTGCTGTTCGGACCGGGGAGCATCGACCAGGCGCACTTCCCCAACGAAACCGTCGAGTGGGACGAGGTACTGACCGCCGGTGTGACGCTCTCGACGGCTGTCGAGCGATTCCTCTCGTGAGTCGGTGATTCCGGTCGGTCGCTTCCGGCGGGGGAGTCGAAGCCTGCTCTGACCACTCCGCACGGTTCCGTCGTTCGGTACTGGCGGTTCTCGCTCGTCACGCTCGCTCCGAGGACCTCGTGCTGCTCGTTCTTCGTGCTCCCGTTCGC
The DNA here is from genome assembly GCF_009791395.1 of Halomarina oriensis. GTDB lineage: Archaea > Halobacteriota > Halobacteria > Halobacteriales > Haloarculaceae > Halomarina > Halomarina oriensis. Next base: position 788,495 of record NZ_WSZK01000015.1, read on the forward strand.
TGACGCTCACGGAACTCCGAACCGCGCTACTCCTCTAGCGGGTCGAGGTTCGCCAGCGCTTCTGCGACGACGTCTTCGGGGTCCACGCCGCGACGGGCGGCCCGCCAGCGCAGGTCCCGGTAGCTCTCGGCGTTCAGCGAGAGCGAAATGTCGCCGACCGAGACGCCCTGTTCGGCCAGCGCCGCCTCGACGCTCCGGCCGTCGTTGATGGCGCTGGCGGCGGTCCGGACCTCCCGGACGGTCAGGTCGTGGTCGAGGACGGCCCACGCGAGGTGGTATCGCGCTTCCCCGCGGCCGCGGGCGATGTGTTTGGCCGCCGTCGGTGCGATACGGCCCGTGGCGACACACTCCCGAATCGCTCGGGGGAGGTCGTGGACCCGCGCCCACTTCCGGATGAACGAGACGGTGACCTCCTCGCCCGCCCGTTCGGCGGCGGCCTTGTACGACCCTTCGCCGCGGACGAGCGCGGCGCAGGCGGCCGCACCGCGGAGCATGTAGACGTTGTCGGCGGCCCCGGCGCTCTCGGTGGCGAACGCGTGGACGACGTCGGCGGCCCGTTCGAGGGAAGCGGGGTCCTCGGGGTCGAACTGGACGGCACGCTCGGCGCGTTCGCCCATCAACGTCGGGTCGCCCCGGACGACCGGTCGCCCGACCGGTGACCGTCGGTCCGCCGGCGGGACGTCGTCCTCACTCATTCTCTGAACTCACGTCGGGGGCGTTCAAAAGACTCGCGCGGTCGTGCGACGGAGCGAACGGGTTCCGACACGTCGCCCGTCCCGAACCACGCGACTCCTCGCGGCTTCGCCGCTCGGTACGCGACGGTTCTCGCTCCTGTCGGTCACCTCGAATCGCCCTACTCCTCGCGTTGCTCGGAGAGGTGGTCCATCACCTCGGCACAGCCACACCCGTCGGCGAGGCCGTCGAGGTGGCTGGTGTCGACCGCTTTCTCCTCCTCGTTCTCCCGGTCGGAGTCGGCTCCCGCCGACTCGCGCGTCTCGCTCCGCTGCTCGCTCACTCTGTCTCCTCCTCGTACAACTCCGGTGCGACGTCCGCGGGTGCGACGGACGCACCCGGCGACTCTCTCTCGGTCATCGCCCGTCCTATGCCTTCGCCTCGTTTAAACTCGCTTTCGCCCGTAACGTTGACCCGTGCTTCCCTCTCCCGGCAGTCGTTGCCGCATCCTACGTGGCTCTCCGGTGGCCCGGTTCGTCGCTGGCCGGGGGTCCGGTCCCGTGACCGGCGCTGGTCGTGCCGAGGTCGGTCGTCGTCGTTCGCCGACACGAACGACTGCTGAGAGAAACCGGCAACTGTGGCTGGTTCACGGGAGCCTCCCCCAGCCTTGACGGGAGCCACGGCGGTTTACCCCGGACTCACGGACGGTAGGGTATGCCGTCGAAGGTCGAAGGATGGAAGGACGAGGTGTACGGGGTGGAGATCCGCGACCACCTGGAGCGGTTCGCGGAGGAGGGCGGGTTCGACGCCATCCCCGAGGACGAACACGACGCGTGGTTCGAGCGCTTCAAGTGGTGGGGGCTGTACCACCAGCGCTCGGGCCAGGAGGGCAACTTCATGATGCGCGTCGGCGTCCCGATGGGTCGACTGACGCCCGAACAGCTACGGGTCGTCGGCGAAATCGCCCGCGAGTACGCGAGCGGTCCCGTCGAGAACCCGGCGTTCGGCGACGCCTGGGCGGACTTCACCACCCGCCAGTCCATCCAGCTTCACTGGATTCAGATAGAGGACGTCCCCGCCATCTTCGACCGTCTCGACGAGGTCGGCCTCTCGACCATCCAGGCCTGTGGCGACTCGTGGCGCAACATCGTCGGGTCGCCCGTCGCGGGCCGGGACGCCGACGAACACCTCGACGTCTGGCCGCTCGTCCAGGAACTCAACGGCGAGTTCAAGGGCAACCCCGCACACGCGAACCTCCCGCGGAAGTGGAAGGTCTCCGTCACGGGCGACACCCGCGGCGCGGGTCAGGGCGACATCAACGACCTCGCCTTCGAACCGGCCACGAAAGAACGAGACGGCGAGACGGTCGACGGGTTCAACGTCCGCGTCGGCGGCGGCCTCGCCCGGAAGGAACCCCGCTTCGCCCGTGACCTCGACGTCTTCTGCACGCCCGAGGAGATGACCACCGTCGCGGCGGGCGTCTCCGCGCTGTTCCGAGACCACGGCGACCGCGAGAACCGGTTCAACGCTCGCGTGAAGTTCCTCGTCGACGAGTGGGGCGCCGAGAAGTTCCGTGACGTCCTCCAGGAGGAGTACGTCGACTACGAACTCCCCACCGCGGGCGAGGACCTGCGTCACGAGTACGACTACAACGCGGGCCGGACCGACGCGCCCGGCGACTACGTCGGGATTCACGAGCAGAACGACGCCGAGAAGCGCTTCGTCGGCCTCTCGGTGCTCACGGGCCGGATGGGTGCCGAGGAGGTCATCGAACTCGCCGACCGCGCCGCGGAGTACGGCAGCGAACTCGTCGGCCTCACCCAGCGTCAGAACGTCGTCGTCGCGGACATCGACGAGAGCGAGGTCGACGCGTTCCTCGACGACCCGCTGTTCGAGGACTACTCGCCGGACCCCCACCCGTTCATGCGTGGCTCCATCGCCTGCACGGGCACGGAGTTCTGCGGACTCGCCATCACCGAGACGAAAAACCGGATGGTCCGCTACGCCCGCTGGCTGAAAGAGAACGTCGCTCTCCCCGACGGCGTCGAGGAGTTCCACATCCACCTCTCGGGCTGTACGGCCTCCTGTGCCCAACCGCAAATCGCGGACGTCTCGCTGCGCGGGATGAAGACCCGCAAGGACGGCGACCCGGTCGAGGCGTTCGACATCGGCCTCGGCGGTGGCCTCGGGGAGGACCCGCAGTTCGCCGAGTGGGTCGAGATGCGCGTCGCCGCCGACGAGGTGCCGGGCTACGTCGAGAACCTGCTTTCGACCTACGAGGCCGAACGCGAGGAGCGTGAGGCGGGCGTCGAGTCGTTCCGCGAGTTCGTCACGCGCGTCTCCGAGACCGACGGCGAGGACGGGCTGAAAGGTCTCGCGGAGCCGATGGACACCTCCTACGACGACCCGATGATGCACAACACGAAACAGGCGTGGTACCCCTACGACCCCGAGACGATGCCCGGCGACAGCGCCGCCCCGAGCGACGACTGATGGCCGAGCGCATCCTGAGCGTCACGGCCTACACGACGCTCGACCTGGTCGACGCCGAGGCCGAGGGCCACGACTTCACCGAGGAGACCGACGGCGTCCTGAACGTCTCCTCGCCACGGAACGACCCCGACCACGTCTCGCTCGCACTGGAACTCGACGGCACGACACTGGAGCACCTCCCGCCCCACGCCGACCGGGTCCGTCTCTCCCCCGAGGAGGCGCGTCGGGTCGCGGCGGCGCTCGAAGACGAGGCCGACGCAGTCGAGGCCGCACGGGACGACTGACTCCCGACACGTCCCGTCGCACTGGCCGCCGTTCGTCGCCCGACCGCCGCCCGCTCACTCCTCGTTTCTGTCCGCTCTCCACGCCTCGCTCTCGGCGTTCTCGCGCCACCGTCGCTGCTGGCGACGTTCGGTGACGTGCGGCGTCCCCTCGGCGAGTGCCTCCCGAACGCCCTCCTCGAAGGCGGTCACGTCCGCGAGGAACTCGCGGCGGAACTCGTCGACGAGTTCGTACGTCCACCTGTCCTCGACGGCCCCTGCCGGGAGGTGGACGTCGCGCAGTTCGTCGGCGAACTCGGTGTGGCCCGCCTCGCGGAGTCGCTCCTCGGCGTCGGCGAAGTAGTCCATCCCGCCGCCGACGTGGTGATGCCAGTCCAACAGCGCGCCGTAGCCGCGGTGTATCTTCTCGATGCCCAACTGGAGGTCGTGCAGCGCCTCGCGTTCGGCCTCGCTCAGGTCCGGGTCGGTGTACTCGACCATGCCGACCGCCACGCTCGCTGACGGGATACGCGCTTCCCCGCCGGCCCCGCCGTGGCGACGCGTCCGGCGCTCGGAACCGAAAGAATCACGCCGTCGTGGCCGCTCTGTGGGGTAACTGCGACGTTCGCGTTTCTCTACCGACGAGCGCGCCCGGTCCTCGGCGTCGACCGGCCGACCTACTTCGCCGACCACTCCCATGACCAGACAGTTCAAAGACCCCGTCCACGGCTACGTCGACCTCGACGAGCGCATCGTCGAGCGCGTCGTCGACACCGCACCGTTCCAGCGACTGCGCCGCGTCCGCCAGCTCTCGGCGACCCACCTCGTCTACCCCGGCGCGACCCACACCCGCTTCGAGCACTCGCTGGGCGTCTACCACCTCGGCCAGCGCGTCTTCGAGAACCTCCGCACCCAGTCGTACTTCACCGACGGCATCGGGACGGACGAACTCGACACCATCGAGCGGACGCTGGCGTTCGCCTGCCTGCTCCACGACGTCGGCCACCCGCCGCTGTCGCACCTCGGCGAACGCCACCTCGACGCCGCCGCCCTGCGCGAGCGACTCGACGGCCTCGGCCTCCACCGCGCGTTCGAGCAGGTGGGCGTCCCGAGCGTCGACGGCCTGCCCGTCCCGGTTCGTCGGGCGAACCCCCACGAACTGCTCGGCTGTGTCACCGTCCTCGACGTGTACGGCGACGCCATCGAGGCGTTCGGCGTCGACCCCCACGAGGTCTGTGCGTACGTGCTGGGGTGGAGCCTGCGCTACGAGGCCGGCGACCACTGGCAACACGGCGTCGCCGCCGAACTGCTCCACTCGCCCATCGACGTCGACCGCCTCGACTACATCATCCGCGACGACGACATGACCGGCGCGGACGTGTTGAGCGTCGACACCGAGCGGATGGTCGCCGCCTACACCGCCCACCCCGACGCCGGCCTCGCGCTCTCGGAGAAGGCGCTCAGCACCATCGGGAACTACCTCGAGGGCCGCATCTCGCTGTACATGTGGGTCACCCAGCACCACAAGTCGGTGTACGCGAACGTCCTCGTACGCCGCCTGCTGGACGAACTCGCCGCCCACTGTGAGGACTCGCCCATCACCGCCGACGCCGTGCTGGACGGTGACCTCGACGACCACGCCGTCCTCGACCGGTTCCGCCGGACGGCCCGCGACCCGCCGAGCGAGGCGTTCGCCGACCTCTACGAGCGCTACCGGACCCGCCGGTTCGCCGAGTCGTGCTGGAAACACCGCCTCGGCTACGCCGACGTGGTCGCCGCCGAGGGGGAGGCCGCCGTCGACGACTACACCCGCTGGCTGCTGGCCAACGACGAGTTCCTCGAACGCGCTCTCGCCCGCGAACTCGACGTGCCGGTCCACGAGGTGTGGATAGAGCGCTCGTACGTCCCGGAGTACGAACCCGCCGAACTGAAGGACATCCCGCTGGCACACAACGGCCGCACCCAGTCCGTCGGCGAGTACGGCCTCTACGGCGACCGTGCGTTCGACCGCTCGATTCCGTTCGTCTACGTCCCGAAGGGCCACGTCGACCGGACCGTCGAACTGCTCAACGAACGCTACCGCGACGAGTGGTGAGTCCCGGCGACGACCACGGCCCGTCGACTGCCGCCGTCACCGGACGACGGGCGCGAGGCTGCGGTCGCTGGAGTCGTGACCGACAGCGACGACGACCGGTGGAGAAGTGGCGTGTCCCCTGGCGGGGCACAGGGCGACCGGCGTGGGCCAGGACGACCGGTTTCGCGTCACTCGTGCTCGTCCGAACCGTCGACGCCGAGAGGCGGGGTTGCCGAGAAGCAACTCCGCATCACTGTTCCGGTCGGTCGTCTCTCCGGTCGGACTGCTCGTAGCTCCGGAGGAAGGACGCGAGGTCCGGAAGCCGGTCGGTCGGTTCGACGGTGTGTGCGTCGGTGTCGAACTCGACGACGCCCGCGTCGTCCAGTCTCGGGAGAGCGCGGTGGTAGAGTCGGTCGGGGAGGCGGTCGTCGGCGTGGTCGGCCGGAAGGTCGTCCCGACGGAGGAGTTCGTCGGCGAACGGTTCGACGTCCCACTGCCGGTCGGTCTCGAGCAACAGGCGAACGACCGCGCGGCGAACCGCCGTCTGCAGCAGGTCGTGTGCGGTGCTCGGGTCTGTCGCCTCCGTGGAGGAGTCGTCCATCCCGACAGGTACCAACACCGACGAGTCTGATAGCAGTTTGGGCCGGCGTCCCTGGCTGTGGGTCGGTGTCTCACGGTCGGACTCCTCCGAACCGCCGCGTGGACCACCGGTGTCGGCGGCCGGAGGGGTGTGTATCGATGGGACAGTTCCGACTCCGTATCGATGTAGGCACACCTTTGATACTGAAGCCCAAGGCTCCTCTGTACCATCGTATGTCTGACGAGCTAACGGGAGAGGGGGAGCGGTCGTTCGCACGGTGTACGAACTGTAACACCGAGACTGCGGCGTTGGTAGACGAGTCGGGTACCGTCGTCACCCCCCACGGGGAGTGCCGCGAGTGTGGCGGCGACGAGTTCGAGGAGGTCGACGAGGCCGACCTCGAAGAACTGGAGATGGCCGGCTGGACCGAGTGAGGGGTTCACGGCACGTCTCCGCCGACCGAATCACCGCTACTCACGGCGAGACGACGGTGCCGTTCCGAGCACGCAGCACACCGCTCTCGAACTGCGTCTCTCCGGTCTCGGCGTCCCTGTGGGTCACGACGACTCGCTCCGGGGCGCTCCCGGAGACGGTGAGTTCGGCCCGGTACTCGTAGGGGGCCGCAGTCCCGTTACAGCCGCTCCTGTCCGACGGGACGGTCGCGTCGTTCTCGACGACGACGTGGAGGGTGGTCCCGTTCACCGCTCGTGCCTCCGTGAGTCGCACGTCGATACAGTTCCGGTCACCGATGCCGACGGTGAGACCGGAGACGGTGACGTGGCCGTCCGACCAGACGACGCGTGTGGCCTCTCGGGTGTCCGCCTCCGGTTCGAAGTAGTCCGGTGTCCCGTCCTCGTCGGCTGCGTACGCCGGAGCGAACCCGAACGTCGTGTCTTCGACACCGGTGGGCGAGCCTGCGGTCGTCGGGGACGACGGAGTCCCTCCGAACCCTGCACAGCCGGCGGTGAGTACGATGCAGACGATCAGGAGTCCGAATCGCGGAGTGCTGGTGGGGACCACGACCCGAACTACTCTCGGCGAACAATCAGCGTTCGGGCGGAGCCGTCGACGCGCCGACGTACTCGCGGCACAGCCCCGCCAGTCGACCCGCGCCGACACCCGCCGGAGGGTCGCGGGCCGTGATTCGGTCCCCGTCGTGGTGTGGACGCTCCCGACGGGTCACACCTCGACGGTCTCACCCAGTTCGGGCGCGCTCGCGTCGAACCCTTCGGCGCGTAACTGCTCGGCGAACCAGCCACAGCGGTCGCCGTGGTTGACGAGCACCCGTGCGTCCTCGTAGTCCCCGAGGAACTCCTGGAGGCCGCCGCTGTCCGCGTGAGCCGACAGTTCGAACAGTTCGGTTCGGGCGCTGATGGGCAGGACGCGGCCGTCGAACTCGCCGCGCCCCGTCTCCAGCACGCGCCGTCCCGTGGTGCCCTCGACCTGGTAGCCGACGAACGCGACGAGGTTGACGGGCGACCCGCGAATCGCGGGGACGTAGGTCATCGCCGGTCCGCCCGAGAGCATCCCGCTCGTGGTCACGACGACGGTGTTCTGGGCGGCGACGCGTTCGCGCTGGCCGTTCGAGGTGACGAACCGAGCGTGGCTGACCGCCCGCGAGAACGCCTCGGGGTCCCGGAGGTGGTCGGGGTGGTTCCGGAGCATCCGCGAGAGGTCCGTGCCCATCCCGTCGACGTAGCACTCCAGGCCGTAGCGCTCACAGAGCATGAGTACCTCCTGCGTGCGGCCGATGGCGAACGCGGGGACGACGACGGTGCCACCCTGTGCGACCGTATCGCGGAGCGACCGGGCGAACCGGCGTTCGACCTGCTCGCGTGGCTCGTGGGTCACGTCGGCGTAGGTGGACTCACAGACCACCACGTCGGCGTCGGGGCGCTCCTCGCTCGCGGCGACGAGTCGCTGTGGGTTGGTGTGGAAGTCGCCGGTGTAGAGCAGGTCGGTCTCCCCGTCCGAAACGAGTACGTGGGCGCTGCCGGGGATGTGGCCGGCCTCGAAGAACGTCACCTCGTAACCCGCCGCCTCGAAGGACTCGCCGTAGGCGTGGGGCCGGGACTGCTGGGTCAGTCGCCCGACGTCGGTCTCGGTGAACGGACAGCGTGGGGTGTTCCCGTGGAGTTTCAGCGTGTCGCGGGCGAGCGTCAGCGCGAACTCGCGGGTCGGGGCCGTCCAGTGGACCTCGGGTCGGTCGCTCGCGGACATCAGCGCGGGGAGCGCGCCGACGTGGTCGAGGTGGCCGTGGCTCACCACGACGGCGTCGGGCGAGACGCGACCGACCGGGTAGGAGGGAGGGGTCGTACTCGCCATGCCGTAGTCCAGCAGGAGCGAGTCGTCGACGAGGAGGGCGCTCCGACCGATTTCGCCCGCGCCGCCGAGGAACTGGAGCTTCACTGCCGGTCGCTACCGCCGCGAGCGGGTAAGTCCCGTCGGTTCGACGGTCCACGAGAACGGTCGCCGATGCGCCCGGAGCACGACTACTCGCGGTCGACCACCCGGACTCGGAACTCCACGTAGTCGCCGAACGCGAGTTCCAGCGACCCGAGCCACCAGTTCCACTTCGAGGGCAGTCGCTCGTCGGGCGCGTCCCGGAGGTGGTCGACGACGAGCGCGGGGGTCAGCGTGTGGCCGGTGTCCGCCACGTACCGCTCGGTCTCGGCGAGGTCACGGGCCTGTCGGGCGACGACCCGGAGTTCGGCGTCCGTCGTGTCGAACGCCGCTGCCAGCGCCTCGGCGTACGCGTCGGCCTCGTCGGTCGGCGAACGAGCCATCGTCGGCGGTGAGGTGCCGCGAGGACTTAGCTGTCGGTCACCCCGTCGAACTCGTCGGGGAACATCGTCGCCCCGTCGAGTGCGAGCGCGTGCATCTTTCCGAGGGTCTCCTGCATCCCGTCGAGACGGGAGACGACGCGATCGGCGTCGACGGCGTCGCGCTTACACGAGAGGACGACGTCCGTCGCCTGCCGGTGGAGGCGGTCGACGAGGTGGGGGTAGGGGGCGTCGCCGACCTGTTCGAGCGCGTCGACGGCGTGGTCACCCACGGTCTCCCACCCCGCCTCGTCGGCGTGGCGGCGGGCCTGGTCGACGGCGTATGCGGCTCCGTCGTACGTCGGGCGGTCCGTGTTCATCGACAGACCGGAGTGGCCGCCGACCGACGCCGTTGCGGGCTACGTGTGTAGCGACCGCTCGTCGTGACGGCTACACTGTGTGACGCTGGGGCACGGACTCAGCGCCTCGAAGTCACCGGCGGCGGCGTAGGGGGCGTCGTCGTACGGGATGCTGTGCGGGCTGTTCACGCGTACTGTACGCTGTCGTCGTTCGTCTCCCTTCTGCAGGGTGACGGGAGTTTCAGTACCCTTTTGACTACGCGTCGGTTTTGCCACCGTATGGCCGAGTTTCAAGTCGTCGTCGCCGACCCCGAGGACGGCACGACCCACCAGTTCGACGTGGACGGACAGGACGCGAACCGATTCATGGGCCTCGACCTTGGCGAGGACGTCGACGGGAGCGCCGTCGGCCTCGACGGGTACACCCTGGAACTGACGGGCGGGTCCGACAACTCCGGGCGCCCGATGCGCTCGGACGTCGCGGGCGCAGGTGTCAAGCGCGTGCTGCTGACCGGTGGTGTCGGCTACGAGCCGACACGTGACGGCGAGCGCAAGCGCGTCACCGTCCGTGGCAGCGAGATCAGCGAGGAGACCCGCCAGATCAACGCGAAGCTCTCCGAGCGTGGCAGCGAGTCGGTCGCCGAACTGCTCGGTCTCGAAGCCGACGAGAGCGACGGCGAGAGCGACGACGAGTAACACCGTGGCCGACCGCATTCAGCACGACCACGCCTCGGTCGTGACCCACCGCGCGACACTCGAACGCGCCGGTCGGACCAGTCGCCCGAAGCTCGTTCTCCCCGACGAGGTGCCCGCCCGCGAGCGGCCGGTCCGCCTCGTCCTCGACGGGTCGACACGCCACGCGACTATCGAGGAGGCCGTCGACGGCACCGTCGAGATTCGCGGCGCGTACGACAACGCCCGGATGGCCCGCGAACGCGAGGGTGAGAACCACCTCGTCGCCTGGGCCGAGCGGACGGGACTGGACTTCGGACGGTCGGTCCACCTCGACGCGGTCGACGACGAGCTCTACGGCGTCCGCGCACCCGGCGAGCGTGCCGTCTACACGCCGACGGACTCCCCGAACGACTCCCTCTCGAACATCGCCAACGACCTCGACGAGTAGCCGCTCGTCCGGGTCTGGCTCGGTCGTTCGCCGACGCTCACTCGCTCCCGATAGTCGCTCGTGAAACCACGCGAATCGGGGATTCGCTGGGTCTGGCTCGGTCGTTCGCCGACGCTCACTCCCTCACCAGACCCGCGTCGTTTTTCCCTCCCGCACCGAACGGTTTGGGCATGAACGACGCACGACGGGAGTATCTGGCCGGCGAGCGGACCGACGACATCCTGCTGTACATCGCCGACGGCGAGACCGACACCGACGGACTGGGCGAGTACGGCGAGGTCGTCGAGGACGGCGTCGTCCTCGTCATGCCGGGCGAGCAGGGTCGTGACGCCTGCAAACGGGCGACCGGTATCGACCCGATGGAGTTCGCGGGCACGGCGATGAGCAACTCCGGAGCCGTCGACCGCGACCTGACGGGCGGAGCCTGTCCCCGCGCGGAGTCCGCGCCCGAGGAGGCCCACGACGCGGAGTTCCTCTTCTCGTTCGCCGAAGAGCAAAACGAGGAGGTCGGTGGCGTCTACTCCGAGGGCGACATCGTCCACGCCTACGTCAGTTGCACCTGCGGGATGGCGTACTCCGACCGCTGGGTCGTGGACAGCGAGGCGGGAACGGAGTGACCGCCTCGGGCAGTCGAACGGTGACGGGGCCGAGCCGTGAGACGAGAGAGAAGCGAGACGGGAGCGGAGTGACCGCCTCGAACCGCCGGCCGGCGACCGTCGGGCGCGACGAGGCCCGGAGGTAGTTCGTGCCGACCGTCGTCACCGTCGGAAGCGCGTTGCTCGACCGCATCTACCCGGTGACCAACCTCCCCGAACCGGACGGCGGCGCGTTCGCCCGCGACGAGCGTCTCGCCCCCGGTGGCGTCGCCGCGAACGTCGCCGTCGCGCTCACCCGCCTGGGCCACGAGACGGGCGTCGTCAGCCGGGTCGGCGACGACCCGGACGGCGACCGGGTCCTCGCGGGTCTCGCCACCGAGAGCGTCGAGACGACCCACGTCGAACGCGGCGAGGAGCGGTCGAGCTACACGATGATTCTGCGGGACGACGACGGCCAGCGGATGATAGTGGCCGGCGGCGAGAGCGTCCCCGCGCTCCGCCTCGACGACGCGGTTCTCGACTACTGCCGGAGCGCGGACGCCGTCTTCACGAGCGCCTACGCCCCCGACGCGGCCGTCGCGCGACTGGCCGAGGCCGCCCGCGACGACGAGTTCCCACCGCTGGTGTTCGACCTCGCGGGGCCGCTCGCGGAACTGGCGGGTCGGGGGACCACCGAGGCGACCATCGACGCGCTCTGTCCCGTCGTCGACTGTTTCGTCGCCAGTACGGTCCCCGTCGCCTCGTATCTCGACTGTACCGGGCGCGAGGCGGCCGCCGAACTCCGAGCACGCGGCGTCGAGCGGGCGGCACTCACCCGCGGCGCGGACGGTGCGCTGTTGTTCGACGGCGAGGAGCGGACCGAAGTCCCGGCGTTCCCCGTCGATGTGGTGGATACGACCGGTGCGGGTGACGCGTTCTCGGCGGGCCTGCTCGACGCGTGGGTGCTCGACGACCGGTCGGCGCGCGACGCGGGACGGTTCGCGGCCGCGGTGGCCGCCGCGAACTGCACCGCCGCCGGCGCACGTGGCGGCCTACCGACACGAACGACGGTCGAAACCCGACTCACCGACGAAACCTGAGTGGTACCGGGGACGAATCGCCGCTCGGAAGGTGAGGGCTTATTAGGTGTGAGATACAAGCAGAGGTTGACGCTTCGTCTGGAGGGCCGGAGCGTCAGCGGGGACCAATCTCAGAACGCCAGGCCTCGACGGGCCCTTTTCATCCCGTCCGGGCCTGTGTTCTGTTCCGCATTCGACACCCGAGTGACACCGTTCTTCGAGCGACTCGCTCGCCGACCCGGTCGGTAGCGTGCTACACGACGAACGCTACAGCGGACGAGAACAGCCGACAGCGACGTGTCTCCCGGCCTCGACGCGCCTCGCCGGGAGTCGACCATCGCTCACCCACGGCTCGGGCGGTCACCGTTCGGTCTCCGACGACGCTCACTCGCCGCGTTCGCCCGAGTCGTCCTGCTCGGGGGGCAGGTTCCGGAACCCGTCGAGGATGACCTGTTTGGCGACCGCACCGCGGGTCGTCCAGTGGTGGGCGTAGTCGAGCATGTCGTCGTAGATGTCCGGCTTACAGCCGGCAGCCTTCGGGTGGCCGCCGCCGTTGACCTGCTTGGCGACCTCGTGTGCTCGCTCGAAGCCGTCGCTTCCGCGGATGGAGGCGCTCCCGGACGGTTTGACGACCACCGCAGCGTCCGCGCCACGCTCGCGGAGCGTCTCGCACACCTCGTTCTGCGAACAGCGGCCGTAGGTGGCGGCGACGACGACGCCGTCGATGGTGTGCATCTCGGCACGCTCGACGGCCTGGTCGATGAGCGCCTGCTTCTCGATGCGTCGCTCTTCGAGGTAGCGTTCGACGGATTCGGGGAGGTCCGCACCGTGTTCGCGGACCGTCTCGACGTAGAGTTCGTAGTACGCCCAGTACGCGAAGTCAGCCAGGTCGTCCGAACGCGGGTCCTCGCGCAGCCAGAGGTCGTGGTCGCGCGTGACGGCCGCGAGGTCCCGGTACTGGTCGTCGAAGGTGTGAGCCAGTTCGCGCAGGGCGACGTCCGTCGTACACTCCTCGTCGGACTCGCCGACGGTGAGGTCGACGCCCGCGTCGCGGACGAGTGCTGCGAGGGCCTCGTCCCACTGGTGGTGGTCGAACCACGTCACCGAGGCGGCGTGTTCCCGAAGCGCCGCGAGCGGCGCGACGTCGCTCTCGCGGTCCGGACAGAGGTCACAGACGAACACCTCGACGCCGGCGGGGGTGTACTCGACGACCTGTTCGAGTGCGTCGGAGAGGTTGTGCGGCGAGGCCGGGACGACCGGGACGGTCCCCTCGTACTCTATCTCGTCGTCGTCGACGCTCACGGGCAGGCGAGGGTCCTCGCGGGCCTCCCGAATCAGGGCGACACAGCCGAGACCGTCCGCGTCGCCGTCGGCGACGACGACCGTCTCGGCGCGTTCGAGGCGTTCGATGCGGCCCTCGCTCGGCCCCTCGCGGTCGGGCGTGAAGAAGCCGGCCCCCGGAAGGACTGACTTCCGGGAGAGGGGGAGGGTATCGCTGTCGATGAGGGTTTCGTCCATGCCCTCCAGAGCGCGGCCAGCGGGATGAAAGACGTGGTTTACTGGTCTCGGCGTGGTTTCCCGGACGACGTGCGACAGCCTCGACGAGGCGTTCCGTCCGGCCGCGCCGACCCTGCCGTCAGGTCGCGTCGGCTTCCAACTGTCGGACGGTCAACACCGGTGCGGGACAGTCGTGGGCGACGCGTTCGGCGACACTGCCGAGGTGGTAGGAGTAGGGACTGTCCCGGCCTCGCGTCCCGGTAGCGACGAGGTCGGCGTCGACCCGGTCGGCGTACTGGAGGATGGTGGCCGCGGGGTCGCCGCGGCGGACGGCCGTCGTCACGGGTCGGCCGACCTCGCCCGCGAACCGCGCGAGCGTCGTCCGAACGCGCTGCTCGTCGCTCTCGTCGTCGTCCGCCTCGACGACCGAGAGGACGTGGACGTCGGCGTCGAACCGCTCGGCGAGTTCGACGGCGGCGGCGACGGCCCGCTCCGCACTGGGACTGCCGTCCGTTGCGATGACGACCGTCTCGAACATACCCGACCCTGCGCGGTCCGGCGGCTAATAACCGATGGTCGGCCGCCGTCGAGGCGGGCCGCTGGTCAGTCGTTCTCGGCGTGCTGTCCGGCGTACTCGGCGGCGGCCTCCAGCACGGGGACGACGCGCCCGAACGCGGGGCCGGGTTCGACCTGCCCGGCCGACCGGTCGTGGTCGACGAGCGATGTCTCGTCCAGCCTCGGGAGGTGGACGTGCCAGAACGTCAGGCGCGTCGCCCGAACTCGCTCGTCGTTGACCGAGTCCGGCGTGCTGTCGTGCTGGTGGGCCGCGGCCCGCCGGGCTAGCGTCCGTTCCTCGACGGAGCCGTGTTCCCGGAGCACCGACAGCACCGCACGACGGTCGGGGTCGGTGAGGAGGGCGAACACGTCGTCTACGGAGGGGGGCGTCTGCGAGGACATCCGGTCCGGGGGTTCGCCACCCGTCCTGTTAATCGTATCGGCCGCCTGCCACGAATACCGAGCGTTTTTGCTACTCGCTCGCGGTGGAGTCGGTATGGACATCGAGACGGTGTTCGTCCCGGTCGATGGGAGTTCACGCTCGTCGCACGCCGTCGAGGTGGCCGTCGCCATCGCCGAACGCTACGGTGGCGGTATCCACGCGCTCTACTTGCTGGACCACGACGAGGAGAGCCACACCGAGGAGATGATGGTCGCCACCCAGATGGCCGCCGGCGACGTCCACGTCGGCCACTCCTCGGCGTACGGGTTCGACACCTCGATGCTCGCACACCACCCCGGCAGCGTCATCCTCGACGCCAGCGACGACGTCGGTGCGGACTTCATCGTCATCCCCCGCCAACGGCCCTCGGACCTGCTCGGGAAGGCCGCCAGCTACGTCCTCCAGTACGCAGAACAGCCCGTGTTGTCGCTCTGAGCGGCCGCGTCAGTTCAGGCGCAACGACATCTCCAACTCGAAGCTCTCGGTCTTCGACGTCTCGAACCCGACCTTCTTGTACAGCGCCACCGCCGGGTGGTTCCAGCGTTCGACGGTGAGCCAGACCTGTTCGACACCCTGCTCCTGTCCCGCGCCGAGCAACCCCCGGATGAGCGACGTCCCGATGCCCGCCCCCTGGTAGGCCGCGAGGACGAAGATGGCGAGTTCGTACGCCACCTCGCCGTCACCGGAACGCGACGCGTTCTCGCTGGCTCCCGAATCGCGTTGCGATGCGGGAACGTCGGGAACGAGCGTGGCGTGGCCGATACGGCGGCCGTCGTCGAGCACCGCGACGACGTTGACACAGTCGCCGGTGAGGATGTGCTCCAGCCAGTCGCGGACCTGCTGTTCGCCGGTCGGTGGGATGCCCTGTGCGCGGTCCTCGGGGTCGAACGCGACGTACATCTCGACGAGCGACTCGAAGCCCTCGTCGGTCGCCTCGTGGTCACGGACGGTCACCGGCCGGTCTTCGCGGTCGGCGAACGAGATGGGCGGGCGCTCGAACTCGTCGGCGACGTCGTCGGGGTAGATACGGTCCGGACTCATCGGACGAGCGTGACGGTGGTGTTTGCGTTCAACAGGACGAACTCCGCGATGCTCCCGATGGTTATCTTCCCGAGGGGACTCGTCTCGCCGCCGCCGAGGACGATACGGTCGAACCCCTCGCTGTCGGCGACCTCGACGAGGCGACTCCCCGGATGCCCTCGCAGCACACGGACCTCGGCCTCGACGCCCCGTCCGTCGAGGTCCTCGTGGACCCGCCGTTCGACCGCCTCGACCGACAGTTCGGAGTCGGGGTTCTCGACGACGGCGACGGTCACGTCGTCCCCGGCCGCCGCCGCCCGGTCGAGTGCGACCGTCAACGCCCGCAGCGAGTCGTCGCTGCCACCGATACCCACCAGTGTTCGCATGGCGGAGTCGTCGCTCGCAGGTGGCAAAAGCCTCCCGGCGAGCGTGGGGTCGCCCGAAGCGCAACCTCCACCTTCGGTTCCACCGTCCGGACGGCGACACGCTCTTACACTCCTGGCGACCAGAGCGTGTCATGAACGAGGAGTCGCCCGGCCCCGCCACCGGGTCCGACGACGAGCAGGCAGCCGAGTCGAACGAGGTCGCAGACGGGCCACACACCGGGGAATCATCGACCGACGGTTCGACCGACGGGCACGCCGACGCGGCCACGAACGGTCACGAGACGACCGCCACGAACGGACAGGAGACCGCCGCCGAGACGGGCGAACCGGGCGTCCCCGACCCCGAGAGCGTCGAGGAGGACCGCGAGATTCCAGAAGACGTCCAGAAGTACGCCCGGTTCAAGAAGATCGACGGCGCGACCTACGACCGCGCGAACACGTTCCTGCGCGACCGAACGTACATCACCGCCCGCGAGTGGGCCATCGCCCGACTCTGTTCGGACTTCCGCACCGAGACGGGCGTCGAGATGACGAAGATCGGCGAGAACCTCCCCGAACTCGTCCCGTTCATGGAGGACACCTACACGCCACAGGCGGTCAACCAGGCACGCTCGGCGTTCGAGGACAAGATCCGGATGGCCGGCGCGACGTTCCTCTACGGCGCGATGTGTGACTTCTTCACCGCCGAGGAGCTGGACGACGTGATGTACGAGGCGACGGAGGTGGCGAAGTTCCTGCTCGAAGTCGAGGGCGTCGACCTGAGCGTCGAGGAGGAACTGGAGGCCGAAGAGCGCATCTCCAGCGTGATGCGCGAGGTGCGAGCGGCCAGCGCGGAGTTGCGCGAGGAGGAGGCCGACGGCGAGGAGTAGCGTCACGACTCGCCGCGTCGTCGCCTCGACTACTCGTCGCCGTCGGCTTCGGGGGCGTCCGTGCCGTCCGACCCCGTTTGCTCGCCGCTCTCTCCCGTCTCGTCCGTCGCGTCCGCCTCGAAGAACACGTCGGCGTCGTCGAACTGGAGGACGACGGCCTCCTCGTTGGCCAGTGGTCGAACGAACGTCCTGAGCGGGTCGCCGTCGCGTGCTGCTCGCTGGAGGCTCTGCACCGTCTCGTCGGCGCGGTCGTAGTACAGCGGGCAACAGACGGCCGCGGACCCGTCCGATGCGGCGAGGACGGCGACGGCGAACGTCACGCCCGACTCCTCGGCGCGGAACACGTCGGTCGCGGTCAACGCGGTGTCGGCGACCGTCTCCCGCAGGCGCTCGAACTCCGCGTCGGGGACGAGTACGTCGAACCCGCCGATGTCGGCGCGCGGGACGATGTCGCCGGGGTGGAGTTCGACGACGTCCGCGCCCGCCTCGCGCAGTCGGTCGGCGGTGGCGGCCATGTCGTCGACGACCGCCTCCCAGTGGCCGGCGGCGCGGTCGATGGGCCGTTCGCGGTCCCCTTCGGGCGGTTGGTCCATACTCGGCGTGGCGTCTCCCGACGTAAACCCGTTTCTCATGTGCTATCTCGGCCCGTACGGCTGGGTCCCAAAACGACTTTACTTCGGTTCGACCAACGCCGAACGTGACCGCAGACGAGTTACTCTCTCTCTCCGATCTCCGCACCCAGTTCGACACCGACCGCGGGACGGTGAAGGCCGTCGACGGCGTCGACCTCACCGTCCGCGAAGGCGAGACGGTCGGCCTCGTCGGCGAGTCCGGGTCCGGCAAGTCCGTCACCGCGCTGTCGGCGATGGACCTCGTCGACTCGCCCGGCCGAATCGCCGACGGCACCGTCGAGTTCCGGGCGAGCGAGACCGTCAGTCGCCTCGCACGCCGGTATCCGAAGGGCATCGCCACCCCCGACCACGACGGCTACCTCAACGTCGAGGCCGGGCGCGTCGACGGGTCGTCGACCGACTCCGAGGAGGTGGCACGGGCCGCCCGCGAGGACCCGAGTCTCGTCGCCACGGCGGAGTCCGAGGGCGCTATCGAAATCACCGAGGGGCACGTCGACCTCACGGCCGCCCCCGAGCGCGTCATGCGCGAGGTTCGGGGCGGCGACATGGGGATGATCTTCCAGGACCCGATGACCTCGCTCAACCCGGCGCTGACGGTCGGCGAGCAGGTCTCGGAGTCGCTGCGCCTCCACCGCTACGGCGGTCGCAAGAAGGACTCGTGGCTCAACGCCGTCCGGGAGACGTTCTCCCGTGGCGGGATGAGCGAAGAGGTCCGCGAGGAGACCGTCGACCTGCTCGCGGAGGTCGGCATCCCCGAACCCGCCCAGCGGGTCGACGAACACCCCCACGAGTTCTCCGGCGGGATGCGCCAGCGCGTGCTCATCGCCATCGCCCTCGCCTGTCGCCCGCAGTTGCTCATCGCGGACGAACCGACGACGGCGCTCGACGTCACCATCCAGGCCCAGATCCTCGACCTCATCAACGAGTTGCAGGCCGACCTCGGGATGTCCGTCCTGATGATCACCCACGACCTCGGCGTGGTCGCCGAGACCTGTGACCGCGTCGCCGTCATGTACGCCGGCGAGATCGTCGAGGAGGGGCCGGTCGAGGAGATATTCCACAACCCCTCCCATCCCTACACCTACACGCTCCTCGAATCCATCCCACGGGAGGACGCCGACCGCCTGACGCCCATCGAGGGGAACGTCCCCGACCTCATCGACATGCCCGAGGGGTGTCACTTCGCGCCGCGCTGTCCGTGGGCGCAACCGGAGTGTACCGAGGGGGAGATACCGTACCTGCAACACGGTCCCGACGACGTGGACCACCGCTCGAAGTGCATCCTCGACGAGTTCGACGAGCGCGAGTACGGCGACGACGCGGGCGTCCCCGCCCGCTCCGCCAGCGAGATCGGTGACCCCATCCTGGAGACCAAGGGGCTGAAGAAGCACTTCTCGCGGGCCGACGGCATGCTCGACGACCTGCTCGGCGGTGACCTGGGGACGGTGAAGGCCGTCGACGGCGTCGACCTGACCGTCCACGAACGCGAGACGCTGGGGCTGGTCGGCGAGTCCGGCTGCGGGAAGTCGACGACCGGCCGGTCCATCCTCCGACTGCTCGACCCGACCGACGGGACGGTCGTCTTCGCGGGCGACGACCTCGGCGGCCTCTCGACGAGCGCCCTCCGGAAGAAACGCCGGGACATGCAGATGATCTTCCAGGACCCGCTGTCGAGTCTCGACCCGCGCCAGACCGTCGGTGGGACCATCGCCGAACCGTTGAAGATCCACGACCTCCCCGAGGAAGCGCCCGGTCAGGGCGTCTCCCGGAAGGAACAGCGCCGACAGCGCGTCACGGAGCTGATGGAGGCGGTCGGTCTCGACCCGAGCCAGGCCGACCGCTACCCCCACGAGCTGTCGGGGGGCCAGCGCCAGCGCGTCGGCATCGCCCGCGCGCTCGCCGTCGACCCCGACTTCATCGTCTGTGACGAACCCGTCTCGGCGCTCGACGTGAGCGTCCAGGCCCAGATCCTCAACCTCATGGAGGAGCTGCAAGAGGAGTTCGGGCTGACCTACCTGTTCATCGCCCACGACCTCTCGGTCGTCCGGCACATCTGTGACCGCATCGCCGTCATGTACCTCGGGGAGGTGGTGGAGGTGGCGGCGACGGACGAACTGTTCGCGGACCCGAAACACCCCTACACGCGGGCGTTGCTCTCGGCGATACCACAGCCGGACCCGACCGCCGACACCGACCGGGTCATCCTCGAAGGCGACGTGCCGAGTCCCGTCGACCCACCCTCGGGGTGTCGGTTCCGGACGCGCTGTCCGTCGGTCATCCCGCCGGCCGACGTCGACATCGAGCAGGCGGCGTTCCGCGAGGTGATGGACTTCCGCCAGCGCGTCGAGGAGGACCGTATCGACGTCGACGCGCTCCGCGACCCCGACCGACCGACGGCGGCGACCGACGGCGGCACCGGGGCCCGGAGCGTCGAGCGCGAGTCGTTCGACGTGAGTCCGACCTCGGTCGTCGACGACCTGTTCGACGCCGACCTCTCGGGGCAGAACCGGACGACCGTCGAGCGGGCGGTCGGTGAACTGCTCGACGGCGACCGGGAGGCCGCCGCGACGACGCTCCGCGACCGCTTCGAGACGGTCTGTGAGCGCGACCGGCCGACGCTCCAGGACGCGCCCCACCCCGCGGCGTGTCACCTCTACGAGCAACCCGACGGCGACGACTCGGCCTGAGCGGGTCGCCCGATTCGAGCGCAGAGAAACCGTGAGACGGTGACTTAATTTCCGCTTTCTAAGTCCGGTAGAGTTATCCCTCGTCCTGTGTCGAGTGTGGATATGGCTGATACTGACACCTCTAGGAGAACGTTTCTCAAAGCGGCGGGGAGTACCGCTGCGGTGGCCTCGATAGCCGGCTGTCTCGGCGGTGACGGTGGCGGCGAGGGTGACGACTCGAACGGCTCCGGTGACGGCAACGGCTCGACCGACGGCGGCGGCGGTGGTGGCGGTGGCGGCGGCCAGTCCGGCGGCACGCTCGTCTACTCGCGTGGCGACCACCCGACGAACTACGACCCACAGCAGACGACCAGCGGCGAGGTGGCGAAGGTCACCAACCAGATCTTCAACCAGCTCATCCAGTTCGTCCCCGGTGGTGGCGGCGAACTCGAAGCGGGGCTGGCGACGGAGTACAGTCTCGAAGGGACGACGGCCACGCTGACGCTCCGCGAGGGCGCGACGTTCCACAACGGCGAGGAGTTCACCGCGGCGGACTTCGAGGCGACCTACCGCCGGTTCGTCGACGAGGACTACGAGTACTACCTCGGCACCGAGAACGCCTCGGGGTACGGCCCGTTCACGCTCGGGTCGTGGATCGACTCCGTCAACGTCCAGGACGACTACAACCTCGAACTCGAACTCACCCAGGAGTACGCGCCGTTCCTGCGCAACCTGGCGATGTTCGCCGCTTCCGTGCTCTCGCGGGCACAGATCGAGAGCCTCGGTGCGGACCCGGCGAGTCAGGTCGAACTCGGTCAGGAACCGGTCGGGACCGGCCCGTTCACCTTCGAGCAGATGGACAACTCCAATCAGCGCGTCCAGCTCGTCCGCAACGAGGAGTACTGGGGTGAGACCGCGTCGGTCGACCAGGTCATCTTCAACACCATCCCGGAGAACTCCACGCGGGCCCAGTCGGTCGTCAACGGCGACTCGCACATCATCGACGGCATCGGCGCACAGGCGTCCCAGCAGATTCAGAACGCCGACAGCGCGACGCTCGCGGAGAAGGACGGCATCAACGTCGGCTACATGGCGTTCAACATGGCTCGGTTCGAGGCGTTCCGCGACGCGAAGGTGCGTCAGGCCATCAGCTACGCCATCAACACGCAGGCCATCGTCGAACAGATCTACGAGGGCTTCGCCTCGCAGGCCGACCAGCCGATTCCGCCCAACGTCCTCGGGTACAACGAGGAGCTCGACCCGTACCCACAGGACAAAGAACAGGCCCAGAGCCTGCTCGAAGAGGCCGGCCAGACCGACTTCTCCTTCGAACTGGCGACGTTCTCGAACCCGCGTGGCTACAACCCGTCGCCGGTCAACACGGCCCAGCAGGTCAAATCCGACCTCGCCGACGTCGGCCTGGAGGTCTCCATCAACCAGTTCTCGACGTTCTCCTCGTATCTCGACTACACCGACCAGGGCAAGCACGACGCCTGTTTCCTGGGCTGGTACACCGACAACGCCGACCCGGACAACTTCTTCTACGCCCTGCTCCACCCGCAGGTCGACCGCTCGGCCATCCCCGAGGACCAGGACTGGGTCGGCTTCGACACCGAGGGCTACAACACCCTCAACGTCTCGGCGTGGGCCAACAGCGAGTACATGGACCTCGTCGAGCAGGGGCAGGCGACCTACGACGAGGGCCAGCGCCGGTCGCTGTATCAGGACGCCGCCCAGATCGCACACGACCAGGCACCGTGGGTGTTCATCGACTACGCGAAGACGCTCCGTGGGGTCAACCAGGCGGTCGCACAGGACTCCTACACCGTGAGTTCCGTCGGCGGTCCGTACCTCAACACCGTCCAGCTGAACCAGTAGCTCCGTCGCGCGCAGTTCCCCTCACCTCACTCTCACACAAATGGTTTCAAAGCGGTTCGTCGTCAAGCGACTCCTCCTGTTGGTGCCGGTGCTGTTCGGCGTGGCGAGCCTCGTGTTCGCCATCCTCCACCTGGCACCCGGTGACCCGGCGAAGGTCATCGTCGGCCAGCGGGCGTCGACGGCGCAGGTCCAGCAGGTCCGTACCGAACTCGGTCTGAACGACCCCATCTGGATACAGTACGTCCGGTTTCTCGGTGACGCCGTCGTCTTCGACTTCGGGAACTCCTACCAGATCGCCCGTGGGACGCCGGTTCGGGAGGTGCTCGTCGAGCGCCTGCCGGTCACCATCGAACTCGCGCTCTACGGCCAGGTGCTGGGTATCCTCTTCGGCATCCCGCTGGGCATCCTCTCGGCGGTCAAGCAGGACTCCATCACCGACCACCTGACGCGCGTCGGGGCGCTGGCGGGCATCTCGGTCCCCATCTTCTGGAGCGGACCGTTGCTCATCCTGCTGTTCGCCACCTCCCTCGGGTGGCTACCGACGAGCGGCCGCATCGGCACCGCCTTCTTCCTCCCCGACACCTGGACGCTGCTCGGCACCGAACTGCCGCTGACGGGGATGGTCACCGTCGACACGCTCCTGCTCGGCAACTGGGAGGCGTTCGTCTCGGCGGTCCAGCACCTGTTCCTGCCGGCCGTCGTCATCGGCATCTACTCGATGGCGCTGCTCTCGCGGATGATGCGCTCGTCGATGCTGGAGGTCGTCAGGCAGGACTACATGCGCACCGCCCGCGCGAAGGGTCAGGGCGCGAAGATTACGGTCCTGAAACACGGGCTTCGCAACGCACTCATCCCGGTCATCACGGTCATCGGCATCCAGTTCGGGACGCTCCTCGGCGGAGCCGTCCTCACCGAGACCATCTTCGGTATCGGCGGTATCGGGACGATGCTCGTCGCCGCCATCGGGGCGACGGACTACCCGCTCGTGCAGGGCACCGTCCTCACGTTCGCGCTGCTGTTCACGCTCGTGAACCTCGGCGTCGACATCACCTACAGCTACCTCGACCCACGTATCCAACAGTAATGGCAGCAGACACACGCACACGGACGGCGGCGAGTTCGCGCGGCCTGTTCGACAGACTCCGAGCGTCGCCGTTCCTCTCGAACCTGCTCTCGAACCGTCTCGCGGTGGCCGGCCTGGGCATCATCTTCGCCATGGTGGTCGTCGCGCTCTACGCCCGCCTGTTCGTCGCGGGCCCCTTCGGCGCACCGCTCAGCGACCTCACGAGTTCGCAGCTCGGAAACGCCCAGAACAAGGCCCCGCCCGGCTGGCTCGCCGGCCAGGGGCTCCTCACGGACATCTTCGGGACGGACGCACAGGCTCGTGACATCTACGAACGGACGCTCTACGGCGCGTGGCTGGCCCTGAAGTGGGGGACGGTCACCGTCGGCCTCTCGACGGTGCTGGGTGTCGGTCTGGGCACGCTCGCGGCGTACTACGGCGACGTGACGGACAACGTCATCATGCGGACGATGGACGTGCTGCTCGCGTTCCCGTCGCTCCTGTTGGCCCTGGCACTCGTCGCCATCTTCGGGGCGAGTCTCGGCAACGCCGTCATCGCGCTCGTGCTCGTCTACACGCCGCGGTTCGCCCGCGTCGTCCGTGGGGCGGCGCTGAAGGTGCTCGAAGACGAGTACGTCGACGCGACGGTCGCACTCGGTGCGAGCGACCCGCGCGTCCTCGTGAAACACGTCCTGCCGAACTCGCTGGCACCCATCACCGTCCAGTCGACGCTCAACTTCGGACTGGCCATCATCGACCTCGCGGCGCTGTCGTTCCTCGGGTTCGGTGCGGCCCCCGGCACGCCCTCGTGGGGCATCATGCTCTCGGAAGGGGTCAACAACGGCCTGCTCACCGGCCAGTGGTGGCTCTCCTTTTTCCCCGGCCTGTTCCTCGCGGTGACGGTGCTCGGGTTCAACCTGCTGGGTGACGGGATGCGCGACGCACTCGATCCACGGATGCGCGAGACCGTCGACTGACGTGAGCGACCCGCTCGGCTCGACGGCCGCGCTCCGCCGATATCTCCGTGATGGCCTCGGCCTGCTCGCCCGGAGCGCCCTCGTCGGGGCGGCGCTCGGGGCGGTCCTCCTCCTCGGGTTGCTCGCCACCGGCGAGAGCGAGCGGGCTGCCAGCACGACGGCGTTCGCGCTCGGCGCGCTCGTCTTCGGCTTCGGGACGCTGAGCTGGTCGGGGTCGGTACTGCTCGGTGGGAGCGTCGAGTCGGCCCAGCGCTTCCTCGATACGAACACGGACTGGACGGAGGCCGACTCACGACGGGCGATGGCCCGTGTCGCCGGTGCCGGCCTCGGCGCGATGCTCGCCGTCGCGGTGCTCGGCAGTGTCGTCGCCGGACTCTGAGGGGCCCCGACGCTCGCTACTCCCGGACGTTCTCACCGACCGCGTCGCCGAAGCGCTCGTCCTCGCCGGTGCGTTCGTAGACCAGTTCACCCCGAACCATCGTCCACAGCGGGAACACCCCCTGTCGACCCTCGAACGGGGTCCACTCGCAGTTCGTGTGGAGGGCCGCACCGCGAATCTCGCGGGGCGCGTCGGGGTCGACGAGCACGAGGTCGGCGTCGTAGCCCTCGGCGATGCGACCCTTCTCGGGGAGACCGAACAGACGCGCCGGGTTGCGCGCGGTCACGTCGCGGATACGTTCGTAGTGCAGGTCGCCCCGACGCGCGGAGTCGAGCAACAGCGGCAGCATCGTCTCGACGCCGGGGACGCCGCTCGGGGCGTCCCAGATGCTCGCGTCCTTCTCGGCGCGGGTGTGCGGCGCGTGGTCCGTGGCGACGACGTCGACGGTGCCGTCGTCGAGGCGTGCGAACAGGTCCGCACGCCGGCCGTCGCTCCTGAGCGGCGGGTTCATCCGCCCGAACGTCCCGAGCTCCTCGTAGTCGTCCCGCGAGAGGTAGAGGTGGTGGGGGGTCACCTCGCAGGTCATGCCCGCCTCGTGGGCGAGGTCAACCGCCTCCGGCGTGGACGTGTGGGCGACGTGGATGGTCGTCCCGGCGTCCACGGCGACGTCACAGGCGCGTTCGACGGCGGCGATCTCGGCCTCGGCGGTCCGGAACGCGCTCCACGCGTCGGCATCCGCGGGACGGCCGCCGTCCCGCGTGCTCCCGAGAGGGTCGCTCTCGGGAACGTCGCTGCGCTCTCGGGCGGCCTCCGAGAACAGGTCGGCGTCCTCGGCGTGGACCGTGACGGGAACGTCGGCGTCACGAGCGCGTTCGAGCGCCTCGCGGAACAGGTCGACGTCGATACCCATGTCGCCCGTCGAGTCCGCGAGGAACACCTCACCGAGCGCGAACAGCGGGCGTTCGAACAGCGAGTCGGGGTCCCAGTCGGGCGTGACGCCGCCGTTGATGCCGTAGTCGACGAGCGAGTCGCGGGCGAGAGCGGCCTTCTCGTCGAACGCCTCGCCCGTCGTCGTCGGCGGGTCGGTGTTCGGCTGGTCGACCACGGTGGTGACGCCGCCCGCGGCCGCACTGCGCGACCCGGTGGTCCACGTCTCCTTGTGTGAGTCTCCCGGCTCCCGGAAGTGGACGTGGACGTCGATAGCGCCCGGCAAGAGGAGATTGCCGTGCGCGTCGAGCACCCGGTCGTCGTTCTCCTGGAGGTTCCGTCCGACCGTGACGATGCGACCGTCGCGCACCCGAACGTCTCTGACCCGCCCGTCCGCGAGTTGGGCGTCCCTGATGAGCATACCGCCCCTCCGGCGGCATCGGTCGTAACGCTGTCCCTTCCGTCGGTTACCGTAATCGACCGCCCGGACGCGCCGACCCGCTCAGCCGTCGAGTCGCTCGACGTCGCGTTCCCGGCCGCCGACCAGCGCGTCTTCGATGGATCGGACGACCGCCGTCGCGTCGTCCGGTCCGCCGGCGCTCGCCACACTCCCGACGCTCGCCGGGTCGAACGGGTGGTCGAGCGCCGTGTACACCGCGTCGAGCACGTCGGCGACGTCGGTGCGCTCGGCGACGACGCAGATGCCGGCAGTGAGCGCCACGCCGCGCTGGACGCGCTGTGCGAGCCCAACGACCTTCCCGTCGGCCTGGATGGAGTGACTGCCGGGACAGAACGAGTCTGGCGGTTCGCCGGGTCGGGCGTCGACCCCGAGCCCGTCGAGCGCCGCCAGCAGGTCGCGTTCGGCGGCCTCGTAGCGCTCGTCGATGCCGACACGCATGTCGCCGACCGGTGTCACGCGAGCGAACGCCACCGTCTCGCCGGTGTACGCCACCGCCCGGCCGCCGACGCGGCGTTCCAGGGGCGGGAAGCCCCGTTCCTCGGCGGCCGCTCGTGCGGCCTCGTACCCGTCGGCGTGGGTATCGCGCCGCCCGAACGCCACCTGTCGATGAGGGGTCCAGACGCGGACCGCACCCTCACCGTCGTCACGGACGTCCTCGACGAGCGTCCGCGTCACCGCTCGGTCGGTCTCGGCGTCCGTCGCTCGTCCGCGTACCACGCGCATGGGTGTCGGTCGGGTGCGTGTCGGCTAAAGCGGTCCGCTCACCGCGTGGCCGCTCGACCGCTTTCCACTTTCGACGTGGCTAACCCGCCCGCTCCCGTAGCCCGCCCAATGGCGGTGACGCTGCCCGAGTCGGTGCTCGAACGCTACCCTCGACTGTCCCAGTACAACTCGCCGTACGTCGCCCACGACGCCGGATGCGCCGTCGACCTCTACCCCGAAACCGGTCCCCGGCGGGCGGTCGCCGCGCCCTCGCCCGTCGCGGGTGAGGTGCTCGACACCCGCTCGGTGCGCGCCCCTCCCAAACCCTACGCCGCCGAGCAGGACCACCTGCTCCTCGTCGAACTGGCCGACGACTCCCCTATCGACGCGCCACCGGGGACCGTCGCCCGACTGCTCCACGTCGACCCCGCAGTCGAGGCGGGCGACCACGTCGCGGTGGGCGACTCGCTCGGGACGCTGGTCCGCGCGGGCTTCTTCGCACCGTGGGTCGACAACCACATCCACCTCGGCTTTCGCGCCCCCGACGCGAACCCGTACCGGGCCTCGGGGTCGATGCCCATCGCCCTCGACTGCGACCCGCTGGCACTCGACTGGGACGGGACGGGCACGGTCCGCGAGGCCGGTGGGACCTCCGTCGTCCTCGACTCACCTGTTCACCCCGAGCCTGGCCGGTTCGCCGGCATCGCCTCGGAGACGGGTGGGGTCCTCGACGGTGGCCTCGTCCACTACGACGGCGGCGGGGTTCACGGCGCGGCCGACGGCCCCGTGACGCTCCTCGGCCGCGAGGTGGGCGTCGCCGAGGACGGGACCGTCGCCTGGAACGGTCTCGCGGTGTTCGTCGACGACGACCGCGTCACGGGCCTGTCGCTGTTCCTCGCCCGCGACGACGGCTTCGGCGCGAAGGTCGTCTGTCCGGGCCACACCCTCGCCGTCGGCGACGTGGTTCGGGTGACGCTCGAACCCACCGACGACCCGACCGTTCTGGGCTGAACGCTACTCGGCCCGCTCGCGGTGGGCGGTTCTCGCCTGCTGGTACCGTTCGTCGTCTTCGACCATCCCCCACCACACCTCGTAGACGAGCGCCGCCTCGCGCTTGTCGTGGTCGGCCCAGTGTTCGGGGTCGCGTTCTTCCCCCGCTACGTACTTCCGCCCGCCCGGATACCGCGCGTAGCGCATCGCTCTGGTGTAGCCCATCTGGAGGTACTTCCGCGCCATGTCCATCCCGACGAACTCCTCGCGCTCGCGGTACTCGCGGAACCGTTCGTAGATGGCCTCGCCGGCCTCGTCGGCGGTCTCGCGGTCGGCGTACCCCCACAGCGGGAGGAGTTCGGACTTGTACGGTTCGACCTTGAACACGCCCTCCTCGCCGCGGCCCACGTCGTACTGCTCGGGGTGTGTGCGGAAGTCCACGTCGTACTCGGGACCGCCGTCGTCGCCGTCGCTCATGCGGTTCGTCGGTTCGCACGCCGGTCCGGTGAACCTGTGGCTGGCGAGGTGAGTGGCAGGCCACCGAGGCCGTCGGGTGAGACACGTCGGAGTGACGGCTCTCGGTCGCCGAACTGGTCGCGGCCACGCGACGAGCGTGATGATTGGGTCGGGGGGCCCGTCGCGTCGTCCGCATCGGAGAGGACCACCGTCGAACGCACGAGGCTCACGGCTACGCCTATCGGTTCGGTCCCGCGACGCGTCGACAGCTGTAGCCGTGTGGCTGGTTCACACCCGCAGTCGGGCCTCGGGCATCGACAGGAACGCCGTCTCGTACCCCTCGTGGCGGGCGACCTGTGGCGGCGTCAGCGTCTCGACGACGAGTTCGTCGCCGCCGTCGAGCGTCGGCACCGCCGTCCCGTAGTGGTAGCCGAGGTCCGGGTCCAGCGTCCGCGTGAGGATGCTGTCGAACACCGCCGCTCCGCCACGCTCGACGGTCGCCCGGAGCCCCATCGACGGGAGGACGAGACGGTTGTACGGCGTCGCCGCGACGACGGCGAGGTACCGGTCGGCGTCGAACCGCGCGGCGTCGTCGCCGGTCAGGAGGTAGCCGGTCAGTCGGGCGTCCGCGGTGGTCGTCTCGTCGAGGACGGTCCACGAGGGCTTCGGGTCGGGAGCGACGGCAGCCGGCACCGACGGACTCTCGGGGAGCGAGAGCGCACCGTGTTCGCCGGCCCGTTCGGTCCGTACCACGCCGAGCGCGTCGCGTGCCGCCCGTGTGTACTCGACGGTGAACGTGTGGCTGGCCGGGTCGCCGAACCGTCCCTCGAAGGCTCCGGTCCGGCGGAGTCGGAGGCCGCCGACCGCGACGGTGACGTCGTACGCGTCGTCGGCCGGGAGTGCGACGTTGTCGCCGTAGTGAAAGCCCATCGACTGCGAGGCCATCGCGTAGACGGCCTCCTCGGCGACCAGTTCGCCGTCGCGTTCGACCTCGACGGTCAGACCGATTTCGGGGCAGACGACGCCCGTCTCGCGGTCCCACGCGAGCGCCAGCAGGTGGACCGAGTCCTCGGGGTCGGCGTCGCGCAGGTACGTCTCCTCGCCGACGACCTCCCAGAACCGGACGGGGTGGCTGTAGAGCAGGCCGACGCGGAACGGTCCCGCGTCGGCGACGCCGACGAGTACCATCTCGAACCGGGCCGGCGGCCGGTAGACGCCGCTCGGCGGGGCCTCGACGCGCGGCGGGAGCGTGTCGCTCTCGCTCGCACCGGGGCCGAGACAGCCGCTTCCGACCGCGAGACCGGTCGCCGTAGCGAGGAACGTCCGACGGCGCATACAGTTAAGAGGGAACTGTCGGATGATATGGATTGTGCAGCCTCCAGCGTCCTCCAGCACCGTCCGACCCGCACGGCGACGACCGACCAGACGAGCGTTCCTCGCGGTCGCCGCGGGGTCGCTGGCGGTCGGTACCGGCTGTCTGAACGACGGTAGTGGCGGCAGCGGCGGCGAGGGCTACGGCGACTGGTTCGACGACGTGGACAACCACGACGGAGCGGTCGACCGGACCGGCCAGTCCGAGACCAGCGTCGCCGTCGGCGCGGAGGACGGCCTCGCGTTCGCGCCCGCCGCCATCGAGGTCGACCCCGGTACGACCGTCGTCTGGGAGTGGACCGGGCGGGGCGGCGGGCACAACGTCGTCGAACGCGACGACGCGTTCTCCAGCCCGCTCCTCCAGGCCGAAGGCGAGACGTGGTCCTACACCTTCGAGGAGGTGGGTGTGTTCCCGTACTTCTGTGACCCCCACCGGACACTCGGGATGAAAGGCGGCGTCGACGTCGTCGGCGGGGCCGACGGCGACGGCTGACACCACCACGCGACCGGGAGCGGCCCCCGGCGGAGCGTTTAAGCCCGGCTGCTCCAACGATAGTGTCATGTTATCAACCAACATGGGTGGTGGGTCGTGACGCCGCGGCGTCGTGACCTGCTGCGGGCGATGGGGGCGGCCGGTGCCGTCGGTGTGGCGGGCGTCCTCGGCGGACAGTTCGTCGGGGACGCCGCCTCGCAGGCCGAGCAGTCGGGCGGGCAGTACCCTGCTGGCCAGCCACCGCGTGGCGAGCCACGTGCCTACGAGGACTACACCGTCCACGAGGTGCCGAGCCAGTACGACACCGTCCAGGCGGCCGTCGAGGCGGCGGCCCCGGAGGACCTCGTGCTGGTCGAACCGGGCGTCTACCGCGAAGCCGTCGAGGTGACCGACACGCCACGGCTGACGATTCGGGGCACCGACCGAAACGACGTGGTCCTCGACGGCGAGTTCAAACGCGAGGACGGCGTCCTCGTCACCGTCGACGACGTGGTCGTCGAGAACCTCACGGCGCGTCACTACGTCCGCAACGGCTTCTTCTGGTCGTCGGTGTCGGGGTGGCGGGGGTCGTACCTCACCGCCTACAACAACCAGGTCTACGGCATCTACAACATCGCCAGTCAGCACGGTCGCTACGACAACTGCTACGCCTCGGGTCACACCGACTCGGGGTTCTACATCGGCCAGTGCAAACCCTGTCACGCCGTCATCGAGCACGTCCGCTCGGAGCACAACGCCATCGGCTACTCCGGGACGAACGCGGGGGGCTACCTCACCGTCCGGGACTCCGTCTGGCGGAACAACATGGGCGGCATCGTCCCGAACTCGCTGGACAGCGAGGCCGACCCGCCACAGGACAGCGCCCGCATCGAGAACAACCTCGTCGAGTCGAACAACAACGCCGACGCGCCCGACGAGTCGTTCGGCTACGCCGCGTTCGGCACGGGCATCAACGTCGCCGGCGGCATCAACAACGAGGTGGTGGGCAACACCGTCCGCGACCACGCCAACTTCGGTATCGTCGCCGTCCCGATGATAGACGAGAACCTCTACCCGCCGCGCGGGAACCGCTTCGTCGACAACGACGTCTCCGGGTCGGGGCGGGCGGACCTGGCCATCGGTGCACCCGAGGACGGTGGCAACGTCTTCGAGGACAACGTCGCCGGGTCGTCCCGGCCCGGCGGCCTCGACGGCGGGACGCGACTGGTCGGCGGCGACCCGTGGGTGACGATGGTCCTGTTCGAGCAGTTCACACAGCTCGACCGTGGGGAGGCCCCACGTGGCGACTGGCGCAACGCCCCGGAACCGCCGTTCGCCGAACTGGAGAGCATGCCGAACGCGCGGGACGCACCGCCCCGCGAGGCGGTCCGCCGAGGTGAGTCGTGATGTCGACGACGGACGCGCTGCGAGAGCGCTTCGGGGCCGCGTTCGGGGCGTCTCACGACGCCGTCACCACGGGGGTGGTCGTCGCGTTCGCGCTCGTCCTGAGCGTCTTCGCGGCGTGGGTCCTCGCCGACCTGCTCCCCCGTGTGCTGACGTTCGTCCTCGGCGTCCTCGGGTTCGGGGGAGTGCTCTACGGTCGAGCGTCGCGGCGTGCGGTGACGGCGACGGGACTGTACGCCCTCGCCGCACTCGTCGCCGCGATTCCGGTCGTCTACGAACTCGTCCTCGCGCTCTCGACGGCCGCCCCGCTCGTGCACCTCCTCTCGGTGACGGACCTGCTGTTCGTCGGCCTGTTCTGGGTGGTCGCGCTGGTTCCCGCGGCGGTCGGTTATCGAGTCGCTTCGGGGCCGTTCCTCCCGCGGTTTCGCCGGGCAGTGGGGCGCTGAGCGCCACAGCGCGACTTCCCGGTGGACCGCTGCCTACAAGCGCGTCCTCACTCGACAGGGGATATGACCGACGACCACCTCCCGCCGGAGGCACAGGCGATGCTCCAGCAGTTCATCGAGCAGGAACACGGCTACCTGTCGTGGCTCGGGACCACCGTCGAGGAGTTCACCTACGACACCATCACGCTCGCGGTGCCGTTCGACGAGAAACTCACCAACCCCACCTCGCCACCGACGATGCACGGCGGTATCGCGGCGACGCTCGTCGACACCGCCGGCGGCCTCGCACTGCGCCCGTCGCTCGACGACCCGATGCAGGGCGGCGTGGCGACCATCAACCTCAACGTCAACTACCTCCGACGGGCAGCGGGCGACATGACCGCCCACGCCGAGGTCATCCGTGCTGGTGGTTCCGTCGGCGTGAGCCAGGTGACGGTGACGAGCGAGGTGCCGGGAGACCGGGACGCGGAGCGGTCCGGGCGTAGCGAGAAACCGGTCGCCGTCGGGCAGGGCGCGTACCGCCTGTTTCGGGGCTGAGGCCTACTCGAAGTCGACGTCCGCGTGCTCGACCACCTCGCCGAACAGCCAGTCGGCGTGCTCCAGCGCGTACTCCCTGTGGTCGGCTTCGAGCGCGCCGATGGCGTCTTCGACGAGCATCGGTCGGAAGTCACGGAGACCGGCGCTCCCGGCGGTGTGGAGGACGCAGACGTTCGCCAGCGTCCCACAGAG
This sequence comes from Halomarina oriensis, assembly GCF_009791395.1. Classification (GTDB taxonomy): domain Archaea; phylum Halobacteriota; class Halobacteria; order Halobacteriales; family Haloarculaceae; genus Halomarina; species Halomarina oriensis. The sequence continues at coordinate 820,793 of NZ_WSZK01000015.1, forward strand.
CAGGAGGTTCTCGATGCCCCGAGCGCGAAGCCACCCCTCCAACTGGGTGTCGTAGAACGCGTCGTAGGTGTGTTTCTCGACGACGAGGTCCGCCTCGCGCACGTCGAGTGGGTCGTGGAGTTCGGCGTCCCACGTCCCCTCGACGACGTGTTCGCCCCAGCGCTCGAACTCGTCGTAGTAGTGGTTGTCCTCGAACTGCTCGGGCGGGTGGACGTCGCGGGTGTAGACGACGCGGCCACCGGCCTCCCGGACGCGCGCGACGAGGTCGGTGACGGGGTCGAGCGCCTCCTCGCTGCCCGGCGCGTAGAGACTGCCGTCGGGGTGACAGAAGCCGTTCTGCATGTCGACGACGACGACGGCCGTCGTGATTGGGTCGAGCGTCACACTCGACGTCCGACCGCCGTGGGAAAAACAGTCACGACGACAACATGGGTTTCATTGTCAGTGCCCGTGTACGGGTGGTATGCGACGCCCTGTACTACTCGCGGTGGTCCTCGCGGTGCTGACGCTGTCGGCACCCGTCGCGGCCGCCGTCCCCGGGTCGGTCCCCGTACTGGACGCTTCGACCGACTCGACGCTCGAATCGGCACAAGAGGGAGCTCCGGCCGACCCCGAGACCGACGTCCTCGGCTGGGAGAACGGCTACTGGTACAACGAGAGCATCGACGTGGACCCCAGCGACGGCCTGAACGACGAGGAACTCGACAAGGTGGTCGCCCGGTCGATGGCCCGCGTCGAGGAGGTCCGGGGCCTGGAGTTCGAACGGACGGTCCCGGTCGAGATATACACCCGTGAACAGCTCCAGCAGGAACTCAGCCAGGGGTCGAGCAACGTCTCGGCCGACCAGCGCCTCCACCAGAACGTGAAGTACGAGGCGACGTTCATGGTCGGTGAGTCGACCGACGCCGTCGGCGTCCAGCAGTCCAACCAGGGGGCGTCCGTCGGCGGCTACTACAGTCCCGCCGCCGAGCGCATCGTCGTCGTCTCGGAGAACGCCGAGTCGCCACAACTCGACGAGATAACGCTCTCCCAGGAGCTGTTCCACGCCCTCCAGGACCAGCAGTTCGACATCGGGTCGTACAACCAGTCCACCCGCGAGAAGCACAACGCCATCGACGGCATCGTCGAGGGCGACGGCAACTACGTGGACTACCTCTACCAGCAGCGCTGTGAACTGCCCGACGACGACCCGAACGCCTGGGGCGACTGTCTGGCCGACAGTCCCGCGTCCGGGTCGGGCGACCAGGCCACCGGCCAGAGCAGCCTGAACCTCGGGCTCTACCTCGTCGTCTACCAGCCGTACAGCGACGGCCCGGCGTTCGTCCGCACCATCCACGAACAGCAGGGCTGGGAGGCGGTCAACGCCATCTACGAGAACCCGCCCGCGTCGACCGAACAGACCATCCACCCCGAACTGTACGGCGAGGACGCGCCCACCGAGGTGACCATCGAGGACCGCTCGGACGACCGCTGGAACGTCCTCGAACTGGAGGGCGGTGTGGACTACGCCGAGTTCGGTGAGGGAGGTATCGCCTCGATGTTCATCTACCCGACGTACGCTTCAGAGGGGCAGGGCGGCCTGCTCGCACCCCAGGAGTTCCTCAACCTCAACGAGACGAACCAGGTCGACTCGTTCGACCCCATCAACTACAATCAGTCGTGGTCGAACGGCTGGGACGGTGACAAACTGCTGCCGTACGTCGCCGACGACGCCGGGACGAACGAGACGGGCTACGTCTGGAAGATGCACTGGGACTCCCCCGAGGAGGCCCAGGAGTTCCGGAGCGGCTACGAACGACTGCTCGGCTTCCACGGCGCGACGCAGGTCGGTCAGGACACCTACGTCGTCGAACAGGGCGAGTTCGCCGACGCGTTCCACGTCACCGTCGAGGGGAACACGACGACCATCGTCAACGCCCCGACGGTCGAGGACCTCTCGGGCGTCGACGGCAGCGTCGAGGTTCAGGAGGTCCAGAGCGGGCAGAACGGAACGACCACCGCCGGCACGAACGGCGGGACGACCGCCACCGAGGGTGGTTCGACGGGCGACACCGCGACCGGCGGCACGTCGAACGACTCGGTTCCGGCGACTGGCGACGACGGGACGACCGCCGAGACCGGGCCCGGGTTCGGTGTCGTCGTCGCACTCGTCGCACTGCTCGCCGTCGCCCTCCTCGCGCGGCGCGAGTAGTCGATGCGCGTACTGCCGGCCTGCTGTGCGGTGCTCGTTGTCCTCGCGGGCTGTTCGCTCCCGGCCATCGGGCCGGGCGCACCCGAGGACCCGAACGACCGACTGGGCTACGAGGCGGGCTACACCGCCGACGCGTCGCTGTCGGTGACGACCGACGACGGCCTCAACGAGAGCGAACGCGAGGCGGTCCTCGGCCGGACGATGGCTCGCGTCGAGGAGCTTCGCGGCCTGGAGTTCGAACGGACAGTCGAGGTCGAACTCATCAGCCGCGAGGAGTACCGCTCCGGTGGCTCGTCGACGCCCGCCCCGGCCGAACGCGCGTTCGTCAACGCCCGCTGGGAGGCGCTGTTCGGCGTCGGCGAGGACGCCGACGCCACCGCCTCCTTCGAGCAGGTGTACGGCAGTTCGGTCATCGGGTTCTACTCGAACGACCGCATCGTCATCGTCAGCGACAGCGAGACGCCGCAACTCGACTCCCGGACGCTCGCTCACGAACTCCTCCACGCCCTGCAGGACCAGCATCTCGGGTTCGGCCCACGACGGACGACGTTCGACGGCTCACGCGCCCGCGAGGGTCTCGTCGAGGGCGACGCCAACTACGTCGAGACGCTGTACGAACAGCGCTGTGGCACTGAGTGGGACTGTCTCGCCGTCCCCGAGCGCCCCGAGTCGCCGGGGTCGTTCAACCGCGCCATCTACGGAGCCATCATCCAGCCGTACGTCGAGGGGCCGCGGTTCGTCCGCACCATCCACGACCGAGGGGGCTGGGAGGCGGTGAACGACGCCTACGAGCGGTTCCCCGAGAGCACCGAACAGACCATCCACCCCGAGCGCTACCCCGACGAACCGGTCGCGGAGGTGACCGTCGAGGACCGCTCGGCCGCGGCGTGGGAGCGTATCGAGCGTGACCGGCAGACCGACCGGCTGGGCGAGGTGGCCGTCTACACGATGTTCCAGACCAACGACTTGCTGGAGGACCACGAGCGCTACAACTACTCCCACCCGGCGTCGACGGGGTGGGCCGGTGACCGCCTCGTCCCCTACACCAACGCCGAGACGGGCGGGGCGGGCTACGTCTGGCGACTGACGTGGGACTCGCCGAGCGAGGCCCGCGAGTTCGCCGACGCTTACCGCGAACTGCTCCGCTCGAAGAACGCGACCAGCGAGGGCGGCGACGTGTTCGTGATTCCCACGGGGCCGTACGCCGACGCCTTCCGGGTGACGGTGGACGGCGACACGGTCACCGTCGTCAACGCGCCGACGCGCGAGGAGTTGGACGCGGTCTACTCCCACAACTGAGCGCACACGTTTCCTTCGTCGACGGTCGACTCGTCACGAGCGAGTCCGCACCGGCGGTCGTCGTGTGAACTGTCGACTCGTCCTGGTGTTCGGCCTCTCGGGAGTCTATTGATACGATTTCGAGGACGTGTCTGCCGGACGTCTGACGCGCTCACGAACCCCTGTCTTTCAACTGGAAAGACACGTCCGGCGGTCGGGTGCGCTCGTGCGGTGGCGGGTCTGCCGACGGCTCCCGAGACCTCGGGAGCCGTTCGAGTCACTCGGCCGAGGCGTGGGTGGTGACGCCGACGCCTCGGTCGCCCCGTCCTTCGCGGTCGCACGGCACCCCGTCGTGGGGACGAACCCACCCGTTTGATTGCTCCATGGCGCGTACCGCTCGTCATCCATGTTCGACATCGTCTCTCCCGAGGCCATCCGGTCGGGGGACGCGACCGACGCCTACTTCGACCGGACGGTCGCCGCCCTCGACCACGCGGGCCGCGACCCCCACGTCGTCGCCGAAGTGACGGCCGACCAGTTCCCCGACGGCGGTTTCGAGGTGTTCGCCGGCGTGGAGGACGCCGCCGAACTCCTCTCGGGACTCGCCGTCGCCGTCGACGCGCTCCCCGAAGGGACGCTGTTCGACGGCGGCCCCGTGATGCGTATCGAGGGCACCTACACCGAGTTCGCCCGGTTCGAGACCGCCCTCCTCGGATTCCTCTCTCACGCCTCCGGTGTCGCCACGAACGCGCTGAAAGCCCGCCGTGCGGCCCCCGACGCTTCGCTGCTCTCGTTCGGTGCCCGACACGTCCACCCCTCTATCGCCGCGATGGTCGAGCGCTCGGCGCTGGTCGGCGGCTTCGACGGCTTCTCGCACGTCGCCGCCGGTGAACTCCTGGGTCGGGAGGCGTCGGGGACGATGCCCCACGCGCTGGTCATCTGCTTCGGTCCGGGCGAACAGGAGGCGGCGTGGGAGGCGTTCGACGCCGCCGCGCCCGAGGGGACGCCCCGAATCGCGCTCTGTGACACCTACACCGACGAGACCGACGAGACGCTTCGTGCCGCCGAGACCATCGACCTGGACGGCGTCCGCCTCGACACGACCGGCTCCCGACGGGGGGACTTCCGCCACATCGTCCGCGAAGTGCGCTGGAAACTCGACGCGGCGGGCTACGAGGATGTCGAGGTGTTCTGCTCGGGTGGCCTCGGCCCCGCCGAACTCCGCGAGTTGCGTGACGTGGTCGACGGCTTCGGCGTCGGCGGGTTCGTCTCGAACGCCGACCCCGTCGACTTCGCACTGGACATCGTCGACGTCGAGGGCGAGGCGGGTGCCAAACGCGGCAAACTGCCCGGTCGGAAGGCCGTCTACCGGACCGCCGACGGCGAGCACCTCGTGGTTCCGGACGACGAGACGCCACCCGAGGCCGCCGAGTCGCTCCTCGAACCGCTCGTCCGGGACGGCGAGGTGGTCGCGGAGTTCGACGTCGACGCGGCGGCGGAGCGGGCCGCGACGGACGCCGAGCGCGTCGGCTTCGACGAAGCCGAGTAACCGAACGATTTAGGCCGCGCTACCGGCTAGGGACGCTCGGGCAGCGAGTGACCGGCCACCGTGGCGTCCGTGCCAGCGGGCACGCGACGCAAACGAGGAAAGTCCCCCCACCGGCCGGGCAGGCGACCGGGCACAAGCCCGGGACGGGAGACCGTCGGCTATGGAACAGAAACGAGACCCCTCTTCCGGACCGATGAGGTGCGCGAAGTGATTCGTGAGATGACCGAGTGAACCCACCGAGGGCCGTCGTGCGACTTCGCACGCGACGGAAGAGAACGGATGGAACGGCGAACCCTCGCCGGTGCAAGCCCGCGACGTCGAGGTAGCCCGGCAGACGACCGATACGGTCGGCCTGTCGCGGGCGCTCAGCCGAATGCCGGTTCGAACAGAAGGGGGCTTACGGCTCGCAGCCCACCACCTTTTACTGCGTGAGCGGCTGCGCCGCTCACTGGTAAAAGCTGGACCAAAAGCCCGCGTCGTCCCCTTCGGGGACTCCTCGGCCCGCTCGCTCGTTACACTCGCTCACGGTGGGTTAGCTGGCTTCCGGTGTCTGTCTCACCTGCTGTCGCCACCGAATCCGTCCTCGACCCGTCGACAGCACACCCACAAGGGTCATTCCGCTCGCCGTGGTACAGTGTGTAGATGACGAGACGGGTCACCGCGCTCGCCCTCCTCTGCTGTGTCGTGCTCGCGGGCTGTTCTGCCCCTGTCACGCTCCCGGGCGTCGGCGAGACGGACGTCGACACCGGCACGGTGAGTGATCGCCCTTCGACACCGGAGACGGGTCGCGACCGGACGTCGACACCGTCGTCGTCGGAACCGACCGGCGACTCGACGCCGTCGACTCCCCGACCGGACGCGACCACCGTGACGCCGAGCGCCACGACGACGGACGGGACCCGAGAACCGGCCGTCGAATCACGCGAGAACCCCTACGGCGAGGGGACGCTGACCGTCGCTATCGACGCACGGAACGTCTCCGCGGACCGTGACGTCCGACCCGTCGTCCGCGAGGCGCTGGCGTACTGGGAGGCCAACGCCGAGCGCTACGCCGGCTACCCCATCGACTACGAACTGCTGGACGGGAGCGACACGACGGACGCGGACGTGGTCGTTCGCTTCGTATCGGACATCCGGAACTGCGGCCGCGAACAGCACGTCGCCGGCTGTGCCCCCTACGTCACCGACGGGCCGGTCCAGCGCCCCGCGCTCGTCCGCATCCAGACGGGCTACGACGACGACTCGACGCGACTCGTCCTCGAACACGAACTCGGGCACACGCTGGGTCTCGGTCACGACGACGCACCGAGCGCCGTGATGTCGGCGACGACGGTGCTCACGACGCTGCCCCGGACCGACGCCAGCGACCGGGCGCTCGCGTGGAACGACTCGACGCTCTCGGTGTTCGTCGACTACGGCGGCGTCGAGGACCGCGAGGCCACCGAACGGCAGGTGACGGCCGCGTTGGAGTACTTCGCCGACGGGGCCGAGGGTACGGTCCCCGAGAACGTCTCGTTCGTCCGGGCGGCCGACGCCGAGCGTGCAGACGTGGTGATTCGGTTCACCGAGGAGTCGCCCTGTGGCGCGACGCCGGGGTCCTGTGGGCGCGTCGGCGGGTTCGACCCCGACGGCGACGGCGCACTGGAGTCGTACTCGAAGCTCCAGATCACGCTCGCCTCGCTCGACACCGACGCCGTCGCGTGGCACGTCGGCCGCTGGCTGGGTCTCGGCTTGGGTCTCGAAGACGAGGAGTACCCCGACCCGCTCCGCGCGTCGGCGTCCTACGACGAACGCCGCAGCGAGTGGTGGCGCTGACGTCCGGACTTTTACTCTCCCCGCCCGGATACGGTCTCGTGTCCCCTCCATCCGACGGTTCGTCCGACCGTTCGGGGTCCTCCGACATCCCCCGTCACCCGTCCGGGCCGGTCGACCCCGCCCCTGTCGAGTGGCGCTACGACCCGACCACGGTCCGCTGGCTTCGCGGTGTCGCCGCGGTCCGAACGGCGCTGGTGAGTACCGCGACGGCGCTCGTCGTGGCCGTGCTGGCGGCGCTCGTCGGCCTCGCGAGCCTGTTCGTCGACGGTGTCCCAGACACCGACGGCGTGGCCGTCGTCCTGGTCTCGCTCGCGTTCGGTCTCGTCCGCGTGGCGCTCTCGCCAATGGGCGTCCTCCTGATTTCGCGGACCGAACGGGAGCGAATCGCCTCGACGGGAGTCCTCGCCGTCTCCGACGGGGTCGGCCCGCGGCCGTTCTCGCGGCGTCGTCTCGCCGTCGCCGTCCTCGGCGCACTGGTCGTCGTCACGGCGGCGTGGCTGTGGCTCCCGGCGGTACTCGCTCTCGTCGCCGTCGGTGTCGTCGCCGCACTCGTCGTCGGCGTCGTCTCGACTGCGGGCCGCCTCGACCCGGAGCGCCGGACGTACACCCTCCACGCCGGCGGCGAGCGGTCGTTCGCCGGACTCTCGGGACACGCCCGCCACCGACTCGGGCCGCTGGTGCTGTTCCGACTGCACTACCCGCGACGACCGGGGCGTCTCACGAAACTCCAGCGCGTGCTGGTTCCGGCAACCGACGCCCCCGCCGTGACGGCGGTGCTCGAACACGCCGCGACGACGGGGCGGTCGAGGACGACCGACGACGCGTCCCGGTCGTCGAACCGGACCGTGACGCTCGTCGCAGGTGCGATGGGCCTCGCGCACGTCGTCGGGGCGGCGCTCGCCGTCGGCCTTCTCGGCGGCGTCCTCGGCTGGTATCTCGCGGCTATCGGCGTGACGGTCGGCCTGCTGTTGCTCTCCGTCGCCGTCTTCGAGGGCTGAAGCGGACGGGCGCGGTGTCACCGTCGGTTCGCTCTCTCTTGGCTCGCTCACTCGACCTGCGAGCGAATCAGCGCCGCGAAGTCGTCGTAGAAGCCGGGGTCGTACTTCGTCTCGTCGTCGACGGTCGGCCGGGCGTTCGTCTCGCCGACGACGACCCGGTCGTCGGTCACGAGCAGGTCGACGCCGAGGTAGTCGACGCCGAGTGCCGCCGCCGCGTCCTCGGCGACGGTTCGCAACTCCCTCGGCAACGAGACCCCCTCTGCGACCGCCCCACGGTGGACGTTGTGCTTCCACTGGCCGGCCGCTCGCGCGTCCTCCGAGAGACGACGCTCGACGCCCCCGACGCAGTCGCCGTCGACCACCATCGCCCGGTAGTCACGCGCCTCGGGGAGGAACTCCTGGACGAGGAACGACTTGTCGCCGGTCGCGCGGTAGTCGTGGACCAGCGAGAGGTAGTCGGTGACGCCGAGAAACGAGTCCGCGTCGTGGACCTTCGTGATACCCGTTCCTCGGGTGGTGGAGTTCGGCTTGACGACCACCGGCCGGTCGAACCGCTCGAACGTGTCTCGCAGGTGGTCGTCGTCCACGGGGTTCGAGACGACGACGCTCTCGGGGACCGGCACGCCCGCCCGCGACAGGCGGGCCAGCGCCTCACCTTTGTGCCGCGAGCGCAGCATCGCCTCCCGGTCGTTGACCCACGGCACGTCGAGCAGGGCGTCGACGACGCCACCCTCCGCGAGTCGGGAGGGGTAGACCAGTCCGACGTCGAACTCGCCGAGGTCGGTCGACTCCTCGCCGCCGAGCGCGAACGTCCGCTCGTCGGTCGGGACGTACCCCACCTCGATACCGCGCTCGGCCAGCGGGTCGGCCACGCGCTCGAACGTCTCGGCGTCGGTCGTCATCGCCAGCCGGAGCATACGCTATCCGGGGTGGGAGAACGCAAAAAGATAGGTTTCGGTCGCTACGAGACGAGAAGCTCCTCGCCGCGTCCGTCGGGACGGAGCGAAGAACCGCTGGGTCTACGAAACCAGCAGTTCTTCGCCGCGTTCGACCTTGATGCGACACGGCGGCGTGATCTTGTTGTACGCACGGCGGAAGGCGTCCTTGACGACTGGAGCCTGTTCGGGCGTACACCACGCGGTGAACAGCTGTTCACCCTCGTAGACGCGGGCGGCGGTGCCGACGATCTTCCCGAACGAGAGGCGCATCCCGTCGGAGACACGGTCCGCACCCGCACCGGTCGCCTGCTTGTTCTCCCGGAGCACCTGGTGGGGGAACTTCCGGAGGATCATCTTGTAGTTCTTCTCGCCCAGCTCCTTGATGAGGTGGCGGTTCGCCGAGAGGCGCGAGGCCTCCAGCGAGCCGTGACGGAGCTGGACGGACTCTTCGACGACGAGACTGATCTGGACCGGGTAGTCGTCGGGGTCGGCCTCGATGTCGCCCATCTTGTGCTGGGCGATCTTCGAGCCGGGAATCCCCGTGATGTACTCGCGCCGGGTGTACGGCGGCTTGTCGATGTCCCGGTACATCGAGGCGGGTTTATCGGCCATATTACGTAACGCGAGGCGCAGTTCGTGGTTAAAGCCTTCGAACCCACTTTTTGCTGCGCTCGCGGGCTGGTAACACGACTCGCTTCGCTCGTCGGTTACCAGCCGGCTCGCTGGCAAAACCTCTCCCAGCGAGCGAAGCTCCTGGGAGCCTGCGAGACGCTCCGCGTCTCGCAATGGGACTAAAAGCCGGCGTCGCCCCCTTCGGGGGCTCCTTGGCCCGCTCGCTCACTGCGTTCGCTCGCGGCACAGTGCGCTCGTGCCCGTACTTGGTTGGGAACCAATCACTGCATCTTCTCAGGTCGCTATTGGCCGGACGAGGTAGTTGGGTCTGTGCAGCACATCTAAATTCTCGGTGCTAAGCAAGCAGTGAACGAAGGGTCGCAGCAGAACCCCTACGACAAGACAACGTCGTACGAGAAGTAGAACAGTGCGCCGAAGAAACCGAAAACAAGCCCGACGACACCCCAAAGGGGGGCGAACCGGTCGTGGCGGGTCGCATCCTTGAACAGCACGACCGCTATCGCAATGTTGAGGAGGATGATGGCGACGTTTACTGGCTCCATAGTTAAGCAACGAAGTAGGCGAAGAAAACCTCTTGGCTACGCGTCGCTCTACGAGAAGGGCTGAAGGCGAGAGACGCCACGAGCGGCGTTCGATTCGAGCGTAGACTGTATTGAGGGCTCGGATAGCTGGCGTGGCTGTGAGAACTGGTCGTTCGGTAACACTCGTGTCCGTAGGGTGCTTATGAATCTGTGGTGTGTATTGCGGTCTACCGATGGTCAACATGTTCGTCGACGGCGAGTGGCGCACCGACGCGTACGAACTGGCCGACGACGACGGCGAGTTCGACCGCGACGAAACCAGCTTCAGGAACTGGGTCGGCGGCGAGCGGGTACGCGACGGCGAAGACCCGGACCCCGACGCCGAGTTCCCCGTCGAATCCGGGCGCTACCACCTCTACGTCTCGTACGCGTGTCCGTGGGCGCACCGAACGCTCGTCACGCGGGCGCTGAAGGGACTGGAGGACGCCGTCAGCGTGGACGTCGTCGACCCGTACCGCGACGACGACGGCTGGCAGTTCACCCCCGAGAAGGAGGGCTGTACCGAGGACACGGTCAACGGCTTCGACTACCTGCGCGAGGCGTACGTCGCGGCCGACGAGAACTACACCGGGCGCGTCTCGGTGCCGGTGCTGTGGGACAAGAAGCAGGACACCATCGTCAACAACGAGTCCGAGGAGGTGATGCGGATGCTCGACGTGGCGTTCGACGACCTGGCGACGCGCGACGTCGACCTCTACCCCGAGGGCCACCGCGAGGACGTCGACCGCGCCATCGAGGAGATATACGACCCCATCAACAACGGCGTCTACCGCGCCGGGTTCGCCGAGACCCAGGAGGCCTACGAGCGTGCGGTCGGCGACCTGTTCGACGCGCTCGACCGCTGGGAGGCGGTGCTGGGCGAGCAGCGGTATCTCGTGGGCGACGTACTCACCGAGGCCGACGTGGCGATGTTCACGACGCTCGTCCGCTTCGACGACGTCTACCACACGCACTTCAAGTGCAACCGCCGGAAGGTCGCGGAGTACCCCAACGTCTGGAACTACCTGTGCGAACTGTACCAGTTGCCGGGCGTCGCCGAGACGGTCCACATGGACCACATCAACGAGCACTACTACACGACCCACACCGACGTCAACCCCAAGCGAATCGTCGCCGTGGGGCCGGCCCACGACTTCTGGGCAGACCACGACCGGAGTCGACTGGCTGGCGGGCCGCCCGACGCGCTCTCGGGCCGTACACCCGCGGACGACTGAGCGCCCCGACGCTCCCCGACTCACTGCCGGCCGGCCCGCCGCTAACCCTTTTCGGCCCGCACTCGTAGCCCCTCCAATGCGTCGCCCGTTCGTCCTCGCGGTGGTCTGTCTCGTCGTCGCCGCGACGGTCCCCCTCCCGGTCAGCGCCCACTCGAACCACCTCACCACCACCAGCCAGGTGACGAGCGACGGTACCGTCACCGTCGAGACGGTGTTCGTCTCCCAGCGTGCCCACCTCGTCGTCCACGCGAACGACGACGGCGAGATGGGGGAGGCGCTCGGGTCGCGTCCGCTCACCCCCGGCGGCCTCCAGCGGAACGTCGAGGTGGCCATCGACGACGATGTGTGGGCCGACTGGGGGGAGAACCGCTCGGTGTGGGTCGCACTCCACGCCGACGACGGCGACGGGCAGTACGACGCCGACGATCCGGTGTTCACCCTGTTCGACCGACCGGTCGCCGAGCGCGTGACCGTCGGGAAGGGCGACGCGGCGCTCGTCACCGGACGGGGCTTCTACGGTCAGACGACGAGCGGCCCCGACCTCTCGGTCGGTCGCGTGACGATCCCCGACGACGGGTTCCTCGTGGTTCGTGACGACGAGACCGACCGCGTCGTCGGCACGCAGGCAGTCGACGCCGGAACTCACGAGGCCCTCACCGTAGGGCTGGACGAGTCGTACTACGCCGAGCAGAGCGGCGGGTTCAGCGTCCGTGCACAGGTGTACCTCGACGACGGTGACGGGACGTTCGACGACGCCGACCGACTCGTCCGTGCGGGTGACGCTCCGGTCGAGACGACGCTCCCGGTGTCGTTCGGCGGGAGCGGACGGAACGAGACGGGCGATGGAGCGGGGGTGGTCACGCCGGGCGACCCGGAGGTGAACACGCCCGCGGAGACGACCGGTGACGCCTCGCCCGGTCCGACCGACACGGCGACGGTCGGCACCGACGACTCGACGCCCGACACGGACGCATCGACGGGCACCGGTCCAGGATTCGGCGTGGTCGTCGCCCTCGTCGCCGCAGTCCTCGCATCGCTGGTCTGGTTCGGTACTCGAACTCGTCCGTGATACCGAAAGGACCTTTCTCGGCGGTCGGCTATCGGTGACATGGTCCGTCCTCGCCGCCCCCCGTCGCCCGAGGTGGTTCGCTGATGTCCGACGAGGGCCTCCCGCGCCGCGAGTTCCTCAAGGCTGCCGTCGCAGTCGGTGGCGCGAGCGCGCTGTCGGCGTGTCTCGACCTCGCGGGCGGGGCGGACGCGGAACCGGTCCCCACCGGCACCGACCCCGCCTCGCTCCCCGCCCGCCAGTTCGCGTGGAACGACCGCATCCGCCACGACGACCACGGCAACGACCTCCTGCCGACTCACCAGACGCTGTGGTATCTGACCCTCCCCGGTGACGGTCCGCCCGACGCCGACGCTCGTGAGAGCGTCGAGAGCGCCGTCTCGACGCTCGACCGAGCGTACGAACGCTCCCACGAGGGCCTGCTGTACTCCATCGCGTACTCGCCGGCGTACTTCGAGCGGTTCGACGAGTCCCTCCCCGAGAGCGTCGACCTGCCTGCACCCCGCCGCCTCTCGGCGTTCGAGCAACCGACACTCGACACGCAGGACGCCCTCCTCCACCTCGCCAGCGACCGGGCGGACGCGCTGCTCGAAGCCGAGCAGGCGCTCCGCGGCGAGGTCGACACCGCGAACGGCGTCGAGGTGGAGACGGCGCTCACCGACGTGCTCGACCTCGACGACCGCCGCACGGGGTTCGTCGGTCCCGGCCTGCCCCGACAGAAGGCCGAGGAGACCGACCTCAACGGCGTCCCAGAGGACAACCCCATCCCCGAGGAGTCGCCGCTGTTCATGGGGTTCGCCGCCGGCTTCCAGCAGAACCAGGCGACGGAAGACTACGTCGCTATCCCGGAGGGGCCGTTCGCCGACGGGACGACGAAACACGTCGCCAACATCCGCCAGCGCCTCGACGACTGGTACGGCGAGCAGGACTTCGACCAGCGGGTGACGGAGATGTTCAGCCCACAGCACACCGAGCAGGGCCTCGTCGAAGGCGTCGGGGAGAGTCTCGGCGACGACAGCGGTATCGACCGGTTTCTCGATTCGGTCGTCGAGGACGCGGAGGAGTTCGGGCGGGTCGGCCACGCACAGAAGGCCGCACGTGCCAACCGCGACTCGGAGGGGAACGTCCGTCTGCTGCGGCGGCACTTCGAGTCCACGGACGACGACGTGGCGAGCCTCCACTTCCCGTCGCTCCAGCGAGGCATCTCGGCGTTCGAGGAGGTTCGCACCGCGATGAACGGCGAGGACGCGACGCAGGCGACACCCGCGGTCCGCCAGCGCGTCAACAACGGCATCCTGGAGTACATCTTCGTCCGCAACCGCGGGAACTTCCTCGTCCCGCCACGCGAGTCGCGTGCGCTCCCGACGCCGACCGGCAGCGCGGAGTGAGAAGCGAAACCGAGTAACCCTCTGCCGACAATCGACGGCATGCCCGACCCGTTCTCGCAGAACCCACGCTTCCGGAAGTTCGCACTGTATCGCAGCGAGGACGCCACCGGCGTCTCCGGCACCGGCGTCGTCGCCTACGGCGTCCAGTTCCCGCCACCGAACGGGAAGTGTGTCATCGCGTGGACCACCGACGTGGCGAGCCTGAACATCTACGACAACATCCGCGAGGTCCAGGAGATTCACGGCCACGAAGGCGGCACCGAAATCCTCTGGGAGTAGTCGACTCGCCGTCTGTCGCACCGCCGACGCTCGCCGTCTGTCGTGGCCGCCGGACCGAGCGTGTGTTTTTCCCTTCGGTGACCGAGTGGTCGGTGTGACTCTCGACCCGAAGTGGCGGGCGCTCGCCCTGCTCGCCGTCGCCGAACTGTTCGTCATGTCGCTGTGGTTCAGCGCGTCGGCCGTCGCGCCGGACCTCGTCGCCGCGTGGGACCTCTCGGCGGTCGAACGGGCGTGGCTCACCAACGCCGTGCAGGTCGGGTTCGTCGTCGGGGCACTGCTCAGCGCGGCGCTCACGCTGTCGGATACCCTCCAACCGCGCGTACTGGTCGCCGTCTCGGCGTGGGTCGGCGCGGCCGCCACGCTCGCCATCGCACTGGTCGTCGACGGTGCGCTCCCGGCCATCGCCCTCCGGTTCCTGACCGGCGTCGCACTCGCCGGGGTCTACCCGCCGGGGATGAAACTCGTCGCGGGGTGGTTCCGGGCGCGACGCGGCCTCGCCATCGGGACGCTCGTCGGCGCGCTCACGGTCGGCTCTGCCCTCCCACATCTCCTGCGTGCGGTCGGTGGGGTGGGTCGTCCGCAAGCCGTCCTCCTCGGTGCGGCCGGTCTCGCCGTCGTCGGTGGCCTGCTCGCGCTTCGTGTCGAACAGGGTCCCTACCAGGCACCGACCGCGCCGTTCGACCCGCGGGCGGTCCGTCGCCTGCTGAGCGACCGCCCGTCGCTGCTGGCGAACCTCGGCTACTTCGGGCACATGTGGGAGCTCTACGCCGTCTGGACGTGGATTCCGGCCTACCTCGCGGCGAGCGCGGCGGTCGGGTCGCCGCGACTCGCCTCGGGACTCGCCTTCCTCACCATCGGGGTGGGGGCGGTGGGTGCGGTGGTCGCGGGGAGCGTCGCCGACGACGTCGGCCGGACGACGGTGACGAGCGCGAGCATGGTCGTCTCGGGGGCGGCGTGTCTCGGAGCGGGCGTGCTGTTCGACGCGCCGCTGGTCGCCCTCGTCCCGTTTCTCGTCGTCTGGGGGGCGACCATCGTGGCGGACTCCGCGCAGTTCTCGGCGGCACTCACCGAACTCGCGGAGGCGGAGTACGTCGGGACCGCACTGACGCTCCAGACGGCGGTGGGGTTCCTCGTGACGACGGTGTCGATTCAGGTGACGCCGCTGCTCGCCGAGGCGGTGGGGTGGCGGTGGGCGTTCGCACCGCTCGTCGTCGGACCGGTGGTGGGGACGGCGGCGATGCTCAGGTTACGAGGGCTGCCCGCAGCGCGAAAACTGGCGGGTGGACGAGGCTGACGGGGTCGGGCGGACGGGACCGACCCGCCGCGACCGACGGGTTCTACCGGTAGCTGCCGACCCACCGACAGTCAGTGCAGGTGACGAGACCCTGCCCCTCGACGAGCGACTCCGCGCAGTCGGGGCACGTCGTGGCGTCGCGCGCGAGCGCGTCGCCGTCGGTTTCCGCTGGAGTGCGCCGTCGGTGCTGGAGCGTCGTGGACATATCCGTAGACGGTTACTACGGACGTATAAACTCGCGCACTAGTCTCGTAATACGCTGCCACGACCCTCCCTGGTGATAATATCCCTTAGGGACGGGCTGTCTAGACAGCGCCTCTCGGGGGGCCCGTCGGCTCGGGTTCCGGTTCCGTGGAGACGAGCGAGTCCGGAGTCGACTCCACGCCCAGCACGCGTTCCATCAGGACGATACCGACGGCTCCGACGCCAGTGAGAGCGCCGAGCGTCACGAGTGTGAGGACGAACGCGGCCAGTTCGGTCATGGTAGTCAATGACTCACGCGGAAGCAAAAGGCTGTCTCCAGTGTCCCAGTGGTGCGACACTCTCGACGTGCGACGGGGCGGTCGGGAGTGGCGGTGGACGTTGCCACTGCGCCAACGGCTTTGGGTCGTCGGGCCGCACCTCCGTCGATGAGCGAAAACCAGAGCGGCACGTTCGACATCGGTGGCGAACTGACCGTCAACCGACTCGGCTTCGGCGCGATGCGCCTCTGTGGCGAGGACATCGTCGGCCCGCCCGACAGCGAGGAGAACGCGCGGGCCGTCCTCGAACGGGCGGTCGAACTCGGCGTCGACTTCATCGACACCGCCGACTCCTACGGCCCCGGCGTCAGCGAACGCCTCATCGGCGAGACGCTCGAACCCGCCGAGACCGTCGTCGCCACCAAGGCCGGCCTGCTCCGGAACCGCGAGGGCGACTGGCTGCCCCACGGCGACCCCGACTTCATCCGCAACCAGCTACTCTGCTCGCTCGACCGACTCCGGACCGACACCATCGACCTCTATCAGTTCCACCGCCCGGACCCCGACACCGACTTCGAGGAGTCCGTGACGACGTTCGCCGAACTGAAAGACGAGGGGATGGTCCGCCACGTCGGCCTCTCGAACGTCTCGGTCGAGCAGTTGGAGACCGCCCGCGACCACGTCGAGGTGGCGACCGTCCAGAACCGCTTCTCGATCGGCGACCGGGAGGCGGACGACGTCCTCGAGGCCTGCGAGGAGTACGGCGTCGGCTTCGTCCCGTGGTTTCCGCTCGGTGCAGGGGACCTCGGTGAGAAGGCGTCGGTCGTCGCCGACGTCGCCGACGCCCACGACGCCTCGCAGATGCAGGTCGCGCTCGCGTGGCTGCTGCGTCACTCCGACGTCGTCCTCCCCATCCCCGGCACGTCGAGCGTCGAGCACCTCGAGGAGAACGTCGCTGCCTCGTCGCTCGACCTCACCGACGACGAGTACGCCCGACTCAGCGAGTAGTCCCACACCGCTCCCGGGAGTCACAACCGCTCTTCTCGACGGCGGAACCGCGTGAGGTTCGCCGTCCGCACCGCCGCGACGCCCGCCATCCCGCCGACGGCGGCGATGGTCAACCCGACGTTGAACAGCGTCACCAGCGATAGCTCCGGGGAGAACCAGGCGACGAACAGTCCGGTCAGCACCGACCGGACCGCCAGCGCGACGCCGAGACTCGTCGCCGCACCGACGAGTGCCGCACGCGTCCAGCGGTACTCGCGGCGCATGTCCCCCGGTTCGTAGTGGACCGGCGAGAGCCCGAGCAACAGCGCCTGGAGGTACCGAACGAGCGCGCGCCAGGAGTCGCGTACGCTCGCTCGAACCGTCGGGCGAAACTGCTGGTCGAGCGACGAGGCATCGCGAGGTCCGACCGCCATCGTGGCCGTCCGTTCACCGTCGACCGTTATCAATCTCAGTCAGACGCCCGTCGGTCACGACGTGGCCGCGGGGGACCGAGCGACGGACGCTCCATCGGACGGTCCGACGGGACGCATCACGCCGGCAGCATCGCTCGACGGACCTGCCGGACTCGACACGGTCCGCGGACGCGTCGCTGAGCGTCGAAAAATACCGAGAATCGTAGTTCGTCGTTCGAGACGACGTGTCTTACAGGCGGGTGACGTTGGTCGCGCGTGGACCCTTGTCGGCCTGCTCGATGTCGAACTCGACCTCCTGGCCCTCTTCGAGGTCGGGACCGCCGACGTCCTCCATGTGGAAGAAAACGTCCATCGTCCGCGTCGTCGTCTCGATGAACGATACCGCCAGTGTCGTTGAAGAAGTCAACGTCTGCCTTTCGCCATTACCTCGTGAACGGAACGGCTA